>NZ_SBIU01000018.1 GCF_004765805.1 Halorussus halobius | reverse complement strand
ACCGTGTTTGACTCCCCTGCAGACAGCATCGACATCGTCGAGGACGTCGTCGGCCGCGTCCGCCATCAGTCCCACGGCATCGCGGTCCGGAACGCCCTTCAACTCCTCGAAGAGACCCCTGATGGCGACCGAGAGCGGACGGGACGGGTCAGCGCTTGCACGGAGGGACCATGAGTCGCTGGAAAGACGCCGACGAGATCCGCCGGGAGATCGCGTACGCCTTCGGCGAGGACCTCGACGTCCTCGACTACCTCCAGCAACAGCATCGCGCGGCCGGGTGGCGCGCTCGCAAAGAGGAGGCCGAACGATGAAGGTCGTTCGCGAAGACCTCCACGGCACCCAAGTCCAGCGCCTCGTCGCCTCCGAATCCCATCCGCCCGACTACGTCGAGGGCGAGGTCGTCGGCTACTATTGCGCGGAGTGCCGGCAGACCGACGAGACCCGCGACCAAATCTGGCACGAGAAGACGTGTTCGCTCGCCGGCCAGCACGGCCGCGAGCACTACGACGGCCTCGAGCCAGCACCAGACGACCCAGCGCCCGAGCTCGACCCAGATACCGAGTTCATCGTCATCGAGAGTGCGGAAACCGAAGGCCGTGGCGGGCTCTGCGAAGGCGAGGTCCTCGGCTTCGTCTGCACCTGTGGAAACGCCGACGAGGACCTCTTCGAGAT
>NZ_SBIU01000017.1 GCF_004765805.1 Halorussus halobius | reverse complement strand
GAGCCGACGCATGATTCTCGATGAGGAGGCTTTGGTGTGCACAGCCGTCGCCTCCTCATTCCTCTCGAAAAGAAGCCTCGATAAGCCGCCGCTGTCTCGTGGTTCTCCTCTTAGCTAAAGACGGATGCACAAACACGAGAAATGGCGATGGACATCCGTCTCCTGTCCGTGGTTACAGCACTTAGTTGATGCGTCTCTTACCAACGAATTCGTCGATTTCTCTCCACGAGCGGCTCGTATTTTTACCTCGTTTCGGGGTACGCTCAATAATAGCGGCTCTCTTGCACTGTGGTACCCGGACGGTTCTGCATTCGCGGATCTCCTCGCAGACCACGGTTTTAGCGTAACTACCAATGCATACGAGGGACGATCAGATCTGCTTTGGTTCAACCGACAAACATCAGTGGAGTATCTCGACTGGATTGACGGCCCGATACCACCGCTGGCGATGAAGTTCGAGAGTGGGTGAGGACAGAGATCAGCAGCTGTCGTTTGTGGGTAGAACGAACAGTGTGAGTGGTAGTCTATATTCCCTCACAGGGTATCACATAACAGTTCTCATACTGTGCTACAGTATCCGACGAACGGTCAGTACAGGTGGTACACTTATCGCGCTGTACAAGCCAATTATATAATGGATGGCGAGCATAGTACTCGATATGGGCGACTCCGACAACCTCTCTGAAGCCGAAATTCGGCGTGCCGTGAGAGAGGAGATGTCAAGAGCGGGGCGGTCAGTTCTCTCAACTGTCTTTTGGACGATACTGGCAGCATTCACGGTTCTCGTTGGCCTTCAAGCGGTTCAAATGGCATTCTACACAGCTGGCTTGGCTGCTGTGGCCTTTACTGGGGTCGGTATACTCGTTACGGGCGCTAGCATCTATCTCCTTTATCTCCTTCACTGGGCCTAGCAACGTTGAGAGGGTGTCATAGAACTCTTCTCACACCGTGATGATCGTACTTCCCGGATTGTCTCCACGTTCGTAGTTGGTGATAGCGACGACGAGGCGAAGGCACAGGGCAACAAACACCTGCGCCCGTGCGTGG
>NZ_SBIU01000016.1 GCF_004765805.1 Halorussus halobius | reverse complement strand
GAGGGTGTCATAGAACGATTCCCACACCAAAGAGCAGGGTGAATGCTGAGATGGTATGGCCTCAGCGACCCTGCAAGATGATCCTTCGGTAGAGACGTTCTTCAATGTCGCGGAGACCGAGACGCTAGCGCTGTTTGAGCACCTCTCCTTCGAGTTTCTCGAAGAGTTCGACGTGTTCGCCCCGGCGCAGACGGGGCGAACACGAGAGCACGAACCACCAGAGCTGATGCGTGGCTTCCTCCACTGCTACTACAAGGACATCTATGGAATTCGTCCAGTTGAACGAGAGCTTCGGAACACGGTTGTCTGGCTGAGCTGTGGCTTCGATCGACCGCCGTCGAGAGACGCGGTCGATCGCTTTCTCACCGACCTCGAACACGTCGTCGACGAAGTCTTTGACCGACTCGTCGAGCAGGCCGCCGTCCGCGGCCTGCTCGACTTGACCTACTGTATCGATTCAACGGACGTGAGGGCGATGCCTGCCGATCAAGACGCGTCGAAGTGCTACGATCCAACCGACGACGAGTACTACTACGGCTACGGCTGTACGATCGTCTCGACCGGGCAAAAAATCCCAATCGCGGCGGAATTCACAGAGAGTAAACAAGCGCCAGAGGAGACGGCGATGCGCGTCACGCGTGACGCGCTCGCCGTCGCCAAGCCGATCTGGATGGTCGGTGACAGCGCCTACGACACGCTCGACTGGCACGACCACCTGCTGGCCGCAGGGGTCGTGCCAGTTGCTCCGTACAACGCGCGAAACACTGACGACCCGAAAGACATCGAGTACAGGGTCGAAGACCGCATCACCGAACACAGCGAGGACGTTCAGCTGAAGCAGTCCACGTTGGATGAGACGTACAACCGCCGTACTGGAGTCGAACGAACCAACGAATCAGTGAAGGACTGCGGCCTCGGGCGAACGCACGCCCGAGGCCGCGTCCACGCACGGGCGCAGGTGTTTGTTGCCCTGTGCCTTCGCCTCGTCGTCGCTATCACCAACTACGAACGTGGAGACAATCCGGGAAGTACGATCATCACGGTGTGAGAAGAGTTCTATGACACCCTC
>NZ_SBIU01000015.1 GCF_004765805.1 Halorussus halobius | reverse complement strand
CATTCGTCTTTAGCTAAGACTCACACCTCGGTTGCGTAGTGGTAGCGAGCGTCTCTTGTAGGATCGGTCGTTGTTGGTGGATCTTCTGTGCATCTTCGATCAGCCGCTCCAACAGCGGCGGTGGCGAGTAGCCGAGATATTCGCCGAGTTCGTGGAGGATGAGCTGGGCGTGCGACCGGAAGGTCGCCGCCCAGCGTTCCGGCGGGAACACGATCTCATCGTCGGCCTGCTCGGTGACCAGATCCAACAGCTCACGACTCACCAGCAGCGACAGCAACGCCGCGTACAACAGAATTTTCACGACATCCGGATCGCTCGTGTCGAACTCGTCCAACTCGTACTGCGTCTTCAACTCACGAAACAGGGTTTCTACCTCCCACCGGCACCGATACAGCGTTGCGAGATCCGCCGGGAGAAACTCATTTCGCGGCAGATTCGTGATGTACAGATGGTAGTCGTCGGCGTCCTCGTCACGGACGCCGACGACGCGGAACCGCTTCGTGTCCAGCGAGCGCGTTCCCTCGTACTGTCCCCGCTTGAACTCCGCTTCGACCTCCACGTCGATGTACTGTCGGTGCAGATCGTCAACGACATCCTGGATCTGTTCACCCACCAAGGGCCTGGCGCGGCCGCGCCAGGCCCGTAACTCCTCCGTTATCACCGGATTCGCGTTCTCTTTCAGCCGACTCACGAAGTAGCCGTCGTTCTCGTCGATCAACGCAAAGCGACGGTACTTGAAGTACGCCAGATCGAGCAGAACTAGCCGTCCGTGCAGCCACGAACCCGTCTTGAACAGCGTGCTGTCGTGCGTTTTCTCGTCGGTCACGTCGATCCGTTCAATCGTCTCGTCGGTGGCATTGTGGAGCAGGTGGAGCTTCGCTCCAGCCTGCTCCTCGTGACGGGCTTGGAACTCCTCAGAGAGGAACTCGTGCAACCGCAACACGGTTCCGTCAGCGATCATCACGTCCCTGAATCGGTCGATATCAGCGTCAACAGCGTCGGGAACAGCGACCTCGTCGAGGCCGTGCTCGACGAGGTCGCGGAGGTACTCCGCGAGTGTCGGCGTCAACCGGTGATAGAAACCGCCTGGTGAGATCGTCTCATCAGCGGTCGAGTTGTAGCTCCGTCTGAACCCAGCGAGTGTTCGGCTCTCGCCTGCGGCGAAGCCGAACACGAGCGCCCACACGAGGACTGGAACCTGAAGCTTCCCTTCACGCTCGACCACGCCGAGTTCCTCGGCGTGCTCTTCGAGGAACTCGGAGGGAAACAATGTAGTGAGCCGACGCATGATTCTCGATGAGGAGGCTTTGGTGTGCACAGCCGTCGCCTCCTCATTCCTCTCGAAAAGAAGCCTCGATAAGCCGCCGCTGTCTCGTGGTTCTCCTCTTAGCTAAAGACGGATG
>NZ_SBIU01000014.1 GCF_004765805.1 Halorussus halobius | reverse complement strand
GTACGTGTTTAGCCCCGTCTGATTTCGTCACTGTCTCGTAGGTGGTGGCCTGTGACAGATACATGGTCTGTCAGCAGGGAGTCAGTCTACATTCTCAGGGATGGTCTCCGCTGCCCGGAGACCATCCCGTCGGCCCTGCTGTCGTCGTTTCGAGGTGGAATCGATGAGCTGGGACGATCTCTCCAAGGACGAACTCCTCTCGCGGTTTCTCCAGATGGAGGAGCGAATCGACGAGCTGGAAGAGAAGATTGCCCAGAAGGACAAGCGGATCGAGGAACAGAACGAACGGATCGAAGAGCAGCAAGAGCGGATCGAAGAACTCGAAACACGTCTCCGGAAGTACGAGAATCCACACACTCCACCCAGTAAGCGACGGTCGGGGACCGACGAGTCCCCGACCTCGCAGGACGACGAAGACGACGATGTCCGAACTGATGGTGGTACTCCCGGTCGAAAGGACGGTCACAACCCGGAGTGGCGCTCTCCGCCCGATCCTGATGAAGAAATCGAGGTCACCTCTGACTGTTGTCCCGAGTGTGGCGACCACTTCGACGAGTCGGTGGGCGTCAGCCCCCGACTCGTCGAGGAAGTCCCGGATCCACAGCCACCAGAAGTCACCCAGTACAACCGACACCGCTACCAATGCGACTCCTGTGGAACTGAGACGGTTGCGACTCACCCCGACTGCCCCGATGAGGGGCAGTTCGGGGTGAACGTCATCGCGCAATCTGCCCTGTCACGGTACGATCACCGCCTTCCCTACCGGAAAATCACGGACCGCTTCGAGCAACTTCACGGACTCGAACTCTCAGGTGCATCCGCGTGGCACGCGACCGAGCGCGCTGCGCGCGCCGGTCGCTGTGAGTACGAGCAGATCCGTCGAGAGATTCAGGAGGCTGAAATCGTCCACGTTGACGAAACCGGCATCAAGCGTGACGGTGACCAAGCGTGGATCTGGACGTTTCGGACGGACGAGCATACGCTGTACGCGGTCAGAGAGAGTCGTGGGAGTGATGTTCCCGCGGAAGTCCTTGGCGAGGACTTCGCGGGAACGGTCATCTGTGATGGGTGGACGGCGTATCCAGCGTTCAGCAGTACGCTTCAGCGGTGCTGGGCACATCTTCTCCGGGAGGCTGAAGACGTTGCTAGTGACCACGAGGAGGCAGAACCGGTGTACCGGTATCTCAAGCAGATGTTCGTCGGTCTCCAGTCGTGGCTGGAGACCGACCCAGATCCTCGTGCGAGAGCACAGATGCATCGAGCGTGTCAGGACGGCCTCAGATCGCTCGTTGAGCGGTCAGTGACCGACGAACCAGTGGCAACACTCCTCGGGAAGATCGAAGGTGGACTCGACCACTGGCTCACCTTCGTCGGTGAGCCAGCGGTCTCCCCGACGAACAATGCCGCAGAAAACGCCCTTCGTGAACCTGTTGTTCTCCGGAAAATCATCGGAACACTCCGGAACGACCGTGGCATGTTCGTTCACGAGACGATCTTGTCCCTGCTGGCGACGTGGCGCCAGCAGGGACGCAACCCATACGAGGAACTTACGCGGGTTGTCCACGACAACGAAATGATCTCACGAGAGCAGACTGTGCCGGTTGTTGAGACCTCGGGGTAAACACGTACC
>NZ_SBIU01000013.1 GCF_004765805.1 Halorussus halobius | reverse complement strand
GCTGGCGACGTGGCGCCAGCAGGGACGCAACCCATACGAGGAACTTACGCGGGTTGTCCACGACAACGAAATGATCTCACGAGAGCAGACTGTGCCGGTTGTTGAGACCTCGGGGTAAACACGTACCAAATATCAATGTGAACCCGATGATCGATTCCCTCCCGATTGGACACTCTCTGCAACTGTTCCGCAGGAGGATTCGGTTTCGAGTGGAAGTACGGTTGAAGGCTGGATCTTCGATATCGATGAGAATTCACAAGAAATTACTGTCACGACGGATTCCTTCGGCCGTGCGGACTTGCACTCGCTAAAGGATCGACACATCGAAGCGGCGGATCACGTCGCATATATCGTTCTCACGGACGTTAGCGACTCATCAGAAGTCAACTTAGACCAAGTCTCTCACGCGAAAGGACTCCTCTCCCGGTGTGTCCGGAAAGACCAGTGGGACTGGTACACGGTCTACAAATTACTCGGGAAGCCACCTGAGAAGCAGTTACACCAGGGCCGACAAGCTCTCTCCCAACTTCGGGATGCCGCAAAAGAGGGGGATGACAGGAAAGTCCAGCAGTACATAGATCAGTTACGGCGCAATCATATCGCCAAACGGTTTGCGTACTTCGTTCGCCGGGTGAACCGTGGTGACGAGTACGAAGTAATCGACGACGAGTATCTCCTCCGGAAACTGCACAACCTTGATCCGATGGTCTTCGAGCAGTTTATTGCAGACCTATGGAGTCAACTCGGTTGGGAGACGGAGGTCGTTCCCGTCGACGAAGATCGAGGGGCAGACGTGATCGCTACTCAGGAGAACCTCTTCACACGCCGGCGTGCGATCCAAGTCAAGCGGAAAAATCCATCTTCGACGCACAATCTCGACGAAGTACAACGTTATATGGCGCTGTCATTACGTGACGGGATCGACGAAGCACTGTTAGTGACGACCGGTCAATTCACTCAGAAGGCTCGTGAGGAGGCTGACGTTTCCTCTTATGGTTTCCTCTTATGAGTTGATGGATGGCCGTGGGTTAGCGTCGTTCATTCGGGAGAATGAGCTTCAGCAGGTAGTTGATCAGTACGTCGAGAGTCCAGAATGAGCGTCTTCTGAACATCACGGACGTTGATCCTTCAGGAGCCCGGGAAAGAGGTAAATGAGTAGTTCGACAGATACTACTCATGACTAACGAGATCCCGGACGACTATCCTCACTTCTGCTCCATCTGTGGCGATACCTTCAACGGGATTCCCCACGCGACTTATGCCAATCCCGTCTGTGATGATTGCGATAGCCGGGCTGTATCGGAACCAGGAGTGCCGGCTCGACAGGGAGACAATCCAGTCTTCATCGACGGGATTCGCTGCTTCCGCCGATACAAGATGGGTGGGTGGTTATCTCAGCGTGATGCCCTCGGTTGCGACGACTACGATGAATTCTACGACACCCACTACGACGACTCCGGGCCAATCCACACATTCAACCAGCCAGATCCACCCCAGGAAGACCGGGAGATCAGACAACTCTCCGAGGTTCAAGGTTCATCAGAGGATGAGGTGACGGCGAGAGTAATTGAGAACGACATTCTGGAGGAGAGTGCGGATGCACTCATCTGCGGAATTACCACGAACCCCTCTCTCGATGGTGGAGTTGCGGGCGCAGTATGCGATGCGTCCGAGCATTCGTTACGGCAGTTCGTTCGAGCGAAGGCTCCGCTTCAACTCGGCGACGTCGCCGTCACCGGTGGGTTCGACCTTCCGTATTCATACATCGTCTTTGTTGCAGCCACTCCAACTGAAGATGGAGAGGGAGCGACCGAGGAAAGCGTTCAACGCTCGGTGAAGAACGGTCTTCACCAGGTAGCGGATCTCCGACTACCGTCGGTCGTGCTTCCACTCATCGGCGCTGGCGCAGGAGGTCTCGATGCACAGACCGCTTCGTCAGCGATTTCGGCTGGCATACGCAGTTCCCGAGTCTCTCCTCCGATTTGTGTGAGGCTGGTAACCAGGAACGCGAGTAATCGACGCGCTATGGAGAGTACCCTTTCTGACTCAGGGTCAGATGTGATCGACCAGGAGTTCTCTGACCCTCTCGAAGGAAAACTCTCGGCACACTTGGAGCGCGTCGATAAGTCTGGCTCGCCTTCCGACTGGGAAATCTACCAGTGGGTCACGTTCGATCCGTTCTCCGGCGAGATAACCGAATTCGACGGCCGAGATAACTCCCAACAGACTCTCGAAGACTACGGACCGCCGGAGACAGCGGTAGAACAGATGAAGGAGGCCGAATCAAAGTTCGTCGAGGATCGGACTCTGCCCGAGCAGTGGTTCGCCTGGTTCAAGAGCTTCAACTCACAGATGGGTGGGTGTCGTGCAGCGATGGATCATCCGAAGCTCGACCGCTATCTGTACAATCGAGAGCACTCTTTGATCGGGGTCCTTCGGGGGCTCGAACACCGCGATTCCGTATACAGCGATATTCTGGAAATAGCGCTGGACACAGAGGAAAACGAAACCACCGCCAAGCTCAGGTATCGAGTATCCGGAGATAGTATAGAGGCGGCTGACGATTTTACGGACTCATGTCTCCAAACTGCTCTTCGCGTAGTAGAATACACGGTTGAGACGATGAGTCACCTCGACTTCGATCACCCCATGAGTGATACTATGGAAGTTACAGAAATTGATCGGGTCGAAGTCATTGCTCACGTATTCTCTCAAGTGGGTTTTGAGCTGGACATCCCATTAGATTTGGCCGAAGATGTCGTCTACAGAAATCCCAATAAGAATACACTCCGGGCAACCGCGATGGTGTGTAAAAACTATCTCGAATAGATTTCGTATGCGAATCCCCCAATGAATAGGGAGTGTAAGATTCAATTGAATCTACGGCTCTTAGAGAGACTCCACCAATTCGTGGGTTTTCTGTTTGAATTCTTTAGATACTAAGGCTGGGCCAACCTTATTGTAGACAACCAATTCACAGTTCGCTTCCTTCAGCCCCTCGGAGATTAACCACTCTTGTACTGTTTCAGGTGCACTGAGTCCCACTATCTGACTACTTTTAATATTATCAACTACATCCTCCCACACTGGCTTGACTACCAACTCATACTCATCTTTCATCAACGCTATTATAATAACATCCGAACTTTGCGATGCTTGTACAAGTGATTCCTGCATTGATTCCACATCACCTCTATGGTCTTCTATTTCAGATAATAGGTCATCACCTCTCACGTATCCATATTCATGGGATAATATATGGGTATTAACGTGACCGAATTCCTCAAGATCATCGGCGAGAAGAGCCATTGGACGGAACATACCTCGAAAGTACTCTCTCATTGTTCCTGATTCGAGCTCTTCTTTCTCCGCGGTTGTAACTGAGCCGACGGTAAAAATGCTGATTTCCATTATGAGTGGATTATATACTTCAGCCACATCAATATGTGTATTTAGCGACGTTTGGAGAGAAGTGCTGAATTTGCCGGAGCTAAACTAGTGTTCTATTCGAACTCATCCAAGTTACCTTGATATTCATCGTCAGGATTTTCATCACGGAAGACACCTGCATCAAGATCAAGAGCGAGGAGATCTCCTGTTTCGCCAGCAGCGAGATCTCTTGCTAGTTGCCAATCCTCAGTTTCGTGTGGTAGCACTTGGAGTAGTGCTGATAATGACGCTGTGAACCGTGTATCTGAATCAAACCCTCTTTCTTTCAGCCAGTTCCACGTCTCACTCTCGCCACGTTTTTTGTAGACATGCATTGCTGCGTGTATCTTATCAATGTCATGGGAGAATGAGATACTCTCCGGATTTATCGGTAGCCGGCTAGATCGCTGAGATGGATCTTTATCGATATCTTGGACGCGATCATCATGATACTGGAGCTGAATATCACCAGATCGTTTTCTCCAAATCTTGGTGTCGCGTTTCTTATCGTCGATATCCAACCCAACACCTAATCCTAGCTGTCGTCCTTCATCATAGGGGAATACTTGGGATTCGTAGATTAGCCAAGACAAAGTGTACCAAGTTGTTAGATCATCAAGCGCGTCCAATTGTTCTCCCTGAAGATAGGTTTCGACCAAGACTTGAGTCACAGCTTCCCTTGCTTCACGCAATGCGCGACGAGGGCGGACTTCTTCGCCTTCATCATCAACCACCGGATAGTTATCTGCGAACACTTGAAGTGTCGGTCCGAATGCGCCAATAATAACGTCAGTTTTCGTGAGACTCAGTCCGGACTCCAAGAGATCACGTGCACTTTCTTTGGCACGCTTCCGTGTGGAGGACTCAACATCACTCCATAATGTCGGTTGTCGTTCCTCCCTCTCTTGCTTCGGTTTTCTGCCGGTGAGCAGGAGTGTACTATCTGCAGATGCACTTTTCATCATCTCTGCACGTTGGGGCATCTCACTGGTGATCGGATGAGTCGAAGTTATCGTGAAGCCGGCACGAATCAGGGACATCGTGAGTGTGTCCCAAGCGTCCGTTTCTTTATGAGTGAACATGACCGTCATAACTCCACCTGGCTTTATTGTGCGATATAACTCGGAGAAGATTTCACTCATCTTCTCCTCATAATCCCTCTTAGCTAAATCTGATTTAGAACTAGAATCAGCTACGTCCTTGAACCGGCTTGGATTAGCGACGAGGGTGTCATAGAACTCTTCTCACACCGTGATGATCGTACTTCCCGGATTGTCTCCACGTTCGTAGTTGGTGATAGCGACGACGAGGCGAAGGCACAGGGCAACAAACACCTGCGCCCGTGCGTGG
>NZ_SBIU01000012.1 GCF_004765805.1 Halorussus halobius | reverse complement strand
GGAGGAGCTGACTGAACGCATCGAGGAACTCGAAGAGCTACAGGAGGACTTAGACGAAAGATGACACGAAAATCGAAGCGCGAGCTGGAACGCCAACTCGCAGAACTGGAGGAATCGACGACCCGCGAACCGCACCCGGTCGTGGCCACCTGGCGCGACCAGGGCGCAGAGATCCCCGCGAAGTACGACGGCGACCTGCCCGGGGCGATCATGCACAACCTGCGAGCGTACCACGACGACGTCCACGGAGGAGGGGTTGCCAGATGAGCGAGACGCTCGACCTCGCTCCCGACCCCGAGCAGGCCGTCGAGCAGCTGGCGGTCGAGGCCTCCGGCGGGCCCGACCTCGCCGACGACCTGCTCATCCCCGAGCGGATCTACACCGAGCCGATGCGCGAGTTCGTGTACCAGGTGGTGCGCGACCTCGTCGAACTGAAGCGCGAGACCGACCTGACGCAGGGCCCGCTCCCGCTCCCCGACGGGCCGTTCTTCGCGGCGCTCCGCGACGAGTACGGCCTCGGGCCCGGGAGTGACTTGCGGGTGATCGCGCAGTTGGGTCACGCCGTCGCCGACCGGCGCATCTCGCGGATCGACCACTTCATCGCCACCGTGTTCATCTTCCCGTTCTCCTTCCGGCATTCGGCCCGCCAGGAGGAGTTCGCCGAGCACCTGTGCGCTGGCCGTGAGGACCTGGCGGCGCGGCTGATGATCCAGACGACGTACGACCTCTTCGAGATGCCCGAGGAAGACTTCGAGCAGTCGCTGCGTCGGGGGATCTCGGCATGATCCGGCGCTCGAAGCGGGAGCTGGAACGCGCCCTCGACGACCTGGAGCCCGATCACGCCGACGAGGACTCCGGGCTGGACGTCGTCATTCGCCACACCGCTGTTGATGCCGACGGCGACCCGGTGGGAGTGGCTCGTGAAGTCCGGGCAGGCCCCGGTGCCGACGGAACGTGGTCGAGCGAGACGCGCACGTTCGATGTTCCGAACGACCGCCTGGAGGCTGGTCACGATGACGCGTAAGTCGAAGCGGGAGATCGAGCGACTCCTGGACGACCTGGAGACGGAGGAGCCGCCCGAGGAGCCCGAGGCCGAGTGGATGCGCTACGTTCCAGAGCACCTCTGGAGCGAGCCCGCGGAGGCCTGGCGGGCGTACATCCAGCGAGCGGAAGACGACGTCGACGCCGATCCCGACGGCGGCGAACCCACTCACAACGGGGTGAGCGTCGATGTTTAAAGGGAACGTTCGGAACATCGCCACGGTCCTGACAGCTAATGATCGGGCCACCCCCAAACTGCGGAGCGCTGAGGCTGCGGGTGATGACGCTGCAGACTCGATGGGGAAGTTGGAGAAGCGCGTCGGCATGATGCGCTCGGGGTTCATGGCGGCGGGGGCCGCGACCGCGGCGTTCGGTGGATCCATCGCGCTGCTCGTGAGCCAGTTCGGTCAACTGGACCGCGAGTTCCAGACGATCCAGACGACGTCGAACGCGACCACCGAGCAGATGGAGGAGATGCGGGACTCCGTGAAGCGCGTCGGCGTCGAGCTCCCGGTCACGATGGCTCAGGGCGCGCAGGCGATGAAGGCCCTCTCGTTCGCCGGCCTCGACGCTTCGGAGTCGATGAACGCCCTGGCGGCGACGTCGGAACTCGCCGTCGCCTCGGGGATGAGCGCCTCGCAGTCGGCGAAGACCGTCGCGCAGTCGCTGAACGCCTTCAACATGGAGGCCGATCAGGCCAACGCCATCGTGGGGGCGATGGGTGCGACCTTCTCCTCAAGTGCGACGAACATCCGGTCGCTCTCACAAGCGCTGACCGAGGTCCAGGCGACCGCGAGTTCCGCGGGGATCTCGGCTGCCGAGACCGTGGCTGCCGTCGGGACACTGGCCGACTCCGGCCTCGAAGCCTCGAAGGCCGGGACGTCGCTGAACGCCGTTCTCTCCCGCCTGACCGGGAACAGTAGTGAAACCCAAAAGGCGCTGGAGAAACTCGGGCTCTCGACTCAGGCGTTCACCGACTCGTCGGGCGATCTGAAGAGCATGACGAGCATCCTGGGCACCCTCTCGTCCGAGATGGACGACGTCGGGTCGCAGGCTGAGCGAATTGCTCTCGCTCAGCAGCTCGTCGGGCGCGAGGGTGCGCGGGCACTGCTGCCGCTGATGGAGGACACGGACAAGTTGCAGCAGAAGCTTGAGGACAACCTCCGCGCCGAGATCCAGGGGGCCATCGGTGACCTCGCAGAGATGAACGAGCAGGAACTCTCGGGGGTGTCGCAGGCGCTCGGGATGGACGTCTCGGGCCAGACCGGGACGAAGGAGCTGATCACGAACCTCCGCGAGCTCTCGAAGCAGGGTGAGTCCACCGCCGAGATCGCGTCCCGCCTTCAGGTCGGTCTGGGGCTCACTGATCAGGCCGCGCAGGCACTCGCCAGCGACATCGCGGACACGAACCAGCCGGTCGAGAACATCGCGGAGGGGATCGGCGGTGTGACGACCGCTGCGGAGCTGGCCGAGAAGCAGACGCAGACGCTCTCGGGTCAGATCCAGCAGCTCCGCTCGACGCTTCAGGTCCTCGGGTACGAGATCTTCCAGGGCACGAAGCCCGCGGTCACTGCGTTCGTCGGTGCACTCCGGACGGTCGCTGATCCGATCTCCGAGAACGAGACGCTCGCTCGTGGTCTCGGTGTTGGGCTGGTCGCACTCACGGGCGCAGCGGCGGCCGCGACCATCGCCTTCGGCGCGATGTACACGGAGGCGAAACTGGCGGCCCTCGCGGAGGCTGGCCTGATCGCCAACACCACGACCGGGACGGCAGTGATGTGGGCGCACAGCGCCGCAGTCACCGCCGCCAGCAAGGCGCAGTGGTTGATGACCGCCTCGACCGGGCAACTCATCGCGGCGACGACGGCGAAGACGACCGCCCTCTGGGCGTCGGTCAGCGCGCTCGGCGCGAGCGCCGCGGCCAGTCTCTCAGGGGCGGGCGCGATGGGGGTCTTCTCGGGCGCGGTCGGCGTCGCAACCGCGGCCGTCGGCGCGCTCTGGACGGCGCTCGGTCCCATCGGACTGCTGGCCGTCG
Organism: Halorussus halobius; assembly: GCF_004765805.1. Taxonomy (GTDB): domain Archaea; phylum Halobacteriota; class Halobacteria; order Halobacteriales; family Haladaptataceae; genus Halorussus; species Halorussus halobius. Next base: position 5,897 of record NZ_SBIU01000012.1, on the reverse strand, counting down.
GCCTCACCGCGATTATCCTGGGCCTCGCTGGCGTGATGAAGACCGACCTGTTCGGTGCGGGAGACAAAGCCGCCGCAGCGCTGGGCTGGCTCGGTGACGCTGCCGGGACAGTGATGGCGATCTTCGGCCAGCTACTCGGCATCGGCTACGAGCTCGCCCGGATCCTCGGTACCGCGCTCGTGAAGGGGATTACCGGCGCAGTGACCGCGCTGACGAACCCCGATCTCTGGGTGAATGCCGGTCGATCCATCGTCGATCTGATCACTCAGGGGCTCGCCGCGCTCGGACCTGCGAAGTACGCCATCCCGATTCTCGGGCCGCTGCTGCTGGCGAAGGACATTCTGACCGACCGGCGGCGCTGGCTCGATGCCGGTCAGAGCCTCGTCGAGACCATCGTTTCGGGGATCAAAGACAAGGCCTCCGCGCCGGTGGACGCAGTGAAGGACATCGCTGGGAAGGTCCGGAACGTCCTGCCGTTCAGCGACGCGAAGGAGGGCCCGCTCTCGACGCTCACGGACTCCGGAGCCGCGTTGGTCCGGACGCTGGCGAAGGGCGCGCAGAGCGAAGAGAGCTTCCTCGTGGGCACGCTGACCGGGCTGCTGGAGGAGACACCTCTTCAGAACGGCGTCGGACTGGCCCCGGACGCCGTCCCCGGGCAGGGTGGACGTCCTCGATCTGCTGGTGCGGCCTCGGGTAGTGGCGCAGGCTCGACGATAGAGGTCACCGTGAATCAGGAGAACCACTTCGAGGGCGGGCGGAGTGAGGAACGCACCCGGGAGATCCGACAGGTGACGGAGAGCGCAGCTCGGGAAGCGCTGAGTGAACTCGAACTCATCTTAAAACAGTCAGTTCACACTACTCCACAGGGTAGCCAATGAATCGAAGACAACAGGCGGTCGTGACGGCCATCGAGAAGATCATTGAAGCGCGGGGCCCGGCGGTCCTGGAGACGGAGTTCACTGACGGTGAGCTCTCGATGGATCTTCAGCTGGCGTCGCCCAACGAAGACCAGTTGCTGGAAGACCTCACCACGGTCGCGGCGTCGTACTACGGTGGACTCCGAACCCACGGCTGGGACGGCGGGATCGACCGGCTCGTGGCCCAACTCGCCCCACCGGATTCGCCGGAAGAGCACCAGGGCGAGCGTGTTCAGGTGACGATCCAAACGGAATGGGCCCGGGCCCTCGACGAGGACGAGATCTCGATGGAGGAGTACCTCCACCGAATCCGCTCGACGACGGAACTGGTCGATCCCGACGGCGAGGTACACGACGTCGAGGACGTCTTCCAGGACGGCGACGGCGAGTAGCGGTTACTTCTGAGCGAGGGCGGCCACGAGGTCGCCCGGATCCGTGATGACGCCCGGGAGTCGCGCCCCGGTGCAGAGCACTGTGCGGTATCGACGGATGAACACCTCTCGCTTTCCGAGGACGCGAATGGGGGCGGGCCGGACGAGGCCCAGCACCCCACTGGAGTTCTTCGGATCCATGTTCTGGTGGTGTCCACGGGCCGCGGCCGACTCGTGCCAGGTCGGCCCGGTCGTGGTCCCGCCTCCCGCGATGTTCTCGGAGAGCGATAGGTCAGCGATCAACGAAACCAGACTACACACATGGCAGAACGTAGAATTCCAGTCGAGAAGGACCTGAAAGAACAGCTGAAAGACATCAAAGCGCCGGGAGAGTCGTACACCGACGTGATCGAGCGGCTCGCCGACCAGGCGGGCGTCGCGCTCGACGACGGTGTGGAAGTGGACGCCGAGGCCGAGCAGATGGCCGAGGAGGTCATGACCGCGGCGGACACGCTCGCGGCCGACGGGCCGAGCAGCGAGTACCTCCGTGAGACGTACGACGTCGATCCCGCGGACTACGACGACGTCGAGCAGCTCCGCCAGGCAGTCCGGGAGGCTCCGACCGATGAGTAAAGCCGCTCGCAGGGAAGGGACCGACCCGGAGAACGTCCTCGATCTCGTTCGAGAGGTCTACGACGAGCTCCCGGCAGGCGCATCGGACCTGATCGCCTTCCGCGAGATGTGGTACTACCTCCAGGATCAGGGCTCCGCCGGCGGTGAGGACGTGAAGGAAGTCGGCTGGACAGCTGCTCAGGATGGTCTCCAGACGGTGTACGGTACGCGAGGCGACTGGTGGCAGCAGACGGCCGATCCGCTCTTTCGGCAGCTCCCCGGCGTGATCCCGCCGTCGGAGGCCCCTGCTTCGACGCGACTGCTCCACCGGCTCCCCGGTGTCGGTCCTGGCCGGAGCTCAGGCGGCACCTGGCGCTACGACGAGTCCGGCCGCGACTGGCCGGACGCGCCGTCGGAGACGGCCAGCCTCTCGGACGACGTCCTCGACGAGCTGCTCAACACGGCCGACGTCCCGGGGTCAAACGCCCAACAGACGGGACGGAGTCGGATCCCGCTCGGAAAGATGTACCGCCATCTCGAAGAGCACGGCAGCGCCAGTCCGGACGAGCTGAAGAGCTACTACCGCGACGATCACGTCCACAACGCTCCGGAGCAGGGGCTGTTCCCGGATGCGAACGCGTGGTTCCGGGACGTGGGCCGTCCGGTACTGAGCGAGCTGCCGGGAGTCGCCCCGCCGCGCACCATCGGCGACGAGTGGCGGTTCATCGGCGTCTCCGAGAAGACCGTCGAGCACCTCTCCGAGTGAGGCGGTACGCGGCCGCTGACGTCGAGCGCAGGTGATCGACGCAGGGGAAGCCGCCCTCACGGGCGTTTTCGTACCACACCCGCATCACTTTTCGTACTTCAGCCGAGGCTTCCCCGCGAGATCCCCGCCGACGTCGGCCGGCGCGCTGCTCGGGCGCTCCCGAGACTTAACCAACAGTTACATCTCTACCCCGTCGAACGTTGGTTAAGTCATCCCGCCCCCGCCGACGACACCCGTCGGTGGCGGCTTCGGTCCGACGAGCAGGTCCTGAACACCCATCCGGGACAGCGTAGTCACCCATCCGGGTGAGTCAGAACAGGAACGGCTCACTGGCCCCGCTCTTAACCAACACTCGGCTAGCCTCGCCTTCGAATGTTGGTTAAGACGGCAGGTCACCGGCGTTCGGCCTCATCGTCGCCGGCGGTTCCGCTCCCCCACGCGTCGCTGAGGACGTTCTCGACGGCGTCAGCGGTTTCGGAGGCGTCGATGTGGGAGTAGGCGTCGTGGGTCGTCCGGATCGACTCGTGGCGGAGGGCGGACTGCGCGAGCTCGGCCGACTCCCGGTAGAGGAGATCGCCGAGACCGCGCCGCGCCCCGTGGGGCTTCAGGTACTCGCCGCCGACGTCGATCTCCGCCTGCTCGCAGAGGCGCTTCATCAGCGACCGCGCCCCGCGGACCGTGATCGCCGGCGGGACGACGTCGTGCTCGCGGAGGACTGTGTCGACGGAGTCCTCGTCGAGGAGCTCTTCAATCGCGTGCTCGCTCCAGTCGCGTTGCCCCAACTGCTCGCGGACCGCGCTGTACAGCGAGGGGGCGTGTGCGGTCGGGAACACCGGCCAGTCGTCCGAGGCGGGCTCCTGGACGTCGTGGTGCCGGCGGAGGTGCTCGCGCGCCTGGTCGGGCAGCTGCGCGTGCTCCCACTTCTGGTTCTTCCCGAGGACGAGCATCGCCCCGCCGTCGAGATCGACGCGGTCCCACCGCAGGCCCTGGCGGCCAGCGCGGTGGTCGTCGGCGTCGCGGAAGACCTCCGCGCCGCGCACGCCGGTCGAGGCGAGCAGCGAGACGAGCGCCCGGTCGCGGATCGGGACGGCGGCCGCCTCGATCCCGCCCTCGGAGAGTGCGTCATCGACGCGCTCGGTGGTGTGCACGAGCAGGGCCCGGACGTCGTCGGGACTCCAGAACTGCCGGTCGGGTTCCGCGGTGTCCTCGGGGAGCTCCTTCGTCGCTCGCGCAGCGGCGGCCGGGTTCTCGACGAGGAGCCCGTCTTCGACCGCCCAACTGAGGCACGCCCGGACGGTCGCGTAGTAGGTGTTCGCCGTCGAGGCCGCGAGGTCGCCGTCACGGACGGCGCTGCGGAGATCCTGCGCGTAGGCGCGCATCACGCCGTCGTCGAGGCCGGCCAGTCGGTCGATTCCCCGGGGTTCGAGCCACGAGGTCCACCGTTCGAGCGCCGCCGCAGCGAGCCCGCGGTAGTTGCCGCCGCCCTGTCCCTTCGCCTTCGCCTCCAGGTACCGCCCGACGACGTCGCTGATCGCGGCGTCTGGAGGCGGGTCCGGTGTCGTGGTCACGTTTCGTGCTCACCCGACGGCGACGTTGTCTCCGTATCCACTTCTCTTTACCGCTCTAAAGGGAAGTGGCCCCACACGCCGCGTTTCGAGTGAAAACCGCCAGACGGCGGCTACTTCTCGCCCTTATAAACTGCACACCGCTATACGAATCTCGTTCGCCGCCTCTGGCTCGCCGCCGGGTTAAGATTAAGGTTAACCTTAAAATCGCGTCTCGGGGAGGTCACGACGCCTCCGCGCGAATTTAACCAACACCAGCGGGAAGAGTACCGTCGAATGTTGGTTAAGCAGAGGGGCGGCCCGCCGAGTTCCTGACGTCGAGAAGCGGAGTTCCCGGCGTCGGGACGTGAGGTCCCTGCTCCCGGCGGTAGGCCCTCGCCGGGAGCGGATGACCTTACCAAACATCTGACGGGGTGAAAGGGTCCGACCGTTTGGTAAGGTGGGAAAGCCTTACCTATGAACGCGCCCAAGACTATGAACGATGAGTAAAACAGAACAGCCGGATGACTCTGAAAAGGAGATCGTTGCCGTCACGAAGCACGGGCAGGCGACCATCCCGAAGCGGTTCCGCGAGAAGCTTGGGATCGAGGCCCCCGGGAAGGTGCTGTTCCGGGAGACCGAGGACGGCGAGGTGATCGTCGAACAGGTCCGCTCGCCGAGCGAGATGCGCGGTTTCGCCGCCCGCAGCGAGGCCTCCACCGACAGGCCCGCGTCCGACATCCTCCGCGAGAAGCGCGAGCAGGACCGCGAGGAGCGTGAGGCGCAGTTCTCGACGGGGAAGTAATGGCGGTCCCTGACCGCGTCGTCTTCGACGCCGAGCCGCTGATCGCGCACGCCGATGATGAACCCGGGAGCGACGTCGTGGAGAGGTACCTCGACGCGGTCGCGGTCGAGGACGCGGCCGGCTACACCAGCTGCGTGAACCTCGCGGAGATCCGGTACACCATCGCTCGGAAGTACGACCGGGACACCGCCGACGAGTATCTCGACTGGCTCACCGACCTCGGCATCGAGACCGTGGACGTCGGCGACGCCTGGAGGGAGGCCTCCGAGTACGTCCTCCAGTACAACCCGGCGCTCGGCGATTCGTTCGCGCTGGCGACCGCCGAGGACGTCGAGGCGACGCTCCTGGTCGGCGGCGACGACGACTACGACGAGATCTCCGATGTCCCGATAGAACGGTTCCGGGAGGGGTCCGCGTAGATGAGCGAGAACGTCGATCCCGAGGCTCCGCGCCCCGACGGGCACTACCACATCGCTCGGGACGCCGACTGGCACTACGTGAACGACGACCTCGCGGAGACGATCTCCCTCGGGCCCGCGACGGACGGGGAGCCCGGGGACGATTGGGTGCTCTCGTTCACCCCGGAAGCCGCGGATCCGGACGACCGCGAGCGCGTCTGCGTCCGACTGACGCCGTGGGCGCTCCACGAGCTGTACATCGAGACGAAGGACCTCTCGCCGGACGCCCGCCAGGCCGGTCACAGCGCGGAGTGCGGGCTCTGCGGGGAGCAGGTCCCGCTCGACCAGGCGTGGCCCGACAACCGGAAGGAGCCGTGTCACCCGGAGTGCTACTCCGACGCCTTCGGCGCGCCGCCGTGGTACGACGGCCGCTGATCGAGACGTCGTTTCGGGCCGGTATCGCCCGGCCACATCCACCATCAAC
>NZ_SBIU01000011.1 GCF_004765805.1 Halorussus halobius | reverse complement strand
AGCGTCTCGGTCTCCGCGACATTGAAGAACGTCTCTACCGAAGGATCATCTTGCAGGGTCGCTGAGGCCATACCATCTCAGCATTCACCCTGCTCTTTGGTGTGGGAATCGTTCTATGACACCCTCAACTGCGGTGTCTATTCGCTGGCGCTGTCGAACAGCAAGACGGGACGTATCTCATTAAGATTCCCGAGCGCGAGATAGACCGTGGCGATCTGCAGCAGGGCGACACGTACCGCGTGGCTGTTCTCGGAGCAGCAGCCACCGACGACGCTGCCAAGACTCCCACCGACTCACAGCGCGAACGGACGCCGAGCACGCCACCGGTTGCCGAAGGCGAGCAGCGTACCGTCGAAATCGAAGATATTGGCGATCAAGGAGACGGCATCACGCGTGTCGAGCGTGGCTTCGTCGTCATTGTCCCTGATACCGAGCGCGGCGAGCGTGTCACCGTCGAAATCACCGACGTCACTGAGAACGTTGCCTTTGCCGAGATCACCGAGCGCGAAAATCACGACTAACAATTCCCGGGTCTGATATCTGTCTGAGCGAGTGCTGGCCCGTGAGCTCGTCCTAGTAGACGATTGGTGTGGTGCAGCCACACACTCAGTGACACTTTCGGGGAGAGGGCGTTCCATATACAGTAACTACTAGTAGACTCGGAGAGAACGATATCAGTCGTATCACTGGCTCTTATTGGTGAAATCCTGGAGGTATAGTGTGCCGACGATTAACTTCTAGTGCGCTTCTCTTCACCAGTGTGTCCGGTGCAATAGCCGCTCAGTAGGTGGCGCATTTTGTATACTCACACTTAAAGAAGACAGTACAAGCTACACAAAGATAGGGCTACTCGGAGCGGAACGCTGTCACCCGTTCTACGGTAGCCGTACACTTTTTATGCGGTAGTACGTAGACTAATTCAGTATGTCACGGTCAAAGCTCATCGCAGGTGTCGCTATTGTTGCTATCATTAGTATTCTTCTCCGTCGTCGTGGAGATGGAGCAGCGGAATCCGATAACTGATTCAACTGTACTTACCGAAGCTACGCATCACATCGAGACGGATTCTTACCAGCCTATTTGGAGTGAAACAGCCGCTTAGTCGGTGTGCACAATAACCGGAAAGCCAGTCGGCCAGTGTATGTAACACAGATGGTTTTTTAGCCGCAGTAACCACAGTTCGGGATATGCGTCGTGCCCTCCGGTACGCTGTGTCACTACTTGTTGGACTGTTAGTTACGGCATCCGTCGCAGAATTCGCTGCGACAGATCACTTGCTTACAATCTCACTATTACCGCTCTATGTGGCTGTGAGTTCAATGATGATAGCACATCGCCGAACGTTTATTTCTCTCTCTCGTGAGGCCGCCCCGGCAAGGAAGCGTGGAGCTATTGTTGGCGGTGTTAGTGCGTTCACCGGCGGATTCCTCCTACAGAGCTCGATCCCGGCAGGTGCCGCTGGGTTTGGGTTGATGTTTCTCGGCATGGCGACTACCGTTGCTGACTTCGACGACTTATAAGAAGTTGTGTAGGTTGATTCGGTCGCTGTACCGAACGATCTGTGGGTCGCCTGTACTTACCGACCTGCGTCAGAATATGTTATCCGTTGAGGATTTCAATAGAGCCGAACCGCTCTATGACACCCCCTGTCTGTAGGCTAATTAATGTGAGAGCCATTATTTAAACCGGAGGCGAAGCATGATACGGCCAGATCACTCTATGACCGACCAGTACGCCGACTACGAAGCCCTCCGACCGCTCGGCGAAGCGACCCACGTTCCCGACGATCAACTCGCCAGTAGTAGTGGCGAGCCCCGGCGGCAACGCTCTGGTGGCGTCGACGCGGGCTATCCAGACGACCCGACAGAAGGTGAGACCGAGTGCGATTCCTGTGGAGCGTCGATCCCCGCTGGCCAGTCGAAGTGCCGGTTCTGTCTCACGAACCATCTCGAAGCAGCCGACGATCAGGACACATCGACTGCCGAACAGACTCTCCTCCATATCATCCACATAGTCGTTGAGGCGTCGACGTTCTACGGCGCCGTCGGGAAGGGATCTGCTGCGGCCACCCTCCTCGCGAAGGCAGACGATGACCCAGTAGTCGATGACTGCAAGCTAATCTATGATCTCGACGAGGAACCGGCCCCACGGCTTGTCGATCAGTGGCCCTCGCTCCCCTCGGCGACACGGGTCACGTCTGAATGTGGTAATCAGCTGCTCGCGGCTGCTCGTGAGCGGACGGCGTGGACAGAGACGACGCAGTCCTGTCACGACGGCGAGCACACGACGTTCCTCTACGACGAAACCGGGAGCGAGGTTCGCACCGAAGCTCGTCTTGCAAGCCTACGTGAGGACGCAGACAACGACCTCTGGCTGGTGCCAGCGATTGCGCTCCAGAAATCCGTTGACAAGACCGATACCGAACAGCCACGACGCGAGCGCCCAAACAGAACTCACCTCGAGTGTCGAGAGTGTGATCGGGAGACTAAGCATCGATTCCGCGAATTCGAGGCTGTCCCCGATGACGAGTGGACCGGGCAGCCAATGTGGGGCTGTCAGCGGTGCGGCACGCCACGCTACGGGCCCGAACCCGAAGCCGATCAGTAAAGACGACGTCAAATTAACCAACAATTCTGGTGTCGGCTCGGAGTTGTTGGTTAACAGAAGCCAGCTCGCGACCACCCGACGATACCACACCTGCTGACTGCCCGCCGGTGTTTTTCGGCGCCGAGAATTGGCGGAGGCGCACACATGGATCCACGAGACACCCCCGGCTATCGACTCCACCGCGCGCTCAGTAGCCTCACCAGTATCGACAGCGACCAATTGGAGCCCGCTGATCGAGAGCGAATTAGCACCGCGACGACGCTCCTCGAGCAGGTAGATTTTCTCACCCAACCGAATACGACGAGGGACGGTGACATCAACAGAGAATCCTGACAGCTCGACGCATCGGCAGCGCAACGTCATGTGGCCGTCACAGCGTGAGCAGTTGCTCGCCCCCTGAAAGGGTGCGGGGGCGCGAGACCGCTCCCGAGAACAATCCATGGCAACATTGCAAGCCGCAACGACATCGACCGGCGCGCTCGTATCGGATCCACAGGCAGTCCGCGAGCTCTGTGAGAACCACTGCTTCGGGACGCTCAACTGGGAAGTGGACGACGACGGCGAACTCGTTATCTGGGGCTACGACAGCTTCGAAGTGTACGAGGCCCGTGAGAACGGTCTTCCTGACTACGACGGTGGCATCGTCACTCACGAGTTCCTCCGGTCGCTCGCGGAGTATCTCGAACCGAACGAAGAATTCGACATCCAGACAGCCGGATTTACCAAGTGCCGGTTTCCCGTGCTGGCGAAACGGTACGTCGTTCGCGACGGCGAAGTCCTCCACGCGGACCTCAGTTCCCCCGACCCGATCGACGAGTAGCGTTGTTCGTCCCCCGGGAGGGGTGCGGGGCGATCCAGTCGTGGGTCGTCCTGCAAGGAGATTGTTCAATGGGCCACCGCGCACTCGTTGCGTACGAACGCACAGACGGACAGTACACGCTCCACTACTCTCATTGGGGTGCAGCGAATCTCAAGCTCAAGCACCGAATCTCGGCCGAAACACCGTTCGGTGGCGACGACACCGACTCGAAGTGGGCGAAACAGCTGCTGGCGGAACTGGCCGATGGCCTCGAAGCAGATGGCGTCGACGGCTACCTCGCCGGCGAGGATCGTCCGTCGTCGGTCGTCAAGCCGAAGCCCCGTGCCACCGGGCTCACCCTCGACGAGATCGTCGCGGACCACCTCGACTATCTCCACCACGAGGCGATCTTCGTGGTGTCACCCACCTTCGAGGTGACCGCCTATCGGACGCTGTGGTTCGGGCTGCAGTACGACTCGGAGACGGTCGAACAGGGAGAGACCGTCGGGAACGGCGCGCTCGCGACGGTGCGCTGGTACGACGGCAAGCCGGTCGGCGACGGCCACCTACAGGGACAGTTCGCGGCCCTCAAAGACGTCGTCGGCGACATGCTCGACAAGGGCGTCTTCACGCCGTCGACGGCGAGACAGTACCTGAAACGGAAGCTGGCCGAGCGAGTCGGAGACCGACAGGAGCTGCTCATTCCGACCGGAGAATTACCCTTCGAGAAGGCGAGTCTCAGCAAGCCGTAACACCACTTCCTTAGTGGATCCCGGGAAACACCCAAGTATGTCAAATCAGCCTAAAGACGGTGTTCGTGTTTGGCTTGTCGAGCGGACGTACTCCGATGACGAACAGAATCTGATCATCCTCACCTACGCAACACCCGATGGCGAACAGTACTATCGGAAGGAACGAGCACTAACCTCATTCACCGACGTCCGAGATACGACGGCAGCAGTCGACGCTGAACCCGACAATCTCGGCACGGTCGATGACCCCGACCTCCAGGAACAATACGCGGCCGAAGCGCAGCGAATGCAGGAGGTCCACGACCCGGACGACGTGATCTGATACCCGCCAGTAGACATCGCCCCGGGCCATGGGTTATGTCGTAGGAGGCCGTACACAGGGTATGCGCGAACTCGTCTTCGCCCTCGAATACGAGCCGGGCTGTAACCGGGTGGCGGACGCCCTCGCCGACCACCCCGACGCCCGTGTCCGCTCGCTCTCGCTGCACGCCACTGCCGAGCGTCTCTGGCGGGTTGACCACGCCACCGGAACTCCTGAGGCGCTCGACGCCATCGAGGACGCCTTTCTCACCGGCGACTACTACGCTGACTGTCTCGCCACCGAGGACTGTGGCGCCACACAGACGACTCGTGTGCTGGATCGGACGGACGACACGCTCATCCTCTACTCCGACTGGGAGCGCACTCCGACCTGCGCCTCAGTTCCCCATATCGCTCGAGATCACCTCGGCGACGGCGTCTTGTTCGAGACCCGTCACGAGGGGCGCCACTACACGTGGCGACTCATCCACTCCGGCGATGGTGACGTGGCGGCGTTCTTCGACGCTCTCGAAGTCGCCGTGGGGGAGTGTGCACAAATGGAGATGCTCCGCACAGCGGACACAACAACATCAGCTGGGGGACGCGACGGGACACCGAGCGGCCTACCGCCAGCCCAAGAGGCCGCTCTTCAGGCTGCGGTTGAACACGGCTATTACGAGTCGCCCCGCGAGGTCGACGTCGGCGAGCTCGCCGAGCATCTCGACGTGCCACGGTCAACACTCACCTACCGACTCCGTCGGGCGGAAGAACATTTGGCGAAGCAACATGTCGCCGGCGAGCGGGTAGCTGAAGAACGGCTGGCATCACACTGACGCCAGTAGTTGGAATATTCCAATAAAGACCTATCGAACTCCCGCTCCTACCGTGAAGTGATGACAGAGAATCCGAATATAGCGGGACAGGCGAGCGGGGGCGGGCAGCGACAGGAGTTGACCGCCCGCTTCACCGTCCCCGAGATGGACTGTCCCTCCTGCGCCCAGAAGGTCGACAAGAGCCTCCAGCGCGTCGACGGCGTCGTCGACGCGACGCTCCAGCCGACCACCGGCACGGCGACTGTTACGTACGACCCTGACCGAATCAGCGAATCCGACGTGGTCCAAGCGATCGAAGGTGCCGGCTATGAGGTCGTCGGAGGTTCGGACGCCGAGAGCGATGAGCGAGAGGAGTCGGGCAATGGCGTCGACATCGCGCCACCGTCGGAGGTCTGGACGAGTCCCCGCGCGAAGAAGACGTGGCTCGGCGCGGCGTTCGTCACGCTCGGTCTCCTCTTCGAGTTCCTCCTCACCGGGCAGAACGTCACAGTGGCGAGCGTCCTCGAGTACCCGCTCCATATCGCAGATGTTCTGTTCCTCGGCGCCGTCGCGGCCAGTGGCATCCCGGTCGTCCGTAGCGGGTACTACTCCGCGAAGAACCGAAGTCTGGACATCGACCTGCTGATGGGGACGGCGATCATCGCGGCGACCGGTATCGGCTACTTCGTCGAGGCCGCCACGCTGGCCGTCCTGTTCAGCATCGCCGAACTGCTCGAGGACTATGCGATGGACAGGGCACGGGACTCCCTGCGCGAGCTGATGGAACTCTCGCCCGACGAGGCGACCGTCCGTCGCGATGGTGAGGAAGTGACCGTTCCCGCCGAGGAGGTCGACGTTGGCGAGACCGTCGTCGTCCGCCCCGGCGACAAGATTCCGCTCGACGGGACGGTCATCGACGGCGAGAGTGCAGTCGACCAGTCGCCGATCACGGGCGAGAGTGTCCCCGTCGACAAGGCTACCGGTGACGAGGTCTACGCCGGCGCGATCAACGAAGAGGGGTACCTCGAGGTAGAGGTTACCTCGACCGCTGGCGATTCGACGCTCTCGCGCATCATCGAGATGGTACAGGGTGCACAGGCGAAGAAAACCGAGTCTGAGCAGTTCGTCGACCGCTTCTCGGGCTACTACACGCCTCTCGTCGTCGCGCTGGCAATCCTGACCGCCGCCATCCCGCCGCTGGTCATTGCCGACCCGGTGTCGGTGGACCTCGCCGGATACGGATTCACCTTCGCGGGCAGCTGGCAGACGTGGTTCATCCGCGGGCTCACGCTGCTGGTGATCGCCTGCCCGTGTGCGTTCGTCATCTCCACACCCGTCTCGGTGGTGTCGGGCATTACTAGCGCCGCGAAGAACGGTGTCCTGATCAAGGGCGGCAACTATCTGGAGGCGATGGGCGAGGTCGATGCCGTTGCCGTCGACAAGACCGGGACGCTCACCAAGGGCGAACTCGCCGTCACCGACGTCGTTCCGGTGGGTGACACCACGGAGGACGATCTGCTCCGTCGCGCCGCAGGGCTGGAGCGGCGCAGTGAGCATCCCATCGCCACGGCGATTCTCGCCCGCGCTGAAGAGGCAGGCGTAGGCAACCTGCCCGACCCGACTGGCTTCGAGAGCCTCACCGGGAGGGGCATCCGCGGCGAGATCGACGGCGAGACGTACTATGCGGGTAAGCCAGCGCTCTTCGAAGAGCTCGGCTTCGACCTCGCTCGGGCACGCCGCGAAACGGACGGCGGCGTCATGGCGGAAGAGGCGGCCGAGGTCGACGACGGGGCGTTCGCCGAGGATGCCCTCTCCGCGCTGGAGCAGGAGGGCAAGACGGTCGTTATCGTCGGGACGGAGTCGGAACTGCTGGGTGCAATCGCCATCGCCGACGAGGTGCGCCCGGCCTCAAAGCGGGCCGTCGAACGCCTGCACGAGTTGGGCGTCAAGCGCGTGGTAATGTTGACCGGCGACAACGAGGGAACTGCCCGCGCTATCGCCGAGCAGGTCGGTGTCGATGAGTATCGCGCAGAACTCCTGCCCGACGAGAAGGTCGACGCAGTCGAGGAGTTGCAGGCGGGGTACGGCGAGGTGGCGATGGTCGGTGACGGCATCAACGACGCGCCCGCGCTCGCCACCGCAGAGGTCGGCATCGCGATGGGCGCAGCCGGCACCGACACCGCTCTTGAGACGGCCGATATTGCGTTGATGGGCGACGACGTCGGGAAGCTCCCGTACCTGTACGACCTGTCGCGTACGGCCAACGGCGTGATCCGGCAGAACATCTGGGCGAGCCTCGGCGTAAAGCTCCTGCTGGCGCTGGGCGTGCCGCTGGGTCTGGTCAGCGTTGCGTTGGCGGTCGTTGTCGGTGATATGGGGATGAGCCTCGGTGTCACCGGGAACGCGATGCGGTTGTCGCGAATCGCGCCTGAACGCATGGACGGTAAGACTGGCCAAGAAATGGGTGTATGAACCCATGAAGACTAGCGAGAAAGACAGTGCCACCTTATGCAGAACTGTGTCACTCGTCGAACACGAGAGCAACGAGCTCTCTGAACCCCTTCGGGCAGGTCCAACGAACACGTCGAACTGCTCGAATCCCGTCTCCCGAGAACGGGAACAAGAATAAGGTTACTCCGTTTGAAATCTTCCACAATAATGAACCCTTTCAATGCGATCCGCGAGTTCGAAGCCGATGGAACGACCTACAAAATGGCCGACCTCACCGTCCTCGAAGAGGAAGGCCTCTGTGAACTTGACAAACTCCCGGTCAGTATCCGTGTTATGCTTGAATCCGTCCTCCGTAACGCCGACGGGGAGGACATTACCGAGGACGACATCCGGGCCCTCGCTGGCTGGCAACCGGACGTTCCCGACGCCGACATCCCGTTCCAGCCGTCCCGGGTTATCCTCCAGGACCTCACCGGCGTCCCCGCCGTTGTAGACCTCGCGGCACTCCGATCGGCCGTCGAACGCAAGGACCGCGACCCAACCCTCGTCGAACCCGAAGTCCCCATCGACCTGGTCATCGACCACAGCGTCCAAGTGGACTACTTCGGCAACGAGGACGCCTACGAGAAGAACGTCGAACTCGAATACGAGCGCAACAGCGAACGGTACCGGGCGCTGAAGTGGGCGCAAAACGCCTTCGACGACTTCAGTGTCGTGCCGCCAGGGACGGGTATCGTCCACCAGGTGAATCTGGAGTATCTCGGGCAAGTCGTCCACGAACGCGAGCAGAACGGCGAGAACTGGCTGTTCCCAGACACCCTCGTCGGGACCGACAGCCACACGCCGATGATTGGTGGCATCGGCGTCGTCGGCTGGGGCGTCGGCGGTATTGAAGCCGAAGCCGCGATGCTCGGCCAGCCCATCACGATGAACCTCCCCGAGGTTGTCGGCGTGAAACTCACAGGTGAACTCCCCGAGGGTGCGACGGCGACTGACCTCGTACTGCACGTCACCGAACTGCTGCGGGATGTCGGTGTTGTCGATCGATTCGTTGAGTTCTATGGGCCCGCCGTGGAGACGCTGACTGTTCCTGATCGGGCGACAATCGCGAATATGGCGCCCGAGCAGGGCTCGACCATCAGCATGTTCCCCGTCGACGAGGCCACCTTGGACTACCTCGAACTGACGGGCCGCGACGAGGACCACATCGAGCTCGTCCGAAAGTATCTGGACGCCCAGGGGCTGTTCGGTGAGCAGAACCCCGAGTACACCGAGACGGTCGAACTGGACCTCTCGACCGTGACGCCGAGTCTCGCCGGCCCCAAGAAACCCCAGTCCCGCGTCGAGATGGGTGACATGCGAACCCACTTCCGGGAATTACTCCACGGCGAGTTCGAGGACGAACTCGACGACGCTGACGAGGAGGCGCTGGCCCGGTGGCTCGGTGAGAGCGACCAATCGATGGGGCAGACCGACGGCGGCAAGGCGGTCGTGGACACCGGTCGAGACCGCCCCGACCTCGACCCTCTCACGAAGCGCGCCTCCGTGAATATCGACGGCAACGACGTCGAAATCGGGCACGGGAGCGTCGTCGTTAGCGCCATCACCAGCTGTACCAACACGTCGAATCCCTCCGTGATGCTGGCAGCCGGGCTCCTGGCGAAAAACGCCGTCGAGCGTGGCCTCGACGTCCCGGACTACGTTAAAACAAGCCTCGCGCCCGGCAGCCGCGTCGTCACCCAGTACCTCGAAGCATCGGGGCTGTTGCCATACCTCGAAGACCTGGGTTACAACGTCGTGGGCTACGGCTGTACGACCTGCATCGGGAACGCAGGGCCGCTCCCGGAGCCGATCGAGACCGCTATCGACGAACACGACCTCTGGACGACGAGCGTACTCTCCGGGAATCGGAACTTCGAGGCGCGCATCCATCCAAAAGTGCGCGCGAACTACCTCGCCAGCCCGCCGCTGGTGGTGGCGTACGGGCTCGCTGGGCGGATGGACATCGATCTGGAGCACGACCCGCTGGGGTACGATGACGACGGAAACCCAGTCTATCTGGCGGACCTCTGGCCAGACAGCGACGAGATCCACGAAGCCGTCCACGACTTCGTCGACCCGTCGATGTTCGAGGAGAAGTACGCCGAAGTGTTCGAAGGCGACGAGCGATGGGACGCGCTGGAGGCCCCGACCGGCGAGGTCTACGAGTGGGACGAGGACTCGACATACATCCGGGAGCCGCCGTTCTTCAAAGATTTCCCGCTGGAGAAACCCGGCGTCTCTAACGTCGAGGATGCACGGTGTCTGCTAACGCTGGGTGACACGGTTACGACTGACCACATCAGTCCTGCCGGGCCGTTCGGGACGGATCAGCCGGCCGGCCAGTGGCTGATGGACCACGGTGTCGAGCCCCACGAGTTCAACACGTACGGTGCCCGCCGGGGTAACCACGAGGTGATGATGCGGGGCACGTTCGCCAACGTCCGCATCGAGAATCAGATGCTCGACGACGTCGAGGGCGGGTACACCATCCACCATCCGACTGGTGAGCAGACGACCGTGTTCGAGGCCAGCCAGCGGTACCGCGAGGAGGGAACTCCACTCGTCGTGATGGCGGGCGAGGAGTTCGGGACTGGGTCGAGCCGTGACTGGGCGGCGAAGGGGACCGACCTTCTCGGTGTTCGTGCGACCATCGCGGAAAGCTACGAGCGCATCTATCGGGACAATCTCGTCGGAATGGGTGTGTTGCCGTTGCAGTTCCAGGACGGTGACTCCTGGGAGGCGCTTGGATTGGACGGGTCAGAGGTCTACACGATCTACGGGTTGGACGACGAGTTGGAGCCGATGGCCGAGTTGACGGTGACTGCGGAGCGGTCGGACGGGTCGTCGGTTGAGTTCCCGGTGACGGCCCAGGTGGGCACACCTGCCGGGGTGCGATACATCGAACACGGCGGCATCCTACACTACGTCCTTCGACAGCTGCTAACCGAATCGTGACGCTTTCAAAGTGTCTCCTCGACCAGTAAGATCGCGAATTTCCGATTCCGTCGCTCGGAATTAGCGTAGCCCTCTGAAACGGCACACCGTGTTTTGTGCGTGAATACATATCAAGAGTGTTTCCAGTTCAATCAACGGTAAAATGACCATCGTAGCTTTCACACCCGATGCCGTAGCGATCACCGTCGAGTGGGCGAACAATATCCTGTGATCGAGTGAGGCCAGAGTTGTTTATTCCGCGCCGGTGATGGGTGCCGGCGCAGCTGGAGCGACCAACGACACCCGTGCGTCGGCGTTTCGAGGTGTCCAAGATGCATATGGTGATATACGCACTCGTAGAGGCATCGACGCACGACGACGCGCTGTCCACCGGAAAGTCGGTGTTCGACCGCCTGGTCGGCGCGGACCCACACGCCGGCGCCGTCTTCGATTACTATGTGACCTTCGACGAGGAGGACACGTCCGTTGCGGGGAAGGCACGATGGGGGGGTTGCCGACGGCAGCCCCCGTCGACTCCGATGACGGCCAAGACCTGCTCGAGTGTGGCTGGGAGGCGACGAAGGAGGAATTCGAGCGTAATCTCGACCGGGTGAAGGAGGCCATCGACGAGCTCTCCGACGAGGAGATCATGCGCGACGAGGACCTCGCCCGGCACGCCTTCCACCAGGTCGGTGCGTACGACGGCCCGACGATCTTCCTGTACACCGAACACGGAACCGGCATTCGCCACCGTGGACAGTTGGACCGACTCCTCGAGGAGAATGAAGAGCTCTGGATCGTGCCCGCTGACGTCCACTTCTAACCAATGCCTCGCATCACCAACTGGCGACGCGAGAGCCGCTCGCCGACGCTTGCGTATCGGAACACCGAGACCGGGGCGCGAGCCGTCCTGCATCGAGCCCCGGACTCCTACCGGTACAAATGGCGTGGGGCAATCCTCATCGACGGCTACCCGGTCTGGTCGCGGGGATACGAGACGAAGGATGCGACATCGTTCCGTGACGAGCTCCGGGAGCGGCCCGCACCGGACCTCAGCTGCCCGGAGTGTCCGAACG
Organism: Halorussus halobius; assembly: GCF_004765805.1. GTDB lineage: Archaea > Halobacteriota > Halobacteria > Halobacteriales > Haladaptataceae > Halorussus > Halorussus halobius. The sequence continues at coordinate 18,555 of NZ_SBIU01000011.1, read as the reverse complement.
ACGACGTTCGCGTCGGCGAGAAGGCGGCAGACGGGGCGAAAGTCCAGCGGTGGTATGACTGCCCCGATTGTGGGTACGAAGCCCCCTCACGCATCGTCTACGGCGCCGAACGGTGAGTGAGCGCTGGGCGCTGTTTTTCGGCCGGGCACGAGGTAGTGGCCCGGTACGACCGGGTGAGTTAACAAATGAGTCTCGAAGTACTTGACCGACACAGCGAGGCACTGTTCGAGTTCCTCTGGTGTCCCGTCTGCGGACAGGAGGTCTTCACTCACATCCCCTTCGAGGGGGTGTTCTGCAAGAACTGCAACACCCAGGTCGAACTCCAAGAATCCCGAGAGACGCGCGGCTACGAGGAGGCCGTGCTCGCCTGCTTCGATACAACCACGACCTGGAACCTCCACGTCGACGAGAAACTGCGCCGCGACCTGCCTGATGGGTCGGCGCGCGTGAAAATCTTCGGCGCACCGGGCGCCTACAAGGTCGACTGGTGGAGTCCAGAGCCGGGTGAAGACTGGGAACCTGTGGAGCGCGGGGAGTTCGACGACGTCGAGGAACCAGGGAAGGTGTCACACCTCGCATAACCACCAGTTAGGCCGTTTTCGGTTCAAGCAGTGATTCCATGTTTTCCTGCAATTCGTCGTACCCCTCAAACTCGAATAGCTCAGGGATTCGGGCTGTCGCTTGCGCTTTTTGTACTTTTTCACGGGCTCGACCAGCGTGACTACGTACAGTCCCGGTCTTCACGTCAAGCGCATCGGCGATTACGTACTCGTTCTTATTTGCTTCACGCATCACGTAGGTCAAAAACTGCTTTTTCGTGAGGGTGGAGTTATCCAGCAGTTCCTGATACTGTTCCCGATACGCCTCCACATATTCACGGGAGAATTCAGCTGCGACGTGAAATCCACCCCCAGAGGCAACTTCGCCGAGGACCCCAGGCCCACGGTTTGTTCCGACATAGAATTCCTCTTCCTCCGCATCCCAGTGTATATCGGGGATTACAAAATCAATCCCCATCGGTGATTCACGAAGGAATTCCAGCTTTTTCTCTTTCTCAGGATTGTTCTCCCAGTTACTAACAACCTGTTCGAGTGCCATACGGGAGAGATTGGCATCAAGTCCGGGGTGACCATCACGGAGAAGAACGGCTAAATCTCGGTCAGTAATCGTGTCTTGGTCTGCACTGTCGGACATAGTGATTACTGATAGGGTAATCAAACAAAGTATTTATATTTTGGGGTGGTGCAGAAGGCGAGGTGCTACAGATCGTGGACATACAGAGTCTATTGTTGCGCCGGTGATGGGTGCCGGCGCACACGTGCCGGCGATGATCGATGTCGACACGGAGTCAACTCAGATTCGTCGAACGAGTGGACCAGGACGGCGAACCAACCGATAACGACCGCGTCGCGCAAGTGTACCGACATTCGGACGGCTACCCGGAGAGCGTGCTTCGCGATCTTGCGCAGTTGAAGGAACTTCTCGACGCGACCCGTGCCGAGCGAGGACCGGGTTACACGGCAGCGTCGTTCGTGTTCCTCGACAAGCTCTCGACAGTCGACCTGTATCTGGATGGTGACGCAGATCGAACAATCGACGCAACACAGCCAGCGGATCTCCTCGAGCCGGACAATATGGAGCACCTCGACCAGCCGATGTTCCTGCTGGGACACGGTGTCGAGAACCCGGCTGTCGGCATCCACGGCGACGAGGAGTACCTCTACGTCGTTGAACTCCCGACCCGGAACCCATTCGAGGAGCCGTCCGAGTGGACGGTCAAGGTGAGTGGTCATTCCGCGTTCCCCCGGTGGGATGGTCCGACCGAGGACGCCTTCGAGCGGGCCAGCTGGCAGTTCCACGGCCCGCTTGAGCACGCGCTCGAAGAGCTGGTCGCTGAGCCAGCGTGAACACTTAGCCTGCTCAGATGATGCCGCCGATGACGAGTAGTCCGACGACAAGCAGCACCGTCGCGACAACGCTTCCCCCGGCTAGCCACTTGTTCTCCATCGCCTTCTCGTGAAGCGGCATATCGGCGTACTCCTCGCGGAACGCCTCGAGATTCTCCTCGTCGTAGAAGTACTTCGTCTTCAGCGCGAACCGTTCCGTCACCGCACAGCCCGTACAGATCGGCTCGCCTTCCAGCCGCTCCGTTTTGATGTGGCTGGAGCAGGCGATTGCCCCGCAGTTCGGACAGTAGGTGTACGTCTCGTCGACGCCGCTCGTGTCACAGTGGACGCACTGATGGATGCCGTCCTCGGCGGTTACTCGTGACGGGCCTGCCGCGTAGTACTCGTAGGGGTAGGTGTACTCCTGGAGCTCGGTCGTCTGTCGAACCTCGGGGAGGTACACCGGCTCAATCGACTGGACGGAGATGTCCGAGCGGTTCGGCTCGCAGGTCTTGTTGTACGTGACGTTGTTGTCGCCCGTGTAGGTCACCGTCGTTGTGTGGTGCTGCTGGAGCCGCTCGACGGCCCACTCCTTGTACTCCGTCTGGGTCTGCCCGAACCGCCGCTCCTCGACGTCGTCGAACACCTCGCCGAACTGCTCGGTGTCGAGGTCGACCGTCGCGTGGAAGTTCTCGGTGACCAGCGTCGCGACGTCTTCGTCGACGACCTGTGGCTGTCCGCGCTCGGCGTGGGCTACGAATCGCGTCCGGTCGTTGATCCGGTGGATGACGCCCACCGACGTCTCGAAGACGGCGTTCGTGTCCGCGGTGACCGCGACCACCGGGCGGAAAGTCACCGACGAATGCGTTTCTGGGAGGTCGGCGGCCTCAATGTTCTCGACGTCGCGGAACGCCTCCGCGACGGCCGCGTCGACGTCGACGGCCGGGTCGTACGGGCGGAGCGTCTCGTCGCAGAGGATCTCGATGCGCCCGTTGTAGAGGTCGAGGCCGATCTCGTCGGCGATCTCCCGGAGGTCCTCGCCGTCGAGCAGCTCGATTGGATGGGGGTCGTCGTTTTGCTGGAGTCGGTTTGCGTACTCCTGAGCAGGGTTCGTGAACCGGCCGGTCGTGACGACCATCCCGCGTTTCGGGCCGTCGAAGTCGAAGGTCGCGATGGCGGAATGGAGCTTCTGGACGACCGGCCGTCCGACCGTCCCCGTGTGCTTGCACTCGACGATGATCGCACGCCGCGTGCCGTCGACGACCTCCTCCATGATGACGTCGCGACCCTCGTCAGCCGTGCGGTCGGCCTGGCGGACGTTCTCGTAGCCGAGGTTTCGGAACACGTCCTCCATCACGTCCTCGAACTCGAACCCCGAGAGATCGTCCAGTACAGCCATCCTCAATTATGTGGACAGTACGTTGCAACTGCCAAATACGTTGCCGAACGCTACGCCATCCTGTTTGTTGAACCCCTGAGAGGGGTGCGGGGGTCACCGAACCGCCCGCGAGCAACGAATGAACGGGAATGTACCTATGGCCAGTTCGGAATCGGTTCCAGTAGCATCGCCCGCACAGTCTCACCGAGACGCAGTCGAATACGTCGGCTTCCGCGTCGACGGCCAAGCCGTCGTCCTGAACCTCTCGGAGCATCGGCGACTCTCTCTCGAGCGCAGTCTGGACCTCGTCAACCACAGTCCAAGCGGGTTCGAGTGGGGGTATAGTGGTAGCGGGCCCGCCCAGCTCGCGTGCGCGCTCCTCCTCGACTACTACGACGATGAGCAGTTCGCCCGTGAGCACTACATCGCGTTCCGGAATCAGGTGGTTTCGCAGCTGGAGTGCGACGGTGCCGCGGCGTGCTGGCACCTCCCCGGCGAGGAGATCGACGCCGCGATGGCGACCCTTACCGACGACGTCGTCGCCCTCGCCGACGGCGGACGGCCGTCACCGACGCTTCCCGAGAACTGGCGAGCCGTCTCTCGCCCTGATCGAAGAGTGTTCCAGCGCGCTGATCGCGACCACTACATCGTGATCGGGGATGGAAGCGACGAGTGGCTGGTCGTGCTCTGCAGCCAGGGTGACCGGGCATATCCTGCCCCGCTCGCACATCGGACAGTTGTCGAGGGGGCTGACGTGGAACAGGTAATCCAAGAACTCGCCGAAGAGAGCAACGACCTCATCGAACCCCCGGAGGGGGAGCACTGATGGAGACGCTTCGACTGGCGCGAGCCACCCACCAGCTCCTCGAACGAGGTGTCGAGGCGCTCGAGAAAATCGGGCGCGAACTGGAGCGATACAACGACCGACAGGAGCGCACCGACGACACCGACTCGTGACCGAAACTCACTCTCTAGACCAAATACGGAGTACCGGATTCCAGTATACGCCTACCCCCGATGGGTGTTCGTGTCCCATCCATCGGGAAGGCCAGCCGGTCACGGCGCCGCTCGGTTTGGGGTTCGCAGAGCGCGTCCATATCGAATCGATCCCGCGCCACGTCGCCGGCGCGATCTACGAAGCGCATCACTCCTATATGGACGATATCCCCCGGACGAATCTCGTCCATCACGGACTCTGTTACCAGGACCAGCTACTAGGTGCGATTACGTGGCGCTATCCGCTGATTCGCTCGCTGGAGTACGACGGGACGCGATTCGAGGGTGACGAAATCGTCGAGGCAGCACGGATTTGCATCGGCGTCGACTTCCCCAATCTCGCCTCTGCCGCCCTCGCCCGGTCGATGGAACGATTCGTGCGTCGGCACGGTCGGCGACGAGGCGTTCGGCTCCTGCTGACGTTCGTGCGAGCCGACTTCGACGGCTCGATGATCAAAGCGCTCAGAGACAAGGGCTGGCACTGTGCCGGTAAAACGGACCCCGGCCAAGCGGGAAATCGCCCCGATAAGCAGATCCGAGAGCAGCCGAAGTGGCGGTTTCTCTGCGAGGTCCCAGCTGAGTCCGACCGGGAACAGGCCTCACTCGGGAGGTGGTCCCCGTGACCACGAATGCCAGTCTCGATGAATTCGTAGCGGAGCCAGATTCGGACAGCCAGACAGATGACGGCCCATCGGTCGTCGACCAGCTGTTGAAGCCGGTATCGCCGTCGCTCGGACTGCAGCTCGTCCCCGGCAGGGGTGACCCATTATACCTCCAAAACAGGGGGACCGAACGCTACCTGTTCCGAGATGACCACGAGCGATGGTTCATCCTCCAGCCCTCAGCCAAGAAATCGGTCGATGACTTCGTTCGCTGGGTGTATCTCCCCGAGGACAAGCCAACCGAGATCGCCCGAACAGCGATGGGGCAACGAACGGTTCTCGGCTACAGGTACGTTACGCGGAGCGAGGCCCCCGAGCCGGTGGCGACGACGGTGACAGCGATGTTCGTCAGCGAGCCTTGGCCCGATGCCACCTACGAGTGTGGATCCTGTAGTAGAGAGTTCGACTCACCGCATAGTCACGCTCGGCATTGCTGGGAAGCACACCCCTGGGTTCCAAATCCTGAGCAGGTCCGGGTACGGAGAGACGAATCTGAGTAGTTCCGACATCTGATCCGAGCCGCGGACTGGATCTGGATTAACCAACACTCCCCGCCATTCAGAGACGGGCGTTGGTTAACGTGGTGTTGTTTTTGCGCCCGGGAGAGGGGCGCAGGGCGCGAGACGATGCAGTCGCACGTCGACGAGGATTCCTCAAGTGAGGTGACTGAGATGAAAGATCCAGAGTCCAGAACCATCTTCGCTGGCGTCGATGGGCGTACCGACACCGAACTACCAGAGTGGTACCGAGAGCGACACGGGGATGCAGACCCTGTGACCTTCGCCGAGGCGATTCGCGATCTTCCGCAGGCCGTCGAGACGACCGTGGCGTACCAGAATCCGTACACCGACGAGTGGGTCGAGACGGAGCGGTTCAACGCGCTCGTCGAGCCGAGTCGGGCTCAGGAGCAGGCCCGAGATGAGGACGCGGACACGGATCCGCTGTTCCACGTTCCCACAGACAGCTACTCGATCATCAACCCGGTCGACGTCTACGGGCCGCTGGGGGAGGTCCTCCGCGAGGAGACCATCGACGGGACCCCGCTCGGCGAGGTGATGTTCGGCGAGATTCGGCGCTACCGCGGTGGCGGCGAGGTCCACATGGACATCATGTTCGACGGCCTCGAGGTGCGCCTTCCTGGCCGGTCGGACCCGATCACGATGGGCGTCACGTCGGGCTACGACTTCTTCGGCGAGCACGCCGTCTACGTGGAGGGGTTCGCTCAGGATGGCTACTGCTCGAACACGATGCGCTCGCTCACCGACAAGGAGGTTATCAAGCACGTCGGCGACGTCCGGAACTTCCGGACCTGGTGGGAGGAACTCCTCGCACAGGTCGAACTCGTCGCCGACGACCTCTTCGAGTTCATCCGGGACGCCCAGGATATCGACCTCGACTTCTCGGAACTTCCGTTCACCGTCACGGAGTTCTACAGCCTGCTGGGCTTCCCGGACTACCTGGGCGAGCGTGCCGCGAGCGATGCGGAGGCCAACGCAGCCTCTCCCGTCGAGATCGACATGTGGACGCTGCATTCCGGGGCGACGTACGCGCTGACCCACTTCTTCCAAGGGAAAGAGGGGGCGTCCCTCGATCAGTACGTCCGGATCGCCAACGACATCCTGTTCAACCCGGAAGGCACGATCGAGCGCGTCGAGCAAGCGTACGAGCAGGAGCTAGAGGCGGACGACGACGGGTCGCAGGCCTCGCTGGCCGGTGAACGAGCCCTGGCGAGCATCGAGCGCGTCAGCGACGACCTGCAGGAGAAAGTCGAGCAGTTCGAAGAACGTGAGGACGCGCTGCGTGAGCGGTTCCAAGAGGCGATGGCCTGACGCCGCGTCGATGGCATAGTCATTTGGTCTGTTTTCTAGCCCTCGAGAGGTGGAGGCCAACAGAGATGGCTCAGTCCGCGATCAGCGACGGGAGTGATGATGAATTCCCACCTGAGAAACGTCTCGAAGCACCCAATTACCGACTGATCATGGCCGGTATCGCGACGATCCCGGATATGGAAACTCTGCAAGAGTGTGTTGCCTACGAGAACGCCCACCAGAATCGGACGCAGATCCTGCGCCGGCTCAAGTGGAAGGCCGAAGAGCTACGGGAGCAGGAATCATAATGGATTGGTTGATTCCGTTGCTACGAGTAGCCTGGCTCTGGAGCTCGCCATGCGACCGCAATTCCACAGATAGCCAGGCCTCCAGCGAGTAAAAATGCCGTATCGAAGCCGGCCAGATCGACAATAACCCCGCCTGCAATTGGGGCAATGAACGCCCCCGCTAACCCAATACTCGTCTGGAACGCGACCGCTGTCGCGGCGACTCGCGAATCAACCACCTCGCGGACGTACGTAAAGGACAGACCGAGCGTCAGCTGGACCGCAAATCCAGTGAGGAGGAGGAGCGCGACGAGCAGGGGCAGTGACCGAAACCGAGTAAAGACGAGCACGAATGGAGCCGCAGCTGCGAAGGATCCGAGGACGATGGGTTGGCGACGGCCACCGAAGACACGGTCAGACAGGAGGCCACTACTGATCCGGGAGACCACCCCGATTGCGGGGAACACTGCCACCAAGAGGCCACTCACCGCGAGTGATAGGCCAAGTTCGGTGGTGAGATACGACGCGCCCCAGCTATTCACGAACAGGTATAATGAATAGCCGAGAAAGCCGAGCAGCCCGACCGACCAGACACTCCGGTTCCGGAGAACCGCACCGAACTCCTCGAGAGAAGGAGCGTCTCCCCGGCTCGTTCCGAGTCCGCGACTGGCCGGCCAGAACAGGACGAGGCCGATGACCGTGAGGCCGGTGAATGCGACAAAGATGGCGGGCCACCCGAACCGATGCGCAATCAGTGGCCCGGTCCCCTGCCCGAGCGCGAATCCGATCGGACCACTCGCGGTGAAGATGCCGACCGCGGTCGCTCGATTCTCGCTGGTCGCTGCCCGACTCACAATGTCGATGCCAGCGTTCCAGACGACGACGTAGGCGACCCCACCAAGCGCTCGTGATGCAATCACAGACCGATAATCCCCTCGCCGCCCAGCGATCCATCCCCACGTCCCGGCGACAACGAGTGTCAGCACTGCGAGTGCCATCGCAGTCCTGGAATCCGCCCGGTCGAGCGCCGCTCCAGCTGGGAGGCTTGCGATCACCGCGGTGCCGAACATGACCCCGACCAGGAAGCCTGCGATCGTCGGCCCAATATTCAGTGCGTCGCGAATGAGCGGGGTAACACTCGCCGGGACGATCTCATAGGCTGCGAGCCCCGTCGAGATGAGACTCGCTCCAGCGACGAGTCTCCACGCCGACTGACGCTGCTGTTGCGGTTCCTTGCTCGTGGCGTCTTCGGGCTGGGTGGTGGGAGGTCGGGTAGTCATTCCTCGAGAGTCCGGTTGGATAGCGGAACGCTGAAATCGGGAAGAGTCGGTCGACCGCGAAAAGTCCCGATAATCGCGTTTTCATATTCCGTAGCGCGCTCCCTATCTCACGGGGTTAAACAACAAACGTCTTTGGCGCGAGGCGGTTAGATAGTTAACTAGCAATGGACGTACATTCCGACCCGGGCCAGTACCGGAGCTGGAGGCGAGTTCGCATCGGCACCGAGAGTAACATTCGCCGTCCCTCAATGGTCGAATAATGACTGCTTCCCCACCCATTCTGGATGTGTCGACGGTGTTGCTTGTCGGGACAGACGACTGGCTCACACAATTCGCCACGACGCTCGAGAAACGGACTGATGCCAGCGTACACCACGTTCGAACCAAGACGGAGGCAATCGACATCATCCGGACGCACCCTACGGACTGCCTCATTACCGAGTACGCACTCGAAGAGACAACCGGACTCGACCTCCTCCGAGAAATCCGCGAGGAATCGCCTGCGCTCCCGGTCCTCCTCGGGACTACTGCCGGGAGCGAAGCCATCGCCAGCGAGGCCATCAAAGCCGGTGTCACCGATTACATCGCGCTCTCGGACCCGCCAGCACAGATGACCGACGGACTCATCGAACGAACCGAGCGTGCGATCCGGGCCGCACAGCGGTCGGCCACGCGACGGGACCGGGCCAGACAGTTCGACGCGATCTTCAACGATTCGCGAACTGCGACGTGGGTGCTCGACCCGGATGGTGCACTTGCCCGTGTGAATGAAACAGCACGAGAGATGGTCGATGAAGCCATCGACACGCTCGTCGGCGAACCGTTCTGGACGCTTCCGTGGTGGTCACAAGCTGGTACAACGAACACGGATGTCCAAAAACTCGTGGAGAAAGCACTCGACGGGACGTTCGGCAACGCGGTCGTCCCACAGCTGCCAGACGTCGATGATCCGCGCGTTATCGATCTCTCCGTGCGCCCGGTCGAAAACGAGCGCGGCGATCTCGTCTCTATCGTCGTCGAAGGCGTCGACATCACCGAGCGCGTCGATCTCGAACGGAATCTCAGAGAGTCCGAAGAACTGCACCGGGTCACGCTCAACAACATGACCGATACCGTCCTCATCACGGACGAAGCCGGCGAGTACACCTACGTTTGTCCCAACGTCCACTTCATCTTCGGCTACACCGTCGACGAGATCCGGAATCTCGGAACGATCAATGACCTCCTCGGCGACGACCTCTTCGACCGGGAGGAACTCGCGGAAGACGGCGTCCTCAAGAACATTGAGACGACGGCGACCGATAAAGCCGGGCGCGAGCACACGCTCCTCGTCAACGTGCGCGAAGTCTCGATCCAGGACGGGACTCTCCTCTTCAGCTGTCGGGACATCACGAAACGCAAGCAACGCGAAGAGGCACTCGCCACGCTCCACGAGACGGCCCGCGATTTCCTCTACGCCGAAACTCACCAAGAAATCGCCCAGCACGTCGTCGACGACACACCTGGTGTGCTCACTCTCGATGCGAGTGCGGTCTACCTCTTCGACGGTGAGGCCAACAATCTTCGACCCGCAGCCCACTCGGCGACGATGACCGAGCTGAACGGCCCACTCCCGACCGTGCACGCCGACGGGGAAACGCTCCCGAGCTACAGTTTCGTTGAAGACGAAGCGTTGTTCTTCGACGACGTTCACGACGCAGATCGGCTCGAAAATCGAGCAACTGACCTCCGAACTGCGGCCTACATCCCGCTCGGCAACCACGGGGTGTTCGTTGCGGGCTCGAACCAGGTCGGTGCATTCGATGAGGTGACGCGAGAGTTGGCCGATCTGCTCGCGGCTACTGCCGAAGCAGCCCTCGACCGCGTCACACGGGAATCACGACTCCGGGAACAGGACCGAACACTCCAGACGCAAAACGAGCAATTGACCGCCCTGAACCGCATCAACGAGACGATACGGGAAATCGATCAGGCTCTCGTACAGGCGGAGACGCGCGAGGAAATCGATCACACGGTCTGTGAACTGCTGACCGCCGACGACCGGTTCCGGTTCGCCTGGATCGGGACGATCGATCCGACGACCGACACCTTGGAGCCTCGTGCCTGGGCCGGGACCGAACAGGGGTACTTGGATAGTCAGTCGTTCGCCGTCCAGGCATCGGGTGCAGAACCGGCCGGACAAACCGCAGCCACTGGCGACGTGACGATGGTGACGAACGTCGCTGCTGGTCTCCGTGACGAGGCGTGGCGGAAAGACGCCATCTCCCGGGACTACCTGTCCGTATTGAGCATCCCGCTCGTGTACAACGACCTTACCCACGGTGTGTTGACGGTGTACGCACCGACCCAGGATGCGTTCGACGAGACGGCGAAGGCCGTCCTGGGAGAACTCGGCGAAACCATCGCGTCCGCTCTCAGTGCGATCGAACGGAAGAATGCGTTGCTCACGACGTCGATGACACGTGTCGAGTTCACCATCGAGGACCCGAAGTTTGTCCTCTCACGGCTCGCAGCGGAGGCGGAGTGCACCCTCTCGTATCAGGGTGGCGTCCAGCAGTCCACGGAAGGCAGCTACGTGTTCGTGACCGTCGAAGACCGGGCGGTAACTGACGTGGCAGACGCGGCCTCGCAACTGGTCGGTATCGACGACGTGCAGCAGATCAGCGCGGACGGCGAGGGGGGTGTTCTACGGCTCCGGCTCACACAACCGTTCCTCGCCTTGGAGCTGGCCGATCACGGTGCCGTCTTCCGCGAAGCGACCGCTGATCCAACCACGACGACGCTCGTCATCGATATCCCGGACAGCATCGACGTCCGAACGATCACGCAGCTCGTCCGTGAGACGTTCGCTGGCGCTGAACTCCGTGCCAAGCAGACGCTCGATCAGACCGCAGAACACAATCTCTACTCGAAGTTCCTCGATTCAGTGACGGAGCGGCAACTGGAGGTGATCCAGACGGCGTACTACAGTGGGTTCTTCGAGTCGCCCCGTGAGAGCACGGGCGAAGACGTAGCGGAGACACTCGGCATCTCCCCACCCGCGTTCTATCAACACGCGCGGACCGTCCAACGGAAACTGTTTGCTGCACTCTTCGAAGAGAACAATCTCCCGGTGGCGGCCCAAGCGGAGACAGTTCAATAACAAATCCACTGGTTGGAGTGCTGTTTGGTAATCAACTGCCGAGTATTTCCTTATACACTTATTACACCTTATAGAGTGCGCCACTCCGCCTGGCGGCACTCGTGAACTCACAATGAAAGATGTCGACCCTGAATCAGACGAAGAAACCCCCTACGAGTGCTTCGAATGTGGCAAAATCATCATCGCGGAGGATAGCCCGGGCCAGTGTCCCGACTGTAGCGGCCCGATGCGAAACCGTCGAATGCCGCTCGAATGACCATGGCATCGAAATCTGATAGCACCCACGACGAGTCAGGCGACGAGGCGGCAGATTCGACCGAACCCGAATCGGCACTCGAAACCGCCCGCCGCCAGTTGTACCATGCTGCCAGCTATCTCGATATCGACCAGAACATCGTCGAACGGCTCAAATATCCCAAAAAGGTCCACGAGGTGACGATCCCCATCGAACGGGATGACGGCACGGTCGAGGTGTTCACGGGCTACCGCGCGCAGCACGACAGCGTCAGAGGGCCATACAAGGGCGGGTTGCGATACCACCCCGACGTGACCAGAGACGAGTGTGTTGGCCTCGGCATGTGGATGACCTGGAAATGCGCCGTCATGGACCTCCCGTTCGGCGGAGCCAAGGGTGGTGTCGCGGTCAACCCGAAGGAGCTGAGTCCGGAAGAGAAGGAGCGGCTCACCCGTCGGTTCACACAAGAAATTCGCGACGTTATCGGGCCCAACCAAGATATCCCCGCTCCGGATATGGGGACGGATCCGCAGACGATGGCGTGGTTGATGGACGCGTACTCGATGCAGGAAGGCGAGACAACACCGGGCGTCGTCACCGGAAAACCGCCAGTGGTCGGCGGCAGCGAAGGGCGTGAAGAAGCCCCCGGACGGAGCGTTGCGATCATCACACAGTTGGTCTGCGAGTACTACGACCAGCCGCTCGATGAGACCACTGTGGCAGTTCAGGGGTACGGGAGCGTCGGAGCGAATGCGGCCCGACTCCTCGACAAGTGGGGCGCGACCATCGTCGCGATCAGCGATGTGAATGGAGCGATGTACGAGCCGGACGGAATCGATACAGCTTCAGTTCCGTCCCACGACGAAGAGCCGGAAGCCGTCACCACGTACGCGGACACCGTGATTTCGAACGAGGAGCTTCTCACCCTCGACGTCGATGTCCTCATTCCGGCCGCCCTGGGGAACGTGATCACGAAAGAGAACGCGGAAGCAATCGCCGCCGATCTCGTCGTCGAGGGCGCGAACGGCCCGACGACGTCTACGGCTGATTCGATTCTCGCCGACCGGGATGTCGCCGTGATTCCCGATATTCTCGCCAACGCAGGCGGTGTCACGGTGAGTTATTTCGAGTGGCTCCAGGACATTAATCGGCGAGCGTGGTCGCTCGAACGAGTCAACGATGAACTCGAAGCGGAGATGCAGGCTGCCTGGCGAGCAGTCAAAGACGAATACGAGAACCGCGACGTCACGTGGCGCGATGCTGCCTATATTGTCGCACTCTCACGAATCGCTGAAGCCCACGAGGCGCGGGGGCTCTGGCCGTAGGGAGATGGATCATCGACCATTCAGACGGATTCGACAGCCAACCACCCCGCTTGAACGAGGACTATTTCGACTGTATCAACTTGCTAGCCCCGGGGCTTTCCTCGTTACTATCTGCTTTGTTGGATACGTCGGCATCGGCTTTAGCTTATCCGTCGTCGGGATCTATGATCCAGCGTACTCCGTGATGGATTTCACTGACCCATTTTTCACGGGTTTGTCATTTCTGGCAGGATTCTTCATCAGTACGATGGCGGGAACGCTTGCTGTACTCACGCTCCTGCTTAGCCCCAACGATTCGAAGGCCAATTTCGTTGTCATTATGAGTTTCATCGCTCTTGGATTTGGGGCCGCTACTATGCGAGTCACATTTGGGGCTGTCCAAGTATATCTCGCTGATATAGTAAGCAGTCTTCTATAGGAATGAAAAATAATTTCGCACAATGAGAAAACCAGTTACTGTGTTTGATCTCGGGAACTGCTCAAGAGATTCAGACGCTGTGTCAGCCACCGATGACTGGTCAGTTCACCGTACAGGATACTGATCCATCCACGGTCGAACTCGTTCGAGTGCTGCAGCGACGCTCAGAATATCAGCTTCGGCAAATCGCCTGCCAATTATCTGTAACCCAACAGGGAGACCGTTGTCGGTAACCCCAGCAGGAACCGACGCTACAGGATGGCCAGTCATATTGAACACCCATGTCAACATCACGTCTGTCGGGACACCAATCACGGATTGACCGTTGATTTCCGTTGGATAGCCGTCGGTGAGATGCTTGCTGAACGGTGGGACGGTAAGAGTGGGTGTCACGAGAACGTCGTAGCCAGTCAGCGCGTCCTGAATGCCATCGTATGCATCAGTCCGTGGCGCGTTCTGTAATCGATTGTCGGCAGCGTCGGTCTCTGTTCCTAATGCGATCGTCGATCGAACCGTGTCTTCGACATCTGCCGTCTCAAAGTCGATGCCGTACCGGTCTTCGATTCGTTGAGCGAATGCACTGAAGAAGACGCCAACCTGCGTGACGTACGCCATCGAGAGCTCTTCATACGACGGGAGCGAGACGTCCACAGTATCGACTGTCGCACCGCCGGCCGCTAGGTCCGTGACGGCAGCATCAACTGTTTCACGCACCGTCGATGCAACTGGTTGTAAATCCAGATTCGGACTGTACGCAACCGATAGCTCAGTAGTCGGCCGATTAGTGGCCTCGACGTATTCCGTCTCTGGACGGGGCACACTAAATGGGTCTCGGTCGTCATAGCCTGCGAGGACATCGAGTAAGAGAGCTGTGTCCTCAACTGTTCGTGCCATCGGCCCACCCACAAAAAACGGAGAGTGGGTGCCGAATCCGTCGAATGGGATACGTTCGGGAACGAGCCCGAACGTCGGTTTCAGCCCGATGACGTTACAACAGGAGGCTGGGACCCGGAGCGAGCCACCGATATCCGACCCGATGGCAAGCGGTATGGCACCCGCCGCAAGCGCCGCTGCCGAGCCGCCAGATGAGCCGCCCGCAGAATGATCGGAGTCGAACGGGGTCGGAGTCGCACCAACGAACCGATTCTCTGTCTTAATAGTGTGACCGAGTGCCGGTGTGTTAGTCGTACCGACGATGACGGCACCGGCAGCTTCCAGCCGCTCGACTGTGATGGAATCCTCGTCGGCCACGTTATCGGCCAATGGAGCGAGTCCCATCGTATTCTTGACACCCTCTTTCCGGCTCCGAAGATCTTTGATTGCGACTGGCACACCGTGGAGTGGGCCGAGGTCTTCTCCACGGGCCGCTGCAGCGTCGGCCGCGTGAGCACGCTCCCGTGCCGATTTCTCAGTGATCGTGATGAACGCGTTCAAATCATCGATTGCTCCGATACGCTCTAGGGTTGACTCGAGGAGGGTTAGCGCAGACACACATCCAGTACGGGCTTCAGACGCAAGTTCCCGTGCCGATCGCTGCATGAATTCGGGCATATCTAATGAACATTCGGGCTGTGTGTTCCTATTTATTCTCATCAGTGACCTTCGAAGTCACGGCCCGAACCGAAACCAACTACACAGGACGGGTGGTATACTCTAATCTATGCTGGCTTTGCCAGCCGTGAGTATGATCTCGGCAGTCCTAGTACAACTGAGTGAGATCGGCATCGCGAGTGGCTACGGACTGGTGGTGTTTTTTCTGATTGGCCTCCTCGGCGGTGCACACTGTATTGGAATGTGCGGCCCGCTTGTTGCAACCTACGCCGAGCGTATGGAAACCGACGACCGCTGGTCTGGCGCACTCACTCTCTATGAAGTGCGACAGCACACGCTGTTCAACCTCGGCCGGACGATGAGCTACGCCCTCATCGGGGCTGTCTTCGGGGCTGCTGGCGCGCTGCTCTATGGGACGATCGGGCTCGCCGGGATTCTCGGGCCAGTCCAGGGTGTCGTCGGCATCTGCATCGGCGTGGCAATCCTCGGGATGGGAATCACCCGATTGGCCGGCTACCAACAAGGAGCCGTCGAAGGTGTGATTGCCGATACTGGTATCGGATCAATATTCGCGCGAACTTACACAGTGATCTCGACACGGATCGACCGCTGGGTCAACGGCATCGGCATCGTCGGGCTTGGCGCGCTTCATGGATTGTTGCCGTGTATGCTGCTCTATCCCGCATTCCTGTATGCGTTCGCACAGGGCTCGCCTGTATATGGTCTCCTCTCGCTCGCCGCGCTTGGGCTCGGGACGATTCCTAGCGTGTTCCTCTACGGAACGGTGATCCAGTCAGTGAGCGCCCGCCAGCGACAGGTGGTCCACTATGGACTCGGTGTGTTGTTCATTGGGCTCGGATACGTCCTGTTAGCGATGGGGCTCATGCGGTTTGGCGTCGTGCTCCCGTTGCCCGACATCCCGTACTATCAACCGATCTCCGGCTCGGAGGCGGTTGCGTAACATGTCCACCTGCACACTCTGTGACCTCCCTATCGAAGACCCAATCATCGACAAGGCCATCGACGGCGAGTTCTGCTGTCGGGGCTGTCTAGAGGTCGCACGCCTGGTTGACAACGGTGAGGACGTTGACCTCTCCATTACGGCCGTCCGTGACCGTGTCGCGGCCGAGGATTCCCAACCCGATGTCCCCGAGGGCGCCGAAACGGCCTACCTCTCGATCGACGGTATGCACTGTCAGACCTGCGAAGGATTCATCGAACTCCTTGCCGAGGAAGAGGACGGTGTTCACGAGGCGCGTGCGAGCTACGCCACTGAAATGGCGCAGGTGGTGTACGATCCTGCCCAGATCGACCGTAACGCGATCTCCGCTGCACTCAGTCGACTGGGCTATCAGGCCCACGGTCCCGACGAGGAAAACGACTCGCTGCGTTCGCGTGTCGAGTTCGGAAAATACCGTGCAGTGCTCGCGGCGGTACTGATGATGCCCGTGTTGATTCTCTACATCCTGTTCATCTATCCGGTATACCTCGGCATCTATCCCGAGAACTTTCTCTACGGGAGTACCGTTGAGGCGATGGTGTTCGGGCCGCTAGCGGTCTGGAGCACACTCATCGTTATCGGGCTCGGATATCCGATCTTCCGTGGGGCCTATGTGAGCCTGAAAGTCGGTCGCCCGAACATGGACGTGTTGATCGCCATCGCGGTGCTCGCAGCGTACCTCTACTCGCTGGCCACCTACCTCACGGGCGGGCGCGATCCGTACTTCGACGTCGCAGTGATGGTGCTCGCGATCGTCACTATCGGAAACCATATTGAGTCACGGGTCAAACGCGCTGCACTCGGCAATCGCGCTGACCTCACTGATTCACGCGTCGATGACGCCCGCCGGCTCGACGACGACAGCGAGGCCACCGAAACCATCGACATTGAAGCGTGTGAGCCTGGCGATCACCTGTTAGTCAAACCTGGCGAACGGGTCCCAGTCGACGGCCAGATTGTCGACGGGACTGCCGCGATCGACGAGGCACTCGTCACAGGTGAATCTCTCCCGCAACGGAAATCCGTCGGGGACACTGTACTCGGCGGGTCGATCCCCACAGACAATGCGGTTGTCGTCGAAGTTGGTCCAGAAAACACCAGCACGATGGATCGCCTCGTCAAACTCCTCTGGAACGTCAAGAGTTCTGCGACGGGTGTCCAGCATATTGTCAACCGCTTTGCAGTACTGTTCGTTCCGTTCGTACTCGGGCTTGCCGTGCTAACTGCCACTGGCTGGTTCGTCCTCGGCAACGACCCGAATACAGCTATAATGGTCGGTGTCTCTGTGTTAGTGGTCTCGTGTCCGTGCTCGCTCGGGATCGCGACCCCGCTTGCTCTCGCGGCGGCCACCCGCGATGCCACCGATAATCGCATACTCGTTCTCAACGAGACAGTGCTCGAGCGGATCGACGACTCCGCGGTCGTCGTGTTCGACAAGACTGGGACGCTCACCACGGGGAAGATGGAGCTTGTGGACGTCGCTGGCGACGATCCTGACGAAGTGCTTGCGATGGCGGCCGCCGTCGAACGCCGGTCGAGCCACCCCATCGCCGCTGCGATCGACGATGCCGCCCCGCCGACCACACGCTCTGTGTCGCGTTTCGAGAGCGCCGACCGTACCGTGTCAGCCCTCGTCGACGATACCCGCGTGGTTATCGGCCATCCAGACTCCTTTGACGCCGACGAGTGGACGATACCTACAGAAATCGAGACAGCCGTCACGGACGCCTACGAATCGGGCAATCATCCGACGGCGATTGCCTGGGAGGGTGTCGTCCAGGGGATCGTCTCGGTCCGAGATACGCCGCGTGAGAACTGGGAACACGTGGTTTCCGATCTCACGGATGCGGACCGGGAAATCGTCGTGCTGACAGGCGACGACGAACGGATGACCGAAACATTTGCAAACCATCCAGCGATCGATCACGTATTTGCAGGCGTGCGCCCCGAGTCCAAGGAAGCGATCGTCCAGGGTCTCCGGGAGCGCGGGACGACGACAATGATCGGCGATGGAACGAACGACGCGCCCGCCCTCGCGAGCGCAGACCTCGGGATCGCGGTCTCGAGCGGCACCGATCTGGCGATCGAGGCGGCCGACGCGGTAGTACTGGACGACCGTCTCGACGCCGTTCCTGAGGTCTTCGAGCTGGCGAGTGAAACACGAGGCCGAATCAAACAGAACCTGCTCTGGGCGGCTGGCTACAACGCGATCGCGCTTCCACTGGCAATGACTGGCGTGATCACGCCGTTGATCGCCGCCGTTATGATGGCGATCAGTAGTCTCATTGTCGTCTTTAACTCGAAGCGCCGACTGCTTTCGACGAACGGAGATCATTCGGCTGAGACCGACTCTAGCGAACGCAGCGATCGACTCGGACCTCCCGCACACTCGGACTGAGCGATCGAACGCAAGCATCGTCCGTAACCATCCTGCTACGCTTTATGTATAATAACTGCCGCCATTCGTCTTTAGCTAAGACTCACACCTCGGTTGCGTAGTGGTAGCGAGCGTCTCTTGTAGGATCGGTC
Organism: Halorussus halobius; assembly: GCF_004765805.1. GTDB lineage: Archaea > Halobacteriota > Halobacteria > Halobacteriales > Haladaptataceae > Halorussus > Halorussus halobius. The sequence continues at coordinate 58 of NZ_SBIU01000011.1, read as the reverse complement.
GTTGTTGGTGGATCTTCTGTGCATCTTCGATCAGCCGCTCCAACAGCGGCGGTGGCGA
>NZ_SBIU01000010.1 GCF_004765805.1 Halorussus halobius | reverse complement strand
TCGCCACCGCCGCTGTTGGAGCGGCTGATCGAAGATGCACAGAAGATCCACCAACAACGACCGATCCTACAAGAGACGCTCGCTACCACTACGCAACCGAGGTGTGAGTCTTAGCTAAAGACGAATGCGTGTTTGTGTTCCGTCTGGTCACCAGCGACTTCAGTAAGCGTCTCGCGGCCTGCCCCTTCCTTGATCGTACTGTGCCAGATGCCGATCTCCTCAGCGATCCACTCTAACGCCTGCTTGTATTTTGTTGTCTTCACTAGCAGCGGATTGTTGCCAGTCTCCGAGACGGTCGCGCCCGCTAACCAGAGCCCAGTGAAAACCGCTCGCTCGCTCTCGCTTGGATACGGGAAATCGCACGACGTCGAGTTCGACCAATGTTGGCCGATCCGTTGATAGTCCTTCTCACTCTCACAGACTGGACACTGCGTCATTCTCGGTACTTTACTTTTTGCTCGTCGTACATAGGTCTCGTTTTTCCAGTTAGTCGGATGTAAGAGGACAGTTTACAAACCCATTTGTCTGTGTATCGATGGATCGATAAGGGGATCTACACAGAGTAGTTTCTCTTCAGGAATCGTCGCTATACAGGGTATTGTGGCGAAAATCACCGCCAGCAACTACGGATAGCCACTTCAGCTCCCCATAGTCGTCTTCATCGCCTCCTGGTTGGATGTAAGCGATGGTAGGTTTGTCTTTGTCAGGAACCGTGATTCTATATTCCCCACCTCGAGAACCCTCCAACTCTACGATAGCGGTTCTTGGATTAAGATCAATTCTCTTCGCTCTACAAGGGGCGCGTTGAATACTATCTGTTTCCGCGTACCACCGGACTTTGTCACCTGGTTCTAATCGTTCGACCAGATCTCGAATCGAACCCATAGTACATCTATGCTGGAGAGGGGCGAAAGTTCTTGCTTAAATTTCGGTTTTGAATGTCACGAGAGTGTAATCACTGATCCTCCATGAGGCACTAATATATCAATCCCCAAACCACCGCACAGTATCTCCATACCAGCGCACAGATATTCCGGCGCTGTCTGGCGCTTTCTCTAAAAGTGCCAGCAGGGTTTTAGCCTGCCACGCGGTGAGCCACACCGAATTTCCATCGCACATAGCTCGGTCAACCCCCCACTCTTCTCGGAAGCGTCTACCAAGTCCTTCAGATCGTACAACAAGACAGCCACTTCTCGAATCAGTCATCGACGGGCCGATGCATCGCTACTCGTCGACGATCCACGGATTCGCATTCTCGGGCCACCAGTTGCTCGACCGGACAGACACACGAGGTTCCTGTTGAGGAGCTGGGGCTGAACAGGACCTCGTTACAAATCGATAACGGTGGGTGTCGTGTCCGGAGCTAATCGCGAAACAACCATCGGGAAAGCCCAGCGCTCACGACGACTGTGAGCGCTCGGAACCTGGAGGTGGAGGGGTGGTTCGGGATACGAAAAACGAGTGCCGGGTATTCGCAGCTACGGCATCTGCTCCTCAGTCGTCACACAGCCGTTCGTCCAGTCGATCCCGGCGACATCGTCGACCTCGTAGCTTCCCGTTCGACCACAGACCGCACAGCGATAGAACTCGAAGAAGCCGTTCGCCGCTTCGTTCTGGCTTGCACGCTCCAACTCTAGCCGCCGACTCCCACACTCACAGACCAACATCACCGTCGTACCTCCTCAGCTGGCAGTTCGATCACCGCCGCACTCTCGGTGAGTCGGCCATCTGGGCGCGGGACTCGACCGGCTCGAATCTCCATGTCGACCCGCCGGAGGTGTTTGCACCCACCGTCTGGCTCGCCTGTCTGCCAGTCCGGGCACGAGCACGTCTCTGAAACGACGTCGACCTCATAGATGCTGCCGCTTGCACCCTTCTGGACACCATAGATGCCGCCTTCCTGCGAGAGCCACACGTCCATCTCCTCGGTCAACGCCCGCTGCGTCCGCGCATCCTCAATGCGATGGCCGCCATCGGTGACGACCGGTGGGATCGTCGTTCGGAACTCGCTGAGTTCGGTCTGTACCAGTACGCTCTTACCGCTCTCGTTGTTACTCGACATTGCACTCACAAGGTGCGAGGCGCGGCGAACGCCGCGTCTTCATTCATCCTCTTCCCGACGACCTGAACCTCGACACTGCGGGCTACCGCTCGCGCCTCGGGTGCCCTGGCGCGAGCGGGTCACAGAGGAAGGCGCAACGCCCGCAGCCACGCGACCGTCCAGCGGAGTATGCCCGGTCGCCGAACGGAGCGACCAACGGGAGCGGAGTGAGGACAGTTCCGAGCACCAACTGGAGCGCAGGAACCGACGGGCATACCCGCTGGCGCGCGACCCATTCGCGCGAGCGAGCACGGCGACCGCGGGCGGCCGCGCCTGACGACACGCACACACCGAGGTTCCTGAGTAACTCGCGCTGCCCCAGCTGGGTCGGTACGGCGCAATAGCGGGGCTCGATGAGCGACCGACAGCAATAGGCACGCTCTCGACTGACGTCTCGACGATGTCCACGCGGTCAGCGATTAACCAACACTGACGCGTCATACCGCGTTTCTGTTGGTTAATCCGTTTGTATCCCTTTCCGGATTCTCTGCCCTTCTGCCGCCGAACACACCACTGGTTCCAGTGTTGGTTGATACGGCCGACACCCGGTATCGACCTGTAACAGTTGTTGCTAGTGCGGTTTCTTTATTCAGAGCAGTGCTGGAACTGAGGCGGCTGAATCGGTAAGTGGAGCTGCTTACCTATCGAAACAACTTTGGGTAAATCCCATCAAATTCTCCTATGGATAAAAATGAGTTTTACCACATTGTCGGACTATTTCTTTTGGCGATGATGACGCTGACGAGTGATTTCTCATCGCCTACGTTCCCAGCCAGCATATTTGTCTCTATAGCGTCTATCGTCTCCTTTGCTGTGATGATTCTCGCTCCGTCATATGTGATAGCAGATATTGTGGTGGGACTGACCCCAGAGTAGTTCGTCTGTACTTACCGGGCGCTTCACCTTATCCACTGAATAAAGAAACCGTATTGGCAACTACTGGTAACACACCGCGTTTCGAGTGAAAAACAGCCGCGTCGGTAGCTGGCGAGCCAGCTGAGAACAGCACGCGCTAGTGGTGCGCAGCGATAGCGTCGTCAGCCGTGGGTGACGGCGACCGGCTCGACGACGATCGTGCCGGTCCGGAGGACCGGGCGCTTTGCACGGCCGTTCTCCTCGAGCGTCGTGACGCCGTGCTCGGCGAGGACGGCGAGGTCCCGCGAGACGGCACCTTTGTCACGGCCGACCTCTCGGGCGAGGTCGCGGATAGACTCGTATTCGCCCACGCGAAGCGCGTCGATGAGTTCCCGTCGCCGGTCTGTGAGGACGTCCGCTGCCTCGCTGAGGGCGAGCACAGTCACGTTATCGTAGTCGCTCTGGGCGAGCGTGCGGCTGAACTCGGCCCTGTCTGCAACGCGGTCAGCCGTCTCGTCTCCCGCATGGCTTATTTCAGACACATATATCAACCTCTCTACTGTTGCATTAGAAGTCAATAGTCATAAAACCTCTGCTGAATTTCGCGGGGACGGCCGATTGATCCACCAGTGAGGGTGGTATCTTGGGTAGCGTTTTATGCTAGGCTTCGAAAATCGGTATGAGCGAGTATGTCTGAATCGTATGACTACGCCTACCCTCTCGGCACACACAAAGGGCGGATGATTCGCCTTGCGGTCGATCTCTCTGACGCCGTCGACACCGCGACCACCCCCGTGACGACCGATTTCGCTGTCTGGTTGTTCTACTGGATGCCGTCTGAGGACGCACCCGACGCCTCACATGAGCACATCGTCCGGATCGACGATCGAAAGCACGGCGGCCCACACATCGACCGATTCTATAGCGAAGAAGGCGGGAAAGATACCTCTCTCCCGTCGGATTTTGATGCTGAGAATGCTGAGGAACGTCTGCGCGAGGACTGGCGACACTACGCCGAAACCTACCACCAAGCGCACGGCGGCTGGCGGTGAATGAAGTTAGAGCTCCTCGATTGGATCGAAGATACCGCCGGACGTCCCGGGCGCATCGGCATTCGGTTCGACGCCAGCACCCGTGTACTGCACATCGAACAGGGATGCGACCAGTCCACTGATACCCTCATCACAGACCGATGGAGAAGACACTTCCACATTCAGTTAGTCAACGGCACAATTGGAGAGTGAACTCGTGAGCAAACGTACCGATTCCGAGTCTCAAACTGAGGACTACCGGCAAGAGGACGAGGTAGAGATCTTCTTCAAAATCGTGGCGGTGATGGCGGCCGCGCTGCTGTTTCCCTGGGTGTATGCCATCCTCGAGCGGGCGAATTTCACTGCCCTCAAATTCGAAGGGTTACATCGCAGTCGCGCACTCTGGCTCGTCCCGCTGTTCTACCTGGTCGGGGCAGTCGGAACTGTCCTGCTCTTTCCAGCACACCTCAAACTGTTCTGGGCGTTCCACGTCCTCCTGCTCGCACAACTGGCCGAGCTCATCCTCCATCAGGCGGGATATCTGACCGGCATGGCCCTCCCGCTCGTCGAGCAGTTCACGCTACTCCGCGTCGGCGGCTTCATCGGCATCCTCGGCGCTACAGCCTATACTGGCCAGCGACTGCGTACCTGGGACACGGAACGCGAACTCTATAGAATCATCAGCGACGGGAACTACGTCCTGCCGTTTCGGGGACTCTCTGCTGTGAGCGATCACATGAGCCTCTCACGGTTTTTCCCACTGCAGAAGGACCGTTCAATTCTCGTCCTCGGGGAGACGGGCGCGGGGAAGACGGAGACGATCAAACATCTCTCCCATCAGATGCAGGCTGGGGCTGACGATCCGTTTGTCGTCTTCGACTACAAAGGCGAATATCAGGACATCCTCGAGCGCGACCACAACCACGAGGACCTGATTTACCTCTCGTCGACGGGCGCAACCGCACACTGGAATCTCTTCGCCGAAATCGAACGCGAGGGCGATATCGACGAAATCGGCCGAGCACTGTTTCCTAAAACGGAGGGATCTGAGTTCTTCAGTCCAGCCGCACGCCAGCTGTTCGTTGCGGTCGTGACGTATCTCCACCGGGAAGCCCAAGCGGACGACACAACGCCGACGAACGCGGATCTTGTGGCGTTTGTCCAGTCGACCGATAAACAAGAGATGCACGAGCAGCTTACCGAACATTCGGATCTCACTGCGGCGGCCTCGGCAATCGATCCGGATTCAGAACGACAGGCTGCAGGCGTCTACGCGAACTTTCAGCAGATCATCGCTGACCTCTTCCGCGGCGACTTCGCTGAAGCGGGCGAGTTCTCGATCCGCGAGTACATGCAGGACCCACAGGGGCGGACGTTGCTCTTGGACTTCCCGATCACAGAGGGTGACGCGGTCCAACCCGCATTTCGATTCTTCATCGACTGGGCAGCACGCTTTGCGCTTGCTGACGACCAAGATACGTATTTCGTCCTGGACGAGTTCGCGCGCCTTCCTAGTCTCCGGAAGATCGGTGACCTGATCAACGCGGGACGGGGCCGGAACACCCAACTCCTGCTCGGCGTCCAGTCGGTCGCACAGCTCCACGACGCCTACGGGAAAGACCGCGCGAATGCGCTACTGAGCGGCCTCGTCCAATCAGTAATCATGCGGGTCGGCGATGCAGCGAGCGTCGAGTACGCCCGGTCACAGATCGGCCGTGAGGAACAGCGCCGGTCCGTCCCCGTACATGACCGTGACGGACGCTCCGTCGGCCGCCAGGAACTCCAGGATGAAACGCATCCGATCGCCGAAAGCGACCTCGAACGCCTCGACGATGGCGAGGCGATCGTCATCGTCCCCGACGGTTGGATGCGCGGCCTGATCGCCCGCTTTACAGCGATTCGAGCGCAGCTCGAGCGAGCGCTTGAACGCGCGACGAAAGAGTGACGGCAGCGAGAAGATAACGTCCCTACATTGGTTCCGGGATTCCGACTGCACTGAACCGGACGTCGACCGCGCCGCAGGCCGCGCAGTTGTCGATGAATGCACAGACCTGCAGTGAGGTTTCCATCTCCTGAACGGCCCCACACACCCCGCATTCGTACGATGTAACGAACTGGAACGCGCCGGAGTCCTCGTCGGTATCGGGGCGGTTGCGGCTCCGTCCAGCAGTCGGTGTCTGTTCGTAACCGGTCGTCGACGTCGACGAACCCTCCGAGCAAGTACTATCCTCTCCAGTCGGGGAGTGCCACGCATCGCTGGGTAGGGCATCATAGACCTGAGACGGATCCGTGTGCTCCGTATCGACTGAGCCACGTTCAGCCGGACAGTCAGCTGCGTCGGTATCCTGGCCGGACGGATCAGCGGTTTCACTCATCTCGCTCTGGTCATCGGGGCTCGAAGACGAGTTCGTCGGGGGGAATTTCGTCGTCGACACGCCGATTTCGAGGTACTCGGACTGACTGTGGAGCTGCCCGTTGATGCCAGCAGCGAGTTCTGCGAGCGATTCAGCAACGACTGTATCGGTGGTATCGCGATGGCTTGCATCGAGGAGCCAGTCGCGAAGGGCGGTTGCGGTGTCGAGTTCGAGTCTGAACGAGGGGTCTGTTGCCATTGGCTACGGTGCCTCCACGCTACTGGGGGAACAGAAACCTGCCATGATCTGGGCCTCGGTCGGTTGATCCCAGCTGAAGGACGACGTTCCTTCAGGGGTTGTCAATGAGGTTGTGGCTGCCGGCCGACCGGAGGGAGGCCGGGAGCGGAGGGAGGGGCGGTGGAGGGATCATCGGGCAAGGATCGCAATAACTGTCCTCCAGAAGGGGGTGTCAGAGAACAGTCCCATACCGTGGATTCGATAACGGATAGAGTGATAGATTCAGGGTATAAACGACTCATCTGATAAGATTGGTTCGGCGGTTTTCCTCTTCACTCACCTTCGTTTTCCTGTTCCTGATATCTTCTCATGCACGTTCTATTGCAGAATATGTGGGCGCTGTTACGGGGAGAATCTAATCCTTCGCCGGGTGGGACCTTGTCGTCACAATAATCACAAAATGCCATACCGGTAGATCAAGTTCTGAGGTTGTATACCTATCTGTTCGTACTGTTGAGCTCACACATCCACGTAGCGATTCGGTGTTCCGATTTCAGACGCCAAACTGAATAAAGAAATCGCGCTATCACTACAGTTAACCAACAGAGAACTACATCGCCTGTCCTGTTGGTTAATCAGTTTCTGAATCGTGCATCTTCGCCTCATCCCGCGTTACGCTTCTGGTGATGTCAATGCGAAACCCCAACGAACCACGCCCAGTCTCGAGATACACCGATTGTCGAAGAACACCCCATATTCGGAATGTAAACCGTCAATAAGCCGCTTGAGACGGCCGTCTACGCACATCTCACTTTCACAGGGAAACGAAATGGACGACGGAAACCAGGGGTGAATACTCGACGTTGCAGTGCTGTCGGTTGTGGCTGCCGGTCGACCGGAGGGAGACCGGGAGCGGAGGGTGGGGAGGTGGCCCGTTACCGGGCAGTAGACGTCGTGGGGACAGACGGGATTTCCTCGGTGCGCTTTTCAGCCATGCTTTCGCTGTTGGCACATGGCATTCGGACCGGGCATCTCGGTTCCGACCATTACGGGAACGCGGGTGGTATACCCGGTACCGATCGTTGCGGCATGGGTTGTACTCACTGTCGCGAGCATCGGCCTCGGCCGCATCATCCGTCGAAGCAAATTCTGGCTCGTCAGGGTGACAGGGACCGATCCGCTCGGCTGGTTCGAGTTTCCCGATCGCGAACGCACTGACGACACGGAGGATACGGAAGGTACGGAAACGTACTCGGTCACGGATCTCAAGGAGCAGCTCGACTGGGAGCGAGAGTGGTGGCGTCGGAAGGCACGGTTTGGGGTCCGGTCAGCTGTAGTCGCGCCGGTGGTCGAGGAACTCACCTTTCGGGGTGGTCCATTGCTGCTGGCGCTGACACTGGACGGGTATCGGCTCCCGCTGTTGATCGGTGGGTCGGTACTCTGGGCGTACGTCCATACGCTGAATCCGCGCGGCTACCGTCGGGCGACAGCACCGGTATTTGTCGGTGGGTTGCTTTGTCTATATCTGTGGGCGGTAGGGCTCTGGTGGGTAGCAGTGCTGGTGCATGCGGGCAATAACGCAACTGCGATGGCGCTGGAGGTCGGCAGAGAGTGGTGGAGACGCTGGCAACATCCCTTCGCGCCGGGCGAGGAATACACGGTGACGGTCGACGATCATGGTCCGCAACCAGAGGCTCACGGGCTGTATCGAGCGTACACACCAGCGAACGAGACACTCCACGTCGCCAATGTCGAACCGGGCGAAACCACTCGTGTGCGAGTGGCAACGACGGTTGGATTCCACGGCCATGCATATCCGGTCGCCGAGTCACGCCGAGAACCTGAGTGAGCCACTCCGGTCCACATTCGCCGCGATGTGGAGGTGGTCGAACAACTCGGCGGCGAAAGCCCGGCACGCAGTGCACGCCCGGACCGTGGAGGTGGGTGGGGCGGTCGGGGCGGTACCGGGCGGTGGGCGCACTAAACGGACACTACTATTGGCTCGTGTTACAGAGGGGCGCATATGGCCCGCCCGCGATGGTTCCCGCTCGCACGCAAGGAAGCCCGCACGATCCTCACCTCCAAAGGTCCGTGGGCGCTGGCGATCCTCCTCGTCCTCTGGGGATACCGACCGAGCTACGTCGGCTGGGACTACCTCGGACCAGATATGACAGTCGGGTTCGTCCAAGTCGCGAGCACATTTTTGCTCCCACTGGGCGTCCTCCTGTTGAGTTACCGGTCGATCGTCGGCGAGCGGACGTCGGGGAGTCTGAAGTTCGTCCTCGGATTGCCGCTCACGCGAACCGACATCCTCGTCGGCAAAATCCTCGGCCGAAGTGCGGGGATCGCGATTCCCGTTACGGCGGCCGCACTCGTGCTGGGTCTGATCGGAGTCGCCCGGTTCGGCCTCTTTTCGCCGCTCCTGTTTCTGGCTGTCTTCCTTGCGATGCTCCTGTACGTCGTTGTTCTCGTCTCGATCGCGACAGCAGTCTCGGCGGTGACAACGAGTACAGTCCGTGCGACCGGTGTGATCTTCGGCGTCGTCTACCTCGTGTTGACGGTCCTCTGGAAGACAGTTGCAGGGATGACCTACAGCAACCTAACCGGACTCGCAGCCACGCCGACCAATGCACCGGCCGACGGCTTGCTGTTCGCACTCCTCAGAATCTCACCAGATAGAGCATACCGTGTCCTCACGAACTGGATCCTCGAGGTCGGGAACTCGGGCGCGGGCTACACTGGCGTGATCACCAAGCTCCATACCCCCACAGCCGTCAACGCGTACGTCGTTGAGGCAGCATTCGAGACAAAACCGATCCCCGTCTATCTACACGAAATATTGGGACTCGTCGTCTTATTGCTGTGGCTCGTCGTGCCGCTGGGACTTGCCCGCTATCGCTTTGAACGGGGTGATCTGGTGTGACGACGCCAGCCATCGAAACCAGCGGTCTGACGAAGCACTACGACGGCACCGTCGCTCTCGATGCGCTCGATCTGACCGTCGAGCAAGGCGAAGTGTATGGTTTTCTCGGCCCCAACGGTGCCGGCAAGTCGACGACGATCAACCTGCTGATGAACTACATCAAGCCGACCGAGGGAACGGCGCAGGTCCTCGGGCACGACCCCTGGGACGAGGTCGTCGCCTGCCACCAGCGGGTTGGCATCCTCCCCGATCGATTCGATATCTACGACGACCTCTCTGCCCGACGCCACCTCCAACTGGTGATCGACACCAAGGGCACTGACGACGACCCACCGACACTGCTCGAACGGGTTGGCCTCACCGACGCCGTCGACCAGCCAGCGGGCGAGTTCTCCCAAGGGATGGAACAGCGCCTCGCGCTTGCGATGAGCCTCGTCGGCGACCCGGACCTCTTGATCCTCGACGAACCGTTCACCGGGCTCGATCCTCACGGCGTGGCGTTGGTTCGGGACGTCGTCAAGGCCGAATCAGAGCGCGGGGCGACGGTGTTTTTCTCCAGTCACGTCCTTGGGCAGGTCGAACTGGTCTGTGATCGCATCGGTATCCTCCACCAGGGACACCTCGTCGACGAAGGAGCGCTGACCGACGTCCGGGGCCGACTCGGACTCCAGGCCGACGCAACGGTAGAGGACATCTTCGTCGAACTCACCGAGGACTCGATCCGTACTGGGGAGGTGGAGCAATGAAACGCCGTCACTTCCTCGGGGTGGCGACCGTGTCGATGACCGGGCTCGCGGGCTGTATGGGGAACACCGAGTACACTGTCACCGATGTCTCCGTCGCCGACCCGGCGGGGCCGCTGGCGCTCGACCTGGACCTTGTGGATGCTGCCGCGACGGTTGACAGTCCGGCTCGGCTCGACGTGACGCTTCGAAACGATGATGACGAGGATATCAGTATCCGGAATACTGGTGTCTGGCCGCTGGGTCTGCTTGCGCTGGCACGGTCGGGCGAGCGTGGTCGAGGGAAAATTCTGCTCCGCTCGGACCAGTATGGAGAGACCGATCGGGTCGAGGTGACGGCGAACGGTATCCAGACCGACAACGTACCGATCGTCCGCCCACTTGACGCTGGCCAGTCAGTCACGAACCAGTACGAGATTCACGGCAATCGTTTCTATAGTTCCGGTACGTACACACTTCGGGGGTATTTCGAGGAGGTACCACTCTTCTACCGGGTGGGGAACGCCGAGGAGTGGACTGAGTTCTATCCTGAAGCCACCATCACCGTCGAGGAACGATCGCTGCTGCCCTGACGCTCTGTTGAGTCGAGACGTGTATCGTCTAGGTCGAGAGTGGGTCTGACCGTTCCATAGATCAACGAAGAAATGGGCGGAGAAACGGAATTGCCCTATATTGAGCGATTAGTTTCACTTGTATGATCACCTGTCTATAGTGTCGGTTGTGGCTGCCGGCTGACCGGAGGGAGGCCGGGAGCGGTGGGTGGGGAGGCGGGGCGTTACCGGGCGGTGGTCACGATAAAAAAAAGAGGGCCTTGAGAGCTCGTTACCGCAGTCGGACGCGGCCGCGTTCGAGGACTGCGCCCGGATCGTCGCTTCCGTGCTTGTCCACGTAGGCGTCGTGCAACGCCTGCGAGTACCGGCTGACTCGACTTTTCGAGGTGTCGACGACAGTGCTTGCTGCTTCAGCCACCTGCGCTTGGGTGACGACCTTCCCGTCAGTGAGCCGATCCGCCGCATAGACGGCCGCCGCCCCCATCGTCAGGCGCGACGTCCCCGGCCCAACCGGTTTCTCGTCGGCGATCGCCAGGAAGTGGTCACTGAGTTCCCGCAGCTCCAGACATGTCTGCACGTCGAGACTGTCGTCGAGCGCGATGAGCACATCGTCGACGATCCCCTCTCGCGCCGGGGGCACGTCTAGACCGAGCTCGCACCGCAACTTCCGCGCTGCCGCGCTCACTCGCTCGTACGAGGACTTCGTATACTGCACGACCTCGTCACACGACCGGGGGAACCCCGCTTCGGTCGCTGCGAGCACGACTGCACCACCGGCGAGTGCCTCCCACGACATCCGCCCGCCGGGAAGACGCGCGTCGGCCGCTTGCTTCAGGAACAGCCCGGCATCCTCGGCCACGAACCCGGGGAGTGCGAGATTCCCGGTGATCGACTCGATATCGCGATACCCCTCGTTGAGCCGAATCGCGCGCTTATCATCCATTTGGAAGCGCTTGTGCCGCTGCCGCAGCCGCTCGAATTTGTCCATCTGCTCGCTCGATAGCGAGTTCCCGTACCCATCACTGCCGAGGAAGAACGTCGTGTGCAGCCCCTTGTCGATCCGGAGCGGGTTGATCGACTCGCAGCTCCACTCTGAGGGACCGCTCCCGTCCGACGGCCCATGCACGCCCCGCGTCGGCCGGTGATCGACGTGCTCCGCTGAGACGACGAGACCACAGTCCACACAGTAGGACTCCTCATCGCTGGTGACGACCTGGCCGTCACACTCGGGACACGTCGACTGCCGCGCCGGCTCGTGCTCGACGACCGACTCCTCGGACGCCTCACTGTTCTCGGATGCCTGTTCGACCGAAGGTTCATACCGTACAAAGCTCGTACTTGACATTGGAGTACACGACTCCTGAAGGCGCTCACGCGCCCGACACCGCGATGCTCCTACATCGCGGGTTTCTCGTCGACACCGACCGACAGACTCGTCTGCGCGCTCTCGCTCGCGCCTTCGCGAGCGCCCTTGGGCGCGAGCGAGAGCGCGCCCGAGGAGAACAATCAACCAGCACCGCGCGGCGACCCGCCCGGAGCGAGCGGCCAGCGCATTCCCCGTTCGCCGCGACGCAACTACGTCCGTCGCGGTCGGCTTCGCCGAGGTCCGCAGGACCCGAACGGGTGAAGCGCTGGCGTCGAGGGCACATCCATTTTAGCCCGGAACGGGCGCTCGCGGTGCGGAGAGCGCCCGCATGCCCGGAATGGTCGGTCGCGAGCGACGCGGAGGGCGGCAGCGGCGAGCGGGGCGTGCCGTTACGAACCACCTGACCAACCGGGCTCGACGCTTGGTGCCACAACCGGCGTCCTGGCGGACTCAGAAAGGGCGAGGCCGTCTCGGTCGTCCCCCGACCCTGCAAGCACCGAGCGAAGCGAGGCGCGCAGCTGTGGTCGCGGGATGCCGAGCGGCCGAGGGCTTTCATCACTGGTATCCGTGTTCGATAGTGCGAATCGTCGACGGGGTACGCGACCACTGTTAACCAACATTCACCGATCCCAACCGCCGATGTTGGTTAATCGAACCACCAACCAAACCGCCCGCAAGCAGCCCAGTTTTCATTCGGCACGAGGGGAGTGTTTACTGGAAACGGTGGAGTGTTCTTAACCAACAGCGCGGGGAATGAGGTGTTAGCGTTGGTTAATAGCTATCTGAAGCTCCGTTCGGTCACTGTCGCTACGACCTGGACCCGACTTCCGTGCCGGGTTTAAACTCGGTCAGCTCCTCGATACGCTGTTCGAGATCGTCGACTTCCTGGCGGAGTTCCTTGGCGTCGGGATCGTCACTCAGTGCGAGCTGATCCTTCAGTCCCTGCAGCCGGGTTTCCTTGCGCTCCTCGTCGACGTCGGCTTTGCGCACGTACTCGCTCTCCTCGATCTCGTAGACCGCCGATTCGGAGAGTTCGCTCACGTCCAGGGCCTCGTCGACTTTCTCGCGGTCGACGGCCAGAATTCGCTCGCGAGGGATGCCCGCGTCCTCGAGGACCGCCAGGACCTCGTTGTCGTCTTTCAGCGAGCGATTGCGGCGGCTGGTCCGCTGGACTGACCCATACTGGCCGTGGACCGGCTGGTCGTGGTGGACCCGTCTAAGGAGTACCTCACGCACGTCCTGTCGGAGGTCGCCGGCGTTGCGCTGGACGTCCGATAGTAGCGTATAGAGATTGATGAGCGCCGGCGTTTCACAGTCCTCTAGTGCCGTCGGATCGTGGCGCTCGAGGGCGTCGATCAAGAGGAGCATATCGGCGTAGACGTCGAGGTCGGGCTCTGTGCGGTCTGCGGCGTCGGGCTGCTCGTCGGCGGGCTGGTTGGACGTCCCCTTGATGAGCTGGGACGTCGTCGGCTCGTCGGTTTCAGTGAGCGTCCCCGCTTGGTCGTCGATCTCATACCGGGGATGCAGGCTGAGTACTGCCGCGTATGGTTCGGCGTCCGGGGGCAGGCGCTGGAGTTCGAAGGTGCCGCCAGTGTCGGTAATGCGCTCGGCTAGCGTTTCGAACTGCTCGCGTTGGAGCGGCTGAGAATCTCCTGCGTCGACGAACTCGATGATGATGCGGTGCTCCTGGACATCGGTGAGGCGAAAGCGTGTCTCCGACAGCGGCGTAATGAGCGTGGCGTCCGCAGCGAGGGCGTCACACTCGTCGAGGAGCGTCCGCCAGCTTGCGGTAAAGGGCATAGTAGCCCTTGGCCGTATCGAGGTAAAATCTCTTGGCTCAGCACGTACTTGTAACGCGTTCCTGCAGCTCTTCGGCACGTACGTTAGCCGATGATTGGGGCGTCTTGCTGGACTTCTCGATAGATGTCCGGGTGTCCACTGACCTCGCCGTTCTCGAACTCAACCACGCCCACTCGGGCAAGATCGCGGAGTTTGTCCTCCACGGCCAACCGGCCTTCATCCCGGTCGTATTCTGTCTTCAGGTTCTCCATCACGTCTTCCACCGTCAACCACAGGTCCGGCTTCCCACGTCTGAATGCACTGATATAGTACGAGTTAGCGAAGATGGGGAAGTGATTGAGCATCATCAGCTCCAGTTCCTTCCGAAGCAGGTAGTACCCATCAACGACGATGTCTCCGATGACCTGCTTACGGAATTCCTCGTGTGACAAGTTCTGGAGATCGGCAGAGTCGATTTTCCGACCGTGGTGGACTGTGTTCTCCTTTACACGCAGGAAACCCAGATCTTCAAGCGCCTGAATGTAGTCGTGGGTGTTCTCGTTGGTCTGAGCGTCATCGATATCCTCAAGCGTAAGATCATCCTCTCTGCGCACCCAATCCACAATTTGAACAATAGAGTTCAGTTGGTTCCGGACGGGGTTGAGCTGGTAGACCCGACTGTATATGGCCTTGGCCATCGACCAATCGAGATCATCGAGCATCTCCTCGTGTTGGTCCTGATACTCCGAGTAGAGATCCGCTCGTGATGGGAGATTGAATTTGTAGTAGTTGTTCCCAACTGCGGTCGCGGTAAGGGTCTGAACATCTCCGATGTTCACCATCTTAAGGACGTTCTCTTGTTCGCGTGAATCAGAAACGTCCTGCGGGTAGGTAATACCGACTGTTGCCGAGAGGTATTCTTCGTCTGGATCGTAGTTGACGGATTGAACGAAGAGCCGCCGGCTGTAGTAGTACCGAAGGCGTCCCTGAATCTTGCTCTCAAGCCCCTCTGCGTCGAACTCGTTTGTGTTAATCGTGAGGTCGCGGTTGGTGAGTTTCAGTGGTGATTCGGTACTCATGATTGAACCTCGTTGACGTCCATTAGCGTGCGCTGCTGTCCCTGATCTATCCAGAGCGACCAGCTCGTAAGGTCACACCGGCCCCACAGCTCGATGAACAACCCTCGTGAAATCTTCTGGGTTGGGGCAGTGTCATTGGAGTAGTAATCAAGGAACGGGTCATAATAAAATACCTGTCCTTCTTCGATGCTGAACGGGATCAGCAGAGGCACCAGCATTTCGTCGTGATGTCCTTCTTGGACGATGTATGATTCTGCGGAATCGTTGTTCTCTGCTTGGTATTCGTAGAGCTCTGGATGAACCTCAACCAAGGGGTAGGACGCAGATGGGTTCGTGAAGATGCCTTTGAGATGGTCGACAGAGAGGTGGTCGTCTGAGTTTACTTCGAATGACGTGCCGTTGAACCGGTTGTCGAGTCGGGATACCAGCTGGCTGTAGTTCCCACCGAAGTCGATGCGATGGTCGGTTAGGGTCCCGAGGTTGGGGTCGTCGGTATCGAATGGGAGCGCTGGGTGGTCCTCGGCGTAGTCAGTGAGGATGTCCTTGAGTGCATAACGGAGTACCTCTCGCTCCGACGGTGGCTCCGCGAAGTGATTCAGATTGACAGTCACGAACCTTGGCCTCTTCTAGCACAACTCCCTCACCACAGGAAAATAACAGTTCCGTTCCAATAATCAGAGATAAGACCTTGCAGGAAGCACTTTTTGGAAAATGGGCGTATACTTCCCTGATGATGAATTCCACCCGGACATTCCCTGTGAGACCGAGACTCTGTGGCGGTATATCGACTTCACGCAGTTCATATCGCTGATAGAGACGGGCCAGCTCTGGTTTTCTGCCGCAAGTAATTTCACCGACAAATGGGAGGGTGGGCTGACGGCCAAGCAGGTTGAACGAATCTCGGAGACGATCCCGTCCTTCGTGGAAGACAATGTCGGGTCTGTTAGGGAGTTGTACGATGCTCTGCGAGCTACGACGTACGTCTCGTGCTGGCACTATCGGGACGAGGAAACCGCCGCGATGTGGGAGTTGTACAACGATCGGGGGAAGGAGGTTGCGATCAAGACGACGGTAGGGAAACTGCGGAGGGCTGTTCGATGGTCCGATGATATGCTCATGGGCTGTGTGGAGTACAAGGACTACGTTGATGGCGGAGATTTGTTCCCGATCACTCGTGAATCTCCGTTCTTCCACAAGCGCTCGAGTTTCGAGCCGGAGCAGGAGTTCCGAATCATGAAGGGTGAGTTCAATATGCCTGAGCGGGCTGCTGTGAGTGATGGGTTGAAGGAACTTGTCGCGAACAAGGGTGGTCCAGGGCGGAGTGTCTCTGTTAATCGGAACACGTTGATTGATGAGGTTGTGATGTCTCCGGTGGCTGGTGGGTGGCTGAAGGGGCTGGTGAAGCGAGTGCTGGCTACGTATGAGATGGATGATGTGGAGGTCTCAGACTCAAAGTTGGGGAGCGATCCGTTTTCTGCTGGCGAGTAGTTCTTCTAACAGACTCCAAAACTGGGGCTGTTTTCGGTGAGCGTGCCTGCGCAGTCGTCGATCTCGTAGCGAGATGCAAACTGATCAGGGCTGTGTACGGTTCCGTGTCTGGTGGCAGGCGCTGGAGCTCGACGGTGCCACCGGCGTCAGAGATGCGTTCGGTCAGCGTTTCGAACTGATCGCGCTGCAGTGATTGCGAGTCGCCTGAATCGACGAAATCAATGTTGATGCGGGGTTCTTGGACGTCGGTGTTCGGAATCGCGTCTCTGCAAGGGGCGTAATGACTGTCATATCCGCAGCAATGGCGTACACTCGTCGAGGAGCGTCCGCCAGCTCGCGGTAAAGGACATGGTAGCCCTTGGTCATATTGCGGGAAAACCTCTCGGCCTGCCTCTTGCTCGAAATCCGTCTCATGCAACGCTTTGGCTAGCTGGCGGCAGTTAACCAACAACGTTCACGATACGCAGATTCTGTTGGTTAACAGAGTCGCGAATCAGTGTGTCACTCGTCTGCAAGCAGTGTTTCGATTGAGTCACGGAACGCTGCGAAGGCTGCTTCAGCTGCCTCGATCTCTTGCGCGCCAGTGATTACTACCTTCCCAGAGGCAAAGACCAGGAGTACGCACGCGTGTCGTGGGGTCGGTACACCAGGCCGGGGAACTGCTCAGGCTCGTACTCCGTCACTTCAAGCCCTAAGCCGATCGCAAGGGCTGACAGATTGAGCGACCGCTCCATATCTGCCATACAGACGTAGTTCTGGACGGTGAACCAGGCATCATCAGCAGCCGAGACAATCCCGTGGCGATGCAACATGGCCAGGAACTCATCTCGGAGTCTTCCGACCTCGGCTTCGGATTCCGCTCCGGTGATGATGTACTTCCCGGTGCAGTACAGCGTTATCAGCGGCGCATCGTCCTCGAACTGGAAGTACGCGCCAGGGTATTTCTCGGGATCGTAGTCGACGACGTCGTCAAGCTCCCGGGCGACCGCCTCAAGATCGAGTTCCACATCGAGAGCGCCCGACGCAACGACGTTGACGACCTGTACCATCGTGAAACCCTTCGTGGTCGAGAATACATCTATCGCCTTATATAACACGTCGATAGCCTGCTTACCGCGACCGGGCTCAGTTTATCTCAGCTCTCGGGGCTATCCATTCCGATCGACGAGGTTGTACTCTTCAGCATATTTGAAGATGACCTGAAGGACGCCCCACGATTTGCTGGTCTAATCGTCTTCGAAGTACCATTCGACCTGCCCGAGTCGTGAATGCCGTTTGGTAGTCACTGAGAAACTGTAGCCCTTCCGCTTGGTTCGGTCTTGCTTTGCTCATCTTGGTTTGACTGACGCGTTCTACGACCGAAAATCAACTGCCGGAACTAAACATCGGAAGTACTGCTAGAACGTATGCAAGAGGTGCAGGCAGCCATCCAGCGTTGGCCAATAGTTCCTGAAGCTGGCGATCGCCCTCTCGAAAGTTTATAAGCCAAGAAGGGGAAAAGTGGAACCAACGGATTACGAGCTTCTCAATATGAAAGGTCAAACATCGGTCTTCAACACTTGGGGCAGGAATAGTCGTCTATATGACCGCTACACCTCGAATGCGACTGACAAGCTTTCATCCAACGAGGATCTTAAAGAGGCGCAGGCCGAGTGGGAGCAGTTCTTCATCAACAGCCACGGTGACATCTTCAGTGGACTTGACATCGATAACCCGCGCGAGAGTCTGTTTATCGATACCCTCTACTACGACTTCATCGTTGACCAGATCATCGAGTTTGCTGAACGGCAGTTGGGATTCCAAGTCGTCAATCAGGAGGCGAACTCCAATACCGACGCGCTCTCGTTTAACTTCCAATCCCTCCACGAAACGATCATAGACACGGACTCCATTAAACGGAACATCGACGAATTCCTCGGGAAGGTCGATCTGGTGAACTCGGACTCGGACTTCCTCCGGGGACTTTACGAGAGCATTATCTCACACGAGATGCGCCTCCAACTCGGTGAGTACTACACCCCGAGGGGAGTAGCTGAGTTGGCCGTGGGTGAGCTTGATGTCAACGACCCTGAATCGGATACATTCCTCGACCCGGGTTGTGGGTCGGGCATCTTCCTCGCCACGTGCATCGATGCGAAGCGAGACACGTTGGGGGATGATCTTGAGCCCGAAGCCCTCGTAGATGTCATCACGGATACGGTGTACGGCGTCGACCTGAATCCTGTGGCGGTCAAGAGCGCAAAGCTTAGCTACCTTCTCTCGCTCCTCCCTGTCCTCGAAGAAGGTGATGTTGATCGTCTGGAGCTCCCGGTGTTCTTGGCTGACTCGCTCAAGCTGACGAGGAACGACCAGATCAGGTTCGGTGACGACACGATTGATCTCACGGTCGACCATTTGGTTGGTAATCCGCCGTGGATAACTTGGGGGAACCTCTCCGAGTCGGTGCGAGACGCGTGGCGGGAGAAATACGTGAAGCAATTGGACTTGCTTCCGCACCAGGGTGTTGAGACGCGGCTGGGGCACGTCAACGATGACATCTCGGTGCCGTTCATCTGGGTCTGTATCCACCACTACCTTGACGAGGAGGGCGACGCCAGTTTCGTTCTGAAGCGGGACATCATGAAGGGGCCGGCCGGCCGTCTGCTCCGCACGCAACGGGTGAATTCACGTCCGGCCGCAGTCCGCCACATTCACGACTTCAACCGACTGCGGCCGTTCGGTGACGACGTGGGCGTGCATTCGGCCATCTATACGCTGGACGCCGACGTCGAGTCCGAGTTCCCGATCGCGGTCGACTCGTGGAAGAAAACGGACGGCAAGCCCTCATTCTCTACCGTCGAGGCGATGCACAACACGTTGGAACACGAGGAGACCGGGATGATTCCGGTCGAGGAGGACGACCTGTCCTCGTCGTGGGTCAGGGAAGATGCCGAGAACCGGGCACTTGGTGAGTGCGAACACGACATCCGCCACGGAGTGAAGGACGACGCGAAGGACGTGTATAGCATCGACCGAGAGCAGTTGAACGAACTGGAACACGACCACATCTACCCCTACATCAAGTCGAAACACGTGGTGAAGTACGGTCTGTTCGGCCACGCACTCCACCTTGTCCCCATCAAGAAGGCCAACGAGAACAACGAGACGGAGTTGCAGAACAACTGTCCCGAGACTTATGAGTACCTCGAATCGAACAAGCAGGCGCTTGAGGACCGATCGTCGACATGGCTGGACAAAGGGACGTTCTACAACGTGTTTGGACTCGGCGAGTACACGTGGTCGGACTACAAGGTTGTCTGGTGCCGTCTCGGATTCAAGCCGCATTTCGCGGTCGTTAGTACCGTCGACGACGAGGACTTGGACGAGAAGATGGTGATTCCCGGCGACCACTTCATGTTCATCTCGACTGACGACAAGTACGAGGCCCACTTCCTCTGCGGCCTGCTTAACTCGTCCATCTACCAGAAGTCCATCAAGGGCATTGCTTCCGAGGGCAAGTCCAGCCTCTCGAAGACCGCCATCTCCAAACTGGAATTACCGGAGTACAAGGAGACCGAGGACAGCAAACGGCTCGCCGAACTCTCGATGCAAGCTCACGGGATCGTCCCGCAACACACGGACGTGAGCAAGCGGAAGTACAACAAGAAGAGCATCGAGGAGTTGGAAGTCGTTCAGGCCGAGATCGACGAACTCGTTGAGGAGATGCTCTCCGAGGGGTCGCTATTCCCCGACGTCGGACAGAGTACTCTAGTTTCCTATTGAGCCGTAGATACGCTCGGTTCCCTCGGGGACGTCGTCCTTGACCAGCTTGTTGTAGTTGAACCGCCATTGCAGGGCGGGCGTTATGGTGATTGCGCCCTTCTCCGGTGGGTTCTCCTTGATTTCCTCGAATTTGTCATCGCTGATTGCACCGACGCCCGTCAAATCCTCTAACTGTTCTCGGAGTTCGGACTCAGACAGTTTACCCTCCCTGTAGTCTGCGACCAGTTTGACGGCATCCTCGGACTTGCGGTAGTCGCTGGCGCGTTCCTTCGGGATGTAGGCACAGGTCTTGATCTCGAATATATTTCCATCGTCGACGGACTGTTTGTCGTAGACGAATAGGAGAATGTTGTAGTCGACTCCGGTGATCCGTTCACCCGGGTCGTCGAAGGTGCTGGACGATTGGGGCTGACGGTTCGACGTCGTCTTTACGTCGAGGTTGAATGCTGGAAGGTCAATGTCCTCGGCGACCGATCCCTCGGAAACAAGCCCGTGTTTCTCCTCGAACCAGTCGCGTAGTTCTTTCTCGAAGTGGGTTCCGATCTCTTTGGAGGTGCCGCTCTTGTTCTTGGGGACAGTCCGTGATTCCATTTCGGCGCAGAACTCCTCAACCGAATCGAGATAGTTGCGGAGGTCAAGTTCGTCCGATTCGTCGTTCATACTCCGCAGTTCAAATTCATCTTATGAAAGCTTTGGCAACTGCTCGCGGGGATTATACCAGTCTTTATATGGGAAGGCTTCGAAACCCTTCGAAGGGTGGTCGAATGAGCGAGAATCTATCAGAGGCTGATGAATCTGTACTTGAAGAGATAAGGGAAACGACCGGTGTCTCATATGATCCTGATACTAGAACAGTTGAGTTCACCGATGTTAAAAACGACACAGAACAGTACATCTCGTTAGTTGAATATCTAATAGAACAGGATTACATCGAGAAGGACGATCTTCCAGTATCAGCGAAACGTGCGCAGACACGGTATCTGATAAACTCATCGGCGTCCCATGAGAATCGAGATATGGTTCGACCGAGTGAAGTTGGTGAGAGCGCGTTTTTAGAGACTAATCACGACACAGCCTCGAAAAAGCGATACGCAAGCAAGTTCATCGAAGACTTCGTTCTAGGCCGTTAGCTCGGTCACTTTCGTCAACTGTCGTGTAATAATCGGCGACCCCTCGCCCCACTCCCGAATACGATCGATGATCTTCCATTAAAGGAGTTGCTTCCTGATTATTCTGGACCGTGTCATTGAATTCGTCTCATAGCTTGAGTCTCTGAATTGCCGCCTTATCAGAGAAGTCGTCACTGGAACACTGCTATTCTCCACTCAAGTGGCCTAATCGGGGGGTGACACACCACCGTTTCTGATGCTCGACAGATATTTAGTGTAAGCTTGTTTTAGAAGCTCCTATGCGACTGGAAGCGACCGCAAAGCAGGACGAATACAAGGTCTGGATGACCGACGCCGAACTCGAGGAGCTGCGGCGGGCCGCTATGAATCATCGCGACGATCTCATCATCCAACTCGGTGGCTACGTCGGCCTCCGAGCCTTCGAAATCCCGCAAATCCGCCCAGAACACGTGAAACGCACGCCCGACGGCGATCACTACCGACTCCGGGTACCAGAGGGAAAGGACACGACCGGGAACGGCGGCAAGCCCCGTGATGCCTACCTCCCCGCGGACGTCGAGGGCGACGTTCACCGCTATCAGAATGCCGAAGATATAGCGCCAGACGATTTATTGATTGATCTCACCGAGCGCGGTATCCGCGATGTCGTGAAGCGCACGGCCGAGCGTGCGGCCGCCGAAACCGGCGACGACGACTACCAGTACGTGAGTTCCCACGATCTCCGCCGTCGCTTCGCGCAGCGTCTCCTCGTCGACCGCCAGATGAATCCTCGCGTCGTGATGGCCGTTGGCGGTTGGGATAGCTTCCAGGCTATCGAACCGTACCTCAACGCCCCGACGGCCGACGTCGTCAACGATGCCTTCGAGGAGGCCGGACTCGCATGACCGAGGACGATGTCGACCCCGAGAACCCGCGACCAAAGGGCCACTACCCACGGTTCGCGGACAACGAGTGGCATTACGTTCCGGACGAACTCGCACAGACGATCTCGCTGGGGCCGGGCGGCGGCGGTGAGGAAGGGCAAGACTGGGTGCTCACGTACACACCGGAGCAGCGAGATGAGGACGACCGCGAGAAGGTCCTCGTCCGACTGACGCCGCGCGCGCTCCACGAACTCTACATCGAGACGAAGGGCCTCGACGTCGAGACCCGACAGATGGGGCACCGCGCAGAGTGTGACCTCTGTGGCGAGATGGTAGATTTCGAGCGGGCAATTCCGAACGGCGCTGGCGACCCGTGCCATCGTCGCTGCTGGGCCGACGCCTACGGCGCACCTGAGTGGTTTACTGACCACGCGTAGCGAGAATGGGCGAAAACGCGAGATAGGACGGCGAGGGAACCGGTTTCCGGGACGTAAGGGTGAGGTTCAAGCCGGGAAGATGGGGTTGTGGTGAGTGAACAACGCTGGTATCCGCCTTCTGCGATTATCCCGAATCCTTACTTTCCAACCATTCTGTGACTTCTGTGACGTCCATTTTCTCCAAGCGTTCCAAGCCGAGTTCGACGATCAGCGGGTAGAAGTGGCACATCTTCTTGAGTTCACATTAGGTGGTTCACCGATCACGCGTAGCGAAAATCGGTGAAATGCGGAATTGGCCGGCTCATCCACCAGGCTTTGCACCAGCTCGAGGCGGGGCACCGTGAAGATGTACTGGAGTCGGCTGGCGTCTATCGAGCCCCCATTTGCTGAATGTATCTTGCAGAAGAACCAGAGAGGGGCTTCGCACTAAGGAGAGAAGGACTAGCAAGAATAGCAGTGAGAGACTGTTATGAGATATCTCCTTGACGGTGAACGTGGTCTTCTATACACCTGAGTGAGTACGGGGAGTCAACTAATGACGACTAACGATGATGAGACGCTCCGACTTCTTTGTATGGGAGACAACCACGGGGATGTCGACTCACTGGAGCGGGTCGTCGACGGTACTGAAGGCGAGGAATTCGACTTCGTAATTCACGTCGGCGATATCACGAACGCATGGTTTGATGGCGTTGACGAGGGGCGGGAACAGCTCGATGCGGTCACGCCGTATTTCGAGACTCTCCGTGAGCGGGGAGAGCTCCTCTACATCTGGGGGAATCGGGACGGGGCAATCGGCCCGGAACAGCCGTTCCAAGACTACGACCTTCCAGGGACGTTCATCCCCGAAGATGACAGTATCACCGTTGCTGGAGAGACGTTCACGCAGAATCCCGAACTAGTTGAAGACGAGACAATCCTCGTGAATCACTACTGGCACCCCGAACTGCTAGAACACTTCGCGGGGAAGGCATACTTCTCTGGTCATATACACACCGGTCGCTACAAGAACAAGGCTCTCAATACCGCATTCCTCTACCGAACGGCAGACCATGGTGCAGACGCGCTTCTCGGCGCGTACTTCATCGTTGAGATCGCCCCTAACGGAACGTGGAAGGTCGATTTCCGAAACATCGGGCAGGTTCGAAAAGGAATCTGTCCCAAACACCAGGCGCTCGGTGTGCAGTTCGTCCCCGACTACTGGCGAAACGACTGTCAGTTCTGCTACGACGAAGACGAGTTCTACAGTGAGGTCGTCCGCACAGTGCTCTACGGACTGGGAACGATACAAGAGGAAGCCGAGACTGACGAAGTGGTCGAATCTGCAGCCGCAACGTTCGGGGCTACTCCACCGTCTTTCGAATCGAAGCTGCGAGAGTTTCTCGAAGAGCAGGCAGAAGATCATTCATAGCGGCCACTATGGGACGAGAACCAGAATCTATGCCGGTTCTGCCCGGAACCGAGTGATCGGGACGTCGGTGACGTCGTCGTAGTCATCGTCGGCACCGACCAGGAGCATCCCGTCGACGTGCGCTGCGGTCCCGAGTGCGAAGGCATCACCGAGTGCTGGCGAGTAGCGGAACTTGAAATCGGCGGCGGCGGACCACGTCTGTTCGGTGTCGACCCTGCGGATACCACTCTCCTCGAGGACGTCGACGACAGCATCAGCGCGTTCCTCGCCGTCGATTGCACGCACGACGTAGTGGACCTCGGCGAGATTGATTGCTGAGATGTATCCATCGGCCGCGCCTTCGACGGCGTCGACGTACATCTCGACGGTATCACTCCCCGGTTCGTTGCAGAAATAGGCGACAAGTGGTTCGGTGTCGAAGATAATCGTCTCGGGAATGTTAGTCCCCTCTGTCATGTGTCGGCCTCGTCATCACTGGCGTAGCGCTGCCGCAACTCCTCTTCACTAGCCTTGTCCTGCTCGCGTTCCGCCCGCAGTCGTTCGACTGCTGAACGGCCCTGCTCGTCGGTTTTCCCTTCCAAGACTCCACGCAGGTCTGTGACTGAGTGGATGGGGCGGACGACGATCTCGCCCTCCTCGGTGCGAACGAACTTCACGCGACCGGGTGTGTCGATGTCGAGTTCCTCTCGGAACTCTTTGGGGATGGTCGCTTGGCCGCGCGACGATACAGACACTACTTTTTCAGACTCTGCTTTACTCATACTCTCTCAATTCATTACTTCGTCCCAGTCATACATAAGAGTGCCGTGGGAGAGTAATCGAAATCGCCTATGCTGAATCTTCGTCGTCCAATCGTTCTGTGACTTCTGTGACGTCCATTTCCGCCAAGCGTTCTAGACCGAGTTCGACGATCAATGGGTAGAAGTGCCGTGTCTTCTTGAGATTGACCTCGGCGTCAGCCTCCGAAAGCGAGAGATCCAGTCGTTTGAACGCCGTCGTGAGATTACTATCGAGGCCGTCATCGAGGTAGAAACTCCGCACATTCCATTCCTTCTTGATGTTCTGTGCTCTCTGTGAAGCCTGTGACTTCCTCTCGGCCCCTGATTGACTAGAATTCATGTCGTTCTGTGACTTCTCAGAAATGGTCTCGTTCTCGTCGTCCTGGTCGTCGTCAAACCGACGGCTCAGACGTTCGTCGATTTCGTCACTCATCGGCCACCTCCGCAGCTATCTGCGCATACACGTCGGTCATATCGACTTCCTCGGCGTCTTCGGCGAACACCGAACCCTGGTCTTTCACTGCCCGCTTGATTGCTGCCCGGCTTCGAACGGTCCACACTGCGACGCGTCCTTCGAAGCGCTCGTTGAACCAGTCGATGGCCGCCTGCTGTTCATTGTCCAGGGGATAGGCCACGTTCGAGACGATGAGACCGAGGACATCGACGTGCGTGTCGTAGTTGTCCTCGAGCGTGTCCAGCTGGCGGAGTAGATGGTTGAGCGCGAGCTGGGAACTTTCGTCGGCTTCGACCGGGACGAGCAGTTCCTCGGTGGCAAGAACGACGTTATCATTCAGTGGGCCGAGCGACGGCGGCGCATCGATAAGGACGACGTCCCACGCGGTCGCGTTCTCCAGGACTGTCTTCAACCGCAGCCGGGGACGCATCCCGCTCGCGATGAGGTCCTGCTCAAGATGGAACATATCGATGTTGGCCGGAAGGAGATCGAACTCCTCGTGAGCGACAACGAGATCGTCGACGTCGTGGTCGGCGGGCGACTGAAGCGCATCGTATAGCGACGGTGGGTCCGAAGTGTACTCGTCTTCGAACCCAAGCCGATGCGTGAGGTATCCCTGAGGGTCCATATCGACGGCGAGAACGTCTACACCATCGGCAGCGAGCCCGCCAGCGACGTTGATTGTATTCGTGGTTTTACTCACGCCTCCCTTCTGATTCGTGATCCCGATTCTCCGAGTCATAGCTTCCATCCGTTCTGTGCTTTCTGTGACTTCAAATAACTACGTCAGACGCGTTTCGGTCTCTTGCCGTCTGAGTTACCCCACAGATTGATACTCAAAGCGAGACGTGGGGTAACTATGGACGAATCCTTAGAGCCGCCCACAACAGAACCGCAAGCGCCAGAGCTACCGAACTATATTCTCGAACCACTGGACAAGCAGTCGCCCGATCGACTCGATGCGATTGCAACGTATGCCACGAAGCTGGCGGCTTGGAAACGCGCCGAACGCGAGCGTATGGCTGATCAAAAACAGGAAGAGGAATCGATAAGCGAGGCCCAACAGAACGAGCTCGAGGAACGAGACGTCTCGACTGATCCAGCAAACTACGATGATGTCCCAGCTGGTGGTGCCTATATCACGATTAAAGAGACGAAGCCGGGCTATCACTACTTTTACTGGCAATGGCGTGACGGCGACTCCTGGAAAAACGAGTATATCGCACCGGTGAACGCGAACCAAGAGTCTTGATTGCTCTAGATATCCTCGAAGGGTTCTCCCTGTAGTTACCCCACGCATTCAATCATAGATCGCTGGCGTGGGGTAACGTTGAGCAGGAGAGAATATAGCGACTGCTTTGCTGATTGTATTGCTCCCCCTCCCCCCATTTGCGGAATGTATCTTGAGAAAGGGCCGGGGGACATCCTAATATCGAGAATGACCAAAATGTCGAGATCAGCTGTTAGAAGACGTTTAGAGGAGATAAAGACGAAGAACAGTTCCGAAGCCATTCCTCTCCATATAGAAACCATATCTTTCTTTCCATTACGCTCTTACTGTATTACGGATACTGTTACCAGCCCCTTTGCATAAAACCTTCTATCTACAAACCTAGTTACAGATATTCACCAAATCAGCTATCTCAAAGTCTATAAGCTCGATTTTCCCGGTTTTAGTGATTCTTGTCGTGATTCTCCTCTCAACCCCACCCGCCTTTTCGTGAGATACAATCAGTAAATGGGGGGAGAGGGTGGGTTGCGACTGTTCGCTTGGGAAGATTCCAGTTCTCAACAGCCGCTCTGGGCTGTTACGGCTGGTCTATTGAATATTTCCTCGATGGGTGATGCGAGAACGACCTCGATGTCTCTGAGAATACCCTCCGACTTCCTCTGCTGTGGCGAGATACAATCAGCAAATGGGGGGATGACGTCTGTCAGACGTTCGTCGATGATGCTCGGACCCCAGATCGAGAGAATACATTCTGCACATGGGGCCTCTCACAGTATACAATCAGCAAACGGGGGGTGGCCACGTACCGCCTCGACCAGTCTCATCTCTATGTGCTATTGAATTCGTCGAGCTGGGATTCCACGACAAGCTGGAGGGAGTCCTGTTCGGTCTCAGTTATTCGACTGTCCCGCTCAATCGTCTCTTCGACAGTCTCGGGATCGATAGCGAAGGCGTACTCGTTGTGAACACCACGTCCGCGCCCGCGGCCGCTCCGATCCTTCGAGATGATGTTGTACGACGCTAATTCCTTCGCATACCGTCGGAAGGAATCGTCCGATTTCGTGACCGCATCGATGCTGTCGGTCACGTAGCTGTAGACCTCATAGGCGACTGGACCGGGGATCGAATCGAGTGAACGAGTCGCGTGAACAGCGACCGACGTCAAGGCGTACAGAGTGTATTTTTTCTGCGCGGAGAGCCCGTTGATCGTCTTCTGTGCTTGGTCGACGTCGAGTTTCCCCTGTGCAGTTCGAACATGGCGCTCCTCGACGGTCCCGCTTCCTTCGCGGTCGGCCATCTCACCTGCCTTTCTGAGCAAATCGATTGCCTTCCGAGCGTCACCCTCATCTTGAGCAGCGAACGCGGCGGCAAGCGGTATCACATCGCCGGAGAGGACGCCATCGCGGAACGCATCTTCTCGATGCTCGAGGATGGCTCGAATCTGGGTGGCGTCGTAGTCGGGGAACACGACGTTATCTGGATTGAACGAACTGGCTGTCCGCCCATCCAATTTCTGTATCAACTGGGTGTCATTGGTGAGTGCAGCGACTGCTGACCGGCCTTCGATATCGCCCTCGGCGGTAGCGCGTGAGAGCTGATAGAGCAGTCGAGAGTAATCCGGCTCGTCGTCGTTACTGTTCCCGGTGAGATAGTCGATCTCGTCCAGGATGAATAGGATCGCCTCGAAGCGTTCATTGACGATTTCGTAGAGGCGGTCGTACTTGTCTGAGGTTGCCGTCCCCTGTTTTTTGATGCCGATCTCAGCACCGGTCTTCTCAGACACGTCCTGCAGCATCGCGTAGACGGCTTTATCCTCGGAGCTGATCCGCTGGCAGTTGATGCGAATGACGCCGAAGTCGACACCGCGATTCTCACAGAGCGTCGCGACCTCCTCGGCAGTCGCGTTGATGATGAGGGATTTGCCCGTTCCAGAGGGGCCGAATTGGAGAATATTGTCTTGCCGCCCTCCCTTCACTGCGGGGAGGAGTAGTTCGATGATCCGATCTAGCTGCTCGTCGCGACCAACGATGCGATTGGCGTCAATGATCGTATCCGGGTGAACGAGGTCCTTATTGGCAAACACTGACGTCGTCGAATCCTTCTCATTCAGCTGGCTCTCGACGCGATCACGAATCGTCCCACCCAATCCGCTAGTACTGCTCCCCTCTTCTGTGTCCGAACCAGGGTCAGTCTCGGCAGGTTCGTGATCTGATCCCGTAGCGGTCTCCCTGTCAACACCAGATTCGCCGTCTACATCGGGTATTGCACTGTCGTCAGTGATTTCCGCTTGGTCTGGAGTGCTATCCTTCTGCGGCCGGGTCATGAGTCGGACATTTCACCCGAGGGTAAAAGTCGTTGTGTATGCTGAATCTAAATTGCCAGTCCTGGCACTGTACACTCGAAATACCCATCCACTGCACAAATCCGTCTATCCACCGTTTGCAGGTTGTAACGGCTAACGGCGGGTGTCAGTTGCTGAATAGCGTCCTCAGATTTTCTGAGACGTATTAACCAACACGAGTTCTCATTTGCCGCCGAGTGTTGGTTAAGATAGCTGTCTCGGGCCGATCATGGCTGGAAAGACGATGAGATCTACGAGTGCGCATTGAACCGCTACCGCATCACGAATGCCCCCGTCGCTCCGCTCGGGGGCGTGCGCTCGGCTCCGTCAGTCGGGACCCGTGTGAGGGCCCCCATCCTTCGGTCGCCTCGCTTGTGGTGGCTGTTAAGCCTCTGTAAGGGTGTCATAGAAGTCTTCTCATAGTGTTGATTACATCCACTTCTACGGTGAATTGGCCGATAAGTAGGTCTGCGAACTTATTGACTGAGTGTGGGTGCTCGGCGGAATCATCTCGATATTTTGAATTGGCCGCTTGCTGTTTCCCCGATATGATGACAGACGAACTCGGATCCTTGCTCGAATGGTTCGACCTGAAGGACGAACTTCGGACGGGATGGGAACTCCGGAATGTCGACTCGCCTGAATCGGTCGCAGCCCACACGTGGGGGACAGCGGCGCTTTGTCTGCTCTATGCCGACCAAGAAGATGTTGACCGCCAGAAAGCAGTGACGATGGCCCTCATTCACGACCTCGGCGAAGCTCGCACGGGCGATATTGCAACCCGTGCGGAGGACGGACGCCAGACCATTCCCACGTCCGAGAAAGAGACGGCTGAACGGAGCGCGGTAACCGATCTCGTCGGGCCCTTCAACGATTCCGAACTGCTGTCGCTCTGGGAAGAGTACGAAGCCCGTGACACCCCGACGGCACAGTTCGTCAAAGACATGGATCTTGTTGATAATTGTCTCCAGGCGCTCAAGTATGAGCGCCAAAATAGGTACGATGAAGCCGAAACAACTGACCACTTCACCGAGTTCGAGAATCTAGACGAGTTCTTTGCTACCGCCGCGCCACGCTTCCAGACAGAATTCGGCCAGGACCTGTTTAAGCAAATCAAATCGGAATACGAAAGCGAAATCGGACGACCTTGCCAACTATGAATTAGTCTTTGTCACTTACAGGTTCCTCGGTCAGTGTACACCCTGTACTTATCGAATCAGGGTACTCACATAGGTTGTGTGAGAGCCGTTCTATGACACCCTCTCAAACTAGGTAGCAAGGCGGATTCCCCGCCCCACCGTGGGCGGGGTGGAAGCCGACGCCCGCTGCCACAAACCTACCAACTATTAAGTACCTTTACTCTCTATTGAAACTCGTGGCAGACGACTACCTGAGACGCACCGCAATCACTCGCCCCATCCTCACCCACGAGCAGAAGCAACTGCTTGATGCCACTATCAACGAGTGGCAAACTGCCTGCAACACCAGCAGCCAGATCGGATGGGAACACGGTGAAACGCGGAAGACGTACCTCCAAGACCTCGCCTACGGCGATGTGCGAGAGGAAACGCGTCTCGGGAGTCAGCACGCAATCCTCGCCACCCACCAAGCCGCAGCCGCACTCTCCGGCGTCGAAGAAATCAAAGAACTGGACGAGGAGTACAAGACATCACGTCCGGAGTTCACCGCCGAGACAGTGAAATACGACACCCGGACGATGACGATATTCGACGACGGAACAGTCTCACTCGCAACGGTTGACGACCGTATTCGGTGTGATCTTGCGTTGCCTGACGACGAAGATGGCTACCAACACCAGTATCTCAACGATGAGGACTGGGAGGTCACCGAATCCACGCTTTCTCGGCGTGATGGTGACTACTACCTGCATCTCGGTTTTCGCAAACCGAAGCCGGAGAAACAGGTCGAACAACAGGGCGACGACGAGGACAGGACAGTTCTCGGCGTTGACCTCGGTATCGTCAACATCGTCACCACCAGTACGGCGTACTTCGCGTCCGGCAGGGAACTTCGACACCGCCATCGGGAATTCGAGCGGATACGTGGCAACCTCCAACAGACTGGGACACAATCCGCACATCGGACGATTCAGCAGATGAGCGGTAGGGAATCCCGATACGTTCGAGACGTCCTCCACCGCGTGGCCAACGACATCATTGAGGAAGCACTGGAGCATAACTGCGAGTACATCGCGGTCGAGAACCTGAAACACATCAGGGAACGTGCGCCGCCGGTCAAAGAGTTCCACCAGTGGGCGCACCGCCAGCTCGTTGACCTCGTGGAGTACAAGGCTGACGCGGAAGGCATCAGTGTTGAGTACGTTGATCCGGAGAACACGAGTCGGCGGTGTCCCGAGTGTGGACACACTAGCGAAGGCAATCGCGTCAGGCAGGCGGAGTTCGCATGCGAGAAGTGTGGTGCGACAGCGAATGCGGACTATGTTGGAGCGAAAAATGTTGGATGGCGGTACGTCCGTCGCGGCCTACAGTCGTCGCGGCGGACGGGCGACAGTCAACTCGCCCTGAAGTCAGGAACAGTGACGCCGAACCGGGGATTCGTCCCGTCCGACTAACCACAGTCGGGAGAGGCCGAGTTCACTGACAAGCCCTGCGCCACCGTGCGCGGGGCAGTTGACGCACCGAACGAGACTGGAAAGACAGTATCCCGTCGGTGTCCCACAAAACAGATGCCTGTGAAAACGGGGGAGATTCCCATGGCGCGTGATCAGGAAATTACCTTCTACAGCGACGAACAGACCTTACGCGAATTGGACGAGTTGGCCGACGACCAGGACACGACTCGTTCAACCGTCGTTTTCGAACTCGTTCGTGAGGGGCTTCGTCGCGAACGCGAGGGTGCGGTCTCTGCTGAAACGCGCGCATCTGAACGGCTGCAAGACCTCCTCGATGACGGTCTCACAGACATGGAGGACACTGCCCGGGAGATACAGGATTTGAATGCAAAGACTGGCGTCTATGCTGTGGCTGCGTTCGAACTTGTGAAGCAACAACACGGCGAGGCGGCTATTCGAGAGGCCTTGCAAACCGGTGCGCGACGACTCCGTGAGGACGACGTTGACGATCTCGCTAGCGGCGGGGATGACGACCAGGGCGCAACTGCTGAAGATGACTCTGATCAGGACGGCAGTGGACTCGATTTCGAAGCACTACGTGAGGGCAACCAATGACAACGGTCATCGACTCTGATTTTAAGCGCCGAGACACGGGGGCGCTGATGCGCTACATCGAGCACGAGGAAGAGAACCTGCGCGACCGAACGGGCCAGGAAATGGATGAGAGCGAGCAGCAGCATCTGCTCGACCGTTCCGAGGAGAATGGGATGAGTCGCCATCTCATCATCTCGCCCGAGAATGCGGAACAGCTCGATAACAAGGAAATCGGGCGCGCGACACGGCAAACCATCCGTGAGACCATCGGTAGTCGCGAGGGTGTTGACTGGGGCTATGCCGTCCATCGCGATGGTGGTGACCGTCCGCACGCGCACGTGGTCGCGACTGGGCGCGCTGACCAGCCTGGCGACCCGCTCTGGATCGACAGGGAGGATCTCGACCAAATCCGCGACCGAGCGCACGAGCATTCAATTGAGCAGGAGCAGGGCGTTGAGCACGCCCTCGACCAGGCCCTTGACGAGTCAGTGGGCCAAGAGCAGGAACAGGAGCAGATTAGCCAGGAGCAGGAGCAGGACCGTGGACAGGGACATAGTCGATGAGTCTGACGAAGCGGTTCCAGTACTACGTTCGTCCGGCGTGGTTCGTTGTTGGGTGGATTCTGTTGCTCCTCGTCTGGCTCTTCTACTTCCCGACGCCAGAATTCCCAGTCATCCCTCTCTCGATCTGGGGGCTGGCATTTCTCGCGAGTCCGTTCATTCTCTATCGGTACTGGGGAGATCGCCCTCCGCAGCTAACGCTCTCGTCGGAGCGGCTCGACGACTCTGAGGTTGGGCTTCCAGTCAACCACATCAACGAGACAGACCACTTGAGCGGTCGTCTACTGCGGCGGATGATCCCCATCGACGTGACGGGATCAATCGGGATTCTGGGGGCGACTCGGTCGGGGAAGACCAACGCGGCGAAACTGCTCGTGGACCAGATACGCGACAAAACCGATGAGCAAACGCCGTTCATCATCTACGACCACAAAACGGATTTCCAGGATCACCTCGACGAAGATGAGCGCATTGTCCTTTCAGGTCGGAAAGCCGATGTCCAGTGGAATATCTTCGAGGAAGTCGAATCTGAACAGGAGTGCGAAGAGCTCGCTAGAGAGCTATTCCCGGCTCCATCTGATGGCTCTGATTTCTTCGCTGATGCCTCACGTCAATTGTTCGCTGCGGTTCTCCAGGTCATGCGTCGAGAAGCTCCTGACGGAACCACACCAACGAACGAGGACCTCGTAACGTGGATTGAATCAACGACAGTCGAAGAACTCGCTGAGACACTGTCAGAGCATCCTGATCTCCAGGGGATCACTGACTACATCGACCCTGACGCGTCCGAACAGTCGCAGGGCGTCATGGCGTCGTTCCGCAAGGAGGTTCGAAATATGTTCCAGGGCGATCTCTGCGAGGCAGGGAGCTGGTCGATTCGCCAGTACATGGACGACCCACAGGGCAAGGTCTTGATCATCGACTATCCGCAACGGCTCGGCGAATCCACGAAGCCACTCATTCGGTTTACTATCGACTGGTCAATTCGGTTTGCGCTCGACGATGGCGATCAAAGCGCGTACTTTGTTCTCGATGAGTTTGCTCGCTTGCCACCACTACGGCGCATCGGGGATCTCGTGAACGTCGGGGCCGGGCAAGACACGCGGGCACTCATCACGTTGCAGTCCGTTGCACAGCTGTATGATCGGTATGGTCGCGACGGGGGCGATGCACTCCTTTCTGGGCTGCTCTCGACGATCATTCTCCGGCTCAATGACTCCTCGAGTATCGCGTTCGCACGGAGCAGGGTTGGCACGTACTGGGAAGAGCAGGACATCCCTGAATATAACGCCGATGGCGAGGTTTCTGGAACATCGACTGAGGATGTTGAGAAGCACGCGATGGCCAAAGGCGAGTTCGGGGATTTCGCACCGGGATGGGGGGGATTATCGTGCGAAACGACGGGTGGGTTGATGCGCAGATCGACCTGTATGAAGATGTTGCTGAGTACATCACCGATACTGGCTCCACGACCGAGGGACGAGAAGTTGATTCAATCGACGAACGGTGTCCTTACTGTGGCGACGTCGTCACGGACTCCGAATGCGTCAATGGAGACTGCCAGAACCGAGAAACGGTTGTAAACTGACTCAGATCAACGAGATGTAGCAGGATGTCAAAGAACGGGTCACAAAGCAGTAAATTTCGGCACGCTTGCTCAGAATCAGCTGTTTAGTACGACTGCGAATGGTCGATTCAATTCTACAATCGTATCATCAACGTGAGGGTGTCATAGAACGATTCCCACACCAAAGAGCAGGGTGAATGCTGAGATGGTATGGCCTCAGCGACCCTGCAAGATGATCCTTCGGTAGAGACGTTCTTCAATGTCGCGGAGACCGAGACGCTA
>NZ_SBIU01000009.1 GCF_004765805.1 Halorussus halobius | reverse complement strand
CCACGCACGGGCGCAGGTGTTTGTTGCCCTGTGCCTTCGCCTCGTCGTCGCTATCACCAACTACGAACGTGGAGACAATCCGGGAAGTACGATCATCACGGTGTGAGAAGAGTTCTATGACACCCTCACCGCAGTTGGGTGGGAATCTCCATTACTCGTGTTCTGATCGAGATACGCAGTGAAGCCCACTTGAGGCTGCGGTCTGGCTACTCCGGCGCGACGACGTCCCCACACGATGGACACTCTGCCCAAACGCCGTCAGTCCCGTCGTCTTTATTGTATTCAACAAGCAGCCACGCAGAGGTAATCGGGTCGCCACAGTCCGGACACTGACCAAGCGACGAGTCATCGGTAGGCATGCCTAGGGGTGAAAGGAGCGTGTGACAGGTCCTTCCACGTGGAGTTCACTCCGGTTGGAAGATAAGCCTTTGGCGGGTTTACTGGTTGTACACCCCCGGATTTCCGGAGAAAATCCCGCACCAGTACCATTAACTCACTGCTGCCGGAATATCGGATACTCATGAGTGTCCGTGCGGTACTCGCTCAGCTACTCCCCGGTGACGAGCCGGAGGTCGTCGTTGAGTGCCGCCACTGCGGAACGAAGCTCCCACCAGACGCAGATCAATGTCCTGACTGTGGATCAGACGAGATCGGGCACCACCGGATTTCCGAGTAACTGATCGTGCTCCTCGGCAGCGAGCGTCATCAAACGGCACACACACCGTCTATGACTACCCCGACAAACGGTAAGTACAGGTGGAACACGCATCGTTTCATATGGAAAACCTATTTACTACGCTGGGTATTCGGTCGAAATATGCTTGACTCCCCACACGTTCGCTTTATTATCAGCTTCCTCGCCGCGTTTCCGCTCTCAGCGATTATTTCGCCACCCGATATATTCGGACAGCTGTTCGTCCTCGTACTCCTCGTAGTGGTCTCGTACTACCTGAGCTACAAAGGCGGATACGATGCTCTCCTGGGCAACTGACTCGATACATTCGCACACCTACGGAGCGGCTGTTTCACTCAGGATTTGCTGGTAAGAATTCGCCTCGATGTGGTGCGTAGCTTCGGTAAGTACAGAGAAACAACTTATCATCCAGCCAGCCGTGGTTTCCGG
This sequence comes from Halorussus halobius, assembly GCF_004765805.1. Taxonomy (GTDB): domain Archaea; phylum Halobacteriota; class Halobacteria; order Halobacteriales; family Haladaptataceae; genus Halorussus; species Halorussus halobius. The sequence continues at coordinate 72,509 of NZ_SBIU01000009.1, read as the reverse complement.
TATGAAGTCTTGGTCCTCGGCGTTAATCGGTCTCGGAATAGGTGGCGTGCTTGGCTATCTATTCGGTATACGGCGTGGAGATTGGTGGATTGGGGGTAGTATCGCAGTTACGTCATCAATCGCAGCGTACGGGTTTCTTGCATATCCCCAGTATCGATTCAAATGGTCTGGTCCTCACTCGAAATTCTGGTACACTCTCCTCAGCGTGCTTGCCCCGATAATAATGCTTCTCACGCCAATTAGCCCGCTCCTCCCGGATGACCTGTCGATAGTGGCCCTCTTAGGGAGTATCTGGACCGGTGGCGTGTATGCTGGAGTGGCGCTCGCACACGAGTCTCCAGACACTACTAATAACGAAGCACCATCTTCGTCTCCCAGTGATTGACGCTCGGTACGCAGGCTTGCTTATCGGCGTGTTCACCGTAGAGATAGATGAAATCAACTTCGCTGAAAGCGTTCTATGACAGCCTCTACAGACAACTGAAAATCAACAGTAGAGGCGTTAGACAGCCAGTTCGTCCAGTGTGTCGCGGTGGGTCCGAACGGTGACCGCTGAGACGTTCGCTACTTCAGCGATGTCCGACTGGGTGAGCCACCGCCCGTCTTCGCGTCCGGCTTTGTACAGACAGGCTGCAGCGAACCCGGACGGCTGAACCCCCGTGGTTGCCCCGGTCGATTCGGATGCTTCCGCCAGCTGCCGAGCCCGCTGCCGGATCTGATCGGAGACGTCGAGCTCCGACGCCAACCGTGGAACGAACGCACTGGGCGTCACGGGCTGGGCAGGAAGGCCAAGCTCCGTATTCAGCGTCTTGTACGCGTTCGTCACTCGCGATTGCTCGACGCGCGCCGGGTCGGTGACGTCCTCGAGGGTTCGCGAGAGTCCGTCGCACCGACAGGCGCCGTAGACGCTCGCGGTGGCCATCGCTTCGATCGACCGGCCCTGCAGGAGGTCCTCGTTCTGGGCGCTCCGGAAGAGCTGGCAGGCCTGGTCACGAATCATCTCGGACAGCTCAAGTGCGCTCACGATCCGGCGAACCTCACCCAGACCGTGCGCGAGATTGCGCTCGGCTTTCGACTGAAACCGCCCCCGGCTTTGCTCTCGGCGCATCCGAGCGACCTGACGGCGCTTCCGTCCGGAGAGTCTATTCCCGTTCGCGTCGGTACCTCGACCGATTTCGGTCGACAACCCCCGGTCGTGCCGCGTCGCCGTGAGCGGCGCACCCGTCCGTTCGCGTTTGCCCTCGTCGAATGCTCGCCATTCGGGCCCGTGGTCGATTCGCCGCTCGTCGACGACGAGGCCACAGTCCTCGCAGACTGTTTCGACCGCATTGGTGGTGACTCGACCGTCGCACTCGGGACACTGCTTTGCACTTGAGTCCGTCTGTACATCTTCGTCGAACGTCGTCTCGTAGATCTCGCTGGTTGCCATGATACTCACGAGGGACATTACAATGAATCGCGTCTCTCAGAGCGCCCCTCACCCGTCAGGGGCAGATAAACACCGAGCGGTGCGGAGCCGGCGCAGTGCGATGCTGTGGCGAAAGCCCGGCGGCCGTGTGAGCCGCCCGGAACGTGGAGGTTGGGTGGGGCGGCGGGAAGCGGGTGAACGGGCATCAGCAAAAAAGAAGGCCGCGTTAGCTGACTACTCCCACCACTGGCCGCGCTCTGGGAACAGCACGGTGCTCCACCCGGTCAGGGACACTGAGACGCGCCCCTGATACCAGTTCCGCGCCGCCCCGTGAATCCGCACACGCTCGCCTTCCTCCATCCAGGGTTGATTCGATTTCTCCCAGACGGTCACCTTCGTTCGTCCGCTCTCGTCCTCGATGAGTCCCACTTGGGCAATAGCCGGACTCGATGACTCCCAAAGCTGTGTAATTGTTCCCTCGATGCTCACCTCCTTTCGGTTCACGTCCTCAACCTTTTCTATCGGGATCACCTGTCCTGGCGCCGTCTGCAACTCCTCGAACACCCCGACGACCGCACTCATCATGTCTTTCCCCGTGACGACCGCCTCGGCCAGCCGCCGACTGATCGCCGCCCGCGACCATCCATCCAGCTTTTCGGCCAACCGCATCGATTGTTCGTTCACCGCTGCCAACTGCTCCTGTTCGAGTTCTGCACGCGGGTCAGCCCGTTCTGGGTCTGCCAGCGGGTCCACGCTCGCTCGCCGCTTCTGGAACCCTGCACGCCGCTCAGCGCTCCGCTTCGCCGCGATGTCTCGCGTTCGTTTTTCTCGACCCTCTTGCGTCCCGAGTTCGGCCTGGGCACTGATGCGCTCCAGCTCAGCCTCTTGCGCCTTGATACGCTCTTCCTGTTCGAGGGTCTTCCCGAACATGTGATCCGGTCCTTCCTCGACTCGCGCGTCCGGATGGTTTGAATCGACTTTCGCCTGCACTTCCATGTCGACCGTCGCCTGGAACTCCGCGGTCTCATCGACGACTTCGAAACCGTCCTCATCGACCGTCGCTTCATCGTGTTTCTCGAATGCCTGTTCATCGACCGAAACTACTTCACTGGAGACGTTCTTACTTGACATTGGAACTCACTGGTTCCTGAAGGCGCTCACGCGTCCGACACCGCGATGCTGCTACATCGCGGATTTCTCTACGACGACAACGGCCAATAGACTCGTCTGCGCGCTCTCGCTCGCGCCTTCGCGAGCGCCCTCTTGGGCGCGAGCGAGAGCGCGCCCGAGGCGGCCAACCATCCAGCCGCGCGCGCCGACCCGCCCGGAGCGAGCGGCCAGCGCATTCCCCGTTCGCCGCGACGCAACCACTGTCCGTCGCGGTCGGCGGAGCCGAGGTCCGGAGGACCCGGACGGGTGAAGCGCTGGCGTCGAGACCATATTCATTTTAGCCCGGAACGGGCGCGGGCGGTGCAGAGAGCGCCCGCATGCCCGGAATGGTCGGTCGCGAGCGACGCGGAGGGCGGCAGCGGCGAGCGGGGCGAGCCGTTACGAATCACCTGTTCATCCACTCTCGACGCTCTGTGCTCCAGCCACTACCTGGTGGACTCAGAAAGGGCGAGGCCGCTTCGGTCGTCCCCCGACTCCGCAAGCACCGAGGGACGAGGCGCGCAGCGTGGGGCGTGGGATGCCGAGCGGCTGAGGGCTTTCGGAATGAGGGTCACTACTCGGTCTAGATCAGCCGCATCGAGTCGCCCGGGTCGTCGCCGATGATGTCCGCCAAGCCGTAGACCGTGATCGCGTCCGTGTACCCTTGCGCTCGAACGGCATTTTTGATGCCTTTTCTGGCGGGCTGATCGTCTGTGAGCACGACGACACCCGTTGTCGAGCGGTCTCTCACATACTGAATGACTAGGCCCGCAAGAATTGCGTCCGTCTTCTCGACCTCGTGCTCGGCTTTAGTCGTTTCACTCGCGATGGTCCGTCTGGCGATATCGCTTGCCGCGACAGCGTCCCCGTCCGTTGGTGATGGCGCATCGATGATCTCGGCCCATCCTTCGTCGAGCGCCGTCCGGACACGATCCGTCTCTGAGCCACCGAGTTCGCCGATCACGCGCCGGGGGAGTTTGCAGACGACGCCGGCGTGCTGGATGGCTCGGCGAAATCGTTGGTACTGCGGATTCGAGGGCTGGCCGATCGCGTAGAAGATGTTCGCGTCGACGAGGACGTCCTGGTCAGCGGATAATGGCGTGTCTCGACCCATCCGATGAACTCACCTATCGGGGTCCGACGAATCCGTCGGGGCACCAGCTATCTCGTCAAGATCGGGAAGATCCATCTCGTCATGCACATCCGGGAAGAGGTACTCGAAGAACGGATCGTGCTCCCGGCCGACGGCAAGCGCGGGTTTGAGCGCGTAGATGATCATCATCGCTTCCGTCTCGCGCACGTCGATGTCGCTGGCGACCATCCGCTGAGTCGTCTTCCCCGCGAAGTGGAGCCCGGCGCCGCGCAATGCAGCGATGAGCTTCCCGAGGCCGTACCGGTCCACGAAGTACTTGATGTCCTCATCGACCTCCTGGAGCCCGAGGGCGTGGAGGGCGGTCGGCGTGATGACGATCGGGACGTACTGCTCGACGATGATGATCGGGTCGGCGGTCAGCTGCTGGGGGCGTGTCGAGTCGTCGCGGTCGACGAGGCCGAGATCGACCAGTCGGTCGACGTACTCGTAGGCCGTCGATTTCGAGAGATCGAGCGCCTCCATAGCTTCCGGTGGGGTGACCGGGCCCCAGTAGCAGATGTAGATGTAGACGCGGGCGAGTGCTGGGCGGTTGAGCAGTTCCACGACTGTTTCGAGCCGGGGCGCGTTCTCGGCCAGCGTCTCCGGCTCGAGCGTGTCTTCGGTGAGGATGTCGATCGGTGGCGGGTCCAGCGTGTCGATTCCACCATCTGGGCGAATGTGCTCGTGATCAGGAGCCATAGGAGTTAGTCCGAAGTCCGTGTACTTCAGACTATCGGTGCGGCAAGTGACGTGCTACTGGCTTATGTGAACGGACGCTGAGGGACGCTCCACCGAGTTAACCGGCTACTCGACAACGTGTGACTCGAAATCTCGCGTCCAGTACGTCGCGGGCCCGCCGGGACTACATCGCCCACACAGCTGCAACGGCCCCTCGAGATGGCCGAGTTCCACCCGGAACCGCGTGAGCGCCGCGAGGGCGTCGACGACGAGGCCACACCCGTCGCAGGCGTGATGATCGCGCTCCTCGGGATCAGGCCGCTCTTGGAGCGCACAGTCGACGCAGATCGGGTGCGTCACCCGTTCGTCTTTCCCCCAGGTATGTGCCTCGCCCATCTCTGTATCGGGACGTGCATCGCAGAAGGCACACCCAGCAAGCGTCTGTTGCATCAGTCGTCCTCCGCGTCTCTGGCGGCCCGCCAGCCGCGATGGAACACGGCGAGCTGGGTGATCGAGTCGAAGGCCTCGCCACTGGGGTCGTGAACCAGGACTTGCTGGTCAGGGATCGGCCTCACCATATCGTCCTCGATGAGATCATTCACGAGACGGCGGGCACTTTGCTCGTCGATGTCTGCCGTCGCGACCCGGGCCGCATCCCGGTCCTGTGCAACAAGTTCGGTTTCAAGCCGCTCGTGATCGGCTGTCGTGTCGTCGAGGATATCGGATCCAGTCATGGGAACTCAACTATGGCACGCACTTCGAGCGCGCCTCACGCCTTCCGGCGCGAATAAACTCGCAGGCTGGAGAGAGCGGACAGGCAGGTGGCTGACTTGGACTCTCTATGATTAACCAACAATCGCTGAAGTCTCTCGCATTTGTTGGTTAATACTCCTCGCATCCTGAATCCGTTCGCAGTTGCTGCGTGGGCTTCACAACGAACGTATCGGGGTTGGTGGCCGGCTTGGCGTGGCTTCGATTCGTTGCCAGCGACTCGGAGCGTGAGAGCTGCCAGACCAGCTTGTCGCGGACCGCTTCACGCGTGATCTGCGTCTCGTCCCACCCGAGGCGCTCGTCGTACCGACGCTTGATGAACTGCTGGCCAGTCGCCTCGGCGGCGACGTACTGATCGATTTTAGCACCCCACGCGTTCGAGGACCGGTACTCGGCACCGACGTCCTCGTGGGTGAGCTCAACGAGGACACACTCGACGAACGCCACGATCGACTCGTCACGCCGGTCGTTGGGGACGTCGAGTCGAAGGTCGGCCCATGGCGCTGTCGCTGCGTCAGATTCGTCCGGGTGGGGGTCGATACGACGGATTGGGTCTCGCTGTCGCTCAGAATGCATGTGTTGTTCCGGGGCAGTTCGACAACCCCGTCACCCATAACGGGGTGAAAAACGCTCTATCGCGGTTACATCGTTATTCTGAACTGCCGCCGAATAATCGCCCCCATACGGAGCGAGTCGCTGACTCATCCTCACTCTCGTTCGCAGTAACGGCTTGCTCGTCTTGGGGTTGCTTGGGCTCTCGGTCGCGGGCAGCGAGTTCGTCGGTGAGCCGTTCAACCTCTGCTTCGAGGGTGTCGATCCGCTCGACTTTCTGTTCGAGCGTCGCTTCAAGTTCGTCGACGCGCTCGCTCAACAGTCGATTCTTTTCGGTCAGGTACGCGCGACTCCGCTCTGAATTGTCACGGGTGTCGACAGATGATTCGGCAGAGGTGGTGTCGCGGTCTTCGGTATCATCGCCGGTGTCCGGATCGTAGAACTCCGAGGTGTTCGCAATCGCTCGCTCGACGGTCTTCTCGCCGTACGTCGACCCATCGGCGTAGTGGACCTCGTCCCACTTCTCGCGGTGAAGCCCTGACTGACGGAACAGCTGGTCCATCTGCGTCCGGTCGCCGCCGGTCCAGAACGCCAGCAGACAGCACAGCGCCATATCAGCCTCAGACTGGCTGTCGTAGCCACCCATATTCCCGTTCCAGAGCCGCTCGAACTTCTCACCGTTCGACGCGTTTCGCGCTTTCTCGAGGAGTTCCTCGTCCTCAAGGTCGACGTCGTCTGCATCATTCGTCGCTGATTGGCCGTCAGCGTCACCACGCTGCCTGGATTCGGGAGTCGTGTCACGCTCGATGTTCTGGACGTACTCGCGGTGAATCGCGTCGAGCGCGTCCTGTCGGCGTGCAACACGTGTGGGCGTTCGCCCGACGTGGTCGCCAGTGACGGTGAAAAAGCGTGCCGTGTCGTACAGTTCGACGCTCCCGCGACGGTTCCGGCCGTCAGGGAGGTCACCCTTGATGAGGACGTGGTAGCCGGTTCCAGAGGGCGACACCTCCGTGTACGAGTCGAGTCGTGCGATGATGTCCTGTGCGTCATCGTCGACGTCGCCGGTTTCGGGATCGCGGCAGTCGTCCAGATCGACGCCGACGATGGGGTCGTTGTCGGTAAACACGAACCCGACGCCATCTGCGTGCTCCGTCTCGGTGTATTCGAGCGCTGCTTCGAGGCTGCCCCACGTCTCAGGGTCCGTCGACGACGCGAATCCGCCTGTCGCTGGCGTCACCGGGATCTTCGTCAGTTTGTCGTCCCGTTCCTCTTCCCGCCAGCACACCCACTGCTCGCGTTCGCGTAGCTTCTTGGGACACTCCGAGACTACAAGTGGCGGCTCAGATTCCATCGGTATCCCTCTCGATGAGTCTCCAGTGAGTCATCTCACTCTCTTTCTCACTATCCTGATAGAAGTCCTCGCGACCGGTGGCTTGTCCAGTCCCCTGTCCAACGGGTGCTACCCGTTGTATACTAGTTGGTTTTGACCCGCGTTTTGCCCTGAACACTGCTCCCGTAATGTGGTTTTCCCATGAACATTCATCAATCCCTTGGCCTGAACAGTAATTTTGCCCTGAACAATCTATGGTATGAACTCGATATACGGGGAAGAAACGGATATATCGCGACAATTGTGATTTCGGTGATTGGGTATGATTGACCTGAATACCATCCACCTGGATTTTATCCATATATCTGATAACTCTCATTATTCAAGGAACTTCGAGCCGTCTGGCGTGAGGTCGACACCGCTGTAGACCGTCACCAGATCGTCGCCGTCTCTGACCCGATCATTTTCATACTCGACGACGTTTGCGAGCTTTCGACCGAACCAACTCGCGTTTGTCCCATCAATACCGTGCTGATCAGTCCAGGCCGAGTACGCCTGAAACAGCGTTTCCTTTGGCACTTGTGCTCCCTCAGCTTCTCTGATGTACATCGCTGCGAACGCCTCGATGCCGTCACCACTCGGGTCGATCTCCACCGACTCATCTGACGGTGCGGTAGACTCCGTCGATGGCGTCTCTTCACCGGCATCCATCGATATCGTGGCCTGTGAGTGCTCATTGGCGGGGACGCCCAGCCATAAGTCCTCCTCGTCTGGGCTCTCGGAGAGTGTATACAGTTCCCCCTGCTGGAATATTTTGAGAGCACCGTCCTCCGGAAGCAGCAACACGATGTAGCTGTCGCGCGAATAGTCCGGATCTGGGAGTTCGACATCGGGAATGAATGGTCGCTTGATCGGCGTCCATTCTGCATCGAACCCGTCTTTCGAGCCATACGTCTGCGTCTCGCCGGGTTTATGCACTGTGTACTGTCCGGTTTCGTGATCGTAGCTGTAGTAGGCCGGGACGCCGTCTTTCGAGAGTGTTCCCTCGTCTGGAACGCGAGTGAATTCCCTCTCACCATCTGACAGCACACGTTCACCGTCGTCACGCGTCCAGACTGTCCGATTCGTCTCGGATGTGCGGGGTCGAACGGCAGTTACCCCGCCGTGGGCCGTAGCGCCACCCCCGAAGGTCACGACCTCGTCACAGTTGTAGAACTGCTCGGTACCGTCCGCCCGCTCTTGCAGCGGCACCGAGAGAATATTCTCGAGTCGCGTTGCCCACTCCGTCTCGGGGTCGCCAGAGCGAACCACGAAGAGCGGGATGCGATCTGCGTCCTGTGCTCGTTTGAGGTTCTGCAAGACTTTCGCGGGGCGATCCGGTGTCGTCGTCTCGGCCTCGATGTTGAACACAACGTCGTGATCTGGGTGCGTGGCTGTCGCGTCGGGTTGCTCGCTACCGTCCTGTTCGAGGATGTCGACGCTAAACCCGCGCTCGGTGAGCGCCTGCTCGGTATCAACGAGCACTGCATCGTGGTCCGATCCGCCTGCCGACTCCACTCCGCCCGTTTCTGGCTCTACCTCGATTTCGCCCTCCTCGGACAGTCGAGCCACGATATCGCCGTCCTGTAACTCGACATCGATCAACGGTGACGCGTCCCGCACCTCTGGCAGATCGTCGTCCGCATACTCAATATCGGGATGGCTGTTCTCGAGGCGAATCGAGAGTTCCTTGTCGACATCGACGACGTCTACCCAGCCGTTCTCGTCTCGGATGCCCTCCCGCAACTGCACTGCTCGAACCGCCTCGGCCATCGTCTCGCCCAGTATCTGCGTTGGGTTCGCTGCTTTATTGGCGTCGCTGTAGATGAGATTCTGCATAATCTCCGCGTCGGTCAACGGGTCGGTTCCATACCGGTCCAAACTCGCCTCGATGATATCGTCGACTGCATCCGATGACCGTAGTGGGGGATACGGTGGGAACGTCCGGAGGAGGACAGGTTCGGAGTACCGACCGCCCTCTAGTGGGAGTTTCGTCCAGGCCTGGTACTGATCGGTCGAGATGAGGTCTTCGGCAGTGTAGTCGCGGAATCGCTTCATCAAGAGCTGGGCGTCGTCGACGTCGTTCACGGAGAAGGCGATGAGGTTGTCGCAGTTGTTCTGCATCGCCTTCCGCGTGTCCTCGCCGAACTGCGAGGGATACTGAGAGGACAAGGTCACGGAGAGACGCATCGATCGGGCGCGGGCGAGCATCGACTCGATATCGAGGTTTTCGCTCGCGATGTCGTCGAACTCGTCACAGAGCACGAAGTACGGCTCTGGATCGGTATCGTGCTCGTAGGAGCGTTGTTGGATGGCACTCCAAAGGTTCCGCATCACGCCGAGCGTGACCATCTTCTTGATGTCTGTGTTCTCGACGGGCGTCCGGACGATGACGATCCGATCGTTGTCGATGATGTCACGGAAGTCAATGGTGCTCTCGCGGTGGGAGATGATCCGCCGGATGACCGAGTTTTCGACCCACGACTTGATGCGTTTGAGCAGCGGGCGGATCGTCTCGTCGTCCATCCGCGCGATTTCGAAACAGAATTCCCTGACGTAGGGATCCTCGACGTCGTAGGCGAACTCTTCACGGCGCTCGGCGTGCAATAGCGTGAAGTACATATCGATCACCGAGAACGGCTGGTCGGACTGCATCATCGCCCGCCCCATCGACTCGGTGATCGACTCCATGTTGATCCCCCAGTACTCGTCCGTATCGAAGATCGCTTTCAGGTTCTCGATGCGATTCTCGATCTCGTTCTCACGCTCTTCTTCAGTCTCGCAGTCGGGGACTTCGAGGAAGTTCAGCCCGACCGTCTTGTCATGCTCGGTTGAACCAGGTTCGATCCAGACGACGTCGTCGAGCCGATTCTCAGGCAGCATCCGCAGGAGTTCGCGTGAGTCGCGGCCTTTCGGGTCGAAGTAGACGAATCCATACCCTGAATACGCCCACTGGACCATCATGTTCAGCAACTCTGTGGTCTTCCCGTAGCCGGTGGTTCCCGTAATCCAGATGTGGCGGAAGAGCGACTCGAAGCGGAGCGGGGCTTCGCGGAACCCTCGCTGGGCGTCCTCGTCGTACCCAATCCACAGCGGCGATGGAGCTGTATCGACGCCGGATTCAAGCATCTCGCGGACGTGTGAGCCCGCGACGGTGCCCTCGTTCAGCGTCTCAGTGATGACAGGCTTATTCCCCACGTAGTCCGTGTCCTGCTCGGTGATATCGTACGCTTCGCCAAGCAGCGACTGTGAACCCGGACTGGTCTCAGTCATCCGACCTGCGTCACCCTCGAAGCTCTCGTCAGACCTCGCTTCACGTGGCGTGTCGTCGCTCTCTAACGTGCCTTCCGACGTAACGTCCTGGTCGGCGTCGTCTCGACCGAAGAAGCGATCAAACACTATCCTCTCCTCCCTGTTTGGCGGGTCGCTCGTCAGACCGTCCTCTAGTAGCAGATTGTTCGTACTGGTCTGTATCGGCGGGAACGCGGTCGCCGCGCTGGGTGTAGCGCCAGTCGATATTCGGCGTCTCAATCTCGTTGTTCGGGATGTGGGCAACGCCAGCAAGTTCGTCGACGGTCATAATCATGCGACGGTCAGTCCATTCGCGGTTAGCCATTTTATCGACATGCCGCCGGAGCTGTCTCGCGCGCTTGCCGTCCTTGCGATGCCAGACTGGCGTATCGTCGAGACCCTGCTCGGTAATGGCGTTGTAGTACTTCCTGAACATCCCGGCGACGCCACGGGCACGGGCCTCGGCTTCGTCTTTGTCCGTGGACGCTGCGAGGACGCGGATGTTGACGTGGAACGCCTGCTGGCCGCGCTGCTGCTCGATGGTTTTGGCGGCCTGTTTGTCCTTCTCGCTCGCTGGCCGCGTGCGGGGATTCAGCCAGCCCACAGAGGTTCCCTGTCGGAGTGCGTGGGCGAGGTCGTCGACGCTGTTGTGCTTGAATCGGTCGCCGTCCGTCCATGACTGCTTTGCCGGTCGGAAGACGACCTGCGTGACGACCGTGCTGTCGTCGAGTGTGAGCATCTCGCTTGTAATCTCGCCGTACGGGTCGTTTGCCCATTCGTCGCTGTTGTGGTGGCGAATCGGGTAGTACGGAAGTTTCTCCATTTCGAGCCACGCACCAGCGACGTACTCGTCGGGGTCGATAACGGGGAAGGCAACTCCTCCATCGACGGGGAACACCTCGCTGTTGGCGTAGTTGTTGCCGACGCGGCGGCGGAACTTGTCGGCGGCCGCCTCGGTCGCGGCGTGCATGTAGAACGTGATCTTCCCCTCGTCGAACCAGACCTCGAAGGAGTGGTGGTCGCTCGTGTTCTTCCCCCGGAAGTTCGTCGTTACGTCGTGAACTGATTGGAGCAGTCCGGCGCCGTCGACGACGCCCTGGTTCTCTTTGAACGGGCGAATGCGGAGCAAAATCCCCGGCGCATCCTTCGGCTGCTGGACAAGTGGATCGTCGATCGGGAGCTGTGTGGCGTCGTACTGCGAGGTGCCGCCGAAGAGTCGATTACGCATCGTCGCTCACCTCCTCCTCGGGCTGACTAGCGTCCTCCCCGCCGTCAGCGAGCGCGGACGTCTCCTCCGTGCCGTTCCGCCGTGCATTTGCGACCACCGCATCGACGATCTCGTCCTCGGTGAATCCATCATCGAGAATGCGAGTGGCCTCGTCCTCGCAGAGATCGTAGCGACTGGTGAGGGCATTCATCCGTGCCTCGTTCTCCACGAACGCCTCGAAGTCGACCAGTTCTTCAGACTCATCGTTGATGGCTTGCTGGATGAACTCCTTATCTGCTGGTTCGTAGTCGATAACGCGCTTCTCGAAGGGGTCCGCAACGACGTGAAGCGGATACGTCCCGTGTTCCTCGACGCGAACGAGCGCCTGACTGTAGCCGAGATCTTCCTTCCCGGCGTCCGCCCCACGAACGTACTGGCGCTGCTCGCGCGTCAGCCCGATTTTGTTGGCCGTTTCGTCGTCTAGATCGGGCAGTTTGTGGAAGACTTTGATAGGGCACATGCCGAGGATCTTCTCGGCCTGGTCGGTCTCGTAGAACTCCTGGGCGGTCTGCGACAGTAAGACCATCCGGAGGCCGGCGTGGCGCTGGTGGCGGAACGCCGTTTCGAGGAAATCGAGATTTGCCTGGTCCTCGAAGAGGTAGTGGGCCTCGTCGATGGCGAGTTCGACGTTGCGGTCGGTCTTCTTCGCCTGCTGGTAGACCGTCGACAACAGCAACTGCATCAGGAACGTCTGCCGGTCGATTCCCGACGCACTCCCCTCGATCTGCCCGAGATCAATATAGACGACCTTGTTGTCACCCTCGAGGATATTGACTTCTGAGCGTTCCGCGAGGTTGTCGTACGATCCGCCCTCACGGAAAGGCTGGAATGCGATCGCCAACTCGTCCGCATACTCTGCGGCACGTTCGCGAGCAGATTCGGACGCCGCGATGTTGTGCTCGTCCGGGTTCTCCGCGACATCAGCGAGAATCCGATGGACATCGGTCATCGTCGGCGAGTTCTCGGGCGTGTGCGTCGAGATATCGTCTTCGACGACACCGGCCTGACGGTACGCCTCGTCGATGACGTACGAGAGTACGCCCGTCTCAGTCCCGAGGTCGATGTCGCGAGCGGTCAGGAAATTTTCGAGGACCGCGTAGACTTCGTCTTTCTTTGCGGACAGCGGGGAGATGCCGTCCTCGGCGTTGAGGACTTCCTGTGGCGTCTCACGGATCTCCAGCGGATTCAGCTGTGTGTCGCCACCCACCGTGATCGTCTTCGCGTCCAGGGCGTCGGCAATGCCTTTGAACCCGCCGACCGGGTCGATCATCACGAGCATCGTGTCCTGCTGGCGCTTCATCATCCGCAAGTGGCGCATAATGTCGCCGAACGTCTTCCCGGCGCCGGGCATCCCGACGACGAGTTCGCTGTGGCCGGTTTCGAGGTTCCACGGGTTGATCTGGACGGGTGAGCCGTTGTGGCCGTGGTAGCCGTACTCGACACCCTCGTCCATCATCATGTAGTTCGACGAGAACGGGAACATCGCCCCGATGGCTTGATTCGTCAGCGTCGACATTCGGTCGCGACCGAGTTCGTTCGCACCGAGGGGCGAGACAGTTGCAAGCCCTTTCTCCTGCCAGCGGTTCGCGACTTTGAGTGTGCAGTTCGCGGGGGCGTCCTTGACGATCGAGCGTAGCCTTGTCGTCTGGTTATCGAGTTCCTGCTTGCTCTCGGCGGATAGTCGGATGAAGACGCCGCCACGGTAGAACGACGCCTTGTTCGCACGGACGAGTGACCGCATGAATTTCCCACGGTCGATATCGTCCTGGAGGTCTTCGGCTTTGAGACTGTTGGCGTCGTGCTGGTTGACCTTCAGATCCGAAATCCAGTCGGCCATCATGTCCTCGGCTGATTGGGTGTCGAATGGGTCGAGATGGATGCTGAGGTCCGTCTGTAGCTCAGTCTCCAATAGAAGGCGCTCGAACATCCCGTCGGCAGGCTCTTCTGGGAACTGTTCGATCCAGAACGTCCGAACATACGTGTCGTCGTTGATGACGGCGTAGGTCGTCTCCCAGTCGACCGTCGACGGCGCGATCACCGATTGATGTAGTGTCGACGTGTCGTCGAGGCGGTCCTGATCAGCGATGTCCGTTTCTGATGCCTCACTGTCTCCACTATCGAGGTCGTCCATCGCATCGACGACGTCGTCTGGATCGGGCGTCGACGGTACGTCGTCGCTAATGCCGTGGGCGACGACTGGGAACGTGCCGATTGCGTCAGTGATGTCGCCATACTCCTCCGTCCGTCCCGTCCAGTACTCTTTGGTCACACGGGTGAGGTCGTAGGCGTCGACCGGACTGACTGAGCAGCGGTACAGCGAGGACCCACCGCGGCGAATCTGGCCGAGGCGGGATTCTAACTTGTCTTCCTTGAGTCGGTCACGTTCGGCCTCGGAGAGACCATCGGACTGGAAGCGGCCAAACACGCGCCCCACGACAGGGATGTCGGCGAGGTAGGCGAGTACGCTGTCGCCGGTTTCGTCGAGCTGTTCGACATCGGCGTCGCGAACGGCAGTGATAATGTAGTATTCGCGGATGGTCGTGCTCTCGGAGTCGATATCGCCGTTCTGGTCGGTGTTGGTGGTGATGTACTCGTCGAGCAGTCGCTTGAGGACGGGCCGTGAGCGGACGTCGGCGTCACCGAGGCGACGCTGGTGGTCGCGGACGCTGTCGTCCTGGTCAACCTCCCGGCTAGTGATATAGAACTTCACGGGGAAGTCGATGGTCGCGTTGACGAACTCGGAGAGCGAGTCCACGGCTTTCGCCCACGCCTCGTCATCCTCGAGGGCCATGTTCGCTGGCTCGACTTTCATAGCGCCGACGAGCGCGCCGTCTGACCGCTCGATGGCGTGTGGGAAGACCTGCCCAACGCGAGTTAGATAGCGGACCTCGCTATCGTCCTCGCCGTGCGTGTACTCTTTGTTCTTGACTGCCCAGCCGAGCCGTGCGGCTAGCCACTCGGTGAGCCACAAGTAGGAGGGCTTCACTTTGTGGAGCACTCCGAGGACGAGGCCGAGCATGATGCCGAACCCGAGAACGGGAATGGTGAGTGCGGCCGGGACGAGTGCTGCACCGACGAGCGTGACGAACGCCACGCCGACGAACAGCATGATCTCGCCGATCGTGTACCCCTGGAAGAACGCTGTCGTGCCGCCGAGTGACTGATGGATCCGTCGGGCGCTGTACTCCTGGTCGTCAGTGTTCGTACTCATGAAATTACCACCGTGAGACTTTCTCTTTCGTATTCTTGAACGCCTGCTTCGACCGGGCCTTCGCCGCCTGCGATGCCCGACTTGCGTCTTCTTTCGCCTTATCGCGCATCCGCCCGGTCTTCGATTGCCGCAGGTTGTTGTAGCGGCCTGCGTGATCCGTCGCTGACTGGGCGGAGGAACCCAGTTTGTAGGCGTTCGAGTCGCCGCCCCCGAGCTGGGCTTGTCCGCTTTTTGTCACTGGACCAGATTTGTTCTGCGCGTATCCTCGATGCACGTTCCGGGCACCGCGAACCGATTTCCCAGTTCCTTTCTTCGCGGCTGAGGCGGCAGCTGCCGGATTCGTATGGGTTGCTCCCCGACGGGCGATTGTCTGAATCGCGGGGGCAGACCAGTAGACGGTCATAATCGAGGCGATACAGGCCGCCGGAATGAGCACGAGTCCGAGGAACAGCGAGAAGATTCCACTTGCGCTCGCTGTGAGATCCATCTGCCAGCCGATCCGGAAGAGGACTGCAGCAGGAAGTCCCGCGAGAACCAGACCTGGGTAAATGCCGGCGGCACGGCGAGCAATCTTCGAGGCCGGGGTGAGGGGCCACACGTCGAGGGCCCAGAAGACGCCGAGCAACGGCATCAACGGGGTGAGCACGAGAATACCTAGCCAGCGGAGGCCGTAGACCAGGCCAGCAACGATGAGCAGGAAGTTCGAGACGAGAGCCATGGCGAGAACGACGAAGAGGCCACCGACTGCTGACTCGATGAGACTCCCAAACCCTGCCGACATATCGTTGATTGGGGCAAGCGTGAGGCCAACTGCATTGACGAATTGGAGCGGGATCGACACAAGGGGGAACCAGACGAACGATCCCATGAATACGAGCCCAATACGTCGGAGGAGACGCTTTCGTCGGTAAGGACTGATCGACCCTGACCGCAGACCGATGTAGGCGAGCCCGACGATGAGCAACATAACCGTCAACGGCAGGATATACTGGAGATAGAAATCCGCGTACAGGCTCTGCCATGGCGCATTATCGGGGGTGCCGACGACGATGTACCGGGAGTTGGATTCCGGCGCAGGGACGCCGACAATCGGATTGAGGAGCGCCCTAAAAATGTCGTTCGCGAACCCGAGCAGCGCCTCTTTGATGCTGTTGATGACGTTCTCGATGGCGTCCTGTACCTGTTCCTCAAGCCATCCCATTCAGGCATCCTCCCCGTTCGACGTCGTCTGGGTCGAGTCAGTCGGGCCACCATCGACGATGGTGAGCTCGCACGAGTTGTTCGTTCCACCGTACTCAATCGTCTGTGAGTACGACGGGTTCGCCCCGGCCTGGACGGCTCCCGTAACTGTGAGTGGAGCCGTTCCGAGGTCACTACAGTTGACGTGTGCCCCCATTCCAAGACGCCCCTCGGTCTGGTAGATCGGAGCCGACGAGTAGACGGTCGTCGTCTCACCGGCCGGAAGGAGTGTATTGTGGCCGAATTCCATCGTCTCCTGTGACTTCACTCGACAGAGCGGGGCGTCCGTCCACCGGGCCATGGTGAGGAACGACGGAGCATTCCCCGTATTCTCGATAGAGAACGCGGCGAGTTGCTGCCATGTCGATCTGTCTTTGTCCCAGTCCATGTCCGGGTGATTCTGGGCCCACATGACGTCTGTAATCGTGAGTTCGGGCTCAAGGGAGATCGTCGTCTCGCCGATGGTCTTGTCACCAGCGACGGCGACGACTCGGTACTCTCCGGGAGTGTACCCGTCTTCGGCTTCGCCGAGTAGCTGGAATGTAACCTGTGTCGCTCCCTCATGCACTCGCTGAAGCGAGTTCATCTCACCATTCGGGTTGATGAGATTCACCGAATCAGCGTTGGAGTCGCTGGCAAGTTCGACGACGAGATCGGTCCCGGTCATTGCGACGCGTTCGAAGGCGTCGCTCTCATCTCCCGGTGAGGGCGACGTCTCAGAACCCGGACTGGTGGGTTCGGATGGCGATGAGGAACACCCAGCGAGCGCGACGAGAGTAGCGCTAAGGCCACTGAGAACTGTTCGACGGTCAATACACTTGCCGTGAGTGGGAGCTGTTGTGTTGTCGTTCATGTTCGGTTTGTGAGTCCGAGCAGCGCCCCGTCGGACATGTAGTCGAAGCCGAAAACCAGGACCCCAACGGGGATGAACCAGAGAACCGTTACGACGACGAGCTGGATGAGCGTCTGGAGGTCGGGGAAGTTCGCTGGTGTCTTCGTGACATCCTCCGACGCAGCGTAGGGCTGGTCAGTCCGCCACCAAGCGGTCGGGGTGTATTGGCCCCGAACGACAATCGCTGGGTCCGAGATGGTAACGACGGCCATCCCACTGCTGTTGAGCGCCGTGGTCTGGTTCGCGATTGTCACACGGCCGGTCGTGACAGCGTCACCAGTTGCGCTCTCCGTAACCACCGCACGAACGACCGCGTGGGTCGCGTTGGTTTCGGTGACGGTAAGGGTGAGATTCGTTTCGCGGACGGTCTGCTGCTCGGCGAGGGTAACTGTTCGCGATTGTCCGCGGACGATGCCATACACCGTGACTTCGTGGAAGGCACTCCCGTCGAGGGTTGTGGAACTCAGCGCAATCGAATCTGCGTTCACGTACGGATCCGCAGACTCAAGGTCGATGTTCGACGGCAGTGACGGCCCTGTCTGTTCGGTTCCCCACGTTTCCTCGATAGTGAGCGGGCGCTCACCATCGTCGGTCAGTTCAGTCGGTACGTACGGTGCTTGCCGGCTCGGGAACGCGTGAACTTGGACGGGGCGCACCGACGACTCAGCACGAGACGTGTTGGTCGCGGTGCTGGTGACCATCGTCTGCCAGCCGGATCGCCCGGCCGTGTAGAACCACCAGTTACTCCGGGCCCGAACGTCGCCGTCAACCGTGATCGTCGACCACTCCGTGTTCGGATGGACGACCGCGCCGACTCGGTTCTGGTGTGCCTCAAACTGGACGCGTTTTCCTGTGACGTTCGAAAATTGGTTGACAACGACGGACTGTGACGTCGACACCGTTTTCGACGCTTCGAGGATTTCGGCGTCGCGAGTCCAGTCGCCGTCACACCCGGATGTCGATGAGTTCCAGTCCGGACAGTCAAGCGTTATGTGACGGAGCCGTACCGTGATATTAGCCTCGACAGTCAGCTGCGGCGAACCCGAAAAATCGGTGTACTGGAGCGTGGTCTGATGTCCGCTCCCCGAGTCAATAGTTCGCCCATCAGCGGAGAGTTCAACGGACTCGATGCTCGTTCGCTCGATCGACCAGCGTTCTCGATGCGATCCGTTTGTATCATCTTGGGGAACAGCAACGCGGTAGTCACTGATCGTGCGGACCTGGCCGTCCGGGGCAATGTATCGCGTCGTTCCGTTCGCGTGATGGAGAATCGTCGACGGCTGAACGCCGAAGATGCTAACATACGCATCCTTGATGTACACACCGTCTTCGAGGGATGCACTGGCAGGATGGACCGAGGAACCTCGACCACCGGGGTTGTAATCTCCGAAATCGCCGCTGTTCCAGTCCGAAACAGCCTGAGGTGGGCGGGCGAACGGGATGTCCGTTGACCGGGCAAGCCGATGTGCGAACTCAGCACGCGATGAGACGTTTGTGTCGTCGAAATCGTCGACCGAGAGGTTGCCGTTGTCGACGTCTTCCGACCAGAGCCGCTGGAAGGTGCTGTTGTTCACGCCGTAGGCGGGCCCGTCGTCAGGAACAGAATCCCTGGGATCCGAGGGGGTGACAACGTCCATCCCTCCGGCGACGACAATTCCAGCGGTGCCACTCACGAGGAGGAGGGCAAGCACGGAGGCCATCGGGCGGGGGGCGTGCATTCTATTCCTGCGAGGGTCGCGGGGACAGTTCACTGGCGATCCCAGATGGGGTTAGAAAGGCTTCACGCAGTCCGAGAAGCCAAAGCCCATCTGGCTGCCGACCTTGTCGATGAGTTCGGGCGAGACGAGCGCAAGGACGACGATGCCGAAGCCAATGCCGGACATGACGAGTTTTTCCTTGGCCTCGTTCTTCCGCTCGGGGTTGCCGCCGGCGCGCATGTACGAGAGGCCAGCCTTCCCGGTGTAGAAGCCGGTTGCAGGGAGGCCAAGGCCAGCGACCGCGCCGAACACGAGGTCGATCCCGGTTGCGACGCCAGTGTTGCAGTACACGTCGCCGACCTGATTCTGGGCAGCGGCTGGACCGACAGCGACGACGAGGAACGCGAGCCCCATCGCGAGGGATACAACTCGTGGGGAAACGCGGGTGAGCGTCGGTTTGAGACGGCTGCTGACCGAGGACTCTGTCGGGTGGTCGTCGGTGGAGGGCGATTCAGTGGCCGATGCATCGCTCGCCGGGTCAGAGGGTGAATCGTTCATGCGGGATTTGTCTGCTAGTCGGTGGAGGGATCTGTCTCGAGCAGGGCGTTCAGGTCATCAATGCTGGAGGTCTGTTCAAGAAGGTCATCGAGGTCTCGACTGGTATCGGTGAGCGCCTCCTCGGCGAGTGTCGAGAGTTCGTCCCGATCGATGTCTCGATACGTCATCTGCTCGGTCAATGCTTCACGGAAGAGCCCGGATACGTTGATGCCGGTCGCCCAGCTGAGGAATAAGGCATCGGCGGGCTTGATCGATACAGTAGTGTTGACGGTGTTCCGTGACATTTGTCAGCTGAGTATGTGTGATTGACCGATATTGTGTGTTGTTCCGTGCTGTCATATATGCTTTTTGTGCGGGTTGTATTCCGGTGAATAATACATACTCTCAGTTATATAAGAAACACTACTGTGGTAGTTCTACAATAACATAATCGCAACACAGCAATACGAAGTGAATGACTCTAACTTCTGCGGGTTGGTCTACACAGTGAGATTAAGATGCCGGAGGAGAAACTCGTCATGCGATGGATAGATGCGGTGACTGTGGCAGTGGAATCCTCGATGGCTATCGCTGCGAAAATTGCGGGAACTTCACCTGTGAGGACTGTTTCGAATATCTCCCCACGAAGGGGCTAATCGTAACCAATCACAAATGCCCCCACTGTGACGAGTGGGCCGTGCTCGATCAATACGCGTAATACAGCTTAGACGCGCTCAAGTCACGGAGCTCCAGTACTGTACTCAATTTAGTAGACTGCCAACGACCGAATCCCCGCTGGCACTTGTCCCGCATCGGTCCACATCCCATTGGCATCGCGGTTGATGAGTCTGCCGTCGTTCGTCCCTGCGAGTACAGTCCCGTCGATAGCCGTCCACGCGAGGACGACTTCCTCCGGCCCACCCGGATACGAAACCGTCTCAAACGTCTCGCCGGAGTCCGTCGACTCGGCCAGTATCGCGTCCGCACCGTTCTCCCCGCTCCACGTCCCTGGCGAGCTTCGTGCTGCCGCTGCGTAGAGCCGGCCATCGAGTGCAAAAGCCTCGCGGAAGTACCGATGATCGAGGTCCGTATCAAGGCGCGTCCAGGACTGACCTGAGTCACGTGTTCGGTAGAGGCCATCACCGGTCGACGCGACATACTCGTCGGGGCCCAGGATGAGAACGTGATGCACGTCGTCGTGGACGCCGTCACTTCGCTCCGCTCGTGACGAGCCTCCGCTCGCTTCGCTCGCGGAGACGCCGTCGCGACGCTCGGTCCACGTATCACCCTGATCGTCACTGACGTGGACGCCGCCGACCTCGACACCGGCAACCACGCGGTCGGGCGTATTGGGATGCACACCGAGACTCCGGATGTGGGCCTCGTTGCGGTGGCGCGGCGTATGCCACTGGTCACGCGACGGGAGGTCCTGGAACCCCTCGAGTTCGTCCCACGAATCGCCGTCGTCAGTCGAGACGTAGAGATGCGCCGGGTGCGTTCCCGCATAGAGGCGCTCGCCATCTGTACTCGCGACGACCGAGTACGCTTCCTCCCGTGGAATACCTAGATCCCCCCATGTCTGTCCCTCGTCCACGGAGCGGTACAGTCCTGACTCCGACGCGGCGAACACGCCGTCCACGGCGGGAAACGTGCGGACGCGAGGGGTGTCACCGCTGTCGAGTACCTGATTGGCGTCCTCGACGGGAGCAGTAGCTGTGCGGTAGACGCCGTCTCGAGTGCCGACGAGAATTGTCATGGTGGGAGTACGTCCGCTGTCTGAATAACCCTCGGGGTGCGCCAGGTAGGACTTAACCAACAGACCGTGAAGAACTTCCGCCCTTGTTGGTTAAGGATTTGCCGTCGAAACTGTACTACTCGAGGTCCACGATGTCTCCGCTGCCGTCATCGAGACGATCACGAACCTCCGCGAGGAGTCGCTGCCCCTCCTCGTAGAGGTCCCCTCCTTCGTCACGGTCGCATTCGGCTTCATCGAGCTGATCGATGATCTCGTCGATACGTTCCAGTCGCTCTGTGATCTCGGCGTCTTTCGTCATCCTCAGAGTACCCCCAGCCATAGGGCAGTGATGACGAGCAGGAGCAGCACAAGGATTGCAATGGTGGCCTTGTAATAGACCGGCGAGACCCCCTCTGGCGTGGTCGCTTCGTCGACCGCTTGCGCCAGTTCCCGGTCGTGTTCGTGTTCCTGTTCGAACGTCTCGTACGCTGCATCGAGTTCTTGTGCGAGCGGTTCGAGTTCGCTGGCGATGAACTCCTCACGGGACACGACAGCTGACTCACCTGCTGCCGTCGGCGTGATCGCTGCGGCATCAGCGACGCGGTCAGCGATGAGCCGGTCATCGGTGTGTCCAATCGCGGTGACCACCGGGGTATTCGCGGTGAAGATCGCCTCCGCGACCCGTTCGGTGTTGAAGGCTTGGAGGTTCGAATCGCTCCCACCGCCACGGCCGACGATGATGGCGTCGACGTCCTCCGAGCGGTCGAGATGGTGGATGCCGTTCGCGATGGACGTCGGCGCGTTCGATCCTTGGACGGTTGCGTCCTTCACCAGGATGTTGACGGTGGGGTCCTGTCCGTGGATCTCGTTCTGGATGTCGTACCGGGCGTCTCCTCGAAAGGACGTGACGACGCCGATTCGTTCCGGGAACGCCGGCGGTTGCTGTTTCTGCTCGTCATCAAACCAGCCACGCTCTTCGAGTTCGCTTCGCAGTCGCTCGACGGCAGCCGCTTGGTCGCCGTTGCCGACGACGATCACCTCCCACGGTTTGAGATCGATTTTCCCACCTTCGACCCAGTAGTCGATATCGCCCTCGAGGATGACCTCGGTCCCGTCCTCGAGGTCGGCGTCCATCTCCCGGTAACGGTTCGCCCAGATCATACAGGGGAGTTCGGCGTCGCCGTCGGTGAGTGTGAAGTAGAGCGCCGTACTGTTCTGGTGAAGGTCAGTGACTTCGCCAATACAGCGGACGCCGTTGAGGGCAGGCGTGTCCTGGACGACCGATGCAATCCGGTCGTTCAGCTGTGACACGCTAAGAACCTCTTTCGCGTCGGGTTCGACCGCCTGCCGTTCGGTGTCCGGTGCGTCCGCCATCTCCGTTTCCTAACTTCTGAACAGGAACCTCAAAAAGCTACGTTCGAGTGACGGGGTCGGCTGCGTTACACAGGCCTACAGGTCGCGGGGCTGGACCGTCTTCCGGTCGTTGGCCTCGGCACGGTCGGCGGCGTCGTTGAGCAGTTCGGCAACTTCCTCGTTGAGGGCGTCGTAGAAATCGGCCGAGACGTTGTGCTCCGAAAGTTCGTCCTTCACGGCTGCTTTGACGATTAGGTCAGACATTCCATCGCAGGTTTCGCTTGGCCACCGTATAAAGGTTCGAACTTTCTCACCCCGGATTTCGGCCAAGTAGTATCGAGTATTCCCCTCTGAGCACCAGAGAACACTTAATCAATCCCCGAAAAGAAGAGAAATAGACAGATGCACGATTTAACCGGATTCCAGCGGGATATCTTGACCGTGATCGCCGGGCTCGACGAACCACATGGGCTCGCAGTCAAGGACGAACTCGAGGACTACTACGAACAAGAAATCAATCATGGCCGTCTTTATCCAAATCTCGACGACCTCGTCGACAAAGGCCTCCTCGAAAAGGGACAACTCGACAAACGCACGAACGTGTACACGCTCACACGGCGTGGGCGCCGTGAAATTGCTGCTCGTCGCGACTGGGAAACCCAGTACGTCGACCTCAGCGAGTAACACCTCTGTTTCCAGCGATCAGGGACGGTGGATGTCACCCACTCCAGCAACACTGCTTCTTTCGGACAGTTATCGGTTTAGAGACCATGGGCTCATTCAAGCAGGCCGAGCTCAGTGAGGCGGTCTTTGACGTGTCCCAGCGCGTGCTTGGCGTCCTCAGATTCATTTGCGCCGGTAATCACGAGTTTGCCACTGCCGAACAAGAGAACGACGACGTCGGGGTCGTCAAGCCGGTAGACAAGGCCAGGGAACTGTTCGGGTTCATACTCGATTTGCTCTAAGCCGAGCCCGATTGCGATTGCGTTCAAGTTCAGCGACTGCTCGAGGCTGGCACTGGAGACGATGTTTTGCACCTCGATCGGCGGATTACTCGCGACATCGATGCCTAACTCGCGGATATCATCGAAAACGATCCCGAGGGCTTCGTGAACGTCATCGACGCTTTTCGCACCAGTGCAGACGACTTTGCCCGACCGGAAGATCAGCGTGGCTGACTTCGGTTCCTGGAGGCGGTAGACGATTCCCGGAAAGTCCTCGGGGTTGTACTCGGCGCCGGGAAGGTCTGTGGAGAGTTGGTCGAGGGCGAGTTCTTGGCCGAGATCACTGGATGCAACAACGTTCTCGATGTGAATCGTGTCTGCCAGCGTGCTCATACAGAGTGTTCCTCGGACAACTCACTTAAAGTACGGCGGGTGAAAATTTGGGGCTCTGTTGAAACTCTCAACGGCTACTAGATTCGAGCGTAGGTCGCTAAGTACAGAGAATTCTCTTATCAGCTCGATTGATTAGTGGCTTAGGTTAACTTCTTTACTTCTCCTTGGTCAACTATTCTCAAGTCCTCCCATTTCAGGATGATGTTCAATTTTTCTACAACTTGCGCTCTATCTTTATCATTCTCAATATAGTGTCTAGGATGAGCTAATTTTTCAACAATAGATATTATATTTGATAGGTCTTCGTTATTTAGCTCTTTGAGGTTTTCTAAAATCGTACTCTTCCTTGCACTCTCTAAATCTATTCCTTTTTCTTTGGCCTCAACGGGGAATGTTGCAATCCACTCATGTATGCTGCCTTCTTTTGCATCATCCCAATCGATTTCAAAATTCAGACGTTCGAAAAATTTTTTAATTTCTGTCCCTTGTTTTATATCCCCGATAATTTCGGCGAGATAGTCCAGAGTTTCAGGGTCGAACTCTTCCAACCCGTCGTCTGTGAGAGGTTTTGTGCGATTTTCTAGTATCTCTTGGTAGAGCTCCTGAGCGATCTCGGAAACAGACATTGAATCTCCAGAAATCAGATATCGTTTGCCCAAAAGCTTGTGGTGGGAAAGTACATCTTGTGGTGTAATATCATAACAAACGGGGAGGATGACTTTATCCATCTCAGTCACATCCCGTTGGATTAGTGAATCTAATTCCTCTTGTGTCCAACTCTTCTCAAAGAAAGCTTCAGAAAGGATAACAACACCATAATCAGAGTTATGCAAACCGCGTTGAATTTCGTCCGGGATGCTATCTCCGACAGAGAGTTCAAAATCATCATACCATACGTTTAGACCGTAATTTTCCAATTCCTTAGCTAGAGGTTCTACAAATTCATCTTTATCTTCTCCCGCATGGCTTACAAAAGCACCCCACATATTTTCAGTTGCTTATTGCTATTTTAGCCCCTATGAGTTAAAAACTCACCTGTGAAAGTGATTCATCACAGGGCCATGCAGTGGCACGGGTTGAGCATGTAATTGGAATCCCCCTCCCGGAACTGAGCGAGGCTTGTACAAGCGCGCGTTTAAACAACTAACCTGTCATAGCTGAACTGTGCTACACTGTTGAATTGGTCAGTATAGAGGATGCATCTCCTTATTCCTAGGAGTATTCACCCAAAGAACAAACGGGTCAACTTGAAATTGGTTTCAATATGTCCGAGAATACGCCAGCACAGAATGAAGAGAAACCTCACAACGATAGTTCGTGGGCTACTTCAGAAATAACTCGAATCTTGAACCATCAACTCCAAGAAATACGGGAACAACGCAATCAAGCACTCAGGGTTCTCCGCGTGCAGTTTACCGTGGCTGGTATCCTTGTGGCGGCTCTAACCGCTGTTCTTTCGACTTCGATCACTACTGAACTACCCGTCAGAATTGTTGGAGAAGGGTTCTCAGGGGTAATAGCCGGACCGATAAGTGTAATTCTTGGAATATTCCTATTAGCTCGTGGCATTATTGGATTCTTTCGCGGAAGTTACTCAGCGTTAAACGTCCTCTCCGGTAGGCCCGTAAATTCGATTCCCTATTGGAAGCAAGTCACAAAGTTAGTTCTCCTTCTTGTCGGAAAAGGAGTTGACTATGGTCCAACACGAAGGGCAATAATAGGCCCAGAAGCGGCTGATTTGAGGGATATTATTGAAGACGAGAATCCAGCCAGATTATTAGGGGATCAAATAGACTGTATTGAAAAGAACAGAGATATTATGGAAGACAACGAGGAGAATTTATTTCACCTATATCGCAAGATGGCTTGGGGATTAACAACATTTGGAATTGGGGTTGTGATTCTGACATTCACTCTACCATCTCTATCCTGATCTACTCATCCCATCGAAAACCGGAACTAACCCTACATCATACGCACACTCACTTACGGGTTGTTTCACCGTACATGATATCTGATCAATAGGATTTCAACAGCGGCAAATTGGTCACTCCATAGCCTAGCAATCTATGCGACAAGTATTGATTTGTGATGTTCTCGAGACTGGGTCTGGGGTGGTCGCGGACGCTGTTTGCTATCTCTAATTGTTAGTTTCGGCGCTGACAGAAAGCCTATGACCGATAAGATGACTGCTACTGGTATGCCGGAGTGCCAGAACTGTGGCAGTCACGTCACAGATGTCTACGTTCGTGTATTCACACCGGACTCTCTCGACGAGCCACGTGTGTGTCCGAACTGCGAGGACATGACCCGCAGCCGCGAGGGCGTCCGTGAGAAACGAACGTAGATACGCGCCACGTCTCTTTTGAGGGAGTCCCGAATCTCTGGATGCCCCGTTACCGAATCCCGTGTACAACCACGAAGTCGGGGCGAATCAAGCCGGTCACGTACACGGCATCGGCTGGTAGACTTCGGATGGACCGCCGACCCCGAACCTCGTAAATGAGACGATCAGCCTCACTGAGATCACGTATCGAGCCTATCGTTTAACTTCGCGACCACAGTAATTCTCTGTATGAAGTGCCACGTATGCGATGAAGAGATAGACACCTCCGGCAGTGAGACACCGACCGAGGCTGTGCTCAACCACTTCGAGTCGGAACACTGGAACTAGACACCAAGACACCGTCTGTCGTACTCTACCTCAGTGAAGATTGGCCTCATTTCAGACATCCACGCCAACCGCCCTGCATTAGCGGCTGTTCTGGCAGACATGCCACCTGTCGACGAGGTCGTGTGTGCAGGTGATGTCAAATTTGATTCTCCGCCACTCCCTCCCGAATGCAAATCATCGAACTGGCATCGAGATGCTGCAGTTCTGTATTGAGAGTGTGGACCCGGATCTGGATTTTGAGATGCTACGAACACACGTCGACGACGATACCTGGCGGAAGTGGGTCAATCCCTACATCGTCGATTCCAAGCGTCTCACCACAGTTCGCCGGAACAATCGCCGTTTCAAGCAACTCGAGGACCTGGACGTCGACTTCGTCGAACGGAAGGACGGGATCCAAATCCGATTAGCCGAGTTTGAGCTGGATATGCACTGGCGAGAAGCCCTTCCGAAGTACGCTGAGTAGCATGAATCCCACTGTACGGACTTCGCGCAGGCAGTCCTCCAACGTGCAGAACGGGACGATTTACTCGACCGTCAAGGACCAACGAAACAAGAGTTCATCACGTATCCGGAGGACGGGCTCGTCGAACGGGACTTCAGAGAAATGTTCTGATCAGTCGCGAAGCTCGGCGACCGACTGACCGACCTCACGGACGTGTTCACTTCGCTCGAGGTCGAGTTCCTCGGCGAGGTAGTCAACCGTCTCTTCGAGGCTCATATGGAAAGAAGTCTGTCTAGCGCGATAAACCTAGTGCTGGCGCAAAGGTTCGGATATTCTGGCCCCGGATTTCAGCCATAGACTGCAACACCTACGAGGATGTCAGAGGGGACTTATTCAACCCAGTAGAGTGGCAGACAACTACAAAATTTGAGCGCGTGAAAGAAGAGAACAGTATTACTGAGGTTCCCCAACCTCAGTTAACGCCTCGAATTCCTCGGCGCAACGTGCACCGTTCTCCGTGAATGCACCGTACTCAAAGTCTGGCTCGCCAAGATACGTGAACGTCACCCATCCATCTGAGAAATCACCGACATCGTAGTAATCCTCATCAAGCCACCGCCCGATTTCGAAGCCTTGCATCATCTCCTCCTCTTGATACACCGCAAGCACTAGAGTCACGTCGTCGCTAACCGCATCACGCGCTGGCCCGAACTTGTTTTTGAGCTTCCTATCAATCGAATTCGTCGTTCGCTTCCCCATCCCGAACCCAAACCCACCTTCCAGTACCTCAGCATGGTCCGGTTTCGTGACTTCAATCCAGATATCCTGGTCGTCGGTGTTGAGCCGCAAGTCAAAATCCTTCGAATCACGATCGTCGGAAAGCTCCGCGTTCATCGATACCTGCTCCGTACCGTACAATTCTCGCAGGTAGTATAGAAGGTACAGTTCGGCAAATACGGAATTGATTCGATTCACATCGCCTTTCTCGATTTCTCTCAACCAGTCTTTCGTCGGATCTGAATCGACATCCACCGCAGTGAGGTACTTGTTGATTATCTTGAGATCGGGGCGTTTGAACTTCCCCAGAAGTTCTTCCCCGTCAATCCGGGTTTCCCCGAGTAACTCGGCGATGTTCGGGTATCCGCGAGGTGACGGAATCAGGTATTCGTGAGGGTACGTCGCGTCTAAGACGCGCTGGATACCGTGCGCGTACAGCGTGTATGACGTTGATTCACCGTCAGGGTGTACTTCGACCACCTCGCACCCGAACCGGTGCTCGAACTCGGGTTCCGGAGCGTAAATGTGAAGGATATCCCCGACGTCGTACGGTTCGTCGGCAGGCTCGAACTCTGATGTCATTCTAGGTAATCACGTGGTCACTCGCAGAATTCGGGGTTGTACTCGTGCTCGAATCGTTGCTCGTACTGCGTGTTCTCGAAATAGAAGTTCGGAACAAGGTCGTACGTCGTCGCATCCTCGCACGGCACCGCGGAGAAATCGCTCATATTGCTCACACGCACCGTGTCCTCAATACCGCCGGGAAGGTCGGTGATAGTGCCGTACCCGTCGCTGATGCGCTCATCGCCCGCGTACACGTTCACATCGATCTGCAGCGTCCCGATGGTGCTGTCGGTCTTGTTCCGGACGGTCGCTTCGAGGATTGACCGGCCGCGCCATTCGTGATTCGTGATCTCGATGATGTCGGTGAGCTGCGTGCCAGTCGAATCAGTACCACTGTCGCCGTTACTGTCACTACCACTGTCACTGTCGCTGCTGCATCCTGCGAGTGCTGCAACTGCTGTTGTACCTGCGAGCGTCAATACGTGCCGTCTCGTAGTCATGTGTGCGAATTCACACTACCCCATGTTAAACAACCAGTCATCTCGAACGGTGGCGATATCGGAGAACACTCAAGCGATGAGTATCAGTGACGGTTAGACGCACACCACTGCGTCCCGCGGTCGGCGCACCACCACCGACCGCGACAGGTGCCCAGTCCACCACGACCGGATTCACTCTCTACAGTAGTGGGGCCTTCGAGAGTAGACCACTCCCTCAACCCAACTTACTCGCTCTTGTAACGGACCTTCTCGATATCTGCTGCTAAGTCCTCTGGGTGCCGATCTCGATAGGAGGCATGCGTTGTCTCGATGGACTTGTGTCGAAGAACCTCCTGTGCGCTTTCGGCGGCGACCTCGCCGTAGAGATCGTCACCGAGTCCACGCCGGCCACCGTGCGGCTTTAAATAATCGCCGTCGATATCGACGTCCGCCTCCTCGCAAAGCCTCTTCAAGAGCGTTCTCGCGCCCTCTGTCGTCAACGCTGGCGGCGCAACCTCGTACTCGCGCAGCACCTCGTCGATTTCGCAGTCTTCCAGGGCTCCCTCGATTTCCTCGTCCTCGTATTCGCGGTCAGCCAGCTCGTTGCGAACGGCCCGGTATTTCGAGGTTGCGTCTCCGGTTGGGATGACGGGCCATTCGTCGGGGGCGTCGATGAGCCGTCGGTGGCGCGCCAGCTTCTCGGTGGTTACCCCCGGTAGCGATACCGATTCTTGGTCGCCGGACTTCCCGAGGACAGTCATCACGCCCGCCTCGAGGTTGACGTCCGCCCACTGGAGGCCGTTGCGGCGGTCGTCGCGACTGACGCTGCAGACCTCCGCGCCACGGACGCCGGTATCCGCAAGGATGTAGACGAGGGAGCGGTCCCGGAACGCGTGTGCTGCGTCGCTGCTGTCGTTCTCGAGTGCAGCATGGGCGCGTTCGTCGACGTAGTTGAGCAATCGTTCGCGAGCATCGGCAGTCCAGAACTGTTGCTCGACATCGTTGCTCTTCGATGGGAGTACTTCTTCGGCGGTGGTCGTCGCGAGCGGGTTTCTGTCGATCTCATCGCTGCGTTGCCACCAGCCGAAGGTGGCGCGCGCGAGCGCGAAATACGTCCGGATGGAGTTCGCGGCGAGATCGTCTTCTTTCACGAGGTGGATGACCCAATCTCGGGCGTCCTGTTCGTCGACGTCCTCGACGGAGTCGACGTCGTTGTTCTCGGTGAGGAACTGGAACAGATTGTTGACGGCGACCCTCGTGATTTGCTGGGTCTGTGGGCTTTCGAGGGAGACCATGCGGTCGTCGAGGAGGGTTTCGAGGCCGCGAATCCCAGGGGTCGCGTTGGTCTCAGACATCTAAATCACGCTTCCACGTGTTGAAGCACTCCGCATCGTGGAGTACGAAGGATTTGTAGCGGACGCCTCGGCCACCGCCAGCGCCGAATCTGAGGGTGGTGTGGAGGTGGTAGTTGCTGGTGTCGAGGTCGTCGTCGCAGCCAGCACAGGCGACGACTTTGCTGTTGTTTACGACGGTGCGTTTGGCGATTGGGCCAGCATCGACGTTTTGGTGGGAGATAGACGCTCGCTGTGGGACTTCCATTGTTCGTGCTTACGGGAGGGCGGCCACCCTCTTAGTTCTGGTTTGTTTTACTGTCCTAAACCAAACCAACTGTGTCGGAGCGAAATCACGGCTTTCGGGCTCTGAAGCGCCTGCTATAGCTGGATAAGCGGGGTTATAAACTATATATCGCTATACAAAACTCTGGGATTTTGAAGTTGAGACTACAGGGGGTTTAGCGAGGCTGTGATGCGCAGTCTCGGACGAATCAGTGACTAGTTCGGCTTCGAATCTCCTCTCAATCGTCTCTTCCTATCGCACTCCCAACTAAATCGGTGGATTTTCGAAATTCCTGACAGCGTTGCCACTCAGAAATCCGCACTGGCCCCGACAGAGTACCTCCTTATCCGATTCCAGTCTCCTTCTTCAGCAGCGTGAGCGTATTGTCGGCCGTCACAATCGGCGCGTGTTCGTACTCACCAGTCAACTCGACTTGGACAAGTAAATCGACTGCTCGCCAAATCGAGTACAACAGACACGCAAACGCGAAGTAGAAGAATCGGAGCCCGAAATCCGTCGACGTCGTCGCAGCCATGAATCGCTTGATCGACCGATAGCCACTCTCAATCTCCCACCGGTAGCCGTACTCACTGAGAAAACCACCACCCCGGTTGGACATGAACACCGAGTACTGTCGATGGTCGTCGTGCTCAGAGTCTTCTTTCCGGCGATAGATCAGCGTCGTCTCGTGCCACTCGTTCTTGCCAAGATGGAGCTTGCGGTCGGTCTCGTACCGGTCTTGATCGCGTTGGAGGAGTCGTTTGGCCTGAGCTTTCTCACTCGTTTGCATCCGTTTCGGCACGACGTAGGACAGTCCACGCTGGCTGATCATCTCTAGAATGTGCTGGCTGTCGAACTCCCGATCCATCAGCACGTTATCGACGTGAACGAGGTCCTCAGCGGAGTCGAGCAGGTCCTTGACGATCTCCTTGCGTGACTCGCCTCGTCGAACTGGGGGGGCATCAAGCACGAGTGGAACAGCGTTGCCGACCAGCTGGACTGTCGCCCACTGGTAGGCGTATTCGTCATTCTTCTCCTTCGTTCCGATTATCTCGTCCTCGTGGCCGGTACGGTCGCCGGTAAAGGGGTCGTCCTCGGTGATGTCGATCGCGACGATTCCAGCTCGAAAGAACTCCTCTGTCCCCGCGAGCTCGTTGATGAGCTGACGGAGTGCCTGTCGGTACATCTCGCGAATCTGATTGATGGGGAGGTCACGAATCTGGTCGCGATGACCGTGCCCGAGTGGCGTTCGATCACGCGTCGACTCGTGGATGAAACTGCGAGCGCCCTCGTTAGCCGCTAGGTTCTCACGCAGGCCCAGATAGGTCTGTAAGCCCCAGTAGGCGTTCTCAGGAATCTCACAGCCCTCACCACGATCGAGCGAGAACGCGGGGTATACGACGCGACTGATGTGGTCGGTGACCCTCTCAGCCTTGTCGAGGATGGCCTGATCGTTTGGGACAGATTCGTCTGCGTCGTCGCCTTGATCCGGGAGGTTTCGTTCTGGGTCGCGTGGTACAGCGACACCCGCGTTCTGCGCTTTGATCAGGATTGTTCGAGCCGCTTCCTGGATCGTCTCACGGAAATCGCGCGTGAAGCGCTCGTTCCAGCCGCGCCACAATGTCGATTGATCGGGCACCGTCTCCAACTCGAGGCGTTCACAAAGTTCGGGGTGGCTATCGAGGTACTCGACGAGAGATGTTTCGTGCTGCCATCCGTGGAGTTCTTTCAGCAAGAACATGCGAAAGAGGGTGTCCATCTCGTAGCGTGTTGACCTTCCGTAGCAGTCGTGGGCCTCGAAGCGGAAGTAGGCCAGCGGAAGTTCGCAGACGCACTGTTCGAGTGAGTTATGATTTGGGTGCGTGAACCAGACACTCGAGACGACTCGAACGTCCGATTCTAACCCACCGAGTGAGGAGCGATCGTACAGCGGTGTCGAGTCATATGCGGGCCACTCGATATGTTGGTGTGCGATTCGTCGAAAGACGCTGCGCCGAGACTCGCGAGTCGCGACCACTACAGAAGAATAGCCCGGAGACGCTCAAGAGTTCGTCCAACCGACCAGTATAGAGAGTTCTGTGGCTCTGCTGGATTCCTCAATCGCGAGCAGGGGTGATGCAGCTAATCGTTAGATGTAGAGGAACAGTATATCGGTTAGTGAAAATTCGTTGTGTCACAGGGGACAAATCTTATTCTACAAGAAATTCTTCTGTGACACATGGACCTGAGCTGGGCACTTCTCCTTGTTGTCGCCGTCCTCGTAATCGGGTACGGTCTTTACACTGTGTACAATCTCTCAAATTTCCTCGGGGACTACCTTCGTTCCTGACAACCAAATTCTGGTGTTCTTGCTTCCGTATACCCGGTACATTCGCACACCTACTGAACGGTTATTTCACGACGAATTCGCTGGTGAGAACCCGCCTCGTTGTGGTGCGTAGTTCGGTAAGTACAGGTTGGACAGATATCGGAGTCGGCTCTCTCTTTCCCGCTGTTGTTCTATCCGTCCTGCTGAGACTGGGGAATCCGGGACTACTCGCTACTGGTTCGTTGTTCCACGTACTCGCGCGTCTTTCCGTGCAACACGTACTCCACCTGCTGGAGCTCGTCGATCGACCCCGAGCCGGTGACGAACATCGCTGTTCGCAGCTCGGCGATCAGGTCCCCGACGCGTTCGATGACAGCGTCTGGCCCGTCTGTAGCTGGTTTCAGGAATGGTTTCGCCAACCCGCCGGCGCGGGCACCCAGGGCAATCGCTTTTGCCACGTCCAATCCCGTTCGGACACCACCACTCGCAATGACGCAGTCGTGTTCGGCAACACACTCGATCGTGCTTGCAGCGGTTGGAATGCCCCATTCTCGGAACAGGGTGCCGATTTGTTTCTGTCGCGGCGCGTTCGCGGCTGCTGCGCGATAGGCTTCGATCCCGGACCACGTCGTTCCGCCTTTGCCAGCGACGTCGAGAGCGTCAACGCCTGCCGCAGTTAGCTCTCGGGCAGTCTCCCCGGAGATGCCGTTGCCCGTTTCCTTGACGATAATCGGCACCGAGAGTGCCTCGGACACTCGTTCGATCGCAGCTACACAGTTCCGGCCATCGACGTCGCCTTCTGGTTGGGTGGCTTCCTGGAGGAAGTTCAGGTGGACCGCGAGCGCGTCGGCGTCGATCATCTCGACTGCCTGCTCGACCATTTCGATGTCGTACTCTCGGAGCTGTGCAGCGCCGAGGTTCCCGTAGATGAACGCATCGGGTGCGGCATCGCGGACGACGGTGTACGATTCGAGGACGCGTTCGTCGTCGAGTTCGAGGCCTGCTCGCTGGCTACCGAGACCCATGGCGATACCGGTTTCGCTGGCGGCCCGGGCCAGCGCCCGATTGATCTCCGTCGTGTTGTGGTGCCCGCCAGTCATGCTCTCGATGAAGATTGGGGCAGAGAGGTCGTGACCCAGGAAGTCGATGGAGGGGTCGATCGCGTCGTAATCGAGTTCCGGAAGCGCGTTGTGGACGAGGTGGACGTCGTCGAAGCCCGTGCCTGTCGTTTCGACGTCCCGCTCTTGGACGATTTGAAGGTGGTCGTCTTTTCGGTCTTCAGTCTGCGTGGAGTCCTGCGCCGTCATTAGTCGGGTTTGTACAAGAGATGGGAAAACAATACTGTTGTATCGACTCTCCCCCATCCTAACTATTCTTGAAATGATAATATTCAGGGGTCGCTATGTGTCTGTATTCAGCATTGCGCTGCTATACGACGTAAATTGACAGAGATACCAGTGATAAGTTCGCGTCTCTACTTAATGGGCGTTGTGGGCGAGAGTAGTGTGTAATTAAGGCACGTAACAAAGCTATCCTCTGCGGTCGGGCCCGTTTGTAAACACTACAGTGACCCGGTTCCGTGGCAAACATTTATGGTTTCCAGTTTCGTAACTCTACACAAGATGAGTTACGATACAGAACACGTGCGAAACGCGGGGGACACTCCAGGAACCATCACTGGAATTCCGACGTTCGCAGAATTACTTGAGAACCCGTCCCTCGCGGACCTCTATACATCGATTAGACAGGCAGAGACTGCAACAGGTCCCGAACTCGTCGAAACAACGACCGTCTCCAAAAAGACGGTGTACGACTACTTGCATAAACTGGAGCAGGCGGGCCTGATCAGCAAGGTTGGCGACGAGACCGGGACTGCCGTATACACCGCTCAGGAGTTCGAGCTAACGTTGACGGTCCGTGAGACGGAAGTCTCGATCACTCCCAAAATCATCGAGGTAATCGCCCAGAAAAACGAGTACCCAGCGATCGAACGAGTCCTCGAAGACTACGGCATCGTCACGTTCGCGCTCGCATACGATCTCGTGAACGCACACAGTGAGGGCGAGGTCACAATCCGGCAAATCGCGAGCCTCACAGATCTCTCTCCTGGAACTACGTATGATCTCGTCGAAGCGCTCTATTCGGTTCTCGACCTCGGTGATGACGATTCGACCCCGACGACGTACACACCGGATGAGTTCGATGCGGAGGGGGGCGATCTCCTCGAGGAATACGCCGATAAGTGAACCGAGCGAGGATGTATACTGCGAACATTGCGGACACGGTGATGTTTCGGAACTTGGGGAAGCACCCCAGTCCACACCTACAATCGCTCAAGAGTGCCGTAGAGGAAGCTGGAACTGAAGTTTGGGTGCCAGCAGCGGTCTACCACGAGCTGGCGGATACCGGGAGTGCCGACTCACCGACGAATCCATACCTCGATACGGCTATCGAAGAAGGGTGGCTTCGGGTAGCCACACCGCTACCAGGTGATCGTACAGCGGGATTCGAGAGTAGTGCTGGACCGGTTGAGAAAGCACGGTTCGTTGCAGATGAGTTTCTCAACCAGCAGAGCAAGTATCCAGAGACGAACAACTGGCAGGACGCGGCGGTGGTCGCGTTGGCAGTTCGATTGTTCGATGCGAATGCTCGAATCCGTGTGATCACTCACACAGCGGACGAAAATCTGGCAAAGGCGTGCGCTCGTATCCCTCCGGAATTCGGATACTACGATATCAAGTCCCGATACTACAACCCACCCCAAACAGCGAAGGTTGAGTTTCCAACCGTTGGCCAGCTCACGTGGAGTGAGTAGAGAGCATTTTGGCGGTTAGACCAGTATTAGCACGTTTACGACTTTAATGTCAACGTCAGCGCGATGTACTGGTCGCCTTGGAATGGGTAGCTTCCCGGCTTTCTGTGATTAGAAGTAAAATCGACGAAAATGTCGAAGGATCACCTTGTCCATAGCCACAAACCAGTCCGAGAACCGTATGCATTGAGAAGGCCGGTCTCATCTTCTGGTGGGCGTCCATTTTCGAGTTGTTTTACCGATCTATAACGTAGAAACCCGTTCTCTCTGGTCAGATACGCGAATATAGTTCGTCGGGCAGCGATGGACGCATCCAGAATTCATGCGTCCCGTGCCCTTGTGGAGGTGCATATATAAATAGAATACTTTTCATGCTATTTGACCTATTCCAGTAAACCTCCTTCCTGAAGAGATGGACATCCCCCCGTCGTTCTCCTTGAAAAGAAATAGAATGCTATTCAGGCTATTTTGAAATCGCATTCTTTCGTTCTTGCTCGAACCGTTCAGCCACCTCGTCAACCAAGTCTTCCTCTACAACCGTGCGCAGCAACGCATCAGTCATCTCACGGACAACGATATTCTGATAGCCGCGAGTACTTAGCTCGCGCTCTAATTCGTAGTTCAGCCAGGAATCGAAGTTCTCGATAGTCTCTTCGCGAGCGTAAAACGGCCGTTGATTGGCTGCCTCGTATGAAAAGGCAGTATCTGTCATCGGGTCCAGTTCCTCGACGTCCCCCTCATCCGGTTCGTCGACGTGTTCGGTTGTCGTGTCTGAGGCGGGTGGCTCGCGCGGTTCCTGTTCACTCTTCGTCTCGTCCTGATCGTCAGCATCGTCATCCAGCGTCTGACTAAGATCTGCGAACGGGTCACCGTCGTCAGCCATGCCGGACCACCTCACCGGCCTCGACGATGTGCGCGAGTTCGTCGAAATTCTTCAGTTGATCACAGTTGGCGTCGTAGTCCAATAGCGGTTTGCGTTCACCGTACGCTTTCGTGATACTCGTTCGGTCTCGGATACCTGGTGTCGGACTAATGTCGCCGCTGCCCACAGCCTCCCAATCCGTGATTCGAGCGAAGTTCGGAATACGGTCCTGCAAGCTGTTGTGGGAGTTCAGCCGTTCGAGGAGCTGGCGATCTTGCGTTTGCTGGTCGATACGCCCATCCAGCATATTCGGGACGAGTGCGAGGACGTCGACGTCCATGTGCTTTCGCAGCGGAGCAATCTGGCGCTCGATAGTGCGTTCCAGTCCGGACATCGCCTCGTTGCCGGGCGCTAGTGGAAGAACAAGATTAGACGTCGCGACGAGAGCGTTGTCGGTCAGTCGCGAGCGATATGCGGGCGAGTCCGTGACGATGAAGTCGTATTCGTCGCCCAGCAGCGGCTCAACGACTTCGCGCTTCAACAGAGCAGACGGCTGGAAGACGTCACCGACGACGATTTCTCGCTCGACTTGCTCGAGATCCTCGCTCGAGGGAAGGATATCGAATTCATATTCGGTATCGTAGACGACTGAGGTTGGATCTGCCTCATCGAAGAATACCTCACCGATGCCCTCGTCTGTATTGTGATAGTGGTCATCGAACCCGAGACCGACTGAAGCGTGTCCATTCGGATCGAGGTCAATGAGGAGGACATCATGGTCGTGGGTGGCGAGTTGACGCGCGAGATTCACTGCGATGGTTGACTTGCCAACGCCACCCTTCAGCATGCAGACTGAGACAGCCCGAGAATTCCCCGCTGTATCCACGGAGTCGTACGGGCTATTTGGGCTATTCGTGCTATCTATGCTATTCCCGCTATTCGTTCCCGCCATGCTATTCTGGAATAGTGCCCTATCCCCTCTTATAACTAAGGGCAGTGAATAGCCTGAATCGTCAAGATAGCCCGTATAGTTTGAATAGTTAGAATAGCATGAATAGTATGAGTAGCAAAGGTAGCCTGAATTGTTAGAATAGCATAAGTAGTATCGATAGAAAATCTCTATGAATAGGATGCTATCTTAGAATAGTATCCGATTTCAGAATACCCCTAATAGTGCAGGGCTAGTACGTGCCGCAGGCGAGAGGATTCGTACCTACTCCGTCCCTTTGTCAATGACGGCCTCGTCCAGTCTCTTCCAAACAGTATCGAACAGCGGTGGATCACCGGTCAGGTCTGGAAGTGAGGTTTCCCACTGGCGCTGAATGTCCTCGCGCTGGTCACCCGGCAGACCTGTGGTGAGATCGACGTCAAGGTCGTCGTGGTCGCACTTTGCTTCGAAGGCAGGCAGGACAACGTCGAACTCAATCTCAACAGATTCGGTCTCTAAGAGCTGATAAAGATCGTAGTAGTCTCTGGCAGCACCCCGTTGGAAGATCGCCC
The DNA here is from genome assembly GCF_004765805.1 of Halorussus halobius. Classification (GTDB taxonomy): domain Archaea; phylum Halobacteriota; class Halobacteria; order Halobacteriales; family Haladaptataceae; genus Halorussus; species Halorussus halobius. The sequence goes on along the minus strand of NZ_SBIU01000009.1, from coordinate 34,853 downwards.
GAAGTTTCTCCGCGAAGATCTCTTCGACACTATACGCCTGCAGTTCGAACTCCGGGATATCCTCGTAGGAGTGCGTATGGTGAACCGAGTCGAATGCGACGTACTCGTCGACCATCACGTCGAGACTGGTCGTATTCGGGTGGTCAAGCACCGCCCGATACTGGATGCTCATGTCGACGTAGTGTGTCGGATAGTGTTGCTGGCGGGACTCGTGGTGCTCGCTGATGGTGAACTCAATCCCGGAGCGCTCGGTAACTGTGTCAAGGACATCACGGAGGTCGTCTTCTGATCCGTTGTACTGACCTTCGACGCCGAAATCGAGATCCTCTGAAAATCGCCACGACTGGGGGAAGTACAGTTTGCTCAGCGCCGTTCCACCTTTGAACATGAGGTTCTCGCCAAAGTCACTCGTGAAGATACCCCAGAGAATCCAGGAGTTGACGTAGTTCTTCTCAGCATAGCCCTGGCGGACACCTAGCTCACGGGCAAGGACACGGAGTCGGTTTTGACTGATCATTAGAATCAGGACTCCGTCGGACCGAGCGTGCCCGGGTCGACGTTAATTCGGAGGCGATACTCACTGTCGTATGATCCCTGCTCGCTCTGCGTTGGGTCGAGCAGCGAGTACCCGCTCGTGAACGACTCGACGAGCGTCTCACGCGTTGGGAGGTCGATACTCAGCTGGTCGGCCAAGTAGACGATTCGCTTGGTCGCCGCGCCGTTGTCAAGCCGCTGGAGATACTCGCCGACCGTCGCCCACGAACAGGCTTGGTCGTCCGCCGCGACCATCGCCGTTGCGAGTTCGCGGATGCCACCGCAGTACTCGGGATGGTCGGCACAGTCGACAAGCGTCTTCGCCAGGTCGGCGACGTTCACGACAGTTCCCTCGATGGACGTCGGCTCGTAGCCGAAGAACTTCCGCTCGGTGACCGTCGCGACGCGATAGGGGACGCCGTGAATCTCGCGACTCTGGGCTCGCGTCGGGGTGACGACGTACACGGTTCGGGGAACCTGTTCGGTCAGCCCGTGATGGCTGAGGGCGCTGTAGTAGCCGATGTACATCGGCTCAGCGACGTGCGAGGCGATGAGATACTCGTGGGTCGTGTACACGGCCTCCTCGCCAGCAGCGAGGGGGATGATGAGATATCGGCCGGGGAGCAGCCGGTCCAGCCACCCTTTCTCGGTGAGGCGGGAGGCGATCTCGCGGGCGGTGTTCGGCGCGACCTCGAGGGTCGCCTCGACGTCGTCGATCGAGATTATTTGGTGGCCCTCCGCGGCGAGATGCGAGAGGAGTCGGCTCTCACGGGTCGAAAGGCCCTGCCGTATAGTTTGTGTCTCTTGTGTGGAACTCATACCTGCGTTTCGTACATAGAATATGAAGCCCGGCAGGCATCAACGTTGCGCCTCCTCCTCCTTGCCGGACAGACACCGGATTATGAGCCTAGTTAGAGTGATTGAGGGCCGGTATCGACAACGCTGGCAAATGCGACGTTCTCTTGGACCTGGTCGATTTCGATGGTCGGCTCGTCACCGGGCTGCGCACCTGGAATGATAACGACATAGCCGCGTTCGACCTTCGCGATTCCATCGCCTTGATCGCCGACTGTCTCGATCGTCACGTCACGGACTTCCCCTTCAGTGACCGGTGGGGTAGGTGGTCCAGAATTCCGTTCGGACGGAGCGGGCTGCTCCTGTGCTGTGCGTTCGTCAGCTGTCTTCGTCGAGGATTGTCGTTGCGTGAGTACGCCGATCCGGTATGTTTCACCAGGAGAGATAGCGCCGTGATCAACCTCAGTTTGCGGAACTTCGAGTGTATATGTCTCGCCTCGTTTTTCTACAGTTGCGCTAAACAGACTCTGGAGCGACTCTGGAACCTCAACCATACGCTGACCTACAGCCCCTGGTAGTTAATCGGTTATCTTCCGCGAAGAGAGGTATCTATTCAGGAAGGCTCGTGTTTCCTGGAATTTCAGGAAAACTATGAGGTGCAATTCCAGCAGAATCGCCTGCCAGCGATACAGTATCCGGGTAGAGCCCAATTACAAGTGCTTCCTTTCCGGAAACGACCCGGTCACTCTTATATGACCTGCCGCAGAATCACTTTCGTACCGAATTTCATGATACGCGATGCTCGCGTTCTCCGCGCCGGGTTCGTCCCTCGAGAAGTCGAGCATCGTGACGCCGAAGTCAACCACCTCTCCAGCGTCCTCGAACCAATCACGAACGGAGAACCCGCCGACACCGCTATCGTCACGGGCCCCAGCGGAACGGGAAAGACGTGTATCTCACAGTTCGTCACCGAACGCCTCCGCGAAGAGGTTCTCAACGTTGAAGCCACCTATGTCAACTGCTGGCGCAACTATACGCGCTTCCGGACGCTCTACCAGATCCTCGATGATTTCGGCGAAACCATTGATATCCACCGCCAGTCGACACCCCACGACGAACTCATCGACCGACTCCAACAGTACGACGGGCCACGGACAGTCATCATCCTCGACGAGGTCGACCAGCTCGAAGATCCGGGTATCATCTACGACCTGCACAGCCTCCCACACTTCGCGGTGATCTGTATCGCCAACAAGGAAGAAGACCTCTTCAGCCGCGTCGACGACCGCCTCGTGAGTCGACTTCGATCCAGCGAACACGTCCGGATGGACAAGTATCACGACGAGCAACTCCACGACATCCTCGCTGCTCGTGTGAAAGGAGGGCTCGACCAGGACGTCATTACGACTAACCAACTCGACCGTATTGCCGACGCCGCTGCTGGTGATGCTCGTCTCGCGATTGGCATCCTTCGGACCGCCGCGAGCAAAGCCGACCGCGAGAGTAGAGAGCGAATCACCGATGATATCCTCCTCAACGCTGCGGAAGACGCTCGCGCTCAGATCAAGCAGAAAAATCTCGACTCGCTTATCCCGCACCAGCGGCTCGTCTACGACGTCGTCCGGGAACACGGACCCCTCGGGCCAAGTGAGATTTACGACCACTACAAGCGGAAAGTCGACGATCCACGGACAAAACGCACCATCCGCACGTATCTGTCGAAGATGACGCAGTACAACGTTCTCGAGGCAGAGGGTACGAGTCGTGACCGTGAGTACTCGCTCGTCGATTCGACGGCACCATCAGTAACCCAATAAGCTGCGAAAATCCAAGATATCATAGACGCGTTCTCATATCTTCGTTACACCCAGCCGGCAAACGCTCGAACCAAGTGATATTATGAAATGTCCATCAGCGGTTCGACTGAAATACGATAGGTTTGAAAATGTGATGCTTAGAGAGATCAGTAGTATAAGAACCCTTTAGATAGAACGGTTAGGAATGCTAATTCTGTTTTCTAGTGGGAACGGATAAGTGGTGTTTGTTTTAATCTATCCTCTATGCGCGGAATTGCTGAAAGTTGGATCGATGAATGTGTGGAGGATAGCGCTGAGGGGTCTATGCTCCAAGTGTGGGCAGAGGTTGATGGTGACTGGAGAGTATATTTTGCTCTTGGGACGACACAATCTTTGGATGAAACGGTCCATGAAGTGCGTCAAGATTGTTTCGTGGCGGTCGATCCTGTCCCCCTAAGCGATCTATTAACACTGATTCCGGTAGATCCAACTGATAGAGTCGATCGGTTTGAGTCGACGCTGGAGCGAAGTACACCCGATGACGAGCAGGTTATTGATCAGCTTCAGGGCGATGTGAGGATGGAGCGTGTATACCCGAATGATGATCTACAATGGGGTTCGACGCGACCGGCTTTACAGTTTGAGCACTGGGTGAGGGAAGATGAGATTCCAGAACTCTCAGACGACCAGCAGGCGAAGGCCCATGAGATAGTTGAAGAGGAGATTGGCGTTGATTTGACTCGGTATCACGACTACTGGGGAAGCTTGGTTATCCAGTTTGAGGACTTCCGAGTCGACGCTGAGTTCGACAATCAGTGGAGAGTAGACCTGAACGCCGACCTCGTAAGTCGGGAAGACGTTGCTGTGGTATTGGAACGAAGGGAATACGGAGAGCTTCTATGGCAGGACTCTATTGAATTTGAGGAGGATTCTGGTGGCGGTGAAGGAGCGCGAAAAGTCGTGATTTCGTATGGTGGCGACGAAAGCACTGGTTTTTGCGAGGTTGAGCAGGCAAATGGATCAAGTGAAGAACTCATCAAAGTCCTAATCAATGGAGAAACTGTAAATCAGCAGGATTTCTCCGTGGCTCGTAGAGTAGTCACCGATATCACCATCGGTGGCACTGGCCAAAGTGATTCTAGCTCCGATGAAGATCCGCCCGAACTGTATCCAGAATCAGACCTCAGTGGGCATCCCACTATAGTAGCTGGGGAGCAGATTTGGGATAAAAGGAAAATTGATTTCGGAGGCGGGACTACGTCAAGGGGGTGGATAACTGAGGCAGAGAGTGCCGTTGCGGATAGGGCACTTGACAGTATTCAAAGAGATGTTTCTTCAACCGTAAAGGTGGTTGACCCGTATCTGGATGTCGACGGTCTGACGGACTTCGTAGACAGTCTAGATTCTGATATCGATGTCTGGTTCATAACTTCGGTATTACGAAATGCATCGCAGTTGGAAAGCGAATTGACCAGGTACAAGAATCAGGGACAAACCGTAGAGATTCTAAGGATTATGGACCAGAATGGCGGTCCGAAGCTAACTCCGCTTCACGACCGGTTCATTATCACCGAAAAAAGCCGGAGTTGGATACTGGGGACGTCTTTCAACTCGTTAGATACGAACGTCTCGATCATCTCCGAGCTCCCTATGCGTGTTACTCAGACTTTAGATAGACAGTTCAACCGTTGGTGGACAGAACCAGTTGAGCAGAAAGACGAGAGGCAGAATTGCAATAAATCTAGAAGTGGGATCAGCCAGCTCTGATTAGAGGTAATGACGAGACTATAGCCAGCATTGGTTGACGAAGCTGGTACAGTTTTCCTTCGAAATGAACCTGCTCAGGAGACATTCTATCCGAAAATCAGTATCGGTCATCTCGAGCTAAATTCGTCGAGTCCCGATTGCTCGTGATCCAGGGGTTCGATTACTGTGGCGTCGTCATTCCCTGAATTGTTGACCCGCGTCGAAACTTCGTACGCAGTCAAGTCCTCCTCCGGATAGGGCTGGCACAATTCCTCGCGTTCGTCCGGGCTAGCAGTGAGCCATGTCTCCTCGTCGCCGTCGGGGAGGACAACCGGCATCCGGTCGTGAATTGGTTGCATCAGATCGTTCGGTTCGGTCGTCAGGATAGTCACGCACGGGATGGCTGATTCCTCCCCTTCCCAGACCTCCCAGAGGCCGGCCATCGCGAACGCCGGGGCGTCCTCGCGGTAGATTCGATAAGGTTGCTTGGGCCCGCTGTCCCGCTTCTGCCACTCGTAGAACCCCGACGAGAGAACGAGACAGGGCCGCGAGTCCCAGGCATCGCGGAAGGATCGTTTCTCGGCTGCAGTTTCAGAGCGAGCGTTGATAATCCCCTCTCCGGGATCGTCCGCCCACGACGGGAGGAGGCCCCAATGATACTGGTCGATCTCGGCAGCGGCCCGGTTGGTGATGACGTCCAGCTGCTCTCCAGGGGCGATATTGTATCTCGGGGCGTACCCGCCGTCCGTGACGACCTCCGCTCCGAAATGCTTCTCGAGGTCTTCCTGGGTGACGAACAGCGCGTTTCGCCCACACATATCTCTCTTCTCGAGGAGAGTGAGCATCAAAGTATGGTAGCTGTGCGACGTAGAACGAGAACAGGGGAGTCGTTCAACAGTATTAACCAACAGTTAGGAGTTGTCCTACGGCGTGTTGGTTAACATAGGTGGCTGCCGTGTACCTAAATTCAGTTCCTGAACCACTTCTAGACGGTACGTTCCGAGAGTCAGAACCGGAATACTGGAGAGCGTTTCTCCGGCCCCTAACCGAAGGTGGTTCAGTACTCTTCGGTAATGCAGCTGTTTATCCATTCGATGGCGACCTGCCCATCCATTTCGGTGAATCGATCGATTTCTCGGTGATGAGCGAGGGCGTTGCGGAATTCTGCGAAGTCCTCAAACCGGGTTTGAACCGCTGATTTCGATGGTAGATAATCCCCGAAAACGTCCCAGCGAGCGTTGATGATCTTTGCGTAGTCCATCACGTTACAGAAGTCAAGTTTGTCTCGATCAGAGTCAACAGTGAACTCGGGATTACTGTCTTGCTCCTCGCTAATACGCCGCTGAACGTTCGAGTTCACATCGTTCGGGACTTCACCCCAGAACGTGCCTCCATCGCTTGCTAGAGCGAGTTCTCTGTCAATGAAGTCTCGAACCAATACCTCCGTCTCTTTGACGGCGCTCTGTGGGTCATTTCGGAGATCAGATTCGAGAGCGGAATACTCCCCGATCAGTTCCATGAATTCGGAGTACACGAGTTCCGCCCTCTGTTCCTGGAACGTATCATAATCGTTGTCCCAGATACCCGAGTCCTCGTCATGGGGGATAAGGTGCGAATCCATGATTCGCTCAAACTCATTTACATCATTTGCGAGTCTTCCAAAGTACTCTTTTGCGGAGGTGTCCGAGAGACGGCGGTTAAGCTCGGCAGGAATGAAGGTAATGTCCATAATGCTCTTCCGTTCCTTTTTCGAGTAGTCTAACCCCCGCAGATAGGCGTTCGGAAAGATGTGATGCTTGTTGAGACGGAAGTCAGCGTACTCGTTTTCCGTCAGGTCAATTTCTGATCCGTCCTCGAAGTGAAGAGGTCGGTTCCGTGCAAGGAGACAGAGGAATGCATTCCTGAGGCCTGAAGTGGACCGCTTGATATTGGTTGTTTTGAGGCGTTCTGTGCTAATCTGCGGCGTGAAGTTGATTTCAACATCTTCTCCTGCGATGATCCTGTCGACCAGTTTGCTATCTTCAGTCATTCTGGTCTGTGCAGAACTGCTGTACCGACCCGAGAGAGCGACCCGCCAGAACCAGCGGTCTATCTGTTCCTGGTGGTCTGGATCGACATTCCTGCGATCTGTCTCATACATATAATATGCGAGCACAGGAATCATTCCTTCGTACGGAATGAACTCGGACCGTTTCACTCCGTGTTGTTTTCTGAGATAGCCAATCGCGGAGATCATAGCCTCCTTGGTATCCTCCCAGTTCTCTCTGACATCATCGGGATCGAGATTCTTCTGAGCGTCCGTGCTGCACGTTCCATCAATGTTGAGAGCCAGGGTCTGGGTCACGGTACCTCTGTCAATCTCCCCGAACCCGATCTGGTCTAAGTGCTCGAAAATATCCTCGTCGATGCGGCTACGAAGATTGAAATCCCTTGACCAGATGTTGGCGTTAACTATATCGAAGCGGCTGAGTCGCGTCCCTTTCTGATTGATCCGCTCGAAGATGTTTATGACGCTCTCAACTTCGTTCGTCTTGACGATGATAAGCGGGAGTTCGTATTTCGTCAGCGCATCGTTGCAATCAGTGAACGCCTCATATCGATCGCCCTCTAACTCGTCGCGAACCTCCCGTTTGTCGTCCCAGATGTCACAGACTCGTACAAGGTGGTCGGCTTTGCCTTCTGCAACTTTGAACGTCTCTTCGTCAAGGTCAAAGACGATGCGGCTGTAGTCCGTGTCCGCATATTTCATTCCGTTGAGCGTAACGTAGAGCGAGGTTAGCCGTTGTTGGCCGTCAAGCACGAAACTGATTTCGGGGAATTCGGACCGCTGGATTTCTTCAAGTGAGGGCTGCTGGAGTTCGTCGACATCTCGGAAGAAGTCCCACATATCGTGCGGGACTCGCCAGAAGAAGAAACTCCCAATGGGGTAACTCTTGTAGATACTGTCGAAGAGATCGACGACGTCGGTTCGGTCCCAAACGAATTCTCGCTGGAACTCTGGAATGCGGTATTTTCCTTTCCCGACCTGAGTAATTACGTCGTCAAGACGTCGGTCATCGACGTCCAAGCTCACATTCCGCATAGAGAATCACATTCGCAGTCGAGTTATAAATCTGTGTGGTTGACCCTTTTCCGCCCCGTCAGCCAGCGTATTCTTGAAACAACCCGGAAACGTGGGTTCAGAGAACTATAACCCGAATACTGCACGCCGTTTAGACTACCAGCTCTATCGTTCTATGAAACGTGGAAACGACACGCCACGCCTTATCGGACACTTCTCCGTCTAGTGAGGTATGTCCGAGGGATCTCCATCGAGGTCGCGATCAACGAAGAGCGAGCTGGCGGTGAACCAGCCGACGCGTGGCGCAGACCGCAATCAGCAGTCACTCACCGGGACGGCCGACCAGCCGCCTGACGAGTTCTTGTTTCCCTCACTCGATAACGGCATCACGCTCCTCGATATCGAGGGAGGGCGTGGCGTCCCCATTCTCCAGTCGCTTGTGCTCGACCACCTCCTGCTGAGCGACGGACCGGCCTTCTGGATCGACGCCCACGGCCACGCGACAACCACCTCACTCGCCCGCCTCACGCCCAGCCAGCGCTTACTCGACCGGATTCACGTCGCCCGCGGCTTCACCGCCTACCAGCACTACGGCGCGCTCTGTGACCTGCCCGACGCCGTCAACCAGCACGTCCAGCAAGCCACGGCCGCGGACGCTGTAGCAACGCACCGAGAACGGCAGAGCCACGAGCAGGAGACCTCGCCACACACGCCGTCGCTCATCGTTGTCCCGGCGCTCGATGCCCAGTACTGGGACGACGATACCCTGGGGGAAGAACACGCGCAGACGCTCCAGGCGCGAGCTCTCGCTCGTCTCAGTACCTATGCACGGGGCTACGATGTCCCCGTCCTCGTCACGCGCACGACTGCCAACGAGTTCACGGCGCCGATCGAAACGACCGCCGATCATCATCTGGAGTGTGAACAGACGCGGATGGGGCCACGTTTCGTTGGCGACGAGTTCGAGACACTCGTCTATCCCGTCGACGGCGGCGCGTACTACCAGACCACATTCGCGTACTGGCGGAAGATGCTCACTGCCCGTGCCGACCAGGTGGGCCTCCAGCCGGCGTCACCCCCTACCCCAGGAGATTCCGGCGGAACTACCGATATCGGGACCGGCGTCATGGCCGACGGCACGAGTACGACACTCACCACGAACCCACTACTTGACGCGTGGGCCAACACAGGAGGTCGGTGACGGTGGGGCGGACGAATCCGACGTTCCGGGATGCGCTTCGCGCTATCGAAGAGCGGTGGGGAGAGTATCGCCGTGCGCTCCGGCGCCGCGACCAACCTCGGTTCGACCAGCTGTTCACGTACGCCCGCGAGCACGCCGACGCGAGCGGATTGTTGAACCACCAGAACCCCATGCTTCCGTCGCTTCTCAGCGTCGATCTCGAACAGGAGTCACGCCTCGACGCACATGACGAGCGCCTCGACGATATCGAGGATGCAATCGAGGCGCTACGAAAGCAGCACGACGAAATGGACGACAAGCCACAGCCAGCTGACGACTGATACCGATGCCGTTCAAAATCGACTTCCTCGACGACCGCGTCCTCGAATGGGAAGCGACGACCGACGGCGCCGTGGCCACTGAGCGCCGGGACTACACACCGCGGTTCCATGTCGCCGCTCGCTCGCCAGAGACTGACGTCGATCTCTCTGGACTTCAGGCGTTCTACGAGCGCCATCCGGACGTCGTCGCGACCGAGTACGTCGACCGACACCCTGGATTTCGTCGTGACCTGGAGCGGGTCCTTGCCGTCGACGTTTCACACATCGACCGGGTGACGGCGCTCGCCCGCCAGACGCGCCAACTCTCCGAATACCCCATCGGCGATATCGCCTGTTTCAACGTAGACTTCTCGCGGGAGTTCCGCTACTGTCTGGAGAACAACGTCAATCCGACGCCGGCGAACGAGCTGTCGACGCTCCACCTCAGTATCCCGGTGACCGAGACGAACAGTAAAACCTACACCGAACTCGGCGTCGACGGCGAGACCGTCACGGGCCCGCCGGAGGAACTCCTCGCTGCTGTGCAGGACGCGCTCGACGTACGCGACCCGGATGTCCTTGTGTGCTCGACGAGCGAGATCATCCCGACGCTCTACGCGATGGCTCGCGACGCCGGCGTCGACGGCTTCACGCTGAGTCGGTGGCCCAACGTCGACTACCAGCAGCTCGCCGGTCGGTCGACGTATTCGAGTTACGGCCGGGTGGGACACTCCCCTGCCCGCTACAACGTGCCGGGACGGGCTATCATCGATGAGTCGAACGCGTTCTTCTTCGGTGAGACGAACCTCGACGGCATCCTCGACCTCGTCACTCGGTCGAAAAAGCCAATCCAGGAACTCGCGTGGGCGTCGATTGGGAACGTCCTCACTGCCATCCAGATCTGTGAAGCACACAAGCGCGGTGTGCTGACGCCATGGAACTCCTGGCGACACGAGTTCTACAAGCCGATGACCACGCTTCACGACGCTGACCGCGGTGGCTTCATCTTCGCGCCCGAAGTCGGCCTCCACGAGGACGTCCACGAACTCGACTTTTCGAGTCTCTATCCGAATATCATCTGCACGCGGAACGTCTCGCCCGATGTCATCCGGTGTGACTGCCACAGCGACCGCGACGATGTGCCCGGCCTCGGCTACGCGATCTGTGACGACCGCGGCTACCTCGTCGACGTCCTCCAGCCAATCATCGATGCGCGCGACGAGATCAAGACCGCAATCCGTCGCGAAGAACAGCGGGAGAACCCCGACCAAGACTGTCTCGACGAACTCGAGGGGCGGTCGGCCGCGCTAAAGTGGATTCTCGTCGCGTGCTTTGGGTATCAGGGATTCAGTAACGCGAAATTCGGCCGAATCGAGTGCCACGAAGCAATTAACGCGTTCGCTCGGGAGATCCTGCTCATCGCGAAACAGCGGTTGGAAGCGGGCGGATGGCGCGTCGTTCACGGGATCGTCGACTCGATCTGGGTGACGCCCGACCCGGACGTCAGCGACGACGAACGAGGATCACTGGAGACGTTGGCCGCCGAGATTACGGACACCGTCGATATCCGTCTCGAATATGAAGCCGAGTACGAGTGGGTAGCGTTCGTGCCACAGCGCGAGAGCGACGCCGGCGCGCTGACGAAATATTTCGGGAAGGTTGCGGGCAAGGACGAGTTCAAGATACGCGGCATCGAAGCCCGGCAACGATCGACGCCCGGATTCATCGAAGACGTCCAGCGCGACTGTCTCGAGATTCTCGGTCAAACGCAATCTCCGGATGTGGTAATTAATCGCTTGGAACGGGCGATTTCGGAGCTTCACGCTGGCGATGTCGATTCCGACCGACTCGTCGAACGGAACCGTGTTTCCAAGCCTGTCGAGGCGTACACGCAGTACACCCAGAACGTGGCGGCACTCGAGCGTGCTCGGGACCAGGATCTCGCTGTCCATCCCGGTCAAGATGTCGAGTACGTGGTCGTCGACGACGAGAAGGCATCACGAGAACGTGTCGCCCTTGCTCACGAAGAGACGGACCAGTATGATCCATCGTACTATGAGACGCAGCTGGTCCGAGCTGTCGAGAGTATTATCTCACCCTTGGGATGGGATCGGTCGGATATCCGACGAAGGTTAGCAAAGACACGAACGACTAAGATCACCTCGTTCTGACCCTGCGGTTGCAACAAGATACAGCTGGAACCACACACCCCCCTCGTTCGGAATGAGATTATACCCTCCATACCACCTGATTAGAAGCTGAGTTTCCACCCGATGAGAAGGTTGCAGTAATGGATTCGTTGGGTATACGCCCTCGACGTATGGTCTACTGCTTCGATTCAAAGGATAGAATAGCTGTACTTCCAGTGTTAGGCGTATTCACGAATACTTATAACTAGTGCCGTATTCTACTTAGTGGGCTCTTAGCGTAACTAGGTAATAAAGCTAGGGTAGTAACTAGACAAGTGATCCTTCGAAGTCTACGCTATCTTGCGGTTTGGAGAGAATGGCTCGTCCTAGTTAAGAACCGCCTAGTTGGTTGATGGAAGATCGCGCCCATACGGTCAGTCTTACGGGATCTCATTCCGAATCAGGGGGGTGTGTCCCTCCAACTCCAATCTCCATCCATCCTGTTTAAGCTGGCATCAATATCGTCCATTAGTTCGGGGAACAGCTCACTCCGAATCAGGGGGGTCTCTTTAGCATTCCCGATTCTTGGCTGATGGACCAACTCGTACTACCTCATTCCGAACGAGGGGGGTTGATCTGAACCCGCTGATCATTTGAGCTGCTGGCAATCCTCTCGTTCTAGGAAATAGCTCACTCCGAATTAGGAGGGTGAGGTCATCAGGAGACGCAGATTTGAACGACACCTCACTCTGAATCGGGTATCATCGGGTATGGCGGTGCCACCTATCGATCTTCCGCTGTTTAGCACCGATATCCAACGAATCTCATTCCGAACCAGGGGGGTAACGACTAAGTAGGTTCCTTCCCAGGATGAATCTATGACAGACAACGAGGAACCAGATGGTGGAGGTGACTCGTCTATCGCGGACCAACAGCTGGATGATTTCGATACAAACAGGGAGGGCAGTTCTGCTTCTGAAATCTCGTCGACCTCGGAGGAAATCCAACGACAAGACTCGAACGATCCGGCAAATGACCCGTTGTTCGTTCGGGAGGGCGATGAAGACGGTTCTTCAACTCATATCTGGGCAGATCGGGATTTACTCTCAATTGGAACAGTTCCTGGCCCTGATCGCATCGTCGGTCGTGACACGGAAATCCAATCGGTTGCTGGAGAAATCCGACATCTCATTCACGAATCACAACCAAACCACGTCGTCATTTATGGGGAAACCGGAACTGGAAAATCACTTGTCAGCCGACACGTGTCCGACCGTCTCGTTGATACTGCCACGGCACGTAACGTTCCCGCTGCTAGCGTCTACGTTGAGTGCAAGAAGAATAATACCGAAACACGAGTAGCCCGAACAATCGCTCGTGCGCTAAGCGACAAATCTGATTCTGATATAGATATCCCTCGTATCGGTTTAGGTTCCGCCGAGTACTACGATTACGCCTACGACATCATCGACGAGTACTACGATGGGCTCATTGTCATCCTTGACGAAATCGACATGGTTGATAACGCTGAGGGCCTCCTCCATGAACTCTCGCGGGCTCGAGAAGCTGGTCACACCGACGCCTATATCGGAATCATTGCTATCAGCAACGACATCGATTTTGGACAAAAACTCAACGCACGCGTTCAGAGTTCGATGCGGACAACGGACTTCGTCTTTGAACCATACCAAAGCGATCAGATCGAACAGATCCTGGAGTATCGACGAGACGCGTTCCATGATGGTGTCGTTCAAGACGGCGTCATAACCGAGACTGCCGACCGGTCGGCGGATGAACACGGTGATGCGAGAAAGGCAGTCGATGTTTTGCGGATTGCTGGTGATATCGCTGACGACGCCGATGCAGAGGTCGTTAGTCCAGAACATGTCGACAAAGCAGTCAAGCGAGCAGAGGTCAATCGAGTCAAGGAGACGATCGAGAGCACCTCACCCCAGTCTAAACTCGTTCTCTACACTCTCGGTCGCTTGACTGGCTCGAATAATCGCCGCTTCCGCACCTCTGGTATCTACAGTCAATACGAGACGACCTGTGGCGACGTCGGTGCTGATCCTCTCTCATATGATCGAGTGAGCCAAATTCTCAGCACGCTCGCGCTAATGGGGATTTCTGAGTCACATCAGGTCGGTGGCGGACACAAACAGGGTGTCTATCTGGAACACCAGCTTATCAAGGACAAAGATGTAGTGATGAAGGCAGTTGTAGAGAGTGATGAACGGCTTTCAGAACTTCACAACGGCACCTACGAGATTTGATTAAGCATCATGAGGGTTCATTCTACCTAGAACCCTTCTGCTGAAGCTCATTCCGAATCAGGGGTGTCAAATCTTCTGAGAAGTGAACAAGCTCACTTCGAATTAGGGGGGTTGTTCTCGAGAGAACCAAGTTAGCTAATCGTCTGGACTGACCGGTCCTTTGTACTGCGAGCGCACCTTCTCGCCTTCCCGCCACTGCCAGTAGTAGTAGCGGTTGTCGTTGATCTCCTTGATCGTGATTGTAGCCTTCGAGGGGACGTCGTCCGGAAGATCCTCCGGTCGCTCCTCGATCTGTTCTTCCTCGTCCTGTTCGGCTAGTCGGGCTTCGCGTTCGCGATGTTCGGCGAGCCCCTCGGCGTACTGGGCGATATGCTGGAGCACCTCCGGTGATTGCTCATTGAGCATCTCCACGACGTCGTCGGGGATTTCTTGCGGTGGGGTTGGTGACGAGAAAGACATGGATTACGGCGTGTTAACCAACACTGGCACTGGAATCTTAGTGCTGTTGGTTAACCTGGGTATTTATCGAATCGAGAGCTCTTCGAGAACCGCTACTGTTGCTTCGAGTTCCCTCCGCCGGGCTTCTCGTTCGTCGATTTCCTGCTCTAGTTCGAGAATCCGCTCCGAAAGCTGCTCCGTCACGTCTCCAGTCGCCGGAAGCCGTCCATCAGGACGTGGGGCGGTTCCGCTCCGAATCTCGATGTCGACCCGCCGTAGATGCTTACAGCCACCGCTCGGCCGGCGCTTCGTGAAGTCTGGACACGTACACGTCTTGCTCGCGACGTCGACCTCGTAGGTGTTCCCCGACGCCGACTGCACCTCGTACACACCACCTTTCCTGAGCAATGAGACGTCCATCTCCTCAGTTCGAGCGCGCTCGGTACGGGGTTGGCTGTCTTCCTGGTGGTCTTCATCGCTAATCGACGGCTGCTGCAAATCTCCTCCGGGAGTCGTGGTCGTGGAGGTGGCAGCAACAACGCCGCCATCGGCGGCTAATCCATCTCGTTCGTGTTCGTCTCGATCCATCTCTTCAGTCTCGCTTGTCTCATTTCGTCCGGACATGGATTGGTCTGGGTCTGTCCGGCGTGACGAACTCGGTCACGCCGCCACTCTTCGTCGGCGGAAAAAACAACTCCTGAAACGCGCCAGCGCGGATACCTCCGCTACTTCGTCTGCCGGAGAGACACAGACTCGTTACCCATCGACGGTTTCGATGAGTTCCTTCGCAGTCGATCCGATTCGACCAAGCCGTTCTTGAACTGCGTCTGCGTCGTCGTCCTGCCACGCGGCCAGGTAGAACGCGGACCCGCTCGTATCCAGTTCGAAATACCGCCCGACGATGTAGGCGACTGCCTCGGCCTCAACCTCGCGTTTCGCCCGCTCGGTCTCGTCGGTGACGTCTGCGTGGAGGAGCGCGTGAGCGTACTCGTGGATGAGTGTCACGGCGAGATCAGCCTGATTCGTACGGGCTTTCGCCTCGACGACTGGTTGGAGATCACGCTTACTCCGGTATTTGCAGACGCCCTTGGCGTCGCCATGCTCCCAGTCGACAGCGTCGACGATGCGGACCGTCACGTCGATCTCAGCGGCTGCATCCTCGAGTGCGGGTACTAGGTCGTCGGCGTCGCCAGTCGCCTCAGTCTCCAGCTCAGGAAGCGGCTCACCCTCGGTCTGAGACACGTCGAAGACAGCAGTTGGCTTGAAGCCGACAAGCCCTTTCGACCACTCGTCAGGCGATGTCTCGTCGTACTCACAGTCGCTTTGTTCATGGTAGCTAGGCGAGTTCTCGCACTCGGGACACTGCTTGGTGATGATCGGGGCCCAAATCCAGATGGCCTGTTCGCCCTCCTGGACGTGCCGGTCGAACTCATTCCGCCAGGTGTTGTAGCCGGCGACCTTCGTCGCCTCGGGACACTGGAGATTGATGAGGAGCGTGTTTCGATGGGAATAGTCGTGGAAGCGACTCTGGACGTCGAGCCACTCCTGGAACTCCTCGCTCGCCTGCGCATCGTCAACGTGGTCGACGAGCTCGTCGATCCACGCTTCGATGGTACTGTGCATCTCGTCATGTCGAGTGTCGGTCTCCTCGAATGAGACCGACGGGTCACTGGTCGTAGCCATAGTGTTCACCGAATCGAATTCACGGCGATTGCGTCAGTTCAGGACGCGCCGCACCCCTTGGGGCGCATAAAAAACTCGCGGCGGCGGTCACCGCAAGGCTGCTTTCTCGTCAGCGAAGCCGACCGCCACGAGGTACTCGAGGAACTCATCGAACTGTTCCACGTCGCTGGGGGTGTCGGCCGCGAGGTGTCGTACCCACTCGATGGCCCACTGGAACGCGGGATCGGCTCCGCCCTTTCCGTGGATGTACCACCAGCGGGCGGCCTTCAACACGACTAGCGGATTCGTCGGTGGCTGCTCGCCGGCTAGCTCACGAGTAACCGATCGGATTTCCTCGGGCACCTCGCCGGAATCGACCTCGCCGGATTGGGTGTTCGCGACATCGACTGGAATCTCATCAATCGAGACGTCGTTCGTACTCTGTTGTTGACTCACAGGAGTTCACCTCAGTGTGAAGGCCTTTTTCGAGCCCTCGCCCACTCCGGGGGCACGAAAAACCGCTTGTGGCGTCATGCGGGCGGGAGGTACACGCTCTGCTCGCCGGCGAGCTCCTCGAGATTGTTCCGATGACGATGTGCGAAGTAGCAATCATAGCTGCAGTAGCCACAGATCTCGCCCGTGTCGTACTCAGCGATGTAGGGGCTGCGCCGGGTCATCCAGACGTTCGCCTCACATTCAGTACATGCAGCACCATCGAGATGGGTCGGTGACGGGCCATGATACTCGAGTTCAAGTCCATCCTCTTGGGGCGTCGACTCGGGCCAGACGCCGTGTGCCTGCCAGAACTCGCGAATCTGGGCAAGGCCATGGCGAACGGTCTTCCGAACTGTCATGTGCTCGGCGTCGCGACCGCTGTCGTCCCAGCCGTCCGACGTCCAGAACTCGCCGAACTGCGCCCCACGATGCAGCCCGTTCCAGTCGAGGCCGACGATGTCGGCAGGTGGGTCACCCGTCAGCGTCGGTCGGGTGAGCTGCTCGATCACATCGAGTTGCTTGGGTGGACTGCCACCGAGAATATGGACGCGCCGCCCGCGCCAATCAGCAGGATCAGAGAACTCGTGAGCGAGTCGATCAGCGTATCCCCGGGAGTACCCGACGACGAGGTCATCGGGGACAGCGTGGATCGCTGCCTGGCACTTCGGGACGATCACGGGGTCTGCGTCCGGGTAACTTCCCTGGATCTCGCAGGCAGCAGCAACGTATTCGTCGACCTCGTCGACGTCGTAGGCGTCGCCAATCACACCGACCTCCGGTTCGTATTCGAAGAAGCGCTCGATATACCGATCGAGGTCGGGATTTCGAAAATCGTTGTCGAGCATCCCGACCGGTAGGTCCAGGTCTGTGTACTGCTGTTGTTGGTAGGTACAGTCCTCGCGAAAGCCCGTGAGAAAGCCGAGCCGGAATGCGTCAAGCGCAAATGGAACCCGGTGGAGGAACGCCAGGTGGTCAGCCTGCCGAGCGGCTGTAATTTCAGTCGCGATGCTGCTGGTCGGACGTGCTGAGAGCGCCATCTCGAATCACCCAGAAGATGCAGGGTTGATCGCCCCGTGCTCGCTCTCGGGGCGAGAAAAAACCACGAGCAGACGCCAATCTTAACCAACAATAAGAGCTAGCCGCTTCTGATGTTGGTTAACTCATCGGTGGTATCGAGCCTCGAGTGGGTCGATCTCTCCGGCGTGGACGAGACTCGTCTCTGAGTCCGCCTCTTCGTGAAGAAGATCGACGAGTGCGAACTGCGCGCAGGCAGTGAACGAACACGCCTCGTTCTGACACCAGACGTCGGCGTAGGCGATGTCGGTCTGCTCGCCTGCATAGACGGGTTTCCCAATACCAAGCTGCGAGTCGCAGCCGTCGCGAGGGCAGATCGGTTCGATACGCGTGAATGTGGGCGTGTCTTCCATTGAATTCATCAGTAAGGGTCGTAGCTCGGCGTGATATCGCCGGTCAGGACGCTGCTCTCGATGGCGTTGCTCTCGCCGCCTTCGAGGTCGATGATGCGATAGACGGCGTCGCCGCTCCACTCGCAGTCTTCATCGGAACACTTCGCGCTCGCGTACGCGCCATTCTCGTTGTTCAGATGGACACTCAGGAGATCGAGACGCTCGCTGCAGAGCGGACACTCTGCTGGCACCTGCGCGTAGCGATACCCCGTCGCGATGGTGATGTCGTCCTGGTCCACTTCGACGCCGTGGCGCTCCCCGATTCGGTCACGGACTGCTACGCGAAGATCGTCCAGGAGTGCATGGCGCATTTCCTCATCGACGGGTAGCTCGACGCCGTCGACGGTGATCGTCAGCCGGTACGCTATCGTCTGGGTTGTATCGTCCATTCTGGTCACCTCTGGGGGCACATTCGCCTGCGCCCGCGCCCCTCTCGGGCGCTCAAAAACTACCTCGTGAAGGGCCAGTGGTGGTCTCTGATGACCTCTCTGCCGGATCAGGAGCTTCCCCGAGTACGAATTCTTTTGGCGCTATCGCACGTCCGTTACGACGCCATGAACGTACTCATCGCAGGATCACACGGCGGGGTCGGCCAGCATATTACTGCGGTGCTGAGCGAAAGCGATCACACAGTCCAAGCGATGGTGCGCGAGGAGTCACAGGTCTCGGAGATGGAGGCCTTCGGCGTCGAGGTGGTCGTCGCGGACCTCACCGAGGACGTCTCCCACGCCGTCGACGGAAGCGACGCGATCATCTTCGCGGCGGGGTCTGGTGGCGAGGACGTCGAAGGCGTCGATCGAGACGGTGCAATCAGGCTAATCGACGAAGCCGAAGAGCACGGTGTCCCGCGCTTTGTCATGCTCAGTGCGATCAATGCCGACAACCCTGAGGAGAGTCCCGACGCGCTTCGGCCGTACCTCGAAGCCAAACTGGCGGCTGATGAGCATCTCCAAGCAAGCGAACTCACGGAGACGATCGTCCGACCAGGGGAGTTGACCAACGAGTCCGCAACCGGGCGGATTGAGGCAGCCCGTCGGGTCGAACGCGGCCAAGTCACCCGCGCCGACGTTGCCCGCACGCTCGGTACCGCACTCGACACGGAGAACACCTACGGGAAGACCTTCGAGATGATCGAAGGCGACGAACCAATCGAGAGCGCGCTCGAAACCGTTTGATCAGATTCGCCTTCCTCTGGCGCTGGTGCGACGGCCTTTCTGCACTCGTCGCCGACTTCCTCACAGCGAACGGCATCGGCATCATCCCGAAATTCATCTCGGAGGGACTATTCTATGACACCTTCCGCTAACGAGCACGTGTCCTTCCGAACTCTCGTTCAGCGTTCAGGGCCGTAGATGATTGCTGACCGGCTTTCGTAGCCGCACTCTCGACATTCGAACCACCGTTGGACTTTCGCGCCGTCAGCACTCTTCTGGCCGACGACGACGTCGTCGTTCGGACACTCTGGACAGGGTAACTCAGGGTGGGGTCGCTTTCGGAGTTCATCGCGAAGCGAGGTAGCTTCTTTCGTCTCGAATCCGCGCGACCACACCGGGTAGCCGTCGACGAGGATCGCGGCACGCCACTTGTGGATATACGAGTCCGGCGCTCGGTGAAACACCGCGTGCGCGTTGGTCTCTGTGTTGCGATACGCTAGCTTCGGGGTACGGCTCTCACGCGTCCAATTTGTAATTCGTGGCATGGGTACTGATGCCCCCGCGTTCGGGAGGCTCGCAGTCGCTTGATTCGGGGATTGACTAGTCTCGCGAGTCGATATCTCGCTTCTCACCATCACTTACCCAACACAGCCAGTCGAACGAACTGGTTGTTGGTTACTCCTCGAAGAGACAGCGATCGGATGCATCGTCGCCGGCGAGCGTCTGCTGATCCTCGGTAGTATCGGCGAAGAGGTTCGACTGATCACTCTCGGACGATTGTTCTACCTCCGGACGGTCGTCGACGCCGAACTCACTCGCCTCGGGCCGATCGAGCCGTGAATCACGGTCGCGGTGGTCCACGTCCGCACCGAAGTCCTCGAGGGAGGTTTCGACGCTCGTCCCGGTCACTTCGAGCTGGCCATCGTCTCCGAAGGCGGTCTGCTGTTGAATCTCGATTTCCGGTCGATTGCTCATGTGAATTGAGCCTCCACCCACTGGAGGCTCCGAAAAACTTCCACGAGCGTTGTCTCAGCCCTCTTCTTTGCGGAGTTCGCTGGCTCTGTGTTCGAGACGCCGGAGAATCTGGACCCGATTCTGGTGGGTGTTCTCGTAGGCAACGCAGGCCCGCAGCGTCTCCATGTCGTGAATCGTCACGATGCCGGCGTTGAGAAGTCCCGTATTCGATGGTTCGAGACGCTGTTCCGGTGATAGGCCGCTCGATTCCGTGGATTGCTCTGAGGAGTTGCTCACTGAGTGTCGCCTCCGCTCCTGCTGAGGCGACGAAAAAACAGCGCCGGACTGAGAATGTCAGAGAGTAGTTTGTGCATCCTCGTTTCGCGTCGTGTGGCGAATAGGCTGAACGCTCAGTACAGGTAGTACACTTATCGCTCGGTACAAGCTAAATATATAATGGATGGCGAGCGTAGGACTTGATATGGCTGACTCCGACAACCTCACTGAATCCGAAATTCGGCGTGCCGTGAGGGAGGAGATGTCAAGAGCGGGACGGTCAGTTCTCTCAACTGTCTTTTGGACGATACTGGCAGCATTCACGATCCTCGTTGGCCTTCAAGCGGTTCAAATGGCATTCTACACAACTGGTTTGGCTGTTGTGGCCTTTGCAGCGGTCGGTATACTCGTTACGGGCGCTAGCATCTATCTCCTTTATCTCCTTCACTGGGCCTAGCAATAGCTGATACTACGATTTTTGAATCGACTCGCCCCATTCGCACACACATTGAACAGATAGTTCAGTCAAAACGAGTCGAAATTTGTGGCCTGCCAAATCGTTTTGTGAGACCCGCTAGACTGCTTACTCGTCTTCTTCCTCGGGTTGGATTTGGCGGGCGTCCTCGGCGAGTTTGTAAACGTACGCTCGAAGGATCTCCATGTCCTCTCGGGCGTCTTCGAGCGTTTTCGCTTTCACCTTGGCTTTGATCTGGTCTTCATCTCGTGTCCCGGTTCCGCGCTTGAGCTTCACGGTCAGCGAGACACCGACGTCGCTGCGTTCGACGTATTCCGTTGGTGACGGCCGCTCACTGTTCTCTATCGATTCGACATCCGCACGAGACGGCTGGTTGTGTTCCGACATATGTTACTCTCAGTGATTGGTGCTCAGATAGACGGTGCGGCCGCTTCGTCGGATGTCTCGCGAAGGACTGCGTCGATGTCACTGCCGGTGAGTCGCCAGCGCCCGCCGGGACCAGTGCAATCCAACTGGCTTACGACCTGGTTTTTGAACTCCGTGTATTGCGCTAGCGCAACCTCCTCGTCGTCGGAGTAATCGAGCAGGAGCGCGAGCGCGAGTTGTGCCGGGCCACTGCCCCCGTATCCCCATTCGAAGCCAGAGGGACTGTGACTCGCCAACTCGAGACTCCGATTTGGAGTGAGCCGTTCCTGACCGGGCTGTTTCTCCACGATGGCGCGGCCTCGCTGTCGATAGCCGACGTAGACGACGTCACGGTCACTTCTCGGGCGTGTCTGTTCGACTGATTGTGAGTCGATAGTTCCACTCATCGTTCTATTCGAGGTGTGCTCGTTCGAGCACCCCCGCACCCCTCAGGGGGCGAAAAAAATGCTCTGCGGTCACTGCACCACGGAGCAGCTGGCCGGTTTGTTCCCTCAGAAGTGGATGTCCGCCGGCACAATCCAGAGATCGTCACTCTCGTCGAGAATTCGCTCCAACTGGCCTCGATGCCGGATGCCGCTGCCATGTTCGTCATACAGGCAGACCGAAGGCCCGTCGTACGCACCGACCTGGTGGAATGCGTGCCGGGCGAGGTCCGCATCGCGCATGATCTCCTCGTCGCTGTGTTCGTCGAGTGCCTCCTTCACCCGGTCGAGATTCCGCTGAAACTCCTCTTTCGTGGCTTCCCAGCCGCGTTCGAGCAGCTCCTCGCCCTCATCGGATTCCACAGAAGCTGCAACCGGGAGATCACCCCAACGGGCCGTTCCAGCGACCGTCGTGTCCTCCTCGTCAAAGCACACGTAGTAATCGAAGACAGCACCTGCGTGTGGCACGGCGCCGACGAGTCGATCGAACACCGTCTTTCCGGTGGCGAGCGCATCATCTCGTGTCGATGCCTCAACTAGCGTGTAAATGACCATGTGCATCGGTTGTCACCTCGGTCTGCCGACGCACGCGACTCCGCTCCGCATCACTGCTTGGTGCGCCGGCACCCATCGCCGGCGCTCGATAAACACCGCCGGAATACGCGCTCGCTAGGCGTCGTCTCGTTCCGACCCAGTGATCTCCTCGACGGTGATCGTCAGGTCACCGGTTTCGTAGTCGGCGTCGAAATCGACCGCGAACGCCGCCGATTCGTACGCTGCGTGGTAGGCGCGGTGGAGTGCGAGTGTTCCAGTCGCTTTGAAGTGGAAGAACGCGGCTGCCGTGTACGGTTTGCTCGCGGTTTCGATCTGCGATTCGACCGATGCTTGCAGCGCGATCTGCGGCGTATCGGTGTCGATCCCGGCGGCAAAGGCCCGAGCTTCGTCGACGCTCGCTTGCGAATGCTCGGGCGTCTCGCCAGTAAGAACATTCACCGGGGTCTCTGTCTCCTCGGTGAACAGGACGTCTTCGAACGTCTGCGTACCGAGGATTGCCTCGGGGCCTAGCTCACAGTCCTCGAACGAGTCGTCAGTAGATTGCTCGGACATGGTATCACGAAGCCCCACGTGGGGCTCAGTCCGTCAGCCCCCGATAAACGACTCCTCTTCACCTGCCAAGGGATGATCACCAGTTATTCGCCGATCGGGTCGAGTCCGGTCAGATCGGCGTGAAGGACCTCACCATTGCGGATGACGTACCGCTTGGCGAGGACCGGAAATCGACACTTCGTATACCCGGCCGTCTGGATGTCGAGTTCCTGGTCGCCATCGATGTACTCCGCGAGCTGCCGGAGGAACTCGTGGGTCACGATCCCACCGTCATAATCGGGGAGACCGTTCTCACGCGCTTCGTACACCTCGAAGCTATCGTAGCCCCAGATGATGAGTTCGCCCTCCTCGTCTACCTCCCAGTTGAGGGTCCCGAAGCAATAGCTCTCACAGAGCTGACGGACTGCTTGTGCGTCCGATACAATCGTGCCGGTCGACGTCGTCGCTGCTTGGAGTGTTGCCATAGGTTGTACTCGAGGGCGCTTTCCTACCCCCGCACTCCTCAGGGGGTAACAAACGTACTGCGGTTACTGGGTTCTGGAACGGGACGGTGGATGATTCGCTCCTCTCGAATGTGCGGAAAGCGTTTAGAAGACCTCCCAAGCAAGTACACGCACGTATCGAGATCTGTTGTGATACCGGCCTTCGGTCTATTGGCCTACGTTCCGAGGGGCAGATATGGGCCTAGAACACTCGCTGAACGAAGCCATCTACACCCTCTTTTCGTGGGTGCGGGGCAACCGTACTCGGGATAGAGACAAGCTCATGGAACAGATCAATCACTCATTTGTGAATGTGCGACGTTGAGTTGATTGCCCAGTTTCTGAAAGCGTGAGAAGGCCGAACGCAGAGATGCCGAGAGCGAGGGCAGCGAGACCGGCGATGAGGAGCGTATCGGTGTAGCCCACAATTGAGGCAACAGCAACGAACACTGGCGGGCCGAGGGTCGTTCCGAACTGAAGCACGCTCGTTCGGATACTCATGATTCCGCCGCGGAACGCATCGGGCGCGAGTGTATTCAGTGCTGTATCGGTGATCGGTTCCGCGAATCCCTGCCCGATACCGAAAAGGAACAGTGCGCCGGCAAGGACGGTGATCGAGTGGGCGAGTGCAGCGAGCGTCATCCCGATACCGTAGGTCACAAAACCGAGTGTGATGAGCCGCGGGGGTGAGAGATGGCGCATGAGACGGGACGACTGTGAGGACGTCACCCCCATCGTCACCGCTGGGAGTCCGAGCAACAGCCCGATCATCCCAGAAGAAAGGCCGTAGGATTCGTCGAGAATGAACGGGACGACCGTGAGCTGTGCGCCATAGAGAACAAAGAAAATGCCGAAAATAGCGACGTACAACCCGAGAGCCGTCCGTGTTGGGACCGATTGAGCTGCGTTAACGACGTACGACAGTCCGGACGAATCCATGCTACTCTCGGGTTCAGGGAGAATCGCAGAGCCGGCAACGGCGACGACAATACCGAGTGCGAAACAGACGAACGGCGCGGCCCACGAGAGCAGCGCAAGGCCACCGCCCAGTAAGGGGTAGCCAGCCGCGCCGATGGCGAGGATTGCCGCGTTCAGTCCAATGAGACGACTCTGCTGTTCCCCCGAGAACAGGTCACCGAGCAGCGTCACGGTGAGACTCATGATGGCACTGCCAGCGGTTCCCTGCACGACGCGGAGACCGAGAAGCGTTGTGAATTCGTCGACAAACACGACTGCAATGCCACTCACGCCAAACAAGAATAGCGAAGGGACGAGCACACGTTTGCGACCAACGCGGTCGGCGATGAGACCGATGAACGGTGTGAGAACGATACCGGGCAAGGTAAATGCCGAGATGAGGAGACTCGCTTGACTCGCCGAGATGTTCCATGCTGCTTGAATCGTCGGCAGTGCTGGGCTGATGAGGGAGACGCCCATCACACTCACGAGCGTACTCGCAAAGATGATGAGGACTGTCTGTGATTGCTGGATGTCTGTGAGTGGGTTGGATAGAGCTGTTCTCATGGATGTTGTCGTTCGAAATTCGCTTGCCGATACTACATCGAATAGCGCTGTGTACGGTAGTGGGGCGTGAGTGAGATACCGCCGAGGCAACGGTCAGCGTTATCCGGTCCACAATCAGCGTACTGGCGGGCCGACAGAAACCGCGTGCCAACGCAGTTGCATACTCGATACACCGTACTTTCTCCAAAATGGGTCAGACTGAGTTTCAAACTTACGTACTCGCCTTCGTAGTCGCGGAGCTGTCTTCACCTGCGTTCGAGATAAAGTGAGTACATGATGATAGCCAATCCTATCGCAACAAGGACGCTATTGATTAGAATGCCCAATTCGAGTGAGACGGAGAGGATTTGATGTGCAATTCCTGCGAGCAGCGCGCCGAACGTGATAACACCGAACCCGATCCCGAGCGCTCGCAGTGAGGGCGTGCCTGTTCGTCGATACGCCTTGTACGCGATATACGTGATACCGCTCCCCAACAGCAGGATCACCGTCTTCACGACGACAATGGCCGGTCCTGTCCACATCATAACTCATCCCCCATCTTCGACCAAATATCTTCGAGGCGTTCGTCGGGGCTCCGTGGTGGGCGTTTCACGGCTACCGACAAGTCGTCTTCGTCGTCCATAGAGATGGTCACATCGTCGAAGTCTCGTTCGTATCGCGTAGTTCGACCCCCACCAGGATTGATTGTGTCCTGTTCGCGGACGAGGGAGGCTCGACTAAGGAGTTCTAGTTTCCGGTACAACGTCGATTTGGGTATGTCACAGGCGTCGATGAGTTCGTTCGCGGTCATGGGTTCAGCTGTTTCACGGAGGATAGCTCGACAGTTGGCGTCGTCCAGCGCATCAAGGACATTCTGCAACGATGGAGAGTCCTCAGATGACGCGGGATCGCTCACCATACTCTAATTTTGGACGGTATTGGGGATATGGCATCCGATTACAACTCAAACAATGGAGAGTGGACGTAGTCTGGAACAGAAATCGGCTCCTCGAGAGTATCAATCGCATCCATCTCAAATCTGTCTGACTCCATTCTCAGTGACCTCATAGCGTCCTCGGCCGCGTGAATGGATATATCCCTTCTCGTGTAGACGAGCACAGGTTTGATCCACCGTTATCGGATGGCGCTCAGCAGTTTTAGCGATCTCCATGACACCCAGTGGCGATTCCGCGATGAGTATTTCAAGGATCTCCCGTTCGGTTTCGCGAGTGAGTTCACTCATCACGTCCCTCGCTGAACTGGAGGCGTCCGAACCCTCTCGCATGGCTCCGCTGGATCGCTCTTCACGCATAGTCACCGTTCTCTGCGTAGACTTCGAGCAGTTCTTGATAGCGATTCCGAATGGTTACCATACTCACGTGAGCAGCGTTACTCACCGTCTCCTGTGTCAACTGTTCATTCGTTAAGTGAGTCGCCGCGTAGAGCGCGGCCGCTGCAAGACCCGCAGGGCTCTTTCCGCTGTGAACAGCCTGCGCCTTTGCGGTAGTGAGTAGTTCACGGGCCTGTCGTGTCGCCTCATCGCTCACCTCGAGCGCCGACGCGAATTGAGGGATGTATTGGAGAGGATCTGCTGGTTCAATCTGCAACTCGAGTTCACGAGATACATACCGATATGCACGCTGAATGCGGATTTTTTCGACTCGGCTGACCTCAGCGAATTCAGACAAAGGACGTGGCGTTCCGTGTTGTCTGGCTGCTGCGTACAGAGCGGCTGTCGACATTCCTTCGATGGATCGGCCTGGAAGGAGGTTTTCGTCGACAGCCCGGCGGTAAAGGGCCCCAGCGGTTTCACGAACTGGTCTTGAGACACCGAGGGCGGATGCCATCCGACTGATTTCGCCGAGTGCTTGTTTGAGGTTCCGTTCGTGTGCATCCTTCGTTCGGAACCGCTCATCCCACGTTCGAAGTCGTTGCACTCGGGCACGCTTACGCTCCGAAATCGACTGTCCAGACGCATCCTTATTTTGCCAACCGATCGTCGTACTGAGTCCCTTGTCGTGCATGAGTTGCGTTGTTGGAGCCCCAACGCGACTTTTCTCGTCTCGTTCTTCACTATGAAATGCCCGCCATTCCGGACCGCGGTCAATAGCTGCTTCGTCGAGAATCAAGCCACACTCCTTACAAGTTGTCTCCCCGTGCTCATCATCGTGAACGACCCGACCATCACACTCCGGACATGATACTCTCGACTGGGACTCGGAGGTTGATTGCTGTTCACTTGTATGGTTGTCTTCGATGTTGAGTGTCGTGTTGGGCATGAGTACCAGATTCCAGATATCGTCTCTCGATCAATCTGAGTGGGTGTCTCTAGCGTAGCTGTGAGTCGACACTCCCAAGAATACCGGGCGGAATCCCAACATATGGGAATCCGGCAATCTGGTTTATTGAGCACAAACTAAGATTCGCGGTGTCGGAAATATAGTTGTCTCTGATTGGGATACTAAGGTTACGAACCGACCAGCTAACAGCTGCGGGTGGAGCGTCACCCAGAAAAGTCGCTGTACGAAACCGCTCCCTGGTCGACGATCGTTTGACTCTCAGGGACGTCTCCGTCCGGCGGCATACTCCCCTCAGCGGGGCCTCCGGGCTCTCCAACCACGATGCGGCCGACCATGTCGAGGCTCTTGTGGGGGGTACAGTAGTAGTCGTGCGTACCTGCTGTCTCGAAAGTGTGTTCGAAGGTAGCACCTTGTTCGCTGAGTATCCCACTGTCGAACGCCTCGGCACCGTCCGGGATGCGCGTGACTGACGCCTGTCCATTCCCCTTCTTGTATGCTGTCGCAGAGTGGCTGCCGCTATCGATCTCGAACGTGATCGTTTCGCCGGATTCGACGAAGAGCCCGATCGGGTCGAAGTAATAGTCGCTTCCCTCCGTGACCATCAGAATTGTCGTTGTGTCTCCGTTCGATGGAGTATCCGTCTCACCGCTTTCGTCGGGGTTCGAGCTGCTACAGCCAGCGAGCCCGGTGAGACCTGCGGTTGCGGCGACTCCACCTGCTTTCAGGACCTGTCGACGTTCCATACCCGACCATTGGAACGCCACTGATAGACCACTTTGGCGGATTCCCACCGGTCGGGATTCCGCCGTCGACTGACTGTCACTGCGCACGAAGTTCTATACATGAGGGACCATCTTGGAGCGCCCGGGACCGGCCTATCGCGGCGTGAATTCATTGCGGCGACGGGCAGTACTGGCGCGCTGAGTCTCGCAGGGTGTGTAGCCCCGACTGGAAGAACTGAGACTCCGTCGCAGTCACTCTCAGGCGAGCATTCGTCGCCTGAGATTGAAAAGTGGCTTGCCGAAGTCCCTCGGCCAGGTGTCCTGGAACCAGTTGGGGAGAAGGACGGGAACCCCTATTACGAGGTTGAAATGCGCGAGATTGAGCAGAAGATTCATCCTAACCTTCCACCGACGACTGTCTGGGGGTACGACGGCCAATACCCGGGGCCGACGATCGAAGCACAGCAGGGCGAACCAGTCTATGTGCGCTGGATGAACAAGTTACCGAACGAACATCTCCTGCCGGTGGATGAGACGATTCACAGTAGCAAGATTCCCTACGACAGTACCGGAGTACGGGTCGTGACCCACCTTCACGGCGGGAACGTCGAGCACACGAGCGACGGCAAGCCGACAGCGTGGTTCACGCGGGACTTCGAGCAAACCGGCCCGAAGTTCAAGAAAAAAGACTACTACTACGTAAACGACCAGCCCCCGGCCACGCTCTGGTATCACGACCACTCGCTCGGAATTACTCGGTTGAACGTCTACGCCGGTCTTGCCGGACTCTATCTCCTCCGGAACGACCGAGAGGAGTCACTTGGTCTACCGTCGGGCGAGTACGAGATCCCACTGGTGCTCCAGGACCGCAGCTTCAACGACGACGGATCGTTGTTCTACCCGACCGCCCGCTCCGGGACGGACAGCGACTCGCCGAACCCCAACCCGAGCATCGTCTCGCAGTTCTTCGGTGACACGTCCGTCGTCAATGGGAAGGCTTGGCCTCGGCTTTCAGTCGACCCGAGGAAGTACCGATTTCGGATCCTCAATGGGTCGAACTGTCGGTTCTACAACCTCAAGCTGTTCGAGTACAACGAGTCGGACGGAACGACCGGAGCGGGCGGGCCGCCGTTCACCCTCGTCGGAAACGATGGTGGTCTGCTGGCCTCACCGGTCACGATCGAGGACCGTCTGGAGATCGGTACGGGCAAACGTGCCGATGTCGTCGTTGATTTCTCGGACTACGCCGGACAGACGCTCCTGGTGCACAACGACGCCGCGGCACCTTACCGTGGCCCGGACATTAATACCGGAGAACAACAGCCGCTACCGGACGTGATGCTTGTCGATGTCGCCGCCGATGACGTCGACGATCCGAGCCAGGTTCCGAGTACGTTGGCGGAAGTGCCAGAAATCCCCGTCGACTCGGTCGACGAGGAACGGTACCTCCCGATGACCATGAGTTCCGACGAGTACGGACGACCCTTGCACCTCTTGGGTTCGGAAGCGGAGTCATCGCCCCACAAACTGTACGATCCGGTTACTGAGGAGCCCACCCTCAACGACACGGAAATCTGGAGCTTCGCGAACCTGACGGGAATGTCTCACCCGATGCATATGCATCTCGTGCACTTCCAGGTGCTTGGGCGACAGCCGTACAGTGAGTACGACCCCGAGGCGGAGACGATCGATATCGAGTCGCTTGAACCCCCCGCACCGGAAGAAATGGGCTGGAACGACGTCGTCACGGCGAATCCGGGGGAGGTAACTCACGTGATCGTTCACTTCGGCGGGTTTGAGGGCCTATTCAACGACCAGACCGGCTGGTACATGTGGCACTGTCACATGCTCGAACACGAGGACCACGACATGATGCGGCCCTTCAGAGTACTGCCGTATTCTGGCGGTGATAACGATGACGGATCCTGAACGCGATCACGTACCGGA
Source organism: Halorussus halobius (assembly GCF_004765805.1). Lineage (GTDB taxonomy): Archaea > Halobacteriota > Halobacteria > Halobacteriales > Haladaptataceae > Halorussus > Halorussus halobius. The sequence continues at coordinate 5,187 of NZ_SBIU01000009.1, read as the reverse complement.
GGTCGATGTTCGGAACGACGTCGACATCGTCGCTGCTTGGAGTGTTGGCATGAGTTGTACCTGGGGACGTTCCCCTGCTCCTCACCTCCTTCAGGGGATAACAAACATATCCTGAGACGAACCAGGAAGAACCGCTCCTCGAGGGTCGTGTATCAGGATACTACGTGGCCGCCAACGTCCCCCGTGGCGGCTGGTCAAGTAAGGAGATTCACTTGCTCCAGGATTCTCATCGCTGCGTCGATTCGCTCCCGATTGGCGGGATCCAATTCATCGACGTCGATATCAATGAGATTGCTGAGCGTGCGGTGCATCCGATAACCAGGTGTGTTTCGTGGGTCCATGTGTACGCCTCCGCCGATTTTCGGCGTAGAACAACCTATTGTACGTGCGCAGGTCGTCGTCGCTTGGGTCACCAGAGCTCACTCGGCTGTACCTGAACCGATTTGTGGTCTGGAGACACGAGGACGCCGTCAGGCGGTACATAGCGAATGAATCACCGGTTCCATTGTGACTCTATTGCGGCTATTTTCAGCTGAGGTATCGTTCTCGGACTACGAGGAGAGACGGTAACACGGTGACACAGCTCACGAACGCGAAGACGATACTCAACCCAGTCACGAGGCCGAAGCGGTGGAGCGGCGGGGAGAGCGCGAGTGCGAGGACGCCAAAGCCCGCAGCCGTCGTCGCTGCACTCCCCAGCAACGCACCGCCAGTCCCTGTGACTGCCGCCACCAGCGACTCGTCGAGCGACGCTCGGCGCTCACGCTCGTCGACGAATCGTTCACCGAGGTGGATGCTGTAGTCGACGCCGAGCCCGATCGCCAAACTCGTGATGACGACAGTCTCGCTGTTGAACGGGATGTCGAGCAGTGCCATCGTGCCGAGCAACCACGCAAGCGCGAGGAGGACGGGGACGAGCACCACGACCGCGAGCCCTGGCGCGCGGTACCGCCACCAGTACAGGCCAAGGAGAAACGCCAGGATGACACCCAGCGTTACGGCGAATCCTTCGACGAGCGTCTCGAACAGGGCGCTCTGGACGACAGCAGTGATGATCGGCCCACCCGTCGCAACGGCTGTCACCGGTGCGTTCCCCTCGATGCCTGTGGCGACCTGCCGCACGTCGGTGGCGATCGATTGGGCGGCCGCGTCGGTCTGCACACCGACGAGTGACCTGGCTGTCGCATACGACCCGTTCTCGGTACGATAGAGGACTGTCGACGCCCGGTCGGGAGCGGCGCCGTACACGAGGTCGTAGACAGACGCGACGTCCTCGTCCGGGAGGCCATCACCATCCGAGTCTCGCGCGTCAATCGCGGCGGCGACCGTCTGATTCCCGGCGGCGACAGACCGGAGGACAGTCGCCGGACTCTCGACAGCGGCCGTGCCGTCCGACTGCATGGCGATCGTTCCATTTCGACTCGAATACTGAGACGTATTGTCGGTTGCAGTGAGCACTGCCGGCGCGGTCACGTTCCCGCGTATCAGTATCTGGGCCTCCGAACCCTGCCCGCGTTGACGGAAGTTGTCGCTCAGGTACGAGAGATCCTCTCGGACGTCGTACTCAGCGGGGGCGAACGGTTCCGGAAGCGACTCCATCCACTCTGGGGCATCCTCCGGCAGGAAATCCGCCTGATTGAACTCCGTATCCAGGCCCGTCGCACCGTAAGCACCTGCCGAAGCCAACAACAGTGAGACGACGAGAATAGCGATCGGTGCGCGTCGAGAGAGAGTCGCAGTACCCGAGAGCACACGGCGAATCGGCCCTGAGCCGACCCCGAACGCTGACTGCTGGCGGTCACGCCCGAGTCGAGCGAGGAGTCGTTCAACTTCGAGTTTGACGGCCGGGACGAGTGCCACGAAGACGACGAACATCGCGACGATGCCGACCGCGCTCAGGAGCGCGAAGTCCTGTATCGACCCGAGCGGGCTGACGTAGTTCGAGAAGAAGCCAATGCCGGTCGAGAACGCGGCAGCGGCCAGCGCAACGACGACACCGGCGACCCCCACCCGCATCGCAGTGGTCGGGTCACGTCGGCCATCGGACTGGGAATCGGCGTCGAGCTCCCCCGTTCGCGCCTCGCGATAGCGCATGACGACGTGGAGCGAGTAGTCGATACTCAGCCCGACGAGCAGGAACGGGACGGCGATGAGTATCGAACTGGACGGGATTCCGAGCCAGCCCTGGATACCCTGGAGCCACACCATCACTATGCCGATCCCGAACAGGCTGACGAGCACGTCGACCACGTCGCGGTACGCGATACCGAGGACGACGAGCAGGAGGACGAGAGCGACGGGGGTGATGATGAGGAAGCTGTCGCCGATGGCCTGCGAGGACGCCTCGTCGATGATGCCCTGTCCGAAGACGAACGCGTCGGCGTCGTCGAAGCGCTCGTCGACCAGGGAGGCGATAGCCACTTGCGCATCGGACGCCTCCTGGGGCGTTCCGCTAGCGCCGCCACTGTTGTCGGATTGGAAGACGAGTGTCAGTCTCGCGTCGGCGCTCGTTGCGCCGGGTTCGTAGTCCGACGGCAGGAATGTGGTCGGGTCACGGTCAGGGGCGGTCGAATCCGAATTGAGTAGTCGAGTGAGTAGTGCATCAACCTCCTCGTCTGAGCGTGATTCGAGCGCCTCGATCTGTTGGTCGAGTGTCGGCGCTGGTGGCTGCCCGTTCCGACCGGTGGAGGCTGTGTCGTTTGTCCCGCTCCCAGCCGTTCGGGCTTCGAAGTAGGCCGCAGTCGCCACGATGTTCTCGAGACCGCGGAGCCCCGACTCCGCTCGGAGCGTCGTATTGATGGCTTCGGTTTCCCGTATCTCCTGCTGGAGTCGGAGGCTCTGCAGTAACGACTCGCGGGTGAGGACGTCTCCACCTTCGTCTTTGACGACGATCTGTGTGACCACCGCATCGTCCGTTCCGTACGTCGATTCGATCTCCTCGAGTGCTACCTGTTCCTCGGAGTCGATGCCTGCCTGACCGATCGCACCGTCTTCACTGGTGCCGACCACCGCGCCAGCGCCGACGATCGCCGTGAGGACGAGCAACAGGACGATGATGAGTTTGCTCCGCGAGACGAGCGCGTCCGCGTATCGAGACGGCAAATTCCGTTTCATTGGTCACCGACACCGCTTCGTATTCGCGTGGGCTGTGGCGTTGAGGTTGGCTGACGGACTGGTGTATTCGACTCGTTCATTGTCACACTCTCCGTGTGTGCCTCATATGGAACGATGGAGGTCTCCCACAACGTGGGACAACCGCGAAGTTCGGTTACTCTCTGGAAACGATTTCGTAACTAGACAACTGAACAGGCCACTCTGAATGAAACAGACGGCGTGGGTGGGCTGGATGGAATAGTCTCTGAGTGGTTCCAACCGATCGAGTAGCCGCGGCTACTGACCGTAGAGTCCGTATATCATGACGAGGAAACCGCCACAAGCGATGAGGCTCTCAAAGAGCATTCCCTGGACGCTCGGAATGCCGAAGATGTGGTGGAGGATCCCGACCAGAAACGTCCCGATGGTGATGACCATGAGACCCACTGCGAAGTACTGGAGTCCCTCGATCTGCGTTCGTTGATAGGCTCGATACGCTAACAGGGAGACGATACCCCCGAGGACTAATGCAGCGATTTTGACGATGCCGAGCAGGATGATAATACTGTCCGTCATGATTCTTTCTTCATCTCGGACCAGAACGTCGCCATACGGTCCTCGGCATCCTCGTCTGGTCGTTCGACGGAGACGGTGAATTCGTCGTCGTCGATGCTGATCGAGATATCCGCGAAATCCCGTTCGTACAACGTGGCGTTCGGTCCGTCACGGCGGACTTCAGTGTACTCTTTGACGAGAGCGGCCTCACGGAGTCGCTCAAGTTTGCGATACACTGTCGAACTCGGCAACTCGCATTCGTTGCAGAGTGTGGTTGCGGATTTCGGCTCGGTCAATGTCGTGAGTATCGCTCTGCATTTACTGTCTTCGAGCGATTGAAGGACTGCTGAAACGGGCGGATCGTCGTCATCCGTCGAGGGATCCTGCACCATATTGGTGGCTGTCTGAGTCGCGTTCGACCGTGATGGGATGAGCGAGAGCCGGTTTGGGTCGATGAATTCCTCAGTCATTCGAATATCGCATTCTCCAGGTCGTCTCGACTCCGAGACGGGTACGCTGTCAGTTAGCTCTGTCTTACGACTATGGGTGTATAGGGGTATCGGGTGTTCCCAGATCGTTGGACTAGCAGAACGTCCGATACGTAGTTGGGTAGAGTCGATGCCGAATACTGGTCTGATCTCCGCCGCTCGGTCTCCAATCCCACATTCTGGGACAGTTCCATCGTTGTTTATCTACTGCTGTCACAGATTTGGGTGAATGATGGCTAGATACCGTTACCGGCCGAAAGAACGAACCGAACTCATGATCCTCGAAGCTGGTGAATCTGTTGACGACAACGCGGATACTGGACAAAGATCGTGCCTGAGTATGGAGGGTCAGTAATGGCGACGATGCTCGACGTTGTTATGACTATCCACACTATTTTTGCTGCACTGTGGACCGGAGGTACACTCTTGGTTGCAGGCACTGTGCTCCCTGCAGCTCGTAGAGACTTGCTCGGAGAGGAGGCGTTGGCTCTTATCGGCCGTCGATTCTCGTATCTCACGATCGCCTCGGTGCTGCTACTGCTGTTCACCGGTGGGCATCTTGCAGGAACGCTCTACACCGCCGAATCCCTCCAATTGACCGGGCGGGGGCATCTCGTCCTGACAATGGTCGGCCTGTGGCTCGTCCTTCCAATAGTGCTCTACGGTGGCTTCCGTCAGCTAACCGGCCTTCCACCGGAACAATCGGCGGCAACTGCAGCGACGGCAGCGCGACCGTGGTTTCTGACTGCGAGTGTTGTTTCGATAGCACTCCTCATCGTCGCTGGGCTTCTCTGAACTGATTTCACCGTTCGCTATCGAGAGTCCATTTGAACGGGCAGACCTGGACGTATCTGGCATCACTAGCACGATTAAGCCTTCTCGGCAGGGTGTGGACCGTATCTAGGCGTTCCACACACCTGGCACCATCCGTCTTTAGCTAAGAGGAGAACCACGAGACAGCGGCGGCTTATCGAGGCTTCTTTTCGAGAGGAATGAGGAGGCGACGGCTGTGCACACCAAAGCCTCCTCATCGAGAATCATGCGTCGGCTC
>NZ_SBIU01000008.1 GCF_004765805.1 Halorussus halobius | reverse complement strand
CCGCGACTCCACCCGCGACCGCCAGTCCGCTTATCCCGAGAGGGCTTCGCCATCACCGTCTCCGACTCGAGCACCCCGGTTTCGCGGCTCGGCGACCACCACCTCGCCGCCGACGTCGGTCGCCGACAGCGCCTCCCGGGCCGCCTCGCGGGCGGTCGCCGCCCGGTCCGCAGTGGTCACGCCGTACACTGCCGGCCCCCACGACGACTGGCCAGCGCCTGCTATCGCCGGCGACTCCGACAGCGCCGACACCAGCCGACCCACCGGCGGTCGGTAGACGCCGCCCTGCTCGTCGGCGTACCACGCGCCGTTGAGCCGGCCAACCTCCGCGACCGCCGCCCCGAACGCCTCCGGGTCGCCGGTCGCCACCGCGGGGAGGACGCGCCGAGTGACGACCGTCGCGATTTCGTCGGCCAGCGCGGGGTCGGCGCGCTCGACCACCGACCGCATGCTCGCGTCCTCGCCGTCGCCGCTCCGCCCCGGCTCGGCGTCGGGGAGCGCGATTACGAACCGCCAGTCGTCGGGCACCTCGTGGCGGGCCGCGACTGGCGGGACCGACCACTCGCCCTCGGGCGGCCGGTCGGCGGTGAACCGCTCGGTGGGATGGCCGGCGTCGAGGACGAACCCACCCGACGAAAACGCCGCGACGCCGACGCCGCTCCGCCCGCCACGGCCGAGTTCGGGCGCTCGCTCGCGGACCCGCGGCTCGCGGCCGTGCGCGCGAGCCACCGACGCGAGGACGGCGAGCGCGAGCTGGGTCCCGCTCCCGAGCCCGACGTGGCGGGGCAGGGTTCGCTCGACGGTCACGTCGGCGCCCCGGACGTCGAGCAGTTCGACCGCGCGCCGGGCGTACTCGCGGCCGGTCTCGTGGTCGCACCGAACCGCCTCGGCGGGGTCGGCAGTCACGACCGCGAGCGGCTCGTCGAGCGCGACCCCGAGCGAGCCGTAGAGGCGCTCGTGGGCCAGCGAGAGGTTCAGGAATCCGAAGTGGAGCCGCCCGCCGGCCGCGACCCGTGTCATGGCCGCGATTTCGTCCCGTTCGGGGTTCGCGGTTCCGATAGTGGCAACACTGTCGAGCGACAGCGTCGCTATCCGACGAGCGCCGAGAGGACTCGGTCGGCGACCCGTCCGACGCCGTTGTCGTAGTCGGGCGCTCGGGGCGGATGCCGGACCGCGCGGGCGACGTGCGCGGTGGAGTGTTCGACCTGAAAGCCCCGGACGCCCCGGCGTTCGAGTACCCGCGTGACGCCGTGTTGCTCGTCGGTGAACGGGTAGACCACGCACGGCGTTTTGCCGACGGCGGCCTCCATCACGGTCGAGTAGCCCGAACAGACCACCACGTCGGCGGCCCGAATCCACGGCAGGAGCGCGGGAACCGGGTCCCACCCGTCACAGCCCACGAGCGTCACGTCGTGGCCTTCGGTCCGGAGCGTCTCCGCCAGCACGTCGAAGTTCGTCGAGTAGACGCTCGGGACGACCAGCACGCCGACGTCGCCGTCGGGCGGCGGACAGCCGTCGGGGTCGAGCGCGATGGGCGGGACGTGGGTCACTCCCGGCGGGTCGCCCTCGTCGGGCGGCCAGACCGCGGGGTAGAGGAACGACTCGGCCGCACCCAACTGGTACCGGTTGAGGAGCCACGTGAACGCCTGCTCGACCGCCGCGTCGTAGTAGGAGGCCGCGTTGTGGGTGACGACGTACAGCGGCGTCCCGGTCAGCGACGCCGCCATCGCGCCGAACATGTCGTCGGTGACCAGCGCGTCGGGGTCCTCTCGGCGAAGCCACCCCGCGAGGTCGACCACGCGCTTGCCGCTGTAGGGGAGACTCCGGGTCAGGACGCGGCCCACCGACCCCCGCTGGTAGTCGCCGATGTAGTCGACCGGCGCGGCCCGGAACACGTCGTAGCCGTTGTGTTCGACGAACCGCGACCCCGGGCCGCCCCCGGCGAGGACGACCCTCGCGCCCTCGGCCTCGAACGCCTGGGCGACCGCGAGCATCCGCGTGGCGTGGCCAGCGCCCTCCGGGTAGTGGGCGACTGCGACCGTCAGGTCCATGCAAGTCATTCGACCGCCATCCTGAAAGTATGTCCTCGTTACGCGGTCGTATCGGGAAAGTAACGTCGCGTCGAGCGGCGGGCCCGAGGCGTGGGGCCGAGTCGTACGACGAGACACGATGTGGAGCCTCCAAATGGTTGTGGCCGGCCAAGCGCCGATTCGACAGCAACGCTTGTTGGAGTGTGGCAACTTAAGCCGCTCCGGTTCGATTCCCGGGTATGGCGGGAAAACCGGACGACTACCCGAGCAACGAGGTCACCGACGGGGTCGAGCGCGCGCCCCACCGAGCGATGTTCCGTGCGATGGGTTACGACGACGAGGACCTCTCCTCGCCGATGGTGGCCGTGGCGAACCCGGCGGCCGACGTGACGCCGTGCAACGTCCACCTCGACGACGTGGCCGACGCCGCCTACGAGGGCGTCGACGACGCCGACGGGATGCCCATCGAGTTCGGGACCATCACCATCTCGGACGCCATCTCGATGGGGACCGAGGGGATGAAGGCGTCGCTCATCTCGCGGGAGGTCATCGCCGACTCGGTGGAGTTGGTGGCCTTCGGCGAGCACGTGGACGGACTCGTCACGGTCGCGGGGTGTGACAAGAACCTCCCCGGCATGATGATGGCCGCGATACGGACGGACCTGCCCTCGGTGTTCCTGTACGGCGGGTCCATCATGCCCGGCGAACACGACGGCCGGGAGGTCACCGTCCAGCACGTCTTCGAGGGCGTCGGCGCGGTCGCGGACGGCGACATGTCCGAAGGCGAACTCGACGACCTCGAACGGCAGGCCTGCCCCGGGGCGGGGTCGTGTGGCGGGATGTTCACCGCCAACACCATGGCCTCGATATCGGAGGCGCTCGGGTTCGCGCCGCTGGGGAGCGCGAGCCCGCTCGCCGAGAGCGAGGAGCGGTACGAGGTGGCCGAGCGCGCGGGCGAACTCGCGGTCGAGGCGATCCGGGAACGTCGCAAGCCCTCGGAATTTCTCTCGGTCGAATCGTTCGAGAACGCCATCGCGCTGCAGGTCGCGGTCGGCGGGTCGACCAACGCCGTGCTCCACCTGCCCGCGCTGGCGGCCGAGGCCGGCATCGACCTCCCGTTAGAGCGGTTCAACGAGATCAGCAAGCGGACGCCCAAGATCGCCGACCTCCAGCCCGGCGGGACGCGCGTGATGAAGGACCTCCACGAAATCGGCGGCGTCCCGGTCGTGATTCGCCGCCTGCTCGACGCGGGGCTGTTCCACGGCGACGCCGGGACCGTGACCGGCAACACCATCGCCGAGGAGATAGAGCGGTTGGAAGCGGCGGGCGAGCTCGCGCCCGACGACGAGATAGACGCCGACTTCCTCTACACCGTCGACGAGCCCAAAAACGAGGAGGGAGCCATCCGCGTGCTGACCGGCAACCTCGCGCCCGACGGCGCGGTGCTGAAGGTGACGGGCGACGAGGACCTCCGCCACGAGGGGCCGGTCAGGGTGTTCGAGAACGAGGAGAACGCCATGAAGTACGTCCAGGAGGGCAACGTCGAGAGCGGCGACGTCATCTGCATCCGCAACGAGGGCCCGCGCGGCGGACCGGGAATGCGCGAGATGCTCGGGGTCACCTCGGCGGTCGCGGGACAGGGCCACGCCGAGGACGTCGCGCTGTTCACCGACGGCCGGTTCTCGGGCGCGACGCGCGGGTTCTCCATCGGCCACGTCGCCCCGGAAGCGGCGGTCGGCGGTCCCATCGGTCTGCTCGAAGACGGCGACGTCGTGACCATCGACGTGCCGAACCTCGAACTGTCGGTCGACGTCTCGGAGTCGGAACTGGCCGAGCGCCGCGAGCAGTGGGAGCCGCCGGAACCGAACTACACGTCGGGCGTGCTGGCGAAGTACGGCGCGGCCTTCGGGTCGGCCGCGAACGGCGCGGTGACGAATCCGGGCGTGAAGCGGAACGGGGAGTAGCCACGCAATCGCGGTTGCGGATGCGGATGCGGATGCGGTCGCGGTTGTGGATGCGGTCGCGGTTGTGGATGCGGTCGCGGTCGCAGTTGCGGTAGCGGTGCTGTTTTCACTGGCTCAAGGTGTCGCGGCGGTCACGGTCGCGGTTGCGGGTGCGGATGCGGTCACGGTTGCGGCGGCGGTCACGATTGCAGTTCCCATCGATTCACGGCCGAGAACCCTCGCAGTTGGACCGAACCGCGATTGCGAACACGACCACTATCGGCGACCGCTCTCAGAACGCGCCGGACGACACCTCGACCACCAGCATCTCGGGGGCCTCTCGGAGGAACTCGAACGAGACGGGTCGAACCTCGGTCGCGTAGCCCGCGTCAGCGAGCGTCGCGCGCAACTCGTCCAGTCGCGGATATCGCTTCCCGTCGAATCGCGCGAGCGGATACACTCGGACCTCCTCGCGGGCCACGCGGGCGAGTTCGAGCAGCGACGCCTCGTGGAACTCGTGGTCGAGTTTGTCCACGTAGAGGAACAGGAGGTGCGCGGACAGCACCAGCGAGAACGAGTCGTCGTCGAACGGGAGGTCGGGGAGTTGCGCCTGCACGTACCGGTCGGTGTCGTAGTGGTCGGCGTAATCGGCGGCGAACTGTCGGTACGCGGTGGTCCAGTGGTCGCGCACGTCCGGGACGCCGTCGTAGAACTCCCAGACGAACTGGTCCTCCACGCCGTCGAAGCCCGCGATGGCGGTGTCGACGTCGCGCCGGCACTTCGCGCGGAGTTCGTCGGGCGGCACGTCGTATAGCAGGTCCGCACCGACCGCGTCGAGGCCGCGAGCGTTCGCCCCGGCCACGAACGCGCACGCGCCGCCCGGACAGTCGAGTACCGGCTCGCCCGCCCACGACGAGAGGTCGAGGTCGAACATCGCTTCGTACTCCCCCACCGTGCGCCCGACGAATGCGACGTCGTCTATCGCGTACCTGTCCGAACTACCCATGCCCTTTAATTTCTATATCTACATTATAAAATTAATCCAGCTCCCATCGATATGCCCGCCCGCGACGGGCCAGCGGAATACAGCCCAGCGCGAGTGTTGACGCGGCGTGAGCGTCGCAGAACTCGCAGGTGTGACGGTCACCGCCGGCGTCGGGGAGCCGAACCGCCATCAGCCCCACACCTCCGACCACTTAAAACCGCGATTCGTTCCACTATTCCTTAAGAAGTAATTTGTAGTGTTAGAGCCTGAACTTCCAGAACATGAGATGCTTGTTGGAAGGTTGATGGGACCGCCGAGATTCGAACTCAGGTCCAACGCACCCCATGCGCTGAGGATACCGCTACCCCACGGTCCCGCTTGCACGTTGACGTGCAACTGGACGAAGGCACGTCCCCGAGTTAAGCGCTTCGTTTCGGTCCGGCAGTTAGGTCCGGCCGTTGCTGGCGTCGGGCTCGCTCGCGTTCCCGGTAGACGACTGCTCGGAGTCGCGGGCGACGACGAGGTCGCCGTCGTCGCGGACCGCCAGACTCGCGAGCGCGTCGTTCTCGTAGGCCGCGACCCCGGGCGTCCGGCCGAGGACGTAGCCGTCGTGGTCGGTCTGGACCGACGTCTTCCGGTCGCCGTGGGGCGTGCACACGTCGGCGATTACGTCGCCCTCCGCCACGACGTCGCCGGCCTCGACGCGGTGGCGCACGACGCCGGGGGCGTCCGTGTGTGGGTGGACGGCGCGCTTGACCGGGAAGTCGACGGGTGGCTCGAAGCCGACCGCGTCCGAGGCGGGGTCGCCGGCCAGCACGCCGAGTTCTCGCATGACGTTCCGGAGCCCCGCGACGCCCGCCTCGCGGACGCGCTCCTCGACGACTTCGTGGCCGCCGAGTTCCGCGGTGAACGCCGGGATGCCGGCCTCGTTCAGGGCCGCGCCCGCAGTCGAGCGCTGGAGACGCTGTTCGGTGTACTCCTCGGCGGCGTACTCGTTGACCACGGGCAGGCCGAACGCCGTCACGAGCGCTTGGAGGTCGTCGGCGAGGTCGCGGGCTTCGTCCTCGCTGCGGCGCTCGCCGTACAGGACCCTGTCGCGGATGAGGAACGGCACCGACCCGACGTGGGCGGTGTGGAGGTCGACGAGCGCGTCGGCCGAATCGGCGAACGCCTCGTATATCCGCTCGTCTATCAACTGCTGGACGCTGGGCGGGCGCGCGCTCTCGTCGTCGGCGTCGGGAAAGTAGCGGTTGGGGTCCTCGTCGTCGTAGTAGGAGGTGCGGGCGTTGCGGCGCAGTCCGGCGGGGTTGAGCGTCGGGAGACAGACCACCGTTCCGCGAATCTCGCTCGGTAGGTCGTCGGTCATCACGTCCTGTGCGACCGCGAGGCCAGTGGCCTCGTTGCCGTGGATGGCGGCCGTAATCCAGAGCGTCGGTCCCTCGCCGCCGTCCTCGCCCTCCGCGACGAGGACCGGGAGGCGTTCGGGCGCTCCGGTCGGGAGGTCGGTTGCGTCGAGCCACCCCGTGACGAGTTCGCCGGGTTCGGATTCGGCGGTTCCGACTTGCATGGGATGGCGGTGGCGGAGCGGCGGCAAAAAGGTAGGCCTCGTGGCAAGCGAGTCGTCACGAGCGTCGTTCCGGTTCCGACCGAGCGACCCGAACAGTGGAGATACCGACCGGTTAATGACGATGACGGTGGAACGACCCGACGTGTACTCGCTCACCCTCCGCGACGCGCGTACCGTGGCGGTCCTCGGGGGCGTCGGCTATGCAGTCGCCGTCCTCTCGTGGCTGTTCTCGGAGGGCGTCCACTTCGCCTCGCAGGAACCGGGAGCGCTCGTGTTCGGGTACGGGTACGCGCTGGTCGGGATGTTCCTCACGGCGGCCGTTCCACTGTACCTGTTCGGCCGCTTCTCGCTCGTCTCCCCGCCACTGGCGACCCTCTCGCTCCTCGGCGAGACGGCGTACCAGTGGGCGTACGGGACTCATCTCCACCCGCTCCCGTCGTACCTGACGGTCTGGCCCATTCTCCTCGGGTTCACGCTGGCGGTTACGGCCGGAGAGGCGACACTACGGGTCGTCCTCGACCGGGCCGTCGGACGGTTCGGCCTCCGGCCACTCCTGTAACCCCGGTGGGTTCGTCCCTGGCTCGTCGAGTTCGGGCATGCAGACGCGGGAGTTCGCCCGCTTCGAGTTCACCGGAGAGGGGATGTCGAGTACTCGCCTCTCACACCAACACGCGTTCGAGTTCCACGGCCACGCCCTCCTCGGCGTCCGGGTCGCCGACCATCCGGCCGAGACAGACTGCGGCCTCGTCCGGCGTGAAGCAGGCGACCAACTGCCCGTCGTCGGCGTCGTCGGCTTCGATGACGCCCGGCGCGTACACCTGCGCGCCGTGGGCGACCTGTTCGGCCGCGCTCGGGGCGACGGTCACGCTCGGAAGGTGGGTCAGCGCGCGCTCGGCGGGCTGGACCACCTCGCGCAGCCAGTCGTCCGGGCCGTCCGCTCGCGAGTCGTCGCTTTGGGTCTCCTGGCTCCTCGCGGAGGCGTCTCGCGCCTCGCCCTCCCGCCAGCGCGCGAGCGCGTCCGCGAGGTCCTCCATCGTCACCAGCGTCGCGTCGTCGAACGGGTCGGTCGCGGTCCGGCGGAGGTCGCCCATGTGCGCGCCGGTGCCGAGCGCGAGTCCGAGGTCGTGACACAGTTTCCGGACGTAGGTGCCGCTCTCACACCGGATGCGGAGCAACGCCTGTCGACCCTCGACGCCCAGCACGTCGAGGTCGTATATCTCCCGGACGCGCAGTCGGCGGGCGACCGCGCTCTTTCGCGGGGGCTTCTGGTACGTCGGCCCCTCGAACTCCCGGACCACGGCTTCGAGGTCCGACGGCGGGTCGTCGTGGAGTTCCAGCACCGCGACGTACTCCTTCGCGCCTTCGAGGAACACCTGCGAGAGCCGGGTCGCGGTGCCGGTCAGGACCGGGAGACAGCCGGTGACCTTCGGGTCGAGCGTCCCGGCGTGGGCGGCCCGCTCGACCGCCGCCAGGTCCCGCACCCAGCCCGCGACCTGATGGGCCGACGGGCCGGGCGGTTTGTCGAGGTTGACGACGCCGAACGCCAGCAGCGCCTCCGGCGAGCGTTTCTCGGGTGGGTCTCGGAGCATAGCCTCAGAAGTCGTAGTCGACCGCGACGGGGTACGTGCCCTCGTCGACCGCGGGGTCGTACGTCTCGACGGCGGTCACGAGTACGTCCAGCACCGCCTCGGCGTCCCATCGGGCGGTGTTGAGCGACAGGTCGTAGATGCTCAGGTCGGTGATGTCGATGCCGTAGTACTCCTCGTAGCGGGCGGCTTCGCTGCGCTGGCGGGCGTCGCTCTCCTCGCGGGCCTCGTCGACCGATTTGTCCTCGCGGTCGGCGATGCGCTCGGCCCGGACGTCGAGGGGCGCGTCGAGCCACACCCGGAAGTCGGCGCGGTCGCCCGCCAGCCACCCGGCGAGGCGCGACTCGAGCACTACGTCGTCGCGCTCGACCGCCACGGTCCGGAGGCGTCGGTCGAGGTCGCGGTCGATCTGGTCGTCCTCCTCGGCGAGCTTGTTGAACTCCAGCGGGGTGTGGCCGCGCTCGTCGGCCAGCTCCCGGAAGATGTCCCCGCCGCTGACGTGGTCGAGTCCCAGCGAGGCGGCCAGGTTGGAGGCGGTCGTGCTCTTGCCGCTCCCCGGCGGGCCGGACACTGTAATCAACATATCCTACCTCCGCGTGGCGGTATGAAAGAGGTTTTGAACTCGCGTGGCCGACTCGCACGGACGCGAAACCACCGTGCGCGACGGCGACGTCCCGGCGCAGATGAGAACTTTAAAGAGTAGCACCCGCCTACGAGGAACCGAGCCCGGGTGGCTTAGCTGGACATAGCGCCGCACTCATAGGGTTCTGAGATTCGGCGCGCTCAGGCCTTGGAAGCCTCCTCATGCCCACGAGGCCCGCCGAGCCTCCGACCTGGGTCATGCGGAGATCGAGGGTTCGGAGCCCTCCCCGGGCATTTTGTTACTGCTCCACCACTTCTGCCAGCCTCCGGCTCGTGGGACCACCGCGATACCCCGACGGTCGACTCGCGAGTCCACGCTGGGCATCGGTCCCGTTGCGCCGCGCTTGTCCGAGGGAAGGCAACGCCTGATTACCCCAGCATCGACTGCGGTACCGGGACATTTCTACACGTAAAATCACCGAGGGAAAATCGCTTAGAGACGATTATAAATTTTATAATCGTTTTAGCGGACGTCGTAAAACGTCGCCGTTTTCGCGAGTTCGCGGTGAACTGTGCTGAACTCGCGCTAACGCTCTGTCCGTTATATGGTGTTGCCCGTTCAAGGATACGTCGAGGTCGAACGGTCCATGCCCGAATCCACCCTCCAGAACGAAAACAACTCCGCCGTGGGGTCCCGCACCGACGCCGGCGAGACGGCCGGCGGTCGGACCAGACTCGCCGTCCTGTACGACCGCTACCGCGAACACGCGCTCACGACGCCCATCGAGGCCGCCGGCTTCTGGGCGGCGATAGCCCTGCCGTTCCTCTACGTGCCGCTCCTGCTCACCGGCATCTCCTCGCAGGCCGAACTGCTCACCTTCCTCGGCCTGCTCGCCCTGAACGTCGCGGCGCTGCTGGCCGGCCACGACCACAACCGCGACTGATTCGCTTCGGCCCTCCCGAGTCCAGCGGTTCACCTCCGGGTCCCACGCCCGGACCGGAAACGATACGGTGCGACGCGCCCACGGGTCGACCATGCGAGCCCGCGACCTGATGACGACCGACGTCGAGACCGCCGACCCGGACGACGACGTAAGCGCGGTGCTGACCCGCCTCGCGCGCGCGGACTTCAACGGTTTCCCGGTCGTCGAGGACGACCGCGTGGTCGGCATCGTCACCCAGTCCGACCTCGTGAACCTGTTCCAGCCCAGCGACCGCACCCTCTGGATTCCGGTCGGCTTCCCGCCGTTCCTCGAGACGCTCGAATACGCCATCGACCTCTCGTGGGACAGCCTCGACACCGAGCTCGACCTGCTGAAACACGCCGGCGACCCCGTCAGCACCGTCATGACCGACGAGGTGGTCACGGTCGGTCCCGACGACGACCTCGAGCGTATCCTCGACCTGCTCGCCGACGACGAGCGCGACATCAACCGACTCCCGGTCGTCGACGAGGACGACCGCCTGCTCGGCATCGTCGCCAGACAGGACGTGCTCCGGGCGGTCCGCGACGAGCGTCGAGCGACCCGAACAGACGCCTGACCACCGGGCGACGACGCCGGGATTCCGGAACCGGCAACGTCCCGCCACTCCGAAACGTTGACGCCGAACTGGCGAGCAGTACGACCGTGAGCAGATACCGAAACGCCGGACTGTTCGTCGCGCTCGCCGCCGTGTGGGGGTCGGCGTTCATGGCCATCAAGGTCGGACTCGAGTACTTTCCGCCCGTGTTGTTCGCCGCGCTTCGCTACGACGTCGCCGCCGTCGTGATGCTTGGCTACGTCGCAGTCGCGTCGGAGCGGCGACGCCCGCGCGGGCGCGACGAATGGTGGTTAGTGTTCGTGGGCGGGGCGCTTCTCATCGCGGGCTATCACGCCTTCCTGTTCGTCGGCGAGCAGTACACCACCAGCGCGGTGGCGGCGGTCGTGGTTAGCCTCAGCCCGGTCCTCACCACCGGATTCGCCCGCGTACTGCTGCCGAGCGAGCGACTGACCCCGGTGGGAATCGCCGGATTGTTCCTCGGACTCGTCGGCGTGGCCGTGCTGAGCGCGCCCGACGCGGGCAACCTGCTCTCGGCCGACGTGGTCGGGAAGGCACTGGTGTTCGCGGCCGCCGTCTCGTTCGCGCTCGGGAGCGTCCTCACCCGCCGCGTCGACACCGACCTCCCGATGGAGACGATGGAGGCGTGGTCGATGGTACTCGGTGCGCTGTTGATGCACGCCGCCAGCGTCGCCCGGCCCGGCGAGTCGCTGGCCGCCGTCGAGTGGGCACCGGAAGCGCTCTGGGCGCTGGCGTACCTCTCGGTCGCGGCGAGCGCGCTCGGCTTCCTGATCTATTTCGACCTGCTCGAACGGCTCGGCCCCATCGAGATAAATCTCGTCTCCTACGTCGCGCCGATGTTCGCCGCGCTCTCGGGCTGGTGGTTCCTCGACGAAGGCATCGACCTCGCCACGGTCGCGGGGTTTCTCGTCATCTTCGCGGGGTTCTGTCTGGTGAAACGCGAGACGCTGGCCCGGGAACTGCCCCGGCTCCGCGCGACGGTCAGTCGCCGCTGAGACTCGACGGTCATCGGTCGTCGGGAGAACTCGCGGGGAACGCGACGCCGTGCGGGGCCGCTACGCTTATCGAACGCTGCCTCGAACGGCCTGTGGTTCGACCATGTCCGACGCGCCATTCGGCCACCGACGAGCCCCGACCGACGCCATCCCCGAGGGGCTGACGCTCGCGGCGTTCAACACCGACTGCCCGGAGTCGGTCCTCGACGACCTCGGCGACGCGCTCGACGCGTTCCTCGACGTCGAGGACGTGACGGTCGGGACGACGCTCACCGACGACCGGCCCCGCGAGTTCGCGGCGCTCCACGACGACGTGCTCGTCGACGGGGCACTCGTCCACCCCCGCCGGGAGGGCGACCCGACGGACGTCGTGGCGGCCGGGACCGAGCCGTTCGAGCCGACCGACACCCTCTTTCTGGCGGGCTACGACGACAGGTCCGGACTGCGGGTGCTCTCGAATCGGGTCGAGGCGCTGGCGTGGCGCGCTGGTCGGGGTCGCCTCTACGCGGGCGGTCAGCAGCGCCTCGCCGCAATGGACGACCATTGGGCGGGCTACCGGCGCATCGCCGAGCACGGCGTCGAGGTCCACCTCTTCGAGGCGGCCGACTACGTGCCGGGCGGCTCGGAGGAGTTCGTCGTCCACGGCGGACGACACGGGTTGGCGGGGACGTGGCTGGTGGCGTACGACGGCGACGGCAACGACGCCGCCAAGGCCGCGCTGGTCGCGGTCGAGCGCGACCCCGACAGTTACTACGGGCTCTGGACCCGGGTCCCCGCGCTCGTCGACCAGATAATCGAGCGCGCGCCCGAGTACGCGCCCGCCGAGCGATAACCGCCTCCGCGACGCGGGGTCCGGCCGAGCGGTTTCGCGAGCGGGGTCGCCGGCGGCGACCGCGCCCGCACCAGAGAGTCGTCCTCAGAAGTCCTCTTCGATTATCTCGCCGACCGCGAAGTTGGACTTGACCTCCGTGATCTCGACCTTGACGCGCTCGCCGATCTCGGCGTCGGGCACGATGATGACGTAGCCGCGCTCGACCCGGGCGATGCCGTCGCCCTGCTTGCCGATGTCCTCGACCTCCACGTAGCGGATTTCGCCCTCCTCGACCGGTGGCTGGGGTTGCGAGGGCGTGCCGCCACCGCCGCTGCTCTTGCTCTCGGACTCGGCGTCCGCGGACGCCGAGTCGTCGGCGATGAGCGCGACGCGGTAGGTCTCGCCGGGCTCGACCGACCCGGTCTCTATCTCTCGACGCGGTACCTCGACGACGTACGAGTCGTCCTCGATAGTCACGTCAGCACTGAACAGACACAGGAGTTTGTCAGAGATCTCCAAGGCTATATGCCTCCGTCCGACACAAGTAGTCAGGTCCTAAAGAATTTTACCCAACGAACGCCTGTTCGGGGAGCCAGCAGCGCCGGTCTCGGCACTACGGGGCGTCGACCCCGGACGACGTCGGTACTGGGCGGCCTCACCGCCGGACGGCGTCGGCGCTGGCTCCCGGCCGAATGAGTAGCCATTATAGTGCCCCCTCACGGAGTGTGTGGTATGACGATCGGTTTCATCGGCGGTAGCGGTATCTACGAGGCACTCCCGCTCGAAGACACCCGCGAGGAACGCGTCTCGACGCCGTTCGGCGACCCGAGCGCACCGGTCACCATCGGGGAACTCGCCGGCCGGGAGGTGGCGTTCCTCCCCCGCCACGGCCCGGACCACCAGTACACGCCGACCAACGCGCCGTACAAGGCCAACATCCACGCGCTCAAGCAGGTCGGCGTCGAGCGCGTATTGGCGAGCAACGCGGTCGGCACCCTGCGCGGGGACCTCCCGCCCCAGACGCTCGTGGTACCCGACCAGACGTTCGACCGGACCAAGCACCGCGACTCGACGTTCTTCGGCGACGGCGTCGTGGTCCACATGGAGTTCGCCGAACCGTACTGCCCCCACATGGTCGACCACCTCGCGGACGCGTCCGAATCGGCCACCGACGCCGACGCCGAGAAGGGCGGAACGTACGTCTGCATCGAAGGCCCCCAGTACTCGACCCGGGCCGAGAGCGAGTTCTACCGCCAGCAGGGCTGGGACGTCATCGGCATGACCACCATCCCGGAGGCCAAACTCGCCCGCGAGGCCGAGATGTGCTACGCCACGATTGCCGGCGTCACCGACTGGGGCGTGTGGCACGGCGAGAACGAGGACCGGCTCGGCGAGGTGCTGGAGAACGCGGCCGCCAACGAGGAGGCCATCAAGCAGGTCGTCGAACACGCCGTCCGGAACATGCCCGACGAGCGCGACTGTGACTGCGGGTCGGCCCTGGAGGGGACCATAAACACGCCGACCGACTCGATTCCCGAGGCGACCCGCGACCGCGTGGACCTGTTCCTCGGCGAGTATCTGGACTGAGACGACGGACTGGAACGAGTGTCCGCGGACGGGCACTGGCGAAGCGAAATTCGACTTTTCCGGCTGGCGCGCGCGAAGGAGGCGGTCGCGTCTGCGCGAGCGAAGCGAGTGCAGGCTCGTCGGACGCGGTTCGTCCGACGGCGTTTATGCGGCCGCCGAGGCTGGGGCGGTCTGAGAGGCCCGCGCTGTGCGGTGTGGTCGCGGATGCGGTGCTGTGCGGATACTCATAGGTCTCGGACGTAGCTAGCTCCTTCGGCACTCACAACACGACGTTTCGTACCGGAGAAGCTAGCTACGTCCGAGACCTAGGGAAACCGCACCGCAACCGCAACGACGGACCTCACCCCTCCCCAGCCTCCTCGTTCGCTCCGCTCACTCGTCCCTCGCGCGCGAGCGACGCGCGCGCCAGCGAGAAGTTCATCAGTGTATGAGACGAGACTCCGGTTCGAGTGGACGAAACGAGAATCCGAATGTCGACCGCCGCGAGAGTCGACCGGTCCCTAGTCCGCAATCGCCGGCGTCTCCACGTCGTCTTCCGCGTCGGCATCCACCACCCAGAGGTCGCCGAACATCTCGTCTTGATCCAGCGTGACGACCCCGCGATGGGAGAGGAACAGCACCGCGAGGAACGTCTCGATACGGGTTCCGCCCGCCGTCTCTACTTCGGCGTACAGCACTTCCTCGCGGCCAGCGTCGTAGTGGGTCGACAGTTCCTCGCGAACGTCGTCGATGACCGCCTCGATGTCCTCGTCGTGGGCGTTGCCCAGCGTCTCGTCGGCCGTGGGCTCGTCGTCGACCCGCATCGCGTCGTCGGGCCGGTAGTCCAGCGTCTGGGTACCGCGGTCGAACCCGCTGGGCGAGTCGGTGGTGTCGTAGCTCCGGGAGTCCTTCCACCACGAATCGCGCTCGCGCTCTCGCAACTCCCGGACGAGTTCGTCGAGCGTCTCGGGCGTTCCCCGTGCGGTCTTGCGCTCCATCCGACGGTCCATCTCGGCTTCGAGACTGGCGACCGGGTCGTAGGCCGGGCGGTCGCCCTCGGGGTCGTCGGGCATCGGTGCGTCCATCCCCGGCTCCCAGTCGTCCCACGACTCCTCGGGCTCCTCCTCGTCGTCGTCGGACAGCATGGCGTCGCTCTTCATCCGGAGCAGGACGCTGGCGTAGAACAGCGCCCGGCCGGAGGTCCTGAGGTCGGCCTCGTCGAGCGCGTCGAGGAACTTGTCGGTGACCCGCACGATGTCGATGTCCCACGGCTCTATCTCGCCGGACTCGGCCAGTTGGACGAGGAGTTCGACCGGCTCGGCCTCCTCGTCGTCCGGGTCGGTCTCGACGTCGAGTTCCTCGCCGAGAATGGCGTCGGGGTCGGGAGTCGCGTCGTCCTCGCGCTCGCGCGTCTCGGCCTCGTGGTCCGCGATGGTCAGGGAGAAGCCGTCTTCGTCGCGTCGCTCCTCGCTGCTCGCGGCTTCGCCGCTCGCGTTCTCCGAGGAGCGTCGCTCCTCGCTAGTCATCCGCCGGCACCTCCTCCTCGCCGTCCTCGCCCAACTGGATGCCCGTCACGGTACTGACGTTGTCGCCCTGCATCGTGACGCCGATGGCGCGCTCCGAGCGTTCCATCATCGCCGACCGGTGGCTCACCACGACGAACTGGGCGTCGCCCGCGAGTTCGTCGACCATCTCGCCCACGCGCTCGGCGTTTGCGGCGTCGAGGAAGGCGTCGACCTCGTCGAGCGCGTAGAACGGCGCGGGGTTGTACCGCTGGATGGCGAAGATAAAGGCGAGCGCGGTCAGGCTCTTCTCGCCGCCCGACATCGCGTCGAGACGCTGGATGGGCTTGTCGCCCGGCTGGGCCTTCATCGTCAGGCCACCGTCGAAGGGGTCGGCCTCGTCTTCGAGGTGGAGTTCGCCCGTGCCGTTCGAGAGGCGCTCGAAGATGTCCTCGAACTGGTCGTCGATGGCCTCGTAGGCGTCCATGAACGTCGCCTTCTTCTGGTCCTCGTACGACTCGATGCGGTCGCGTATCCCCTCGCGCTCCTCGACCAGCACCGTCTTGCGCTCTTCGAGGTTGTCGAGGTCGGCCTTCACGTCGTCGTACTCCTCGATGGCCAGCATGTTCACGGGTTCGAGCGCCTCCATCTGACGTTCGAGCCGCGAGATGTTGTCCTCGACCGCGTCCAAGTCGGGAATCTCGTCGGCCTCGTACTCACCGACCCGCTCTTCGAGGTCGGCGACGTCCTCGGCCAGTCGGTCCTCGGCCCGGCGCAGGCTCTCCAGCCGGTTCTGTACCGACTCGACCTCCGACTGCTTGTCGTCGCGAGCCTGCTGGGCGGCCCGGAGGTCGTCCTTGACGTCCGCGCGTTCGTCTTTGAGGTCGGCGAGTTCGTCTTCGAGGTCCGCGACCGCCTCGCGCTTCTGTTCGAGCAGCGCCTCCTGGTCGGCTATCTTGCCCTCGAGGTCGGTTATCCGCTCCTCCTGGTCGGCCTTCCGGTTCTGGGCCCGCTCGATGTCGTCGTGGAGGTCCTCGATGGCCTCCTCGGCGTACTGCTTCTCCAGTTGCAACTCGTTGAGTTCCCCGTCGAGTTCGTCGATGCGGTCCTCGTACTGGTCGATCTCGGCCTCGATGTCCTCGGCCTTCGAGGTGAGCTCCGGAATCCGGGAGTCCTCCAGTTCGGCCTCCAACTCGGCGATGGCGTCCTCGACCGCCGCGATGTCGTCCTCGCGGTCGTCGATGTCGGCCTCCACCTCCTGCATCTGCTCGTCGACCGCCTCGCGTTCGGCCGCCAGCTCGTCGAGTTTCGCTTCGAGGTCGTCTATCTCCTGGTTCGCGTCCTCGAGATCGGCCTCGGTGGACTCGACGTCGGCCTCGATGGACCGCACCTGGTCGGTGGCGTCGCCCTTCCGGTCGCGGGCGTCGTCGAGCCGCTCCTCGACGTCGCGGACGTCCTCGCGGACCGACCGGCGCTCGTCCTCCAACTCGTTGATGCGCTCGGCGATTCGCTCCAGTTGCCCCTTTCCCGACTTCGAGAAGGAGTAGCGGGACCCCGACTTCGAGCCGCCGGTCATCGCGCCGCTCTTCTCGACCAGTTCGCCGTCGAGCGTCACCAGCCGGTAGTCGCCCATGAGGTCCCGGGCGACGTCGAGGTCCTCGACGACCAGCGTGTCGCCCAGCACGTACGAGAACACGCCCGAGTACCGGGCGTCGAAGTCGACGAGGTTGTACGCGAAGTCGACGACGCCGGGCGCACTCGGGGCCGAGGGCAGGCTCCGGTCGTGCATCTCGGTCAGCGGCAGGAAGGTCGCTCGGCCGGCGTTGCGGGACTTGAGGTACTCGATGCAGTCCTGGCCCACGCCGTCGTCGTCGACGACCACGTTGGCCAGCCGCCCGCCGGCGGCCGTCTCACACGCCGTCGCGTACCGCTGGCTCACGCCGCCGAGTTGGCCCACCGTGCCGTGGACGCCCGGCTTCTCGGCGTTCAGCACGGTCGAGACCGCTCGCCCGTACGAGGAATCGCCGCCCTGGTCGGCCTTGGCTTCGAGTTCGGCGTACTCCTGCTGTTTGGCCTGTAGCTCGTCCTCGACCGAATCGAGGTCGTCCTGTAGCTCGCGCTTCTGCCGTCTGAGGTCCTCGACTACCTCCTCGATCTGGTCGCGGTTGCGCTCGGCCTTCGCGAGCTCGTCTTCGAGGTCGTCCAGTTCGGTTTCGAGTTCGGGGATGCGCTCGCGGGCCGCGTCGAGTTCGGTCTCCGCCTCGCTCTCGGCGTTCGACCGTCGCCGGGCCTCGTCGAGCAGTCGGTCCTGCTCGCGCTGGAGGTCGTTGCGCTCGCTCTTGAGTTCCTCCAGTTCGTCGCGCTTCTCGGCGAGGTCGGCCTTCACCTCGTCGTACTCGGTGTCGACCGCCTCGATTTCGGCTTCGATCTCGTCGAGTTCGGTCCGCTTGCCTTGCAGGTCGGCCTTCACCGACGACTTCTCTATCTTGACGTCGCGGACGTCGCTCTCCAGTTCTTCGACGTCCTCCTGCTTGCGGTCTATCTCCACGAACGCCTGGCGGCGCTCGTTCTCGGCGTCGGCTATCTTCTCCTCGGCCGATTCGACCGCGTCTTCGAGCCGAGATATCTCGCCTTTGACCTCCTCTATCTCGCTTTTGATGCGGAGCTGTTCGTCCTCGCCCTTGCGCTCGATTTCGGCGTTGAGCTCCTCCAACTCGTCCTCGAGTCGGACGACCTTGCCCTGCCGCTCGTCGAGTTCGGCCTGCAGGTCGGCGAGTTCGTCCTCGCGGTCTGCGATGTCCTCGCGCGTGTTCGACAGGTCCTCGCGCTTCTCTTCGAGTTCGGCGGCCTTCAGGTAGCCCTCGTACTCCGCTTTCTCCTCGCGAAGGCCCTGATACTCCAGTGCGGTCTCGCGCTCGTCGGCCAACTGGTCGAGTCGGTCGCGCTTCTCCTCGATTCGCAACTCGGCCTCGTCGATGCGCTCTTTGACCGTCTCCAACTCCGCCAGGGCGTCCTCTTTTTTGGCGTCGAACTCCGCCACGCCGGCTATCTCGTCGATTATCTCCCGGCGCTCGAACGGCGTCATGTTGATTATCTCGGTCACGTCGCCCTGCATGACGACGTTGTACCCCTCGGGCGTGACGCCGGCCTGGGCCAGCAGGTCCTGGATGTCCGAGAGGTTCACCGACCGGCCGTTGAGGTAGTAGTACGAGTAGTAGTTGTCGTCGGTCTCCTTGACCCGGCGCTTGATGGTTATCTCGTCGACCTCGCCCACGTTCTCGGAGCCGGCGGCGTTGACGACCTGCGTCCGGTCGAGGGTCCCGCTGCCGTTGTCGAGTACGACTTCCACGCTGGCCTCGCGGGTTCCGCTCCGTTCCTCGCTGCCGTCGGCGTGACCGGGGTTGTAGATGAGGTCGGTCAGCTTCTCGGCCCGTATCCCCCGCGTCCGGGCAAGTCCGAGCGCGAACAGCACGCTGTCGATGATGTTGCTCTTGCCCGAGCCGTTCGGACCCGAGACGGTCGTGAAGTCCTCGTAGAACGGTATCTCGGTCCTGCGTCCGAAGCTCTTGAAGTTGTCCAGGACGAGCTTTTTGATGTGCATGGGTGCTCGTACGCGGGGCCGTTACGCCACGATGATGTCGTCGCCGACGTCGGAATCGCCCCCCGTCTCGTCTTCGTTGTCGGCTTCGTCGCCTTTAGCCTCGTCGCTCTCTTCCTCGCGCACGCGCGACCCCTCGGCGGAACCGCGACCTGTCTCCGTCGCTTCCGGCGTCTCCCCGTCCTCTAGCGTTTCGAGCCGGTCGTGGACCTCGACGAGTTCCTCGGTCAGACCCTGCACCGTGGCTTCGAGTCGCTCGACCTCGGACTCGAGCTCCTCGATCCGCTCACTCTGGTCGCTCATGTCCGTGATGGGCCACGGAGGGACCATAAACGTACGTCAGACGTATATAAGATTCTCTACTTTTTCCGACCGGCGTCACCGGTCGGACGCGTCGCTGCGGTCGGGGGCGGTCGCCGGCAGCAGGTCGATGCGGACGACGGTCCCGCGCGGTTCGTTCTCGGCGAACGACAGTCGACCGCCGGACCGCTCGACCACCCAGTACACCAGCCAGAGGCCGAGTCCGCTGCCGTGTTCGAGGTCGGTCTCTTGGCCCTCGGTCAGGACGATGCGCTCGTGCTCCGGGATTCCCGGTCCGTCGTCGGCCACCGCGACCCGGACCCACTCCGCGCCGGCCTCGACGACCGTCTCGACCGTCAGCGACACCGCGGGCTCCGGGGCGTTGTTGTGCTCGACCGCGTTCTCACAGACGTTCTCGACGGCGGCCGAGAACGCGGGCGTCGCACGGGCGTACTGCTCGTCGGGGACGTCGACCGAGACGTCGGCCTCCGGGTAGGCCGCATCGACCTCCGCGGCCGCCTCGGCCGCGACCGCCGACACGTCGACCGGCGTCGGTCCGGGGTCCTCGCCCTGCATCGACGTCTCGATTCGGCTGGCCTTCTCGCTCATGTCCACGAGGTCCCAGCCGTGGGACGCGATCTTCTCGGCCGCCTCCCGGATGGCGGGGTCGTCCGTCCGTTCGGCCACGAACTCGGCGTAGTTGACGACCACGGTGACGTCGTTGCGGAGGTTGTGACGGAGTACACGGTTGAACACCTGGAGGCGCTGCTCGCGCTCCTCGAGTTCGGCTTCGCGGTCGGCCAACGACGACGCGATTTCGTCGAACCCCTCGCGAATCTGGTGCCACTCCTCGCCGGACGCGAGTTCCGGGGAGTGGTCGTAATCACCGTCCCGGAGCGCACGGAAGCCATCCAGGAGCTTCTCGGCCTGCCTGATGTTGGCGTTGTACTCCCAGACGGCGAAGCCGATGACGAGCGCCAGTACCACCACCAGGCTCGCCGCCTGTACGATGGCCATCTCCTGGAGCCGATCGTCCAGCGTCGACCGGTCCTGCGTGACGCGGACGGTCCAGCCGGTGGAGTCGACGGTCGCAGTACTCGCCACCCCGTCGGCGACCGAGGTGTTCGAGTCGTAGAGCACCCGACCGTCGGCGGTGACCGACACCGAGCGCGTATCCGTCTCCAGCGACTGGACCATCGGCAGGAACGTGAACTCGTCGACCGGCAGGCCAGCCGCGAGGACGGCGACGATTTCCCCGTCCTCGAAGATAGGCGCGCTGACGACCACGACGTACTGGTCGCTCTCGTTCGCGCGGTACGGGTCGGTCACGTACAGGTCCCCGGTCCGGGTAGTGCGCTGGACGTAAGACCGGTTGCTGAAATCGTCCCCCAGTTTCGCTCGCCGCACCTCCGGGGTGACGTCGCCCCGGAATGCGACGACGGTTCCGTTCGACGCGACGATGTGTGCCGCGAGGATGCGAGGATTGGTCAGAATCTGTTCGAGGAACTGGTCGCTTCGATTGAAGTTGCTGGCCGCAGGCTGGGACCCGTAGAACTCGACGTAGTCCGTTTCCTGCCGTATCTGGGCGTCGATCTGGTCGGCGGTCTGGACGGCTGTCTGGTCGACGTTCTCCTCGACCTGGGACATCGCACGGTCTTTCGCCAGTTCGAGCTGGCCGTAGACCACGCCGCCCAGCGCGAGCGTGACTACCAGCATCAACACGCCGAACCGGGTCCGAGCCTTCACGGTTCTTGAACTTGCTCACCCCGGGGTAATGAACCCTGCTGAACGTCCGTTCGTTAGCCTTTAGCGCCCCCGCCGACAACGGGACCGTGATGACTGCACAGGCTGCCCAGCGGGCGGACCTCGCGGTCGTGATAGGACTGGAGGTCCACGTACAACTGGAGACGGACACGAAAATCTTCTGCGGGTGTTCGACCGAGGTGGCCGACGACGAGCCGAACACCCACACCTGTCCGGTGTGTCTCGGGCTGCCCGGTGCGCTCCCCGTGCTGAACGAAGCGGCCGTCGAATCCGCCGTCAAGGTCGGGAAGGCCATCGACGCCGACATCCCGTCGGAGACGACCTTCCACCGGAAGAACTACTTCTACCCGGACCTCCCCAAGGGGTTCCAGATCACCCAGTACGACGCACCCATCTGCCGGGACGGCGAACTCGCCGTCGAGGTCGACGGCGAGCGCCGGACCGTGGGCATCCAGCGCGCCCACCTCGAGGAGGACCCGGGAAGCCTCCAGCACGAGGGGGGAAGTATCGACGCCGCCGATTACACGCTGGTCGACTACAACCGGGCGGGCGTTCCGCTGATGGAGGTCGTGACCGAGCCGGACTTCCGGAGTGCCGACGAGGTCCGGGCGTTTCTCGCGAAACTCGAAGAGGTCCTGGAGTACCTCGGCGTGTTCGACAGCCAGCGCGACGGGAGCCTCCGCATCGACGCCAACCTCAGCGTCGTGGACGCCGGCGACATCGGCGAGAACGGCGATATCGACGAGGAGGCGCTCGAAGCCGCGAACCGGACCGAGGTCAAGAACATCTCCAGCCACAAGGGCGCACAGAAGGCCCTCTCCTACGAGGCGACCCGGCAGAAGAACGCGGTCGAGCGCGGCCGGGAGGTCGCCCAGGAGACCCGCCACTGGGACGAGAGCCGCGGCATCACCGTCTCGATGCGCTCGAAGGAGGCCGAGAAGGACTACCGGTACTTCCGGGAAGCCGACCTGCCGCCGCTGCGGGTCAGCGACTGGAAGGAGCGGTTGGAGATTCCGGAACTGCCCGACGCCCGCCGCGAGCGGTTCCGCGAGGAGTACGGTCTGAGCGGTGAAGCCGCGAGCAAGCTCACCTCGACCAAGCAGGTCGCGGACTTCTACGAGGACGTGGCCGCCGAGTACGACCCAGACCTCGCCGCGACGTGGGTCGCGGACAACCTGCTCGGCGAGCTCAACTACCGCGACATGGCGATCACCGACGTCGAAGCCCGGCTCGGCGAGTTCAAGCACCTGGTCGAACTGGTCGCTACCGGGGAGATCACGACCAAGAACGCCGAGGAGGTCGTCCTCCGCGAGATGCTCGACGACGGCGACGACCCCGAGACGGTCATCGAGCGCGAGGGGCTGGGGAAGGCCGACGAGGGCGAGGTCGAAGGTGCCGTCGGCGAGGCCATCGAGGAGAACCCTGACGCCGTCGAGGACTACCACGCCGGCGAGGACGGCGCGCTCAACTTCCTCGTCGGACAGGTGATGGCCAAGACCGGCGGGAGTGCCGACCCCGGCTCGGTGAACGGGCTACTGCGCGAGCGACTGGACGAGTAGCGAGCAGGCGGCGCGTGCGTCGTCGACCGCGAGGGGCGCACCGCGCTCCCGCCTCGACCCCTCGCGGCGGTTCTCAGCTCACGGCTCCCTTTCGTCCCGGCTTCGCAGTTAAACTCTAGTACCGAATTTCTGCTCCCGCTGCGGTGAGAGGGGCGTCACGCTGGTTGGCAGCCAGCCCACTGCTCGACCCGTCGTTCGTGCAAGCGTGACGAACCGTGAATGAACGAACCGGTATATTTATCAGATGTATTTTATAAGTACCCCATCGTGACACCCCTCCATCGCCCCGCCCCAGAGCAGTCCGGAACCGCGGATAGACGTCCCATCGGCCCGCCGTCGAGCGCGAGCGCCCCGCGGCTCCGAGGTGGGCGCTCGTGAAACTCCGCACGGAGGGCCTCGGGAAGCGGTACGGCGAGGAGACGTGGGGCGTCCGCGACGTCACCCTCGAGCTCGGCGAGGGAATCCACGGGCTTCTCGGACCGAACGGTGCGGGCAAGTCGACGCTGCTGGGAATCCTCTCGACGGTGATGAAACCGACGGCCGGAGCGGCCTACTGGAACGGGACCGACATCGTCGAGTCGCCCGATGCCGTCCGGTCGGTGCTGGGGTATCTCCCACAGGACTTCGGGGCGTATCCGAACCTGACGCTCGAGGAGTTCCTCGAGTACGTCGGCGCTCTGCGCGGCCTCGACGCCGAGACGACCAGCGCCCGCATCGACGAGATGCTCGCGCTGACCAACCTCGTTCACGTCAGAGACCGCAAGATAAAGACCTTCTCGGGCGGGATGCGACAGCGGGTCGGCATCGCGCAGGCGCTGCTCAACGACCCGGACCTCCTCGTGGTCGACGAACCCACGGTGGGGTTGGACCCCGAGGAGCGCGTCCGGTTGCGGAGTGCGCTGACGAACACCGCGAGCGACCGGGTCGTCGTCCTCTCGACCCACATCGTCCCGGACGTCGAGGCGACCGCGAACGAGATCGCCATCCTCGACGACGGGCGGGTGGTCGCACACGAATCGGTCGAAACGCTCGTCGACCGGGTCTCGGGGACGGTGTACGAGTGTCTCGTGACCCCTTCGGACCTCACCGAACTTCGCGAGCAGTATCAGGTGTGCAGTACCGTCCAGCGCTCGGACGGGGTCAGCGTCCGACTGCTCGCGGACGAGCGACCCGTCGAGGACGCCGAGCCGGTCTCGGCGACGCTCGAAGACGCGTACCTCGACACGGTCGACCAACCGAGCGGGGTGTGACGTGCGCCGAACCTACCACGTCGCACGAGCGGACTTCCTCCAGCGAGTGCGCTCGCGACGGCTACTCGTGGTACTCGCGGTCGTGGCGTATCTGGGTTATCTGGTCAACGTCGGCCAGATCGAACTCGCCTACCAGCTGAGCGACGGCGACTCGCTCACGAACGTCCACGGCGTCGACACGGCACCGCTCGTCGGGCTGAAGGCGGGGATGACCGCCTCGATGGTGATGCTGTTCGCCGGGTTCTATCTGATGAAGGGAGCGGTCGCCCGCGACAGCCACCACGGCGTCGACCAGTTGACCGCGAGCACCACGATATCCGACCGAGCCTATCTCGTCGGAAAGTGGCTGAGCAACGTCGGACTCGGCGCGGTCGTCCTGCTCGCGCTCGGCTTCGCCACGGTCGTCAACCACGTCGTCCACGGAGTCGGGCCGACGAAACCGCTCGCGTTGGTCGGCCCGATACTCGCGCTGGGGCTTCCGCTGGCCGCGCTCGTCGGAGCGGTCGCGCTGTTGTTCGAGAGCGTCGGCCGGCTGGACGGAACGCTCGGGAACGTCGGGTACTTCTTCCTCGCGACGTTCGCGCTCGCCGGAATCGCCGCCGCCGAGGGGCAGCTCCCGAGCGAACTACCGGCGGCGGTCCGAGCGGCCGACGTCGTGGGGCACCTCGCCGTCTACGCGCTGACTGCGGACGCACTCTTCCAGGCGGCTCCCGACGCGGCGGGGGTGCTCCCGTCGTTCGGGACGCTGACCGGCGACGAACTGACCTTCCGCTACGACGGACGGGCGTGGCCGCTGTGGATATACGTCCAGCGGGCGGCGCTCGCGGTGCCCGCAGTCGCCGTCCTGCTTGCGGCCGCGATACCGTTGGAGCGACCCCGGTCGCGGACCGAGTCGAGCGAATCCGGCCGCTGGTCGCGAGTGACGGCCCTGTTACCTGCGTTCGGGCGCGGCGACGAGTCGACCGCCGAGCCGAGCGACGCCCCGTCGGTCGACTCGCTGTCGCTGACGCGGGTCGACAACAGGAATGCCGGCGGATTTCGGCGACTCGCGACGGCGGAGCTTCGCCTCGCGGTCCGGGGCCGGCGCTGGTGGTGGTACGCCGGCGTCCTCGCGCTGGTCGTTGCCCCGGTCGGACTGCTCGCGAACGCCGGCTCGTCGAGCGGCGTGCCCGACGTCGCTCGCGGGCTGTTGGTCCCGCTGGCGTTCGTCTGGCCGGTGTTCGTCTGGTCGGACCTCGGGACGCGGGCGGTCAAGCATCGGACGACCGACCTCGTGCTCTCGTCGAGCTATCCGGTCAGACAGCTCCTCGCCGAGTGGGTCGCGGGCGTCGTCGTGGCCGTCGGCGTCAGTAGCGGTCTCGTGGCGTTGTTCGCCGGGACGGGGCAGGTGACCGCGTTGCTCGGCCTCGCGAGCGGCGCGCTGTTCGCGCCGTCGCTGGCGGTCGCGGCGGGGATGTGGAGCCGGTCGTCGTGGCTGTTCGAGGTGTCGTACCTGATGCTGTGGTACGTCGGACCGCTGAACGGCGGGGAGCCGGTCGACTTCCTTGGCACGACCGCCGGCAGTCTCGACGCCGGCGTGCCGTTCGTCTTCGTCGGGTTGAGCGCGGCGCTCGTCGGTGCGGCAGTCGTCCGTCGGAAGCGGGAAGTGAAGTAGGAGCCGGATTGCGGTCGATTCTCGCTCGCGGACCGAGTCGATTGGGACGCTGTCGAGCCCGGTACTGCCCACGCTCGGGCGGGATTACGCGTCGCCCGAAGCGTCGCCGTCCGCAGCCATCGCCGGGTCCAGCGCGGCGACGAGCGCGTCCGTCTCGGTCGGGAACACCGAGATTGGTCGCGAGCGTCCGGCCACCTCGATGCGGGCCTTCCCGCGCTTCCGGTAGGTCCAGTAGCAACCCCCAGCGCCGACCGCGACGAACGCGAGTCCCAGCGCGACGTTTCGGGAGACCGAGTAGAGGCCGTATCCGACGAGCGCGACGCTCAGCACGCCGAGCCAGTGGTCGAACTCCTCGACCGTGACTTCGGCCACCTCCTCGAGTGCGATTCGCGTGAGGTCCCCGTCGGCGGCCACGAGCAGTCGGTCGTCGGTCACGGTCACCGACCCGCCGGTCCGGAGGGCGAGTCGCTCGCGGACGGTCTCGCCCGGTTCGAGCGCGTCGGTCGCGTCGGTCATGCTGACGGAGTTGGGTTCGGACCGCGAAAAAAGGTCGGATGGCCGGTCCCGGTCGACGCCGCGAGACGGACGGGCGCGGTTCCAACAACGATTTATCCCTGCGGCCGCGTCAGTTCGAGGCGATGGAAGAGCGAACCCGAGCGTACCTCCGGGGCCGGTTCCGCGACCACTACCGGCGGGAGACGCGGGACGCCGGGTCCGGCGACTCGACCCGGGAACGCCGGGCCGACCTCCCGCTTCCGCCCGAGGCCGACGCGCGCGAGTGGGGGTACATCCCGTGGACCGACGGCTCTACCCGGATGGTCCGCCACCAGTCGCTGCTGGAACTGGGCGAGGTGGGCGATTTCCTCCGGCGCGAGCGTCCGCGCCACGTCTACTTCTCGGCCGGACGCTACGACGACCCCGGCGCGGACGACATGGACGCGAAGGGGTGGCGCGAGTCGGACCTCGTGTTCGACATCGACGCCGACCACCTGTCGGGGGTCGACCCCCAGCGCGACGCCTACGGCGAGATGCTGGCCCGCGGGAAGGCGGAACTTCGGGACCTGCTCGACTTCCTCACGAGCGACTTCGGGTTCGAGGACCTCACCGCCGTCTTCTCGGGCGGCCGGGGCTACCACGTTCACGTCCGCGACGAGGGCGTCGGCGACCTCGGTCGGGACGCCCGCCGGGAGATCGTCGACTACGTCCGGGGCGAGGGGGTCGAACTCGACGCCCTCCAGCGCACGGAGATGGGCACCACCGCGACCCGGCGCGTGCTCGACACCGACGGCGGGTGGGGTCGCCGGGTCCACCGCGCGATGCTGGCGCTGGCCGACGAGCTGCTCGAACTGCCCGAGGAGGAGGCGCTCGACCGATTGCAGGAGTTCGACCGCATCGGCGAGAGCCGGGCGACCACCATCCTCGGTGCGGTCTCGGACGACTACGAGACGCTGGCGGCCGGCAACCTCGAACGGGGCGGGCCGGGCATCCGCCAGCTCGCGACGGTGACGACCGAGCGGGTCGTGGCCGACGAGTCGGCCGCCATCGACGAACCGGTCACCACCGACCTCCGGCGGCTCATCCGGCTGCCGGGCAGCCTCCACGGCGGGACCGGGCTGGAGGTCACCCGCGTTCCCCTCGACGACGTCGACTCGTTCGACCCGCTCGTCGACGCGGTCGCCGACACGTTCGTCGGTCACGACGTGGCGGTCGAGGTAACCGACCCCGGGTCGGTCGCGCTTCGCGACGAAAGCTTTACGCTCCCGGAGGGTGACGTATCGGTTCCGGAATACGTCGCCGTGTTCCTGATGGCGAGCGGGCGGGCCGAGAAGGGACGCGAGTGACCCACAAACCATGGACTTGGACGAACTCCGCACGGTACAGAGCAAGGAGCGCTCGAAGGACAGCCTCCAGCACCTGCGGGAGTCGTTCTACGCCGACGTGGCCGACTACGTGGCCGACCTGCGCGAGCGCCGCGACCGCGCGATAGACCGCGCGGCCGGCCGGGCCATCGACGACCCGGAGGTTCGTCGGCTCACCGACGAGATAGAGACCGCCGAGGCGGTAGCCGAGGGTCTCTACGAGCGCCGGGTCGGCAAGGTGGTCAAGCGCGCCAGCCTCGCCGCGATGGACCTCGGGGGCGACCCGGATGGGCTGACGGCCGAGGAGCGCGAGCTGTTCGACGAGCTGGTCGCGCGGATAGACGCCAACAAGCAGTCGGTCCTCGACGTGCTCGAAGGGGACGAGCGCTCGGAAGCCACCGCGACGACCGACCCGGCGAGCGGTGACGCCCGAACCGCTCCGGCGGCGGGCGACGCCGGGAGCCCGCCCGCCACCGAGGACGCGGGCGCGCCGGACGTGAGCCCGGCGGACGTGATGGGCGGCGACGGGCCGCCGGTCGGCTCCGACTCGGCCGGGGCGGCGGCCTCGAACGCGACTGGCGCGTCCGAGTCGGCGCGCCCGAGCGCGGAGGCCGGCGCGGTCGTCGGTGACGGGGCGGCCGACGGTTCCCCGGCCGGCGACGGGGCGGACTCGGGCGAGGAGGTCGCGCCGTCGGCCGGCGCAGGAGCCGACGACGCGGCCGACGCGACCGACCCGCTCGCCGGCCTCGCCGAGCGCACGACCGTCCGGGTCACAGACGACGTGGGCGAGATATTCGGCGTGGACGAGCGCACCTACGACCTCGCCAGCGAGGACGTCGTGACCCTGCCGGCGGCGAACGCCGAGCCGCTGGTCGAACGGGGCGCGGCCGAGAAGCTGGAGTAGCGACTGGGGGTCGGGTTCGGAAAAATCGAGCGGTAGCGCTCGGTGGGACGTTCAATCGGAGTACACCGCGATTCCCGCTCGCTCGCCGCTACGCAGCGCGCAGCGGCGAGCGAGCGGGCCAAGCGACGTCCGGAGCGAAGCGACCGGCGGGCGGAGCCCCGTGTGTTTCACGACCGCTCTGTGAGGGTGGTGCGTTCGTGGGCCGCCCGCAGCAAACGGTTCTACTGGAACGTCCGGCCCAGCTGCTCGCCCTCCGACTCGGGGTCGGTCGTGTCGAACTGCTCTTCGATCTCCTCGTAGTGCTCGATGGTCTCCTGGTCGACGCTCGGGACGACCTCGTCGAGCGCCTGCTCGAAGTGCTCCCTGCTGATGCGGACGTTGCCGACGCTCTCGCCGATGTCCTCGGGGTCGACGCTGGTGATGAACTCCCGGCTGGCGGCCATCGACGCCTCGCGGGCGACCGCCTCGACGTCGGCACCGACGTAGCCCTCCGTCTCGCCGGCGAGCCAGTCGAGGTCCACGTCGTCGGCCAGAGGCTTGTCGCGGGTGTGGACCTCGAAGATGGCCTTGCGCGCGTCCTCGTCGGGCACGGGCACGTGGACGTGACGGTCCAGCCGGCCGGGCCGCAGGAGTGCGCTGTCGATGAGGTCGGGCCGGTTCGAGGTGGCCACGACCACGACGTCTTCGAGCTCTTCGAGCCCGTCGAGTTCCGTCAGCAGCTGGGAGACCACGCGCTCGCCGACCTCCGACCCGCCGCCGGAGCCGCGACCGCGCTCGCCCGCGATGGAGTCTATCTCGTCGAAGAACACCACGGTCGGGGCGTTCTCCCGGGCCTTGCTGAACACCTCGCGGACGCCCTTCTCGGACTCGCCGACCCACTTGCTGAGGAGCTCGGGACCCTTGATCGAGATGAAGTTGCTGTCGCTCTCGTTGGCGACGGCCTTGGCCATCAGGGTCTTGCCCGTGCCGGGCGGGCCGTACAGCAACACGCCCTTGGCGGCCTGCATGTCGAGCGCGTCGAACACCTCGGGGTAGTCGAGCGGCCACTGGATGGTCTCGCGCAGCCGCTCTTTGGTATCCTCGAGCCCGCCGACCCGGTCCCACGTCACGTCGGGGACCTCGACGAACACCTCGCGGAGCGCGGAGGGCTCGATGCCCTTGAGCGCCTCCTTGAAGTCGCGCTCGGTGACCTGCAAGGAGTCGAGCACGTCGGCCGGAATCTCGTCGGATTCGAGGTCTATCTGGGGCCGGATGCGCCGCAGGGCGTTCATCGCCGACTCCTTGGCCAGCGATTCGAGGTCGGCACCCACGAACCCGTGGGTGCTGTCGGCGTACTCTTCGAGGTCGATGCCGTCGGCCATCGGCATGCCCCGCGTGTGGACCTGCATGATTTCGAGGCGGCCGTCGCGGTCGGGGACGCCGATGTCGATCTCGCGGTCGAACCGGCCGGGCCGGCGGAGCGCGGGGTCGATGGCGTCGACGCGGTTGGTCGCGGCGATGACCGTCACCTCGCCCCGGGATTCGAGCCCGTCCATCAGGCTGAGCAGTTGCGCCACGACGCGGCGCTCGACGTCGCCGCCGGCCTCCTCGCGCTTGGGCGCGATGGAGTCGAGTTCGTCGATGAACACGATGGCCGGGGCGTTCTCGGTGGCCTCGTCGAAGACCTCCCGGAGCTTCTCCTCGGACTCCCCGTAGTACTTCGACATGATCTCGGGGCCCGAGATGGTCTGGAAGTGGGCGTCGATCTCGTTGGCGACGGCCTTGGCCATCAGGGTCTTACCCGTGCCCGGCGGGCCGTGGAGCAACACGCCCTTGGGCGGCTCGATGCCCAGCCGGTTGAACAGTTCGGGGTGGCGCATCGGGAGCTCTATCATCTCCCGGACCTGTTCGAGTTCGCCCTCCAGCCCGCCGATGTCCTCGTAGGTGACGTTGGGCGTGGCCTCGCCCCCGCTCGCGCCGCCCTGTGCGATCTCCTCGGCGGCGCGCTCGCTGACGTTTATCTCGGTGGAGTCGGTCACCACGACCGTCCCCTCCGGGTCGGTGCTGGCGACTTTGAGCGGGATGGACTGGCCCGAGCGCATCCCCATCAGGCCGAAGCCGAAGGGCACGTTTTGCCCCTTCGTGATGGCCTGTCCGCTGAGCTTGTCCCGGACGTGGGGCGTGATGTCGCCCCGAATCTGGAGGTTCTGCGGGAGCGCGATGGTGACCGAGCTGGCGGGCTTGACGTCGGCGGGCTCGATGGTGACCCTGTCGTCGATGCCGACGCCCGCCTCCTGGCGGAGCTGGCCGTCGATTCGGACGACCCCGCGTCCCTCGTCCTCGGGGTAGCCGGGCCACACGCGGGCGACCGCTCGGCCCTGATTGTTCCCCTCGATGACCACGTAGTCACCGTTCTCGACGCCGAGTTCGTGCATGGACTGGCGATCGATGGCGGCCAGTCCGCGACCGGCGTCCTTCTGCTTCAACGGCTTGACGGTGAGCTTCATTGTCCCACCTCGATACTGAGGACCCCGTTGGTGATAAACGCTTCCGCCTCACCCTCGGGGAGTTGGAGCTCGAGTTGGCGGGTCTCGTCGCCGTCCTCGACCACGACGATGGCCTCCTCGCCGAGGACGTCCACGGACGCCTCGCTCCCGACCCCGAGGTCGGCGGCCAGAATCTCGCCGTCGTCGTACTCGTACCGGCGTGCGAACACGTCGTCGCGTTCTTCGATGTGCTTGAGAGTCATTCTTCCTAACTTCGAGTTAGTCCTTTCTATACTTAAGTCTTTCTGCGACATAACCGCCGTACTACGACGGGAAGCAACTGAATCGGTCGAATTGCAGTTCGCCCCCGCGTCGCGACGGGAGCTTTTTGGTCCGGCCCGACGAATCGGTCCCCATGAACGAGGTCACACACCACGGTCGGACGACGACCTACCGCGTCGCCGACCGCGGGGGCGAGGGGACGCCGGTACTGTTCGTCCACGGCTCGGGCGGCACCCACGAGGTGTGGAAGGCGCAACTGGGGCGATTCGCGCGCGAGCGGCCGGTCGTCGCGCTCGACCTGAGCGGGCACGGCGACTCCGAGGACGTCGACGCCACCGCCGGCTGGGAGACCCTCTCGGCGTACGCCGACGACGTGCTCGCGGTCGCCGCCGAGACCGACGCCGGCGTAGTCGTCGGCAACTCGCTCGGGGGCGCGGTCGCGCTCCAGCTCGCGCTCGAACGCGACCACGCACTCGACGCGCTCGTGCTCGCCGGAACCGGCCCGAAGCTCCCGGTGCTGGCCGACCTCCGGCGCTGGCTGGCCGAGGAGTTCGACCGCGCGGTCGAGTTCCTCCACGGGCCGGACCGGCTGTTCCACGACGCCGACGCCCGCTATCGCCGGCTCTCGACCGAGACGATGCGCGAGGTGGGACAGGCGGTCACCCGCCGGGACTTCGAGACCTCCCACAGGTTCGACGTGCGCGACCGGCTCGACGAGATATCGGTGCCGACTCTGGCGGTGGTCGGCGAGCACGACAAGCTGACGCCCCCGGACTACCACGAGCGGCTGGCCGACGGGATTCCGGACGGCCGATACCGGGAGATTCCCGACGCCGCTCACCTCGCCATGCTGGAGGAGCCCGAGGCGTTCAACGCCGCGCTCCGGGAGTTCCTGGACGAAGTGGGTGCGTAGGCTCACGTCGCGGGCGTCCGTTTCGAGCGCCGAACCGCCCCGCGTCTTCCCGGTTGCCCCGTTCCCGGGGACCCCGCAGCCGTCCTCGACCCGGCGAAGTCCACTCTTTCCCGTGTCCCACCGACGCACGGCCGAGACTGCAACGTTTAAGCTCCGAGGCCCACGACCTCGAAGCGTGCCCGAACCAGTCGAGACCTACGACCCGGAGGGCGTCGACTACGCGTGGGTGATGCAGACGACCTTCGTGCTCACGGTCGCCGGCGGCGGCCCGGTAGTCGCCCTGCTGGCGCTGTTCTCGGGCGTCTCGCTGCCGACGTGGGGCGCGCGCGCGTCGTTCGCCGTCCGGGTCGGGGCGTTGCTCTGGTTCGTCGTCGCGGTCGCGGTGTTCCTGTACGCTCGAAAGCAGGCGTAGTCGGCCCGCGGACGGGCGAGTGCGAAGGCGTGGTCGAGGCGACGCGACTGCGCTCGACGACGCGGTCGCTCCGCTCCGGGGCGGTCGGGGGAGTACCGACCCGGCCGGCTATAAATAGCCGTCGCGCTAATCGGTCCCTATGACCGAGATTCCCGACGACCGCCGCGAACGCATCGCCGCCGACCCCTTCGCCGCCAAGCTCGGCATCGAACTCGTCGACCTCGGGCCGGGCCGCGCTCGGACCGAGCTGACCGTCACCGAGGACCTGCTGAACTTCCACGGGACGCCCCACGGCGGCGCGCTCTACTCGCTGGCCGACGCGGCGTTCGCTGCCGCCTCGAACGCCGAGGGCGACGCCGCGCTCGCGTTGGAGACCAACATCTCGTACTTCGAGGCGGTCGAGGTGGGCGACACCCTGACCGCCGAGGCCGAGCGCGTCCACGAGCGCGGCCGGACCGCCTCGTATCGCGTGGCGGTGACCGACGAGGCCGACGACCCGGTGGCCTCCTTCCGGGGCCGGGTGTATCTCCCCGGCGAGTGACGGGCGCGGGCCCGACTGGCGTCGTCGCCGACTCGACGCGAACCGAAGCTATTCGGGCCGGGGCCGCGCCCCGCCGGATATGTCGACAGGACGAAACGACTCCGGCTCCACGCGCCCGTCGACCGCGATTCGGTTCGGGGTCGTCGGACTCAGCCTCCTCGTGCTGCTGTACAGTGTCGTCGTCGCTCGGCCTGCTCTCAGACACGAGAGCCGCAACTAGGTCCTCTAAAGCCCTCGGCGCGCTCGCCACCGTCGGAGGCAAGCTCCCACGAGCCGTGCCGCACGTCGTTCGGCAAGACGCCAGCGCGCGCCGACGTGGAAAATGAAGCTACCCCCGCCGGTACTGTTTGGCGTACCGCGACCGAGTTCTCGCTCCGTAGCCGAACACCCCCTCGACGAGATTCGCCCGCTCCGGTAGCCTGATACGCCCCCACGCCCTCGCCCGACCCATGGACGTAGAGATATCGCCATCGACGCTCTCGGGGACCGCACGCGCCCCGTCCTCGAAGAGCTACACCCACCGGGCCATCCTCGCCGCCGGCTTCTCGGGCGGCGCGCTGGTGTACGACCCGCTCGTGAGCGCCGACACGAAGGCCACGATGCGAGCGGTCGAAGCCTTCGGCGGGGAGGTAACCCGCGAATCGGACCGCCTCGACGTCGACGGCTTCGACGGCCGGCCGGAGGTCCCCGGCGACGTTATCGACTGCGCGAACAGCGGGACGACGATGCGACTGGCGACCGCGACCGCCGCGCTCGCCGACGGCGGGACGGTCCTGACGGGCGACAGTTCGCTTCGCTCGCGCCCGCACGGCCCGCTGCTCTCGGCCATCGAGGACCTCGGCGGGCGGGCCGAAAGCACGCGCAAGAACGGACAGGCTCCCCTCGTAATCGAGGGGCCCACCTCGGGCGGGCGCGTCTCGATGCCCGGCGACGTCTCCTCGCAGTTCGTCACCGCCCTGCTGATGGCGGGCGCGGTCACCGACGAGGGAATCGACGTGGCGCTCGAAACCGAACTCAAGTCCGCGCCGTACGTCGACATCACCCTCGAACTGCTCGACGAGTTCGGCGTCGAGGCCGGGAAGCGTCGTGAAGACGGCGGCGGGGTGTACCGCGTCGAAGGCGGCCAGTTCTACGAACCGACGGACGGCGAGTACCACGTCCCGGGCGACTTCTCGTCCATCTCGTACCTGCTCGCGGCGGGCGCGATTGCGGCCGAGGGGTCCGAGGCGGTCCGGGTGCGCGGTGCGTACCCGAGCGCGCAGGGCGACAGCAAAATCGTCGGCGTCCTCGACCGGATGGGTGCGGACGTGGACTGGAACCGCGACGACGGCGTGCTGACGGTCCGGCGCTCAGCCCTCTCGGGCGTCGAGGTCGACGTGGGCGACACGCCCGACCTGCTGCCGACCGTCGCGGCGCTCGGTGCCGTGGCGGACGGCGAGACCCGCATCGTCAACTGCGAACACGTCCGGTACAAGGAGACCGACCGCGTGACCGCGATGGCCGAGGAGCTTCGCAACCTCGGCGCGGAGACGACCGAGAGCGCCGACACCCTCACCGTGGTCGGTGAAGAATCGACCCTGACGGGCGGCGCGGTCGACGGTCGGGGCGACCACCGCATCGTGATGGCGCTGTCGGTCGCGGCGCTGGCGTGTTCGGGGCCGACCGTAATCTCGGGCGGCGAACACGTCGACGTGTCGTTTCCGACCTTCTTCGACGTACTCTACGACCTCGGCGCGACCGTGGACCGGTGAGGTGAAGTTCTGGTGTTCGTGCTTTGTGGAGGGCGTGGATTCGGACGAGCGCTTTCGGGATTGATCTGTGAGACGTGGTTTCGGGATTGGTCTGCGGTTTCGGCGTTCGGTCTGCGGTTTCGGCGTTCGGTCTGCGGTTTCGGCGTTCGGTCTGCGGTTTCGGCGTTCGGTCTGCGGTTTCGGCGTTCGGTCTGCAGTTTCGGCGCGTGCTGGCGCGGCCCGGAGTGGCCGCGCCCAAGCGCGCGAGGGAGGGGCGCTCTCGTGCGCCCCGAGGCTGGGGAGGCGTGAGGCCTGCCGTTGCGGTGCGGGTGCGGTGCGGGTACTCATAGGCCTCGGCAGAAGCTAGCTTTCTGACGGCATCCTCGTCTGATTCGAGCGTATTCGAGCTAGCTTCTGCCTCGACAAATGAGTGACCGCGCCGCGACCGCACAGCACCGCAACCGCCACCGCGCCGCAACCTCACGCCTCCCCAGCCTCCTCGCTTCGCTCGTCCCTCGCACGAGTTGGCGCGACCACGAGGGTCGCGCCAGCGCGCGCCGAACCGGAAACTCAGACAAACGCGCGCCCAACCGGAAAACCAGACAAACGCGCACCGAATCGGAAAGACGGACTGGCGTGCCGAACCAGCTTCCGTTCGATTCGCCGTTCCCGTCCGAAGCCGGCGTCCAGTCGCCTAGACCACTTGCACCTTCTGAAAGGCTCAAATAGGGCCGCCCTGAACACACGCCTAATGAACGGCAACAGCTTCGGACGCCTGTTCCAGGTCACCACGTTCGGCGAGAGCCACGGCGAGGCGATGGGGGTCACCGTCTCGGGCTGTCCGGCGGGGCTCGAACTCTCCGAGGACGACGTCCAGCGCGAACTCGACCGGCGCAAGCCCGGCCAGTCGATGATAACCACGAGTCGGGGCGAACCCGACCACGTCTCCATCAAGTCCGGCCTGCAGGACGGCTACACCACCGGCACGCCCATCGGGATGGTCATCGAGAACAAGGACGCCCGCTCGGGCAAGTACGAACCGTTCGTCACCGCGCCCCGGCCCAGCCACGGTGACTTCACCTACTCGGCGAAGTTCGGCACGCGCAACTGGGGCGGCGGCGGGCGCTCGTCCGCGCGCGAGACGGTCAACTGGGTCGCGGCCGGAGCCATCGCGAAGAAACTGCTCGCCGAGGAGGGCGTCGAACTCGCGGCTCACGTCAACCAGATCGGCGACGTCGAAGCGCCCGAGGTCCCCTTCGAGCGGATCCGGGACCGCGCCGACGACAACGAGGTGCGGTGTGCCCACCCCGAGACCGCCGAGAAGATGCGCGAACGAATCGACGAGTATCAGGACGACGGCGACTCCATCGGCGGCTCCATCTACTTCGAGGCGCGGGGCGTCCCGCGCGGGCTGGGCGCGCCGCGATTCGATTCGGTGGAAGCCCGACTCGGACAGGCGATGCTGAGCGTGCCCGCCTCGACCGCGTTCGAGTTCGGACTCGGCCGCGACGCCCGCGAGTACGCCGGCAGCGAGCGCAACGACGAGTGGGAGTTCGGCGAGGACGGCGACCCGAAACCCGTCGAGAACGACCACGGCGGGCTACAGGGCGGCATCACGACGGGCGAACCCATCTACGGCGAGGTCACGCTCCACGCGCCCACCTCGATTCCCAAGCCCCAGACCACCGTCGACTGGGAGACCGGCGAGGAGACCGAAGAGCGGGTCATCGGTCGCCACGACCCCGTCCTGCCGCCCCGTGGCGTCCCCGTCGTCGAGGCGATGCTGGCGCTGACGCTGGTCGACTTCATGCTGCTGGGCGGGCGACTCAACCCCGACCGCGCCGACGACCGCCCGGGCGAGTACGACACCGACTACCACCCGAGTAGCCCGAAAAACGAGCCCGGCGAGTAGCTACGAACTGTCGTTCCCGGCACCGCCGCCCGACTCGACCGTCACGTCGCCGACCATCGTGTTCGGGTGGACGAGACAGATGTAGCTGGCCATCTCGGCCGACGCGGTGAACTGAACTGCCTGTACGGCCCCCTCCTCGCTGATAATCTCGGTCTGGGCGACTAACTCGCCGTCCCCGCCGACCGTGGTGCCGTTACCGGCCATACCGCCGGACTCGTTGCCCGCCGAGACGCCGGTGACGTTGCCCTCGGAGACGTCGAGCGAGACGCTCTCGTTCGCCCCGGTCCCGTTTATCTGCTGGTACGTGTCCCGGTCGATGCCGA
The DNA here is from genome assembly GCF_004765805.1 of Halorussus halobius. Taxonomy (GTDB): domain Archaea; phylum Halobacteriota; class Halobacteria; order Halobacteriales; family Haladaptataceae; genus Halorussus; species Halorussus halobius. The sequence continues at coordinate 87,041 of NZ_SBIU01000008.1, read as the reverse complement.
GTGGTCGGAGGACCTCGAGGTTCTCGCCCTGTTCGTCCTGAATGGCGAAGTTGTGCGGCTGTCCGTCCCCGTTCACCCAGACGAGGGTGTAGGTCGTCCCCTCCTGTAGCGAGAGCGCCGGGTTCTGGTCCGTCCCGGTCGCCTCCGCTCCGCCGGGCAGCCGATACGCGAGCCAGCCCGGCGTCAGGCCGTCGAGGACGACGAGTTGCTCGCCCGCGCCGCCGTCCTGTGCGAGGACGGTCGCGTTCAGTCCCGCCAGTGCGCCAGTCGCTGCCGCCGCCTTCAGAAAGCGGCGGCGAGACGTGTGCTCGGTCATGAAACCCCCACTGAACGCAACCCGGCGAGCGGATTAAATGGCGCGGCCGCCCCACGGTTCTCGACCGCCGGGAACCGCGTAACGCCCCGTTACGTCGTCGGTTCGGGCCGCCCCGCCGACCGCGCTCGAATTCGCCGTAAATTTATTACATTTACGGGCCGAACATTGCGTGAGGTCGGGAAACGTGTCCAAAAGCAACACCGGAAACGACATCGCCGACAGTTCGGGACTCACGGAGGCGTCCGACCGACAGGGCGTCTACCGGGCGACCCACGACGCCGACGGGCCGGCCACGGTCAGCGACACGGTCATCGAAGCGATAGCGGAGGTCGCCGGAATCGACCCGACCAACACGGTCATCCCGCTGTCCGAGCGCGTCGACCCGGACGCCCTCGACGCCCTCTTCGCCGACGACGAGGGCGACGCGCAGGTGAGCTTCCGCGTGTGCGGACTGGACGTGCTGGTCCGCAGCGACGGGAACGTCCGAATCGTAGACGAGACGGTCGGAGACGCCGAGTAGGGGGGCGAAAGCGTGCAAGACACCAGACTGGTGCGGACCAGCGTCGCGGGCAACCCGCACACGCTCGTCCTGCGGCGGACGTCGGACGGGGCCCGGGAGTTCGAGCCCCTGTTCGACCTGCTCCCGGCCGACGGACCGAACGACGTCCTCGCGGTCACCCACGAGCAGTCCACCAGATTTCTCCGGCGGTGGGGCGAGCGAATCGACCGCCGTCCCCGGAACGTCGGGGTCGTCAGCGTCGGCGAGGTGATGCGGTCGACGAGTGCGGTCGACGTCGCGTCCCGGAGGCCGGTACGCGGCGTCGCCGACCCGACCGACGCCGAGGAGATACGCGACGCCGCGACCGGCTATCTCGACGCGTGGCCCGACGAAGGACGGACCGTTGCGTACGTCGACTCGGCGACGGCGGTGGTCGACGACCTCGGCGTCGAGCGCGGCGTCGAGTTCCTCCGGACGTTCCGGCGCGCGCTCGACGCTCGCGACGCGGTGGGCTACGTCTGTCTCGCCCCCACGGCCCACGACCGGACGGTCGTCCGCGAGGTCGCGTCGCTGTTCGACACCGTAATCGAGTGCGTCGACAACGAGGCCGAGACCGCCGCGACGCCGTCGGTCGGCGACTGCTTCGAGGCGATGTCGGACAGGCGGCGGCGGGGCGTGCTCGCGGTCCTGGCCGACGAGGGACCGTTGCCGGTCGACGACCTCGCCGACCGGGTGGCCGCCCGCACGCGGGTCGACCGCGACCGGGTCCTCGCCTCGCTCATCGACGTCCACCTGCCGAAACTGGCCGCGCTCGGACTCGCCGCCTACGACCGCGAACGCGTCGCTCGCGGCGAGCACTTCGAGCGAGTCGAGCCCTACCTCGGTCGGACGGTCGAACGAGACCGCCCGGCGAGGGGCGACTGCCCCGTGGCCGAGGAGTGACTCCCGACCGGTTTTTACCGCGCGGCCCCCACGCTCCCGACGATGGACGCGAACCAGCAGACCCGCTCGAACCCGTTCGGGATGGACGCCGACTGCCGGAACTGCCCGGCGCTGTGTGACGCCCGCGAGCAGGTCGTCCACGGCTACGGCGACGTGGGCGCGGACTTCCTGTTCGTCGGCGAAGCGCCCGGCGAGGGAGCCGACCGGACCGGCGTCCCGTTCACCGGCGACGAGCGCGGGGAGGCGCTCCAGCACGTGCTGGGTCAACTCGGGCTCAACAACTCGCTGCCCAGCGCCGCCGACCCCGAACTCGAAAACGCGTTCGTGACCTATCTCGCGCGGTGTCGCCACCCCGAGCGGTCGCCGACCGACGAGGAGGTCCGGACCTGCGAACCCTACCTCAACGCCGAGATTCGGATGATAAATCCCGAGATACTGGTCCCGGTGGGCGGGCGCGCGCTGACCGAGCTCGCGGCCGAGTACACCACCGCGCCGGCCGAGGCGTTCGACGCGACTGACGACCACGCCACCACGATTCGGGGCCGGGGGTTCGAAATCGTGCCGATGGCCGACCCGCGAGAGGCGACCGACGACGAGCGCGAGGCGTTCGTCGACCACTTCCTCGACCTGATGGACCGGGATTATCGACAGACCAAGGGGCGGCGGGGTCGGTAGCGAACGTTGGCGTCGGAAGCGCCGGCGAGAAACCGCCACGCGGAAACTACGTCTACTGCGCGGACGCTACGTCTCGACCCGAAATCGGACTTCGATGTCGTCCGGTCCCGTGACGGCGACGCCGTCGTCGGTCTCGGCCATCGCGTACTGGCTCGCCGAGAGCCGGTCCCGTATCGCGTCGAGCGCCCGCGCTTGCGGGACGACGACCTCGAACCACGACAGCCCACCGTCGCCGGTCGGTTCCGAGCGACCGTTCCACGTGTTCGCGCCGACGTGGTGGTGATAGCCGCCGGCGGACACGAACAGGGCGTCGGGCACCGCCGCCTGCCGCTCGAACCCGAGGCGGTCGACGTAAAACTCCTCGAACGCGTCGAGCGAGGTCACTTCGAGGTGGACGTGACCCACGTCGGTTCCGGGCGGCGCGGCCGACTCGCCCGTGGCAGCGGCCGCCAGCGGGTCGAGGTGGAGGCGGTACGTGCCCATGCGGACGCCCCCGTCGGCGCTCCGGGGCCACTCCGCTCGCGGGAAGTCCCGGTAGATTTCGACGCCGTTTCCCTCCGGGTCGGTGAGGTACAGCGCCTCGCTGACGCCGTGGTCGGACGCGCCGTCGAGTCGCGCGCGGTCCCGAATCCGAGCCAGGGCGTCGCCCAGCGCACCACGCGAGGGGACCCTGAACGCGGTGTGGAACAGCCCCGCCCGCGACGGGTCTCGCCGGCCTGCGTCCGAGTCGCGGTCCAGCACGAGCAACGGGGTCCCGTCGACGCCGAGGACCGCCGTCGCGTCGGTGCGGTCGAGGACGCCGAGTCCGACCACGTCCCGGTAGAACTCGACCATCTCCCCGAGATTCGACGCCCCGAGGGCGGTTCGTCCGATTCGAGTCTCGGCCGGGAGCGCGTCTACGTTCGAGTCCATGGTCGTTCGGTTCGGCGCGGTCGCTTGGCACGCAGTTCGCCGGACGCTCTGTCGTCTATCACGCCCGTCGTTTGGTCGGAGACGCTCTTATAGCTCCGGCAACGCCGACGTGAGCAGGTTACGTCGACCCAACCGCCTCGCCGCGTGGCGGTTATCGTCCCCAGTAAGGCGTCGACAGCGCGCGGGACGGCGCGGAGCCGAGTCCGCCCAGACTGACGACGACGAGCGCGACGAGGCCGACCGTCGCGAGCGCGGCGGCGTTTCCGGCGACCGCTCGGGCGAGGCCGACGAACGACCCGACAGCGCCGGCGGCGGTCGCGCCGACTGCGAGTGCAGCGAGTGGCGTGAGGCGATTCATACCCGGACCGTGAGCACCCAGGAGTAAAACCTTCAAGGGTCGCGCCGCCCGAGGTCCGGGCATGACAGTCATCGCGGTCCTCGCCGACCCGCCGCGGCCGGGGCTCGTCGTCCCGAAGCTCCCCGCGTCGTCGCCGCTCTCGGAATCGGAGGCGGCCGACCTCTACGCCGCGTCGCTGAAGGACACGCTCCGCGCGGTCGAGCGCAGCGGGGGCGACCTGCTGGTCAACTACCGCCCCGACGACCGCCTCCCGGAAGCGTACCGCCAGGAGGAGAGCGCCCAAGCCGCGGTCCGCGCGCTCGCGGCCGACGCGCTCGACGACCCCGAGGCGGCCCGCTTCGAGGTGCAGGTCGGCTCCGACCGTGCCGCGCGGGCGGGCAACACCGTCACGCACCTGCTCGACGAGGAGGGCGTTCGTTCGGCCGCTGTCGTCCCCGGCACCGCGCCGAGCATGACTCGCAAGGAGGTCGACAGCGCCGCGATGAAGCTCCGGACCAACGAGGTGGTGCTCGGCCCGAGCGAGCGCGGGGGCACCTACTACGCGGGCTTCACCGACACCGTCGACTTCGAGGACGCGTTCGCGGTCCCCGAGGTCGAGACGCTGGCGACGCGCGCGGCCGACGCGGGCCACTCGGTCGCGTTGCTCCCGTCAGCGCCCCGCGTCGGGACCGGCCCGGAGCTGGCGTCGCTGGTCGCGGTGCTCGACGCCCGGATTTCGGCCGGGCTGGCCGTGCCCGAACACACCGCCGAACTGATTCGGGAGTGGGGCCTGTGCGTCCGGCCCGACGGGGACGGCGAGCCGACGCTTCACCGCACGAACTGACTCGCGGTGCCGCCTTCTTTTAGCTGGTTGGCAATCCGAATCGAGACCGACAGTTCTTAGACGAGTCGCGGCCAAGCATCGGGCGCGGTGGGATGGCAGAGCGGCCTATTGCGCCTGCCTTGAAAGCAGGTGGCCGGAAGGCCTCTTGGGTTCAAATCCCAATCCCACCGCTTCTGCGACGAACAAATGGCGAGTACCTCGTGTACTCGCGTCATGGTGCGGAGCAATGCGGTTCCGATTGGGATTTGAGCCCTGCCAGTCGCAGCCCGGACGCGCAGCGAGCGAGGCCAGGGGCCTCGAAATGCGACCGGCAACGCCGCGAGCGAAGCGAGCATCCCGGGCCGTCTGGCTCCGGTTCAAATCCCAATCCCACCGTCGTTCTGACGCGAGCGACGGGTCGAGCAGCTCGTCTGTCAGTTCGACCTCGAATCGAACGACCGTCCTGAACCGAGTGATACTGCCGAGGACAGCAACGAGGCCGCGAGCTGTTGCTCGAGCATATGAGACCGCAACCACGCCGCGAGCACACGGACAGCACCGCAACCGCGACCACACGCCACTGCACCGTGCTGGCCGACCGCGAGGAGAAATCCTTTTGCTCCACCCGTCCGACGCTTCGGGTATGGACTGGCCCCACGACCCAGACGGCGAGGAGGGCAGCGAAGGCGGACGCAAGTACGGCATGGCGATCCTCGCCAAGCGACTCGACGAGGACGAGGACTTCCCGCTGGCCAAACAGGAGTTCGTCGAGGAACACGCCGACGAGCCGCTGCGCATCAACTCCGGGCGCGTGGTCAGCGTCGCGGACGTCTTCGAGTACGTCGAGGGCGAGGAGTTCGAGACCATCGTCGACTTCCACAAGGCGGTAGGTGCCGGGATGCGCGCCGGCGGGTTCTGGGACTACCACCCGCAGGGCGAGTCGCCCGAGAAAAAGAGCGCCTGACCGGCGCTCCCGGCTCTTCTACGGCTCTCCGTCGTCGAGCGATTGGTCGTCTCGCGCGCGCTCGTCGACCCACGGCTCGCTGTCCTCGTCGCCCCACGCGCTCGCGTCGCCGTCCCGAGCGGGTCCGTCGCGGTCCCACCTCTCGGTTTCGGTGGCGTCACCGACGCCGGGTTCCGTGACCGCGAGGCGCTCGGCCCCCTCGTGCTCGACGCCGGCCTCGTCGAGCGTCCACCCCGAGCCCGAATCGGCGTAGGTTTCCGCGCGGACCTTCTCTTCGAGCAGGTTCACCGCGACCCTGTTCGCGCCCTCGGGGATGATGAGGTCGGCGCGCTTCTTGGTGGGCGCGACGAACTGCTCGTGCATCGGCTTGACCGTCGAGAGGTACTGGTCCATCACGCCTTCGAGGTCGCGCCCGCGCTCGACCACGTCGCGCTCGATGCGCCGGAGGATGCGCACGTCGGCGTCGGTCTCGACGTACACCTGCACGTCGAGCATCTCGTTGACGTCCTCGTCGTACAGCGCGAAGATGCCCTCCAGAACCACGACGTCGGTGGGGTCGACCGTGACGGTCTCGTCCTTGCGGTTGTGGTCGGCGAAGTCGTACTGGGGCATCTCGATGGTCCGCCCCGACAGGAGCGCGTCCATGTGCTCGCGCAGGAGTTCCCACTCGAACGCCGACGGGTGGTCGTAGTTGGCCGCCGCCCGCTGCTCGAAGTCGAGGTGGCTCAGATCCTCGTAGTAGTTGTCCATCGGGATGCGCGTCACCGAGTCCTCGACCTCGGCGGTTATCTCGCGGGCCACCGTCGTCTTCCCCGCGCCGGTCCCCCCGGCGATGCCGATGACGAACGACGGGATTGTCATTGGCAGGGTACAGGCGTGACGGGGGTTTGAATCCCCCGAAACGACCGCAGGGAGTGAGCGGCTCGCGGTCGCGTGCAGTTGCGGTGGTGTGCGGTTGCAGTGCGGTGGCGGCGCTGTGCCGTGCGGTCGCGGTTCCCCTCGGCTCAAGCAGTAGCGAGCTGCGCCTTTCCGTCGCTTCGTCCCGTTACCAATTCCCGTAACCGACGTTTCCCGCCGCCTCCAGCCACCACTACCGACCGTCACCGTCACCGTCCTTCGAGCCCCGGCAAAAGTGCCACACACAGCGCTGCGAGTTGTCGTCGAGCGCGTTCCGACTCGACGGCGGGCTCGCCGCTGGTCGGTCGTAGTGTCACGGAAAAGCGCGTTCATCCGCCGTCAGGCGGCCTGAAAGCGTTGTTTAAAGGCGCGTGAGGTTCGTCGCGCGCGGACCCTTCGGGGCCTGTTCGATGCTAAACTCTACGTCGGTTCCCTCTTCAAGGTCCGGGCCGCCGATGTCTTCCATGTGGAAGAACACGTCGTCGTCCGCGTCCTCAGTCGAGATGAATCCGTAGCCGCCAGTGTCGTTGAAGAAGTCAACGTTTCCTTCTGCCATTGCAACTCGAATGCCCGGTGTACGGATAAGACTTCCGTAATACGTTTGCCTGCGGCCGTATATTTTGGACGAATATGTCCCCTATCTCGAATTCCGACGGTCGAATGCGACTGTTCGGTCACCTACCGGGAGCGCTTCGTGGGAATCGGCGGCTACTCGCCGATTCTCGTCCGTTCCGGCAATAGTGGTGGCCCGACTGACCGCCCATTCACACTTCTGGAACTCCTATCGGAATTAGGATGGCTTATAAGGTGGCAGTGACAACCGTCGCGTAACAGTGACGAACGCCCAGGTCACCCTGATCCAGATCGACAACTACGGGCCGTGGACAGTGACGCCGGAACCGCGCCGGGAGGTCGACCTCCAGACGCTCCAGTCGCGGCTGTACGCCGACCTCTCGCAACTCGTCGGCAACCGCGAGGGGTACGTCTTCTTCACCCGGTTCGACAACATGGTCGCGGTCACGAACGGGATGGACGAGGCCGACCACGCCATGATACAGGAGTCGGTCCGCAACCGCTACCCCGTGACCGTCAGCTTCGGCGTCGGCGTCGCGCCCAGTCCGGTCGACGCGCTCTCGGCCGCGACCGACCACCTCCAGGACGCCGGGAGCGCCCAAGAGGCCGACCGGACCGAAATCCTGCGGGGCGGGACGCTCGCCGCCGACGAGCGGACCGACCACGACGTCCACCTCGCCCACTTCGACGTGAACGACGCCACCGGCAAGTACACCGACCGGCTCAACGCCTACGACTCGTTCATCCACATCGAGCAGGCGTACGCCGAACTCATGCGATATCTGCGCCGGGCCCACGACGGCCTCGCCTTCTTCGTCGGCGGGGACAACGTCATCGCGGTCTGCCCGGACCTCGACGAGGCCGCCTACCGGGACGCCATCGACCACGTCGAGCGAACCGTCGAGGTCGAGCTCAAGGTCGGGGTGGGAAGCGCGGCCACCGCCCAGCCGGCCGGGATGGCGGCCAAGCACGCGCTCGAAGCGTGTCGCGAGGACGGCCACCGGGTCGTCGTCGACTGACGGCGCGTAGCAACCTCGAAGCTACGCCCGACTCGGGCTTAAGCCTGCCGGGGATACTTTTTAGCGCGCCTGTGCCAATCTCTCGCACATGGAGGGCGAAGTGACCGTCAGGGACGTGATGACCAGGGAGTTCGTCGGCGTCAGCGAGTCGGACACCGTGTTGGGGGCGGTGAAGCTGATGGACGAGGAGGACGCCGGCTACGTCGTCGTCCTCAGGGGGAGCCAGCCGGTCGGCATCGTGACCGAGTCGGACGTGCTCGAACTGGTCGCCGACGAGCGCGACCCGGCCGACGTCGCGGTGTCGGCGGTGATGTCCGATCCGGTGGTGTCGGTCGACGTCGACCGGGCGCTCTCGGACGCCGCGGCCACGATGTCCCGCGAGGACATCCGCAGAGTCGCGGCCACCAGCGAGGGGGAACTGGTCGGCGTCCTCTCCGAGCGCGACCTCATCGCAGCGTCGGCGTCGCTGTCGGGCGCTCGGACCGCCCGCGAGGAGGCCCCCGACGACGTCGCGTTCTCGAACGCCGGCGGGACCTCGATGGGTGCGGGCAGCGCCGGCGGCGACGCCCGGGACGAGGCCGACCGATACGAGTACGCCGACCGGAGCATCTGCGAGACCTGCGGCACCCTGAGTCGGGAGCTCGCGAACGTGAACGGCCAGCTCATCTGCGCCGACTGCCGGGGTGTGTGACGGTCGCCACCACACCGCACGAACCGACCGCAGGTTTCCAGGCCGAGCGCCGCGTCCGACCCGGCCCGACCCCGCTCGCGTCCGGCGAAACGAGCGAAAGGTGTTGGATTTTATACGACGTAATATTATCGATATTGGAAACCTTATTATGGGTCCGGGGCAGGATACTGTCATGAGGAGTGTTATCAATGGGTGTATCTGAAACGTACGTGCGCGGCCGCCGGCTCGCCCGCGAACAACCGTTCGCGGTCGTGGTCGGACTGGTCGCTCTCTGGGTCGTGTGGTTCCTCCTCGACGGGTTAGCCACGGGGTCCATCGAAGTGAACGACGTGGCATCGTACGCGTGGGACGGGTTGCTTCGGGGGCTCATCGTCGGCCTCGCCGGCATCGGGCTCTCGATGACCTACAGCATCCTCAACTTCGCGAACTTCTCGCACGGCGACTACCTCACGAGCGGCGCGTTCTCGGGGTGGGCAGTGACGTACCTGCTCGCGGGGCTCGGCGAGGCCAACGTCGGCTCGCTGCTTCTGGTCGGGGCGGGCGGGTCGGTGTTCGGCGGCGCGCTGGGCATCGGCATCACCACCTCGCCGATAGCCGTCGTGGCCGGGATGGTCGTCGCGGGCGTCGCGACCGTCGCGCTGGCGCTGGTCGTCGACCGCTTCGTCTACCGACCCATCCGCGACGAGGGCGGCATCACCCTGCTCATCACGAGCGTCGGCGTGGCGTTCGCCCTCCGATACCTCATCGTGTTCGTGTTCGGCACCGACGTCCGGGGGACGACCGCGGCCGGCTCGGTCCCCCAGATGAGCGTGAACGTCGTCGACGGGGCCGTCCGCGTCAACGCCCACGACCTCACGCTGGTCGTCGTGGCGGTCGGGCTGATGGCGGGCGTCCACCTCCTGCTCCAGCGGACCAAGCTCGGCAAGGCGATGCGCGCGATGTCCGACAACGAGGACCTGGCCCGCATCACCGGCATCCCGACCGAGCAGGTCGTCCGCTACACGTGGATCATCGGCGGCGGGCTCACCGGGGTCGCGGGCTACATGTTCGTCCTCTGGAAGGGGACGCTCGGATTCAACGACGGCTGGCTGCTGCTGTTGCTCATCTTCGCGGCCGTCATCCTCGGGGGCATCGGCTCGATATACGGGGCCATCGGCGGGGGCATCATCATCGGGATGACCGCCTCGATGTCCGTGATATGGATTCCCTCCGAGTTCGGCCGGGCCGCCGCGTTCCTCGTGATGATCGTGATACTGCTGTTCAAACCGCAGGGCATCTTCAGCGGGAGGACGACCGCATGAGCGCGAGCGACCTCACCGACCGGCTGGGCTCGCTGTCGGACAGCGACCTCGGACTCGTGCTGGTCGTGTTCGGCGCGCTCTACCTCGCGTACGCCCTCGCGGGCGTCATCTTCGGCTTCGCCTTCCGGGGCGTCGTCAACTCGCTGGCCAACCTCACGTTCTACGTCGGGGTGTTCGCCATGCTGGCGCTCGCGCTCAACCTTCACTGGGGGTACACCGGGCTGTTCAACATCGGCATCGTCGGGTTCATGGGCATCGGCGTCTACGTGACCGCGATCGTCGCCAAGCCGCCGGTCGCGCAGGGCGGCGCGGCGCAGGTCGGGGGCTTCGGCCTCCCGCTGGGCGTCGGCGTCGTCGCCGGCGTGCTCGCGGCGGCGCTGTTCGGGTTGTTGGTCGCGCTCCCGGCGCTGCGGTTGCGCGCTGACTACCTCGCCATCGTCACCATCGCGTTCTCGGAGATCGTGCGGTTCTCGCTGATGTCCCGGACGCTGCAGTCGTTCGAGGTCCCGGACACGGTGCTGGGCGTCGACCTCGCGGCCGACACCGTCGGACTCGGCGGCGGCGGCGGGCTCATCCTCAACTATACGTCCCCGCTGGAGGCCCTGCTCAGGACGCTGTTGCTCTGGGACCCGTACCTCGGGTTCGTAAACTTCGTCGGGAACAACTTCATCCCCAGCAACCCCAAGCCGGTCGTCGACAGCATGGCGTACGGGCTCCTGTTGCTCGCGGTCGTCGGCCTGTTCTACTGGCTGCTCAAGTGGACGGGCGAGTCGCCGTTCGGCCGGGTGCTCAAGGCAATCCGCGAGGACGAGGACGTCGCCAACGCCCTGGGCAAGGACACCAACCGGTTCAAGCTGATATCGTTCGTCCTCGGCTGCGCGCTGATGGGGCTGGGCGGCATCCTCTGGTACGCGGGCCGGGGGAGCATCACGCCGCCGTCGTTCCGACCCAACATCACGTTCTACATCTGGATCGCGCTCATCATCGGCGGCGCGGGCTCGAACACCGGGAGCGTGCTGGGCGGCGCGCTGTTCGCCGGTGCGCTGTACGAGGGGCCCCGGCTCGTCAAGAACCTCGTCGAGGCGGCGTTCGATCTCGGCGAGGGGCCGGGCACCTTCGGGCAGGCGATGGCCGCGATGGGGTCGTTCGACCCGGTTCCGTTCGTCATCTACACGCTCAACAGCATCAGCCAGCTCCGGCTGGTCATCATGGGGCTGGTGCTCATCTGGCTGATGCACAACCGGCCCGAGGGGCTGCTCGGCCACCGCAAGGAGACGGCCGCCAGCATCGACCTCTCGCGCCCGGCCGGCTCCGAGCCGTCGGGCGACGCGGCCGCCGCCGACGGGGGTGAACAGCAATGAGCGAGACCGACGAACCGGCCGACGACGCCGCGATTCCGGTTCAGAGCGTCGACCTCGACAGCGACGTGCCCCTCGAAGTCGAGGGGCTTCGGAAGACGTTCGGCGGCATCACGGCGGTCGACGACGTCAGCTTCGGCGTGGAGAAGGGGTCGCTCACCGGCCTCATCGGCCCGAACGGCGCGGGCAAGTCCACGACGTTCAACCTCATCACGGGGATGCACGAGCCCGACTCGGGCGCGGTTCGGTTCAACGGGGAGGACGTCACCGGACTCCCGCCCCACGAGATCGCCACCCGCGGGCTGGCCCGGACGTTCCAGATCGCCCGCGAGCTGGAGGAGATGACCGTGCTGGAGAACATGATGCTCGCGCCGAAGGGCCAGATGGGCGAGTCGCTGTGGCGGTCGGTCACGCCCGGCCTCCGCAACGACGTCCAGCGCCAGGAGACCGAACAGCTCGAACGCGTGTGGGACGTGCTCGATTTCTTCGAGATCGACCACCTCGCCGAGGAGTACGCGGGCAACCTCTCGGGGGGCCAGCGCAAGCTGCTGGAGATGGCGCGCGCGCTGTTGACCGACCCGGACGTACTCCTGCTCGACGAGCCGTTCGCCGGGGTCAACCCCTCGCTGGAGAAGCGACTGCTCGAACACGTCCACGACCTCCGCGAGGAGGGCTACACCTTCCTCATCGTCGAACACGACATGGACCTCATCATGGAGAACTGCGAGCGAGTCATCGTCATGCATCAGGGCCGGATTCTGAAGGACGGCACGCCGACCGAGGTCAAGCAGAGCGAGGACGTCATCGAGGCGTACCTCGGAGGTGAAGTATGAGTTTGCTGGACGTCGAGAGCCTCGACGCGGGCTACGGCGACCTCCAGATACTCACGGACGTCGACCTCGACGTCGAGGACGGCGAGTACGTCACCATCGTCGGCCCGAACGGCGCGGGCAAGTCGACCGTGATGAAGTCGGTGTTCGGGCTCACCACTTACATGGGCGGGACGGTGACGTTCGCGGGCGAGGACATCACCGACACTCGACCCGAGGACGTCATCCACAAGGGACTGGGCTACGTTCCCCAGAGCGACAACGTGTTCGCCGAACTCGACGTCGAGGAGAACCTCGAGATGGGCGCGTACATCCTCGACGAGGTGCCCGAGGACGCGCTCCGGGAGGTGTACGACCGGTTCCCGATTCTGGAGGAGCGCACGGGCCAGAAGGCCGGCACCATGTCGGGGGGCCAACAGCAGATGCTCGCGATGGGCCGGGCGCTGATGCTCGACCCCGACCTGCTGTTGCTCGACGAGCCCTCGGCGGGGCTCGCGCCCGACCTGGTCGACGAGATGTTCGACAAGATAGACGAGATCAACGACACCGGGACCTCCATCCTGATGGTCGAGCAGAACGCCAAGGAGGCCCTGCGGCGCTGTGACCGGGGCTACGTGCTGGCGAACGGCCAGAACCGGTACGTCGACGAGGGGACGAAGCTGTTGAACGACGAAGAGGTCCGCCAGCAGTTCCTCGGCGGGTAGGTCCGGGCGCGACCGTCCCCCGTCACGACCGGACCAATCGCAGGAACCGCTTCCCGTCGCTCGGCGTTCCGGCGTACGGTCCCCGCGAGTACGTCTTCGGTACGACGGTCCGGTACAGCCTGTAGCTCTCGCCGACGAGGAGATTTGCGACCACCCAGAACGACGGGCCGTCGACGCCGCCGAGGAGTACGACGCCGAGTACGCCGATGGTGAGCCGGGCGCGTCCGCCCGCGAACAGAACCGGGAGCGCGTATCCCAGTTCGTGAGCCAACAGGAGGCCGAACGTTCCGACCGGAATCAGACAGTAAACCGCCACGCTCGCCAGCCAGATCGACATAGTCTCTCGTCACTCCCTCGATAGCTTGTCTTTTTCGACCGTCCGACAGTCGTCGGACCGACGATTCACGCGTCGAGGTGGGTCGAAACGTACCACTCCACGACCGCCAGCAGTTCCGCCTTGTCGCCGTAGTCGTTCAACGGGCGGTCCAGCAGTTCCGCTTCGGAGAGGTTCCCGACGCTCGCTGGCAGTTCTGGGTCGGCGTCCCGGTCCGCGACGTTCTCGGCGGCGATTGACTTCCACATCATGGCTTTCTGCTGGGGCGGTTCGTCGACGTCCCGAACCGTGACGTTCCCGACCTCGCGCAGCGACATCGCGCCGAACTCCGGCGACAGGTCGGGGAGTTCCTCGGCGTCTCGTGGCTGTACCATGGTACCTGCTGGTTCGTACGCGTTGAAAAACGTACCGTCCGTTGATACCTCGGGACGCGTATCGGTCGGTCGTCCCCGACGACGCCGAACCCGGGGCTGCCGAGAAACGACGCCACCGACTCCGAAAGAAAAGTCCGTCGTGGAGGCTCCGACTATCCGCCGCTGCCCAGCGCCTGCTCGATGACCGACGTGTACGACGACTCGCCGATGTTGAAGCTTATCTGGTCGTACACCTCGCCGCCGAACTCGTCCTCGAATACGCTGGTGAACCGCTCGGAGAGCTGCTGGCCGTAGTCGTTGTTCACGTACAGCGTCGCGGCCGAGGAGGCATCGAGCCGCTCGGACCCGACCTGCGCCATGACCCGGCCCTGCAACTGGTCGCTGGGCGCGGTCCGGAAGATGTAGTCGTCGTCCTCGAGGTTCGTGACCGACAGCGCCGTGCTGGACGGCGAGCAGCCGACGACCTCGTTCGGGATGAACACTTCCTGGGACACCGGGACGTTCACGCCCGAGGACGCCGACCCGCAGACGGCGGGCACGCCCGCACTGATCAGCGACTCGGCCGCGCTGACCCCCTGGTCGGGCGAGGTGTTGGTGTCCTCGTACTGGGCGTTGACCGTCAGGTCGAGGTCCGAGTCGTTTATCTGCTGGGGCGGTAGCTCGGCCGCGTTTATCATCGGACCGCCGACCGACGCGAGGTCGCCCGTCTCGGGCAGGAGGATGCCGACGCTGACCTCCCGACCGAGGCCGCCCGGCGACTCGTCGGCGCTCGGCCCCGCGCCGTCGGGGTTCTCGCCCTCGAAGCTCTGGGTCTCCTGGACGGTGACCGACTCGGACTCGACGCCCTCGAACTCCCAGATGGAGTAGGCCGCCGAGGCCGGGTCGCCCGCCTCGTTGAAGTTCGTCGCGCTCGACGCGCCCTGGTAGTTGATGTTCTCGCCGTTCGCGACCGCCTCGGCGGCGGCCACGAACTCGCCGGGGCCGTACTGCTCGCCGTCGGGGTTGGCGATGCGGCGCAACTGGTCCCTGATGGCGGTCCCGCTGTTCTCGCCCGCAGCGATGTTGGCGAGCGTGAGGAGCGCGACCGAGTCGTACGACTGGGAGGTGAACACGCCGGGGCTCTCGCCGTACTCGTCCTGATAGAGCTGGTTGAAGGCTTCCTGGTTCGGGCCGCCCGCAGCGGGCGCGGTCCCGGTGACGTTGGCCATGTCGTTGCCGACCTGTCCCGGCATCGCGCCGTCCTGCAGGCCGTCGGGGACGAGGATGTCCTCGGAACCGTCCGAGATGCTGTAGTAGTCCCGGAACAGCTGGATGCCGCTCTCGGGATAGCCGATGATGGTCAGCAGGTCCGGCCCGTCGCCCTGATTGCCGCCGTCTCCGCCGCCACCGTCTCCGCCGCCACCGTCCCCACCGCCGCCACCACCGTCGTCGCCGCCCTCGTCGCCGTCGTCGCCGCCGCCGCCGACACAGCCGGCCACTCCGACCGTGCCAGCAACGCCAACGCCCTTGAGCACGTCACGCCTTCTCGTGTGGTATGACATATCTGCCCATATAATCTCCTCTGTTATAAGTATATCCTTGACGGTAGAGCTACGGATGGGATAATTCACCACCCGTCGTCGAGTTGGGATTTGGGCCGCGAGCGGAGCGAGTATCCGACTCGGCGCCCACGACCGCCGTTTGATAGATATTCACTCGGGGCCGAGTTTTATTTGGTAGCTATCCCGACACATATATGCGTCCAGCCGTCGCACGAACCCGTATGCCGATACAGACCCTGGACGACCTCGCCGTCCAAGGGACCACGCTCGGAGTGCGTATCGACATCAACAGCCCGCTCGACGACGCCGGCGGTCTCGCGGACGACGCACGCCTCCGCGCCCACGTCGCGACCCTCTCGGAACTGTTGGAGCGGGGCGGTCGCGTCGCCGTCCTCGCCCACCAGGGCCGGCCCGGCGGCGAGGAGTTCAGGGACCTCCGGCCCCACGCCGACCAACTCGACGACTTCCTCGACGCGCCCGTCGACTACGCCGACGCCACGTTCTCGGCCGACGCCCGCCGCGCGGTCGAGAACCTGAGCGACGGCGAGGCGGTCGTGCTGGAGAACACCCGCTTTTACAGCGAGGAGTACATGGAGTTTTCCGCCGAGCGCGCGGGCGAGACCGAACTCGTCGACAAGCTCGTCCCGGTGCTCGACGCCTACGTCAACGACGCCTTCGCGGCCGCCCACCGCTCCCAGCCCTCGCTGGTGGGCTTTCCGGCCCGGATTCCCGGCTACGCGGGCCGCGTGATGGAGGCCGAGATAGACGTCCTCGGCGACATGGAGAGTACGCCCGAACCCCGGACGTACGTCGTCGGGGGCGCGAAGGTCCCAGACTCGCTGGCCGTCGTCGAGAGCGTGCTCGACCGAGGCGTGGCCGACCGGGTGCTGACGACCGGCGTGGTCGCGAACGTGTTTTTGCTGGCCGACGGGGTGGACCTGGGCGACGCCAGCGCCGACTTCGTCTACGACAACGGCTACTGGGACGAAATCGACCGCGCGGCCGACCTGCTCGACGAGTACGGCGACCGCGTCCGCCTCCCCGAGGACGTGGCGGTCGAGCGCGACGGCGACCGCCACGAACTCGCGCTCGCCGACCTGCCCCCGAAGGAGGGCGAAGCCGTGATGGACGTTGGGTCGGCGACCGTCGCGGCCTACGCCGCGGTCATCCGCGACTCGGGGACGGTCGTCCTCAACGGCCCGGCGGGCGTCTTCGAGGACGAGACGTTCGCGGACGGCACGCACGACCTCTTCTCGGTCGCGACCGAGGCCGACTACAGCGTGGTCGGCGGCGGGGACACGGCCGCCGCCATCCGACGGTTCGGCATCGAGGGGTTCGACCACGTCAGCACGGGCGGGGGCGCGGCGCTCAACATGCTCACGGGCGAGGACCTGCCGGCCGTGGAGGCGCTCCGGGACTGAATGGTCGCCGTCGAGCCCGGCCGCGTCGGGGACGCCGACGGGGTAGCCGACCTGTGGGTCGCCCTCGCCGCCGACCAGCGCCGGTACGGTTCGCACCTGCTGGCGGACGAGAACCGCGAGGTCGTCCGGGAGGCGTTCGCGCGCGACGCGGTCGCCGGCGAACTCCTCGTGGCCCGCGCGCCGCCGGCGAACGACGACCAGTCGAACGGGGGCATCGTTGGCTTCGCCACGTTCGGCGTCGAGTCCGGGCGCTACGACACCGACGCGGTCCGGGGCGTCGTCGAGAACGTGTTCGTCGTTCCCGACCGTCGCGGGGAGGAGGTCGGGGCGGACCTGCTCGCGGCGGCCGAGTGCCGCCTCGCGGACGCCGGGGTCGACGTGGTGGCGCTGGAGGCGATGGCCGACAACGAGGCCGCCCGGCGGTTCTACCGGCGCCACGGCTACAGTCCACACCGCGTGAAGCTGGAAAAATCGGTCGAAAGCGATACGCTCACAAAGGAGTAGCGAGAACGTCGCGCCACGCGCCAGGGGAGCTTGGGCGGTCCAAGCACCCGACTTGTAATCGGGAGTTCGTGGGTTCGAATCCCACCCCTGGCTTACAGCCGAAGCCGGACACTCAAGCGCTCCCTTACCGAGTATCGGTAACAGAGTACAAATACTGAACCCCCTGACGACACGCCGAGACGAATTCGTTGAACGGGAGACCCCCGCGTTTCCGTCTGGAGCAGACGTCGACGCCGCCCCAAGTCCAACTGGTCTCGGAGAACGCCGTCCAGGACGGTCAGAGAACAGTGAGAGACTGCTCCACGGTGACGATGGCTACGACGAGGCTCGAACGGTGCCACTGCAACCAACTACCGTCATTCCATCCCACGAAATGCATGGAGTCGATACACTCCCGGCAGACCGCTCCGGTGGAGCAACAGGGGAATCCACCGACGAGACACTCGGTAACTATACGTGCCGAGGGTCCAACCGAACGGGCTAACTCCGCGTTCATCCTCGCGGATGGCGCTCCACAGACCGGTTGATGCGTATCCTACCGAAGGTTCTGCCGTGAACGCGACACTGGCCGGTGCCCAGTTCAGATAATATACGAGATACACGCGGGTAGGATAGCAAAAGCTTTCAAATTAATTTGAATTCCCTCTAGTATGGTCGTTGCTGACCCCCGTCAACAGTATGATGACCTCTTTGAGAAGTGCATCGAGGAGGAGGTCGATGAGGAGACATTCGGAGCGCTCGAAGAGAACGAAGCATTCAGCGCTGGGTGGGCTGTCTCGGCGGTCGTGGTCGACGATAGTGAGCGAGTCCTCTTGGCCTATCACGGCGGCGATGGTTCGTGGCTCCTTCCCGGTGGGAGTGTTCAACCCGGGGAATCGCTCCGGGACGCTACCGTCAGGGAGGTCCGTGAGGAAACTGGCGTTTCGGTGAAGCCCGACCGACCCTACGCCGTCGTGGAAAATATCGTTCAGCACGGGGAGGATTCGCGCTCTTTTACGTTTGTTTTGTTTTCAGCCCACGCAATCACAACAGAGATCGGGAGCGAATTGGGGACGCCCGACGAGCCGATCGAGGACGCGGATTGGTTTGACGACCTTCCCGACAACGTTTTTAAGCGGGAAATAGCAGAACGGGTCCTCGAGCGAGTACGGCAAGGAGAGTAACGGTCTCTCCCTGTCATCGCGGTGCCTACGTACTATTGACTGTACAAGACGTTTGCCGAAGCGACTCGATATTTATTGAACTCGGTCCAGTAATATAGACAGCTACCATCCTCCTTCGCTATCCAGTTAGGGCGGTTCGAGAAGTGAGCGGGTCGTTCGGTTGGTTGGAACGAGGTTCGCAGACCTGCTTAGAGGACGTTAGACGCGGCCACTCTTGAGCTGGCGACGCGAGCGGACGGCGACACCTGTTCGGACATCGCCGTCCACCTCTACGCTGTGGCTGTTCGCTCGGAGAAACAGCGCGATTCTCGGACTTCTCGGCGTCGAACGGACGCACAGAGCGATTTGGAACTGAGTGCATCGGCTGGCTGACAGCGTGGGCGACCCATCAGTGGCGCGGCAGTCGACGGCATCCGCGTCCGTCGACCTGGACAGGAGAGTGTGGTTATTCAATCGTCTCCCCACCAGACGGTCGCTTCCGTCCTGCAGGACGACTGCCGGTCTCACGATTCCTCGGCGGCCGAATCGTACGACGGCCCAGCGACCCGGCCGCCACGAGCAGCTCGGGGTCGCGTCCACGCCGGCCGGGGGTCCGCGACCGGGTGGATGGTGCAGTCGGCGGGCGAACCTCGCGCGTCCAGCGGAACTCGCCCGCTCGGGTGGTTTGCCGGCGCTCGACCGCGAGGAGCCGCCGGCGGACGGCCGCTGTCTTTTTGCGTCTGCCGTGACTCTCACCTCCCATGGCCCTCTCCGAGGAAGAGCGCGAACGCATCGCCCGGTTCGTCTCGACGCCGCGCTACGAGCGCACGCCCGACCAGCTGCGCCCGGAGACCGACGACGGCTGAGGTTCGCCACGGCGTGACCGGCCGAGTCCCGTCTCGCTTCCGGCCTGCGTCGCTCCGACGAACGCACCACAAGACCTATTACGTACCTCCGGTGTCGATGAATTACCGCGGGTAGGGGTACCTTGCGGTGTTCTTTCGGCCGCGACGGGTGCCGACCGCGCTATCGACGCCCAGTCGCACGTCTCGTCGATGAATCGTCGGCTCGCGCCCGGAACGGGTTCAACTAAATCGTGCAATTGATGTCTGTCCTCGTCGAGCGTCCGCCGTGAGCATCCTCACCGCGTTCGACGTTCCGGCGGCCGACTTCCTGCTCGACCGGACGCTCGGGGCCGTTCCGGAGATGCGGGTCGAGATCGAACGGGTCGCCGTCGAGGACGAAGAGGTGACTCCGTACTTCTGGGGGGCGGGCGGCGACTTCGAGGCGTTCGAGGCGGCGCTGGACGACGACCCGACGGTCGACGACGTCGTCACCGTCGAGGGCCACGACGACGAGCGCCTCTACCGAGTGACGTGGGCGCGCGACGCCAGAAGCATCGTCTACGCCGTCTCGGAGTCGGAGGCGACCATCCTCCAGGCGACCAGCGAGGACGGCGACTGGTTCGTCGAGATTCTGTTCCCGGACGAGGCGGCGCTCTCGTCGTTCCAGGACCACGCGGCGACCCACGACCTCTCGTTCGAGCTCCGCCGGCTCCACGGCGCGACCCACTCCGAGGCGTTCGGTCGGTACGGCGTGACCGACGAGCAGCGCGAGGCGCTCGTGACCGCCTACGAGCGGGGGTACTTCGAGGTTCCCGGGGCGATATCGCTCGGCGAACTGGCCGACGAACTCGACATCTCGGCGAACGCCGCGTCGGCGCGACTCCACCGGGGGTACGCCAACCTCGTCCGGAGCACGCTGATACACGACGAGTGATCGCGCTCGAACCTCGCGACCGGTCCCATGGCATCCAGAGGTGGCCGGGGCGACGCACCGGCGACCCAGCCACCGAACCCCGGACGTCGACCGCCGCGCGCCGGCGGGTCGGTCCCTGGTCGCCGTCGGCCGCGCTACGCCCCCGCGAGCAGGAAGATGAGGAAGCTGATGACCATCGCGGCCAGCACGACGACCGCCGCCAGCGCCGCGCCCATCGAGATGACGGCGTTGGCGTGGCTCGCGAGCGTCTCCGTCCGGTCGTTGCCGAACACCGTCACCTCGGCGCGCTCGCTCGCCATGCCGGCCTCGACCGGCTCGAGGTCCGCGGTCGCCTCCGCGACCAGTCGGTCGACCAGCGCAACGAGCTCGTCGTCGTCGATGGACTCGCCCACCTGATTCGACGCCTCGACCTGGTTCACGACGTGGGTGTCGGTGGTCATCACTTCGGCCGCGTCGGCGGTCGGGGGCCGCGCGCCGTCGGCGCGAGGGGTCGGCTCCGCGGCGGCCGGTTCGGACGACTCGGCCGGCGGGTCCGTCGCCCCGGCGGTCGAGTCGGCGTCGTCGGTGAGCCGCGCCACGATGCGGTCCCGAAGCCCGGGCTCCATGTTGTTGCCGTCGACCAGCACGTAGGCGGTGCGGTGGTCGCCGACGTCGAGGACCGCGACTCGGACCCCGAGCGGGCCGATGCCGTCGCGGGGTTCCCAGTCGGTCTCGTCCCACGCGACCCCGAGCCGGAGGGGCCCGCAGTCGGCGTCCGCGAGTCGGTCGCCCGCCGCGCCCGCCGCCCGCATCATCTCGAACGACCGTTCGCTGCCGGGGTGGACGTGGCCGAGGTCGGGACCGTCGAGCCCGTCGTTGCAGTTGTGGGCGTCCACGAGCATCACGTCATCGACGCCGGCCGACCGGGCCTCGGCGGCCGCCGACAGCCCGACCGCGTACGAGACGTCGTCGGTGCAGACCGGCGAGAACGTCCCCACCAGCAGCGCGTCGTCCCCGAACCCCTGCCCGACGACCTTGGCGTCGCCCTCCTGGACCCGGACGCTCGGCGTCGCAGTGTCGTGGTACTCGATGTTCCCGTGGGCCTCGCGGGCGGTCTCGATGAGGGCGTCGACCTCGCGCTCGGTGACGAGGTTGAAGTCGTGGCCGGCGGTCGCGTGGGGCGGGAACGCCAGCCCGTCGGCCTCCAGCGCCACGCGCTCGGGCAGGTTGCCGCCGCCGATCTCCCCCATCGGGCCGGGGTGTATCATCGGCAGGACGAACCGGGCCTTCTCGCGGTCGTCGGAGCCTTCGGCGGCCGACGCGCCGTCGGCGTTCCCGTCGGCCGACGCGTCCTCGTCCGGCCGGCGGAACGACAGCACCGTGACCGGGACGACCGCCTCCTCGCCGATGGTCTCGAAGAAGTCCTCCAGTTCGCGGGTGCCCTCGGCGATGTGACCGATGAAGCCGCTGACGAAGTCGAGTACGCTCACGTCGAGGCTGCGCTTCCACGGCCGGTCGATGAACGCGACGAACGCCCACACCGCCACGCCGTAGATGACGCACATGATGCCCAGCAGCGCGAAGTCGACGGGGACGATGACGCCGAGTTCGGGCGGTGCCTCGTCCGAGCGCATGAGCAGGATGTCGATCACCGGGCCGCCGCCGAGTTCGAGGTAGCGCAACGTCCCGCTGTAGATGAAAAACAGCAGGGCGGCCGTGGCGGTCTGGACGCTGGCCGGAATCGCGGCGACGACGACCGACGTGCCCGACACCGCCATCACTATCAGCAGTCGGAGCGCGAACACCGACGCCAGCCCCACGATGAGTGCGTCGAAGACGAACCCCTGACCCAGTCCGGGCACGAAGTGGGCAACGGCTCCCGTTCCCGCCATGATGGCGACGATGAGCACCTCGCAGGTCAGCGCCAGCAGCGACGACCGGTTGTAGGTCAACTGCCCGCCGAGTTCCCGGTCGACGGGCGTGGTCACCAAGCTGGCGACGACGGTCGGCACGCCGATGAAGAACACCCCCTGCCACGCGTCCTCGAGGACGAACCGCGAGTCGAACGCCCCCACGCCCGCGACGCCGGCCACGAGCAGCGCGAACGCCACGCTGGCGTACCACCGCGGCGCGCGGAAGACGTACCGCGACAGGCTGGCGAGGTCGCCCTGCGTCGCTGTCATGTCGAGGAAGTACGAGGGCGCACGCTTAAAAGGTACTACTTGCCACCGGCCGACGAGTTGCGTCCGGTCGAGTTGGCGTGAGCGCCGCGACTACTCGCAGACCGCGAGGAAGTTCTCGAACAGT
Source organism: Halorussus halobius (assembly GCF_004765805.1). Classification (GTDB taxonomy): domain Archaea; phylum Halobacteriota; class Halobacteria; order Halobacteriales; family Haladaptataceae; genus Halorussus; species Halorussus halobius. The sequence goes on along the minus strand of NZ_SBIU01000008.1, from coordinate 64,819 downwards.
TCCTCGCCCTCGGCGGTGTGGGCCACCTCGGGATGCCACTGGACGCCGTACAGGTCTCGGTCGGGGTCGGCCATCGCCTCGACGTCGCAGACGTCGCTGGTCGCGGTGCGGGCGAACCCGTCGGGCACCGCCGTCACCTCGTCGGCGTGGCTCGCCCACACGCGGGTCTCGGGCGCGAGCGACCCGACCACGGGGTCGTCGTCGTCGAGCACCTCGACGGTCACGTCGGCGTAGCCGCCGTAGTCGCCCGACCCGACCTCGCCGCCCAGAATCTCGGCCATGGCCTGCATCCCCAGACAGATGCCCAGCACGGGCACGTCGAGGTCGAGGTAGTCGGCGCAGTTGCCGACGTCGTCCATGCTCGGGCCCCCGGAGAGGACGAGGCCGTCGGCGTCGAGGTCCGCCGGTGGCGTGTCGTTGTCGACGATCTCGGTGTCGACGCCCATGTCCCGGAGCGCGCGGTGTTCGAGGTGCGTGAACTGTCCGTGGTTGTCCACCACGAGGATGCGAGTCATTGGAGGGGCGTAGTCAGCAGTCGCACTAAAGGCGTTCGGTGGCGGCGGGGAGGGCGTAGAGTCGCAACAGCGGACTATCGACGCTCACGTCTCGCTCGTATTGTACCTTGCGTCGGTCCGGCGCGCGCTGGCGTCTTGTCGAGCGGAGCGAGACAAGGCTGGTGGGAGCGTGTCTCCCACGGCGCGACCCGTCAGTGGTCGCGCCCAGGCGCGCGAGGTCCTCGTGAGCGGACGCGAGCGAGGGCTCGTCAGCGCTCGCCTCTGACGGTGGCGGGGCGCGTTCGTGCGCCCCGAGGCTGGGGCGGCGTGAGGTTCCCGTTGTGCGGTCGCGGAGCGGTGCGGTCGCTCATTTGTTGAGGCAGTAGCTAGCTTCACGATAGCGTCTCTGTTGTTCCGAGCGTATCCGAGCTAGCTTCACGATAGCGTCTCTGTCGTTCCGAGCGTATCCGAGCTAGCTTCTACCTCGGGCTATGAGTGACCGCACCGCTCCGCGACCGCGCAGCACGGCACCTCGTCCTCCCCAACCGCTTGCGTTGCTCGGCCTTCGGCCTGCGCTACTCAGCCCTCGCGCGAATTGGCTCGACACGAGGTCTCGCCAGCGCACGCCGAGCGACCGGTGCAAGTCACGTCGTCACCGACAGGGGACGCGACGGCTCCAAACTGGAACGATTCCGTCACCCCGTTTCGTCCGGACTCAACACACCGTCAGCCAGCAGTTCCTCGACGAGGTCGTCGATTTCGGCCTGCACCGCCGCCAGTTCGTCGATGGTGGTCCGGTTGTACTCGCGCTTGCTCACGTCGACGTGCTCGGGGACGATGTCGTGGGCCGCCATCGAGAGGTCGGCCAGCCGTCGCTGGTCGGGCGTCCCCCGATACGCCGGCAGCGCGAGCTTCGAGACCACCGACTTCGAGAGGCTGGCCTTCCCCTCCGAGGCGAGGTCGCGCAGGCACGTCTGGTACGGGGCCGAATTCAGGAGCGCGGTCAGAAAGTGCGCCTCGTGCTCGTCCTCACAGGCCACGAACATGCAGTGGTCGCCCGGCACGACCGGCCGCTCGCCGAGTTCGGGGTCCGCGACCGTCGAGACCACCGCGAAGTGGGGCTTGAACCCGAGCCGACACCACACCACCTTGTAGTCGGCCCACGTGTACTCGCCGAGACCGAACAGGCTGTAGAACGGCCCCCGGTCGAGCCACGACGACCCGCGCGCTTCCAGTCGGTCGCGGTGGCGCGCCAGATAGTCGTAGGTGTCGGGATACCGGCTCCGGAGTTCGTCCTCGTTGTCCTCGCCCGCCCGCGCCATCGGCACGAGGTGGCGGTCGTGGCCGAACAGCCCGTACTTGACGACGTGTTTCGACCGGAGGTACGGATACACGAGGTCGGCGTCGAGGGCCGCGAGGTCGCCGGCCTCGACCGAGAACACGTCCTTGGCGTCGTCTTTCAGCCCGTGGCGTATCTCGTGGTGACAGTCGCCGAGCGCGCGCCGCTCGGCGTCCCGCCGCACCCACGCCGAGGTCGGGTCGTCGGGCTCGACCGGGACGAGGCTCGTCTCCGCCCGGGCCAGCGAGGCCCGCATCGCGTCGGCGCTCGAAAACGCCGGCGCGTCGGTCTCACGCGCCCCCGAACCCGACTCCCGCGTCCACGCGGTCGCTCGAATCGGGAACTCGGGGTCGTCGTCGGCCGAGAGGGCGTAGACGGCCGCTCCGGCATCGACCTGGTCGCCGAACGGCCGGAGGTCGGTGAAGTCCTGCACCGACCGCACTGCGACCGACCGGTCGCCCACGCGCTGGCTCCGGAGCAGCGTCCCGGCCGGCCCCTTCATCGCGTCGCGTTTCAACACGAACGCGGCGTCGCCGCCCGCCCGGAGGTAGCGGCGGACGCAGACCAGCGCGAACTGGACCGACACGTCGTCGTTGCCGTGGCCCAGCCGCGCCGCCGCCCCGCCGTGGGGAAACAGGTCGAGCGACTCGACGTACGTGTCCCGCCACGCGTCCTTGAGCCGGTCGGTGAGGTCGGCCCACGTCGTCCACGGCGGGTTGCCGACGAGGTGGTCGACCGCGAACGTCCCGGACTGGTCGGCCCTCGCGCGTTCGGTCCCGAACTCGTCGACCGCAAGCGGGTCCTCGCGCGTCAGCGCGAGCGCGTCCCCGAGGAACACCGGCACCTCGACTTCGGGCGCGTCGGCGGCCGCGAGTTCGGGCCCCAGCGCCAGGACGTAGCCCAGTTTCGCGCTCTCGACCGTGACCGGGTTGAGGTCGATTCCGAGGACCGACTCGGTGACGGCGTCGACTACGTCCGCCGGCGCGCGCTCGCCCGCGAGCGCCTCGCGCTTCCGGTCGATGGCGGCCGCGAGGAAGACCCCCGAACCGCACCCGGGGTCGAGGAACGTCTCGGTCGGCGCGCCGACGTCCAGCTGCTCGACCGCGAGCTCGGCCACGCCCCGGGGCGTGTTGTACTCGCCGAGCGCGAGCCGCGCCTCCCGGGCGAGGACCGACTCGTAGAGCGCCCGGAGGTCGCTCACGCCGGCGTCGAGCAGGTCCTCCCGGTCGAGGTCGGTCGCGGCCGGGCCGGACACCGACGCGGCGTCGGCCACCTTCGAGCCGAGCGACCCGAAGTCGACGTCGAGCGCGTCGGCGGGACCGCGCGGGCCCGGATTCGTCACTTCGAATCCGAGCGTCTCCTCGGCCGCGGTGAGGAGTCCGTCTACCACGAAGTCGTAGTAGAGCGCGTCCACGAACAGTCGCTCGCGGGGGCGTTCGGCGTCCATTCGCGCGAACACGTCGCCGTGACTCTCGACGACGAACGCCGTCCACGCCGACAGGGCGCGTCCGAGCGCCGGGTCGCGGTCGAGCAATCGCTCGGCGGTCGCCGTGAATCGCCGGTACGCGCGACCGCCGCGACCCCACGCCTCGAGCGCGTCCGCGGCTGTCATGGTGGGAGCGGAGCCGGTGGGTCGGTCATGATGACGGCACAGTCGGTCCGCTTTGCGCGCTCGCCATAAACCGATTTAGGTTCGGTCGGTACCGGCGAGCGGCTCGGAGCAGGGACCGGGTCGATTCCCCGGACCGGCCGCTTCGGACGGACCACGAATAACAGGTATTATTTACGGTCCGGGGGAAGATACGGGATATGGCAGACGATACCGTCCACAAGGGTCTCGAAGGCGTCACCGTCGCGGAGACGCGGCTGAGCACCATCGACGGGCAGAACGGGAACCTCGTCATCGGCGGCTATCCGGTCGAGGAGCTCGCGCCCAACGCGTCCTACGAGGAGACGCTGTACCTCCTCTACAACGACGAACTGCCCACAGCCTCGGAGCTCGACTCGTTCCGAGACGACCTCGCCAGCCGACGCACCATCCGCGAGGAGACGCTGGCCGTCCTCGAAGTCGCGGCCGACCAGGCGGTGCCCGCCATGGACGCGCTCCGGATGGGCACCGCCGCCGCGAGCCTCTCGCGCGGGGCCGACGAGACCGAGGACCCCGAACTCGACTCCCGGCTCGTCGTCGCCCAGATGCCGACCATCGCGGCCGCCTACTGGCGGCTCCGGAACGGCGAGGAGCCCGTCGAGCCGAACGAGGACCTCGGCCACGCCGCCAACTTCCTCTACATGCTCACCGGCTCCGAGCCCAGCGACGACGAGGTGCGCGGGCTCGAAACCTACCTCAACGCGGTCATCGACCACGGGCTGAACGCCTCGACGTTCACCTCGCGGGTCATCGTCTCGACCGAGTCGGACGTGGTCTCGGCGGTCACCGGCGCGATCGGCGCGCTCAAGGGACCGCTCCACGGCGGCGCGCCCGGCCCGGTGCTGGAGATGCTGCTGGACATCCACGAGTCGGGCGACCCCACCGGGTACATCGAGGAGATTCTGGAGTCGGGCGAGCGCCTGATGGGCTTCGGCCACCGGGTGTACGACGTGCGCGACCCGCGCGCGGCCGTCCTCTCGGACGCCGCCGAGTCGTTCTACGCCGACAGCGGCAACACCGACTTCTTCGAGTCGGCCCGCGAGGCCGAGCAGGCCGGCGTCGACCTGCTCGAAGAGCACAAGCCCGGCCTCGACCTCAACACGAACGTCGAGTTCTACACCGCCGTCCTGCTCCACGGCATCGGCATCCCCCGCGAGCTGTTCTCGACCATCTTCGCCATCTCGCGGTCGGGCGGCTGGACCGCCCACGCGCTCGAACAGCTGGAAGACAACCGGCTCATCCGCCCCCGGAGCAAGTACGTCGGCGAGACGGGGCGGTCGTGGACCGGCGTCGACGAGCGGTAGTCGGCCAGCAAGGTCTTTCGCAGTAGTCGGTAGTGCAGTTCCCCTTATTCGGTCAGCAGTCCGAAGCTGACCTGTCGGTTCTGCTCGGCGCGTGGTACGGATAGCTCATTTAGTCCCGTCCACCTGAACGCGGTACTCCCGTCTGGTCGTATCGAGCGTAAGCGCCTCGACCGATTGTCCATCGAGGAGCACCCTGACGCCAAGGTCGTCGTCGGCACCGGAACCTTTCAGACGGAGCTGCTCGATGGGTCCCTGGAGACCTAACTCGCCACGGTGCAGGTACAGTCGGGTGTGTGCCGCGGGTCGCCCGAACCATCGAAACGTCGCGTCGTTGGTCTCTTCGGGTGGGAAGACGCCGCGAGCGAGCGCTCCTTCTTCACGGGGAGTTCCAACATTCAGCGTCGTGGAGCCCTGTGTCGTTTCGATACCGATTTCGAAGCACGTAAACGCCAGTTCTCGCCCTTCACCACGCTCAATGTCTGGGTCGAGTTCTGCTGAGGAAATAGTGCGGTCGAATTCGAGGTCCAACCGGTGGAATTCGGCCTGATTCGTGTCGAATGCTTCTGCCAAACGGTACCATGGCGGTGTTCGTGTTCCATCCGGATATCGGAGATAGTACCCTCTTACGTCATCCCGTGTGACGCCCTCGGGAAACTCTTCTTGGAGAATAGATTCGATGTTGGGGTCAACAGTCACTTGCTCTCCGTCGATAACGACTCCGTTGTCGTAGGTGGCCCAGAACAGCGTGTATGGAACGCCCCAGTCTCGTGCCTCCTCGTCCACGGTCCGAATGGCCCGCATCGCTTCGTCGATACCGTTTCGGTTCAGGGCCATCCCGTACTCGCCGAGGTATACCTGAGGCGTGTCTGACCCGAGCGCCCTAGTGGCGTACGCCGACTTCGGTGGTGCATGTTCGGCGATATAATCCAATGTCTCGTGGACGTCCTCGCGTAATGCATCGGTCATCCGTGGCTCACTGATGACGTGCCGGCAGAGGTCCCAGGCGGAGTAGGAAACGAGGTCGACGTCAAGTTCGGAGAGGATCGTATTGACGATCCAATTTTCGTCCGTCTCGATTGGTTCTCGGACACGGTTGACCTCGCAGGCCCCCAGTACAGCGACGTCGCTCTCGACCTCGCGTCTGGCGCGACTGATGCCGCGCTGCCGAGCATTGAACCACCGCTTCATCCGCTCAAGTACGTCCGAATCAGGAGGGCCTTCATTACCTGCACCAGCAACTGCAATCCAGTCACCTTCCCAGTTCTGGAAGACGATCTCCATTCCAGTCCCATCGTACGTTTCGAGGAGGTGTTTCGTCAGCTCGTAGAACGCCTCCGTTTCGGCTGCCGCCTGTTGGTCCGTGAATCCGTGGTAGAAATAGCCACTACCACCTTGGCGCTTCGCATTCGTCAAGGCCATGGCGTTGAAGACGTACGTATTGAAGTTACGCTCAAACAATTCAACGAAGTGCGGATGTTCTACTACTTCGACGAGCGAATCGAAGTTCGGCCACTCAACGAACGGATACTCAGCGTCGATTCGGTCTAACCATCCCTTGAACACGCGCGCGCCGAGCTCTTCAAGGACGTGAGCACCCTCGTTTAAGATATCCCGAGACCGGTCAAGCCGGTATTTGGGATTGACGAATGTCGCACCGGCTCGGCGATTGGTCGGTCGATCTGGCACAGGAACCCCGTCAACTTCGCTCGGGGAGGGGACGTGGACGGTCTCAAGTGACGACTCACCGAGTTGCAGGTTCAATTGCTCATCAGGAGGCGCTCGCGAAATCGGAGTGGTCAGCGTCAGTGTCGTGGAGTCGTTCGGAGAGACAGTGACATCTTCCGTGACGACGACTTGGTCGTTTGCACGCAACACGAGTTGCTGGGTAGCAGATCGACCGCCGTCGTTCGACAGTCGCACCTCAACTGCAAGCGTCTCGCCGACGGAGACGGTATCTGGAACGGATGTTTCGACGCGAAGATTAGGAGGCTTTGGGGTAGTGGTCGAACGCTTCGTCTGGGTCTCTGACTCTGAACCGGTCTCCGAACTGGGGTTGTCCTCCTGAGTTGGGTCGTCTGCCTGACCTGAGCAACCGGCGATGCCGGCGACGCCTCCTGTTCCGAGAAGTGCTTCGAGATAAGTTCGGCGTGCGACTTCGTCCCTGTCCATCAAATATTGTGTCAGCAGGGACTCATCATAAAAATAGGGTTCTGATTTGGGGTAGGTACGGTGTTGTAGTGGGGCACGCTTCCCACTGTGTCAATAGAAATGAGTGTGGGGGAACCGCACACCCATCAGAACAATAATGAGAAGTTGTGGACGCCCACGACGCCGTACCACATCCCGGCCGAACAGCAGGTCACGACCCGGAACGCGGCCGGATAGCCCGCTGGTGCCCACGCGTCGGGCGCGATCCGAGCCAGCGCTTCGCCGCTCTCGGCCAGCACGGTCACGCCGACCACGGCGATTACGACGGTGACGAGGACGCCCGAGACCATCCCGAGGTGGTCCATCAGGGACCGCGTCACCCACATCGACTCGTACACGTCGTCGCGGAGCGACAGCACGGTCACGGTGCTGACCGCGTCGAGTAGCTTCCCGGCGAGTACCACGCCGACGAGCGAGAGCCGGTCCGCGCCCACCCCGAAGCGTCCCCCGGCGACCGCGTACGAGTTCGCATTCGACACGTGGCGGGTGACGCCGTCGCCGCCCTTTGTTATAGACCCCAAAGCGGGGAGTAAGCCCACACGAGGTCGAGTAAGTCCGTGGTTGTCGGGACGGAAACGCCCCGATACTTCCGGCCGACGGCGAGCGCGAGCGACGCGCTACGAGTTGAGCCGCCAGATTTCGTAGTTGAGCGCGGTCGCGAACCCGACCCAGCACAGGTACGGCACCAGCAGCAGGGCCGCCCTGCGGTCGACGTGCCGGGCCGCCGCCATCGTCGCGAGGATGGCCGCCAGCAGTGCGACGATGACGACGAATCCGCCTAGAATCTCTCGCGCACCGAAAAACACCAGCGTCCACGCGGCGTTGAGCACCAACTGGACGCTAAACGCCGCGAGCGCGAGTCGCCGGGTTCGGCCGGCGTCGCTGTGCCAGACCAGATACAGCGCCACGCCCATCAGGAGGTACAGGAACGTCCACACCGGCCCGAACAGCCAGCTCGGCGGTGTGAACGCGGGCGTGGCCAGCGTCGGGTACCACGTCGCCACGTCCCCGGCGGTCAGCAGCGAGGGGACGACGCCCGCGAGTTCGCAGACGACGATACTCGCGAGGAGCGCGGGCCAGCGGACGGACGAGTCGCCGTCGGACGACCGAAGCGAGTCGAGGACGCTCATCGTTCGGGATTCCGTCCGAGAGTACAAAAAGGCGGACTTCCGGCGGTGGCGCGTGAGTCGGCCGACGCCCCCGGCGAGGCGAGTCCGCGAACGCGGTCCGGACTGCCGTGCCGCGTGCGCCCGTCGACAGGAATATTACGTTGCATTGCAAAGCAATACGCGTGAAGAACGTCACTACGCGAATGAGTGACGAGGAACTCGACCTCGTCGACCGGTTGGCCGAACAGCAACAGGGGAGTCGAAGCGACGCCATCCGCGCCGCGCTCCGGGCGGGTGCCCGAGAGGAACTGATTCGGGTCGCGCTCGAACGCTATCGGGAGGGCGCGGTCGGGATGCGCGGGGCCGCCGACGTCGCGGGGCTGACCATCTCCGAGATGATGGCCGAGGCGAACGAGCGAGGCGTCCTCCGGAACGACGACGAGGCCGACCTCGACTCCGACGTGGAGAGCCTGCTGTGAGGCGTTCCCGATGAGCGACGCGGGAACCAAACGGTTGTTCGTGGACGCGAGCGTCTTCATCACGCTCGCGGCACTCGACCGCGTGGAACTCCTGCGGGAACTCGACGGCGAGGTAGTCGCGCCCCGAGCCGTGGCCGACGAAATCGTCGACGAACCGGCGGCGAGCCACCTCGACGCCGCGACCGGCGAGTGGCTCCGAATCGCGGACGCGGTCGACGTCGCCGGCCCCGAGAACGTCCGCCACGCCGCGAGTCACCTCGACGTCGAGTTGTCGGACTCCGACGACGCGCCGGAGTTCGAGGGCGACGTCGCGCTGCTCGCGCTCGGAACGACGGCGGAAAATCCGGTCGTCGTCACCGACGACAAGCCGCTTCGGAACGCCTGCAAGGCGCTCGGAGTCGCACTGTCGGGGTCTATCGGCGTGATTATCGCGGCGGTCGAACGCGGTGCACTCGACTCGGCGGCGGCGAAGGACGCGCTCGTCGCCATGGACGAGGTGGGTGCGCGTCTGAGCGCCCGACTCCTCCGACGGGCCGAGCGTCGCATCGACGACGCCGCCGAGTGACTCACTCCACGAGTCGCACGTCGTCGCCGACCGCGACCGACTCCGCGCTCCCGGCCGGCAGCTCGACTAGCCGGTCGGCCTCGGCCTCGGCCAGCCCGGTCCACGGCGAGAGCCGCTCTTTGCGCTGGACCTCGCCGCCGTCGAGCCACAGCACGTCGAGCGGGAAGGGGACGAACACCATGTGGACGTCCCGGCTGTCCACGTCGTCGAACTCGAAGACGAGCGCGTAGTCGTCGGGAATCGACCGCCGGAACATCAGCCCGCGCGCTCTCGCGAGAAACGAGTCGGCGGTCTCGACCTCGGTGGCGAGAGTGTCGCGCTCGCCGTCTGACTCACGTACCAGTCGCACGGCGGGTGCTGGTCGCGGTGGCGGCAAAAGCGTTTCCGTCGCCGCGTTCCTCGACGCGCGGAACGGTTCGGGAGCGTCGAAACACGACGAGTGGTCGCGACAACGACGCCATACCGCCGGACACCTCCGTCGGAGCCTCGCAGCCGTGAGTGGTCGAACCGTGGGTCGCGGTACCGCTTCGAACTGTAACGAACTGTTTACTCGGTAGTGAGTAAACTTTTTAAAATATCCCTATCTACATTGAGTCGATGACGGAGACACCCCCTACCGAACCGACGGAGCGACGACCATGATGTGGCAGGACGCGGTCTTCCTCTGCGGGAGCGTCTTCTCGCTCGTCGTCCTGGTACCGACCCTGCGCGACTCGATGGCCAACGTCCCGCTGGGCACCGCGCTCCCCTCTGCGAGTATCGGGTTCGTCTACGGCGCGGCGTTTTTCACCCTCGGGATGACGATGTCCGCGCTCGGGTCGCTACTCACCGGGTTGATGTGGAGCCTCATCGCGGCGCTTCGGTCGCCCCACCCGTACAACCCGACCACTGGCTCGGAGTCGGCTTCGACCGACGCGTCCGCGGGGTCGTCCGCGAACGCCCAACCGCACGCCGACTGACGCTCCCCTGGCGACTCGTCCGACGCCGCCGCGTGGCGAGTCCGACCGTTTTTATCCGACGACGACCGAGTAGTACGACCATGGAGGAGACGCCCTCGGGAACCCCGGTCGGCGTGGACGACCCGTACGACCACGTCGGCGTCTGCGACCACCTCACCGACGAGGGCAAGTGTCGGTACGCCTTCGAGCACCCCGAGCACGACCCCGAGTTCGCCCGCGAGCGCCGCGAGGACGACCTGCGGTGTCCCGTCGTCGCCGAGGGCGAGTCGCCGCGTGATGCGACGACGAGCGACGAGACCGCCGGCGGCGACTGGAACTGGGAGTCGTGTCCCCACTTCCGGTGTCGGAACCGCGACCGGGAGTGCGTCCGGTGCGGGCTGGCCGAGCGCCGGATGGCCCACTCCGACGAGCGCCCGCTGCTCGAAGAGCATCACCTCTCGTACGCCTCGACGGGCGAGACGCCGAGCCACGAGATAACCGTCTACCTCTGCCGGTGGTGTCACGCCAAGGTCCACGACTCGTGGGCGCGGGTCACCGACGACGTCAACCCCGACCCGGAGGCCATCGCCGAGCAGGAGGCCCGCCGGTCGCGCGAGCAGTCCGAGGCGGGATTCGCGTCGGCGGCCGAGCGGTTCGACCGCGAGGAGTGAGTCGGACGCCGAGACGCGGGTTGTATCGCCGAGCGCAACGAGTCCGTGGTCCTGCGGTTCCGAACGCGACCGCCACCGGTTGCCAAATGCTTTTCCCGCGAGACTGCGTGACTCACGCCACGTTCGACGCTCGCATCCCCAGCCATGTCTACGCACGACTCCACCGCGATTGCCCACGAGTGCAGTTCGACCGCGACCCGCGTCGGCCGACGAGCGCCCGCGCGACCGCGAACGTCGGGGCGGCCGCGCGCTCGGAGGGTTCGATGACCGACAGCGACCCCGGACCGCCAACGGACCCCGAGACCGGAGGCGTCGGTACCGAGACGCCCCGCAGGGAGGACGGCCCGCTGCTCACCGGCACGGCCGAGTTCACCGACGACCTGTCCGCGCCGGGGATGGCGTACCTCCAGTTCGTCCGGAGCGAGCACGGCCACGCCGAGGTCGAGTCCGTCGACGCCAGCGCGGCCGCGTCCCGCGAGGGCGTCCTCGGCGTCTACGCGTGGGACGACCTCGCGGCCTCCGACGCGCCGGCCGTCCTGTCGGTGGCGTCCTCGCGGCTCGACTGTGACCCGCCGGGCCACCCCGTGCTGGCCCGCGACCGCGTGCGCTACCACGGCCAACCGGTCGCCGCCGTCGTCGCCGAGACGCGGGCCGGCGCGCGCGACGCCGCCGACGCGGTCGCGGTCGACTACGACCCGCTCGACGCCGTGGTCGACCCCGTGACCGCCACCCGCGAGGACGCGCCGACCATCTTCGAGAGCGCGCCGGACAACGTGGCGCTCACCTCGGAGCTGGGCGACCGCGAGGCGACCGACGAAGCGTTCGCGGCGGCCGACCGCACGGTCGAACTCGACCTCGTGAACAACCGGCTGATTCCCTCGGCGCTCGAACCACGGGCCGCGCTCGCTCGGTGGGACGCTGCCGACGACCGGCTCACGGTCGAGATGACCAGCCAGTCGCCCCACGGGCATCGCCGGGACCTCTCGAACACGCTCGGCCTGCCCGAGAACGCGATTCGGGTCGTCTCGCCGTCGGTCGGCGGCGGCTTCGGTCACAAGGGCCACCACCATCCCGGCGAGGCGATGGCGGGGTGGGCCGCGATGGAACTCGGCCGGCCGGTCAAGTGGACCGCCACGCGCTCGGAGAACTACCTCGCGGGCGCTCACGGCCGCGACCACCGCACCAGCGCGGCACTCGCGGTCGACGACGACGGTACCATCCGGGGCCTGCGCGCGGAAACCCACGCCGGCGTCGGCGGCTACGGCCTCGGCGGCGGCCCCGCGATGCCGGGCTGGTACGGCCGCCTGCTGTCCTCCCAGTACCGCATTCCGGCCATCCACTGCGAGACCAAGTCGGTGTTCACCACCACCGCGCCGGTCCACTCCTACCGGGGCGCGGGCCGGCCCGAGGCCGTCTACGTCACCGAGCGCCTCGTGGACGCGGCCGCGCGCGAACTCGACCTCGACCCCGCCGAGTTGCGCCGCCGGAACCTGCTCGACCCCGACGCGTTCCCCTACGAGACGCCGGTCGGCGCGACCTACGACAGCGGCGACTACGAAGCGGCGCTCGACGCCGCGCTCGACGAACTCGACTACGGGACCCTTCGCGAGACAGACCGCGACGACGAGGGGCGCTACGTGGGTGTCGGCGCGGCCTGCTACGTCGAGTCGACCGGCGGGGGCTTCGAGAGCGGCGTGGTCCGGGTCCACCCCGACGGCGGCGTGACCGCGTACGCGGGCACCCACTCCCACGGACAGGGCCACGCGACGACCTACGCCCAACTCGTCGGCGACGCGCTCGGCGTCCCTCACGACGCGGTCGAGGTGGTCGAGGGCGACACCGACCGCGTGCCGAAGGGGACCGGCACCTTCGGGAGTCGGAGCACCATCACGGGCGGCAACGCGGTCGTCGAGAGCGCCGAGGCGGTCCGCGAGAACGCCGAGCGCATCGCGGCCCACCTGCTCGCCGAGGATTCCGACGCCGAGAAGGACCTCGCGCCCGACGACGTGACCGTCGCGGACGGCGAGTTCAGAGTCGCGGGCGACCCGGACTCGGGGCGGTCCTGCACGCTCGCCGAGGTCGCGGCGGCGGCCTACGGCGGCCGCCGCCCCGACGACCTCGACCCCGGACTCGAAGCCACGACCTTCTACGAGGCCGAGGGCGGGGCCTACTCCTTTGGCACCCACGTCGCGGCGGTCGCGGTCGACCCCGAGACGGGCGAGCTGGAGATCGAGCGCTACGTCGCGGTCGACGACTGCGGCGAGCGGGTCAACCCCGCCATCGTCGAGGGGCAGGTCCACGGCGGCGTCGCGCAGGGCATCGGACAGGCCCGCTCGGAGCGGGCGGTCTACGGCGACGACGGGCGACTCGTCACCACGCACCTCACAGACTACGCGGTCCCGCGGGCCGGCCACCTCCCCGAGTTCGAGACCGGGGCCACTGTGACCCCGAGCCCGAACAACCCGCTCGGCGTGAAGGGCGTCGGCGAGGCCGGCACCATCGCCGCCCCGCCGGCCGTGGTCAACGCGGCGGTCGACGCCCTCTCGGGACTCGGTGTCCGTCACCTCGACATGCCGCTGACCGACGAGACGCTCTGGCGCGCCATCGAGGACGCCCGGGAGTGACGAACCGGTCGCCGCCCGCGAGGACGGGCGGGCCGCGCCCCGCCGGCTTCGCGCCGAGGCGAAAGAACCGTAAGGTCGTGCTCGGTACCGCGCCGGTATGACCGATTCGACCCGCCGCCGCTTTCTCCGCACTGCGGCGGCGACCACGTTGGCCGCCGGCGCGGGCGCGCTCGCTGGCTGTGCCGGCGTCCTCAGCGACGACGAGGAGAGCTACGACGACTACTCGCTGCCCGACGCGAGCGCGAGCGTCGAGGTGGAGATGGGACCGGACGCGACGAACCTGTTCGAGCCGGAAATCGCGCACGTCGAACCGGGCGGCACCGTGACGTGGACCAACGTCTCGCGCAACCACTCGGCGACGGCCTACCACCCCGACAACGACGACCCGCGCCGGGTGCCCGAGGACGGCGACTCGTGGGACACCGGCGTCATCCGGGAGAACGGCAAGTCGTCCGCCCACACGTTCGAGGTGCCGGGCGTCTACGACTACTACTGCATCCCCCACGAGAGTCTGGCGATGGTCGGCACCGTCGTCGTCGGCGACCCCGACCCGGCCGACCAGCCGGGCCTCCAGTCGCCGAGCGACGACGTCGCTCGCGGCGGACGGAACAAACTGGAGGAGCTGAACGCGAAGGTGGAGTCGGCGCTGTCGGAGTGAGCGTCGGCCGGGGACCGCCCGCGACGCGGGTCCGACCGATTCAAGTCGAGTTGGACTAATGCGGTCGTAGTGGCAGTGTCGTTCGACCTCTTCGGAACCCTCGTCGCGGTCGACCGTCCCGACGACCCGGCCGAGGCGGTCGCGGCCCAACTCCGGGCGCGCGACGTTGCTGTCCCCGACGACTGGGGCCGGGCCTACCGCGAGGTCCACGTCGACGCGCCCGACGGCGCGGAGGTCCCGCTCCCGGCCCACGTCAGCGCCGCGCTCGCCAGCCGCGACGTTGACGCGCCCGCCAACGCGGCCCGGCGGGCGGTCGTAGCGGCGTTCGACCCCGAGGTTCGCACCCGCGAGGGCGCGGTCGCGGCGGTCGACGCGGCGACCGAGCGCGGGCCGGTCGGCGTGCTCTCGAACTGCGCGGTGCCGGAACTCGCCCGCCGGTGTCTCGTCCGGTCGGCCATCGACCGCGAGGCTCTCGACGCGGTCGTCACCAGCGTCGCCTGCGGGTGGCGCAAACCCGACCCGCGAGCGTTCGGGACCTGCGCCGACCGGCTCGGCGTTCCGGTCGGCGACCTCGTCCACGTGGGCGACGACCCGGAGACCGACGCCGGAATCGCCGACTGCGGCGGGACGGCGGTGCTGACCGCCGACGTGCCGGTGGCCGAGTTCCCAGGCTGGCTGGAGGGTCGGCGGTGAGCCCCGTCCCGGCGATTCCGGAGGTGGCCGCACCCGGCGTCGCGGTCGGCCTCGCGCTCGCGCTCGACGCCACCGTGGGGGAACCGCCCCGGCGGCTCCACCCCGTCGCGTGGTTCGGCTCGCTGGTCGCGGCCGTCGACCGCGAGTGGACCCGGCCACGGCTCGCGGGGGTCGCCGTGGCCGTCGCCCTTCCGCTGTTCGCCGGACTCGCGGCCGGCCTCGCGGTCGGCGGCGCGGCGCGTCTCCACCCCGTCGCGGGCGTCGTCGCCGCCGGACTCGTCGTGTTCGGTACGACCAGCCTCCGGATGCTGGTCGAGACGGCTCGGGAGGTGGTGGCCGAGACCGCGACCGACCTCCCGGCCGCCCGCGAGCGCCTGCGGTGGCTGGCCGGCCGGGACGCCGGGGACCTCTCGGCGGGCGAGGTCCGGAGCGCGGCGGTCGAGAGCGCGGCCGAGAATCTCGCCGACGGCGCGGTGGCGGGCCTGCTCGCGTTCGCGCTGTTCGCCCCCGTCGCCCTGCCGCTCGGGGCGGGCGTCGCCGCGTGGGTGAAGGCGGTCAACACGCTCGACTCGATGCTCGGCTACCCGAACAAGCCCCACGGCACCGCGAGCGCCCGCCTCGACGACCTCGTGATGTGGGTTCCGGCCCGCGCGAGCGCGGTCCTCCTCGCGGTCGCCGCGTTCGCGCCCGGCCCGAGCAGTCGGCGGGGTCTCGGCGCGCTGTCGGCGGCCCGCCGGTGGGCCCGCGCCCCGTCCTCGCCAAACTCCGGGTGGCCGATGGCCACGATGGCGGCGGTTCTCGACGCCCGCCTCGAAAAGCCGGGCGTCTACGTCCTCGACCCGGACGCGTCGCTCCCGTCGGTCGAGACGGCCCGAACCGGCGTCCGCGTGGTGGAACTCGCAAGCGTGCTGGCGTTCGTCCTCGCCGGGGTCCTCGCGGTCGCCGGGTCGCTTGCGGGGCCGGTTCCGGTGGGTTCGCTGCCGGAGGTGGTCGCGTGAGTCCGACCGCGCTGGCCCGGCGCGTCCGGGCCTTCGCGGGTCGCAGTCTGACCGCGTTCGGGGGCGCGCTGGGCTTTCTCACCCGGCTGCCGGCCGGCCGGAGCGAGGCGGCGTGGACCGCGTTCAGCGAGACCCCGGCGGCGTTCCCGCTGGTCGGGTGGGTGGTCGGGGCGCTGGCCGCGCTCGTGCTGGCGGCGGGCGGGGCCGCTGGCCTCCCCGCGCCCACGGTCGCGCTCGGCTACCTGCTCGCGGTGTACGCCGTCACCGGTATCAACCACGCCGACGGCGTGGCCGACCTCGGGGACGCCGCCGTGGTCCACGGCGACCCGGACGACCGCCGGGCCGTGCTGAAAGACACCGAGGTCGGGGTCGGCGCGGTGCTTTCGCTGGGGGTCGTCGTGGCCGGCCTCGCGCTCGCCGGCCTCGCGCTCGCCGGGCGTCCGCCGGCCGCCTCGACCGCCGGCACGGTCGGCGTGCCCGTCGCGGTCGGGGTCGCGGTCGGCGCGGAGGTGGGCGCGAAGGCCGGGATGGCGGCGCTGGCCTGCCTCGGCGACCCCGCGTTCGAGGGGCTGGGGTCGACGTTCACCGACAACGACCCGGCCGCGCTGGTCGGCTCGGGCGTCGTCGCGGCCCCGGTCGCCCTGCTCGGGGTCCCGGCCGTCGCGGCGCTGGTCGGGGCCGTCGCGGCCGCGCTCGCGGTCCTGTCGTGGTCACGTCGGAACCTCGGCGGCGTGAACGGCGACGCGTTCGGCGCTGCCAACGAACTCGGGCGAGTCGTCGGGCTTCACGCGGGGGTGGTCGCGTGGACGCTCTGGTGATGTGTGGCGGCCGGGGCACCCGCCTCGACGCCGACTGCGAGAAGCCCCTGTTTCCGGTCGGCGGCGAGCCGATGGTCGCGCGGGTCGTCGACGCGCTCGCGGCCAGCGGGGTCGGGACGGTCCACGCGGCCGTCTCGCCCCACGCGCCCGAGACCCGCCGGTTCGCCGAGGCGCGCGACGACCTCGCGACCGTCGAGACGCCCGGCGAGGGCTACGTCGCGGACCTCGGGGTCGCGCTCGACGCGGTCGAGACGCCCGCGCTGACGGTCGCCGCCGACCTGCCCCTGCTGGCCGCCGACGCCGTGGACGCGGTGCTGGCCGCCCACGACGCCCGGACCGCCGACGCCCGCGAACCGCCGTCGCTGACCGTATGCGTCCCGGCCGCGCTCAAGCGGGCGCTGGGCGCGAGTACGGACGCCACCTTCGAGCGCGACGGCCGCGAACTCGCCCCGGCGGGCGTCAACGTCGTCGCGGACACCGACACCGAAACCATGTACGAGACCTACGACGCCAGATTCGCCGTGAACGTGAACCGACCGAGCGACGCCGACCTCGCGGAGGCGTTGCTGTGAGACTGGTGCTGTTCGCCGGGACGACCCGGACCGGCGAGATAGACGGGCTGAGCGCCGCCGGGGCCGACCCGGACGTGATGGCCCACACGCCGAGCGCGGACGCCGAGATACTCGAATACGGCGAACCGGTCCGCGCGCCGGTCGTGCCGGTCAGCCCCTCGGGCTGTCCGACCCCGGCGGTCGTGACCCGCGCGGTCCGGGACCTCGCGGGCGTCGAGACGACGGTGGTCGACGCCGGCCTCGCGGAACCCACCGCCGCGCCGACCGTCACCGTCGGCGCGCGGCCGGGCGAGGACGTCCGCGAGGCCGACCCGGTGGCGACCGCGCCCGGCGCGTTCGCGGCGGCCCGGGAGTTCGGCCGGCGACTCCCCGACGACGAGGTGCTGGTCGCCGAGACGATTCCCGGCGGGACGACCACCGCGCTGGGCGCGCTGACCGCGCTCGGGGAGGCCCGGGGCGTCTCGTCGTCGCTCCCGGACAACCCCATCGAGCGCAAGCGCGAGGTGGTCGCCGACGCGCTCGACGCCAGCGGTCTCGACCCCGGCGACGCCGCCGGCGACCCCCGGCGGGCGGTCCGACGCGCCGGCGACCCCGTGCTGGCGAGCGCCGCCGGGTTCGTCGTCGGGGCGGCCGAGTCGGGCGTCGCGGTCACGCTGGCGGGCGGAACCCAGATGGTCGCGGTCGCCGCCCTCGTCAGACACGCCGACTGCGACGCCCCGCTCTCGCTGGCGACCACCTCCTTCGTGGCCGACGACCCGGCCGTCGACCTGCGTGGCGCGGCCGTCGACTTCGACCTCGACCGCACCGTGACCGACCCCGAGTTCGACGGGCGCGACCACCCCGCGATGGCCGGCTACGCCGCCGGCGAGGCGAAGGAGGGCGTCGGCATGGGCGGGGCGCTCGCGCTCGCCGACCGAGCGGGGATTCCGATGCGCCGGGTCCGCGAGCGCGTCCGTGCGGTGTACGACGAACTGGTCGACGCGCCGCCGGACGCCGAGGTGACCGATGGACCCCGATAGCGTCCGCGCGGCCGGCCGGGTCCACCACGGCGGGAGCGACGACCCGGACCTGCTCGACTTCAGCGCGAACACCAACCCGGAGACGCCCGAGGGCGTCGAGTCGGTCTACGCCGACGCGCTCGACGCCGCCCGGTCGTACCCGGACGACGACTACCCCGAGTTCCGGGCGGCGGCCGCCGAGTTCGCGGACTGTGCCCCCGCGTCGGTCGTGCCGACGCCGGGCGGCCTCGCGGCCCTCAGGCTGGCGTTCGCCGCCCGCGTGACGCCGGGCGACTCCGTGCTGGTACCGACCCCGAGCTTCGGCGAGTACGCCCGCGAGGTCCGGCTTCAGGGCGGAACCCCGGAGTTCGTCGCCCACGACGACCTCCTCGACGCCGACCCCGCGAGCCACGCCGCCGCCGTGGTCTGCACGCCCAACAACCCGACCGGCGACGCGTACGACCACGACGCGCTCCGCGAGTTCGCCGCCCGGTGTCGGGAAGCCGACACCTTGCTCGTAGCCGACGAGGCGTTCCTCGGGTTCACGGACCGACCCTCGCTTTCGGGGACCGACGGCGTCGTCGTCGCGCGGTCGCTGACCAAACTGTTCGGTCTGCCCGGACTGCGCGCGGGGTTCGCGGTGGCGACCGGGCGACTCCGCGACGACCTCGCCACGGCCCGGCGGGCGTGGAGTCTCGGCACCCCGGCCGCGACGGTCGGCGCGCACTGCCTCCGGCAGGAGACGTTCGTGGCCGACACCCGCGAGCGCGTCCGCCGCGAGCGCGCACGGCTGGCCGACGCGCTCGACGACCGATTCGGGGTCTACGCGCCCGAGGGGCCGCCGCTCTCGTCGTCGTCGGCTCCCTTCCTCCTGCTGGACGTGGGCGAGCGCGACCCCGAGCAGGTCGTCGGGTCGACCCGCGGGCGGGGCGTTGCGGTTCGGGACGCCACCACGTTCCGGGGCCTCGACTCGCACGTCCGGGTGGCCGTCCGGACGCCCGAGGAGAACGACCGTCTGCTGGCGGTGCTGGCCGATGTTTGAAACCAGCGTTCGGGCGGGGGTGTTCCGGGCCGCCCGCGAGGGGGCGCGCTGGCTCTCGACCGGGTGGGCGGGCGGCGAGTGGACGGCGAACGCGGCGTACAACGTCTCGGTGCCCGAGGGGTTCGAGCGCGACGACCTCGGCGACTACCTCGCCGAGCGCCGGGCCGACGCGGGGTTCGACGAGGCCGGCCCCGCGCTCCTGACTGGCGTCGACCTCGGACACGCCCGCGGGGCGCGACTCGGGCCGGTCGCGGCGGTGGCGACTGCGGGCGTCTCGAACCCGGCCGCGCTCCCGATGTCCCCGTCGGCCGAGCGCGCCGACGCGTCGGCGCGCTCGGCCGCGAGCGACTCGCCCGGCGACGACGCCTCGCCGGACGTCGGCACCGTCAACGTCGTCGTGGGGACCGAGCGCGCGCTGGCCGACGGCGCGCTGGCGAACCTGCTCGCGGTCGCGGTCGAGGCCAAGACCGCGACGCTGCTCGCCGAGAGCGGCTTTCCGGGCACGACGACCGACGCGGTGGTCGCCGGCTGTGACCCCGGCGGCGAACGCGTCCCCTTCTCGGGGAGCGCGACCGAGGTCGGGGCCTGCGCTCGGGCCTGCGTCAGGGAGTCCGTCCGCGCCAGCCTCGATTCCCGGTACGGCGACGGCACCGACGCCGCGATACCCGAGTCGGTCGCGGACGCCGACCACGGCGTGGTGACCGACCGGCGCGCGGCGGTGTTCGAGCCGTGACCGACGAAACGCCGCCGAGCGACCCCGGCCCGACCGACGCCGGCGAGCGGGAAATCGAACCCTCGGACCCCGACGAGTTCGGACTCGTGCAGGTCTGGTGGGGCGACGGCAAGGGCAAGACCACGGCGGCCCTGGGCATGGGGTTCCGCGCGGCCGGCCACGGCTATCGGGTCCACTTGCTCCAGTTCATGAAGGGCGGCGCGGACAGCGTCGAGGACGCCCGCGGCGAGTACGCCGCAATCGACCAGTTGCCGACGTTCACCTACGAGACCACCGGCGAGTACGGCTGGCACGGGTTCGCCGACGGGAGCGACGACGACGAACACGCCGCGCGAGCGAAGGCCGCGCTGGCACGCGCCCGCGAGGTCGCCTCGGAGTCGGGCGAGCGCCCGGACATGCTGATTCTGGACGAGGTGCTGTACGCCGCCAACAGAGGGCTGGTCGAACCCGACGAGGTGACGGCGCTCGTCGAGTCCAAGCCCGACGACCTCGAACTCGTGCTGACCGGCGGTCACGACCGCCCGACGTACGCGACCGACCTCGCGGACCTCGTGACCCGCGTCGAGAGCGAGCGCCACCCCATCGAGGACGGGCAGGGCGCGCGGAAGGGGACCGAATACTGACTGGCCCCGACCCGGCCTCGGAACCGGTCAGAAAGAGCGAAGTGTCGGAATTACGGATGTCTGGCCGAACACCGATGACACACCACGACGTCGTTCGTTCGAGCGGTCGACCCCGGCTCGAATCGATGGACCGGGCGGGCCACGAGGCGGCGAGGTTCGCCGGGCAGGTCACGGGACGGTGGCCATGACCGCCGTCTCGGTCGAGGACCTCTCGAAGTCGTACGGGTCGGTACGCGCGCTCGACGACGTCTCGCTCACGGTTCGGGAGGGCGAGATATTCGGCCTCGTCGGTCCCAACGGCGCGGGCAAGACGACGACTCTCCGGATACTGGCCACGCTGCTCGGGCCGACCGCCGGCAGCGTCGAGGTGTTCGACCACGACGTCGAGGCCGACCCGAACGCGGTCCGGGCGGCCATCCGCTACCTCCCGGCGGAGGCCGGCGCGTACGACAACATGACCGGCCGCCAGTACCTCGAGTTCATCGCGGGGTTCTATCCGGACGCGGCAGGCCCGCAGGTCGAGCGCGGAATCGAAATCGCCGACCTCGGCGAGCGCATCGACGACAAGACCAGCGAGTACAGCACCGGGATGACGCGGAAACTGCTGGTGGCGAGCGCGCTCATGACCGACCCCGAACTCGCGATTCTCGACGAGGTGACCACGGGCCTCGACGTGCGAAACGCCCGCCGGGTCAGGGACATCATCGACGACTACCCCGACGACGGGCGGAGCGTGCTGCTGTCCTCTCACGACATGCTCGAAGTGTCGTACCTCTGTGACCGGGTCGCCCTGTTAGACGGGGGCTCCGTCGTCGGCGTGGGCACGCCCGCGGAACTGTGCGAGCGATTCGGCGGCGAGAACCTCGAAGACGCGTTCCTGGAGGCGACCGCATGAGCGCCTTCCGCAGGCTGGTCGTCAAGGAACTGCGCGAGCTGGCTCGGCCCCGATATCTCGTGCCGCTGGTGATGGCCCCGCTGTTTCTGGTCGTCGCCATGCAAGGCATGGGAAGCGTGCAGGACGGGGCCGACGAGCCGATGGCGGTCGCCGTGGTCGACAACGACGGCGGGGAGTACGCTCGGCTGGCGGTCGAGACGCTCGGCGAGAGCGCGAACGTCACGGCCGAGTCCTCGGGGACCGACCCCGAGGGGGCGCTCGACGCGGTCCGAGACGGGCCGGCGGAGGTCCTGCTGGTCGTCCCCGACGGCTTCACCGAGCGCATCGAAGCCGGCGAGCGCGCCCAACTCGCGGCCTACTCGGCGATAGACGAAGTGAGCTACGCGGGCGCGACTCGGACCGCCCGGACGGACGCGCTGGTCGAGACGGTCAACGAACGGCTCGCGGGCGAGATAACGGGCGCGACGCCCCAGTCGCTCGAACCGGTGGAGGCCGGCCACGCGACGTACGTTCGCGGGACGCGGGTCGACGCCTCGCCGGCCGCGCTCTCGAACGCGGTCTCCTCGCGCTTTTTCCTGCTGGCGATGGCGATGGTGTTCGCCATCTTCGGCGCGGGCCAGTTGATGATACAGGGGATGAGTTCCGAGAAGGAGAACAAGACGCTCGAAACCCTGTTGACGATGCCGGTCAAGCGCCGCACCATCGCGGCGGCGAAACTCACCAGCAGCGCGATACTCGGGCTGGGTCTCGGGGCGCTGTACACCGCCGCCATCTACCTCGCGCGCCCGTCGAACCTGGGCGGGGCGGAGGCCATCCCGCAGTTGGCCGGGACGGACTACCTGCTCGTCGGGGTCCTGCTCGCGCTGGCCATCGTGGACGTGCTCGCGCTGGCGCTGTGGCTCGGCGTGTTCGCCGACGACAGCCGTGGCGCACAGACGCTGATGGTGCCCATCGTCTTCGGGACGATGGCACCCGCGTTCGTGGTCCAGTTCTTCGGCGTCTCGTCGCTGTCGCTCCCGCTCAAGGCCGCGCTGTTCGCCATCCCGTCGACCTACCCGGTGCTCGCGCCCCAGCGACTCCTGTTCGGCGACACGGGCGTCGTCGTGGCCGGACTCGTCTACCAGACCGCGTTCGCTGTCGCGATGATATGGCTCGCGGTGCGGCTGTTCGACTCCGACCGACTCGTGACCGGCGACACCGGCCGCTTGGGCGCGGTCGTCGAGCGACTCCAGCGGTGAGCGTCGGGGCGGCCCCGACAGGCGTTCGCCGGGTTCGTTTCGCGACCGCACCTTTTTAACACAGGGAGCGCAACTCGGAAGTGATGGTCGAGGCGTTCGCAGTCGCCAGCGGCAAGGGCGGCACCGGGAAGACGACGACCACGGTGGCGCTCGGGATGGCGCTGGCCGACGAGTACGACGTGACGATAGTGGACGCCGACACGGGCATGGCGAACCTGCTCTTTCACACCGGTCTCGCCGACGCCGACACCACGCTCCACGACCTGCTCGTGGCCGACGAGCGCGGACGCGACGACGTCGCGGTCGAGGACGCGGTGTACGAGCGCCACGGGATGTCGGTCGTTCCGTGTGGCACCGGCCTCGCGGCGTTCGAGGCCGCCGACCCCGAGCGACTCCGCGAGGTAGTCGCCGAACTCGCGGCGGGCACCGACGTCCTCCTGCTCGACTCGCCGGCCGCGCTCGGCTCCAAGAGCGCGGTCCTCCCGGTCGTCCTCGCGGACCGCGTGGTCGTCGTCCTCCAGCCCACGATTCCGGCGCTCAGCGACGGCCTGAAGGTCCAGGAGTACGCCCACTCGTACGGTACCGGGACCGCGGGCGTCCTGTTCAACAAGGTTCACGACCCCGACGAGGCCGCCGGCGTCGCCGAGAAGACCGAGCGCTACTTCGACGGGCCGACGCTCGCGACGATTCCCGACGCCGACGCCGCGCGGGCCGCCCGCCGGGAGGGCGTCCCACTGCTGGCCCACGCGCCCGACAGCGCCGCCGCCAGCGCCTACCGGGAGGCGGCCGCGACCCTCGACGTGCGCGCGGGCGAGTCCGAGGACGTGGCCGGGCGATTCCGGAGCGCCGTGGTCCCGGACGCGCCATGACCTCGGAAATCGTCCCCGGCTCCGACGCCCTCGACCTCCCCGAGGGCGAGCTCGTCCGCTCGCGCGTGGAAGCGGACCCGGCCGTCCCGCTGGCCGCCGCGCTCGACCGGAGCCTGACGGGCTACGCCGTGTTCGAGCCCCAGGACGCGCTCCTGCTCGACGACGAGGGCGCGGGCGTGGTGACCTTCGAGGACGGGGTCCCCCGGTCGGCGACCCACACCGGCACCGGAGCCGGCGGCCCGGACGCGCTCGCGGACCTCGCCGCGCCCGGCCCCTACGACGTGGAACTCCGCGAACTCCGGGGCGACGCGCTCGCGGCGCTCGACCGCCCCGACCGACGCGTGTCGCCGGGACTGGCCGCCGACCGCCTCGCCGGCGACCCGGACCTCGCCGAGCGCACGCGTGCGGCGGCACCCGACGCGTGGACCGACGACGCCGACGCCGACGGGGAGAGCGGGTCGCTCGACGCGGTCGAGGCGTTCCTCGACGACGAGGGGAAGGTCGAAGCAATTCGGGACCGCGCCCGCGAGGAGGCCAAAGAGCGGGCCGCAGAGTGGGGGCTGGACGGCGAGTTGGAGTGATTGGTTCGTCCGACCGGGTGCCGGATGACACCGGTGGACCCGGTCGACGAGTTCACGGACGATAGGGAATTCGCTCGCCAAACGCGGCCGACGAACCGGTCAGTCGACGGTCAGGAGGACCTCGTAGTCGGTGACGTTCCCGCCGAAATCGCTCAGTTGGCCTTCGGCTCTGAACTCCCACGTCGAGTCTGCTGGCACGTCGGTCTCGTTCGTCCGTCCTGCGGATCGGAGGTAGCCGTCCTCGTCGTAGAAGGTACATATCGCTTCGAGGTAGTCGAACTCCGTGGTCGTCTCCACTTTGCCCACGACGTCCGGATTACCGTACCTGTCCTCGACCAACTCCGAGTCCGTCACGGTCGCACCGTCCGGCGGGACGTGTTCGAGCGGATCGCTCCGGTCTTCGAATGTGGCCGTCACGTCCTCGACGGACGGGTCTTCGTGGTACTTCGCATAGATTCGCCACGTATCACCGCCCAGGACGGTGCGTATGTCAGCGTCAGAGGAGAGGATTACGTCGTCGTCCTCGTCGAGGAACCGAATCTCCACTTCCGGAAACTGGAGGTCTCGGTCGGTCGTGTTCACGACGTCGATGCGGGCGAAATTGTCGTCTTCGTTTGGCGTCTGCAACGGATACTCGATCTCGGTGATGGCGAGCGCTTCCGACGGGGGCGTCGATTCGGTCGTCGTCCGTGTCTTCGTCGTCTCGGTTTCGGCGGTCGTCTGGGTCTCCGCCTCGGTCTCGACCTCCGGCGTCGTCTGGGTGGTCTCGGTCCGGGCGGTAGTGGCCGTCGTTGGCGTCGGTTCGGTCTCCCACGCGGTCGTGGTGTCGCGGCGGTCGCGCACGTCGGTCGGGTCGGTCGTGTCCGACTCCCCGTCGTCGAGGACGCCCGAACAGCCAGCGAGCCCCGTGACTCCGGCCGTAAGCAGGAGATACTGTCGGCGGTACACGGGTCGTTCGACCGAACCGAACGACTAAAACCTGTTCATACGACCCATCTCCTCGTCGGTGCGATGGGAGTTGGCGCGCAACGCTACTCGACGGTCTGAACGACGCTCACCAGTTCCATCTCGCCGCGCTCGGTCGTCACCTGCACGTCGAACGCCACCGCGAGGACGTGAGTCTCGCCCGCGCGCTCCTGTACGACCACGCCCCGCCGGGCCTCGCAGTCGCCGAACTGCCGGTCCGGACCGCCGGGACAGTTCGCCACCCGCCACGATTCGGCGGCCGACTGGTTGTACGCGACCCGATAGACGGTCCCCGACTCGACCCGCGAGGACCGGAGTGCGTCCAGCCTCGGCTCCACGTCGTCCCGGACCGACTCGACCGCGGCCTCGCGGTCGTCCCACGCGTAGTCGCCCGGCACCTCGCGGCCGGCGTCGTGGACCGCCCGCGAGAGCAGTCGGTCGGCGTTCCGGCCGGGCGCGTCGAACTCCTCGCTGGCGGTCACGTCGCCGTGATAGCCCAGTTGGAGGTACGCGACCACGACCGGCGCGAGCGCCACCGCGACCACGGCGGCGGCCGCGAGGACGAGTTGCGCGCGCTCTCCGGTCGTCTCGCTCACGCGTACCACACCCTGACAGTCACGTCGCCGTGAGCCGTCGTGACCGTGGTCGCGCCGACCGCGACGCCGCCGGGCTTGCGGTAGCCGACCGCGCCGTGGGGCGTCGTCACCCGGAACATGAGGTTGTCGGGCAGGATGCGCGCGACGCGGCGTTCGAGCGCGGCGCGCTCGCGGTCGAAGGCGTCGGGCGAGCGCACGACCTCCGCGAGCCGAGTCGAGCCGCCGTGACGGGGCGGTTCGCCCGCCAGGACCGTGGCCGCGTCCTCGGCGTAGAGGTCGAGCTGGGTCGCCCGGTCGTCGGGCGGCCCCACGCCGAGAGCGAACCCCATCGCCACCGCGAGCACCAGGACGGCCCCGATTCCGGCCTCGATCACCGACAGCGAGAGCTGTGCCCGGAGGTCGTCTTCGCGGTCGCCAGTGTCGGCTCGTACGCTACGCATCGACGGTCACCGCCAGCACCGCCTTCCGGGTCTCTGCCGGGCGGTAGGTCAGTTCGACGCTTCCGGTGGGTAGCGGGCCGTCGGTCTCGAAGGCCAGCGTAGCGGTCTCGAACCGCGAGAGCGAGACGTCGAACCGGCCGGTCAGTCCCGACTCGTCGTGGAGGACCACCCGGTCGTTCGCCCGGACGGTCGCGACCGTCGTCCCGTCGGGCGGCGACAGGTCGACCGTGACGCCGGGCGACCGCCGGGGCAGGGTCACGGTGGGCTCGACCGGAGACACCGACGGCGTCAGCGTCACCGGCTGCCGGCGCTCGACCAGCACGACCCGGCGAATCGTCGTGCCACCGGTCGCGTCGCCGGCGGTCGCGACGGGTCGGTCGTCCAGTCGGACCGCCACGTCGCGCTCGCCGACCACGGGGAACAGCGCGCGAAGTCGGGTGGCGTTCAGCCCGTCCATCGTCCCCTGGTCGAGTACGTTCGCGCGAGCCGTGGTCGGTGCATCGGCCGCGACCAGTCGCTCCGAGAGCGCCACCGCGACCCGGCGCTGGTCGGCGTCGCGCTCGGCGCTCAGATAGGCTCGGTCGGCCATCCCGAGGCTGACCGTCGCGACGGTGGTCACCACGAGGAGCGCGACCGCGAGCGCGGACAGGTTCATCTGGGCGCGGGTCATCGGTCGCCTCCCGTCGTCGAGGCGTTCGTGACCCAATCGTCGGGTCGTTCGGATTCGAGTCGGACCGCCAGGCCGTCGTCCGGAGTCGACCGGACGACGACGAACCCGGGCCCGTAGCTCGACCAGTTGCCCGACACCGTCTCGACGGTCTCGGGGAGCGCGAGCCGAACTCGCCCGCCCACGCCCTCCTCGGGGTGGTCGAGGACGAGCGACCGATTCTCCGCGCGGACGTCGTACCCCCGTCCACGAAGCGTGTCGGGGAGCGACACCTGCTGGCGGACCGCGACCGCGCGAGCATCCTCGGGGACCGCCTGCTGGACGCGCTGGGCCGACTCGGCCAGCGCGCGCTCGCCGACCTCCGCGCCGGCCGCAGTCCGGTACTCGGGGACGATACTGCCGTAGAGCGCCGACGACAGCAGCGCGATGTAGAGGACGACGATGCTGGCCTCCAGCGCCTTGCCGACGACCGGCGCGACGGCGCGCTCGTCCGCCCCACGGCGGGACTTACCCATTCTGCACCTCCAGTCGCATGTCGTGGACCACGAGATAGCCCACTCGCTCGCCGGGGTACGACGCGACCACGCTGGGCACGCCGTCGCCGTCGAACTCCCGGGTCGACACTGCGGCGTCGCGGCGCTCGAAGTACCGTCGCCACGCGTCGGGCGTCTCGGTCTCGACCGCGACGCGGTAGGACCCGTTCCCGAGTTCGTTCCGCCGATGGGTGACGTTCGTCCGGACGAGCGCCGAGCCGCCGCCGGTGGCCGAGACGCCGACCGTCCCGTTCAGTTCGGGCGCGCCGACCACGAGCACGCCGCCCTCGCCGCCGCGCGAGGCGGTTATCGGCGGCGGCGTTCGCATCCGGGCGTTGTCCGGCGGGCCGCGAACGATAGCGCCCGCGAGGAACGTCACCCGGCGGTCGCCGGCGGTGAACACCAAGGCGTCGACTCGAATCGGCGGTCCAACGGGGCCCGACTCGTTCAGAACTCGAAGCTCGCGCTCGACGGTCTGGAGCCGTCCGTCGGTGAACGACGCCCGGCCGCGGTGGACGCCGGTGGCTTCCACGGGGTCGAGCGCCGCGTCGAGGTCGGCGGCCACCCGGGCGGCGTCGGCGGTCGCGGCGTTCTCCTCGACTACCGAGCCGATGCCGGCAGTCAGCGTCCCCAGCGACACCACGACCACGCCGAGCAGGATCGCGACGCCGACGACGTTCGACTGGGCGCGGACGGTCGTTCGGTCGCCGGTCATACTATCCCCGCCCCGGCGAACACGAAGTGCGCGATGCCGACCAGCGCGCCCGAGTGGAGCAACGCCTCGTAGCGGCCCCTGCTGGCGTAACCCGCGAACCAGCCGCAGGCCAGCATCGTCGCCTGGGTCACGACGTAGAACCGCCACCGGTCGCGGGCGGGCTGGACCGCGTTCGGGTCGAGCGCGACGCCGGCGTCGGCGGTCGAGACCGCCGAGAGCTGCACGAAGCTGTCGAGGACGTACCCCTCGACCGCGACCATGATGCCGACCACGAGCAGCGCCGTGGTCCAGCCGACTGCAACGTACACCAGCATGTTCGACCGCAGGGCCTTCTTCTCGTGGTAGAGCCGACCGATCTCGGCCTGTAGCGTCTCGAAGACGGCCTCGGCGTCCCCGCCCGCGTCGAGCGCGCCCGTGACCAGCCCGATGGTCTGGTCGGCCAGCGGCGTGCCCACGCGGTCGACGAACCGAGAGAGCGCGGCGGTCTGGCGGTCCCCGTCGCGGGTGGTGAGGTTCGCGTTGAACGCGAGGTCGGCCACGTCGTCGTTCAGCGCGCCCAGGTCCACGTCGCGGGCGACCCGCTCGACCGCCGCGGGGAACGGCCGACCGAGGCTGACGTGGCCCGACACCGCGTGGACGAAGTCCGTTATCTCCCGGTCTTTCGCGTCGTCGAGAGTGGCCCGCCGGAGCGCTACCGCTCCGGTGGGAACTGCCGCCGCCACGTAGGCGAGCAACAGCGCGCTGACCGGGCGGTGGCCGCTCGTGTAGAGTCCCAGTCCCAGCAGAGCCCCGAGCGGAGCGAAGACGACCACCGCGCTCGCGGGATTCCGAAGCGCGGTGGCGAGGACGGCGAGCGCGCCGTCGGGTCGGCGGTGGTGACGCCCGGACTGGTCGGGCGGCCGGAGCGTCTCGACGACGGCGGCCGCGCCCGCGCCGACGACGAGGATGAACGCCGCGCTCCCGTACACCAACAGCTCGCGGACGGTCGTCGGGCCGAACGGCGTGTCGGTGGTCGCGCCCAGCCCCGGCGCGAGCACGCTCATCACCGTGACGATGATGACGAGCAGCGCCGGAAGGACGAGCAGAACGACGAACATCTCCGCGAGGAGTTCGAGGAAGTCGCTGGCCTGTTCGCGGCTCCGGGACTGCCGGTTCGACAGCATCCGACTCTCCATCCGGAGGTACTGGGCCAACGCGTCCGGCCCCTGCTCGGCGTGTTCGCGGAACTTCACGAGGAACGGCGCGAGCACGTCCCGCGAGGGCGTGTCGCGGGCGACGATTCGCAGGCCCTCGGCGAGGCTCCCGGTGAGGGTGGCCTTGTTGAGCGCGGTCCGGAAGGCGACGGCGGTCTCGCCGTAGGCCTGCGGGCGGTCCGAGACCTTCCGGAGCATGGCCCCGCCGTCGTCGCTCCCCGACGACAGCGCGTGGAGGTACCGGACCGCGCCGGGCAGCGTGGCCTCGATGTTCGACCGCCGGGCGCTCGCGGCCCACTGGAGGTATCGCCCGCCGAGCGCGACCGTGGCGCGCTTGGCGACGACCCCGACAGCCAGTCCCGCCCCGACCGCGAGCGCGGTCCGCGAGACGTTCGGAAGCGCGAGCGCACCGAGCCCGGGGACGCCTCGGCGGACGAACCCGACGACCGCCGCCAGCGTGGCGTCCGGGAGCGCGACCGCGACCGCGAACGTCCAGCCCGCGACGAGGCCGAACGCCAGCCACGACAGGCCGTACGTCCGCGAGAGGTAGACGTCGAAACTGGTCGCGACGTTGGTCGCGCGGTAGCGCTTGCGGTCGGCGTCGTGGCGGTCGCTGTCGGCGTGTCTGGAGAACAGCGCGTAGAGCGCGCGGTCGAGGACCGACAGCGATTGGGCCGGGTCAGGCGACCTGTTCACTCTGTCCTCCTCGAATCGCGTTCATGACCGTAGTTCGTCCCGCTTTAGTACTTAAAATTTTGCAACAAGTATATAAAAGTTTGATTCTACCTAGATATAGTATCTACTGGAGTAGCCGCCAGAAACCAGGTTGTCTCTCCTGACTCTTGGCGTGCGGTCACGTCGAGTGAATCGTACACGATGTCTACTGGCTCCTTCGGTCCATCGAACTCCGGTAGTGACGTCGCGGGTAACATCTCAATATTGTGTGCAATGCTACCGATAAGCAAGGCTTCTAAGGAGCGGTATCGAATCCCGCTCTATGACCGACGACCCCGAAGACACAAATCAGCTCCCCAAGTACGGCGGACCGCGAACCCGGCGTCGAGACCGACCCGCCGACAGCTCCGAGGTCGGAGGCGATATCCGGTCGACTTCGAGCGCTGTGCCGGAGGACCGTCGATACGGCAGTGCTTACTCTC
Organism: Halorussus halobius; assembly: GCF_004765805.1. Taxonomy (GTDB): domain Archaea; phylum Halobacteriota; class Halobacteria; order Halobacteriales; family Haladaptataceae; genus Halorussus; species Halorussus halobius. The sequence continues at coordinate 34,455 of NZ_SBIU01000008.1, read as the reverse complement.
GGTCACGCGGGGACGACTACGCGGACCAGACCGTCCGAGGTGGCGACCCGCCAGCGGACCGCCGCGAGCGACGGAGAGTTAGCGGGTCGCAACGTAGCCCGCCACCCCGGAGCGGGAACCTGACCGGGACTGACTGTCCCGAGCCACGCTAGTCCGAACGACCGGCGAACTCGGGTTCGCCGGTAGACGACGACCTGCTCGAAGCGTTCGCGGCGCTCGACTTCGAGACCGAGGCCGAAAAGCGCGTCTACCGCTACTTCGAACGGTACGGGGTCGTCTCCGATAACGAGATTCACGAGCGAATCGACTTGCCGATCGAGAGCCTCGCTCTCGCAATTCAGTGGCTCGTTCAGCACGGCTATCTCGAATCGGATGCGGGGACACTCCAAGTCGCACGCACCACCGAGGTCGAGAAGACGTACCGACTGGGCGATATCGACGTGACGTTTCGCCCGGCCAGACAAGAAGACCTCACGGACCTCGTAGAACGTATCCGCGCCGTCACCGACGACCAGACGTACGTGGTCGCCGAAAGCGTGGCCGCACAACTCGCTTCCGAAGGGACCGTCATCCGCGACACCGACATTCGCTCGCGGCTGTTCTTCATCGCCACGGTGGACCGCGGCTCGTCAGGTGACGCTCGACTCGTCGGCTGGACGCACTTGGCCCTGCCCAGAATCGAGTATCTCGACCACATGGCCGAACTGACTACCGGCCTCCGTCCGGACTTCCGTCGCCGGGATATCGGAAGCCGACTCGTGAGAATCGCGGTCGCCAGGGCGGCGGCCAATGGCTATCACAAGGTGTATCAGAGTCTCCCCGGCACGAGTCAGGCGGCCATCGACTTTCTCGGGAGGCACGGCTGGCGGGTCGAGGCGGTTCGTCCCGACCACTACCGCTTCGGCGGCTCGGTCCGACTCGATCGAAAGAAGACTAGGCGAAGAACGCGATGAAGATATGGACCAATCACTAGGTTCACTCAATAGTACAAAAAGAATTGGTATAAATTCTATTGAATAATATAAGGTTAATAAAGAAATTAGTCAATTAGCGGTGCACCGTCTTGCTGGGCGGCGGTCGCTGTCGCTCTGGCGTTCGGTAACGGACCCATAAGAGGCGAAATGAGGTTGGATGTCGGAGTCCGTTCGCAGTCGGCCCGAGGCGGTCTACGCCGTCAGACGGGCTATCGTTTCGTCAACGACGATTCGATCGAAGGGCGATCCCGTGAACGAGTGGTCGAGCCCTTCGATTTCGACCAGTTCTGCGTTCGGTAGGTCATCGACGAGTTCCCGCGAATTTTCGAGGAACCCTTCGTCATCCTCGCCCTGAAGGATACACACTGGAACGTCGATGGTCTCGAGTCGGTCGGGACCGACTTGAGCACCGTCGGTGTCCGCTAACCGCTGTTCGAGGATGGCGTCAACGTTTGATTCGGCAGCGAGCCGGATAGCGGGGGCCCACACCACCAGTCGATTCGCTCTCCCCGGCGCGTACGTGAGTACAATGCCGCCACCGGCACTCTTCCCGACGAGACTTGTCTCTGTACAGTCGCGGGATGCCAGCAGGTCGAACGCCGCGTCGATTTCGCGGTGCAGTCGCCCAAGCGTCTTCTGCTGGATGTCGCCCATGTCGGCCCAACTTTCGTATCGCAGGAAGTACAGTCCTCGTTCGGACGCCGCCCGAGCCACCCTGTCGAAAACGTCACCATACGGGCCGTGTTCGGCACCTGGAAGGCAGATGACGCCCGCGCCAGTCGGATCGTCGGGCACGTTCAACCGTCCGGGAACGCAGTCACCATCGACGGAGAGTTCGACGTCTTCGACGTTCATTTTCTCATACATATCTCAGCGAGAGGATATAAGTACTGTCCTCCGACGCGTTCGGGAATGTTTTCAACCTGTTCGAATTGTAATTTCTCAGCACACTTGGCACCGTCTAGTTTTCCTCCTCAATCGGCGTGCATTCATTGAGCGCTTGGTGCGGTCGCTGGAAGTTATAGTAATGGACGAACGACGCCCTCGTGTTCAGTTAAGGATGAGACAGTCGTGGTTCGGTTGTTCCATGACCAAAACCGACCGCCTCAGCGGTTCTAGTTCGTGGATTGACTTGGGATTTGTGGAGCGCGAGCGGACACCCAAGCCCGCGATTGAAGTGGGTATTCGGCTCCATTTGGCGGGGCTGTCTGTCGAATACCAAACGAGAACTTGAGAAGTTGGGTGTCGAACGGAGCCGCGCCGCGATTCATAATTGAGTGGAGAAAGCCGATTTACAGCCGACCAGCGACACCGTTCCGAATCAGATCGCGGTGGACGAGAGGGTGATTCGGGTCAATAGTGAGCGGTGCTAGCTGTATGCTGCGGTGAATCCGACGACGAACGAATTCCTTCATGTTCGGCTGTTTCAGACACTCACGACCCAACTCACGCTGCTGTTCGTGAGAGAACTCCGTGAGAAACAGCAGGTCGAGCACGCCACGTTTCTGGTCGATGGAGCCGACCACCTCCAGACCGCGTTGACCCGGCTTGGACTCCGATTTCAGTATGTTCGCCACGGGAATCGGAATAGCGTCGAACGTGTTTTCCGCGAGGTAAAACGCCGAACGTCTTCGTTTGCGAATGCGTTCCGCAGCGCCAAGCTTGAAACCGCAGAATCATGGCTCCAAGCCTTCGCCGTCTGGCACAACTCATGCCAAACTTAACACGACCGACGTGAGATACCCCTCGGTGGTCTTCACTTCCTCGCTTGAATAGGTCTGTACGGTTACACCCCCTCCCGTTTCGCCCGCTCGACGGTCGCGGCCTCGTTCGTCTGCAAATCGGACAGGAAGCCGAACAGGTCCTCGAAGTCGCTCATCCCCTCCTGTTCGAGATACTGCACGTAGCCGTGCTTGCGGTGGAACTCGTCCTCGACCGCCGCGACCGGCCGGTCGGTCCGTTCGGCGAGCCTGTCGAAAAAGCGATGCCGGCGCTGCTCGCGCTCGTCGCCGAGTCGCGGATGGTCGTACGCCAGATGGAACTCGCCGTCGGTGTCCCGGTGGGCGACCGTGTTCCAGTACACCGTGGCGTCGTCTTTCTCGACAGTGCCGCGCCGCGCTCGCGACGACTCTCCCCCGCACAGGTCCTCGTACTCGGCCTTCGAGAGAAGTTCGACCACCTGGCTCACGTACCGGTCGCCGTCGACCTCGCGGGGGAACACCACGAGGTCGAGTTCCCGAAGCAGGTGGGGCGGCAGGCCCTGCTCGACCACGCGGTTCACGAGCTTCTCGACGTCCTCGGCGTGGGTGGTGCCGATGATGCCGTGGCCGGTGTTGAGGCTCTCGGCGAACGTCTGGAAGCTGGCGGGCGTGTTTATCTCCGCGATGACCTCCACGTCCGGGTTGAGGTAGTTGCACTCGGTCATCAGGTCGGCCATCGTGACGCGCTTGTAGTCGCTCTCGTGGTCGCGCGTGGTGAGCGAGACGCCCGTCTCGTGAGGAAGTCGAACTTCGCGCGAGCCCTCGTCGATGGATATCGGCCGGTCCCGATACGGGACGAACGGCATGTGGGCGTTCATCAGGGTCGTCTTGCCCGCGCCGGTCGGCCCCGAGAACAGCACGACGCCGTGGTGCTCGTAGACCTGCCAGAGCAAGGTCACGATCTCGGTCGAGAGGCTGTTCGAGTCCAACAGGTCGACTGGCGTCATCGCTTCGGGAGCCTGCTTGCGGATGGAGATGTGCGGTCCGTCCTCGCTGATGACCCCGAGCGCGACCGCCGCCCGGATGGTCGTCCCCTCGGGGACGCCCTCCGGTCGGAGGTTCACCTTCGCACTCGGGTTCGAGGCGTTCAACTCGGTGCCGTCGCTGGCGGCCATCTGGGTGACGACGTTGGCGAACTCGGTCTCGTCCTCGAACGCGAGGTTCGTCGGCACGCGCTCGCCGTGACCTATCTCGCGGCCCCGTGGGACGACTTTGATGCGCTCGCCGACCCGATTCGCCTCGACGTCCTCCAGCAGGTCGTCCCGGATGGGGACCGTGAGCTTGCCGTGGCCCACGAAGTCACGCATCACGTAGTAGACCAGGTCCGAGAGCCGGTCGGTCGAGAACCGACGGTCGACCGGCGGGACCGCCAAATCGTACTCGGCCAGCGCGGTCCGAACGCGGTACTCGGCGGCGTCGAGCCACGCTCGCGTGTTTCGCGCGGTCAGGCGGCGCGACAGGAAGGTCCGGGCGCGTTCGCGCACGAACCCGGCCCGGTCCTCGACCACGCCGTCGACGTTGGTCTCCCAGATGCGGTTCTCCACCGCTGTTTCAACTCCTAACCCAACCGCCTGCTCGGCTGCCCGAATCCCGTCGCGTCCAACGGATCCGGCAACGCCCCAACGGAGGTGTCCGGCGTGACGTGGCAGGTCGTCGGTTGCAGTACCTGCCACGGGTTCTGGCTCGCCGAGGACGTCCGCGAGCAGGACTCAACGGAGTGCCCGCTCTGTTTCGCACAGCACGCGACCGACCGGCTCAACGTCCGGTTCGAGCACGACGACCACGCGGTCGCCGCCGAGATCCGGTCGCGCATCCTCGCCGAACACGCCGGCGAACGCGAAGCCTACGAGGCCGAGGACGACTACGGCCAGCTCGCCGACCGCATCGACGACCGACTCCAGTTCCGCGAGGAGTATCTCGCCGACGCCGCCAACAGTGCCTTCGAGGACTACGACCAGCTCCTCGACGACGAAGCGGAGGCCGCCCTGGAGCGGTGGAGCGCTCGGTTCGAGTTCCTCGAATCAGCTGCGATGGACGCGTTCAGCGAGATCTACGGCCGGTTCGAGGCCGAGGCCGACGACGTGTTCCGCGAGCAGGATACGCGGCTCGCCGACCACGTCGACCTCCAGGGAGACTACAGCGGGGTCGACCACGACGACCCCGACTCGCTCGGCACCACGGGCGAGCTGTCGCTTACGCGCCAGCAGCCGGTCGACCCCGACGCAAGCACGACGCTTGATAAACCAATATCTGGTTTAGCAAGTGGGGTCGCGGAGGGGCTGCGCGACCAGCTCGTCAACGCCATCCGGACGCTCGCACAGGGCCGCAGCCCGCTCGAACTCCAAGCGCTCCTCGAGGACGCCGGACTCACAGCCAGCAGCGAGGACGCAGACCTGCTCGGGCTCGCCGACAAGATCGCGCGCGGCAGCCAGCAGGCCGCCTGGGAGTTCGTCCGCGCACTCACGCAGCCGAGCGGCCGCGCAGCCATCAGCGACCGCCACCTCGTCCCGGCGGTGTTCGCGCTCGTCGACGCGACGCCCACGGTCACGGTGCGGCTCGACGACGCGTTCCACGACCAGCGCCGGAGTCAGCGCGAAGACGTCTGCGAGTTCCTCGCCGCGCTCGCCCAAGGGTGCGACGTGCGGCTCGTCGGCAGTGGCGTCCAGCAGCTCGCGCTCTACCGCGACCATCGCGAGTCCCTCCCCGTTAGCCGAGAGGACATCACACCCCTCGCTGAGAGTCAGTCCGACCGCGTCGCGAACGCCAAGGAGGCTCTCGATCGGGACGGTCGCGAGGTCCGGATCCTCCGCTGGCTCGCCGCCGAGGACAGCCAGACGCTCGCGTACTCGGAGCTGTACGCACGGAGTGGCGTCGGCAAGTCCCGCGTCCGGCAGGCCATCCGCCGGCTCGCTCCCGACCGCGAGGACTCCAGCGTCGACGCGCTCGGCCTTGTCGACACGTTCGGGCCGAACGCGAACAAGCACGTCGAGCTGCTGCCCGCCGGCGAGCAGTATCTCGACTGGCTCGACGACGAAACCGCCCGACAGCGGACGCTTGACGACGCCGTTAGCGATGTGTGCAATGGCTCCGACGATAGCCGTGTCTCAACGCGCGCCCACGTGGGAGGGGAGGACCGCCACCGGCTGCCGCCGCTCCACACCACACAGCGCCTCCCCCGCTGGGACGCCACCGCAACAGCTGCCACACCGCCCGCGAACGGCATCGCTGTCGTGGACTACCCGCTCGCCGAACAGGGCGACCAGGGCGCACCCCGCTGGGCGTACCGCGAGGCGACCGACACCCTGGTCGTCGGCGCTGAAGCGACGAACCCGATGCAGTACTGGGTGTGTATCGCCAGAGCGTTAGCCAGTCGGCGGACGTTCTCGCAGATTCTCGAGGACGGCGACCGAATCGACGGCACCGACGACCTCGGCGAATTCCTTTCCGGCCATAAGCCGATCTTGCGCGACCTCGTCTGCATGGGCTACCTCCCCGACGACGTCGAGGACGGCAGCGAGTACGTCGACGAACTCGAGGCAGCCGAGGAGCATCTGTGCGAGCTGACGAAATCGCTGGTCGCGGGGGACTACGAGGGCCCTGTTGAGGAGTTTCGGTCGACGATCACGCGGGAGGCGATGGGGCTCGCGAAGACGATGCTCGACCTCCTCGACCTGTGTGGCGTCGACGTCGTCCAGCAGGTGCGGCTCCCGCGCCAGAACGGTGGGCGGCACGAATCGCTCCGCGACGACAACCGTGGGATGCTCGTCAAACTGCTCGCGACGGCGGTGAAGCTTCAGGCTCGCGCTAACCTCGCGTCGGTCTACCGGCAGCTGTTCGAGCAGGACGGCGACCGCCGGGAGGCCGCGATCGACCCGTCGCTGGACGCGTTCGAGGTCGGCGACCTCGTCGGCGCGATCTGTGTCGTGGGCGACCTCGGCGACGCCGAGGCCGACCTCGTCCGGGAACTCAAGGGCCGGCTCGGCCGTCTCGACGACGAGGTTCACGAGGACGCGCCGGACATTCCGGTTCGGGTGCCGGTCGAGGCGACCGACGATCTCTCCCGGCAGCGGTTCGGTCGCGTCGTCGAACGCATGGCGGCTCGGAAGAATCTGCGGGCGACACGGGCAGCAGTGTCGCTGCTGCGGGTGTTCGTTGCGACGCCGTTCGACGCGGCGCGAGCTATCGCGGGCCTCCGCAGCGAGGCCGACGAGCGGGATCTCCGCGTCTCGGAAGTCCGCGAGGCGCTCGCCCAGCTCGCGGCTGGCCGGATCATGCCGTGGGAGACGCGGGGCGTTCGGGCGGTGGTCGCGGCGCTGCTCGCGGCCGACCAGCCGCTCTCGGGGATGGCGGTCGCGGAGCGCGCCGACGTCGCTCGGCGGACGTGGCAGACCCACAAGGACTGGCTACTCGGCCTCGGCCTGGTCTCGGAGACCGAGCAGGGCTACCGGCTGACCGTGGCGTTCAACACGGACGACGAGCGGTACGCCGATGAGCGGCGGCCGTGGTTCGTCAAGGACAACGAGGACGGCGACCTACCGTTCCCGGTGCTGGTTCGGAGTCTCGGCCACACCCTCGCGACCAGACTCTTGGACAGCGAGGAGCGGAGCGAGTATTTCGCGGCGTTCCGCAGCGGGACTGGTGTCGACGTGGCGGTGGTGGTCGAGCGGTGGCCGCGGGTCGAGCGATGGCTGGACGTGTTCCGAGCGCTGGGCGGTGCGGAGGCTGCGGTGCCGACGCCGGTGGTGTTCGGGCAGTCTGCCGGGCAACAGTCGCTTCGGAGTGCGGTCGCAGGAGGTGGTGGGGCGTGACGTTGGAGTACCGGCAGACGCGAGGCGACGGCGAGTCGGTCGTCACGACAGCGTGCGGGTTGTGCGGACAGTCGCTGCGGGAAGGCCAAGGGATGCAGGACCACCTGCCGGCGTGTCCCGTGCGAGAGGTGTACGCGGAGCCGCGTGTGCTTCGGGAGGGCGGGCCCGACCCCGATCGGGTTCGAGCGTTGCTGGATGGCGAGGGCGAGGGAGTGGTCGCCGATGACTGAGCAGTCCACGGACGGCACTGATCATCCTGGCGTCGCGACGATCGGCGCGGGCGGCGGCCCGCGAGACGACCCGTCCATCCCGTGCCATGGGTGCGGGATTGAGGAACGGTTCTCGACGATGAAGCGTCTCGACGACTGGAAGCTGACCTATCTCGACGACGGGAGCGGTCAGTGGGTCGCCTACTGCCCGGAGTGTGATCACGATGCCTGAGGGCGGCACTAACCGATTCGACGCTCCTCGGATGCACTACTGCATCGACACCACGGGGACCTACGACGGGCTGTTTGACGGCGAGGATATCTTGCTCTCGGCGGGCTTGGCGTGGAACAATAGCGGCCCGACGTTCAACCTCCACGTCCCGGACCTCCCGAACCGTGTCCTTGTCGATTCGGGCGGCTTTCAGGCGACGACAGCGTGGGACCTCAGTTACCCCTACTCGGTCCGGGACCTGTTCGAGTGGGCCGCCGAAATCGGGGCGGACGAGGTGGCGCTCCCGGACTTCGCGTGTGAGCCGGAACTCCACGACACGACGCCCGAGGAGCGCGTCACTCGAACCGTCGAGAAGCATTGCCAAGCACTCGACGTGTTCCAAGCGGAACCGTGGCCGTTCGAGGTCCTGCCGGTTCTCCAAGGGTGGGAGCCGGACGACTACCGGCGGTGCGCTCGCCTGTTTGAGCGCCACGACCTCGTGCGCGACCGAATGGCAATCGGAACGGTCTGCAAACGTGACGACCCATCAAAGATAGGCGAGGTTCTCGACGCCTGTGAGGACGTTCTTGGGTACCGGCGCTGGCACCTCTTTGGCCTCACGCTGAACGGCTGGAAGAACAGCCGGCTCTGGGGCCGGTTCGCGTCGAGCGACACCTCCGCGTGGAACTACCGAGCAGAGTCGAAGGCGCACAAGAAACGGCTGTTCCGAGCCTATCGGGAGAAAGTCAACCAGTACGGTCGAGCAATCGAGGAACAGACGACACTCGCCACAGACGGCGGTAAGTACAGCACGGATACTGACCGGAATGAGGAGGGGTCGGCGTGAATCCGAGCGGCGAGACTCCCGACTGGCAACGCAAGCTCACGGAGGATATCGGGGAGAACCCGGCGCGGTTCCTCGACCACGACCTCGTCGAGACCGGGCCGGAGGATACGGACCACTCGCTGGCGCGGATGGTGCGCGACCGCATCAGTGGAATCGACCGGCTCGAGGTCATCGGCGCGTGGCGGGCGGCCGAGCGCCGGCTTGCCAGCGAGCAGGATCGCGAGCCCCGGCAGGCCGTCCTCAACCTGCTCGACGACCGCGAGGCGTTCCTCCAAGAGCATGGTGAGCGCCCCCGGGAGTGGGGGATCCAGTGGCCGCACGAGCTCCCCGACCGATACCTCTCCCGACCGAGTGCTCGCCAGCTTCCGGACAAGGAGTGGTACTGGGTCGACCCCGAGTCGGGTGAGCGGCGGCCATGGTCGGAGCGGCCGACGAGTGTGGCGTCAGGCCGGACGTTCGACTCTACCGGGCCGGAGGAGTCGGTAGCGACCGACGGGAGTGGTTCGTCGTGCCGGTGAGCGCGTTCCCCTACGTCGGCGGAAAGACCCGGTACGCGGACTGGATTATCGGCCACTTCCCGGCCCATCGTTGCTACGTCGAGCCGTTCGGCGGCGCGGCGGCCGTTCTGCTCAACAAACAGCCGTCGCCAGTCGAGATCTACAACGACCTCAACAGGGACGTCGTCCACTTCTTCCAGGTCGCTCGCGAGCGTCGCGACGAACTCGAGGAGTGGCTGTCCTACGTCCCCCACGCTCGCGATGTTCACGAGGAGTGGGCGCGAGCGTTCTACGACGGAGAGCGTCCCGAGGACGACATCGAGCGCGCTGGCCGGTGGTTCTACCTCCGGTACACGCAGTTCGGCGCGAAGCTCAACGGCTACTCGGGATATAAGAACAGCACGAAGCGGAACGTCGCCCGGACGTTCCACAACAACGCTCAAGCGCTGGAAGAGATCGCCGCGCGGTTCCGGGGCGTCCAGCTGGAGTGTCGCGACTGGAAGGACGTCGTCCGCAGGAACGACGGGTCCGATACGCTGGTCTACCTCGACCCGCCGTACGTCGACTGCGAGCAGTATTACAACGTCGACAACTTCGACCATGCGGAGTTCGAGGCAGTCCTCCGCGAGCTCGAGGCCGACTGGGTCGTATCCTACTCGGATCCCCCCGAGGCCTTCACGGCTGTCGACGCGTACACGTACGCTTCGCTCGACACGACGTACTCGCTCGACGTCACGGAGGGCGAGCAGCGAGACGAGGCGACCGAGCGGCTCGTAATGAACTTCGACCCGGCCGAACGGGAGGAGTTCCGAGGGCCACAGACGACGCTTGATGTCGCGACCGACGGTAGTGGGGGTGACGGTCGGTGAGCGACGAGTCGAGAACGCGACGGATGGGGGAGACGAACGAGTGGGGTGGGCCGACCGACGACGCGATCATCGCGGCGGTCCGGCACGCGACCAGCACGGGCCAGACCGACCTCCTGGAGGGCGGCGTGCCCCCGGTTGTCGTCGCCGACCTCGTCGGCGTCGACCAGCACGCGCTCAAAGGGCGGCTACGCGACCTCGTCGACGAGGATCGACTCGTCCGCGTCCGAGGCGCAGACCCCGAGTCGTATCGAGCGCGGTGGAGCTATCTCCATCCCGAGGACGCGGATTTCACTGCACTTTCCGAATGATTATGACAGTCCAGCATCGAAGACAGACTTGTAAGGCTCGGACACCACCCGTCCACAGGATAGCCACCCACTGGGGACTCCGCCCGAGGCGGGGCGTGATCTGGTGGGAGACAGCCTGCCGTTTGTTCTCCGGGCGCGTGATACCATGGTGAGAGGCGAGGATGCGTTCTGCCCGAGCAGTGGCAGCCGTCTCAGCCTCGACCGGCATTTCGACGAACTCGCGCGCCCGTGGCGCGTCCCCGACGCCAGCAGCGAGTCAGCCGAACTCACGACGGGCGCGGACAAGAGTTCGACGACCGCGCTCAAGCGATTCTTCCGGCGCACCCATCGCAGTGAACGCAGCGACGACACTATGGACCGCGACCTGCTTCGAGTGGCGGCCCGCCACATCGAGACGCTCAAGCGCTCGACGGAGGCGCGCGACGAGTGGGTGTGGTACGCTCTTTGCGAACGCCTGCACCGTGAGGGGTTCGACGTCGGCTGGATGCGCAAGCACGTCAACCCAGTCTGCCCGCACTGTGGGTCGGAGCTCACCGCCGACCTCGCGCCGAAGGGCGAGGTCCTCCCGCAGTGCGCGGTGAACTGTCGTGACGATAACCGGTTCGTCGAGGGCGACATCGCCGACGCCATCCGGGACACGTATAACGAGGCGTTCGCCGGCACCGACGCGGGCGCACTCGACAGAGGCCACCTCCAGATCGCGTAACCCAGTTATGTCGACCGAGTCCCCGACCAGCGACGTTCCGCGTGAGCCGTCGGCGTACCGGCCGACCAATCACTTCCGCGACCGGTTCCGGGACGCCACCGACAGTCCGCCCCGGCACTTGGACGGGGAGATCGTGCGCGAGTGCATCACTCGCGGCGAGGTCGCGCGCCGGGACGCGTCGACCGTCGGCTTCCGGCGTGAGTTCAGTGGCGTCGCGTACGTCATCGTTGTCAACCCCGAGTCGGGGACGTGCGTGACTGGGCATCCGGTCGCGCTCGACTGGCAGACCGCCAGTGGGTCAGACCGCTGGACTCGCGAGCAACTTCACGATATCGACGAGTTCCTGCGGGCGAAATACCGCGACTAACTCCAGCTGTCCCGATGACGCCCATGGCTGCCGGGTCGAGGGATCTGTATCGTGTCTGGGCGACCCTGGCGGCCACGACCACACTCCAGAGGGGACTTCGTCAGGTTTCGCTGGCTTCGCCGAGCGCTCTATCCGAGTTGGTCGTCCAGCCCTGTGTCGGGATATCGCTCACTCGGCCGCGCCCCGTGGGGATAACCGGCGGTGTGTGGCCGCTCTCGAGTGAGCGCGCGTAACCGAGTCGCGCCCGACACGCTACGCTCCACCCCTACCCGCGATTTCAGTACCGACCCCGAATACTCATGAGCACCAACAAGAAGCCCGTCTGGTTTTGCCCACGGGAAGTAATCGACCACAACCGCGACCTTGCGCGTATCGCACACATGGACATCCGGAAACTCAAGGCCATCAAAGCTCTCGTCGTCAGCCTCGCAATCCTCGGCGTCGCCGCCTACGGCATCCACAGCGGGGGTGACCCGACGACGATCAGCTGGCTCGGGCTCGCCGGCCTCCTCCTCGTCAACGGCATCGAGGTCGGCGAACTCCTCGCGGTTATGAGCGCCGCCCGCGACGACACCTCCGGGGAGGAGGACTCGTGACGCTCGTCGACTCCCTCGTCGCGGTCATCAAATCCGCCGGCCAACCCACGGAAGCGGACTCCCAGCGCGACGGCTTCCTCTCGTACAAATCAGAATCTCACGCCCTCGGGCTCGGCCTTGCCGCCGGGTTCTTCGCAACTGCGCACGGTGAGACTCGGTTGCTCGCGCTCGTCTACGCCGCCGCCGTCTACGGCCGCTCCGTTGAGGCCAACAGTGGGCAGCGCCGCCGCCTCTGGACGGACATCCGCACCGAACCCCACTACGCCCTCGGTGGCGCGGTCGCCGGCAGCGCGTTCGGCATCCTCGCGGGCTGGGTCACTCGCCTCGCCGGCCAACTCTAATCCCGCTTAAAACCCGGTTAGGGCGTTGGCTAAAACGGTAGCACCAATCATGGCGGCGGCGAGCGTCAATTTTGGCGGCAGCGTTCCTATATCGAATACTGGCCCAGCACTAACAAATGGCTGACCGTATAGGACGGCCACAGTGAGGGCACCGATGCAGAGATAGCCTGCCTGTTTTCCAGGGCTCATTACCACTTGACACAGCCTCCTGAGTCATATATTTACTGACGGTACGACCCGCGAACACCTGCCAGACGAACACGATCATACTCCCGCAAATCGACCACCATGACCACCGACGACATCTGTGGCGTCGAGACGGGCGAGGGGAAGCCCTGCCAGAACCCCGCCACCGAGGGCGACCACTGCTGGATCGAGTCCCACGGCGGCGACGTCTCCGGCCACGGCCGCCCATCGAAACTCGACGAGCACGAGGACGACATCCTCGACGCCGCTCGCGAAGGGCTCACCTACGAAGGAATCGCCCGCGTCGCCGGCGTCGGCGTCTCCACCCTCCACGACTGGCGCAACGAGCACGACGATTTCTCGGAAGCGCTCGAACGCGCGCGAAGCGAAGCTGAACGCGAACTCATCCAGGACGTCGACCCCGAGTTCGTCCTCGAACGGTCGTATGATTACGTGAAGACGGAGAAACGCGAGGTCGACCTCGACGCCGACGTCGACGCCGCCCACGACGTGACGGCCGAGTTCGTCACCTACACCCCCGAGGAGGACACCGATGAGTAGCACCACAGACACCGACACTGGCGGCCGAGCGCCGCTCACGCCGGCTCCGCAGTACTCGGTGCACGAGAAGCAGCGGGCGGTCCTCCAGTCGGACGCCCGGTACCGCGTCTGCCGATGGGGTCGGCGCGCCGGGAAGAACGTCACCGGCGCGATCGACGTCGTCGAGTACGCTCGCCAGCCGTGGACCTCAGCGTGGGGGCCGGATGATCCGCGCCGGGTGCTCATCTGGTGGGTGGGCCCGACCTATGACCAGGCGAACAAGCACGGCTACGATAAGGTCAAAAGCGCCGTCCCGAACGCGTGGATCGCCGACTACGGCGAGTCCAAACCCCGGTTCATCGAGTTCATCAACGGCGTCCGAGTCGAGTTCCGGACGTTCGACCGCCCCAAATCACTCCAGGGGGAGGGCGTCGACCGAATCATCCTCGACGAGGCCGACCAGATGCGCGAAGGCATCTGGTACGGCGACCTCGAGCCGATGCTCTTGGACTCGCAGGGCTGTGCGTTGTTCATCAGCAAGCCCTATCGGCCGCGCTCGTGGTTCCATCGGTTCTACGACTACGGCCAGTCGAGCGATTACTCCGAGTACGCGTCGTGGCACGCCACCAGTGCGGACAACCCGTTCCTCGCCGAGAATCCCGAAGACAAGCGCGGGACGGTCCCACCCCACTTGTTCGAGCGCGAGTACCTCGCCCGGCTCCCCGACGACGGTGGGCAGGTGTTCCGCGACCTCGACACCAAGCTCTACACCGGCGACTACGACGTCACCGTTGAGCAGGAGCACGACCCGGCGGGCGAGTTCGTCGGGGCGGTTCGGCGCGCCCCTGACGCCGTCACTCGGCCGGTCGCGATCGGCGCCGACTTCGCCCGGAGTCGGGACTATCGCGTCACGCTCGCCGTCGACGCCGCCGGCGAGCTGGCCTACTACCACCGGGCGCAGAACGAGTCGTGGGACGGCATCGAGGACCACATCCGCGGCGTCTACGGCGAGTACGGCGGCATCGTGGTCCCGGACGCCTCCCGGGACAACAAGATCGTCGCGGACCTGGCCGGCGCCGGCGTCCCGCTGGAGCCCGTCAGCTTCAGTCCGAAGACGAAGAAGCAGCTCATCGAGACGCTGGCGACGCTCGTCGAGACCGAGTCGCTCACTGTTCCCGATGTCCCCGCGCTCGACCAGCTCCACCTTGAGCTTCGCCAGCTTCAGGAGGACGTCTCCGACAGCGGGTACACACGCTATCACGCGCCCGACGACGGGTACGACGACAGCGTCGACAGCTTCGCGCTGGCGGTCTCGAAGCTCGACCAGCTGTCCGCTGCGGCCAGCCGGGCCGAGCAGCGAGGAGACGACGATAACGGAGTGAACTACGTCTAACATGACTGATGCAATAGAGGATAACAAGCTCGCGGTCGACGTCGAAGGCATCGGCGGCAAGCAATCGCTCTCGAAAGCCGAGACGTCGACGCAGCTGGCCGACCGGCGCGTCCAATCACTCACCACAGGCATCAAGCCACCATACAACCCCTACCGGCTAGCGAGCTTTCTCGAACTCAACGAAACCCTGGCGACGGGCATCCGCAAGAAAGCCCGCTACGAAGTCGGATACGGGTTCGACCTCGCCCCACGGGCCGATCTGGACATCGACGACGCCGACGATACCGAGCGCGAGGTCGTCCAGTGGTTCTGGCGCGGCCCCGACTCAACGTGGCAGACCAAAGCCCGCCAATCCGCCGAGCCGGCGACACCCGAGGAAGTCAAGGAACTCGCCCGCCAAGACTACCACCTCATCGGCTGGTGCTGTCTCGAACTCCTCACCAACCTCGAAGGACGTCCCGTCGGCCTCGCACACGTCCCCGCGCGAACTGTCCGGGTTCGGAAGCCACAGGACCGGTTCGACCAACCCCGGCATCCCGAAGACGGCCGATTCATCCCGACCGACGACGCCGACCTCGCCTCGCGTGGGTACGTCCAGATCCGGAACGGCCGGCGGCGGTACTTCGGCGAGGCCGGCGACCGCTATCGCGGCAAAAACGTCGACCTCTCAGCGAGCGGCGACGACGAGCCGCCGACGGTCCGCTACACGGACGACGACAGCGACAAGGAGCCTATCTTCGTCGACCGGGAGACGGGCGACGTCGTCGAGGGCAGCGCCCAAGCCCTCGACAACGGCCCGGCGAACGAACTCATCTTCATCACGAACCCGAACCCGCTCACGGACGACTACGGCGTCCCCGACTGGATCAGCGCGACCCGGACGATCAGCGCCGACGAGGCGGCGAAAGACTACAACGCCGACTTCTTCGACAACGACACCATCCCACGGTTCGCCATCAAGGTCACGGGTGGCGAGCTGACCGAGGAGTCCAAGCGCGACCTCCGGCAGATGCTCAACGGTCTACGCGACGAAAGCCACCGCACGGTCATCCTCGAGGTCGACAAGTTCCAGACCCAGATCGACGAGGACGTCGAGATCGAACTCAAGCCGCTGGGCCAAGGCATCAGCGAGGAGATGAGTTTCGAGGCGTTCCGCCAGAAGAACGAGGCGGAGATTGCGAAGACACTGGAGGTCCCACCGATCAAGATCGGGAACACCGACACCTCAAATCGGTCGAACTCCGAACAGCAGGACCGCGACTTCGCTTTGGAGGTTATCCAGCCCGAGCAGCACAAGTTCGCCCAACGCCTCTACACGACCATCCATCAGACGGCATTGGGCGTCACCGACTGGACGCTCGAATACGAGCTCCGGGGCGCCGACCAGCCTAAACAGGACGCCGAGGTGGCGCGCCGGAAGATCCAGGCGGTGAACGGCGCTATCCCGGTGAACCGTGCGCTGGAGATGATCGGCGAGGACCCGCTCCCCGACGACCATCCCGTCGACGGACAGACGCTTGTCGCCGAGGTCGGGCGGTCCCGTCCGGGCAGCCAGCCGCCGCCGGGAAACGGCCGGCCTGACGGCCAGGCCGGGCAGGCGCGGCCGGACTACCTCCCGCCCGAGGACAACAAGATCGGTGAGCGTGACTGGGCCGACGTCGAGCCCGCGCTCGCGACGAAGGATCCGATCGAGCAGACGCAGTTCAACAGCTCGAACCTCGACGAGGGGTTGTTCGACTTCGGCGAGCAGGAGCTCTATCTCTCGTTCAAACGCGAGGAGGGCCAGTCGTCGCTGTACGCGTACGTGGACGTCCCGCCGAGCGAGTGGGCGGGGCTCGTGAACGCGTCAAGTCACGGCAGCTACCACTACGACTCGATTCGGCTCGAGTACCCGTACGTGGAGGTGACGAACTTCCACGACCGGCTTCCTGAGGGGCCGTCGCCGGATCCCGAAGACGTCCCCGACGGCGTCCCGTCCGATATCTGACGCCGGCCTGCCGATGACCCGGGGAGCGCCCGACTCCCCCGTGCGAGGCACGACCGGGCAACGACTACGAGACCATGAGTGACCACGAGCAGCAGCGCGGCAGCAGTCGTGGCGTCCTCGGCACCGGTCGTGCCCAGAAGCTCGACAAGACCAAGGACGCTGACGCGGATGCCGCCGACGACGCAGACGATGAACAGAATGAGGGCTGACACATGCCCCCAGTAACGAAAGCAGGCAGCCAGCAGTTCCGCAAGGACGTCGAATTCACCGACGTCTCGAAGGACAGCGACGAGTACGAACTCGAAGCGTCGGGCATCGTGATGGTGCCGGACAAAGCCGACCTCCAGAACGACTTCGCTCGCGAACCCACGATCCGATCGTTCGCCAGCCAGTTCGAGACCTTCGAGCAGGCCGACCAAGCCCAGGGCGGGATTATGCACGCTGTCTGGCCGGACGGCTGGATGGAACTCGCCCGCAACGAGGTCCTCGACGAACCGGAGGAGATCAGCGGGCGGGAGGTCGACGCGGGTGCGTGGGTCCAGCGCTGGGGCATCACCAACGCCGACCTCGCTGCGCTCATCGACGAGGACATCCTCTCGGGCTACAGCATCGGCGCGATCCAGGTCGACTGGGATGGCCCCTACGACCCCAGCGAGGTCGACGACGTCGACACGTCGGAGCTCCCGGACGGCGAGATGATCTGGGAGCTCATCGACGGCATCATCCGAGAGGTCAGTGCGGTCGATATCCCAGCGGTACCTGACGCCCAGATTCTCGACGCGAAGGGCGTTGACAAGCGACTGGCCGACCACGTCGGCAACCAGGACGCGTTCATCGAGGAGGCGCTCGAACGCGGCCACAGCGAGGCGGAGGCCGAGCGCCTCTGGGATGTGCTCACCGAGGCGATGGAGGCCGACGGCTCGGCAGAGCCGGGCAAGCAGTCCCGCCTCCAGCAGGCCGCGAAGTCCTTCCTCTCCACGCTCACCGGGTCCGATGACGACGATACGAACACCCAGTCCGAGGCCCCGGATGCAGCGAAGGAGGGCCGCACCCTCTCGCAGTCGAACCGCGAATCAGCGATGGCCGCCGTCGACGCGAACCTCGACATCCTCCAGGACGCCGGCGTCGACCACGGCATGACGCGGTTCACCGACCAGGACGACGTCGACTTCGACCTCTCCGAACACGACGCCCGCAGCTGGGGCGGCGGCCACGATGATGACGACGCGGACAGCAACCCGTTCACCGTCGACAACGGGCAGGACGCCCCCGAGGGCGATACCTCGGACGACACGACAGACATGAACGACGACACTCCCGATGACCCGATGGCCGACGCCCCCGAATGGGCGAAGGCCCTCAACGACCGCATCGACTCCCTCGAGACCGACAAGGACGCCGACGGCGACGCCAGCCCGGACGATCCGCTCGACGACGCCCCCGAGTGGGCGAAGGGACTCGCCGACCGCGTCGACGAAATCGAGGAGAAAGCCCTCGACGACGGCGCCGAGGACGAAAAGCCCGAGTGGGCGAAGGAACTCGAGGCTCGAATCGACACGATCGCCGAGCAGGGCGGCGTCAGCACGCAACTCGACGCCGCCAGCGACACCGACACCGACACGGACAGCGAAGACAAGCTGAAGGACCTGGGAGAGGCCCTCGCCTGAGGTGACTATTCATGAGTACTGACAACACTATCGCAGCGACCCGCCAGCAGAACATGCAGAGCCTCAGTCACGACAAGACGGTCGACATCGCGGACCTGGACGGCTTCCAGCTTCCGCCCCGCGTCACCGAGGAGTTCCTCGAACGCGCACAGAAGGAGGTCCAACTCCTCGGCATGGTCGACACGATGACGCTCGAACGCCTCCAGCAGGAGGTCCCGCAGTTCGGCGTCCCCGTCCTGTCGGGCGACACGCGCGACGAGGAGGGCAGCCGGACGTCCTCGTCGACCGCCGAGTCCGGCGAGGTCAAATTCAACGCGACCGACAAGCAGTACTACATCCTCGTCGAGCCGCGCCGCGACGCGATCAAGAACACGCACTACGACGAAGACCAGTTCGGCGACTACATCGTCGACCAGTTCGTCCAGCGCTGGGGGAACGACGTCGCGCTCATCGGGATGCGCGCTGGCGCGTCCAGCGGCGCCCTCAACGACTACGTCTCAGCGGACGTCAGCCACCTCGACAGTACGTTCACCGGCTGGATCGCCCGTGCAGAGGGCGACACGCAGTCCGTCGACGACAGCAGCAACTCCACCCGGCTCGGGCTCGAGGACACGGCAGACGGCGAACTCGCGACGATGCCCGAACTCGACCACACGGACGGGAACGGCAACGCCCAGGCACTCGACACGGGCGTGTTCAACGAGGCGATCCAGACGCTCGACAGCCGATACCGCAACACCGACGAGACGGTGTTCCTGATGAACCCCGACCAGGTCCAGCAGTACGCGATGGACCTGACCCAGCGGGAAGACCCGCTCGGCAGCGCGGTCATCTTCGGCGACTCCGATCTGACGCCGTTCGACTACGACATCGTCGGCGTCAACGGCTGGCCGACCGAGTACGCCATGTTCACCGACCCGGGCAATCTGGCGTACGGGCTGTTCGGCGAGATGGAACTCGACCAGACGCAGGACACCGACAAGGTCCACGAGCAGAAGCTCCACTCCCGGAACTGGATGGAGGGCCAGATGGACTTCCAGATCAAGGAGATGCAGGCTGGCGTGCTCGTGACCGGCCTCGCGGACCCGCTGGCGTGAGGTGGTCGAGATGAGTGATGCTCTGACCACGAACGCGATGCTGCGCGAGACCTACCTCGGCCGCGTCGACGGCGATCCGCCCGAGGCCGACCTCGACGGCGGCGAACTCTGGTTCGACACGTCGACCAACACCTACCGAGGCTACGACGGCTCGAGCTTCGGTGAACTCGGCTTCACGGCCGACGCCTGATCATGCCTCGAGTCAAGAAGATCGCTGGCGGCCAGTACCACCACCGGGAGACGGGGACGCTGGCCATCGGCGACACGGTCAAGGTGGACGGCGACTTCGCGGCGTACCTGTGTGAGGAGCGCGGCGACTTCGAGGTGGTCGACGACGGCGACGACGTCCGCGAGGAGGACGGGCCGCCCGACGACCTGCCCCCGTTCGACCCGTCCGAGTACACTGTCGACGACCTGGAGTCGGAACTCGACAGCGAAGACTACGGCGGCAGCGAACTCCACGCGCTCGCGGCAGCTGAAGAGGACGGCAAGAATCGCGAGACTGCGCTCGAGGCGATCAAGGCGCACATCCCGACGACCGAGGAGGAGTGACGTCGCATGGCAACCGGGTACTGTACGCTGGAGGACGTCCGCCGCGCGCTCCGGCAAGCCAGCCTCCCCGGCGACCTGAGTCAGGACGAGCAGCTCGCCGTCGACGCGATCGCCGCCGAGACCGAACCCTTGGAGAAGGACCTCAAGCAGCACTACTATGAGCCCGACGGGCTCGACGACGCCGACGCGATCGACATCCCGACGGGGCCGAAGACGCGGGAGGACGAACACGACCTCCCCACGCACGGCGGGATGGTGCATGGCGCGAGCGAGCGCGACCGCTACCAGTACCGGAAGAACAGTGACGCGCTCTTGGAGTCTGACCCCCGGACCGGCCGGCAGCGGCGCGAGCAGCGCCGGGAGCCCAAGCGCGAGATCCGTATCAGTATCGGCGAGTACCAGGACGGCTACCGTGACGACCGGCCGGCCTACACGCGGATCACGCTCGACCGGCGGAACGTCGAGGCCGTCAACCGGCTGCTGGTCATCAACAGCGATGGCGGGTACGACGACTGGACGGACGGCAAGGAGGGCGGGGTCGGGCTCACGCATCGCGGTGCGGACTACTGGGTGCGGCGCAACAACGGCGGCGTCAGCGAGCTCTACCTGGACGTCCACGCGCTCGACGACGACATCGCCAGCCTGTCGAACGCCTGCTACGTGGAGTTCTCCTTTGGGCATGAAGGGATTCCACGTGCTGTGAGGCGCGCGGTCGCGCTCCGCGCCGGGGCGGAGTTCGCGGAGGAAGCAACGATCCAGATTCCGGATAACGCGACGGTGTACAACGTCGAGACGAAGGCCGACCGGATGCGGGAGAAGGCCAGCGAGTTGCTCGACGAGTACCGCCGGGAGGACATGTAGGATGGAGCTCGACAGTAACTTCGAAGACGACCTCCGCGACGCCATCCTCGACGCGGGCGAGGAGCACGCCGCCGACTCGCTCGCAGACGAGTACGAAGCGTTGCTCCGCGAGAAGATCGAGGCGTACGGCAGCCAGCACGACTACGACGTCAGTACGCTGCTCGCAGGACTGTCCGTCGAGGTCGACCGTACGGGCGACGCGGTGCGGCTTCGAGCCCGCCTCCCCGACCCCGCACTGTTATTCGAGCGCGGCACCGCCCGCCACGAAGTCGAAGCGAAGAACGCCGACGTGCTCTCGTTCATCTGGAGCGAAGGCGGCCGAGGCGCGGACCCGCCGGAGTGGGTGCGCGAAGAGTACGAGCGCGAGAGCGACGGCTGGCGCGTCTTCCTCCCAAGCGTAGAGGTCGAGGGGCTTCCGGAGGGCCGGTTCATCCGCGACACGCTCGCAGAGATCCGGAGGCGAGCATCGTGACCGAGTCGTTGCATCCAGCGGTCGACTGGACGCTCGACCAACTCGCCAGCGTCGTCGACGACGTCGAAAGCACGTACACGCTCGACTCCGGCGACTCGGTCCGCGTGAAGCGCGTCGATCGGGACAACAGCGTCGTCTACGAGGGCAGCGAGAGCGTGGACATGACCCAGCCGCTGCACAAGCGCAAAGCCCAACTGAAGACCGGTTGTTTCCTGGGCGCGTCCTACGTCGACTCGGGCGGCAGCCTCGCCGGCACTGAGCCGCTCCGCGAGACCGACGTGGTCGTGAACGTACGGGTCGAAGGGATGACCGAGCGCAAGTACGGGCACGTCGACCCGAGCGGCGCGGATGGCGTGCCGTTCTCGAACGGCGACACCGGGCTCGTCGACCGGGTCACCGACGCGCTCTGGAGCAAACTCCAGTATCCCGGCGTTGACGATTCCCGAGTCAGTTACCGGTACTTGGAGGTCGACGAGGACCCGCAGTCCGTCGACTGGCAGGATTTCTACCGGGCGTCGCTGGATGTGACGTTCCACGGCTACGAGCAGTTAGGACCATGACAGACTTCACGGAGACCCTCAACACAACAGGAGCATCAGTCGAGGACCTCACGGAGGACCTCGAAGCACACCTATCGGACACCCTCGGCACCGACGTCGAACTTCAAAAATCGAGTCTCGTGGTCGTCGACAACTCCGTCGCACTGGATGTTGATGTCGAACTGCCGGGGCTGAAAGAAGAGATCGCGGAACGGCTCGGCGCCGACATCGTCCACGACCGCGTGAAGCTTTCAGTCGGGCTCGACGGTGATCTCGAATGACCAGCGCCGGAGCCGCGACCGTCGCCTACTGCGTCGAGAACAGCTTCGGTGACGGCCCGCCAGCCGAGCCGACGTGGCGCCAGCCCGGCATCGACGTCTCGGTGGGCGACCTGTCCGTCGAGGAGGCGCTCGAACGAAGCCGCCAGCCCGACGACCCAACGCCGCAGGGAAGTCGCGAGGGCAACTGGGAGGGAGCCGCGAGCGTGTCGTTCACGCTCACCGACACCAACTGGCACGATCTCGTGTTCGCCGACGGCGGCACGGCACTCCCCAACTCGGTGATGCAAGCCCCGAGCTCGACGTGGTACCTCGGCGTCGACCTCCCCGACGGCAGCACCGAGCCGCGCACGCCGACGGGCGCAATCGTCACGGAGGCGACTATCAACTACGAGCAAGGGTCGCCTGTCACGGTCGACCTGACGCTACTGTACGGGTTCGAGCCGGACGATGTCGCCGAGCCGGAGACGATCGCGCAGCCGTCGCGGACGGACGCGTTCGAGTGGCACGGCGCATCGTTCGACGTCAACGGCATGAGTCAGTCGTTGATGCAGTCGGCGTCGCTGTCGCTCGCCGGCCTGCATCGATTCCGGCGTGGTCAAGACCGCCATCCGTTCGACGCCGTCACGGGCGCAATCGAACCCAGCCTGTCGACGGACGCGACGTTCACGGAACGCGACCAGCTCGCGCTCGCCGTCGACGACGCCGGCGACACGGTCGGGAAGGTCTCGGGCTCGCTGTCGTTCACGAACGGTCAAGGCACCACCATCGAGTACACGCTCTCGGGTCTCCAGCCGAACAGCTACGGCTGGGCGGACCTCGTGAATCCAGACACTGACCTACACGAGCCCATCGACTACCACGTCGCGGACGTGGAGGTGGCCTAACGATGCTGACTACCGAGTCGTATCGGCTCGACGACGCGCTCGACGACATCACGGCCGCTATCGATGCGCTCGACACCCGACTCGCCGACCTCCAATCCAGCATCGACGACGAAGACTCCGAGGGCGGCGGCGAGTCAGGGGATGAAGTCCGCGACCTCGTCGAGCAGCTCGAAGCGCGACGGGACCGCCTCACCTTCCAGCAGCACGGCCTCCAGTGGCAGCGCGACGAAGAAGACTGGGGCGGCGATACGGAGCTCGTGCTCGGCGCGCTCACGGCCGGCGAGGAAGCAATCAAGAACCGAGCCGTGCCCGAGCGCGCGGGCCGCGACGAGCGCGTGCTCTGGCTGCTCGCCGCCGCCACCATCAAAGCCCCTTACGCTGACAACCGAGCGCGAGACGACCGACTCACCGAGAGCGTCGTCGAGGCGAACTTCCAGGGGCTCGCCGGCACGGGAATTCATCCGGGGTTCCGGCAGTGGCTCGAAGCCCAAGTGAACAGTCTCGGCGTCCCGAGTGAGTCGGGAAACAGATCCGGGACGTCCTCGCCGGCGACCGGCAGCTCGGGGACGTCTCAGAGCGAGCGCGACTCGACTACCTCGTCGTCGTCGGACTCGCCCACGGCCTAACCCTCGACGACATCCAGCACGTGCCACTCGACTACCTGCGATTGCTTGACGCCTACGCGGAGGCCCACACCCTATGAGCGAGTTCTCCACCGAAGCCACCGTCGAACTGACCGTGCCGCGCGGGCAGCTGCGCCAGATCCGCCAGCAGGTCGAGGACGCGGTCGGCGCGACCGAGGTTGGCGTTACCGACGGCGGGACGATGACCGGTCAAGCCGCCCGTAGCGGGGGCGGCCGCCAGCGCCGGCGTGCGCGTCGCAGCTTCCGGATGGAGATTGAGCGCAACGCCTACCTTGAAACAGCGGTCGAACTCCTCGAAGACATCGAGGACAAGGTCGGCGACGACGGCGGGCTCACGGAACTGCTCGGCGGTGGCACGTTGTCGGGCATCATCGGCGGCGCGGGCAGCGCGGCCGGGAGCGCGGCCGGCGGACTCGGGGGCGCGGCGACGCAAGCCATCGGCTCGGCGGTCGGGAGCGCGGTCGGGCCCGCGATCTCGGACGCGATTAGTGACTCTGGGCTCTCGGTGAGCGGTGAGTCAATCGACATCGGCGTGGAGTCCGAGGAGCTCGACTCGGTCGAGGTCGGAATCGAGACCGACGAGCTGGAGGACGTCGGCGTCAACGTCGAGACCGACGAACTGGACGATATCCAAGTCGGTGTCGAGACTGAGCAGCTGGAGGACATCCAAGTCGGCGTCGAGACCGAGGAGATGGGTGATCTCTCGGTCGGCGTGGAGACCGAAGAGCTCGACGACGTTCAAGTCGGTGTCGAGACCGAGGAGATGGACGACGTGCAGGTCGGCGTCGAGACCGAAGAGCTCGACTCGGTCGAACTCGCGGTCGAGGACACGACGCTGCCCGTGGAGGACACCACGATCCCGGTCAGCATCCAAGACGGGTCAAGTGACGGCGGCGGCGGTGGCAGTAGTGGCGACGGTGGCGGGCTCGGGCGGGGCGTGATTTCGATTGGCGGTGAGAACGGGATCAACATCGGTGGCGGAGAGGGTGTTCGATTCGGCGGCGAGAACGGAATTCGGTTAGGCGACCCCAGTGGCTCGGGCGGGAACGGGGGCAGCGGCGGGTCGGGGTCGGCGACGTTGAACACGAACGTGTCGGTTGACTCGGAGTCGAGCGTCGACGTCGACGTCAGCGGCTTCAAAGAACTCCGGGATGACATCATCGACGCGGTCGAGGACGCCCAGCAGGAGACGAAGGACGACCTGGAATCACAGATTAACGACGTGGAGGACGACCTGCAAGACCTCGCGGATGAAATCCGTGGGCAGCGTTAATCGGTCGACTCGCTGTCGTCCTCGCTGGGGTTGGCGAGCGGTGCGTAGTTCGTCGCGAGGACATCGGCCGATATCTCGACGTCGTCGAGGTCACCGACCTCGCCGTCGCTGAGGCCGACCCGGAAGTGGAACTCTTGGGTGGTTCCAGCGCGAATCCCCGTGAGTTCCTTCGTCCGGCTCGTAATCTCTTGGTCGTTCTCATCGAGGAGCGTGATGGTGAGTTCGATGGTCTTGATGTGGTTCCCGCCAGTGTTCGATAGCTCGCCGAGATAGTAGAGGGCGGCGTCGGTGTCGAGTGCGCCGTCGCCGGCGTAGTAGTCGCCGTCCCATTCGACGCTGGGTTCGGGAGCGAGCGTGCCGGTGCAGCCGGCGAGGCTGGCGGTGGCCGCCGCGCTCGCCGCCGCGAGGAGTTGTCGCCGATTCATACCCGGAGGGTAGTCGCTCGGGGATGCTAAAGATACCGCCACCCACGCGAGCGGATTCAACACGACACGAGGATTGATACCATGACAGGACTACGCGGCGAAGCCTACCTCGAAGTAGACGTCCCGGACGGCGACACCACCCGAACGTGCGTCTTCCACCTTCAGGAGGAGCTCGCCGACACGGGCGCAATCACACACCAATACCTCCTCAGCAACCGAGGCCAGCTGCTTCGGTCGGCGTACGACATCGGCACCGACCTGCTGCCCGACGACGTCGCGGACGCCGACCTCGAAAACCGGAAGGGCTACCACGTCGACGGCGGCGCTGGAACCTACACCGAAGACCTCTCGTTCCAAGTTGGGCCGGGCGATTCACCGTGGGGCGACGGCAGCAGCGAGGCCGGCGCGTTCAACAAGTTCGACGCCAGCGGCGATGTCGACCTCATCGTGAAAAAGCAGGTCTGGGACTGGGCAACGAGTCAAGCCCAAACCGGGAGCGGGAACCCCGCGCGCCTCCACGTTGGCGAGTGGACCGACGGCTCGCACGAGACCGACGAGGGCGTGTTTGAGGGGCCGATGCCGGTCGCAATCAAGGAAGCGACGCTCACGAAAGACCCCGATGACCCAAGTGCGCTCAACGGGAGCATCGAGTTGACGTGGACGGCGCTGTTCCCCGACGTGGACGTCGTCGGTGCGACTGAGGACGCGATGGATGAGGTCGCCGACCTCATCCCCGACTTTTAATCAATACGTAGAGTCATGAAATACTTGCATAACGCTCCCTTGCCCGAAGCGAGTCAGCCGACCGAATCCGACACGCTCGGCCAACAACTCTCAGAACTCGGCCTCCTGAACGACGACAGCGCGGAAGTCGAAGCGATCAGCAGTCAGGCCGCCGACCTCGAACTCAACGGCCAGATTCGCTGGGGCGAAGACATCTCGAGGATGATCGCGTCGGAGCTCGACGAACTTGCGGACGCAAACCTCCCCGCACTCCCCCTGTTTCGCCGGGGCGACACTGGCTCGTATCCGAATCAGGGCTGGTATAGCGTGTCGTCGGCGACCGTCGACCCCCTGCATGGCAACCAGCGGTCGGCGTGGGAGTACACGATCAACCTCACCTTTAAACGCCGGCGGGGCTCGGGGTTCCGCACGCTCGCACTGCACCCCCGTCAGGCCGACCATCCCTTCGGGAACGACCTGACGGAGTTGGCTGCGGTGCCCGCGTCGGCGGGGAAAGTCCGCTGGATCGACTCAGAAGCCGGGGCGTCCGCAAGCGCGACGCCGGTCGAGATGCGGGCGGGGCGGACGGTCGACGCCAGCCTCTACGACATCGCGGACGGCGAGGACGCGCTCGAGGTGGACGCGCCGAGTCTCGTGTACGACGTCAGCTATCAGGACGACGTCCAGGCTGGCGTCCGCGTCTACGATACACGCGGCCACGACTCGAAGTTTCGAGGGGAGGATGGGGGTGGACCACGTCGCTGGCAGACAATCCACTCGACGGAGCACGACGTCGCCGACCCGGTCGTCGTCTCGAACGGCCTGCTGCGGGTGCGGCTCGACGAAGCGTCGACGCCCCACCTACACGCCGAAACGTGGGACGACACTGCGGGCGGGTGGACCAGCCTCGGACTCGACAACACGTCGGACTGGACGCTGTACGATATCGACCTCACCATGGTCGGGATGCACGACCTGCGCGCGCAACTCGAATTCCAGCATCCGAGCATGGGCCTCTACGACCTCGACGTCAGCCTGCAGTATGGTCGCTCGCGGCTCTTGGTCGAGCGCCCCGAGAGCGCAGACAGCCCCGTCCCCCAGGCGCTCGTGGACTGGCTCGACCCGATAGCGGCCGACTGGCTGATGGACGTCCAGCCGTCGCGTGGCCTGGTGAGTCGTGGGGAGGTGCGTGCCTGATGGTGACGGTGCTGGAGGATTTCGAGGATGGAACCGTCGATGACTGGACGGATAACGATGGGGACATGACCGTCGACTCGAGCGACCCGATTTACGGGGCGTACTCGGGATATATAGAAAATAATGGAGACGTAAACAAAGAAGCTCGTATCCAGCCCCCGACACCGTTCAGTTCGGATGTCTGGTTTTCGGTGAAAATCACGCCCCCGAACTTCCGCTCCACCGCTACAAACCCCGGTCTCGCAGTCACACTCGTACAATCCAGTGACTTCGCACGACTCACAACTATCTACCTCAACACAAATACTGGATACATCCAAGTGGACGACGACGACCTCTACGAATTCAACGAAGGAACCGTCTACGACTTCCACATCATCCCGGACTTCGAGTCAGCGACGTATGATGTCGAGATTAATGGCGTCCTGGAGGTTCAAGACAAGTCATTCCAGTCTGCAGATTCAACCAGCACTATTGACACCTTAGAATTCGCGGTCGATACAGCGGGCGACGACAAGGGGGCGAACGGATGGATTGATGACATCAAGTATGCCGCTCCCCCAGCCTTCCCAACCAGTCTCTCTGCTGCATCCGCGTCCGACTCTGCAATCGACCTCTCGTGGGACGCAGCTGATGGCACGGACGACTACCACATCTATCGCGCCCAGGCGTCGGGGAGCACGCTCAGTGACTACACGCAGATCGATAGCGTTGCTGCCAGCCAGACCACGTACACTGACACGGGCTTGTTGAACGGCGAGCAGTACTACTACCGGGTTACTGCATCAAATCCCGATGGAGAATCCGACCTCAGTGGAGAGGCGGCCGCAACCACCAGCCTTCCCGCCCCCAGCAACGTCTCACTCTCGATTACCACTCCGACGGACGGCACCGTCTCATGGACCGACGAGAGCGACAACGAGAGCGAGTTCCGAGCCGTCGTCTTCGAAGACGGTGACTGGGCCGCAGGCTACGACCCCAGCGCAGGGAGCGAATCACAGCCCGTATCGTTCAGCGAGTCTGCCGATGAACTGCAAGTCCGCGTTCGAGCGGAAACCGGCCACACGACGTCGGACTGGACGTACTCCGAAACGGCCTCGACCACCGTCACGGGACTAAGCGTTGACGGCACCCGGGAAACGGAAGTAGACCTCTCGTGGGACGGGACTGACCAGGAGGACAACTACGCAGTCTTCAGGAGCGAAACCAGCGGGTCGGGCGAGGCGGACTACACGCAGGTCGCCAGCCCGACTGGGACGACGTATACCGACACTGGACTGGAGAACGGCGAACGCTACTACTACCGGGTTGCGGCCGTCTACGGCGGCGAGACGGATACGCTCTCCAGCGAAGTCGCAACCACGACCGAGCTACCGGCCGCTTCCGGACTCTCGCTGGACACCGCCATCGAAGACGAGATCGCGCTCTCGTGGACCCGGAACGATAACTCCAGCGACGGGTCGTGGGAGATTTACCGCTCGACGGACGGCTCGCTCGGCACCGAGATCACTGGCGGGCTCTCCCCTGACACGACCAGTTTCACCGATACCGGCCTGCTTGACGGCGAGCGCTACTACTACACGGTTCGCCGAGTAACCGGCCACGCGTCGACGGACGGACCGCAAGCCAACGCGATCACTGTCCTGCCCGCGCCGACCGAGTTCACCGTCTCGAACGTCACCGACACGACCGCCGACTACGCGTGGACTGCGACCCACGACCACGGCGAGACCCGTGTCGAATATCGCCCAACCACGCCCAACGGTGAGCCCGACGAGGACTGGCAGGAGCACGAAACCGTCTCACGAGACACGGAGACCGTGACCGTCGACGGCCTCCGCAACGGCGAACAGTACGAGGGCCGCGTCGTCGCTGTTACGGACCACACTGCAACGGAGGACGAATAGATGCCCGCAACGTTCACTACCAGCCTCCCCGATGAAGACCAGCCCACGTTGGGGAACGGCGTCGAAGACGAGGTCGCCGTCGACCGCGAAACCGCCCCGTCGAACTACGGGAGCGTGCGCATCCAAATCCGGGAGACTGGCGAGTCGTCGTGGGACTCGTCGGCGACCGGGTTCGGCGAATTCATCGGCGACCACTCGACGCTCACGATGGAGTTCGTGGGGAGAAAGGATGGCGAAGAGTACGAGGTCCGCGCGCGCACGGAGACCGAACACCGGACAGGTTCGTGGACGGACCCGGTCAGCATCGTCACCAAGTTCCCGGGCGTCACGAGCGCGAGCATCACCGCCGCTGGCCAGACCGAGGTCGATGTCGAAGGAACGGACAACGCCGACAACGAATCAGGGATTCGGCTGCAGCGTCAGCGCGAGTACGAGTCCGGCTGGCGGCCGCCCTCGCCGTGGAGGACGGTCCGCGAGCGCGACCCCGTCTCGGGGACCGGCGCGTTCGCGGTGACCGACGACACCGCCCAACCCGGCCGCCGCTATCGCTACCGGTTCGAGCCCTACACTGAGCACACGAGCGCGACGAGCAACGTGACCGAGGCGGTTGCGACCACTGGGTCGGGCCGCGACCAGCGCCGCGTCCCGCCCGAGGGCTGGCACATAGAGGTCGACCACGAACCGAGCGGGCGGACGCTCACCCCACAGCTCCTCGACGACCCCCAACAGCAACCCCGCGTGAACGACCTCCCTCAGATACGCATCCCGGTCCCCTACAACGAAAAATGGCAGTCGGAGGGGTATGAGGACGCCACCCTGCGGGTGTGGCAGGACGGCGTCCGGCAGCCGATCGAGACGCTCGTCAACGTCACGCACGAAACCCAGCAGGGGTCGAAGCGCACCGTCCTCCACGGCGAGGGCGGCCGCCAGCTGAAACAGACGGTGGCCGAGGAGTACGACCTCGTCGACGTCCACGAGGCCGCTGGCGACCTCATCGCGAGCACGACGCCGTACGCGACGGACATAGATCCGCCCGCCGAGAGCGTGCGCGTGGATGCGCTCATGAAGACGGTTGACTCGGAGACGGAGTGGCAATCGGACCCCGCAGACGCCTATCCAGACACCCGTCCCGTGACGGTCACCGCCGACGGGCGCTTCGAGCACCTCCAGACGAGTTTCACGCGCGAGGGCGAA
The DNA here is from genome assembly GCF_004765805.1 of Halorussus halobius. Lineage (GTDB taxonomy): Archaea > Halobacteriota > Halobacteria > Halobacteriales > Haladaptataceae > Halorussus > Halorussus halobius. Next base: position 4,140 of record NZ_SBIU01000008.1, on the reverse strand, counting down.
TCGGCGAGCACGCAGGTCACGGACGAGCGCGATGGGTATAGTGGCGGGGTCGCAACTGGGCTCCCGGAGGGCGCGACGAGGGGGCCGTACGAGTTCTCGCTTGACTACACCGTCCCGGACGGCGGGACGGGACGGGTTGCGATCCGGTACTACATCATCGGGTCGCAGGAGGGGACTGATATCGAGTCGAATCCGCCGTTCGACGTCGTGTTGAACGACTCGGTCGTCGATTCGATTCCCGCGAATTTCCTCTTCCCGAACGAGTTTGGCTGGCTGACCGTCGACATTGGCGATATCGCGAATCCGGGCGACTACCAGATCGAGATCGAGGCCGGGTCGACGTCCGAGGAGACGGGCGGGATGTATCTCGACCTCGTGAATTTCCACGACGCCCGCTTTTACTCGGAGCTGCCGAACTCGAACGACGGGCAGGGTGGGCCGCTGCCGGGGCCACGGGATTATCCGGTGGTCTCCCAAGAGTTCGCGGATTCGAGTACGGGCCAGCAGGTTGTCGGCGGCCGCGCCGACCTCGACATCAACGACACGTCGGGGGAGCAGGCGGTCGCAGTCAGCAACGACCAAGGCCAGACGTGGGTCGAGTCGTCGAACTCTGCCGTCGTCGACGCCGAGTTCGACGAGCCGAGCAGCCAGCTGCGGGCCCGCGTCACGCTCGACGCCTACGGCAGCCGCGAGACCGAGACGCCATCCGAGGGTTTCAAGCCCCAGAGCGTGGACGCCTACTCGCTCTACGCGGACCTCGATGAGACGCCAGCGCTCATCAACCAGAGCGTGAAGGGCGAGCATCTCGACCGCGTGCTGCGGGAGTGGGCAGACCAAGGCGGCTTTATCTGGGAGTACACAGTCGTCGACGGGACGCCGACAGTCATCTGGACCCAACCCGGCCAGCGCGAGACGGACGTCGACCCGGACCTCGTGGACTATCGGACGACGAAACGAAGCGGCGAGGTCTACGAGGCCGTCACGGTGGTCGGCGCAGCACAGGCGGTGAGCGGCCATCGGTTCGAGGCGGACGTCGGAGCAGCCGTCTCGTTGCCGCACGAGAACCTCGTGGACGGGAGTGAGACGGTCTACGACCCGGAGACTGGCGCGAACTACACGTATAATGTTGACTATACGATGTCGTCGCTCGACGGGACGGTGACGGTGCTCGGGAGTGGAGACCTGCTCGACAACGCCGAGTACGCGATTGATTATCGCTACGAGACCCGGGGGAGCTATCAGTTAGACAGTGTGGACTCGCCGCGGTGGGCTCCGAAGCAGTCGATCCCGGGGTTGACGAGTGAGGAGGCGTGCGAGCAGGCGGCCGCCACGATCGTCGCGGAAATATCGGAGCCGCTATGGGAGGTCGAGTTCTCGATTCCGCCGGCCGAGGTCGGGTTCGCGGTCACGGACGCGCTCTCAGTCGCGGGGTTGCCGGTCGACAAGCCCGTCGAGGCAAAATCCGTGGAGAATAGTCCGGAGAAGATTACGGTTGCGGGTGGGAATCGGGAGACGCCGGGCGAGGTGGTGCGGCGGATTCAAGAACGGGTGGGGCAGATCGGCCGCCGGTCGTGAGTTGAGGGACGGGAACTGGCGTTGTGGTCCGTCTACTCGGACGCGAGAATCTCTACCGTGTGTCGGTGCGCAGCTTCGACGACGTCGTCTGCGAAGAACTCGTCGACGTCTTCATCGGCGTTGTCGAGGCACGTCCTGCAAACGTGAACGGTCTCGTTGTCGCGGGAGAGTGGGAGTATTTGCGTGATCTGTACAGTTACCGGTTCGTTGTGAGTACTGCATTGTTCCATGCTAACCAGATATCTCCAGCAGAGATATAAAGGCACGGTTTGCTTTGAACTCCCAAGAGCGCCGCCGCTACAGCTCGTCCATGATCTCTCGGCGTCGCTCGCGGCGCTCCCGCTCCTGCTTGACCTCCTCGATGCCCGACGGGTTGAGATCCACGCGCTTCGCACCGTCCTCCTCGTCGACCGTCGCGACCCGGCGCTCGGCCAACGCGTTCGCCGCCCGCCCGACGTGCGTCTTGTCCGTCGCGTCCGGCATCTCCGTCACCTCGTCGTACGTCACAGCTCCACCCTGATCGAGGACCGCCGCGATCACCGCGCGCACGTACTTCTCCGACGCCGTACTGTTCTCCTTCGCGTCCCGAACCTGCTCGCGGACGACGTCGTCTTCGAGGAACGCTTCGTAGTCCGTCGGCACCGTGGGCTCGCCGGCGTCCGCAAGCCGGGCTTCGAGTTTCTCCACCCGCTTGGTCTTCCGGACGAGTTCCTCCTGGACGTCCTCAGGGACTCGGTCACTGTCGCCCACCTCGTCGGAGAACGCCTCGACGTCGACGGTGAGTGAGCCGAGGCCGCGCACGCCGATGTGTTCGGAAACCTCAGGCATCGTTCTCACCGTCCTCGTCGTCGCGGGGATCGCTGACGAGTTCGTAGAGTCCCTCGTAGACCTTCGTGGCGTTGCCATGTTCGACGAGGCGGCCGAGTCGGTCGCGGACGTACTGGAGGCTGTAGCCGGTTTCGTCGGCGGCGTACGGTGCGGTGACGCGGCCGTCGCGGAGCATGTCGAGCAGTGCTTCGTCGGCGGGTCCGATATCGTCTTCGTCGAGCATCGGTCGTGAGTTGGGGGTTGTTGCGCTCACACCTTAAGCCACAAGGTCGTAGAACTTATGCCTTACCCCATTATCCTTAGACCCTAAGGGTTAAGTGGCAGGGGACACAAGTAGGTAGTGTGAGCGAGGGATGCCGGTCGCAGAAACCGGACGGCGTTGCACCGCCGCCCGCGCTCCACTGAAGGTGAAGCAACAATGAATTCGACCCACTCTGGGAAGACCGTTTCGGAGGGTATCGACCGATGACGTGCACGGACTGTGGCGCAGACTGCACCGGCCAGCGCTGCCAGCACTGTAAACGCTTTCAGCGCCGCCAAGAGGAGGGCGGCCTCGGCGACCACACGTACTACGACTGTCCGGACTGTGGCGGAATCACGAGCGGACAAGGCGTCACCTGCGCAGACTGCCGGCGAGGTGACACCTAATGACTACTCCCGACGAGCGCGAGCAGGCCGAGTGGATTGAGACGGACATCGCCGAGGTCAAACTTAGAGGGCTCCCCGACAAGAGCCAGACCGTCACCGTCCCCGGCAACGCACCCCGTGACGTCATCGAACAGCGCGCACTCATGGTCCTCCGACACGTCCTTGAGTTCGATGTTGGCGACGTGTCGAGTATCAACGGCCGCCCCATCATGCCGGCCGACAAGCGGCTCGCCGACGACCCACATCCAGACTACGACGGCATCCACGCCGACACCGAAGAGGTGAGCGAGTGATGGCGGCCTACCTCCGCATCGAAGGCCTCGACCCCGAGGACCTCGACGACGCCGACCCCGACCTCTTCGGCGAGCTCGCCAACGGCGTGTTCGCACACCTCCACGACGAGGCCCCCGACCTCTTCGAACAGCACGGAGGCGTCATCCCCGTCCGCCAGCCCGAGCACGACCCGCGACTGTTGGAGACAACCGCCGTCTACGCGCACCGCGACGCCACAGTCGACGACGGTCAGTTCGACCACGTCCACTGCAGCTTCGAGGGCGACGTCGACGGGCTCGACGACCCGGCCGCGCACTCGGGCGGCCCGCAGACGTTCGCGGAAATCGAACTCACCCGACAGTTCGACGACGAGAAGGGCCGACTCAACCACGACGCGTGGCGCGAGTTCGTCGAGTCGCTCCCGTCCGAAAGCGAGCGCGAGCGCGTGGGCGACTCGCCGGTCCAGGTCGGCACGCTCTACCACGACGGCGACCAGGTCGTGCGCGTCGAGTTCGACGAGGACGCGTTTGAGGAGGGCAGCGATGAGTAGCGACCTTGTCGACGCGCTCCAAGACGCCGGTTTCGAGCCGGTCGACTCGGACGCGCGCGGCGGTTGGGCCTCGGACGGTGAGCACACGCTCCAGATCGTCACCGAACACGGCCCACACGGGCTCGGTCCTCACGAGGTGACCGTGTTTGACTCCCCTGCAGACAGCATCGACATCGTCGAGGACGTCGTCGGCCGCGTCCGCCATCAGTCCCACGGCATCGCGGTCCGGAACGCCCTTCAACTCCTCGAAGAGACCCCTGATGGCG
>NZ_SBIU01000007.1 GCF_004765805.1 Halorussus halobius | reverse complement strand
CCGTGCCCTGTCCATCGCATAGTCCTCGAGCAGTTCGGCGATGCTGAACAGGACGGCCAGCGTCGCGGCCTCGACGAAGTAGCCGATGCCGGTTGCGGCGATGATCGCTGTCCCCATCAGGAGGTCGATGTCGAGGCTTCGGTTCTTCGCGGAGTAGTACCCGCTGCGGACGACCGGGATGCCACTGGCCGCGACGGCACCGAGGAACAGGACATCTGCGATGTGTAGCGGGTAGTCGAGGATGCTCGCTATCGCGACGTTCTGGCCGGTGAGAAGGAACTCGAAGACTAGACCAAGGATGACGAACGCTGCGCCGAGCCACGTCTTCTTCGCGCGAGAACTCGTCCAGACCTCCGAAGGTGGCGCGATATCGACGCCGTCGGCAGACTCGTCGGTTTCGTCGTCTGCTCCGCCGATCACGTCATAGCCGGCGGCTTCGATCGCCGCGACGACGTCGGCTTTGGTAGTCCGGTCCGGATCGTACTTGATGGTAGCTGTCCCGGTGGTCGGCTGGAGCGTGGCCTCAACGACGCCGTCGACGCGCTGGAGGCTCTTGTCGACTTTTTGCGCACACGACGGACAGTCCATCTCGGGGACCGTGAGACGGGCAGTCAACTCCCGCTGCCCGCCGCCGTTCGGTGGTCCCGCTGTATCCACATCGGAATTCTCTGTCATCACCTCACGGTAGGAGCGGGAGTTCGATATGTCTTTGTTGGAATATTCCAACCGCGGTGTCAGTGCGATGCCAGCCGTTCTTCCGCTACCCGCTCGCCGGCGACGTGTTGCTTCGCCAAATGTTCTTCCGCCCGACGGAGCCGGTAGGTAAGTGTTGACCGAGGCACGTCGAGATGCTCGGCCAACTCGCCGACATCGACCTCGCGGGGCGACTCGTAGTAGCCGTGTTCGACGGCGGCTTGGAGGGCGGCTTCCTGCGCCGGGGGTAATCCGCTCGGTGTTTCGTCGCTTCCTCCAGCTGCTGTCGTCGTGTCCGCGGTGCGGAGCATCTCCATCTGAGCGCATTCTTCGACGGCAACCTCGAGGGAGTCGAAGAATGCCGCCACGTCGCCGTCGCCCGAGTGGATGAGTCGCCACGTGTAGTGGCGGCCCTCATGACGGGTCTCGAACAGCACGCCGTCCCCGAGATGGTCGCGGGCGATGTGGGGAACCGAGGCGCAGGTGGGGGTTCGCTCCCAGTCGGAGTAGAGGACGAGCGTGTCGTCCGTGCGGTCAAGGACGCGGGTGGTCTGGGTGGCGCCGCAGTCCTCGGTGGCGAGACAGTCGGCGTAGTAGTCGCTGTTTCGAAACGCGTCCTCGATGGCGTCGAGTGCGTCCGGAGTGCCGGTGGCATGGTCGACTCGCCAAAGTTGGTCGGCAGTCGCGTGCAACGAAAGCGAGCGGACACGGGCGTCGGGGTAGTCGGCAAGGGCATCCGCCACCCTATTGCACCCCGGCTCGTATTCGAGGGCGAAGACGAGTTCGCGCATACCCCGTCTACGGCCTCCTCCGACATAACCAATGGCACGGGACTACGTCTACTGGTGAGCATCAGATCACGTCGTTCGGGTCGTGGACCTCCTGCATTCGCTGCGCTTCGGCCGCGTATTGGTCCTGGAGATCGGGGTCATCAACCGTGCCGAGATTGCCGGGCCCCGCATCGACTGCCGCTGTCGTATCTCGAATATCGGTGAAGGACGTGAGTGCCCGCTCTTTCCGATAATACTGTTTGCCGTCGGGTGTCGCGTAGGTGAGGATGATTAGGTTCTGTTCATCATCGGAGTAGGTACGTTCGACGAGCCATACTCGCACCTCGTCATCAGCCCGATCTGACATATCCAGACGTTCGTGGGGACTCAGAAAGGGATTGGCGTTATAATCGGTCGACTGACGCAGTTTTCGACGGTGATTCACCACCAGGGATGCGCAGTTCCTGGCGCTCGCCGACCCACTCGCCGAGTTTCTGCTTGAGGTACTGCCTCGCCGTCGACGGCGTGAACACCCCCTTGTCGACCATATCGCCGACGACGTCCTTCAGCGCCCGGAACTGCCCCTTCAGATGGCCGTCGCCGACCGGCTCGCCGTCGTGCCACCGAACGGTCGCGAGCGCCCCGTTCCCGACCGTCTCACCGTTGTCGATTGTCTCTGAATCGTACTGCAGGCCGAACCACAGCGTCCGGTAGGCGGTCACCTCGAAGGTCGGTGACACCACGTAGAACGCCTCGTGGTGGAGGTAGTCGAGATGGTCAGCGATGATCTCGTCGAGGGTGAGCCCGGTGGCGCGGGGCTTCGGCTCGACGACCGTCGACGGTCGATCCTCGTCAGCGAGGTAGCCGTCGACCGCATCTGCCTCGAGGCCATCGGCCAGTTCAGCCAGCAGCTGTTTCGCCCACTTGGAGTTGGTGTCGTCGCCACCGAACGGCGACTCAGCCGAAATTCGGTGCTTGAGCTTGAGGTTCGCTGCGCCCCAATGGCTGTAGTGGAGCGTGTACTGTCCGTCTGTGCGTTCGTACGCAACGAGTGCGCGGTGGCCCATCGAGCAATCACCTCACGGGGCGACCGCTACTGGATCGCCCCGCACCCCTCTCGGGGGACGAACAACGCTACTCCTCGATTGGTTCGGGGGAACTGAGATCCGCGTAGAGGACTTCGCCGTCGCGAACGACGTACCGCTTCGCCAGCACTGGGAAGCGACACTTCGTGAACCCCGCTGTCTGGATGTCGAGTTCCTCGTCAGCTTCGAGGTGGTCGGCAAGTTCTCGCAAGAATTCGTGGGTCACGATGCCGCCCTCGTAGTCCGGGAGGCCGTTCTCCCGCGCCTCGTACACTTCGAAGTCATCGTACCCCCAGATGGTGAGTTCGCCCTTGTCGGTGACCTCCCAGTCGAGCGTCCCGAAGCAGTAGCTCTCACAGAGTTCGCGGACAGCCTGTGGATCCGATACGATCGCGCCGGTTGACGTCGTCGCAGCTTGTAGTGTCGCCATGTCTGGACTCGCGGGAAGCCCCGCACCCCTCTTGGGGGGCGATAAACCGACACTGGAAGTGCCCCTGGCGTCGACGGCGATGACGATCAGTCGTCTGTTGGGGCGTCTGGTCCGCTCCCGTCCTCTGGTCCCGTGAGTAGGCTCACTTCTTCCAGGAGGTCTCTTGCAGTCTCGACTCGCTCTCGATCCGCGTCGTCCAACCGCTCGACGTCGAGGCGGCTGAGATTGCTGAGTACACGATGCATCCAGTAGCCCTGTTCGACTTGCTGATTCATCGGTAGCGCCTCACCACTCGCCGGCGCGGATAGACACTCCACGTGACTGTCGTCGTCGCATCAGGTCGCCACCAGTGCTCGTCGCGACGCGTTGCCGCCAGGAGGTCACTCTCACACCCGTCGTCCAACATTGTGTCCGGGCTGTGGGATGCCTCGCCGGTCGGCCGTAGTTCCTCAACGTCAGAATATCGGTCGTACATCGGTTGGCCATACCTTCTGTCGGTATCGCATTTCAACGTCCGGACGCCTTCGCCCGCAAGGCATTCTTGATTATGCGAGACAGTACAAACATATATGGGAGTAGGGCGCGAACACTGTCCCAAGAGGTGCCAACCATGACCGAATCCTCGCGAGATGGGGTCCAATCGTGGACTGAGTCGATGAGCGCCCGCGACCGCATTCGGGCGGTCGCCGAGTCACTTCGCGAACCCCGCTCAGTTAACTGGATCAGCGAGCAGGCCGACGCCGCCTGGAGCACGACCAACGAGGAACTTCAGGACCTCGTCGACCAGGGCCAGTTGCGTCGCGTCGAGGCCGGCGAGACGACGCGCTACCAACCGGACTACACGCGACTGCTCTTCGAGGAGATCCGCACGCTCATCGAGGAAAATACCCGCGAGGAGCTGCGGAGTGAATTGGCCGCGATTACCGAGGAGATCGAGGAGTGGCAGGCGACCTACGACGTCGAGACGTGGGAAGAGCTTGAACAGTCGCTCGCCGACGGCGACCTCACAAGTGCGGAGCTCCGGGACCGCCGCGACGTCATCGCGTTCTGGCGTGAGAACGAGGAGGATCGCCGCCTCATCAAGCACGCACTGGAACTCTACTCCGACGTCGAAGCTGCCCGCGAGCAGATGACCGACGTGGCTGACCGCGCCACGAGCTAACCCTCCTCTCTCACAGAATGATCTTTCTTGCCGGTCGCGACCGCTATACACAGCGGACCCTCCTCCGCGACGTTCACGACCGATTGACGAACCAGCCAGGGTGTGAAGAGGTCCGCTATCGCCCGTCTCGACGCCGACCCCGGTACGTCATCGCGGGTGTCGATCCGACGACGTTCCTGAGTGACTCGTACGACGCGGCGACAGCACGACTGGAGATTCGCTTCTGGTACCCCGCCGGCGTCGACCACGAATACTACCGCATAAACTGGGTCGAACCGGACCGAAATCTGATGCTCGGATTCCACCAAGATGCCGACCATCCGGACCTTGGGCCCTGTCATATCCAACTCAATCACGAAGACACGCCGGTTGATCGGCACAAGGCGACGTTTCTCGATGCGCACCCACTCGCCGTCCTCGATGACCGACTACAGCAGTTCCCGCCCGCGCTAGATGCGATCCACTGGAAGAATGGAGCGCCCTCGCTCCCTACCTGGCCCGTCTAGACAGCGAGTTCATCGAACCTCTGGTGATGCGTCCAGGCCGTGGTCGGCGTGACGTTTCCGGACTTGGCGATGTCACGGTGCGTTACCCACACCCCCTGTTCCCGCCCCGCTTTGTAGAGACAGGCCGCTGCGAACCTGCCGAATGAACGCCCGCTATGACTGACGTCGGACTTGCGGGTACTCACCGTGTTAACCAACAGAAGCCATCTCCATCGGAGACTGTTGGTTAAACGGTGAGATTCCTACTGCCCTATTCGGGAGCAGGCCCGTAGCGACCTGTGCCACACACTTGGCACTCCCAGATTGGTTGGCCCGTCCAGGTCTCGTCAGGGAGCGACTCGCGTGTACTGAAGCGATGTTCTGTTTCTTTCGTACAGTGCTGGCACTCGAGGGCTGTTACGGTCGGGATTTCAGCTCTGGTACTGGAGGATTTCGTTTCGCGGGGTACTGTTTCCACAGCGATTGCTGGGACGATCCACAGCTGATCGCTGTCGTCGAGCGTGTGCTCGAGGGACGACTCATCGCGAATTCCCTGGCCACGCTCGTCATAGACGCGTGGAATCTCCGTCTGAGAACGATCGCTCCTCTCGTTCCACGCTGTCCGCTCACGGGCCGCTGTTAGTAACGCGTCGCCAGCCGCTGCGGTCACCTCAGTAGCAGCGGGGAGCGTAGGCCAGCGCTCGGTTAGCTGGGGTGCGGGCTCGTCGTCGAGATCGTAGATGAGCGTACAGTCGTCGATGGGCTGGTCGTGACCTGACGAGAGAAGTGTCGCTGCTGCTGCTCCCCTTGCCACGGCGCCGTAGAACGTCCCCGATTCGACGAGGAAGTGGATCACACCACGCAGTGTCTGCTCGGAACTCGCAGCACCCGACTCCGACGCGCCGTCAAGTTCGTGTTCGAGACAGAACCGGCATTTTCGTTGCGACGCCGGGATCGATGCGCCACAGGAGACACAGGATCGGTCTGTGTCGGTTGTTCCGTCCGGATACCCACCCGAATGCGAGGCTTCACGCTGGCGGCTTGGCTGGCCGTCTGCTGGCTGATCCAGCGCTGGGTCCGGCACCAGAGCGCCCTCCCCGACAGGTTGGAACGCCTCTCGGTCTGAGTTGTGGTCAGTCATCGATTCGCTCCGCGTTTCCCCCGGTTTGGTATTTAAACTCAGGGGTGAGAAAATGCGGGGACGGATTCGGCGACGACGGGATAAATCTGACCGCCTGAGACCGATTCAGTCACGGAGCTCGGCGACCGCTCGACCGACCTCGCGAACGTGCTCACTCCGCTCGATATCGAGTTCTGTCGACAGATACTCGACAGTCTCGTCCAGATCCATACCCCCTTGTAGACTCTCTGCCTGTATGTAGGTATTCCTCTACCGGAGGCGTCTCAGATCGCTTGGAGTTCGTCTCGCCGGCTTCGGAGCGTCACGACTGACACCTCTGCTGCCGACGCGACGGTGGATTGGGTAATCAACGCGCCCTGCTCTTGGGCAGCCAGATAGACACAGGCGGCCGCGACGCCCGATGGCTGACAGCCGTTCGTGAGGGTTGTCCCCTCGGCGCGTTCTGCGAGTTCGTTCGCGCGCCGACGAATGTCGTGGTCTAACTCCAGCGCCGAGATCAGGCGTGGAATGAACGACGTCGGGCGCATTGGTGGTGCTGGGAGCTCTAATTCGCGATTCAGTGTTCGGTAGGCGTTGGTGACACGAGCGGACTCGACTCGGGCGGCGTCGACGACATCCTCGAGGAGAAGCGGGTGTTGGTTACATCGACAGGTACCGTAGATACTCGCTGCACCGATGGCTTCGATGGATCTGCCTCGAAGCAGATCCTCGCTCTGAGCGCTCCGGAAGAGCTGGCACGCCTGGTCACGAATCGACTCAGAGAGCTCGAGCGCACTCGCCAGCCGGCGTACCTCGCCCAACCCGTGTGCGAGATTCCGTTCCGCTTTGGACCGCCAGCGACCACGGGTCTGCTCACGTCGCATCCGGGCCAGCTGCCGGCGTTTCTGACCAGAGAGTTCGTTCCCGTGTGCGTCGGTTCCGTGGCCGATCTCGGTCGAGATGCCTCGATCGTGACGGGCTGTAGTGAGTGGTGCGCCTGTTCGCTCGCGCTCGTCTGCATCGTACGCCCGCCACTCCGGCCCGTGATCGATACGTTGTTCCTCGATAACAAGTCCACAGTCCTCGCAGATCGTTTCGACCGCATTCGTAGTGACCCGGCCGTCACACTCTGGACACTGGGTAGCGCTCGACTCTGTTTGGACGTCTTCGTCGAAGCCAGTTTCGTAGATGTCTCTGGTAGTCATCGTTCTCACCATGTTCAGGAACTCGCCAGTACAGCGAATCCTTCACCCATTATGGGTGGAATAAACCTCTACAAGACGGTTCAGATATCTCGGAACCGATGGCGTACAGCGACCGAGTCTGATTCTTATACCAATGAACTGGCTATGCAGGAACTGGGGCGGCACTCAAGGCCACAACAGGGGACCGAATACATATTTATCTAAGGTGAGAGGGGGAGCATATGAGTGATTCACATCTTCGGCGTCTCCATGAACTCAACCGTGAATATCCGGCGGTTGATCGGTCGACATTATATCGCGAATACCACCTTCAGCGCTTCGATATGCTTAATTCAGAGGATGCAATTCCACAGCTCTTGTTCCATATTGTTCCTGAAAGTGCTCTTGATGGATCGCGTCTTGTCGATATCACAGAACTTGAGGAACTGCCTGTTCCCGCGACGTGTCGACCATCGTTTCGGCCCGATAGACTGTTTGAACACGCGGATCCGACATGGAACCATATTGTCGCTCGCTACGAGAATCGAAAAGACCTGAGTTCAGTGGCAACTCTGTATGATACTGGCATATATGAGGCCCGGGGGAGCGGGCTCTGCTATCCAACCGGTCATTCATACGACTGTGACTATGCAGTCAGTTCACAGGATCTTGAATTAAGTCTCGTCACCGTCCTCCAGTTCTATCGTGACGTCCTTCCTGATGAACACAGCGAGAAGGTGTATGCAATCCTCAGTGGGACAAATCTCACGAACGCGACAATAGACCAACATCGGCAGGTTGACCGGGTTGAAGCATTTCCTGAACCTAACCGCACCTCGCGCCTCACACCTCTCAGTCTGTCCGATGAAGACGGTATCCGTGACCAACTCACACCGCTTTTCCGACCATTATCAAACTCTCAGTTCGGATATCATCCCGGTTTCTATTACGATGATGAAGGTGCGTGGGAATTGGATGAACATCTAGAGTAGCGTTGTTACTGGCTTTGCATCCGGTCCAGCTCATTCTGGATTAGATCGGATGGCGGCTCGTAGAAATCAAAGATCTGGTATAGCGGTTGGGTCAAGGTCTCAACCACTTCCGGTAGAGCGTCTTCAAAATCTTGAACAGTGAAGCGTTGACTGGCCGTAACTGTCGCTTGATGTGATTCTCTTTCAATCGGAGGGAAAAGTCCACGGCGATTTTCAATTGAGCCCAGTGTTCGTCCCTCTAGTCCCGTCCATCGGGCTTGCACGGTGACCGACGTGTTTTCCTCACCGAGTTCTCGCCCCAACCGCTTCGCATGTAGCAAGCATTCACCGACTCGCCAGATTGGGAGAATATAATCCAAAACTGTACCTGGCTCAAGTTCATCTTTGCTGTCTTCCTGATAGCCACGAAGCAAGAACAGCATCCCGTCTGGGGATGCACGCCAGTAGTCTGCGTGCGCTGGGTCATCGAATGTTCCGCCGGTATACCACCCTTCGATTGTCTCATCGCGGGGATGTACCTGATCCTCGCTGATCAGCCACGCCGGCCACCCCGTTTCATGACCTTTCACCTCCCGTAGTAGATCTAAGAACTCAGAGAGAGATGGCTGATCAAACTCAGAATCCAGACTGTAAGCAAATGACCAGTACCCGTGACGATAGGGTGAATTATCCATATTTCCGTACTCGTCCATCACGTTGGCTTCCCAGTCTTCCCGCATAGCCTCAGTCCACGAAGCAAGCTGATCCAGCGGATCAATCTCTTCTTCACTTGCTCCTTTTTCGAACCCCGTCAGTACGGTTCGCATTCGATCTAACAGATCATCACGTGAGGCAGTGACACACCGCCGAATCAATTCGTCCCACTCACGTCCTGTCTTCGGTGCTGCACTTTCTGGCCCTGGCCGCCTAATATAATATGTGTTGTAGGTAACGTGTTGGTCTTCAGGGCCAGCACTGTCTGATCGAATCGGCACCCGATGGTCTCCCGGTACATCGATAATTGGAAAGACTTCACCAGATTCTGGATGTTCAATATGGTATACTTCACAGTGAAACTGGGGCTCAGCAAACTTCTCAACGATCCCATTAATCGTATCTTGATCGTAGTGGTCAATCGGATGTGGTCGAGATGGATCCGGTTCCCATGATTCACCGACCTCCTCATATCCAATCAAAATCTGACCCCCACCAGAATTCGCTAATGCGAGCATCGCTTTTGCTACGTTTGCCTTGTCCACATTATCAGACAGATCAAGCCAGCTTTTGATTTCACGATGGACCTCTTCTCGTGGATTACGCAATAGATCCTGCCACCGCTGATCCACGTCTCCCGATTTAACCATATTCCCTCTATGTTTCTAGTCAGCCTAAAAACCTCTCTAGGCGGTAGTTGCTTTTTATTTCGGACGGATACACGCGGTTAGCGAATTCCCGAATTCTGACATACATCTCAGCTCGGTTCTTGAGGTTGTGGCTGCGCGCGCAGCGACCAGCGGGAGCGAGCACGGAGCGGTGGGTGGGGCGGTGGGGCCTGGGCCGGTCCGGCACTCACGAAAAAAGAAAGGGCGTTGCCCCTACTCCTCCCACCAGCGGCGGTCGCGTTCTGGGAAGACGATCATACTGTCGTAGGTCACGGCGAGTGAACATCGTCCCTCGTACCAGTTCTTCTTAACCGCCCGCATTCGGACGGTGTCCCCTTCTTGGACGAAGGCAGGCTCCGATTTTCGCCACGAGGTGAACTTGATTTTCCCGGTGTCGTCCGCGACCAAGCCCACTTGAGCGATCTTCCGGCTGGAAGCATCCCAGAGCTGAACGACTTCTCCTTCGATGCTCACCTCATCCGTCTGCACGTCCGGGACGTCCTCGATCGGGCAGATGGCGCCGGGGGCCGCCTTGAGTGCATCCATCGTGTCGAACACTGCTTTGGTGATGTCTTGCCCCTTGGCGACCCGCTTTGCGAGCGCCCGCGAGACGGCCGCCCGACTGTGACCGGTGCGAAGCCGCTGTGCCATCCGGTCTGCTTCCTGGTTCACCTTCGCCAGCTCCATCCGGGAGAGACGCTCTCGCGGATCCGTCCGGTCCGGGGTGCGTTCCGCCCGCTTACGCTGTCGCCGTTCGGTGACGACCTTGCGAGTTCGCTTCGCCCGCCCGTCTTGGGTGCCGAGTTCCGCCTGGGCGCTGATGTGGTCCAGTTCGGCCTCCCGGGCGCGAATCTTCTCTTCCTGCGCGAGGGGCAGGTGCGAGAAGTCCTGGACGATGCCGTCTGGGTGGTTGGAATCCACCTTCGCCTGCTTTTCCTGCTGAACCGTCGCTCGGAACTCCGGTTTGTCGTCGACGACCTTGAAGCCGTCCTCGTCGACGCCGGCGTCTTCGGTTCGTTCGAATGCCTGTTCATCCACCGTAACGACCTTGCGACTCGAGTTGTTACTTGACATTGGTATCCTCCAGATACCACTGAAGGCGCTCGTGCGCCGCCACCGCGATGCCCCTAACATCGCGGTTTTCCGACGACGTCGACGACCGATAGCACCGACTGCGCGCTCTCGCTCGCGCCTTCGCGAGCGCCCTACCGGGCGCGAGCGAGAGCGCGCCCGAGTGCGGCGACCCCAACCAGCACCGCGCGCCGACCCGCCCGGAGCGAGCGGCCAGCGGAGAAAGCGTGGGGGGTGAGCAGCCACGCCGCGCAACCCCCCGCGCTTTCCCGCTGGCGCCGAGGGCACATTCACTTTAGCCCGGCAGCCCGCCCGCTACCGCAGGCAGGCAGCCCGGAATGGTCGGTCGCGAGCGACGCGGAGGGCGGCAGCGGCGAGCGGGGCGGGCCGGTACGGACACACCTGTCCACCCGGCTGCGCCGCTCGGATGGTCATTCACCGTCCTGGCGGACTCAGAAAGGGCGAGGCCGCCTCGGTCGTCCCCCGACCCCGCAAGCACCGCAGGGACGAGGAGCGCAGCGGTGGTCGCGGGATGCCGAGCGGCCGAGGGCTTTCAGGGAGTGTCGCTGTCGACGAATTCGATCGCGCTACTAATCCGGTGCCCCGGCTGGCTCGTCGAGAAGGACATCGACGCCGTCGTGGGTGACGGCGAGTTGGATCCCCTCCACGGTGAACCGGACTTCCACGTCCCCGGCTGAGGATGCGAGAAGCTGCTCGAGTGCCTCGACGTCAACAGCGTCGTGGAGCTGATACGAGTCGGTGGGGAGCCCGTGGGCTTCCAGTGTCTCGACGATTTCAACGAGTAGATCGGGGGATGGATCTGAGTCTCTCGGGGTGGAGGGTGCCATTATGGCCTCGACGGGTAGATAGGACGAACAGGAGTTAAAAATGGGGGCTCGACGGCCTGTCGCTGCGGCCTTTCAACCGGTCCCTCAGTGGTCGTCCTGTGCGTTTAGCTCCTCGAGAAACCAGCTGGCTGCGGTTCCGATCCGAACGCCGTCGACGTTGCGCATCTCAAGGCCGTTCGTGGCGGTCCGGAACGGCTCGTCGTCGACGAGGATGCGGTTGATGACTGTCCGGACCGACTCCGTTCCGTATCTGTCGACGAGAGCCGCGACCGCCGTATCGAAATGTGCATCCTCGTGCTCGGTTCGCGGGTTCTGCGCCCGGTAGATCACGAGGTCAACCACATCGTCGACCGATGCGTGCTCGGGATTCCCGGTTTGCTCACGAACATTATAGTTGGCCTCTGTATCAGGCATTGCGAGTCACTCCGCCGCGTCGTCCGTATCGGTCGTCGCCGAGTCGGTTTCTCGTTGCTCACGGATTGCAGCCAGCGTCTCCTCAAGCGTACCCACACAGCCGATCGCTGCGAGCTCATCGGCAATCTCGTCGATGAGTGCGGCTCGCTCGACGGCAGTCTCGTCGCCGGCGGTCCTGTCGATCGATGCGACGCGAAGCGCCCGCGTTTCGTGCCAGCCACAGTCCCAACAATCGCGGGTCACCTCGATCTGCTCGTCCTCTTCCGCTGCGAGGACGGCGTCGGACAGCGACGTCGACAGGGGCCGGTCTGGTCCGACCTCGAGGGTGACGGGGGACCCGCACGCGGGGCAGTCCATAGTCATCCCGAGGAGCGCCCGTCTGTTGAAGATAGCGGAGCAACGAGACAGCGACACAACCAGCGCTGCTGAGTTCGCGGGGTGGGACAGCTACGGACAACTGTGACCCTCCCGCAGTGGTCGCCGTACCACTCGCGTCGACGACCGCTCGGCGGGTCAGTCAGAGACGATGTGTGCCTCGAGGTCGCGTGTCCAGTACGTTGCTGGCCCGCCTGGACTACACCGCGCACAGACCTGTATCGGGCCTTCGAGATGGCCGAGTTCGATTCGAAACCGTGTGAGCGCTGCGAGCGCGTTGACGACGAGGCCACAGCTGTCACAGGCGTAGTGATCACGATCATCGGGATCCGGCGTCTCTTGGATCGCACAGTCGACGCAAATCGGGTGGTTGACCCGCTCTTCCTTCCCCCACGTGTAGGCGATCCCAGTCTCTATCCCGGATGGAGCCTCGCAGAAGGCACAGCCGGCCAGCGTCTGCTGCATCACCCATCACCCTCGCCGGCGTCCCGGGCGGCCGTCCAGCCTGTGTGGAAGACGGCGAGCTGCTGCATCGATTCGAACGCTGTGTTGCTGGGCTCGTGAACGAGGAGCCGCTGGTCGACGACCGGTGTGACTGTCCCGGCATCGAGTAGCTCTCGAACCAGCTGGCGGGCCGTCTCGTCGTCAAGATCCGCCGTCGATGGTGACCGCGCATCCCGATCCTGAGCGAGCAATTCCGCTTCGAACCGTTCGTGATCGTCTGCCGTATCGTCGTATCTATCCGGACCAGACATACAAATCAGGGGCAGCACAGGAACCGCCCCGCACCCACTCGGGGGCACAATAAACAGTCGCCACAGTCACCATTCTCAGTCACGATGTCGATCTGCTCCTTCACCCTCCACGCCCCACGCCATCGTCCGGGTGGCAGCCTACTCTCGCTTGGCCAGCGGCCTGGCATCTCGGCCCTGGTGGCCGCGAACATAACTTTGGGCCGCCACCCCCACCACATATCGGTTGATTTTCCTGCTGTCTAGTGGCACAATTCGCCTCCAAATCGCAAGACAGCAATACCTGACACCAGATTTCGGGGGCTGTCCGGGAACTCCCTCGTCGGTGAGTCTGGTGTCTAGTGCTGCCGTCCTACGATTTGTTGACTCAGCACGACTCTCAGCATACCTGGTGTCTAGGGGAGGTCGTCGCTGGTGTCAGGTTAACTGTTCGGACGATTTAACCGAAATGGCCCTGTCGAACTCTGAAGAAAGTGAAAGAAATTCTGGTGACAAACGCTTTTCACCCTCTTTTATATACTGTATAGTATGTCTGAAAATGAGAAAAGCTTCTTCGAGTATACCGAGTTTTATTCTGACTCAGAGACTCAGGATCCCGAAGAGGTTATTCAGGATCGTCAAGACCCGGAGATAGCGTACGCTCACATATGTAAAATCGCAGGGACAATCAACGCAGGGTTGGATGCGGTACCTGAGGACCAGCGGGATACTGTAAAGGTGTACTCGGTCGTGGATCTTTTCCGAGCAACGATGCAGTATATCGAGGAGTTTGGATCCTATTTCAGATATCTCATTTTGAATAAGGAATCCTATATTAATGAGATTATCCGGACTTCAAGCGGAGATATACGGCCACTCTTTGAGGCTATTCTGGAGGAGGAACTTGATGGGTATCTTGATAAACGAGATGTTGAGGCTGACTCGAATGAGGTTCTGAGTTTGATCTTTGGGTATCAGGCGGTGCGAGAGGGAGCGATTAGTTTCTCAGAGGAAGAACTGGAAGATGTTCCAGTTGATGTTGGGTTGGCTGATATAGAGATTCACGAAGGTGAGGGTGAGGATATCCCTGAGTCGATGGAGATGGAGTTGTTAGTCGAGGATTCGATTGAGAATCTGAGAAATAAACTCAAGAATATTGCTGTCTTCTATTTGAATTTCCGAGAGGCGTACAACGCCGTTAAACACGGCAATCGGGTTACGGTTGGTGACAGTACTGGGTTTGAGCTCGGGAATGACGAGTTACTCGATGATCGAATTGTTCTCGATGATGAAGTCATTCAGTTCCTGTGTAAGTACTCTGCTGATTCACAGGATGGTGAGCCGTATCTGCTGACTATTCCTCGATCGATTCTGGAAGAGAAGACTCTGAATGTCGTCGAAGATGTGTATACTCTCTATACCCAGGCATATGATGTGGCGACTTTAGATGAGGGTGAAGAGATTAATCTCAGCTTCTGGAAGTCCACCGGTGGTGGTGGCCAGGATGAGAATGATTTGATACATATCGCTAATCCTGATTCTCGGATTCTATTGCCGAGAAATGTAATGCCGGATGTAATTGAGGATTTGCAGGTTCCAGAAAAGTCAACAGTAGAGTGGATCGGTAATTGGTCTCTTGCCGGCGACACGCTGGAGTTTGAGGTAGAGTTTGGTTCGGAGCCTACACCTGAGCATCCAATCCACGTTGAGATTAATTGGGAGAAGACTGCCGATGATATCCACGAATTCGGAGAAGGCCAGTTCAATTTTAATGTTGATCCTGATGATCTGAGTGTTGAGCAATACTTTGAGATGCTCAAAATCCAGGATAAGGATGATATCCGGAGGGTAGAATTTGAATTCCCAGATTCGGATAAGACGTATCAGCAGCGGCTTGAGGAGCCTTTCGAAGGTATCGATTTACCTGAGCCCGAGGATCGTGATATCCTCGAGTTTGTGAAACGTGTGGGGTTGGCGACGGATACTCGGATTCCTCTTCCGGAGTTTATCACGGAGAAGCATCGGGAGGTGTACGATGACTACAAGGATTCCGATTTGGACTCTGATACAGCAGAGGAGATTCTTTCTGAGCTTCAGGAGCGAGGTGAAAAGGTTCGGCGGTCATTAGTGGGTGTTGCTGTCTGGGAGGGTGATTTCTCGGATGTAGATGTTGATGAGGATGAGCCGGCACACGCTGAGGATTTAGGCGAGCTCCGTGCTATAATGGGTTTGAGCGAATCTCAGGATGCGGATGATATGGAACGTTTTCCTGGGGAAGTACGCTGGACACACCCTGAGTCGACGAAGTATACACCTGATGAGTTACTTGATAAGCTGCGAGAAGGGTATGGGGAGACGGTCGGTGAGCTCCAGCGTTCGGAGGTTGATAGGGAGGAGGCTGAATCGGAGTTTAGTCATCGGATTCGTTTCGGGCACGAGACTATGTGGGGAACCTTTGATAAGCACGTTATCGATATCTTCCCAGTGTCTGAGGGGGCGTTTGATAGAGAGGATTCGCCGGAGACGTGACTGTTGAGGTAGTTTAAGATTTGATGCTGAGTGAGTGAGATGTCTACCGATTGGATGAAATGAACCTTCTCGCCCTGTCAAGTGGGGATCGATTCTCGTCCTGGTTTCCCTGATTTGGCTCTTGCTCGAACTCACGTTCTTCGAGAGCAGCCTCTAGCCGATCACGTTCAGAGCGGACGGTAGCGAGCTCCGATTGGAGATGGTTGACCTTTGTTTCCAGCCCCTCGATTTGCTCCGATTTCTCCTCCAGTTCAGATTCGAGACGCTTGATTTTCGCTGTCAACAGACGGTTCTTTTCGCGAAGGTGAGCCCGGTCCAAGTCACCAGGTCGATCGTCACTCGTAGGAGATTCGGGGGGTGACTTCGATTCATCGTCAGCTGCGTTCTCCTCGGGCGTGACCCGCTCGCGCCCGTGGTTCAGGTCCGTGTCTTCGATGGCTTCTAGCGTCTCGTTGTAGGTTTCGTACCCGGGGAATCCCTCGTAGGTTCCTTCCTCGCCCTCACGATCGACGAACGCATTCTCCGGACAAATCTCGAGCGCGACAGCCGCTTTCCGAACGGCCCAGAACGGCATCTGGTCGTAGGTCCCGCCGTCGACGCGGTCCGATCCGGCCTCTGGAACCCACACCGGAATGTCGTAGCCGGCGCTCCGCAGTTCGTCGACGGCAGCCCAGTAGTCCTCCCCGTCGAGGTCCGCATCGGCGGCGGAGATAATCCCCGTCGCGAGCGCCATCAGCTTCGCCGGCCCGCCCCCGGCGTTAACCTTCGAATCGCCGAAGGTATTGGCCTGCTCGTCGACGAAACAGGATTGCCCGCTCTCACTGTGGCGCCAGCACGGGTCGAACTGCGGCCGCGGCTGGTTCGGATCCGTATCGTAGGCATCGCTCGCGTAGTGACGGGCAATCTCGGTGATGTCGATATCCTCGACAGCCTCGTAGACGTCCTCTTTGAACGGCGTAACGGGACGGCCTTCGAGGGTACCGTCGAGTTCTGCCATTCGCTCTTCGCGTCGCTGGAGCGCTGCCTCACGCTGTCGCTGGCGCTCCCGTTCCCGCTCACGCTCCGCTTCCACCCATTCCTCCAGCGTGGCCTGCCACCCCCCGTGGTCCTCGTACAGGTCCGGCCAGAGCGTCGCGACAAGCGAGTCGACGCAGTCCGTGTGCTCGACTCGCGTGAGGTCATCGGCCCAACTGACCGCCTGCTCGAGGAGTGCGTCGTCGACACCCTCGAACGGACGGAGTTCGTAGCGGACGTTGTCGGTCGCGATGGGCGTGACGACGGCATCGTGGTCGGCGTGGATCGAGAGTGGCGGCTTGTACTGGCGGTTCTTGTTGTTCACCCAATCGGGCTGAATGACGTCGCCGGCGCCGTCGACGCGCTCGTTCACGCGGGCCTCTGCCTTCTGGAGCCATGCGTTCGAGCGGTCGAGGAACTCGTTGAACACCCGTTCGAGCGCATCCGGATCGTCATTGAAGTGGTCCGCAATTGGTAGTGTGGCCTCCGGGGCCCCAAAGACGTACGCGCCCCCGACGGAGTCCAGCGCATACACCGCCTTCCGCGTGCCGTAGAGCGTTGCATACTCGTCGATGTAGGCGTCGAGGGTACGCTCGACGAGGGCACGCGTCTCGCCATCCAGGTCGCCTCGCTGCGGCTTGATGTCGTCGGCGAGGTCAATATCGCCCCAGGTGGGAACTGCCCGGAGGTCGGCATACCCGGGGGTTGGGGGCTCATCCTGCCAAACGGTCGTCCCCTCAGACTCGTCGTAGCGACAGGGTTCCCACTGTTGGAAGGCGGTCGGTGTCTTGTAGGTGGTGACGGCATAGAGGGTCCGGTTGAGGCGGTCGTGAATCTCGTCGTAGTCACGATCGAGGCGGGCAACCCGTCCGCGCTGCGGATACCCGGCCTTAATCGCCTCGACGTCGTCGTGGTCGCGTTTGATGTACCATCCGACGAAGTCGTTCAACCCGATGGTTGGATAGTTCTTGACAGTCGCCAGCGCCTCGTAGATGGGTTTGGCACGACGGTAGTGCTCGCGGATGGCTGCCTCGGAGAGCGTCATTTCGTGTGCTCCTGCACCTCCTGAGCGGGAGCGAAACGACTACGCACTGGCATCATTCGGTTCCTCCTGGTCGCCGGCGTCGTCCAGCTCGATTCCGACGTAACAGCGTCGCGTCTGACCGTCCAACCACTTCTTGTCACGCTCGAACGCAACGTGGTCGCGAAGCGTACGTGTGAACCGGTTTTTTGGCTTCACCTCGTACTCCTCGGCCGTCGCATATTGCTCGTACGCATCGTAGACCTCAGCGACCGCGACGACCCCGTCGCCGGATTTAACGATGCTATCGCGGACGAATGCTTGGATGCCGAACGGATCGTTCTCGTGGTCTTCCTGCTTCATAGATTGCTTATCGGCAGGTTCGTCTGGCTCCACACCTGCCAGATGGAGTTCATTGTTTTCGATCGCCTCAATGAGCCCAGCAAGGTCTTTGGTCGCGTCAGAGTCTCGAGTGTAGAGCTCGAGATTCTGCTCATCCTCGATGACACCTATCGCATACGAATCATCCGTGTACTCCGGAACGGGTAGGTCGGTACTGGGCACGAACGGGCGCTTGACAGGTACCCAATCCGCTTCGAACGCCTCACGTGACTCGTAGGACTCGGGAAGTTCTCCCGGCCTAAAGACGGTGTATGACTCGCTCTCGGCGTCGTAGCTGTACGTCGCCGGGAACTGATCTTTCGACACAGCGTCGAAGGAGTCGATCCGGGCGTGCTGGTCTCCGGCACTATCCTCGAGGACGAACGCACCGTCCCGCTCGAACCAGCGGGTGTGGCGACTACCACCAGTGGCCGGTCGGACGGCCGTCACTCCATCCGCGGCTCGCGCACCACCGTTGAATGTGACGTTGTGGTTCATCGTATACAGCCGTGTTTCCCCGGAGGAGAGCTGATTTCGCGGCTCGCTGAGGATTTTCGCAAGCCGGTCGGCAATCTCGTCAGCCGGCTGATCGTCGTGGTCTGCGACGACGAACAGCGGGATTCGCTCCTGTTCCTGGGCCTTCCGGAGGTTCGTGAGGACCTTCGCCGGCCGGACGTGGGTGGTGGTTTCGACCTCCACCTGGAGCTCCCGGTCGAGATCCGGATGCGTCGCGATGGCATCGGGGCGGGACTCCCCGTTCTGATCGAGGACCTCCACGGAGAACCCCGCAGTTGCGAGGGATTGCTCGACCGTTTCAAGGACTGCATCGTGGTGCTCGCCCCCGCCGGTCGGTGATGTCGACGTGTCGGGCGCGGCTGCTTGCTCACCCTCGTCTGTGAGCCGACACTGCACCGACGAACCACCGTCCGGGAGATCGACCTCGATGAGCGAGGACGCCTCCCTCACTTCTGGTAGTGTCTCGTAGCCCTGCGCCTCGATGGTGTCTTCCTCGATGCGCGAGAGCAGTTCCTCATCGACGTCCTCGACGGAGACCCAGCCGTTCGTCTCACGTACGTCGTTCGACAGCTGGACGGCGCGAATCGCACGGGCCATCGCGACTTCCAACGGTAGGTCATCCGCGTTCTCCAGAGCGACGTCAGTCGCAGCGTCACGGCTCTCCACGGTCGTCCCGCCGGCGACCCCGTACTCCTCGCGGGTATGCTCGTGGACGGCGTCCAAGGCGTCTTGGAATCGCTCTTCTTGCGTCCCGGTCAGTGGCTGCTCGCTATCGGGATGACCGGGTGGAATCGGAAGGGGTTCGATACTGAACGGGTCGGGGCCGGTTTCGCCGAACTCTGGGCTCGGGAGCTGTGCGATCCACTCGCCACGCGGGAGGGAACTGATCCGATTCTTGAACTCGACGGGATCCATTGCCTCGTGTGAGAGTGCCTCGGCGATGTCGGCGTCGACGGCGATCTTCCCGACGAGCGGACTGCCGATGTTGTTCAGGACGTTCAGGTAGACCTCGCGGTTGCCGGCCTCCTTCATCTGCTCAGGGAACTGCGTCACGAGTTCGATGGATAGCCGGAACTCCCGCCCCTTTTCGAGCAGCGTCGTCAGCGTATCAGAGACGACGACCGACGACGCTTCGTCGATGAGCAGGTTCGCCACGTAGTCGTCTGGCTTGCGGGCCAGCTCGTCGCCGTCGCGACGCTTGACAGCATCGTAGAGCTGCGTCAGAATGACGCCGGTCATCACACGGGCG
The DNA here is from genome assembly GCF_004765805.1 of Halorussus halobius. Lineage (GTDB taxonomy): Archaea > Halobacteriota > Halobacteria > Halobacteriales > Haladaptataceae > Halorussus > Halorussus halobius. The sequence goes on along the minus strand of NZ_SBIU01000007.1, from coordinate 138,922 downwards.
GCCTCGTCGCGGAGATCGCCGAGGTCGAAGATGACTACTTTGTCCTCGTCGAGGAGGTCGCGGAAGTCGAACTGTGACTCGGTATTGTTGAAGATCCGCCGGAGATGGGCGTCCTGCGTGATGTAGTCCATCCGGTTGCTGATGCCGCTCACGACGTTCGAGAACGTCGCCGGGTTCGAGCGCAGGTGTCGCTCCAGTTTCTCGGCGACCTGCGGGTCGCTGGCTCGCGGTGCATCTTCGGGTGTCGAATCTGGTGGCCCGGCGGCGTGGAACTGGGTCACCGCCTGCTCAAACTGGTCGTGGGTGAAGTAGTTTGTATCCTGCCGGAAGTGTCCGTTTTCGAGGCCGTACTCCTCGTCGTACATCGCCTTGATGAGGTACTTGATGAGCGTCGGCGAGGCGATGGCGTCCTCGTACCGCTCCGGCCCCATCACGAGCTTGATGAGCTCCTCGTAGTGGTCGGCCTTGTCCTGAATCGCGTCGACGCGTCGGACGCCGTCCTCCAATGCCGGCGTGATGTCGAAGAACGCGAAGCCAGGCAGGATGTCGGGCACCGAGAAGTGGAGGACGTTCTCCTCGAGGTCGTCGGTGCCGAAGCGCTTCGCGTGAGCCCGCATATAGTTCTCGGGGAAATTCCCGCCCTTGGAGTCGATGATGAACACTGGCCCGTTCGTCTGGTCGTACAGCGAGAGGGCGTCGTTTTCAAGCGCGACCGATTTGCCGGCGCCGCTCTTCGCGAACCGGCCGACGTGGAACGGAAGTAGATGCGGGGGAATCCGCATCGGCTCCGACGTGGGCGTACCGTCTTCCCCAAGACCGCGGCCGATCGCCATCCCGGCGTCCGTGAACGCATCCATGTGGTCCTGCGCCGGGAGTGGCAGGGGCGTCCGGCTCTCGGGTTCGGCGTCGGACCCCCGCCCGCCCTCGGTCGTGAGGTCAGTTGCCGGCGGAACGACCACGAAGTTCGCCAACTCAGCCGGCCCGAGGACGAGATCGGGGCGGGTCTTCCGCCAGTCGCTCTTGGTAGCCAACGTAGCGTTGAGTACCCGGTCGGCGTGCTTCTTGGCTCGCCGCCCCTTTCGAAGCCCACGGCGGATGCGCTTCGGTCGGAGCCGATAGTGCGGCCCGTTCAGGTGATCGAATACCGACCCGATATCATCGAGACGATGGTCAACCCGCTCTCGTTGTCGGTCGGAGGTCACGAGCGAAAGTGCCCGCATATTCACCGTGAACGTGTGCTGTGGCTCCTTCTCGTCGATAGCCTCGACCCGCTCTCGCCCACCGATGTCGAGATACCGACGCTGTCGCCCGGTGTTCGACGGACTCTGTGGTTCGTTCTCTGTGTTTCCGAGGAGTTCTCCGAAGAACCAGTCGACGACCCGGTCTTCGCCTTCACGGAGCTTCCGCTGGCGCTCTCGTGCCTCGTGCGTCCAGTCCGATTTCCGCTGAAAGAGTACCTGGAACGCGATCGGGTGTTCGGCCCGGGTCAGCTGATCGATGAGTGACGCGAGCGGGGCCCGAGCGTGATCGTCATCGTCGTCTTCCGTATTCGTGAATTGGGGTAGTGTCGTCATCCAGTCTTCCCGCCGGGTAGCCTGCCCGTGCCAACTGATTCCGAGTGGGGTCGTCTCATCGACGGTCGGTTGCGTATGAGCCGGCTGGTGATCGGCATCGAGTTCGGAGTCGGACGGACCAGCCGCTGTGGACTCGTCACTCGAATCGGCCTCGAACAAGACTTCGTCCTCGTCCTGCGACATAGTGCTCTCCGACAGCACACTTCCGCCATCACCGACCGGTTCCTGCCCCGTCGAATCGAAGAGAGTCACGGGCTCTGAATCCGAATTCGGGTCTCCGGAGAATTCCTCAGCTGTCCTGGGGTTCATTCCGTGGCTATCGTCACCTCCGGCACTGTGGTCCTGAGACGGGTCTGCTGTCGATGGGAGTAGCTTCGTTTCCAAGTCAAGGGTGACCCGCTCGAACGTGACGGTCGGAGGATACAGCGTCCGGAGGCGTTCTTCGAAGGCATCTAACCGGCGGTCGGCCCCGTAATAGAACTCGACCGGCTCGTCTGCCCCCTCACTCACTGCGAGGAACTCGAACACCGGTGGCGGATCGCCGAAGGGACCGATACTTGCGAGAAGTCCGTCGTTGCCAGCGTCAAGGCCGTGGAGGCCGGCCAGTTGACGGACTACGGTCTCCGGCGCGAGATCGCTCCGGGAGGGAGTGATCCGGATGTACTCGTCGCCGTTAGCCACTGACGGGATTTCTGACGGGGTCTGTTCAGTCATCCTCCTGAGTGGTAGTGCTAGTTGGTTCACCGCCGTCGGCACGCGTTCCGGCGGGTCGGCTATCTGGATTCGTCACGCTCGTCGTCGGCTCGGGTTCAAGCTCGGCCACGTCCGCAGCGCCGCCGTCGATAACGTGAGCCTCGTAGTCACTTGCCCGAATTCGGAGTGGGAACCATCCCTCCTGGTCGATACCGACGAGCGCCTCAGAGTAGCCGTCCTCGTCTTCCCCGGCCTTCGCGGAGGTAACCCAGTTCACCTGCCGCTCGCTGAGGTCGAACCACTTGGCGATCTTCTCTTTCTCCTCATTGACGCGGTGGAGGACGGTCAACGAACAGAGGTTCGCGATGGTGCGTGCCTCCGGCGTCAGCGCGAATTCACCCCCCGTTTGCGTGATGAATTCGAGGCTCAGATCGAAGTGGCGGCTGTGCCGGACGGCTGTCTCCAGGAAGTCCAACGAGACGGCGTCGTTCATCAGGTAGTGCGCCTCGTCGATACAGAAGACGACGCGCTTGTCGGTCTGTTTGACCCGCTCGTAGACGCTGTTGAACAGCACCTGCATCATCAGGCTGGTCTCCGCCCGGCCACGGGTCCCCTCCTCCTGGTGGAGATCGAGGTAGATGACCTTCGAATCGAGGTCGAACTCGGAGGGGCGAGCCAGATTCTCGAGTTCACCGCCCTCGCGGAATGACGGTCGGAGGTCCTTGAGTAGCGACTGAGCATCGGACTGGACGGCTTCCTGCTCCCCATCCGTGACGTAGCCGTACTCCTCGGGGTCTTCGACCATCTCTTCGAGGACCGTGATGACGTCGTGGATGGTGGGCGAGTCCCGGGTGTGCGTCTCTGGATCGCGGGTGATCCCGCGCTTCTCGTAGGCTTCTTGGACGGCCCGCCGGAGCGTCTGGTTGCGCTCGCCGAGTGGATGGTCTGCGACGTGCTCGAAGAACGTCGCGAAGAAGGTCATCACCCAGTTGATCTGCTCGCCCCACGGGTCGATGTCGTCGACCTCCTGCAGGACGTGGTCGGGCGTCGGTTTGATTTCCAGCGGGTTCAGCCCCCGCCGGCCACCGACCGTGATCCGCTCGCCATCGAGCGCCTCGTTGACGCCGGCGAACCCCCGCATCGGGTCGAGCATAATGACGACCGTATCCTCGTCGAACATCGCCCGCCGCACGAGCCGGAGCTTCGTCGCGAAGGATTTGCCTGCGCCGAGCCGGCCGATAACCATCATACAGTAGCCGGTTTGCCGTTTGAATCGGTCGAGGATGAGTGGACTCGAATTCAGCGCGTACGTCCCGTATTCGATACCGGGTTCCGCAAACGCACCGGAAACGAAGGGGAACATCGCGCCGACTGCCCCGCCGAGCATCGGCGTCTTGCTGTCGAGCGTCTCGTTGAACTGATCCAGGGCGATCGGGCTCGCTGAGGTGAACGTCTTCAGCTGTGACCACCGGGGCGTCACCGGCGTCAGATTCGCAGGCGCTTGTCGGGCTGTCGTCGACACCGACTCGGCGTCGATGTTCTCGCGATCGTTGCCCCTGACCGTGAGATACATCGAGACGTCGAACGCCTGCATCGTCGTGTTCCGAAGGACGTCGTACATCTCCTGGTGGTCCTCGAGGTCTTTCTCGACGCCCCGGGCGCTCGCACGATGCTTCTCGGTCAGGTACTCGTAGTCGGCTTCGAGGTCCTCGATCTTGTTCTCCAGCGAATCCAACGTCTCTCGCGTATCACGAGGATCGATGTGGATGCTGACATCTGTCTGTTGGGTCTCGGCGGCCGCGTACAGTTTTTCGAGGAAGCCATCCATCGGAGCATCGGGATACTCACCGACCCACAGACTCTGCGCCCACTGGGTGTCAGTCCGGAGGGCGCTGGGCGTTCGCTCGATACTCGACGGCGAGACGACGGTCTGATGGATCTCGGGGATGCCGTCGACTGCCTCACCGTCGGCCTCGTAGTCCACGGTAAACTGTGATTCAGCATCTTCCCCCTCTTCGTCGGGGGCCTCGTCTGCGGTCGCCTCGTCGTCAGTTTCTGAACTATCCGAGCCGGTGAAGGGCAGCAGGTTTCCAATCATGACTTGTTGATGACGGGGGACGTTCGAAGCACCTGTTCGGGGTCGCCGTACTCGATTTCCGTGCCGGTCCAGTATTCCGCGATGAGGCGGGTGAGTTCGGCCGCATCAACGGGGCGCGTGTCACACCCCTCGATGCCGCGGAGGCCGCGCTCGACCCGCCGGCGCCGCTCGTCCAGTTCCTCGAGCATCGCGGCTCGCTCTTCCTCCTCCGGCGGCGCCGTGACAATCTGGATGAGGATGCCCAGTACGGGGATCCTAGCGAGCTTTTCGAGGAGGCTGGCCCGTTCGTATCGGACCTCCTCAGGTCGTACCGGAATCAGGACGTAGTGGTCGCGAATGGTCATCTGACGCTGCGCCAGCTCCCGGTCGTACCAGTCGACGTAGTGTTCGATGAGCGCCTGGAGTTTCTCGTTCGATTTGACGTCCGGGTCGCTCAACCGGTCTTCGTACCGCCCGACGTACTCGTCGGCGGGGAACGCCTGCGTCGTCGAGTAAATCTGGATCGGGAACTCGACGGTCGTATTGACGAAGTCCTGGAAGGCCTCCGCCTTCTGGGCCCACTCCTCGTCGGTCGCGAGCGCCATCGTCGGTGGCGACACCTGAACGGCTCCGACAAGAGCCCGGTCCGTCCGCTCGATGGCGTCTTGTCGCGGGTAGACGCGCTCGACGTGAGTGTACTCCTTCGCCTCCTCGTGGGCGATCTCCGTCTCGCTGCGGTGGAAGTTCACGAACAGACCGAGCCAGTCGAGACTGTTGGTGTAGCCGGGCGTGAGGTAGACGAACAGCCCACCGAAGGCGATCGCAATCGCTGCGAGGGGGATCGTGAGGGCGGACACCGGAATGCCACGAACGGTGAGTGACGGTGGGATAACGACCTGCGTCACCAGGACTACCAGTACACCGGGAAGACCGGCGACGGCGAGGTCCGTCAGCGAGTACTTCCCGAGGAACTGGGTGTCGGTACCGAGTGACTTCGGAATTCGTTTCGCGGGGTCAGTTGCGGAGCTCATGGGTTGTTAGTGGATATAGCGTGGCGGGTCATCTGCTGAATCTGGATTCCGGTTCCGAGTCTGGGGGTCCCGGAACGCATCGTCTCGATCGAATTCCTCGCCTCCGTCGTTCCCACTACTATCCTCGCTGGTGGTGGAGCCGGCCGTAGAATCATCATTTCCGCCGCCGAGGTTTCCGCCTCCGCTGTTTCCTCCCCCTCCACCGCTGCCGTCGGTGATCGCTTCACGGAGGCGAGAGCCAGTCGTATTGAGTCGTTGGCCGGTAGAGTGGGCTCTCGAATCACCAGAGTTCAAGACGTATTGGCCACCGCTCTTGACTGCGGGCTCATCGCGCACTCCTCGAACGAAGTTTCTCCCACCCTGTTTGGCCGATTGGACTTGTTCACGCCCTCTAGACAACCGACTACGGGCCTTCTCAGCAGACATATGCCTGGCCGCCCTGTCGGCGATGAAGAACAACGCCCCGGCCTGCCAGAACAAAACAAACGGAGAGGCAACGGCGAGAAGCGGGATAACGAGTGCCGTCAACCAAGCCCCGAACTCACCGGCTGAGGGGCCGAAGCTCGTCCCCAAGATGTCCCCGAGACGGAACAGGAGAGCAACTGGAACCGTCATAAACAGGAAAGGGACGTAGAACCCGGCCAACTTCTTCATGAATTTCGAGACTAGGGCGAACGGCCCGACGCCAGGGATCCAGAATACAATGAGTAGTGGCATCAGGAACACAAATAGGTAGAGTGCCAGTTGTCTCGCTAGGTAAATCAGGCCGATCAACACGAATAGGAGCAAATTCGTTGAGAGAGCGACGACCGTGCCGAGCACGCCCATCCCAGTGAACGACAGCGTCTGGAATAGCGAGATTTCTGACACCGAGGGGACGAGGAACCCAGCCAATGCATCCATAAACCGCAACGATAGCGCTGAGATCCACCACCACGACAAGATACCGAGCAGTCCAGCGAAGGCGCGTTTCTTGAGCTTCGAGCGATGGTATCCGTTGAACAAGTGGCTCGTCGATTCAAGGAAAATGACGATTCCAATCGAGAGGCCGTACAGCGATAGCGAAAGCGGGATAATCATCTCCCAGTAGTAGTCATAAATTCCGGGCCACGCTGCGTTCGTCGGCTGATTGAACACCGAATCTGGATGGGGAGTACCCACCACTGTCCGCAAGACTGCATCACCGTGATTCTCTATGACGGTCTCTATAGGGCTGAAGAGTATCTCAAGGAGTTCTTGGATAGCGCTGATGATAATGTCTCCAAGAGCACCTCCATCGCTGCCTCCGTCACTTTGAGCTAAAACCGGAGCAGTGCCCGTAGTCAGTAGCCCGAAAAAGACGAAGATAGAGCGAACTAGGAATCGGACGGGACTACGCATTGTCTCCACCCCCGTCCAGTAGTTCAATCTGGACGTCTTTACACGGGTGTTGGATTGCGCCTTGATCGTCGATGTGGTATCCACCGGACAGTTCCGCCCGAATCGGTTGCTCAATATCTCCGTGTGGGGTCTGAACAACAACGGTTAATTCTGCAGTATCACTCTCACATGAGACATCGTCGTTGTCATCGATGACGAGAACACCCCGTTGTTTCAGGAATTCCCGTTCAGTACCGGGGCTGAGGAATTCTTCGCTCGCCTCCGGACGCTCGAACGTGGTATCAGCAACGCCGTCTCCTTCGATTACCTCAGGTGCGTTCCGATACGGCGCATTCCGGAAGCCAATATTATACACCCAAGAGGGACCAGTACCGACGTTCTCGACCGTCACAAAGAGCCGACCGCTACTGTAGCCATCATCTTCATCGAACTCCGGTTCGACATCGACGATCTGGATATCGGGCCGAAGCTCCAGGGACATCGACTCAGATGTCTCGCCCGAAACGGCGACTAACTCGTACTCGCCGGCAGAGTACGTCCCACCAGTCTTGAAGACAATCTGTATTTCGACTCTTGTAGCTCCCTGTGCAACGGTTGACTGTTCGAACGTAGTACCATCTGGACCAATCAGATTGAGTTGGTCGACATCGTGATCATCAGCCAGCGTCACCACAAGGTTGGGTCCCGCGAAGCTGATTTCCTCAAATACCGAATCTGTAGACGGCGACGTAGAGGACGAACCTGTTGGGGATTCAGTCTGGTTGCCGGGACCATCGGTTCCGGAACACCCTGCTACTCCTGCAAGCAGGGCTGTTCCAGACGAAGCCAAAAGACGGCGTCGACTAATCCACCGTTCCGAATTCCGGTCATGGGATTCTGAATGTTCTCTGATCATTATAGTGACCTCCACGGGGGCCAGATACGCCACCCTGTAATCCGATCGATGAAGAACACTGCAAGGAGGAACAGCGAGACGGGAACGCCGATCCGGAACAGCGTCGACACCAACTGGAGCACTGAGCCTTGCAGCAGGACAGTATCCGAGTCGCCGGTATAGCCGGGAGGATTGAGCCACCAGTGGCCGGGTTCGTATCGGGCCGACACACCGCCAGGGGAACGTTCAATCGTCGTCGTGACGGTTCCGTTCCCGGTCGTGTTCACCCGCTGCCCGTTGACGACGACGTAGCCGTCCCGTTCGTCGGTATTGATTGGTGCGCCGGTGTTCGCGTTCTGGAGGGTCACCCGGACGGTGACCGTATCTTCGGTCTGGTTCACCACCTCCAGAGAGAGGTTGCTCTCGTCGATCTGGATTCGAGCGAACTCATCGGCGGGCCGTTCTGCCTCAACCCCTCTGACGAGCCCCCACGCACGGACAGTCTCGGGCTGTTCGTCGGTCGTGGCCCGCGTCGCGATGCCGTAGCTGGCCGTGTACGACTCCGTGAGAACATCCAGGTGAACGTTCGACGGGAGCGTCGGCGGCGACGTCGACGTCCCGTACACATCCAGTATCGTCACGTTCCGGCGGGGCGACGGCGTCGGCCCCGTCTCGATGGGGTACGCGTTCACCTGGAGTGGATGGAGCGGTGAGTGGGCGGTCCGCTGTCCGTCGTCCGAGCTGTAGACCAGCGTATCCCAGTCCTTGTCTCGGGCTGAGTAGAACCGCCAGACACCTCGGACATCACCGTTGGGCAACTGGTAGCCGAGCCACGGCTGGTTCTTGTAAACGACGAGGCCGAGATCACCGTTCGGATACTCCGCGATGAACCCTGATACCGCGAGGTCATACTTCGTGACCTCGATGGAATCGGTTACCGTGACGGTCTCGGTCGGGTATGAAACGGAACTCTCCCAGTTGGTACAATCGCCTTCGTCGTTGTGAGCGGTACAAACTTCGACCTCCTTCCGAAGTCGGACCGAGATATTCGCCTGGAGCGTGAGCTGGTGGTCCTCGCCGGCGTATCCATCCAAGGAGTACGACAGTGCCGGCGTGTGGGAACCACCAGCCGTCGTCTCCTCGTCGCCGTCGACGAGGAGTCTCGTCTCCTCAACCTGATGGCTCTCCAGACTCCAGTAGACACGTCGATCGCCGGAGGTGTCGTCAGGCGGCACCGCCACCCGGTAATCGACGGTCCCGCGGAGCGTCCCGTCTGGAGCGACGTAAAGCGGCTGTCTAGACGACGAGAGGCGCGCTCGGGTGGACGGCTGAACGGCGAACACCTCAGTATAGGCTTCCTTGATGAACTGGTCGCTGGTGAGGTCCGCATCTGGTGGATGGATCGACACGGAGCTGTTGGTCGCCGGGAACTCCGAGTGGTCGCCACGGTTCCATCGCTCAACTGCACGCGGGGGCGAATCGAACGGGACATCGGTCCCCTCGCCAAGCTGCTCGACCGCCGACCCGTTACTCAGATTCGCACCGTCGGTCGCACCGTCTTGATCCCCCGACCACAGTTTGTGAAAGGTCTCCTCCGGAACGCCGTGGTCAGTACTATTCGGGGGATGGGCGCCCACTGGAACGGCGGCTGTCGATGCGACGAGGACGGCGGACATGACGAGTGCGAATCCTGGTGCGTGGTTAGAATCCACAACTCGTGCCACCGACCACGATGTTGTTCAGGATGAACTGGACGATCTCCGTCCCGAGGGGGGCGACGATCACGCCCCAGAGCAGGCCCTGATTCCGGACAGATTTCATCTCCTTCTTCCAGTCCGAGCGACGGGTGAACGGGATCGCCACCGTCGCGCCGAGCGCGAGGACGCCGCCGATGAGCGGCCCACCGAACTGGATGATGGTGAAGATGTTCTGGATGGTGTCGGCCATGTTCGAGTCGCAGAATGCGCTCCCCGGATCCGACTGTGCGGCCGCCGTCCCCACGAACAGGATCAGCGGGAGGAGCGCCAGCAGAATCGGGCCGATGGACCTGTGGATGATCCGAATGACGGACGTCGATTCCTCAGTACTGGCCGGCGTCTCGCCGGAGGGGACCTTAGCACACATCGTTTGTGGGAAAGGATAGCACGACCAAAAGAGGTCAGAAAATTTGAATGAATTTGTAGATCTTCAAAGTTCTCCAAGTTCTCTAGAGAAGTTCTCATTCTACTGGGATATATGCGACCGCATAGCCTGGGTCGAACTAATGTCAGACGCGGACACAGCAACCAGCGCCAGCAACTCCGACTCGGATGTTAGCGACGATGTGGCCCGAATCAATATGCGAATCCCGCAGGACAAATACGAGTGGTTACAGGAAGAACTCGACTCATTCACGAGTGATACAGGCCGATTCCAGTACCTCATCCAGTTCTATTCCGACCACAAAGAAGATGACACCGACTGCTGATCTGCGACCCACAGGGCGACTTAGACCTGCAGCGGAGCAACGATGAGAAGCGGGCAATCCTCGCCCTCGAAATAGTACTGCTTTACCGTCGTCGCGTCCTCGAACTCGTCCGCATCCTCAGGAAGGGTGATCGTGCGGGCGCTGCTGTGTTCGTGGATCGAGTAGATGCCGAGTTCGGAGAGGTCCTCACACTCGGCGGGATCCAGTTCTCTACTGACCGCCTCCAACCACGCTTCAACTGACACGGAGGACCGCTCGTCCGTATCAGTTTCACGGGGGGTACTGCGGGGACTGGCTTGTGCCATGATACATTTGCACATACTTGCGTCTTATCTACTAAATACTGACGGCCAATGACTTTCTTAAAATCTGACTATGTAACTAATGAAGTGTTTGTCTGACGCCGACCGAATACACGTTAAGAAACGCTATTCTGAGGCGTTGAGACACGCTTGGATATCAGCACCAGTCGGAAAAGTCAAAATCACGAGAGGAACGGCGACAAGCGACCACCCGACTGGATCCAACTGTGGAACCGGATTCGACGAGAGATAGGCTCCAATTCCGAGTACGACAATAGGGGTATAGAGGAGAGTCGGCGCGATCGAACCGAGTCGGATAGCGACCGTCGGAGCAGACGGGGCGTAAACGGCGTCAACGTATGGGCCACGTCGATTGACACCGAACGAGACTGATTCCGCATAGAGCCTGTGGACGGCGTAGTGTGCGGACTCATGGAGGATCCACGCTACACCACACGCGAGTAGGTAGACGCCGAATATCAGAACCGTCTCATGGAACATTGGAACTACCGTCGAACGGTTCGAAATGGGAGGACATCGCAGATAAGCCTGAAGGGTAACCGTGGCTAGCGACCTTAACCAACAAGCTCGTGAACAACGGCAGGCTGTTGGTTAACGCGGAGAGACAGTCGATACCGCTGCCGTTCCTCATTTGATCTCGATGACCTCGCCCTGGCCTTCGTGGAGTCGCTCGCGGATTTCAGTTAGTAACTCCTGCCCTTCCTCGTACAGCTCACTCCCTTCATCAAGTGACACCTCATCCGCGTCGAGTTGGTCGATAATCTCTTCGATTCGGTTCATCCGACTCCTGATGTCCGTGTCTTTTGCCATCGATTAGATCACCCCCAGCCAGAGTGCAGTAATGAGCAGCAACAGCACTAGGAGCACGACAATTGCAACCTTGTAGTAAACTGGCGACAGGCCCTCAGGCGCGGTCGCCTCTTCGACTGCCTCGGCCAGTTCCTGTTCGTGTTCGTGCTCCTGTTCAAAGGTCTCGTACGCGGCCTCAAGCTGTTGCTCAAGCGGGCCAATGTCGCTAGCCAGGAAGTCATTCCGAGACTTCGCGATGTACTCGCCGGCCGCTGTCGGTGTGATCGCGGCCATATCCGCTACCCGATCCGCGATTAGCCGGTCGTCAGTATGGCCAATTGCCGTGACGATCGGGGTGTTCGCGGTGAAGATCGCTTCCGCGACCCGCTCGGTGTTGAACGCCTGAAGGTTCGAATCGCTCCCACCGCCGCGGCCGACGATAATTGAATCGACGTCCTCGGAGCGGTCCAGATGGTGAATCCCGTTCGCGATAGACGTCGGTGCCTCTGACCCTTGGACGGTCGCATCCTTCACCAGGATGTCGACTGTAGGGTCTTGCTCGTGGATCGCGCTCTGGATGTCGTACCGAGCATCCCCTCGGAGTGAGGTCACAACACCGACCCGTTCCGGAAACGCTGGCGGGCGCTGTTTCTGCTCGTCGTCGAACCAGCCACGCTCTTCGAGCTCGCTGCGCAGTCGCTCGACCGCGGCCGCTTGGTCGCCGTCGCCGACGACGATCACTTCCCACGGCTTGAGGTCGATTTTCCCGCCTTCAGTCCAGTAGTCGATATCGCCTTCCAGGATGACCTCAGTCCCGTCCTCGAGCTCGGCGTCCATCTTCCGATAGCGGTTTGCCCAGATCATACAGGGGAGCTCGGCGTCGCCATCGGTAAGCGTGAAGTAGAGCGCTGTACTGTTCTGATGGAGATCCGTGACTTCGCCAATACAGCGGACACCGTCGAGGGCAGGCGCATCCTCGACGACCGAGGCGATTCGGTCGTTCAGCTGTGACACGCTGAGGACGTCTCCTGCCTCAGGCTCGACCGCCTGCCGTTCAGTATCCGGTGCGTCCGCCATCTTCGTTTCCTAACTTCTGTACAGGAACCTCAAAAAGCTACGTTCGAGTGACGGGCTTGGCTGCGTTACGCAGGCCTACAGGTCGCGGGGCTGGACCGTCTTCCGGTCGTTGGACTCGGCACGCTCTGCGGCGTCGTCGAGCAGTTCGGCGACCTCCTCGTTGAGCGTGTCGTAGAAATCTGCCGAGACGTTGTTGTCCGAGAGTGCGTCCTTCACGGCTGCTTTGACGATTAGGTCAGACATTCCATCGCGGAATTCACCTGTCCACTATATAAAGGTTCGAAGTTTTCACGCGATATCCCGACCCAGTCAAGCCAAAATCGCCTCGGGGTACCAGAGAGAACATATGCCACCCCTCAAAATAGAGAACAGACGGATGCACGATCTAACTGGGTTCCAGCGGGACATCTTGTATGTAACGGCCGGGCTCAAGGAACCACACGGGCTCGCAATCAAAGACGAACTCGACGACTACTACGAACAGGAGATCAACCACGGGCGCCTCTATCCGAATCTCGACGACCTCGTCGACAAAGGACTGCTCGAGAAGGGTGAACTCGACAGGCGGACGAACGTATACACAGTTACACAGCGCGGTCAGCGTGAAATAGAGGCACGTCGTGAGTGGGAAACCCAGTATCTGGGAACCGTGGACTCAGGGACTGCATAGCGTTCTATCCAAGTGGGTGCAGTAATCGAACAATCAAGTTCTCGTTTCAACGAAATACATCCGAGGGCTCGTTACGATCCATCCGCCAATAGGTTATCGACGAGGCGGGTGAACCGGTCGATCATCCGATCGGACAGCGAGGGGGAGATCTCTTCGAGGAGGCGAGCGGTCTCAGTCCGCTCGGCTGCGACCAGCGTCACGTGATTATTGACATCTCGGTGTTTCTCGATGAGATTCTGTTCCGTCAAATGATCCAAGTGCCACTCAAGGGTTCCCCGAGCAATCCCGAGGGACTCTGTGACAGCGTTCGGGCTGGATGTTCCCTGTTCGAGAACACAGAATAAGATGTCGCGTGCTGTTTCCCGGCGAAGGACAGCGATTGCTCCCCGCTCCCACGCATCATATTCCGGTGTGTAATAGTGGGTCCGGCCATAGAGAGGTAGGTTGACCACTCTCTCTTGATTCTGGAGTTTCCTGAGATGGTACTGTACCTGTCCTGGTGCGAGGTCGAGTCTCCGCGTGAGCGCGTTGAAGTGTTCTCCAGGGTGGGTGGCAATATACTCGTGAATTCGGTCACGTTGGTGTGTCATGTATCGAAGTTGGTCTCGTTCGAAATGGTTCGGGAGTGATAGACTGCAGCAATAACGAGCGCTACAAGAATGACATCAAGCCCGTGTTCGAGGAGGTGATGCTCGGCTTGTGAAAACAGGCCTACGATGGAGATCCCCGCAACCGCAGAGCGTCCAAGAAGGGCAGCCAATGCAGCGACGATTAACAGATATGGACGGGATTGGCGTTGAACGAACGCGCCGATCGCAAGTCCCAGAAGTACCGCTGTACCCGCAGCCGCGGCGGTGATCACCACGAGCAACGGAAGGGACTGCGAACCGGTAAACCCGCTATGGAGTGGGACAAATCCCGCCATGTGGGCTGAATTTGAAACGCAGTTACCTGAGAACGTCGATTCGAGTTACTCCGGATGTTAGAATTGTAGAGAGTGGTTGGTGGTTCCAAACCTCTTCAGAGGGAGCAGTACCCAGATGCGAACCCAAGATTGTCTCACTTTTTTGTCCTTCACTATCACGACATACACGTATGTCCTCGTTCTCAGATCGTGCGCTCCTGACGGCGGTCGTCGCGGATGTCACGCTGATTCTCGGGTACGCCATCAGTGCGGTTCATCCTGACCGTCGAGTGTGGCCCATCGGTGACAGCTCTTGGCGGTGGTGGTTCAATTGGTCAGCGCTCTCCGTCGTGTTCGCTGGGTTTCCCGTGCTGGGCGCGCTCGATCGGGACTCCTTCATTTTCACCGAACGTTGGAGCAAACTCACGGGTAGCGGTATCGCCGCACTCGGGATGGGATTTGCCCTCTCAGCACTCTTCGAACTTGGGTGGATGGAAAGCAGTGGAAGAGAAGGGGAACTTCGGACGAACGGTATCTACCAGTACACGCGCAACCCTCAGAGCGTGGGATTCATTACGTTCATCGTCGGCGCGATCATTGCAGTGAACTCCCGGAAACTGGCTGTACACGGCATCTTGACCATCCTCGTGTACGCACTGTTCCCGTTTGCCGAAGAACCGTGGCTGCGAGAGCAGTATGGCCAGGAATACGAGCAATACCGCAAGCGGGCCCCCCGATTTATCGGGTGGAACTTGGTGAAGAAGCTCATCACCAGATAGTCTACTACCGACCTTGAGCGGGGATTCAAGAACTCTACCAGAACCGCCTTTTCCGTTGGCTTCCTAACTGTCGTCAATGACTGATGAGAGAGGTATCCCTCGCAGAGAATTCCTCAAGTCGGCCGTCGCTATCGGAGGCGCAGCGGCATTCAGTGCCTGTTTAGGCCGTGAAGATGTTGACGTCCCAACAGGGCCGGATGATCTCTCGTCGTATCCACAACGTCAGCACGCTTGGAATGAGGCCCTCCCACGGGACGACCACGGGAACGTCGTCGCTCCGAGCCATCGTGTGCTCCTCTATCTAAATTACCGACGAGACGGGCCCCCGAACGAAGACGACCGTGACCAAGTTGAAACAGCTCTCCGTGGGATCGAACACGCCTACGAGCGAAGCGGGGGCGGGTTATTGCTCACGGTGAGTTATTCTCCGGCATACTTCGACCGATTCGACGAATCGCTTCCCGAAGACGTTGACCTCCCTGATCCAGAAGCACTTGCGCCGTTTGAGGATCCCGAGTTCGATACGCCCGATGCAGTCGTCCATCTCGCGAGTAACACGGCACAGGTGGTGCTCGGTGCCGAAGAAGCCCTCAAAGGGAACAAATCAACCCTCAACGGTGTCGATCAGCCTGACGCTACACTGACCGATGTTTTCTCAATCGCCGACCGGCGGACGGGCTTTATTGGGGACGGGTTGCCGGCGGAGAATGCTGACGATGCAGAGGGTGTTCCGGCAGATAAGGTCCCAGAGGACGCGCCGCTGTTTATGGGATTCAAATCGGGATTCAAAAAGAACCAGGCCAGTGAAGATCGCGTGACAATCCAGTCGGGGCCGTTCGCCGGTGGAACGACCCAGCACATCTCCAAGCTCCAGCTCAATCTCAATCAGTGGTACAATCAGGACGATCGCTGGCAGCGTGAGGCGAAGATGTTCTGTCCGTACCACGCCGAGAACGACGTAATCGAGGGCGCTGGAGACAATCTCGGAACCAGCAGCAAAATCGACGACTGTCAGCCAACGGATGAGACGGCCCGCGAGATGGGCGTCGTCGGTCACTCCCAGAAATCCGCCCGCGCTCGCGATGACGATGACTCGCCTCTCATCCTTCGGCGCGACTTCGATTCTACCGACGGTGAAACCGCCAGCCTCCACTTCCTTGCGCTCCAGCGACGGATCACCGACTTCGTCGACACGAGAGAAGCGATGAATGGCACTGACGTCACCGAGCAGTCGGCCGTCGGTCAGCGAAACAACAACGGCATCCTGCAGTACATCCGAACGGAGCGTCGCGGTAATTTCCTCGTCCCCCCACGGTCGTTGCGTTCGCTGCCGCCTGCGCGACCGGTCGAGAACGCACAGGAGGTGACGCATGAATCGTCGTGACGTGCTTCGGGCGGTCGGGGGCACGTCACTCGTGGGGCTCGCGGGGTGTACCGGCCTGTTTGAGACGCGGTCAGCGCGGGCACCACCGCTCCCCGAGAACCGCCCGGACGCAGTCTACTATCCGACCCACTACGAGGGCATGAAAATGCCCGGAATGAAGGAACAGGGCGGGTACAGTTGTGCGCTCACGTACTCGTATGCGCACCGGTTCTGGCTGATGAAGCCGAATGGGATCACGAAGGTCGAGATTCAATCCGAAGATTCGATTCACCTGATGCCGGTCGTTTGGGAGACACAGACGGGGATCATCCCACCCGATATCAATCCACAGCTCACGATTACACAGGACGGCGAGCAGGTCGACCAGTTCGCACCGTGGCCGATGCTCTCCCAGCCGATGGGGTTTCACTTCGGCGATAACGCACAGCTCCAGGGCGACGGCACATACACTGTCGAGGTCAGCATCGGCGGGCCGTCGACGCGACGGACGGGGTCGCTGGCCGAGAATCAGGGGAACGCCTCGTTCACGTTCGAGTTCGAATTCAGCGAATCGACGCTCAACGAGATCTCGTATACGGACATTCCCGACGACAGAGAAGGCACGAAGGGTGCTGTCGACCTGATGGACATGGAGATGTTACCGAGTTCGCAAGTGCCGACACCGGACGCGCTCCCGGGGGACGTTCGTGGCTCGGGGACGAGTGGGGACGCGAAGTTCGTGGTTACGATCCTCGAAGACGCGTCACGTTTCGGTGGGGACGAGGAGCAGAGGTATCTCGCTGTTTCTCCGCGCACACCCTACAATCGAACGATGCTGCCGATGATGTCGCTTTCGGGAACACTGCACCGTGACGGGATGTCAGTGTTCGACGGAATTCTACAGGCAACCATCGATCCAGAGCTCCGCTATCACTACGGAGCGACGGTCGCAGATGTACAGACGGGAGATGAGCTGACGATCACGGTCGATTCGCCCCCACAAACAGCTCGCCATGAAGGATACGAGACAGCCTTCGTTGATATGCCAGATGTGCAGGTGACGTTGTAGTTCCAAAGGTGTCTTTAGAATTCCAACCGAAGCCAAATCTATGGAAGAGAAGCACCTCCTACTGGCGACGTTACTTGGCGTTGTCTCACTCCTGGTACTCACCGGATTCGTCGTTCGCTTAGCGTAGACAGTCACAGAATGGCCGAGGCTGGCAGTTACAGAAACCCCCGGTTGACGACAGCGAGGTCGACTCAATGAATCTACCAAACATAGTATCTCAGAGGAGAACATGAATCGGAGAACGTTTCTCAAACAGGGGACTGCTCTCTCGGGGGGCCTGGTACTGTCTGGTTGCCTGGGGCGGCTCGGATTCGAGACGCAGTCTGCATGGCGTGATCCACCGATCGTGGAGGATCGACCTGACGCGGTCTACTATCCGGCAATCATCGAAGGGATGGGAATGTACGGAACGACGACGGCAGGCAGTCTCGGATTTGCACTGATGCACTCCTTCCCGCACCGTTTCTGGAACCTCACTGGCTCACGAAAGACGAAAGTCGTCGTTCAGTCGGATGATTCGGTGCATCTGATGGCGAGTGTCTGGGACACCGAGACGGAGACGATCCTCCCGGTCGACGTCTCTGTCGAAATCAGTAACAGCGACGGTCGAGTGTCCTCGACCAACCTCTGGCCGATGATCTCGCCGAATATGGGGTTCCACTACGGCGACAATATCGCTCTCCCGGGGGAAGGACAGTACGATGTGACGCTCCAGGTTGGCCCGTTGCAGACAGCTCGTACGAGTCCATTCAACGGGCGATTTACAGAGGGACAGTCTGCCACGATGCAGTTCACGTTCGATACGGATGAGACGTACAATTTGGAGATTCGCCGGTTAGGGGACAAAGCAGGCACCCGTGGGACAGTCGATCTAATGGATATGGAAATGATTCCTGAACCGGTCGTGCCGACAAAATCCGAGCTTCCCGGTCGACTACTCCACGAAGGGCAATCCGGTGACGCAACGATGCTGGTTGCTCTCGTTGACGGTGACCATCGGTTTAGTGATACTGAAGGACCCTTCCTAATCGTTTCTCCACGCACACCCTACAATCGCGTGATGCTCCCGAGGATGGCTCTTTCAGCAACACTCGACCGTGGAGGGGATACAATCACACAAGGGACACTCCAAGCGTCCCTTGATCCTGACCTCGGGAGTTTCTATGGGATGGGTATTGATGAACTCAAGACTGGCGATACGGTCAGAATCACTGTAGAGACACCACCCCAACTGGCGCGCCACGACGGCTACGAAACCGCGTTTCTCGACATGGACCCGATTGAGTTCACTGCCGAGTGATCTTTCTGGTTGAGTTCTGACCTTAGTGTGCGATCCGTTGTTCTCTCGAAACCACCAGAATCAGGGTAGATATGGGGGCGTCGCTCCTGGAAGTGAGAGAATCCAGAGGCTAATAACGGTGTACCCGATCATCACACCGATGAACGGGTACTGGCTCCGGATTGCGACGAGACGACTCGAGAAGAGTTCGTAGGCGGTCGCGTGCGCTGCCCAGATAGCGAGGAGATGCCCGATGAGCACGTAGGCGATACTCAAACCCTCGAACCACCCAGGTGGAGACAATGTCAGGGGATTCGCTGGGGGCGACAGTGGAGAGAGAATTGCCATGCCTAGAGCCGGACTGAGGGATACAGCCAGTCCGGTGTAGTGGGCGAGGTGATATCCCGCTGCGATGGCCAATAGCGAGGGTGCAAACCGAAAGGCGATACGTTTCGCTGTGATGTATGTCCCGGTCCGTCGCCGAGAGAGTACGCCCGCATACCAATACGCGGCGAAGAAAACGACGTAGCCACTGACGAAAAGGAGTGTGTAGATGAGGATCGCACGAATCTGTACGGCTCCCACTCCAATATTGGAGAGGCTGACGAGTGCCTCGGTAGTTGCTGCGCCCGTCTGCGTCGTGATGAAGCCGCTGTACGTGAGCTCCCAAATCAGCGCAATGACGAACGCAACATCGGAGGTGTCCGTGATTAAGTCTGAGTCAGTCAGGTCGCTACCGGGCAGTTTTACAGTGAGCTTCCCGTCCCGCCGTTTTACAGGGGCGACAGCCCCGAAAAATCGGAACAGGACGGATAACGGATCTGCGTTCTCGAACCACGCGTCAGGACCGAAGAGTACTGCGCCTGCGATTGTGACGGCACTGTAGCCGAGGATCGCAAGCGAAAGAATTGACGGAATCGTGCTGACAGGGAAAATCACCTCAATCCACACAAGGAGTAATAGGCCACCGACAGCTGGCCATCGGGCTAATTCTCTTGGATACGTTCTGTGTCCAGCTGGGAGAAGCGAGACGATCCCTCGCCAGGGGTTCAGTGCTGGCCAAACGTTCCCTCCAAGATACGTAAGCATCGGCAAGCCCGCTCGAACGACGACAAATGTGACGAGAATGGTGAAGCTTGCTGTCGGGAGCTGCGGTCCGGTCAGTCCGAGATACACTGCCAGTCCAAGGACGACAATCCCAAAACTACGTCCGATCCATCGAATCGGTGTCCACCAGTCGTCGACCGTCGGACCGGGGAGTGACCAGTTGTGGAGATAGCGGATAAAGGCTCGATCAGTAACGAAGCTCGCAAGTAGGGCAGAGGCGCCGATCGTGGCGCCGCCAGTGGCAAGATACAGCCATCGGGGAACGGCAAGGGTATCCCGAGGCTGCTTCGAGAGCGTCATCCCGTTACCGGCAGCGACTGTTTCGGTAAACAGCGTCAGTATCGAGACCCAGAGTACAAACTGTACGAAGAGTCTGAGCTTCGTGTTCGAGACGACCCAATGACGAAGCCTCGACCCTGGACCTGACTCTATGTGTACCTCTTCGCTTGCCCCGGTGTTCGTATCTGAGTCAGGCAAAGATAGCATACATGAATAGAAGACCGAAGTACAGGAGCACGAGGGCTCCAAGCGCTTTCAGACGGAGTGTACGCAACTCGTCTTCTTCGTCTGCTCGGGCAGAGAGGAATGCGTCCTCCTCGTCGTCATCCAGCTCTTGGGGATGTTCTAAGCCTTTGTGGAGGACGAGGCGGTCGGTCGTCGGGAACGGATGCCCACAGTAATCACACTCCCCTGCAGGTGAGTCACGCCGTGGAACCGTAGTGCCTTCGTATGACATACTCTCGAAAGCTGTTATTCGGCCGTAGGCCAGTCAGCGTTGAAACCGTTCTGGTTCGACGTTCGAACTTCTCCGCTCGCGTATCGACCTACGTGGCGTCATCAATGGCCAGAATGGTCGGTTACAACAGATCTGCTAGCGAAGAACGAAGTTGTCCAAACGCTCCCTTTGACAGCGTGGAAGTAGTCTTTTGTTCAGAGTGGTTGTCTTCGACTGGAGACTGACTCTCCGTTTCTCGCTCTTCTTCGTAGGCGTCGCAGTAGATGCACATAAAAAAGAGTAGGCAGAGCGTCTCTATAAAACCATTTGACCGTAAGATGGGATAGCGCGGAGAATCGGGACTAAGCAGTATTACCAGCTTCAGACTGTGAGGTTATACCGCACCAATATTAACTAACGGCTGAATTACAGCCATTTTCTATTAACTATAGGGGTATCAATAACAGCCGATTTATTATATCGTGAAGCTCAACTCGAGATAATGAGCGATTCCGAAGACACGGATTCAACCTTCACGGGAGCGAGTCCATGGCCACTCTTTGTCGCTATTGGATTTGCTCTCTCGGAGGTCGGTGTCGTTCTCGGCCTTCGTCCTGTCTCTGTTGCGGGACTGTTGTTGTTCGTCGGATCTGTTGCTGGCATTCTCACAGAGGCGGAGTATATTACTGAACCAGCGAAAGCAGCAGGTGTTCAAGGATTCGTCCTCTTCGGCATCGGTATCTTGCTGATCACACAGAACCAGACCGGGACGACAATCCGCGGTCAATCGATTGCGATCGCTGGTATCCTGTGTCTCGTTGGTGCACTTGTCTGGGTAGGCTTCGTTCGAAGGAAGACCCGCGCAACGGTATCGACAGCAGAGACGTCGGAAACAACATCTGATTGAGTTTCAGTAACAAACTATCGATGGAATTCGATAACACGAAAACGGTAATCGCGTTCGGGGTCCTGCTCACCCTCATAATTGGTGGGACGATGATGAGTCCGACGAGCAAAAGTACAGTCATGATGGTGAGCGTCGGCCTCGTCGTGTTTGGAGTCTTTACGCTCTTCCTCGAGGTCAAACACGGTGAGTATCGAGCAAACCATACTTAGGTCTGCATTTGAGATGAGACAACGGCCGAGTTAATAATATAGGGCAAAGTATTTATTAGGTATTGGCAGAAAATGGGTGTTTTATAGCAGTCGATTTAATAAATGTGTAGTGGCTAGGGGAGAGTGATGACCTCCCCCGACGACGATTCCCACAACAGGAGTGGTGAGCCACCGGATCGCGCCCACGAACACGAAGAAGGGTCCCACGAGCATAGTCACACGCATGACCACGACCACAGTGATCACGAACACGCCCAACACACAGAACAGGGCGTCGACGACGTTTCTCCACCCATAGACCAAGGGGACGTTGCACAATTCGCGGTCCCGGAGATGGATTGTCCATCCTGTGCAGGAAAGGTAGAGAACAGCGTCGAAAAACTGGACGGAATCCGCAGCGTCGACCCGCAAGTGACGAAAGGGACGCTGACCGTTTCATACGACGGCGAACAAACGAGTGCCACCGCGATTGCTAATCGGGTCGAAAAGGCCGGGTACACCGTGGAGGACACCGGCGAAGTGTCCTCGAAATTCACGGTTCCGGAAATGGATTGCCCGTCGTGTGCTGGCAAAATCGAGAACGCTCTCGAGAGGGTCGAGGGAATTACAACATTCGAAACCCAGCCGACGACCGGAACCGTCGTCGTCACGTACGATTCTTCGAGGACTGGAGAAGCCGATATCATCGGCGCTATCGAACGTGCCGGGTACAAGGTTACAGACACGTCGAGCGACGAATCAGGACGGCAGGACCCGACTGAGGAACGCGAGAGCATCTGGACGAGTCCACGAGCACTCAAGACGTGGATCAGCGGTGGATTCGTCGCTCTCGGCTTGCTCTTCGAGTTCTTCCTGACCGGGCAGAATGTACAGCTTGCAAGCCTTCTCGGAACGGAGCTGCTCGTCGCCGACGTACTGTTCCTCGTTGCCGTCGCGTCCGGTGGTCAGGAGATCTTCCGCAACGGCTACTACTCCGCTCGGAATCTGAACCTCGATATCGACTTCCTGATGTCGGTGGCTATCCTCGGAGCACTCGTTGCGAGCCTCGCCTTCGGTGAGGCGCTCTACTTCGAGGCGGCCACCCTCGCGTTCCTGTTCAGTATCGCCGAGCTGCTGGAGCGGTACTCGATGGATCGCGCTCGGAACTCGCTCCGGGAGTTGATGGACCTCTCACCGGATGAGGCAACCGTCAAACGGGACGATACCACGGAGACAGTTCCTGTCGACGAGGTCGCTGTCGGCGACGTGGTCGTCGTCAAACCGGGGGAGAAGATCCCGATGGACGGAACCGTCGTCGACGGTGAAAGCGCCGTCAATCAGGCACCCATCACAGGCGAAAGCGTACCCGTCGACAAGACGATGGGAGATGAGGTATACGCCGGCACGATCAACGAAGAGGGCTATCTTGAGGTAGAGGTTACCTCTGAAGCCGGTGATAACACGCTCTCGCGAATCGTGGAGATGGTCGAGGATGCCCAGTCGAACAAGACCGAGCGCGAGCAATTCGTCGAACGCTTCTCAACGTACTACACGCCAGTCGTCGTTGCCTTCGCCATTTTGACGACGGTGGGAAGCCCGTACGTTCTCGGCACGACCTGGCCCACGGCCGTCGTCTACGGGTTGACGTTACTGGTACTGGCCTGCCCGTGTGCGTTCGTCATCTCGACACCCGTGTCCGTCGTGTCGGGAATTACGAGCGCCGCGAAGAACGGCGTCCTGATCAAGGGCGGCAACCACCTCGAAGCGATGGGGGCCGTCGACGTCGTCGCCTTCGACAAAACGGGGACGCTCACGAAAGGTGAGCTCACCGTCACTGACGTCGTTCCATTAAACGAAAATTCGGAGGAAGACGTCCTCCGGTGTGCCCGCGGGCTCGAACAACGGAGCGAACATCCCATCGGCGAGGCGATCGTCGCTGAGGCCGGCAGCATGGGAGTCGCCGAGCGCGAGATCGATGATTTCGAGAGCATCACCGGCAAGGGCGTCCGGGCCGACCTCGACGGGACGCCCCACTTCGCTGGCAAGCCGGGGCTGTTCGAGGAGCTGGGATTCGACCTATCACACGTCCACGCGACCACTGACGGCGGTGTCGTCACCCAGACAGCTCGGCAGATATGCGACCGGAACAACTGCCTCGACCTTCTCGACGAGACCGTTCCCGAACTCCAAGCAGAAGGGAAGACCGTTGTCCTCGTTGGAACCGAAGACGAACTCGAAGGCGTCATCGCAGTCGCCGACGAGATCCGACCCGAAGCGAAGCGAACAGTGACGCGACTCAAGCAACTCGGCGTCTCCCGAACGGTGATGCTGACGGGTGACAATGAGCGGACTGCCCGCGCGATCGCCGAACAGGTCGGCGTCGACGAGTACCAGGCCGAATTACTCCCCGAGGACAAGGTGACGGCGATCGAGGAGCTCGTCGAGGAGTACGACGGCGTTGCGATGGTCGGTGACGGCATCAACGACGCACCGGCGCTCGCCACCGCCACAGTCGGCGTGGCGATGGGGGCTGCCGGGACTGATACCGCATTGGAGACCGCCGACATCGCCTTGATGGGTGATGACCTCGCAAAGCTCCCGTACCTCTACGAACTCGCACACGATGCGAACGGGGTCATCCGACAGAACATCTGGTCGAGTCTCGCTGTCAAAGCCGGGCTGGCAGTCGCAGTCCCGTTCGGATACGTCCCGATCTGGCTCGCCGTCCTCGCTGGCGATGCCGGAATGACGACGGCCGTCACCGGGAACGCGATGCGACTCTCTCGAATCACGCCGGAGACAGACACCGAAACCAGCGCTTCGGAGGGGTAAGATGGGTGCAGAGAATGAGGGAAACGCAACATCCCATACGGAGGCAGATCAGCAACGATACCCGTTCGGACTCTCGTCTCCGCAGTTTGCCGTCCTCGTTGTGCTCATTGGGCTCATCGGGCCCGGTTTGTTGGTATACACCTTCGAACAGGCGAACCTCTCTGCAGTTGCTGACCTCGTGTGGATCGTCGGCTATGGCACAACCGTATTTGTGGTTTGGTTCATCTGGCTTCGTCCGCTCGATTTCGCGGGCTCCTCCGCCCAAGATACATCACTCTCCGAAGAATCGGAGCGGTCCAAACCAGAACCGGAGGGAGCCGATGAGGAGATTACCTCTTCGGATAGCACTGAATCAACGGCGCAGGATTCGATGGTGACGAGTGAAGACGGGGCCCAGGAATCTACCCAGGAACAACCGGAATCCTCAGATTCGAAATAGAACCCCCTCTAATGTGAACTTATGACCCTTCACGAGCATACTGATGAGGAGACCGCAGAGCACAACCTCCCGTCTAAATCAAGTGGCAGTACGCGTCGGCTTGCGCTCGTCGCGGTCGTCAATTTCTTTGGATTCGTCATCGAACTGGCTGGTGGACTCCTGTTCGGGTCGGTCGCGCTTATCAGCGACGCACTCCACATGCTGTTCGATATGCTGGCGTACGCGATGGCGTTCGGCGCGAGCTACACCGCCGAACGGTTCGAGGGTGGCGAGGCGTGGTCGTACGGTCTCCACCGACTGGAGCCGGTTGCGGCCTTCCTGAACGGCGTCTTGCTCCTTCCAATGGTCGGATACATCGTCTGGGAGTCCTACCAGCGGTTCCTTGAGCCAGTGGCGATCAATCCCGAGTTGACGCTGATCATCGCTACGGGTGGCCTGCTGGTAAACATCGGCTCCGTGTACGTGTTGCAGGGTGGTGAGATGAGTCTCAACGAGCGCGGGGCGTTCTACCACCTGCTCGGTGACGCCGGTGGCTCTGTTGCGGTAATCGTCTCGACCGCCGCCGTCGCAGTGTTCGATCTCCCCATCGCAGACCCTGTGGCGGCCGTACTCATTGGGCTGCTGGTGCTCGCGTCGGCCGGGAACGTCCTCCGGGAAAGCACCTCGATCCTGTTGGAACGGAGCCCGGTGTCGTCCGAAGAACTCCGGGATGAATTGACGACACTCGATGGCGTCGACCAGATTGAGGATCTCCACGTCTGGCAAGTCTGTAGTCAACTCACCGTCGCAACCGTCCGACTGACAGATACGTCGACCACACTCGAGGAGCAACGGAGAATCCAGTCACGGGTTCACGACTATCTCACGAATCGAGGAATCGACCACGCAACCGTGGAGCTCGTCGGGCGTACCGATCCCGATACTGACCCTGTCGGTACGACGAATCACTCCCACTAACGATGTCCCACACAGCACCCGATCAAATGTTCGAGGTGTTGGACGAGACGAACGAGAACCTCATTGCGATTCGCGTCGGGAAGGGCACGCGAACAGGCTATCAAGAGCTGTACTCACTCCTCGTCGAAAAGAGCGATAAGCACGGGTACATCCACGTGTACGAGGAAGTTCCGAACTGGACGTTCAGGGCGTTTCTCACACACCTCCACGGGGTGGTTCCCGATCTCCGGTACGGCCCTGAGTTCGATATCGACCGGTACGCCGCAGTCGGCGATACACGATGGGCAAAACTCCTGTTCGACTGGTGGTATGCAATCCGACCGATCTGGCCAGTCGCCCCCAACGAAATGCGATATTTCGACATCAAGAAACGCGAGCGAGCTCTCGACTGGCTTCGAGAGGAAATTTAGTTACGAATACGATCAACTCCGCCGACGACAATGAGGAGTGTAGAGACAAGCGTCAGTCCAAGTTGTGGTTCCCGGAACCAGAATGGCGTTGACGGAACGACTGCCCGAAGCCCGACCAGCAGTAGTGAGAGAACCGGCACGCCGGCGTCAGGGCTGTCGACGCTGCTTCCGTTAGTCGTGTACTTCGGGGCTCCGACAGACTCACCGTAGGGCAGTCGGTCGGCTTCGTATGGGATACGCTCTGTTCGAACGCTCCAGACGACAGTCCCGGATTCGTCGACCTCTACGAGTCGCCGGTTGAGCGTGTCGGTGATAAGCGTGTTTCCGTTCGGGAGGCGATCCGCATCCCGGGGCCAATCGAGCTCGACACCCGCTGCCCGATCAAGAGCCCACGCTGGCTCCCATTTACCGCCCTCCGTTCGATGCAGTTCCACGACTCGGTCGTTCTCGCTGTCGGCAACGAGGACGGCACCATCCCCGAGCCACTGGGGGTTGTGCTGGTGGTTGAGCACGTCGGGGTCACCGCATCGAATATCGCCATCATTGTCATAGTCGTTCAACTGGCCGGATTTCCGGCAATTGGCATCGTTCGAATCGGTCGTATCCTCATTGATAACCTCAACGACGCCCTCGCCGCGCTCGATAACGAGTAGCTGGTTGGCATTCCGTACTGAGACGAGATAGCGCCCAGAGCCGATGACGTCCACGTCGTTGATGTGCAGCCAGTCGGTCGTCGTCGGATCTTGTGGGGCGTCGTAGAACGAACTCGCATTCCACTGCCACGTGACTTCGCCGTTCTTGACAGTAAAGATACGCTCGTACTCCATATCGGTGACCAAGTATTCTCCCGATTCGAGTCGTTCGACATCGTGGACTTCGCTGTTCTTGTTCGTTCGCACCGGGAAGCTATACTCCGAAACCACCTGCAGGTCTTTCCCGGGGTCAATGACTCGGAATCCCGTTCGGGTACAGGGAGACTCGTACGGTCCGCACGAAGCGTACCCGCTGTCCATGAACCCGGCTAACACTGTTCCGTTCTCCGTTTGTGTGACGTCAAAATAGCTATCAGCACTCGATTCACGCCAGGTAGTGTTCGTCCCGTTGAGAAGATAGACGCTGCCGTATTCGTGCCAGCCTGGGCCACCCCCCTGAGACCCGACCAAGGTTCGGGACGTCTGGTCTGTCTCCGAAGCCGTCCCAATCGCAGGGGCGAGCATTGCACTGCTAACAAGCGTGAGAACGAACAGAACAACGCCGAAAAGGATTAGGTAGCTACCCCGACGGAGATCAGGAACGGCAACATTCGGAACGGGGTTCATTTCTGGATATACAGCGAGTACATGATGACCGCGAGGCCAAGGGCGACGAACAGGCTGTTGATGAGCACGCCGAGGGCCAATCCGACAGAAAAGAACTGGTTGGCCACGCCAGTTAGAATTGCCCCGAGTGTGATGATACCGAACCCGACACCAAGGACACGTAGCGAATCCGCACCCGTACGTCGATAGGCTTTAAATGCAATATAGGTAATCCCGCCACCGAGAAGCAGGATTACGAACTTGACGACTGCAATCGCCGTGATGACGCCGTTCATACTTCGTCCCCCATCATCGACCAGATATCTGCAAGCCGTTCGTCTGTAGATTTCGGCGGCCGATCGACGCTCACCGAAAACGTACCTGTGTCGTCCATAGAGATCGTGACGTCCTCGAACGACCGCTCGTAGTAGGTAACCCGTCCACCTCCGGGGTTGATCGTCTCCTGTTCTCGAACGAGGGAAGCGGAACTGAGGAGTTCTAATTTTCGATACAGCGTCGACTTGGGGATGTCACATGCGTCGAGGAGTTCGTTCGCAGTCATTGGTTCGATAGTTTCCTGGAGAATAGCCCGACACGCGGGATCATCCAGCGCATCAAGGACATCCTGTACCTCCGGAGTGTCCTCGGACGACACTGAATCATCTCCCATTATTCGATAATACGTGGTCCTCGGGATATGGTGTCCGATTGCTGGAGAGGCATCCCATTGGTCCCACGAACTCAGTCGGGATCGTGGTTCCAGAGTCATGACGGTCGATCCATCGAAAGAGGGGAGACATGGTGACACAATTATGAATCGTGCTGAATTTCGAGTCGTTGTTCGCCTGCGTCTGTGATCTCGTAGAGACCCCTCCCCAGTGGAACAATACAGCCCTCACTATGGAGGTGAGCACACGTTTGGTCAATGGTGATCGGGTGTCCATCGACGGCGTTAGTGATCTCCATCACATGGCACGGTGACTCATCAACGAGCAGCTCCAATATCTCGACCTCGGTCTGTATTGAGAACTCGCTCATGGTAAATATCGTATCATGACCCACTCAGTAGCTGGATTTCGCCCGGCAGGGGCTATCCGGTCAGTCATACTGCGCGTACACCTCGAGAAGCTCTTGGTATCGATTTCGGATCGTGACTCGACTGACGTGGGCGACCTCACTCACCGTCTCCTGTGTGAGCTGTTCGTTCGTGAGGTGGGTCGCAGCATACAGAGCGGCAGCCGCCAACCCGGCTGGACTCTTTCCACTGTGGACGGCATTATCTGTAGCTACCTCAAGCAGTTCTCGAGAGCGCCGTTCTGCTTCGTCGCTCACGTCGAGCGATGACGCGAATTGTGGAATATATTGCATGGGATCCTCCGGCTCGATCTCCAGCCCAAGTTCTCGGGACAGATATCGGTACGCTCGCTGGATCCGGATTTTCTCGACACGGCTGACATCGGCGAACTCCGTCAGCGGCCGTGGCATTCCGTGCTGTCGAGCAGCCGCATACAACGACGCCGTCGACATACCCTCGATCGAGCGACCGGGGAGCAGGTTCTGCTCCACAGCACGCCGGTACAGGACGCCTGCAGTTTCCCGAACCGATTCAGGAAGTCCCAGAGCGGACGCCATGCGGCTGATCTCCCCGAGCGCTTGCTTGAGATTCCGCTCGTGAGCATCCTTCGTACGGAACCGCTCGTCCCACGTCCGGAGGCGCTGTAATTGAGCACGTTTGCGACCAGAGACAGCCTGTCCGTAGGCATCCTTGTCCTGCCAGCCGATAGTCGTACTCAGACCCTTATCGTGCATCAGCTGCGTCGTCGGAGCCCCGACCCGACTCTTTTCATCGCGTTCCTCTGAAGTGAACGCACGCCACTCAGGACCGTGGTCGATTGGATTATCTTCAAAAACCAACCCACAGCTTTCGCAGGTCGCCTCACCGCTGTCGCTAGTCCGTGTAATATGACCCTGACACTCGGGACAGATGTTGTCGTTGGCAGACTTCACCTCGCGGTCGCGTTCATCTATTGACCGTTCCTGGGTATGTTCTTGAGCCATCATACTATTGGCATATAGGGGTTTTCCCTACAAACCGTGTGTCTTCTTAACAGTATCATGAGACGGCTCCTCAATGAATAGCAGGCGGTGTCCCACTCGCTGGGAATCCGGCTTAACACTTTGTCTCCAAGACATCAACTCGTCACACCGCAAGTCAACGTCCCTACCCAATATTATGTCTCAAGCCCGACTCCGCAGGCACGATATACGAACCGCGATTTCAAGGATTCCGGTCGAGTACAGGCATATCGCCAGTTTGACGCTACTAGTGACGTATATTGTGATGCTTCTTGGAGCCTACACCAGTGCAATCGGTGCTGGACTTTCCTGTCCCGATTGGCCGACCTGCTACGGGACGTGGGTCCCCTTCCTTCAACCCGAGATCATTGCTAACTCGCCATACTCTGCACTCCAAATCTTCGCTGAGTGGGCTCACCGTGGACTGGCGATGACGGCCGGGGTTCTGATCGTCGGCACGACCCTTGGAGCGTGGGTGACACACCGTAATACCCCGATTGTCAAATGGTCGGCCACGGCCGCTCTCGTCCTCCTTCCGTTACAGGTTATCCTCGGAGGATTGACCGTCACGGAAGATCTCCAACCGACCATCGTGACGACGCATCTGGGCGTGGCAATTCTCATTCTCCTCTGTCTCCTGACGACCTGCCTCGTCGCATATCTCCGCCGCTGATGACCCCTTGCGTATAACACAATGCCACAGATACCGACGATTCAGCTCACTATGAGAGCAGAACACGGAGCCTATGAAATCTACACTTGGAGTAGTGATCACGAATGACTGCCCATACCTGCCCGATCTGTACAGATCAATTCGAAACAGCTGGAGCAGCGCGTGACCACACATGGAACGTTCACAGCGCCTGCCATTATTGTGGCGAACAACTCGGTGACGAGACTGACGAGCAGCTCTACAGACACTGGCTCGTCGCGCACCCCGACGACCTCTCAGGTGTGGATTACAAACGGGCTGAGACAGCCGTTGATTCACTCACGTTCTCAGAGCGGCTCTCCGAGGGAGGTGTTGGAGCTGCTGTCGGAGGACTAACCCGCCGACAGCTTCTCCTCGGCGGTGGTGGTGCCGCCACTGCCGGTCTCGTGATCGGCGCCACCGCTCTCTCTAACAATACGAGCACTGAGCCGGATGACGGCGCGACTGCTGGAGGTGATACGGGTGCCGTTACCACTGCCCCGATTCCCGACTCGCCTGGAGACTTCCGCTATGCGACGATGGGGTCTGCTGATGCCGATGTCATGGTCACATACTTCGGGAGCTGGAAGTGTCCGTACTGCGCCCAGTTCAGTACGGAGATGCTTTCACAACTCGTGACGGACTACGTGGAACCAGGAACAATTGCGCTCGAGTTCCGCAATCTGGCATATATCGGTGGCGACCCATTTTTGGGCCCCGATGCACCGGCAGCCGGTCAGGCCGGATTAGCCGTCTGGAACACCGACCCAGCCTCATACTGGGCGTTTCACGAATACGTGTTCGGGAATCAACCACCCGAGAGCGACCAGTGGGCGACCGCCGAGAGATTGGTCGAGTTTGCTCAGGCCGCAGGCGTCTCCGAGACAGCGTCGGTCCGCACGGCCATCCAAGAAAATCAGTATGACGACGCGCTGCGGGCGACTGACAGGGCTGCGAGCGATGTCGGTGTCGATGCCACACCCACGCTCCTCATCGATGGCATGACGGTCAATCCACTCGGAAACGAAGAGCGAGTAAGACAGCTGATCGAAGATGCAGCTGGATCAAACTGAGTCATGGATGTCCGACGGACGATTCTGGCTTGCAGGCGGGGCAGGCGTCGCGGCGATTGCAACCCTGGGAAGCCTCTGGTTCAGTCTCGGCCTCGGTCTCGTTCCGTGTACCCTCTGCTGGTACCAACGTATCCTCATGTATCCGCTTGTCGTCGTTCTCGGCGTTGCCGCCCTCGAGAGCCACAACACAATCTGGCGAACAGTCGTGCCACTATCCGTGGTGGGAGCTTCAATCGCGGGATATCACTCCGTACTCCAAGCAACGACGGCCTCATGCACCTTTGCTGGCCCCTGTGCAGTTGTCCAGTGGCAGGCTCCGGTGCTCGGACTTACAATTCCGAATCTCTCACTCATCGCGTTCGTGCTCGTGATAATTACAGTCCTCGCTGGATCCAACCTCGTCGAACCTGAACGTCAGCTATGAACAAAATCACTACCGCGGGATGTCTTGGAATGAATAGCGCCGGAATCGACCTATCGAAGCCAGCTTGTAGGGTGGAGCCCTACGCTCACATCTGATTAATGTCGTCGATATCTCGTTTCCGGTCTGTCGCCTCGGCGATTGGTCTCACGTATGGATCATACGTCGCGGGGGCTATCGTAATCCTTGCCGTCGCGACGGTAGTCGGGTTGTTCGGAGTCGACCTCGCGTCGCGCCCAGCCCTCAGACTGGTTGTGAGCACGTTCTTCCTCCAAGGAGTGACGTTTGGGGGCATCGCCATCCTTTATCTCAAAGGCCGTGATCTCGGATTGGGATTCGTTCCAGTTCGTTCACCTGACAAGCGTGATGGAGCAGTGATTGTTGGCGGGAGTATAGCGATCCTGGGGTTGCTCTTTGTGGCGTCCTCAGTAATCACAGCCCTCGGTCTGAACTCGGCTCAGAATCAGATCGTCGAGGTCGGGCGACAAAATCCGAGTGTATTCCTTCTTCTGATCCCCCTTCAATTCCTGTTAGTCGGCCCGGGAGAAGAGCTGTTGTTCCGGGGCCTCGTACAGGGCACCCTCCGTGAAAGTCTCCATCCGGCTCGTGCAATCATCCTCGCAAGCGCTCTGTTCGCATCGATCCATCTCTTCTCGTTGTCAGGGGAAGGCAAACTGGTGTACATCGGTATCGCATTCGTCCTGGCCTTAGTACTGGGAGCAGCGTACGAGTATACGGACAACCTCACAGTGCCGGCTGTGATTCACGGGACGTATAACGCGGTGCAGTTTGCAGGGGCCTATCTGACGGCGACGGGCGGACTCTAAAAATCTGACCACTTTGTCGTCTCAATTTCAGACTCCTAACGGCGAACAAGTATAAATAAAAAGCCGCCATCTCCATTCGCCTTTTGCCGAACATATCCACGCACTGTCCCGTGAATTGGGACACCGCAGTCGCCCTATGTTTAGGCCAACCAAAATGCCGAGTGTATCATGACCACACGTTTCGGCGCACCCGGAACCGGACTGTCCCGGCGTGAGTTTCTCGCGGCAACTGGCGCGACGGGTATCGCTTCGTTAGCAGGCTGTTCGGCGGGCGGAGCTAACGAGCCAGCAGCAACGAGCGATACGGCCACGCAGACACAAACTGACTCGCCTAATCTCCCCTACACCAGCCCTCCAACAGTCGTCAACGTCGACGAGCAGGGTGGTGGAGTGACGATGCGGACTCAACAGGCCCGCCACGCCGTCCACCCGCTCGATACAATGGGTGGGCCCGTCGAATTCCCACGCGTCTGGGCGTTCCAGGCCGACGACAACGACCCCAGCGTCCCAGGCCCAATTCTCAGAACGACCGAGGGTAACGCGATGGAGGTGACACTCGACAACACCGATGGCCGACGTCCCCACACGATTCACTTCCACGGAATTCGCAAGACGTGGGAGAACGACGGCGTCCCGACGACGACCGGGATTCAGGTCCCGCCAGGGGAGACACACACCTACGAGATTCCCGCTAACGTCCCTGGAACGCATTTCTACCATTGCCACTTCCAGACCCACCGGCATATCGACATGGGCATGTACGGGATCTACCGAGTTGATCCCGAAGGCTACGAACCGGCGGACCGCGAATACTTCATGACGATCAAGGACTGGGATTCGCGGGTTCCGCGGAAGTGGGCCGGTGAGGCGGACTTCACATACAATTCGGCCAGTCGCAATCCGGACGTGTTCACCGTCAACGGGAAGAGCGCACCCCGAACGCTGCACCCCGAAGAAGGCTCACCGATCATCGTCGACGAGGGCGACTCAGTTCGCATCCACCTCGTCAACGGTGGATACATGTCGCACCCGATGCATATCCATAACCACCGCTTCCAGCGTGTCGAAAAGGACGGCGGGACGATTCCAGAGGCTGCCCGCCACGACATGGACGTCACGAACGTCGCCCCCGCTGAACGACACACGATCGAATTTACTGCCGATGCAGACCCCGGCATCTACCTGATGCACTGCCACAAGGTCAACCACGTGATGAACGGCACGTTCTATCCCGGCGGGATGCTCACCGGCGTGGTCTATCGGTCCGTCATGGATACTGACATTTTCAACCAACTTATGGAGTACGCTGGCTACTCCACGTAGAGACCCTCTACACCACGACCAGGACAGGATCTAACTGAACGATAGGGGTTACCCAACCCAGGTGGACTCCTGTTGGTTCGACATCACCCCGCTAAAACAGCCGTCGCTAGGACTGCGAACCGGTCATCGAAATAATCTGAATCAACACAGCTGGGGGCTAGCATGGACCGCAACACAGCGGATTCCGGCTACTGGGTCGGCCTATTATGCACTGGCGCGGAACTCGCCATGTTTCATTCCCAGGAAGAACGCGATGACCGAGAAGATAATCATCGAGGGCAGAACCATCATAAAGACCGTCGAGGAGGTCATCACGGTCGTGAGCGCAATCGCCGCGACGGCGACAATTACGACAAGGGGGGCCACCGAGCGCACAAAGTCGAATTCCATATGTACAGTTGTGACCGGATAGACAAAACCGTTAACAAAGTAGATTTGCTGGAAGCCGGTATTGACACGGTGCGAGCGGAAGCCCACCCTTTCACAGTCATTGCCGGAGTCGATTATCTAACATGTTCGACGCCCACTCACGCCGATTCTGAAAGCCGTGCACCCGGTGCACGGAGTTCCTCGATTCCATCGCTGAGTTTGCCAGCACTAATCGCAGCCAAATCAGCAACTACTGTTCAGCCATAGGACGACGTCAAGACAGAGTAGGAGGTAAAAGAGAGGACTACTCATATTGGGAGATGATCTCCAAGATATCGACAAACGTCGCCAATACCGGATAATCAACCTCCAGACCCTCATAGAGATATGAACAGAGGTCAGTGTAGGCATCCACGTCTGCCGACCGATCGATTCGATGAGCGTGGATTTCCTCCTGCCGTTGCTGGATCCAACTCTTACATTCATCATTCAACGTATGAAGCGTCTCGTATCGGTCGGTTAGTTCAATATCTGAGTTCCCCTGTAATTTCGTAGAATCAAGTTCTGCTATCGCCTCTCGAATCTCTTGAACTGTAGATTGCACGTCTTTGAGGGTAGTGAATTCATCCTGGAGGCTCTCCAGAAAGACTCGGCGGTTGTCAATACACTGCTGTGCGGCCTCGAGGAGCCGTTGTTTGATGAGCGGTGAGAACGTAGTCGCTTCTGAGATCAGGAGCAACACATCGGCCCCGAATTCGGCACTGAGGCTCGCCTCGAACGAATCACCGTACACGTCGCCGTAGTGGTCGACCGCCATCACAGTATCATGATACCACGGCTCGATGGTATTACGGACCGACTTCTCTTCGGATGTAAGGTTCTGATCCACTCCAACAACGGACCGTTCGAACCGAGGAGTCTGTGTGTCGACGGTCTGGATACGCTGGCGAAACCGTTGGAAGGCTTGACATTCGCGCTCAACCTCACGTCGTTCTCGTAGAACACTATCGAGGGCAGCATCCGTGTATGTCGGCCACGGGCCTTGTGCGAGTGTCATCGACAGCGTATGTCTCCATACTGTCGGTCCGAAGCACAGTCAATGTCGGCCATATGGTGTACAAGCGATTCCGGAGCGCACAGCTCGCAGTATACGCGGCCGCCTACCCGGAGAACGAGCTGTACGAGACGCTGCCTTGATCAACGATGGTCTGGCTTTCGGGGACGTCTCCGTCCGGCGGCATACTCCCCTCCGCGGGACCGCCGGGTTCGCCAACGACGATCCGACCGACCATCCCCAGAGTCTTGTGCGGGATACAGAAGTAATCGTACGTCCCCGTGGTCTCGAACGTGTGCTCGAACGTTGCGCCCTGTTCACTCAGCGTTTCGCTATTGAACGTTTCTGCGCTTTCGGGAATCCGGGTAACTGATGCTGAGCTCGTTCCCTCTTTGTAGGCGGTTGCCGAGTGACTGCCGCTCTGGATTTCGAATGTCACAGTTTCCCCGGATTCGATGAACAGACCAATGGGATCGAAATAATACTCGCTCCCGTCAGTGACCATCATAACAGTATTCGAGTCTCCAGACCCACCAGCTGTCTCCTGCGTTTCAGTCGTGGTCGGCTCACCGCCACCGTCTCCGTTCCCCGAACTACTGCATCCAGCGAGACCAGTTACGCCACCTGTTGCGAGAATTCCGGCTGTCTTGAGAACCTGTCGACGCTCCATACCACATTATCAAAGACCCCAACATAAGGGGAAACGGCGGATTCCCACTGAATAGGACACCGACCAGACCTGAAGTACTGAAGCTCCAAGTTGAAGCTGCTCCGTTGGTGTAGCTCGGCCAACCATCTCGGCATCTCACGTCGAGGACCGAGGTTCAAATCCTCGACGGAGCATCCCCGATCTGATCCACTGCCCTACCCATAACCCTCACAGATGGCTACCGCACAACAAGGGACTGAGGAACACATTTTGACCCGCTATGCCTCCGTAGAGATCGGTACAATCACCAGTCCGTGTCTGATTGTTCTTGCCACCGCAACGGTTGTATACAACTGGCCACCGGCTGTACTCGGCTGGTTTGTATCCGGCCTACTCGGACTTCTCATCGCAGTAGTATCCGGCCGGACGTCAGCAATCAGGCCCAGTCTCATCAAATGGCCCCGGGCTGAGTCAAGAGGCGATTTAGCGGTGAATGCGATTGCATACAACGGCGTCTTGATTATTGGCACCGTACTTGGACAGATCGTGTGGACAGCATCGAATAGTCTCCTACTCGCTGCAGGGGTTGGAGCCGTTCTTCCGGTCTGGTTCTTCAAGCATATACAGTTCCTCGTATTTCTGGACGGCGAGTGAATTCACCGTGCCGATCGTACTTTCGGAGGGGGATATTTCCACAGCCAGCAGGATCTAACGACAGTCAAGCCCAGGATATCAGAGGTAAATCAGTCAGGTAGAAGTGCCTCTCTGTCCAAGACAGAATAATGTCACCGGAAGAGCGTCACCCACGTGGAGATCCCTCCCGTGGACAGACCACTCGAATCGGGTCTGTTCGGCCACTCTCTGTACTTCTTGCCGCAATTGTTACGCTCACTCAGGTTCCCGTCGCGTCCGCCCACGGTACAACCGGAAGCGGTGGACTCTCGCAAGGACACGGTGTACTTCTTGCTTTCGTTGGTGCCGTTATTCTCGGCGGCTTCATCCTTCTCAAACGGACCGATCGCATCACCTCAACAACCGCCCTTTACGGCGTATTTGTCGGGATCTCCATCACGGCACTCGGAGCAATTCTCTTCGAAGGGCTCTCCCCAGATCCGACATATACTGCGAGTTCGATGCCGTTCCCCCGGTCGTGGTATCAGCCGTTGGCCCTACTGAGTGGCTTGGGCATCATGGTCGCGAGCTTCATCGTTGGGTGGCTCCGCTGGCCATCCCGCCCACGATACACGTTCCTCGGCATCCTCATGGGATTGTGGATCTCGTACCCCTACCTCATTCCTGGACTGGCAAGTGATACACACCCACTTGGGTACGCAATCGTCCTCGGAACACCAATTCTAGTCGGCTACGTTGTCTGGAAGGACGCAGGGAGTGTCATTCGCGCAGTCATGCGTGATCCGGTTGCGCGTCGCTTCGGCATCGGCGTCGGTGTCGTGTTAGCACTCTTTTTCGTCTCTATAACAGGATACCTCTCGTTTTTCCCCGAGGAGGGCTTCCCCGAAGAGGTGACGGTCGTCGTTCTACCCGCAATCTATCAGCTAGTATCGTGGCCGACGCTCGAAATCGCGATTCCGCATCTCCCGTTCATACATATCCCGTTCTTCCTAGCCCTGTCACCCGGCCAGGTCATCGTCGTCGGGATGCTAAGCGCACTCATCGGGTTAAACGCCGCTCTCATCGCCCGTCACTGGCGCGTCGAGGAACGAGCCGGCATGACCGAAGGGACCGCCGGAAGCGCTGCAATCGTCGGGACGTGTACCTGTGGATGCTGTGGGCCACTCGTCGCGAAGATCGCGGTACTTGCTGCCGGGCCATCGATTGCCGCCCCTCTCTACTGGGTGTTCGTCGATTCGGCCTCGCCGCTCAGTGCAGTATTCATCGTTGGAAGCTTCGTCCTCTTCACGGGGAGCCTAATCTACTCGGTCCAAGCAGCCCGACAGCCCGATCAATCGGCTGCCATCATCCCGGCGGACTGAGGTAAGGTATCTACTGTGATCTCACGGTA
Source organism: Halorussus halobius (assembly GCF_004765805.1). Classification (GTDB taxonomy): domain Archaea; phylum Halobacteriota; class Halobacteria; order Halobacteriales; family Haladaptataceae; genus Halorussus; species Halorussus halobius. Next base: position 101,214 of record NZ_SBIU01000007.1, on the reverse strand, counting down.
CCTAGGGGGACAAATGCCTCAATATATGAGGGGAAAACGTCGTCAGTACGTGTTTTTGGAACTGGCAGCGGTACTGATCGTTGTCGGCACCTTCGCAACCGGCTTCCTCCCGTCGACGCCGTTCTACCAAGTCCTCTCCGGAGGCATCATCGTTGCGGGCTTTGCGGTCGGGTACGCGGGGCTCGGTGCCTTTGAATTGCTCGAATGAAGCGATAGGAATCGTCTTCACCCGGTTACAGCAGGTATCTGCCGCTTCGCTGGGTTGGTGCCGCTACTCGTGAAGCAGGTCTCGAAACGAATTCGCTGCGAGGAGACCGCCGGTCGCCACGACCGCACCCATCGCGAACACCGGATTCAGCAACCCCGTCGCTGCGAGTGGCATCGTGACCCCATTATAGAGCAGCGCTAGCCCGTTGTTCTGTTTGACACGCCGACGAGCTGCATCTGCGAGATCGAACGTCGTCTCCACCGCCGCGAGGTCATCATCGACGATAGAAATATCCGCGGCATCGGACGCGAGTGCCGTTCCACCACCGAGCGAGATTCCCAGGTCTGCGGTCGCAAGAGCCGGTGCATCGTTCGTTCCATCACCAACCATTGTAACCTGTCCCCGGGACTGTAACCGCCGGATCGTCGCGGTCTTGCCTGCCGGCGGGACCCCCGCAAACACGTGATCGACGGCAGGATGACTGTCGAGAAAGTCAGTAGCAGCCTCGTCATCACCGGTCAGAACAACGATCTCGATATCACGGTCATTCAGCTGCGTGAGTGTGTCATCCCAACCTGCCCGTGGTTCGTCCCCCACGACGACGACGCCCTCTGCATGACCGTCACGACCGACGACGACCGGAAGGTGACCGGCCGTTCGTGCCTCTGCGGCACGCGTCTCGATCTGCTCGCTCACCGACCACCCAAGTTCCGCGAAGAGATCGAGATTCCCGACGAGAACGCGCGTGTCCTCGACGACTCCTTCGACGCCGGTCGCGTGGCTCGTGAATTCGGTGATGTCCGCTGCGTACTCGTGGTCACTGCCATCGGCAACCCCCCCATCGGCTCTTGAGCGATCGCCCTCCTGATTCCTTTGTGCAAACGTATTCACGATTGCGTCGGCCGCTGGGTGGGATGCTCGCTGTTCGAGGGCCGCGACGGTTTCAAGGAGATCCGACGGTGCATCCACCTCGAGGACATCCATCTGGCCGGTCGTGAGAGTCCCTGTTTTGTCGAAGACGACGACGTCGACGTTCCGAAGGCGCTCGAAGACTGTCTCGTCGAAGATGACGATGCCCCGCTCTACCGCTTGTTCGATACTGGTTGCCACCGAGAGCGGGGTTGCCAGGCCAAGTGCCCACGGACATCCCACTAAGAGAACTACCAGCGCCGTCAGGACGGCGACGGGAATACCAGTCCCCACCAGAAGCGACCCCAATCCAGCGAGTACCGCCCCACCGACGACGACCGGGATGATGACTGACGCGAGCTTATCGGCCTGCCGCTGGACACCGTGATCCCCACTCTGGAGATTCCAGACAGAGGTGACGAGGCGATCGATACTACTGGTTGTCCCATCGCTCACCGTGAGGACAGCAGCCCCATTTGTGACGACCGCCCCGCCGACGACCTCGTCCCCAGCTTGTTTCGATACCGGGAGCGACTCGCCCGTCACGATCGCTTCATCGACCGTGCACTCACTCTCAGCGAGAACACCATCGACTGGGATGCGTTCGCCCTCACGGACGAGAACCCGTTCCCCGGGTTCCAGACTGTGTACGTCGACCATCGTCGTCCCATCGGCGCCATACCGCCTGGCTTCGGTGACGTGGGAGATAGTGAGATTCGTCAGGCGATCCATCGCTCGCTGCTTGCTCAGTGATTCGTAGAAGATGGCGGCCACCACACTCGCGGCAACCACGATCGTGAGGTCGTAGAAAACGTCGAGTCGACCGAGGAGAAAGGCAATCGTGCTGTACACGTAGGCGCTCACCACGGTGATCGCGACGAGAAAGTCCGTATTCGGCTGTCGCATCTTCAGACTGACATACGCACCCTGTAACAGCGGCAGGCCGGTAAACACGAGGACGACACCCGTCAGAACGAGAAAGAGCGGGAGGATCAACAGGCCATCTCCACCGCCGATCCCGGACGTACTCGCGTACATATCGAGCGTCCCCTCACCAAAGAACGACGAGAGCTGCGCCGGATAGAGGAGGACCGCATATGGGAGGAGCATGAACGTCCCGAAAATGACGCCAGCAGCGTAACGGAATCCCAGCACCTCGTCAATCCCTCGTTCATTCGGCTCGTCCGACCGGCGCGACTGTCCGATTATAGTCGGTGTGTCATCGCTCCCTCCAGCACGGAGGGTTGCCGAATAGCCGAGTGTACTCAGGGTATCACAGAGAGTTTCCTTCGAGACGCGATCAGGGTCGTATGTGATACGAACCGTCTCGGTGACGTAGCTTGCTGCCACGTCTACAACACCCTCGCAGTCCTCGGCGACTGATTCAAGAAATGCTTCACACGTCGCACAGTGCATCCCGTCGACCTGAAAGAAAGCTCGTTCCTCAGACCCTAATCGAGGGGTATCCGCATCGCGTTCGCCCGCCCCAGCACCGGACTCGCGCATGGGGTCGTCTGTCGGGTCCATCCGACTGTGGACTCCATCGCCACCGAGTACTCGATGGACGTTTCGACATCCATCACAGCAGAAGACGGTGTCGTTCTCACCCACGACTCTATCGTCAGGGACAGCCCTACCACAAAGCGCGCACGTGGAAGATGAGGATTGAGATGAAGACACAATTGATTACCACCGGCTGACAGCTGACCGAGCACAGCCATGGAACCTCAACGGCGACCTCGGCCGAAGCGCCATTACCGGTGATACAGAGGCATGGGTATTAAGCGCTGTTTGGAGACGAGTGTACTGGTAGATATCCTCGATCCGAAGCTCTGCTTCTGAGTACCAGAGAGAACATATGCCATCCCTCAAAAATAGGGAGCAGACGGATGCACGATCTAACCGGGTTCCAGCGGGACGTCTTGTACGTTATCGCCGGGCTCGAGGAACCACACGGGCTCGCAGTAAAGGCCGAACTCGACGACTACTACGAACAAGAGATCAATCATGGGCGGCTCTATCCAAACCTCGACGACCTCGTCGGCAAAGGCCTCCTGGAGAAAGGTGAACTCGACAAACGGACGAACGTGTACACGGTCACACAACGCGGAGTGCGGGAGATCGAGGCGCGACGTGAGTGGGAAAGCCAGTATTTAGAGGACGTGAACGCACCCACTACGTCGTAGAACCAGGCGAGTAGAACTCAATATCAAAGCGGGACTGCTTTACCCACTTCCCACGAATACGCATTGAGATGGCTCGGCTCGTCTTCTATCATCACCCACAGGCCGAGAATTTCTCACTCAAATATAGCTCGGCATCGGTAGCAGAGATCCGGTCTCAGCAAGAGCAATCCGACGAGTCGACAAAGCTCATCGGGTACCCCTTCGAAGCTCCGGTCTATGTGCTCTATGAAGGCGATTCAGAGATCGAATCAGCGCAAGATATCGACTTTGATCAGGAATGGCTGAGCGATCGTATTCGTGACCTCCCCCGTGCTGGGCAGGTTGTCGCATTCCGATTAGTAGAGTTGCTCGAAGCCGCGGTCGAAGTTCGAGATGAGGATGAGTTCCGGCTCTACAAGGAGTTCGAACCACAAAAGATCCAGCAGGCACTCGATCACGTCTCCTGGGAAGCACCGCTTCCGACCGTCGCTGGAGAGGTGATGTCGAATTTGATCCTCCGACATTCCCTCCCGAATGCGAATCATCGAACTGGCATCGCGATGCTGCAGTTCTGTATTGAGAGTGTGGACCCGGATTTTGAGATGCCACGAACGCACGTCGACGACGATTCCTGGCGAGAGTGGGTCGATCCCTATATCGTCGATTCCAAACGGCTCATTACTGTCCGCCGGAACAACCTCCGTTTCAAGCAACTCGAAGACTTGGACGTCGACGTCGTCGAACGGAAAGACGGGATCCAAATCCGATTAGCCGAGTTCGAGCTGGATATGCACTGGAGAGAAGCCCTCACAGAGTATGCTGGGCAGCACGAATCTCACTGTACGGACTTCGCGCAGGCAGTTCTCGAACGAGCAGGACGGGACGATCTACTTGACCGTCAAGGACCAACGAAACAAGAGTTCCTCACGTATCTGGAGAACGGACTGGTCGAACGGGACTTCAGAGAAATGTTCTGATCAGTCGCGAAGCTCGGCGACCGACTGTCCGACCTCGCGAACGTGTTCACTTCGCTCGAGGTCGAGTTCCTCGGCGAGGTAGTCAACTGTCTCTTCGAGGCTCATGGTGGAAAGAAGTCCGTCAAGCGGTATAAACCTAGTGCTGGTGCAACAATGTAGTCCATCAGAGGAAGCGTCTGTGTATACCAAACTACGTATCCCTCGGGAAAACTGTGGAATCGGTGACTGCATAGCGATACCCACCGAAATCACGCAGTGTCGCCATTTGCTGTCCATCAACCGAACTCAATTGAAAGAAGCTCCGAAGCGATCGGGAGCGTTTCAGTCTGCAGGTTGTGCGTCAGTCGCTGGTGTCCCGCTTGGAAGCTCGGGGATGGACAGGTCCACGCGGCGGAGCAGCTGAGCGTTGATCGCGACGATTACTGTACTCAACGACATCAGGAGCGCACCCACAGCGGGGGAGAGCAGAATCCCGATCGGTGCCAAGACGCCTGCTGCGAGCGGAATTGCGAACACGTTGTAGCCGGCCGCCCAGACGATGTTCTCCTGCATCTTCCGGTAGCTCGCCTTACTGAGTTTCACGAGCCGAACGACGTCCATCGGGTTGTTCTGGACGAGGATGACGTCGGCCGACTGGACGGCGACGTCGGTGCCGCTCCCGATCGCGATACCGACGTCGGCCCGCGTCAGCGCCGGCGCGTCGTTCACCCCGTCGCCGACCATCCCGACGAGCTTGCCCTGGTCCTGAAGCTCCTGAACTTTCTCGTCCTTGTCTTCGGGGAGGACCTCCGCGAACACCGTGTCGATGCCCAGTTCGTCGGCGACAGCGTTGGCGACATCCTGGGAGTCCCCAGTCAACATCGCCACCTCGATGCCCAGATCGTGGAGGGTATCGACGACACGAAAACTCTCCTCACGGATTACGTCAGCCATCGCGAACGCGGCAATCAGCTCGCCTTCACGAACAAGGTATACCACCGTCTGAGCGTTCTGTCCCGCCTCGTCAGCGAAGCGGCGGAGATGGTCGGGTATCTCGCTATCGAGTTGGGTTAACAGGTTTGGCCCGCCGACGTACACCTCATTTCCGTCGACGTTCGCACGGACGCCCCGGCCTTTGATCGCCTCGAAGTCGGTCGCGTCAGGTGCGGTGAGGTCCTGCTCGTCGGCGGCCTCGCGTATGGCTCGCGCGATCATGTGTTCGGAATCGCTTTCGACGGCTGCTGCCAGCGCGAGAGCGTCGTCCTCTTCCACGCCCTCGACGGTCGCCATGTCGACGACGCCGTGTTCGCCTTCGGTGAGCGTCCCCGTCTTGTCGAAGATGATGGCGTCCAGGTTCCGCGCCTCCTCCATCGCGATACGGTCCCGGACCAGCATCCCGTTGCGAGCCGCCAATGACGTGTTGATTGCGACCACTAGGGGGATGGCGAGCCCGAGTGCGTGCGGGCAGGCGATGACGAGCACTGTGACGACGCGCTCGATGACCGTTGCGTCGAATGAGACCGCGAGCGTCCACGCGATTGCTGTCACGACTGCCGCCGCGAGGGCGACGTAGAACAGCCAGCCTGCCGCTCTGTCGGCCAGTACCTGTGTCTTGGATTTGCTCTGCTGGGCTTCCTCGACGAGGCGCATGATTCCCGCGAGCGTCGTCTCCTCGCCCGTCGCACCGACGCGCACGCGGAGGCTGCCGTCGCCGTTGATCGTCCCACCGATGACCTCGTCGCCGGGGTCTTTCGAGACCGGTTTCGATTCGCCCGTGATCATGGACTCGTTGACGTCGGAGTCTCCCTCTTCGACGACGCCGTCAGCAGGGACACTCGCACCCGGCCGGACGAGTACGAGGTCGCCCTCGGAGAGTTCACTCACCGGGACCTCCTCAGTGTCGCCGCCGTCGGTAATCCGCTCGGCGGTGTCCGGCATCAGCTTCGCCAGTTCGTCGACCGCACTCGAGGCCCGTCGCACCGACCGCATCTCGATCCAGTGCCCCAGCAGCATAATGTCGATCAGGGTGACGAGTTCCCAGAAGAACGCCGACTGCGTCGGGAAGACCACGCTCGCGAGGCTGTAGACGAACGCGACGGTGATCGCCATCGAGATGAGCGTCATCATCCCCGGCGACCGATCTTTCAGTTCCGGTACCGCCATCTGGAGGAACGGCATCCCACCGTACGCGAAGACGATGACCGCGAAGACGGGGTTGATCCACTCGCTGCCCGGGAACGCGGGGACGGAGAACCCGAGCCACTCCTGCAGCATTTCGCTGTATAGCAGGACTGGGATCGACAGGAGCGTCGAGACGAAGAAGCGCCGGCGGAACATCTGCTCGTGGCCCTCGTGCATCCCGCCATGCCCCTCACCGTGGCTCTCATGGGAACCGTGGTCGTGTCCTTCGCCCTCGTGTCCAGCGTGCTCGTGCTGCTCGTCGAGCACTGTCTCACTCTCCGCAGCAGGGTGTGCCTCTTCTTCCAGTAGCTCCTGTTCTACCCGCTGCTCGTCCGACTCGGCGTCCGATTCATCCTGCTCGCCGTGTTCGTGCTGGTGACTGCTGTCGTCCTGCTGGTGTTCCCCTCCAGGGGGATTCTCATTTGTATCTTTGTGGTCGTCCATAGCCCATATTCTCTGTAGAGGTGGATCCGCTGGCCCCCTGAATCTTCCCCACTGAACTGTACAGCAGGACCAGCGTAGCGAAGCTTCAAAGACAACGGTTGGCCGTTGTCTCGGAGTGGTCCGCGCGATTCTCAGGCGTAAGCGGTGTACCCGGCGTCTTCGACGGCCTCCACGAGAGCTGTGACATTTGCCTCACCATCGACGCTCGCCTGTTCGCTCTCCCTGTCGACGGTCACGTCAGTCACGCCGGATACCTCTTCGAGGGCCTCTTCGACCGTCTGCTCACAGTGACCGCACGTCATGCCTTCCACGATGATCGTCGTCGTCATACAGGGATACACACGGCCTCCTCTCTTTAGCGGATTTCCCCTTCGATCATACTGATATCGTGGGGCTCAAACTTTAGATTCAAAGTGATACCTGCGGCCGTAACGAACTAGACATCGGATGCGCCAGGTGTCAATAGCGAGGTGGCTCAAGTATCGTTGTGACGCTCTCTGTACGTCTTCGCCGCTAAAAAGACATAGAGTGCGCCGATAGCCCGAATGCCCAAGCGGAATCGCTCGTTCCATTCTATCGACTCTGGACGCTCGTACAGGAACGCGGTGGCAAATCTCTGATACAGGTCGGGAAATAAGAGGACTATCGCACCGAACACGCCGGTAAGATTCATCAGCAATGCGTATGCTCGCCCGTTAAAGAGTGAAAGCGCAGCTATCAGAACACCCTCCGACCGGACTGCTGGACGTATCCACCCTCTCACTGTTCCCTCGTCTGGATTCGAAATGGCGAGTTTCTCGAAGAGCTCGACGATTTCGTCCGGGAACAGCGCTGAGATAGCGCCGAGGACACCGACGAGTGTTCGAATCATACGATATGGTACGACCGATATGGATATAACTCCCACTGCGACGCTACACTATCGAGAACGAGGGGAGTCCGAACAGTAGCGGCTTCGAACCGGGCACGACGCGCAGAGGCCGCTTGTCGAATGGGCGTCCTGAATCCTTATGGATTCGGGGCATACAGGGCGTAGAGGATAGACAGCATCCCGGCTGCGGTGACGAGTGCTGCGACGAATCCTGCTTCGAAGATCGACACCTGGAGGAGTTCGAAGAGGACGCCTTCAAGGAGGCCGCCAAGCCCGACCAATGCGAAGCCGGCGGCGACGTACAGGAGTAACTGCGTGTGATGTCGTTGGTACCCGCGATAGGCCTGATATGCGATGACCAGTGCTAACGCGGTCGTGAACAGTTTGCCGATGACGAATAGCGTGTGGTCCATGATTCAGTCTCCCCGCATTTCCTCGAAGATGGTCGTAATCCGGTCGGCGGGGTCAGGCCGGATGTCGATGTTGACGTCGAAGCCCTCCGCCTGCAGGAGGATTTCGATGCGTTCGAGGCGCGCCTCATACTCGCTGTAGTGTCGTCCCCCGGGGTCGACGTGCGTATACTCCTCGAGGAGGCCCTGCTCGACGAGGCGGGTGACACGGCGTGAGACGGTCGGGCGTGACATGTCACATTCCTCGCTGAGTTCCTTCGCAGACAGTCGGTCGGTCTTCGTCGCCACGAGGATGTCGCGAGCGTACTCGTCGTTGAGTGTAGCGAAGATTTCCGACGGGTCGGACTCCTCGGTCACACGTCTCTACTCGCGACAGGAGCGTAATATAGCCCGCCGATTTTCTGACTCAGAACGCCGGCTCGCTACTATATCGTCTCTGCCTCCGTACTGATAGTTGAAGGTGCAATAACTATGTCCACACTTGACTCCGGCATGAACCAGCTCGAGAGCAGAGTCGGCGGCCTGACCGTCGGCGGGAAAGTTCACAGTCTCAGTGCGTGGTTCGTGCTCGCGCTCCGTCTCATGATGGGGTACGCGTTCGCGTACTCTGGGTTCACGAAGATCACCGGCGAGTTCGGCGCTGGCGGCTACCTGTCGAACGTCGCGGCGACCAACGGGAACCCGCTCGCGGGCCTGTTCGCGTGGATGGGCTCGACGCCGTGGTTCGTCGAATTCGCCAACGTCGCTGTCCCGTGGGGCGAGCTGTTCATCGGACTGGGCCTGCTCGTCGGCGCGTTCGTCCGCCTCGCGGCGTTCTTCGGCGCGCTCATGATGCTCATGTTCTACTTCGGCAACTGGGACATGGGCCACGGGTTCATCAACGGGGACTTCGCGTACATGCTCGTGTTCCTCGCGGTCGCCGCGTTCGCCGCGGGCCGCATCCTCGGGCTCGACCAGTACATCGAACAGTACGAGATCGGTGGAGAAGCGCTCGTCGAGCGCTACCCCGCCCTCGAATACATCCTCGGCTAACCACGCCGAACTCTCTTCAGGAGTACAATAATGCAAAATCCAATTCAATCACGCGGGATTCGTTCTCTGGGACTCATCGTCATCGGAGCACTGACGCTAGCCGTCATCATTGGAATGACCCTGACGCATGCTGCTGTTCCAGATACAGTTATGTGGGACTGGCATGACGGGATGTGGAATGATGGTCACATGGCCGGGTGGGGAATATGGAGCTGGGGGATAATGTTGATCGGTTTGCTGTGGATGGCACTTCTAATCGCCCTCCCCGTCTACATCGTCTACTGGCTGACAACGCGGTCGTCATCGGACGGCCCCACCGAGGATAGCGCACTCGCTGTCCTCCAGGAACGGTACGCTCGTGGCGAAATCGACGACGAGGAGTTCGAACGCCGGCGTGCTCGACTCACGCCTGACGGCGGCCGTTACTGACTGTTCTTCCGCTACTCGTCGACTTCCGTCTTCACGACGGTTGCTGGGCGGGTCGTCAATCGCAGGACGCGGTCGGTTACGCTTCTAAGCAAAGCCCGGTATTCTTCCGGTCGGTGTTTCGTCCGAGCACAAGTAGATCCATATCTTCGGCGTCAGCATACTGTACAATCACCTCTGCCAGTCGGCTGGCCTCTGCTACCGCGATTGCGTGAGATTCAGCCTCCTCAAAAGCAACGCCCCGTCAGTTGAGAGCAAAATCTTGTCGTACATCCTCTTTCCCCGGAGAAACTAACTCATAATAACCATCGCTCTTGGATAGTGGCGTAGCTGGTAACACCTTTTGTAACTTCACAAAGTTTGGAGATTATCGTCTCTCAGGGTTGAAGAGTCGAGGGTTTGGCTCTGTTTAAATCCTTCTCTTCAGACTCATACTCGTCCGAAACAGCTGGTCGCTGAAAAGTGCAAACCTAACATTGCTGCATGGATTTCGGCCAGTACTCTACACTTCCATTGTTGAGTAACGAGAATCGAACTCCGACGCAGTTCTCGTCGCCGTCAACGAACTCGGCTATATCGACCTCACGGGTTTCGCCATCCATCATGGTCCGGACGACGTAGTGACCTGGCTCATCGACAGGGTCCTCCACGTTGATGTTTGCAGTATCCGACGTCGCTCCCAACTGGTACGTTTCGGAAAACACCGACTTACCGTCCTCTTCGACGACCACGTCAACTTCGTACTCTTCCTCACGGTCGTTCTGTAACCAAATCCATGCGAGCTGTGGTTGTGGCCGGTTCTCGCCAATTTCGAGACAGCCGCCGAACAGCGAAGTCACACCGAGTAAGAGAAGGGCACGCCGCTTCATGTGGGTGCTATCCCGGTTGGAGTGTCATAGTGATTCGGATACTCAACCGGCTATACACCTATGTATACTACCTATCCTGAACGATTTGCGGGTGATGATTGTAGATCTGAACGACCGAGTCAGCGGTAAGACCGCGTCTGCAATCCGAGTGGTGGTAACTGATTCTCGATCAGTGGAGGGCCGGTCCGTCACTTATCACTGAGATGTGGATACACTAACTGGAGTTCGCCATCCAGCGTGTAGTCACTACTGAGAGTGCCGCCACCCGAGAGTTCGATGGTTGTGTGGATATTGAGGCGTGTAGCCGTTTCTGACCCCGGAATTACGATGAGATTGAGTGTGCTGATGGTTTCGTCTGCGAGGTCGTCTAAATCGGTGATCTCGATGATCGTTCCGAGCGCTTGATCAGGCGTATAGAGTGCTACCGATGGTGGTGGAGAGCTATCCCCTTCCACTGGCGAGACGACGGCGACCTCTGCGGGGGATTCCATTGCTGTTTCGGGCATCCAAACTCTCAGTTTGATCGATTCCACGTTCGTCCCGCCCCGGTGCCATATCTCGGTCGATAGATCGATACGTCCGGATGTCACGCTTCCATCGACACTTAAGTGACCGACCTCCTCGTCGTTCTCTGTGAAAATGAGAGCCTTCCTCCCGCTAGATTCCGTATTTACAGTCGGTTCAGAGAGTGTTTTGCTACCCGAAATTGTACTACATCCTGCTGTTGCGGCGACGCCAGCAGCACATACAGATGCAAGGTACGTCCGTCGGTTCACGTGGGGAAAGAGGTTTCCAGTTCATAATGTCGTGAGGAACGCTCAAACCCGTATTTGGGTCTCGATCGCTCTCACATCTGGATCGATACCTGCATTACCTGTACTGATCGATTGAGGGTACAAAACTATCAAATACTGAGGATTTCAACAGAGCCGGGGATTTCTATGACGACCAGCTGATGCTAAGCTATTTCCTGTTATGAATCGTACTGATTAGCATGGGTACCAGACCAACTGACCTCCGGATGGACATTGGGCGGATTGCTGACGAGTCGGTCGCCCGTGTCACGCCTGACGCCACGGTTGCCGAGATCGCTCACACGATGATCTCCCAATCGCGGTGTGCCAGGTACGTGGTCGTCGAAGAATCCGATCAGATCTCTGGTATCATCACCGATCGAGACCTGATTGCTAACCTGCTCACCGAGGAAAGCGAGTTAAGTGTGCTCACAGCCGAGACGAGTGGAGACGACGTACGAGCTGCTGACGTGATGACGCGTGACCCACTTACTGTGCCAGCAGATGCTGAGATTCCAAAAGTCCTGAGACAAATGAACGAAGCGGGTGCTCGACACGTCCCGGTTGTTGAAGACGGGAGCGTTATCGGGATGATCACTCTGGACGATTTAATTACGCATGTTGCTGGTGAGAGCGCACACGTTTCAGCTCAGATGGATAACGTAGCGGGCATCATCCGAACAGAGTCTACGCACGATTGAAACGCTAATTTGGACTCAAAGTTTTTCGTGTTGCTTGTGCTTCCAGAAATAGAGTCAGTTGAGAGAGATTATCGCATGAGGAGCCGTCTAAGGACGTAGTGGAGGATGCCGCCGTGTTCGATATAGGTCACGGCGGCCGGCGTGCCGACCTGTGCTGTGACCGGGAACTCGACAGTCGACCCGTCCGCGCGCTCGGCGATAACGGTCAGTTCGTCCATCACATCGAGCCCGTCATCGAGGCCGTGGATCGTGAAGATCTCAGACCCATCCAGACCGAGAGATTCCCACGAGTCGCCATCATCGAACTGCAGGGGGAGCACACCCATGCCGACGAGGTTGTCGCGGTAGATGCGCTCGTAACTCTCGGCGATGGTTGCGCGAACACCGAGTAGGTCCGTTCCTTTCGCCGCCCAGTCCCGGCTGGAGCCGGTACCGAACTCTTCGCCTGCCATCACGACGAGCGGGACTCCCTCCTCGCGGTAGCGCTGGCTGGCTTCGAACACGGTCGTCTGCTCGTCGGTTGGGTGGTGGATCGTATAGCCACCCTCGACATCGTCGAGCATCTCGTTCTCGATGCGGACATTGGCGAACGTTCCCCGCATCATCACCTCGTGGTTGCCCCGGCGCGCGCCGTAGGTGTTGAACTCGTGCGGCTCAACGCCGTTATCGAGCAGCCACTGGCCGGCAGGGAGGTCAGATCCGAAGGGGCCAGCAGGGCTGATGTGGTCGGTCGTAACGGTATCGCCGAGTGTCAGCAGGCAGCGTGCATCCTCAATATCGGCGACGCCGGGTTTTTCGAGGGGGAAGTCCTGGAAGAACGGCGGCTCTCGGATGTATGTCGAGTTGTCGTCCCACTCGTAGACGTCACCTGTGGGCGCGTCGAGAGCAGCCCACCGCTCGTCACCCTCGAACACAGAGGCATACTTCTCCTCGAACATCTCAGGAGAGACGTTCTCGTGGATTGCTGCCTGCACGTCCGCTGCGTCGGGCCAGATGTCCGCCAGATACACCGATTCCCCCTCCTCGTCGGTGCCTAGCGGCTCGTTCTCGAGGTCGACGTCCATCCGCCCTGCGAGGCCGTAGGCGACGACGAGCGGCGGGCTCGCGAGGTAGTTCGCGCGGATCTTCGGGTGAATACGCGCCTCGAAGTTCCGATTCCCGGAGAGGACGCTCGTCGTCCAGAGGTCGTGGTCGTCGATCGCTTGATCGATGGGATCAGGAAGTGGTCCGGCGTTCCCGATACAAGTGGTACAGCCGTAGCCGACGACCGCGTACCCGAGCTCTTCGAGATACGGAAGCAGGCCCGATTCCTCGAGGTACTGCGTGACGACACGACTGCCGGGTGCGAGACTCGTCTTGACGTACGGCGGGACATCTAAACCTTTCTCGACGGCGTTCTGGGCAAGCAGACCAGCAGCGATCATCACCGACGGGTTCGAAGTGTTCGTACAGCTCGTGATGGCGCTGACGAGGACGTCTCCGTGTCCAATTTCCACTGTCTCACCGTCGAGGTCGACCTCGACGCGTTTGGTTAACGGGTGCAGTTCCGATTCGGGTTCGACCTGAACGCCGCCGTCGGTCTCCGCATCAGCTGCACCACCTTCGCCGAGCCACCGCTGTAGGGCGTCTTCGTCGACATCATCGAGGTCGTCTTCGAACTCCCCGTGGAGAAGTCCCCGGAAGCTCTGTTTCACGTCCCCCATCGGAATCCGATCCTGTGGCCGCTTGTGTCCGGCCAGGCTCGGTTCGACTGTCGAGAGATCGAACTCGACCACCTCGGTGTATTCCGGTTCCTGTTCTCCGAACAGCCCTTGCGCTTCGAGATACTCGCGGACGAGGTTGATGTGGTCGGGATCCCGTCCGGTGAGTTCGAGATATTCGAGCGTCTGCTCGTCGACCGGGAACATGCTGATCGTCGAACCCTGTTCGGGCGCCATATTGGCGATCGTGGCCCGGTCGGGGACTGTGAGGTTCTCCACACCAGGACCGAAGAACTCCACGAACCGGTCGACGACGCCGACCTCGCGGAGCCGTTCGGTAATGTGGAGCACGAGATCCGTCGCCGTCGCGCCTTCGGGTAATTCGCCTTCGAGACGGACGCCAACGACCTCGGGGAGTTTCATCGTAACCGGCTGGCCGAGCATCGCCGCTTCCGCTTCGATGCCGCCGACGCCCCAACCGACCACACCGATGCCACCGATCATCGGGGTGTGGCTGTCCGTGCCGACGAGCGTGTCCGGCAGGAGCCAGTTCTCGCCGTCTTGCTCGCGGGCGTGGACGACCCGGCCCAGATGCTCGAGATTCACCTGGTGGACGATGCCGGTACCCGGCGGGACGACGTTGAAGTTCTCGAAGGCGTTCTGGGCCCACTTGATCGCGCGATACCGCTCGGCATTGCGCTCGTACTCCAGTTCGACGTTCTTCTCGTAGGCGTCTTCGGAGTCGAAGTAGTCGACCTGGACGCTGTGGTCGATCACGAGATCAATAGGAATCTCCGGTTCGACCAGGGTTGGGTCTCGATCTTTTCGGTCGACTTCGGATCGAAGGGCCGCCAGGTCGACGACTGCGGGCACACCAGTGAGGTCCTGTAGGACGACTCGTGATGGAGAGAACGGAACCTCCGCGTCCGGTACGTCTGGCTCCCAGCCAGCAGCATTCTTGACGTCCGCCGCAGTAACAGCTTCGCCGTCGGCGTTCCGGAGCACCGACTCAAGCAGAATACGGATGCTCACCGGGAGCGTGTCGAGGTCACAGAGTCCCTGTTCTTCGAGTGCTCGAAGATCGGCCATCTTGTACGTCGTCCCGCCGACGTCGAGCTCGCGGACGGCATCGAACGGAAGTGTATCAGTCATAGTATCTACACCTGGGATTGGCAGTCGTATCAATCCCTCCCCGAATCCGATTCGACGAGAATCGGGATTTGTTACGCGGAGGCATCGTATCCAGCGTCTTCGACCACAGTCACGAGTTCATCCCGTTCAGCGGACCCTTCGACTGTCGCGGATTCTGAGTTGCGATCCGCAGTTGCGGAAGTAACCCCCTCAACTTCTTCGAGTGCTTCTTCGACCGTCTGCTCGCAATGTTCACAGGTCATTCCTTCGACGGTGATTGTCTGAGTCATATCCATTCGTAGATAGGGGCGAGTATTCTATGTGGTTTTCTGCTTGGAATCCAATGTTATCGCAGCCTAGAATCGCCGATTTCGAAGGTGAATAGTGGACAACAATAATGTATCCTGCGAGACGAAGCGGTCGTATGCGCAATCTAGATGAAACCGACCTGGAAATCCTCTCGTTACTCGCTGATGACGCCCGCCGCCCGTTCAGCGATATCGGCGAGGAGGTCGGTCTGTCGGGGCCGGCCGTTTCCGACCGGGTCAAGCGATTACAGGAAGCTGGCATCATTAACAACTTCACGATTGACGTCAACCGAGCTCATCTCCGGGCTGGTGTTCCGGTATTTATTCAAGCCGAAATCGGCTCAGCATCGCTGGAGACCGCCCGCAATCAAGTTCGGGAATCCGATGGCGTTGAACACGTCTTCACGACCGCAGAAGGGGATCTTTGGTTCTATGCTCGTGTCGAAGCCCAGAACGTTCGTCAGTGGGTAGATGGACTCTTCAACGAGGTCGATGTAGCGGGTTACACCGTCACACTAATCGACGAGATCGAATGGACGCCGTCCGTCGATGGCGTCGAATTTGCGCTCACCTGTGCCGAATGTAACAATACCGTCGATAATGAGGGTGAGACGACGCGAATCGATGGTGAGATCTATCACTTCTGTTGTCCATCTTGTCTTGCACGGTTCGAAGACAGGTATCAGCGACTCGAAGAGGGAGCATAACGCGCTCTTTGGAATCTAAATTTTCCCGCGGTCGAAAACCCACCTCTCGAAGCAGCAAATCGCCTAAACCTAGACCCCGTATAGTAGAACAAGCATGACAAGCCAAACAATCCATCTTGATATCACGGGAATGTCCTGCGCCAACTGTTCGGCGACGATCCAGGACACTCTCGAATCGCTCGACGGGGTATCGGAGGCGGATGCGAACTTCGCCACCGACGAGGGTTCCGTCACCTACGACCCTGAAGAGGTATCGCTCAAAGAAATCTACGACGCGATCGACGAGGCCGGGTACGGCGCAGTCTCTGAGACGGTAACGATTGCCATCTCCGATATGACCTGTGCCAACTGCGCCGAGACCAACCAAACCGCTCTTGAAAATATTCCGGGCGTCGTTAATGCGGAGGTCAATTACGCAACCGACGAAGCACAGGTCACCTACAATCCTGCGGAAGTATCTATTGGTGCGCTGTACGATGCTATCGAGGAGGCTGGCTACTCGCCCGTCCGCGAAGATGGTGCCGACGAAGAGTCGGGCCAGGACGCACGAGATGCCGCCCGTCAAGCCGAAACTCGGAAACAACTCAGGTTGACCCTCTTTGGGGCAGTGTTATCGGCACCGTTGCTCTTCTTCCTCATCGACAATTATCTGCTCGGTGGCGCGATCGTCCCTGAAGCCGTCTTCGGTGTGGAACTTGGCTGGGTTGAGTTCCTCCTCGCCACGCCGGTACAGGCGATCCTCGGCTGGCCGTTCTATAAGAACTCGTACAAGGCGATCGTGAAGAACGGCCGCGCCAATATGGACGTGCTGATTGCGATCGGTTCAACAACGGCCTATCTATACTCTGTGGCAGTCCTTGCTGAACTCATTGCAGGTGGACTTTATTTCGACACGGCAGCCCTCATCCTCGTGTTCATCACGTTGGGTAACTATCTCGAAGCTCGGTCGAAGGGCCAAGCGGGTGAGGCCCTCCGAAAGCTCCTCGAAATGGAAGCCGAAACGGCGACCATTGTCCGCGAGGACGGCAGTGAAGAAGAAGTTCCACTCGAAGAGGTCACAACTGGTGACCGGATGAAAATTCGTCCAGGTGAGAAGATTCCCACAGACGGTGTCGTTGTCGACGGTCAGTCTGCCGTCGACGAGTCAATGGTCACTGGCGAATCTGTGCCTGTCGAGAAAGAGGAGGGCGATGAGGTCGTCGGCTCGACGATTAACGAGAACGGCGTCCTTGTCGTGGAGGCGACGAAGGTTGGAGAAGACACGGCCCTCCAACAGATCGTCCAGACAGTCAAGGAGGCCCAGTCGCGCCAGCCCGACATCCAGAATCTCGCCGACCGCATCTCCGCGTACTTCGTGCCTGCGGTCATCGCGAACGCCCTTCTCTGGGGTGTCGTCTGGTTCCTGTTCCCCGAGGCTCTCGCTGGCTTCGTCGACTGGCTCCCGCTGTGGGGTCAGGTTGCTGGCGGCCCGGCCCCGGTCGGTGGGACCGTTTCAGTCTTCGAGTTCGCGATAATTGTCTTCGCGTCCTCGATCCTCATCGCCTGTCCCTGTGCGCTGGGGCTGGCGACGCCCGCAGCGACGATGGTCGGGACGACGATTGGTGCCCAGAACGGCGTCCTGTTCAAGGGCGGTGACATCCTCGAACGCGCAAAAGACGTCGACACGGTCGTCTTCGACAAGACGGGCACCCTCACGGAGGGTGAAATGGAACTCACCGACGTGGTCGTCTTTGATAGCGATGGAAATGTGGTGACTGACGGTGGCGAGCCGACCCCAGATGGTGGACAGCTCAGCACCCGTGAGCGCCTCTCAGAGGATGATGTGCTTCGACTGGCGGCGATAGCTGAAAGCGGCAGCGAACACCCGCTCGCCCGTGCAATCGTCGAAGGGGCCGAAGAACGCGGCCTGGACGTGACTGAGCCTGACGACTTCGAGAACGTTCCGGGCCACGGGATCAAAGCAGTCATTGGTGACAGCGAGGTGCTGGTCGGCAACCGCAAGCTGCTGCGGGACAACGGGATCGACCCCTCTCCCGCTGAGGAGACGATGGAACGCCTCGAGAACGAGGGGAAGACGGCGATGCTGGTCGCCTACGAGGGGGAGCTCGTGGGTGTGGTCGCCGACGCCGACACAGTGAAGGAAAGCTCCAAGCAGGCTGTCACAGCACTCCAAGAGCGGGGAGTTGACGTGATGATGATTACGGGCGACAACGAGCGAACTGCCCGTGCGGTCGCTAAACAGGTGGGTATCGACCCGAAGAACGTCCGCGCAGGAGTCCTTCCTGAGGACAAGTCCAACGCGGTCGACAGTATTCAAGACGAGGGCCGGCAGGCGATGATGGTCGGTGACGGCGTCAACGACGCTCCGGCACTCGCGGTCGCACACGTCGGGACAGCAATCGGCTCCGGCACCGACGTCGCCATCGAAGCTGCAGACGTCACGCTGATGCGAGACGACCCGCTCGACGTGGTAAAGGCGATCCGAATCTCAGACGCGACACTCCAGAAGATCAAACAGAACCTCGTGTGGGCGCTCGGTTACAACACGGCGATGATTCCGTTAGCGTCGCTCGGCCTCCTCCAGCCCGTGCTCGCTGCAGCAGCAATGGCGTTCTCGTCGGTGTCGGTGCTGACGAACAGTCTCCTGTTCCGGCGGTACACCCCCGATCACGACTACAAGCTCTTCGGATTTCTTCGCTAACCGTCACCTCTAGATCAATGTCGAATATTTCCCGGCACACGGTTCGAAGGTACCTCGTCGAGACAGCCAGTAGCGAACCGACATACCTCCGGGCTCGCGAGATTGCCAGCGACCTCGACGGATCTCCCAAGGCAGTCGCGCAGTATCTCAGCCAGCTCCAGGACGAACTCACAATCGTTTCACTCGAACAGTGGGGGCGCTCGAAAAGCACGACGTGGCGATTGGAGGTGAACGGGTCGTGAGTACTGTCACCCGCCGCGTCGAGACTGTCCTTCCGGAGACCGGCTCACGCGAGTGGTGGGCGCTGTACCTGCTGGCCCCGCTCGTCCTCCTCGGTGGGGGCATCCTCGTGTTTCCGACGTTGGTCTACGACCGGTTCATCTGGCAGTATCTCTGGGGACCAGTCGTCGCCGATGCGGCCGGTCAGCCAGTCACGCACGAGGGGGTTCGTGCTGTCCAGGGCTACAACGCGGTGAACACGGTAATCTACCTCGCGGCAGTCGTATACAGCCTCCCCGGACTACGTGCGTATCTCGACCAACTCGACGTCACGTTCGACGCACGACTGGCCTACGGGTTCGCTCCGATCATCATCGCAGGTGGGGCGATGCGCGCCCTCGAGGATCTCGGGCTGCTCGGGGACTACGCGGTGTGGTTCATCACGCCATCGATTTACATCGTCGTCACCGCTGTCACCATCCTCGCGCTCGGTGTCGGTGCACTCTTGCGTGACCAAAATATCGGATCTATCCCGCTAACAGTCGGGCTCGTCGGGTCGGTGTGGGCTGTCGGGGCCGTCTGGTGGGCTGTTTGGCACGGCCTCTCGACATCGACCCCACTCCGCCTATGGGTTCCTGTCGCGACGACGGGGATAGCGCTCGGCGTAACCGCACTCTACTACTGGGGCGCGAGTTTCGTCAATATCACACACCTTCGACACCCGCTAATTCTGCTGGCCGTTTTCGGCCAGTTGTGGGACGCTGCGCAGAATCTCATCGGTGTGACGTTCCTCGGCTACTCCCCAAAGCTGGTCGTGACGAATCTCGTGTACCAGGCGACTGGATTCTCCGGATCGACGTTCGTGCTGAAACTCGTCGTGACTGTCGGCATCGTGTGGTATCTCGCCGATGCGAAAGAGGAGATGAATCACACGTGGTGGTGGCTTATGACGTTCTTCATCGGAGCGATCGGACTCCCGATGGGCGTTCGTGGGTCACTTCGGATGCTGTTGGGAGCTTAACGATGGCCTCAAAGATTGGCAAAAACCGATGACACGAACGTCCAAAATTGCGGTAATAGGTGGAGGGATGGCCGGGCTTGCAGCAGCTGCTGGATTCGACGACGCTGGATTCGTCGTCGAACTATATGAGCGGCAGTCCTACGATAGCAAACGCGTTAATTGCGGAGAAGCGATGACAGCGGTATCGAAGATCCCACTCGAGCCGACTGTAGAGAACGGCTTTCTCAATCCGCTGCCAGCGATGGAAGTGGAGGTGTATGACGGAATCGACGCCGATCGCCACCGCACTGGAGCCGGCACCTTTCCTGCTGCGGATACATATATAACGGACCGAAATGTCGTTGAGCAGTCCTGGGCAGAACAACTCTCAGAGAAGGGTGTTGACATCCACGAAAACCAGTCTATCACACGGACAGATTTCCACGAGTTCACCGATGAGTATGATCTCGTCGTTGATGCAACCGGTCAGCCATCACTCTCTAGTAAAGCGCTCGGAACAACCAACGAGTATTCAGGATATATGGTAGCGCTTAACAGTGATGTCGAAGGGGACTTCACCGAGTTGTACCCGAACAGCCGGATAATTCTGGAGAACTATACAGGGTACTCGTGGGCATTCCCGAAGACATCGCAACGAGCCAACGTTGGTATCGGCTGGACGGTCAGTGACCGGCCTAGTGATTATATGAAGGCATTGAGGGAAGCCTGTAAGCGGAATGGGTGGCCAGTCCCGTCGCAGGAACGGACGAACGTCGCAATCATTCCCGAGGGACCAAGCCTTGATCCCGACAGAACCTATCTACCGGAGCATTCCGTCGTACGGGTGGGTGATGCTGCAGGTATCGCAAACCGACTCACCGGAAAGGGGATCTCACAGGCCGTTGAATCGGGATTCTTGGCCGCAGAGTTGGCTAACAGCGGCCAATTACACAATTTTCCTGACAGTTTATATCAGAGGATGAAAACGGAGTACATTTTCGCCACAGTTGTGAGATACTTTCTTGAAACTCGTAATCCCAAGGTTCTGGGAGCAGCAATTCGTGCCGCTGCCGGGATCGATATTGAAGACGTTGACCGGTCTCCGAGTACAGTTCTACTGCGTCTCCTCCGCCACCCTGTTTTGTTTGCCCGTATTTTCTCGAGACGACGAGTTTTAAACCGTGTCTATGGAGGAATGACTAACCAATGGGAGTTGATTAATTGACATCCGCTCGAGTTAAATTCTCAGAATCTGTTAGCTACTGGGAGGATCGGTAAGTACAGAGGATTAAATCAGCAAATGGAGTCCCTCAAGCGAATTTTCCGAGATCCAGAATTCGGTGGGCTCGGCTTCATCAGTGTTCCCGCTTACACGCCCCAGCACACAATCAGTCCGTAGAGGGTGACCGAATTCCTTCTTGAGAATCATCCAACTCACCTCGGATATCCGCGTTCCTGAAATGAGCCCCGACTCTTAGAAATCACGAACACCATCAATCTTTTTTACTACATCTGACAAAATCAGCCGTGAGGTGAAGTATGCCATGTCAACTCAATCCATCCGTACGAATTTTCTCGGAACCGAGACGTCGTTCTCGGTCTCGGGAGCCTGGTTGTCGTATTGGATCCTGCTGCTCCGGCTGACCGCCGGGTGGTGGATGCTCCACGCTGGCCTTGACAAAATCTGGGCGTGGCCCTTCGACGCCAGCTGGTTCGTCGGCGGAGCCGCTCAGGGCACGATTCTCGCCCCCTTCGTCACGCCGTTCAGCGACGGCATCCTGTTGGCGTTCGTCAACGTGGCGGTACCGCTTGGGCAAACCGCCATCGGTCTCGGGCTGATACTCGGTGTCCTCACGAGGACCGCCGCCTTCTTTGGTGCCTTCATGATGCTGTTCTTCTACTTCATCAACGGCTACGGTGGCGGCTGGGCCAACGGTATGGTCACGGGTGAACTCCTTGGGATCATGGTCTTCGGAACCATTGTGGCACTTGGAGCGGGCGGCGTCCTGGCAGTCGATAACCGCCTGCGTGAGATGGAACTGTTCGAGAACACGCGATTACGGAAACTCCTCGGGTGACTACCAATGAGTGACTTATCAACGGCAGACCAAATCGCCATGTACGTCGGCGGTGGCCTGGTTGTCTTGGGCGTCGTCGTGATCGGCCTGCTCGACATGCTACTGGGAGCCGGGCACCCAGTCGATAGCGAGGGAGCAATCGAACACGCTGCAGTGGTCCCCATCGACATTAGGGCGGGCATCATCCTGCTCGGCTTGGTGATTTGGGGACTCGTCGCCGTTTACAAGTTTGCCGCAGGGTCGGCACCGTCGGGATCGACTACGGGCCAAACCCCATCCGGCATGGACGACTAGTTCAACAACTCAGTCCGTGGAGCCATTTGCCAGTTAACTTTTCGCGTTGCTCGCACTAACGTCCATCTGATGCACCTAAACGTGAAGACAAACACGATTTTTAGGAGTAGCCCTGTCGTTTCTTGGTTTTCCTTCTGGTCAGTACGCGCGCTTTATTCAGCAGAACGAACTTAACACTCTTTGGTTTGGTAGAAGAAACGGGGATTAATACGCAATTAGAATTTCCGAATTTAAGACTGAAATTAGTATATTACAAATAATATTTCAATATAGCCTTGACTTCCGATTCTGGTTTGTCTTTCGAAGAAAGGTGTACGGGTGTTTTTTCAATTCAGCTGTCCTTCGGTTAATCGTTAGAACGGGGTAATCTGCTTCCTCGATCACTTGAGCTGCGACGCTTCCCTGTAATAGCCGACGAATGCCAGTCAATCCTCGTGTCCCCATTGTAACAAGGTCGATGTCAGTCACCTCAGTGTATTTGAGAATCTCCTGCTGAGGTTGACCAAAGCTCAACGTAGTTCGGACAGGAACGTCCAAGGTCGCTGCCTTCTCCGTAATGTCCTCCAAGAGCCGAGTTCCCCGCTGTTCCCAAGAGTCAGTGACCTCTTCCCACGTGAATCCAGGCCGACTCGAATAGGACTGTTCGGAAATGATAAAAAGTCCATGTAGGGTTGCATCATACCGTTTAGCAATTTGTAGCCCATGTTTGAAGGCCACAGATGCCTCGTCGTATCCATCCGTAGGCACGAGAATATCTGTGAACTGACTAGTAGATAACTCTCCTACCGGATCAGAGGGATCCATATCAGGTATCGTCAAGACAGGAAGAGAGATATTTTGAATGATGTGGCTGGAGACGTCTCTCCGGAGAATTCGTGCTAATCTAGTCTGTGTAGGTTTCTGGTGGACAAGCAAATCGATATCATTCTCCTCAGCGTATTCCCGAATAACACCTGGAGAGTGCCCACTATCCACTGCTGGTATCACATTGAGTCCGAGCGAGTGGGCCTGATCCACCACGGGTTCAATTACCGCTGCTGCGTCCCATTCCTCTTGTTTAGTGACTTGATCGGATTCCACCTCCGTGCGTTCCTCATCTTGAATATATAACACGTGGAGAGCCGCATCATACGTTTCTGCAAGTGATAGGCCATATTGGACCACTGAGTCCCTTATATCAGCTCCGTAGAGTGGAATGAGGATCTGGTTGTACAGGTTGATGTCCGCACCTTCTCGAACTTCTAGATGGCTGGGGGAGTTCATACATATCTATACGTAACGACGATTTACCGTGCTTTCTGTTAAGAATCGAAACCGGGAGAACAGTCTCTGGGGTGGTGACTTGAGGCTTTTATCGCAAGTAACTCGCTATAGCACGTCTATTTCGAAAAGAGTGGAGACGTCGTTTGGAGTCGCATCAGTTCGACGAGAGCGTATTTCCCACAGTTTCGAGGAGTGAAGTGTCGGAGTCGGTGCGACGAGTCATGCTCTGGGTCATGTTGGGCGCAATTTAAGGCCGATATGCTCGTTGACGGAAAACCGTCACGGCAGCACCCTCGACCGATGAGGGTCGCCACATAGAGACGAATACGGGACTCTGACCTTTGGGGTTTCCTCCTCAGAACTGAAAGTCACCTTCCCCGTCGTGCTTGAATCCGTTCTCAATACACAGGAAAGGTCGACGTACAATTGAATACTTCCGAGCCAAGTGACGAGCATATGGAACGGGCCGTAACTCGTCGCGAACTACTACGGGTCGGTGCGACGACAGTCGCACTCGGAACCGCCGGTTGTTTGGGGTCATCGAGTGGGGATGAGTGGGATATCGAGGGAACGCTAGCGGTGACGAACGCCCAACAATACAGTTCACCAGGCTGTAGCTGTTGTGGAAAATATGCGTCGTACCTGCGGGAACAGCTCGACACGACGCTCGGGGAAACCGAAACCGAGGACGTGACGGATCTCAAGCGCCAACACGGTATTCCATCGGATCTACAGAGCTGTCACACACTCGTCCTCGACGAGTACGTCGTCGAAGGACATGTTCCTGCCGAGGTTATCGCGACGATGCTCGAGGAAGAGCCGGCGATTGACGGCATCGCGTTGCCCGGGATGCCGGCTGGATCGCCGGGGATGGGCGGGACGAAGTCCGACACATTCACCGTCTACAAACTCGGCGGCGGAAAGACAGGTGACGTGTACACCGAAATCTGAACAGAAAACACCTGGTCAAGATACTTTGGGACGGCAGTCGACACCCTAAACAATGATTCGACGACTCCTCCACGATCTCGGATACGTGCTTGCATACGTCCTTTTCCTCGGCGCGAATACGCCAGAATCGGTCGTTACCCGTCTTCGCATCGCCTATCGCCTTGTCGGTGTCCGGATCGTCGAGACGCCACAGGTTGATTCGGTCGAACGGACGATCTTCCTGTGTCCGTACCGAAATCTGGGCACTACGTGGGTTAGGGAGAAGTGGATCTGTCACGACATCCTGGACCGCGTCGACGACGGATACGTGACGTATCTCCGACGGCACAAGGGAATCGACTACCAGCGTCCTCGCGGGTGTGCCGACCTCGCGTACTGCGACGAATCCGAGTACTGCTATTCGGAGGTTTCCGAACTCGAGTAGGTGGCCGATGGATCAGAGTACTCTCCGCCACCGAATCACCGACCAGTTTTCTTACCGCGGCGAGCGAGCCGATATCTGGCGGGCGTTCGACCTCCTGTTCGATACTGACGAGTTCCTCAATCTCGGCTACTCGGAGTGGTACCAGCCACATATAGCCGGTTCGAGTCAACGTCGCCTCGTCACGGAAGTCGGCTCAAGGGTCGCGTCGCATCTACCCACAACCGACGGAGTGCGCCTCCTCGATGTCGGCTGCGGTCGGGGGGGTCCAGCCCTCCACCTCGCCTATCAGTTCGGCTTCAACGTCACTGGTGTCGACCTCGTTCCGTACAACATCCAGATGGCAACCGAGAACGCACGGGGTAAGCACCTCGATTCCGAGTTCATCATCGGTGACGCGACACAACTCCCGTTTACCAGGGACTCGTTTACCGCGTGTACAGCCATCGACGCACTCGTATACCTCCCCGAGCGGAATCGCGTTTTCGCTACAGTCGCAGATACCCTCGAACCCGAGGGGGTTCTCGTAGTCTCCGATCTCGTGATGCAGTCAGACGTGACTGAAACGGAACGGAGATTGGTCGATTCATTTGCGGATGCGTGGGATATGCCGTCCTTGGGTACTGTTGAAGGATACAAAGCTGCTCTCGACGAGACGAGCTTTGAGCTCAAAGCGGTCGAAGATATCACGAAACACAGCGTCGGACGCTTCCGAAAGTGGACGACGCTGTACCTCCAGCTACTCACGAGCCCGCTCCGGGCTCTCATTGAACGACTGTTAGGAGCGTATGATCTCGATCCCCCAGCGATTACTGAGCAGGTACGGAAGGCTCACCACGCGCTGCCGTTCCTGCGACACGTTATCTTCGTTGCGGAACTAGAGACTACTTGACTGCTACTTGCACGGCGCAAGAAAGAATCGGATCGTCACGTCGACGCTTGAGCATCCACGAATTTGGATGGACCTGTGGGGTCTTCACTGCTCGTGATTGTCGTGTGGTGGATCGTGACCCATAGGTTTAGAATTGGTTCAGACTCCAGTATTTATATAGGACACAGATAGGAATCCGTTGGTATACTCGAACGATAGTTCGGGATTGTGAGGTACTAACCGTTGATTGTGGAGTCAGAAAAGCCAAACCGTGCAGCACGGCTCAAATCGCTATGTATCCCGACTTTGGATTGCTAAGAACAAATTGCTTGATTCAGGCCCTCGTACCATTGATGTGGGGTGAAACCGAATGGCAACTGATCCAGTCTGTGGAATGGACGTCGATGAAAGTGATCCGGCGGCCACAGCTGAGTACGACGGTCAGACGTACTACTTCTGTGCCGAGGGCTGCAAGGAGACGTTCACCTCGACACCGGAGGAGTACGTCTAACCGTCACACCCCACACCTGCGTCGTAGCTCCCCCACACCCACCCCCATTCCGCCTTTCGATGACCCAACCAGAACTTGACGACACGGATCGCGAAATCCTCCGTCTTTTAGCGGAGAACGCGAGACGACCCTACAGCACTATTGCTGAGGCTGTAAATCTTTCACCCCCGTCCGTTTCAGCACGCGTCCGTCAGTTGGAGCAAGAAGATGTCATTCGTCGATTCACCGTTGATCTCGACCTCACACAGTACGAAAACCGGATACACGTCATGGTACGCCTCCAGCCTGAGCTCGGAAAGACGGATTCTCTTCGAGAATCGATCCTCGAGACCCCAGCCGTAGAACACGTATTCACAACTGCGGAGGGCGAAATCGTAGCTGTTGCGACGCCGCCGCGGAATACAGTCGGAAACTGGGCGCAGCAATATCTACCACTGACTGACGTGCGGCGATACGACGTACAACTGCTGTCGAACGCTGCTCAATCAGCGTATGCCGAGGGGACTGAATCCGCACTCAAATGTGCAAATTGCGGAACCACTGTCGGTGAAGACGGACTAGCCACCCGTGTCGGTGGTTCACTCCAGCAGTTTTGCAGTGAGAACTGTGAAACAACGTATAGGGAACAGTATACAGAAAGTCAAGAGAAATCTGATGCTTAGAGTCTAGCATTAGCTGTATACTCAATTCCTGATTGCTTACGAGTTTGCTGCAAATAGTTTTGATTTGAAACAGTAATCGCAGTGAATTAGAAGCGTGTGTATACACCTATGGAAGCGTCCACAACCACCAAAGGAGAAGCTACAAGCAACAAGGTACTCGTCCGTGCTAATGAGATTGAAAAAACGTACGGATCGAGTTTTCCATTTACGCGGTCAGTGACCGTCCTCACCGATGCCGATCTCGAAATTCGGACGGGGGAAATCGTCGGGATCGTCGGCGCGAACGGGTCGGGCAAATCCACGCTCATGAACATCCTCGTCGGTGTCCTCGAACAGGATTCCGGAACAGTCGAACGGACGGGAACCGTTGGCTGGTGTCCACAGGAACCACTGCTTTACGACCGCTTGACGGTCGGAGAGACGTTCCGACTGTTCGGTTCCGGATACGGAATGACCGCCGAAGAAATCGACGAGGCCAAACACCGCTTGGCGTCGAAACTCGATTTCGAGCAGTACCTTGACTACCGAATCGACCAACTCAGTGGTGGAAACCGGCAGAAAATCAATCTCAGTATCGCCCTGATGCACGATCCGGACGTCCTCATGCTGGACGAGCCCTACACTGGATTCGACTGGGAAACGTATCTCACGTTCTGGGATCTCGCCGAGGAACTCGCTGCCGACGGAACAGCTGTCACGATGATTTCACACCTGATCGAAGAGCAAAGTCGTCTCGACCGCATCTATGAGGTTCGTGACGGACAGGTCTACGACGTGACTGACCAGGAAGGCGAGACTGATGCAACGGCCAGTGAACGGGGGGAAGAGACCGATGAATAGGGTTTGGACGGGGATTCGGGCGAACGTCTCCACCTTCCTCAGAACCCCCCTGAATGTTGTCCTAGCACTTCTCCTTCCGATTGTCGTTATCGAAGGCTGGGGACAAGCAATGGCTGGGTTACCAAGTATGCCGACGGTCGAGGCGATTCCGATCGAGCTAGGTCGCCTTCTCGGAGCGATATTCGGGGTCGCCATCATTGCCGGCCTGATGGGACTCGCGCAGATGATTAGTGCGCGTGCAGCCGATCGGCGACTCGTTCAGACAGGCTATCCACCCCGAACACTGCTTGCGACTCGATTAGCGGCGCTCGGAGGAGTGACCGTTGTCGTGGCTGCCGTAAACTACGGCGTTCTCTGGCTGACGATTTCACCGGGAGCCCCTGTCCTGACGTTCGTATTCCTCGTACTTGCCGGCCTCGTCTATGCGTTTCTTGGCGCACTCGTCGGGGCGCTCCTTCCACGACTGTTCGAAGGCTCGCTCGTCGTGGTGTTCCTTGCAATGATGGATGCGTTCCTCAGTGGCGACAGTCCGCTGGCCGCCGACGTTCCCGAGTTCGTGGAATACTTCCCGCTCTATCATCCAAAGGAACTCCTTCAGGAGGCGATGTTCCAAGGCACATATACGACGGGTGATCTCGGCTTCGTCGCCGGATACCTGCTAGTCCTGCTTGTACTCGTCACCGCAGTGTTCGGAGTGACGATGCGCACCAGTGGTGGGTGGTCCGCATGAGTCGTACGACAACGGCGTTCACAATCGGCATCAAAGAACAGGCGCGAAACTACGTCCTCGTCGCTCTACTGGTCGTCCTACCGGTCTCGTTCATCACGTTGGCGTTCGCAGTCACCCAGGACGTCGAGATGCCGGTTCGGACGCTCGTCGACGGTGAGACGGTGACGGTCATGCGAGGGATGCCTGAGGTCCACGGCGTGATTATGACGCCGATTACGAGCGCCCTCATCGCGGGACTCGCCGGGTTGTTCCTGATGCGAGAAGCCAAAGACACAGACGGTCGTCTGGCAGTCGCCGGCTATCGTGCACGACAGGTAATCACTGCCCGGTTTGGGGTCCTCGCAGCAATCACTCTCATCGTTACCGGCGTCTCAGTCGGCGTGATGCTCGTCGATTTCCAGCCTGAGCATCTCTGGTGGTTCGTCGCAGCGATGCTCGTCGTCTCGGTCACGTATGGTCTCATCGGGATGCTCGTCGGGGCCGTTTTCGACCGCCTAGCCGGGATGTGGCTAATGCTGATTCTCCCGATGCTCGATATCGGACTCTTCCAGGATCCGCTGTTCATCCAGTCCGAGCCCGAATGGTGGATGAAACTACTCCCCGGCTATTGGCCCGTCCGTGTGATGGTCGATACCGGACTCACAACGGACGTAGATACGACTCTCTCATTGGTGTGGGCTACTGGATACCTCCTCCTCGTAGCTGTCCTCACAATCGGCGTCTACTACCGAATTACACAGGAGAAGTAAGATCAGGCCAGTAGACTACTTACTCCGGTAACTGTAGGGGAGAAGACCCAAACAGCACTATATCCAGCTTCGCTCAATTGGATAGTTTGACTCGGATTTCACTACGACCGTCTGATCGGGCAAACGGTTCGGTGGACTCTGGTTGCTGCTGTGTCCCTCGTTCTCTGGGCACCGATGAGTGCGGCTTACGTTCCGCGGAGAAGTGCCGCGGCGTAGGAACAGGTCTTCGAAGGACTCCTGAGCGAGGGACCTCGGGCGTGTAGAAATGGCGACGACACCGCGCCTTACCGAGATGGATCTTCACTCCCAGTCTCCAACCGTTCACGACGCTTCTGGAACTCTTCTTCGTCGATCTCGCCTCGTGCGTAACGACGTTGGAGGGTTTCCATAGCGGAATCGTCACTCTCTGGAGGTGCATCGCCTCGACCCATTGCCCAGTAGAGGAAGCCGCCGACCAGCCCCAGCATCCCGAGTGCCCCGCCGACGAACGGCAGCCCACCGAACCATCCACCGTTCCGGCCGTGCATCATCCCTGGACCCATCATTCCGCCATCGGTACTCCCACTGCCGTCGACGTCCGAGCCGACGGCAACGGCGCCGTTCTGGACGATCGTTTCGCTGTCTGGGACCTCGCCGTCCGGGATCGGGCTGTCTTCAGCTGGACCGCCAGGGCTACCAACGACGATGCGACCGACCATGCCGACCGTCTTGTGAGGGATGCAGTAGTAGTCGTACGTTCCGGGCACCTCGAACGTGTGCTCGAAGCTCCCCTGCGAGATGGTCCCGCTGTCGAAGGCGGTGGCGTCGGCGGGAACGCGGTCCGGATAGGCCGTCGCCGAGTGAGCTCCGGCTGCTATCTCGAAGCGGACGGTCGTGCCAGGTTCGACGTGGAGCCCGATCGGGTCGAAGTAGTTGTTGCCCATCTTCACGACGGGCGTCTCCTGTGCGGCGACTGGTTGGGTGAATCCCGCACTCGCGACTGTGCCAGCACCGAGCGCTCCCAGGAACTGGCGTCTACTGTAGTCTGTCATTGTAGCTGGTTGGCTTCTGTTATCCACGGATGATGCTGGCGAGCCGGTTCGTGAGTCCGGGCGATTGCTGGCCGGCGCTCTCGATGGCAGCCTCCAATTCGTCCCGGTCGACGATGCCGATGAACTCGGCCGTCTGTTCCCCGTTTGCATACACGAGCGTCGTTGGCGTCTTTCGGACACCGTACTCCTCGGCCGTCTCCAGATCGGTCTGGATGTCGACCTCCCGGAACTCGACATCCGGATACGCATCTTCGATACCCTCGTTTTTCTCTCGCTGCGTTGCGCACGCTCCACAAGTCTCCTGTGTGAACAGGATAACTTCCGTCATAGTAGCTAGTATGGTCTTATGCTTTTAGCACACTTCTATTCACATCCGAAAGCTGTGAGGGTCACAGATTTCGGATTCCAAGGGGCCGGACGTGAGTAACGCCGGAGGTTGGTGGTCGGACCGTCACTCCGAGCGTTCGAGCTTGTTCCGACGCGCCTCGAACTCTTCCTCGGTGAGATCTCCGCGGGCGTATGCCATACGCAGCTCCTCCATTGCGGGATTCCGCGACGACTGCGATGCCGTCACGCGACGGAAGACGAGATATCCGCCACCGAGCAGGAGGAGGAGGAAGACCAGCTGGACGAGCATCCCGACGAGTGGCCACCAGCCGCTGGTCGTCCCGTATCCACCCATCATTCCACCGTATCCCATCATCCCGCCGAATCCCATCCCCATCGTGAGCAAGGGGAGGACGATGATCGCCCCGAGGATGAGGAGGACGATGGTTGTGGTGTCGAGTTGGTTTGATGATGTCATGGTTCAGATCTCGGTCGATGATTCGAGTTCGTCCGCGACGCTGGCGAGAACGCGTTCGAACCGGTCGTGGACCTCGTTCGCGATCGAGTCGAGTGCCTCGTTGTCGGCGATGCCGACGAGCTGTTGTGGGTCGACGGCACTCACCATGACCTCGCCGCCGTCGGTTTCGTAGACAATGACGTTACACGGGAGGAGTGCGCCGAGTTCGATCTCTTCGTTCAGGCCCTCGTGTGCCAGCCCCGGGTTGCACGCACCGAGGATGCAGTACTGTCGAAACTCCTCGCCGAGTTTCTCCTCGAGCGTCGCTTGGACGTCGATGTCACAGAGGACGCCGAATCCTTCGTCTTTGAGCGCCGCAATCGTCGTGTCGACGACGTCGTCGAACTCACCGGTGACTGAAGTCTGTATTGTGTATTCCATGAAGTATCATACCCCGTCTACGGGGTTAACGGTTGGGTGCCGCAACGGCGGCCGTTGGGAATATGATGTATCGGCTGGAACAGCAGCTGCTCCAGTCATCCGGTGCGTTCGAGCTGTTCTCGCCGCCGATCGAATTCGTCATCCGAGAGCTCTCCGCGGGCGTAGCGCTCACGGAGAACCGACAGCGACTGCTCTTCGTTCCCACCGGAGCCTCGATTGAGGAGCGCATAGACAATGTAGAGCGGAACGGCGATGAGGAGCCCCATCCAGAGGAACCCCCAGAGCCCCATCGCTCCACCGAAGAGGCCCCAGCCGCCCCCCATCATGCCGCCGCCGTAGCTCCCACTACCGTGGGCAACAGCCGGTCCAGTCGCCGCAACTAGCAGCGGGACGGCGAGGATCGCGAGTCGCCGAGCAGTGCGTCCGATGTGAGTGGTGAGTTGCGTCATTATCTTGCGTTGGTGAGTTGTGGTGTTCGATTGGAGCGATCGAAACGGCCAGAGCCGTCAGCAGTGGCCCTGCCCGTACATCCCGCCGTTGTAGCCGTCGTCAGCCCCGTCGTGGTATTCCCCGTCAGCCATGTCCTGGGCCATCTCGTCGACGGTCACACCCATGTGCGACTCCATCCACTCGACGCTACCCGGGCCCATGTGTTCGGTCATCTGTGCCTCCATCCAAGTGGCCCATTCATCTGCGGTGGCATTGTCCGTAGGCGCGTCGTCAGCGGTCGTTGCGTTGTCGTGTGCGCTGACTGCCGGTGCGGCGAACGCGAGTCCGACAATCGCGAGCGCCACGAGCAGCCACCGGCCGAGTTTGAAGTTGGTCATTGTCTCTCTCCTCGGTTACTCGTAGGCCTGCTCGGGAGTTATCGACATGGGTGTGAATCCATACAGGAGAACGTTCGAGAACGTCTATAACATCTTCTAACCGTTTTGCTCGAGGGAGACCGTTCATACCTACGGAATTCGAGAGGGAGAGCGCCCGATAGATAGCGACTATTTTCCCGGTTGTTGCTGCCGAAGGTCATCACTCGGATACACACGATAGGTCCGACCCTGTCGTTCCCGATACAGCAGACCTCGCTCCTCGAGTGAACTCACGGTCTGGCTTACTTTACTCTTCGAGAACTCAGATCGATCCCGAAGTTCAATCTGCGTGATTCCGGGGGAGTTCAGGACGGGTTCGAGGACGCGTCGTTCATCATCCGGTAAGAGATCGAGAACGCGTGCTTGGGGGTCCGATTCAGGATTGATAGACGTCGCCGGTGCAGCGTCATCATCCATCGACGTAGCTGTTGCCGCCGATGTCTGTGCAGGATCGACAGGCACCGTTGTGTCGGCCACTTCTGGATCGGTGAGTTCTCCCCGGACCACGTAATAGACGCCACCGATAACGCCAGCAACCAGCAGGGTTCCAACCACGTACCAGAGGGGGTCTGGGCCGTGCATCGTTCCCATAGATGAACCCATCATTGACCCCATCGATTGCTCGATAGCCCGACGCTGTTGATAGGCCCGCCAACTGAGTACCCCGCCGGCCAGGAGAACGAACCCGAGAAGCACACCGACGACAGTATCTGCTCGACGGCGATTCATATGACAGCCCCGAGTTGCGGGATTTGACTATTCATACCGTCTATTTGAGCGCAGTAGGTGTGACAATTGCGGATTGAAACTGTGATGATGAACCCCATCACAGCGGATGAACCACAGTGCGATCATCAGTGGTCATGATCGTGATCGTGGCTCGATATTTGCGGGCTTTGATTAGTAAATTCCGTTGGTTCTTCTTCGAACGTACGCTTGCATTTCTTTGAGCAAAAATAGTACGTCGTCCCATCGTGGGACGCACTCGGGCCCTCATCGTCGGTTCGCATCCCGCACACCGGATCTCGATACTGACCTGGTGCGCCGAGTCCCCGCCGGTAGACATACAGAAGGAACCCGGAGAGCGCAAAGGCGATAATATTGAGGTAGAACGTGTAGTTGAGCTCGAAGTACGTCTGTTCAGTCGCCGTCTCGCCGCCCGCCAGATCTGGAACGATACCCAGCGCGTCGAACAGCAGCTCCATGAGGAAGCCGGTGAACGCCATCGTGACGAAGAAGACGCCGAGGATGTACAGCATCACCTTCCAGCCGTAGTACTTCCGGTAGACGTTCAGGACGGGCACGGTGATGAGGTCGGCGTAGACGAACGCGATGATCCCGGCGAAGCTGACGCCACCACCCCAGAGCGCGACGGCGAACGGGACGTTGCCCATACTGCCGACGAAACTGAGGACGGCGATGATGACGCCCATGACGGCGTTCTCGGCAGTCACGAGCAGGCCGTCGCCCTGAATGAACAGCGTGTTCCACACCCACTGCGGGACGAAGACGATGACGAACCCAGAAATAAGGAAGCCGGCGACGATGTCTTTCCAGATCATCGACCACTCCTTGCGGTACTGATTCCCGACCTTGTACCAGCCACCCCACGACAGCAACTCGTCACGCCACCCGCCGCTACTCGACGTCTCCTGGCGATAGGTCTCCATACAGCCCTCCGAGCAGAATTTGAGCGTCTCACCGCCGTCGGTCGTGAGCGTGTACTCGTCTTTCCCCTCCATCCCGCAGGTGGGATCTTCCGTGACGCCCGCCTGGCGGTCGCGCTCGTTGAGCTTCTCGCGGACTTCGTTAAACAGGTTTTCGGGAAGCGTGAGGTGGACGATGGCGGCCATGACGGCGATGAGAATCAGGCCGCCGAGCAGTTCCGCGACGAGGAACTCCCAGCCAAGCAGGATGAGAATCATCAGCCCTAGTTCGACGATGAGGTTCGTCGACGCGAACATGAACGCGAGGAAGTTCACCGCGTGCGCCCCCTTCTTGAACAGGCCCTTCCCGATGGCGACGGCGCCGAAACTACAGCCACTGCTTGCTGCTCCGAACACAGTCGCCTTGGTAAGTCCAGTTAGATCGCCCTCACCCAGCACCTGTGCCATCCGCTCCTTCGAGACGTAGACCTGGACGAGACTCGTAATCGTGAGGCCCATGATGATCGCCCACGCCGCCGTCCAGAGAAATCCGACACCGATACGAAGGGATTCAAGAACTCCGTCGATTATCGTCGCCTGCATAGGTGTATCATTGTAGGGATCATCTATTGCGGTTTTGATTAGAATATACTGCCTATGAGGGTATCAGTACTATGGCATCGTAACCGTCGGCCATAGATGATCTATCGTGAAGAGGGGAAAACATTGCAAACCTCCACAAGCTCCACGGAATCCGACTTCAGATTCAAAAGGGGAATCTGATTAAATCACGCCGACGTATTAGAGGCTAATGGGACCAGTAGAGACCGATGATATCCCAAATGAGGGGAACACCACCTGGAAGAACAGCCTTCGCCGGCCTGCTCGGTTGTCCAGTACGGTAACTGTCACATCCACTTCCTAATTTACGATGGCTGTCGATCTGGCAATCCATGATGCACTCGTTCTCACAGCCGACGAGCGGAACCGCCTGTACGAGCGCGGCACAGTATGCATCACCGATGGCTGTATCGAAGAAGTCCGACCATCACGTGCAGGAGACGGAGAATTAGAAGCGTCCACCGTTATCGACGGGAACGGGAAACTGGTGATGCCGGGGTTGGTGAACGCCCACACGCACTTGGAGATGACACCGCTCATCGGTGCGTTTAGCGAACTCGAGCTGACGGAGATGCTTGGGAGTGGGACGGCCTTGTTTAACAGATTAGGGAACGGCGAATTCGAGTACCTCGTCGAGGCAGGCGTCGAGCTCGCAGCGCTCAATTTCCTCTTGGGCGGTGTCACGACCGTGAACTCGATGGACGCACGGCCTGCCGCAGGTGCAGAGGCGTTCGGGGAAGCAGGGCTCCGCGGATTTTTCGGCCCGGCGATCTCGGACCTCTTCTGGGACCAACCAGTCGATCAGCAGTTCTCCCGTGCTCGCGAGTTCGTCGAAACGTACCACGACACGTACGACGGCCGAATCAGGGCGACGATCTGCCCGCACGACGACTGGTCGTGTACCCGGCAGCTGTGGGAACGGACCGCATCCCTCGCCGCAGAGTATCCGGACCTGCTCGTCCACACGCACTTGCTCGAACTCGAGGAGAGTAACACGATGGCACGAGCGAACGGTGGCGAGGACTCGGTAGGATTGCTCGACGACGTTGGACTCCTGGACGACCGACTGGTCGCTGCTCACTTCCGCCTCGGCGACGAAGAGGACATCCAGCGAACCGCCGAGGCGGACGCGGCTGTTGCGCACTGCCCGTCCGTCTTCTGTTACTGGAATCCGGACGGGGAGACGCAGTGGACGCCCGTTCCCGAGCTTCGAGCCGCCGGCGTCGACGTCGGAGTAGGGATTGACGACCACTACTGGCACGACTCGTACAGCATGTTCGGTGAAGCGCGGCAAGCTCGGCTGGCGGCAAATCTCAAGCGTTCAGCCGGGCAGTTCGACTCGATGGAACTGATACGAATGCTCACTATCGAGGGCGCACGCGCGCTGGGGATGGGCGACGAGATCGGCAGTATCGAAGCGGGAAAGCGCGCGGATATTATCCTCCTCGACGTCGACAAACCGAAGTTCACGCCACTGACCAACGTTCCCGCACACGTCGTGAACAACGCGGTCCCGGCCGACGTCGAGACAGTGATCGTTGACGGCGACGTCGTCCTCCGGAATGGTGTGCCCGAGACAATGGACTCGGACGACGTGCGACAGCGAGTAAATCAGGCTGTCGAACGCTTCATGGACGAGACAGGCTGGGAGTTAGACATTGGTGGTAGTGAACCGCCGACCAGCATCGAGACTGTACGGGACCTCCCAAAGCGTGGCCCTGCGCGACTCCTGACTCGCCTCGCGATGCAATCCGCGCGTGATCGGTTCTCCTTCTAAGACCCTGCCAGCGTAGGGGTGGTTCCCCCTCAGGAATTTCTGTGGGCGCGAACGAACGCACGTCGCAGGACGGTCAGAAGAACGTACGTCTCGTACTTCTGGGTCTGGCAGTGCTCGCAGGGCTGCATATCCTCGACGATCTCCTCAATAGCGTCGTCGTACTCGTCGGTGAGCGTAGTGAGCGCGTCCGTGATCTGGGGCTGGGCAGCGTCGATCATCTCCTCGACGGCGGCGTCGGCCGAATCTGGTAGTGAGTACGAGAGGACGATCGTGTTCGCGTGGTAGTACTTCGTCGTCCCACCACGCCCCTCCTCGAAGCGAACGACGTCGACGAGGCCCGCATCCCGGAGCTCGTTGATGTGATGGCGGACCGTGTTCTCCGTCCGGTCGATGCCGCGATCGTCGAGGCGTTCGTGGACCTCGGTCGCAGTTAGGGCTTCCTCGGACAGAATGTCGAGGACCATCGCCCGCATCGGCTCGTCGATGGCGTCCGAAATCCGAGTGTCTCGCACCGCGATGTCGTCGAGACGGTGGTCGGTATCGGAATCACTCATACGAGGACTGAGCGCGAGCACGCGGGAAAAGGTAGCGGGGCAGGAGTCGGGTAGGTGTCTGTCGAGGTATCCAGTACAGGATGGACCCGCGATAGCGAAAGCCCTAGACGACCCGTTTGACTGTTCCAACGACTCGTATCCGAATTCAAACATATCATATAAAAAATACTTATTGAGGTACGGGCACTATCTCAAACTGTAATGAGCGACACAACCCAATTCCGCGTCCTCGACTTCGACTGCCCGACCTGCGCGAGTACCGTCGAACGCGCCCTGTCGAACGTCGACGGCGTCCAGCACGTCGAAGTCCACTACGCGACCGGCCGCGTCGAGATCGAGTACGACGACAGCGTCGCTGACCCCGACGCCTTCGCAGAGACCATCGAAAACCAGGGGTACACTCCCCAGCCCGCCTAACACTATGAACAAACAATCGATCACGCAGTACTACCGGAACCACCGGAAGGCCATCGTCACGGCGACAAGCGGCCTGCTGTACGGCGGTGGCTGGAGTCTCGGCTACCTCACGAGTTTCGAGATGGCAAGCGCCGCCATCCTCGTCCTCGCGACGGTCGTGGGTGGCTACGACATCGCCAAGACCGCTTACCACGAGGTCACCAACCGGACGCTCGGCATCAAGACGCTGGTGACGCTGGCCGCCATCGGTGCTATCGTCATCGGGGAGTACTGGGAAGCCGCCGCCGTCGTCTTCCTGTTCAGCCTTGGCAGCTACCTCGAAGGCCGGACGATGCGGAAGACCCGGACGGCACTTCAGGAGCTACTGGAGATGACGCCCGACACGGCGACCGTCCGTCGCGACGGGACACTCCAAAAGGTCTCCGCCCGCGATGTCGAAGAGGGCGAAGTCGTCGTCGTAAAGCCGGGCGGGAAGATCCCGGTCGACGGAACCGTCGTCGACGGCGAGAGCGCAGTCAACCAGGCGCCGGTCACCGGCGAGAGCGCGCCCGTCCACAAGGCCGACAGCGACGAGGTGTACGCCGGGACGGTCAACCAGGAGGGCGCGCTAGAAATCCGGACGACGGGAGCGGGATCGGATACGACTCTCGAACGGATCATCCGT
The DNA here is from genome assembly GCF_004765805.1 of Halorussus halobius. Taxonomy (GTDB): domain Archaea; phylum Halobacteriota; class Halobacteria; order Halobacteriales; family Haladaptataceae; genus Halorussus; species Halorussus halobius. The sequence goes on along the minus strand of NZ_SBIU01000007.1, from coordinate 63,311 downwards.
CGCGTCGAGGAGGCCCAGGAGGCTCAGTCGCCCACGGAGAGTCTCATCGACCGGTTCGCGAAGTACTACACGCCGGCCGTCATTGCCCTGGCTATCGGCGCGTACGCGGTCACGCAGAACGCGATCCTGTCGCTGACGCTGCTGGTCATCGGCTGTCCGGGCGCGCTGGTCATCGGGCCACCGGTCAGCATCGTCTCGGCCATCGGTAACGCCGCCCGGTCGGGCGTGCTGATGAAGGGCGGCGAACACCTCGAACGCGCCGGCAAGATCGATCTCGTCGCCTTCGACAAGACGGGGACGCTCACGAAGGGCGAGACCACCGTCTCCGGTATCGAGGGGTTCGGCGTCGCCGCCGCCGACGTCCTCTCGCTCGCAGCGACCGCCGAGAAGAAGAGCGAACACCACCTCGCGGACGCCATCGTCGACATGGCCCGCGAACGCCAGACGGCTGCGACGGACGGTGGAGCGACGGTCGCCCAAGCGGACGATACGGACGTGGGGCGCAGGTCGGTCCCCGATCCCGACGACTTCGACGTGGTCGCCGGCAAGGGCGTCATCGCCCATGCCGATGGCCAGGAAGTCGTCGTCGGCAACCGCGCGCTGCTGGACGACCGCGACGTCGATGTCCCCGATCGGGTCGCCGACTACGTCCGCGAGCGTGAGGGGCGCGGCGAGACAGTCGTCCACGTCGTTCGGGACGGGGACATCATCGGCGCGATTGCGATGCGGGACGAGCTCCGGGAGGCCGCTCCTGGGGTCGTCGCGGCGCTCCAAGACGCTGGCATCGAGACGGTGATGCTCACCGGCGACAACGAGCGGACGGCCGCTGCCGTTGCCGAGGAGGTCGGTATCGACGAGTACCGTGCCGAACTCCTCCCCGAGGACAAGCAGTCCGTCATCGAGGGCTACCAGGCCGACGGCCACGTCGTCGCGATGGTCGGCGACGGCATCAACGACGCGCCATCGCTGGCCACTGCCGATGTCGGCATCGCGATGGGTGCTGCGGGAACGGACACCGCTATCGAAACGGCTGACATGGCGTTGATGGCCGACGACCTCGAACGCATCCCGTACGCGGTCAAACTCAGCAAGGCGACGCGCTGGAACGTCCTCGAGAACGTCGGGCTCGCGGTGCTGACCGTGACCGTCCTCCTCGCGGGCGTGCTCACCAGCTACGTCACCCTCGCGTCGGGAATGCTGGTCCACGAGGCCAGCGTCCTCCTCGTCATCCTCAACGGGATGCGACTGCTCCGCTACTGACCACGAGACACGATCACAACCACAACTCATGACATCGAATTCGACTGCGACTGACACGACCCAGACGAGAACCAATTGGCAGGTCGACTACGACGCCGACCCGATCGAAATCCGCGACCCCGTCGCGGAGGCCCTCGGCGTCCTCGAACCGGGCGAGCCGTTCGTCGTCACCTACCGGGACGCGGTGAAAGAAGCCGGACACTCCTGTCCGACAGCCTCGGGTGCCTATCGGATCGTCCAGCTCGGGCTCGACGCCCTGTATCCCGACGACTATCCAGTCCGGAGCGAAATCGAGGTCCAGACGGCCGGCCCGCAGGACGATGCCGCGTACGGCGTGATGAGCCGCATCATCTCGTACGTGACTGGCGCGACCGGCGATGACGGATTCAGCGGGCTCGCCGGCGGCTATGGCGGCCGCCGCGACCTCCTGCGCTTCGACGCGTTCGACCCGGACACGGCGGACCCGACGTTCCGGTTCCGGCGAACCGACACGGACGAGACCGTCGAAGTGACCTACCACGTCAGCGACGTTCCTGACGGTGGACCCGCAATCGGGAACCTCCAAGGGATTCTCGACGAATCGGCAACTGACCAGCAACGAGAGGCTTTCGCTGACGCCTGGCACCGCCGGGTACAGGTCGTCCTCAGCGACGACTCGCTGTTCACCGTCGACGCGGTGTGAACGCGACGGTCTACCCCTCTCACTCGAAATAAGTTACTGCGGTACACTATCGATCTCCTCAAGGGCCTCAGTAGCGACATCACCTAACTCACCAGCCTCGATATGCGAGTACCGCTCACGAACCATCTCCTCAGAATTATCGAGATATCGGGCCGCCACAGTATATCCGAATGCCCGGACCAGAACCTCGCCCATGCCACGACGGCCACCGTGCGGAGCAAGATAATCGTGTTTCGGATGGTCGATGTCGATCTCCGCGGCCTCCGAGAGTCGTTGGAGAATCGACCGTGCGCCGTCCGTCGTGATCGACGGCGGCCGAATGTCCTCATCGAGCGCCAGCAGCAGGTCGCGAGCGTACTCCGCACGGCGTTCAATGATTGCTTCTGGGCGTTCCCCTCGTTCGGCGAGGTTTTCCCGGACGAGCCCTGCGAGCGTCCGTTGGTCGAACGTCGGAAACACCGGCCAGCGCTCCGTTGGTGGGTCCATCAACTGGCGATAGCTTCGCAACGGCGAGATCACCGGATCGGGAAGGCTCGCGGCATCCCATTGCTGTTTCTTCCGGTAGACGTCCATACTCCCGTCGTCGACGGAGAGGTCCTCCCAGCGGACGCCGCGCCGGCGCGGGTCGTTCGGATCGCGGAGGAGTTCGCCAACGCGGACGGCGGTGTACGCGAGGACAAACACCAGCGCCCGGTCACGAGCCGCCTTCAACGCCGCGTAGCGTGCTCGCTGCTTGTCGAGGGGATCAGTATCCTCCGGGAGTGTCGTGTACGCCTCGACGGCGTCGCGGGCCCGTTCGTCGACGTGACGGGTGAGGGCGTGGCGCTGTTCGGACGTCCAGGCCTGCTGGTCGCCGGGCTTGCGACCGTCGTCCTCCGGCAGCGGCGCCATCGCACTCGCTCGCTGCGCGTAGTGGGCCTCAAGATATCCCTCGTTGACGCACCAGCCACACCACGCAGAGATATAGCGGTAATAGGTTTGTACTGTGTTCTGCTTGAGTCCCCGATCTCCACCGAGATGTCGGGCGTACTCCCGGAACACGCGTTCGTCGAGATCGTCGAAGGTCGGCTCGCGGCCGACGTCGTCGGCGATCCCGGTCCAGTCGTCGGCGCCGCGGTCGCCGGCGGCCCACTCGGCGAACCGTTCGAGCTCGCGTGCAGCGTTACGTCGATAGTTCCCACCGCCGCCGCCCCGGCCTTTCCCCTTGTCTTGGAGGTAGCGCTCGAAGCTGTCGTCGAGCGGCGTCGAAAGCGCTCGGTCAGGCATTCACCGGCCCTCCACCGTCCTGCAGCCCCGGTCTCGGGTCCTCTACCCTGGGGGAAGCGTCGTCGTGAGGCGGTTGCAGCATTCGTGCTTCACCGACGGCGCCGGGGTACTTCAAAGTGGTCGTGATTACCGGCGTAATCAGGACCACCGGTGACAGAAGTCTCATAACCATTTTTCCTATGATAGAGAGGTTCTATCCCCCGAAATTCGGATTTGGCCAACGGTATAAATCATATACCGCTATACCAAAACCGCGACCGCCGTTCGGACCCGGTTCCGAGAATAATCGCGAGACTGCAAGCAGATGGCTTGCTACACAATCTACATAATGTACAATGCGCACAAAATCTGAATGGTGAGGAAAATCAGCCAAATCCAATGTTAGTCGTTCGTAGCTTGCTCGCTCAGCATCTCCACAACTTCCTGGACACGTTCCTCATCGGCTTCGATACCACGCTCCCGGAGGATCTGGAGGGCGACCTCATCACCGTGGTCCGCAATTACCCGGAGACACGCATCTTGAAACTCTCTTCCCTCAAATTCGGGAACATCAAACATAGAGCACGCAGCAGTTACCGATGATCGCATCCGGGTGACGCCATTCCACGTGTCCTCCCGGACATAGAAGCCGTGCATATCGGTCTCATCAAAGGAGAAGGCCGGTCCACCGGTGGATTCGTCCACATCCTCCTCATCCTGCTCAGGAATGGACTCAGTCTCCGACTCTGTGTCCTCAGGAATTATCTCTTCATCCGGTTGCGGTTCATCCTGGGTGTCAGTACGTTCGTCGTCATCCGATTCGGCTCCTTCCTCCGTTTGTTTGAGCTGTTCAGCGACGTCCCCGAAACGGTCGTCCTCATTAGGCATGGCTGTGTTCCTCCACGAGGTCCGCTAAGTGGTCGAAATTCGGGATCTGGTCACAATCTTCGTCGAACTCCGAGACCGGCATTCCTTGCTTGAACGCGCGGGAAATTGCGGTCCGTTCGCGAATCCCTGGCTTCGGAATACTATCGATGGTGCGTCCCGAATCATCGAGGGCATCGAAGATCTCCGGGTCCACACGAGCGTACTCGGGGACGAATGAACCGAACTCCCGGTTGAGATTTTCAACGAGAGTCCGATGCTCGTTGCGTTGTCCCATTGTTTCGCGAATCATATTCGGAGTGACTGCGAGGATATCCAACCCGATATTCTGCCGGATTGGGGAGATCTGGCGTTCAATCATCTTATTGAGGCCGTTGATCGAGCCAGCACGCGGGATTAGCGGGATTATGACGCGCTGGACGGCGATGAGGGCGTTGTCGGAGAGTTTCCCACGGCCGCCTGCGGCATCAATTATCACGTAGTCGTATCCGTTTTGAATGAGCGGATCGACAACGTTCCGCCGAAGCTTCACATCTGCGAACCGTTCGTCCTTCAGCCTCGTCTCAACATTCTCGAGCTCGTTACTCGACGGGAGGAGGTGAACGCCGAAGTCCGTCTCGATAAGCAGGTCTTCGGGGTCCTCACCATCGATAAGGGCGTCACCGAGGTTCGCATCTCGGTCGTACGCATCGTCGTATCCCAACTGGGTCGTCATGTGTCCGTCCTTATCCAGATCCAATAGTACCGTCTCATGGCCACGAGCAGCGAGTCGATCAGCGATGTTGAGCGCGATCGTGGATTTCCCTACCCCTCCCTTGAGCAACGAGACAGCTGCTCCGGGGAGCCCTTCAAACTCGTCAGCACTCATAGCTCAGCACCCCGTAAGAAGTGGATTTTGTACATTTTGTAGGTAATGTACATTGGGTAGATGTTGAAGGTTGCGCGAGTTTTGTCGATAGTGTACGTTTTGCACTGGTCATACGCGGTCAATGAAGCTCGTCCATCTTAATTCTGTGTCAGACAGATTGCGTACGCTATCTACACAACTTACATTTTGTACATTATGTAGATTGTTGGCACAATCTCAATTGTCATAACCACCGTCGACCCTACGCAATCTACATAATTTAGATTATCAGCATTTCATACGTATTCATCGCAATCTTTGCCACCCACACGAACCAATTGAAGAAGTCCAATTTGCATTATCTACATTATCCACATTATGTAGATTGGCTATGAGATCTACATTCTTCGGTCATTCAATTGGAGAGTCCTGAGTGATAGAACTCAGACAGAGCCGTTCTACCCCGTACTCTAGTAAGGCTTTTAACTGTTACCGGATTATTGGTAACCACCAGATGTATGAGGTTCTCGACGACACCGCGGCGCAGGTCATCCTCACCATCGAGAGTGGTGACTCCATCCGCCGTGTCGCCCAACACCTCCACACGCCCTACGAGACAGTGAGACAGGCCGTCAATCGGCTGGAAGACGCAGGCTACGTTTCCTATGACGACGGCCTCACTGACGTCGACGAGCGCGTACACGACGCAGCGCTCGAGCTCGTCGCTGCCAGCGCCGGCGTCAGTCCACCCTCCATCGAGGAAACATACGTCATCCCACAGTTTAGTGACTGGCCGTTCGCGTTCACACGGATCGACGCCGTCTATGTGTGGACTCAGGGCGGCTACCAGGTCGGTCGCGAGCCCGACGACTATCCACTGTTCCTCACTGTTCGTGAGCAGGACGTCGACGCCTGGGAGACATTTTTCGAATCGTTCGACCTCCCGACCGCATTCGAACGACAGCCCCGACACGAGCTGGACGGACCGCTACAGATCGTCCTCGAGCCAGGGCCGTCTCTCGACATCGAGCACGTCGAGGGGTACCCGGTTATCCCGAGAGCAGAGACGGTCGAGTATATGCGCGAAAACTACGCCCAGTTTCAGTCGGCGCTGGCGATCCTTGACCGGATGTACGAGGACCTCAAGCTCTAGTGAGGAGAGGTTAGAAGTCTAAAGGGATTTCCTCACTATCATCCGAAAGAAAGAGAAGATCGAATGCAGGATGCTTGTAGAGTATCTCGCGGCAGTCACGGCAACGTGTGTATAGGGATCGGTCAGCATCCCAAAAATCAGAACGCATCACGACAGCAGTATCACGTGAGCCGTAATGTCCGCCAGATGCTGAAAAATGGTTGAACTCAAGCCCTCCACACTCCGGACAGGGATCATTCATATTTTCCCAGTCATCCCGCTTGACGCCGGAAATTGTCTGTTCGTTCCCATCCTGATCGATAACTTGTATCGAGAGTCTCATTAGAACTCGCCTCCGCCCATAGCGAGGCGAAATAAAATGACCGTTTCAAGCCACTCTGGAATTATTTTGGTGGAGAGAAGATGTCTCTCCAAATGTTTCAAGGACAATCGTATAATCGAATTAAGAGGTAATTAGCTTCCGTGGATCGACCATCTCTTAAAATAACGATATGATCGGACTACGTAACCTTGCCGTTTAATTCGAGAATAGAGATGGACTCCGAGTCTCCATCACCGTACTTGATCTCGTTATTCTGAAAGTCAAAGCGGATTGATTCGCCCATATATGAGGAACGTTCAATTCTGGTGAGCGCGTCGAGGTCCCCAAGCTTCCAGCAGACGAATCGGTCGATGTTAGTCAGCGGTGTCTCGTCTTCAAAGAAGTCGCTAAGTTTCACTTGTAATGATGCATTGTCGAACCCGTCGTCGGTAGCGAGGATCGCATTGACCTCATCGTCCATCTGGAAGTCCGCAATTTGGATGTTTTCAGGCGCACCATTGGCGCTGTACCGTTCTAATGCGGCGATGACCTCAGCCGGGTTTGACGGCGATAGCCCTTCCTGCTCCTCTGTGCGTTCTAACCGTTCTTGGAGCGAACTTTCCTGTGACCGGATACTGCGTTTCTTGTCCTCGACCTTGCGGCGTTCGATGTAGTTCCGGTACCACGACTCCTGACACACCTTGGTCATGTACCGGTCCAACTCATCCGTGATGGCTTGGTAGACGTCCCCGGATTTGTTCCGGATCTTCTCCCGATTGGCGGAGAGCTCCAGATCCTGACAGTTGGCAATAAAGAAGAAGTGGAAGAACTCGTTGTCCGCACCGATAGCGTCATTATACCGTTCAACCTTGATGTGGTCTTTCGCCAGCCAAATACCGAACTGGGCGGAGTGCTTCCCGTAGGTCGGCAGCTTATTCCGGGCTTCCTTCCCACCGACCATCCCGACAACCTCGATTGTCAATTCACAGCCGTCATCGAGTGTGACGGTCAGCTCCCGTGGCGGGTAGTGCTTGCACATCTCTTCCGCGACGAACTCGCCGTCCGGATCCAGATTTTCGGCAGGAAATTTCAACCGGTTATCGGTCTTGATCGGGTCCCGGGTATCGTCGATCGAGGGTGAGAGCTCGACGGTAATCTCCATCTCGTGGAAGTCGTCGTTGAAGTACCAGGCCGTCGACCCACCGATTGTCTTCCACTTGATGTAATGCTCAATCTTGTTGTATGTGAGCTGCTGTGGGTCAAAGCCCTGGCCAGCCCGGAAGCCGTGGACCTCGATCCGTGTGCGTGACGGCTCCTCGACGTCCGTCGTGTCGACCGAGTACGTGGGGAGTTCGCGGTTGTTCAGTTTCGCCCACGGCTGGTCCATCACCGATTCGATCCGCGTCCCGTCCTTGACGGTCTCGACGCGTATCTTGTCGCTCTTGTAGTAGATCTTGGTGCCGTGACCCTTGTACCCGATGGCGTCGTCCTTGTTCGAGTTCCCCAGGTCGAAGAACGACGACAGGTCGTCTTCGTCCATCCCGTGGCCGTCGTCTTTGATGACCAATGTATTCCGTCCCTCGTCATCCTGCTCGATCTTGATGTCGACCTGCGTCGCGTCTGCGTCATAGGAATTCGATAGTGCTTCTCTGATGACCTCCAACGGGTCTTCGAAGTCGCTTGCTATTTCGATGAACTCGTTGACCTCGTTGACTTGTGGTGTCTTATGCATAGGTTGTGTCTGTATTCTCGAAGTACGGGTTCATCCGTTCGTTGATCAGCTGGTAGACGAACTTGCGGAAACCCTTCTGGTCCTTCACAGCCTCTTCAAGGTATTCAGCGACCTTTTCTTCGTCTCCTTCAGCGATTAACTGGCGGAACTCCCGGAGCTCCCGTTGCTGAACTGCCAAGTTGTGCGCCGCCACTGAACCGAGAATGTCCTTCTGGTACAGGTCGTCCATCTCGTTCCGCATCCGTGCCCGGTGGAAATCGTCGTTACAGATGCGGCAATCACAGGCATCGAAGTCTGCCTCGTCAACCGGGACCGTCTCGAACAGGTTGACGCAGTACTTCCCGTTGATCGCTTGGTGTAGGTAGGAGGCAGAATCGAAGGTATCGGCCCCTACAGCAACGAGTAGCGGCATTGCGTTTCCTGAGATTCCTAATACGTGTAGAGGAAGATTGTCATACCCTCGCTGTTGCATCTCCCTCTTACAGTCGGATACTGCTTCGACGAGAACCTCAACGTTGTCTTTCCGCGGGACGAGGCTACCCAAAGCAATCCCATCGAACACTTCGGGGATTGGTTCTGCGAGTTCGTCTTCGATGAGGTCGAAGGATCGTTCGAGCATCGCTTCATAATAGCCGTGTACCGTGAGATAGCAGGCCCCGTCAACCTCATCACGGCGTTCTGCGAACCGGGCAGCGTTGGCAGCTGTCTGCTCCATCTTTTCGATCCGCTCTTCGAATTCGTCATCAGGATGGATAGGGTGATCAAGGTTGACCACGATGTCTGGTCCTAGAGCCAGCTGTATATCCAGCGCCTTGTCCTGGTCAATGTCCTTCTCAAAGTCCTGGCCTTCTAGGCCACCCTGCTTCAGGATTTTGTAGCCGCCGGAGTCAGCGAAGATCATCCCGTCATAGTCGCTGAAACAGTCCCACTCGCGGATCTCGTTATCCAGATACCAGTTCAGTTTCTTTTCTCGAATACCGTAATCGGCGAGGGAGGATATCGACGTCATCACACCCCGGAAGAGGTCGCTGTAGTCTTCACCACCGGTGACTTCGTTGTCATGAGCGAGGAATTCCTTGACTGTACGGTGGACGCCGCCACCGAATAGAGCGCCTTCGTTGCCGCCGCCGTAGAAGTTGATGACGGGGAACAGGTGTGGCGTCTCCAGAGTGCGGTCGTTAATCTGGAGCTGGCCACGTCGTGCCTCGCCAGCCTCAGCAACGATATCAAACGACACCATATTATCAGTCACCGTGCACCGGAATGGATCGGCTGCTGGATACTAGGTGTTTCAGCCGCTTGCCTTTCATCCCGATACCACAACCCTCGATATAACCGACCGGAACATCGACAGCAGACTCAAGTCCGTCGACAGCCGGGAGATAGTCCTTCCCCAGGTTGACCCATACCTTCTCGTAGCCTTCCTTGGCCACCTTGTCCGCGATAGCATCGATGACGGCATCGTTCAGTTCCTTGGCTCGTTCTGTGTCCATCCGTTGATCATAATACCTAATTTCGTCGTCAGGTTCGACGACACCATGTTTTGCTGATATAATTATGATGTCAAGTCCGGGTTGGAACCGGCCCGCGCGCACTGCTTTCTTGATGATCCTGAAGAAGTATCCATCGTACAAATCGAGTGCCTGCACCGGTTTTTCGACGTCTTGCTTGGTTGCTGAGCATGACTGAATGAGTAGAGACGACATACTTGTCCTTGATCAAGGGAGCAGACCGAGACCTAATCAAACTATCGACTGAGTAGAGATTCGCCCCGGCGGTCTCCAGCGGTTCAACGCGTTCCCGACGCACGCTACCCGTCGATACTGTCAAAATACCCGACGAGTTCGTTGATGTTTTCGCCGCGGAAATGCTCGGTCAGTTGGAGGGCTCGCGGGTCAGACGGGTATATCTCACCGCGACCATACCGGGTGAATGCCTCGTTGATAGCACGGCGATATGCTTTGCTCGTCGTATAGGCCAAGATGTGGTCGAACTGTTCACCGAATCGGTCCAGGTACTGGGCGAGCCGGTTCGCAACGAGTTCGACTTGGTCGTCGTCCGCAGTTGTGAGAACATACTCGTAACTCATCACCGGGTCCGCCTCCTCGAACTCCTCTGGCACAGGGCCGTACAGCCCTGAGACGGATATCTTGTGGAACCGGTCCCGGTGTTCCTCAAGCGGAGAGAGTACCGCCTGCTGTGTCCGAGAATCGGAGTAGGGTTTCTCCTGGCTGCACGGCAGAATCAGCAGGACATCTGCCTTGCTTGGCGGCTGGTGACCGTTTTGCTGGAGGATGTTGAAATCGTTGGGACCGTGCTTCAACGAGATGGTCCGTTTCTCCCGTGTCGTGTCTTCAACACCTTCGACGAAGCCAGAGAGCTTGGTCTGGAACGTTTCGGCGTCCGGGCCCGCAACGAGTTCCTCGTAGCCATTATCGGCCAACTGTTCGCGGAGCTCCGGGTTGTGAAGCTGCGCTCGCTTCAACCCCTTCTCGACGATGTTCTTTCCCTGAGCGAACTCCGCCACGAGTTCAAGCAGTTCGTCGTCTTCGATGGCAGCCCGTACCTCCTGCATCTGGCGGCTGTACAACTCGAAGTTGTGGTGCGCTATCTGTGCGTAATACTCGCTCTTGTAGTGCTTCCCGTGTTCGCCTTCGATACGTTTGTAGCTGACATCGGACTCCAATAAAGCGTGGCGCATATCGTCGAAGTAGATGTCCTGACACGCCTGACAATCACAGTCCTCCTCGTCCCAGTCGCTCAACTTGGTCCGCTGCCACGTCTCCGGATGAATGAAGCTCTTGTTGCGAGCTGCTTTCAGGTAGTTCGAGGAGTCGAACGTATCGACACCGAGAAGGGAGAGCAGGGGACAGAGCCGGCCGCTGATTCCGAAGACGTGGAGCGCAATATCGTCGTACCGTTCCTCAGGTATCGCATCCCTTGCACCTTGGACGATGTCAACGAGGACATCCGGCGAGTTGCTGAGCGGGACTAGTGATCCAAGCGCAAAGCCCTCGAACGCTTCATCAAGTTCCTCAGCCCGGTCCAGAAATTTGCTTACGTACCAATTGACGTCCTCGTAGCTGTGGCCGTGAATCGCTACGTAAACGGACGGTGTTTTTTCGACACCCCACTCCTCAAGCTTCTCGTCGTCATTGAGCAGCTGTAGACATTCGACTGCGTTGTCGATGCTCCGCTCCATTCGCTCGGTGGCTTCCTCCTTGTTTAGGTTCTGGGGAATCGGGAAGTCTAATGTGGCGACGATGTCCGCGCCATAATCCAGCTGTAGCTTCAGGATGCTCTCTGGGTTCGTGTAGATACCCCAGTCGTTCTCGCTCCCACCCTCTTCCGGCGGCTGTCCAAACGTCGTTGAGTTCATCAGCTTGAACCCGCCGGAGTCGACAAACAATGGCTGCGTGAACCCTGGCTCGGCATCACTCTCCTCAAAGTGCTGCTTCAACGGCTTCTTCCGCCACTCCGCCAGGTTGTCCGAGGTAAGGTTGTAATCCAAGAAGGTCATCGTCTGGAACATGAGTCCCTGGACGGTGTCACTCTGGAAGAGGTGGCGACGCGTGTACCGCCAGATGCCGCCTGATTCTGGTGTGGTCCCTCCGATAAGGTTCGCAACAGGGAGAAGCGCAGGTGTCTGAATTTGGCCGACGGGCGTCTCTATCTCGCCTCGCCGACCGTACCTGGCCTTTGTAAGAGTACTGAATGCAGACATCAAATAACCTGTGTAGTACCTCTATGCGACACCTCAATTAACCTCTCGCTCCAGAGACCATCAAAAATACAACCAAATCGAAGATGGCCTTCGGTCCTTTCGGTGAGTGACCCAAGCTTAAGTATGCCCCAAGTAATACGTCGATATGCCTCAACGCGCACTAGACGAACCAACTATCTCCTCACAGGATCTTACAGAGACAGAACGGACCCTCCATGTCGGACGTGATCGGCCAATACGGATCAGCGCAGGCCACCGAATTCTGCACCACGACGGCAAGTGTAGCCGTCCCCACGGCCATAACTACGCGATCAGTGTCGCGGTGACCGGTACCCTGACCGAGGAAGGATGGGTCGTCGACAAAGGAGATATTACTGAAGTATTATCTAACTGGGATCACCGGTTCCTCGTTGAACGGGGCGACCCATTGATCGAGGCATTCGAGGGCAGCCGCGACGGCGACGCCGTCGTCGTCCTTGACCAGCCACCGACAGCTGAAGTCATGGGACTCGTCCTCGAACGGCGATTGGAGGATGCGTTACCGGAATCGGTCAGTGACATCGTAGTTGAGGTCCGGGAGACCGGTGAGCTTGCTGCTGGAGAGCGGTTATAGACCGATGCCAGTTAGCTCGGACACCGCAACGGTCAATGACGAAGCAGAAGAGACGGGAGCCGAAGAGGGATTGCCGGTAAACGAGTTGTTCTACTCGCTACAGGGAGAGGGCAAACTCGCCGGGATGCCGAGCGTTTTCGTCCGAACCAGCGGGTGTAACCTCCGGTGTTGGTTCTGTGACTCCTACCATACTAGCTGGGAACCGACCCATGCTTGGCTCGACATCGGCACTATCATCGACCGTGTCACCGACTACGACGAAGCTGAGCACGTCGTCGTCACCGGTGGCGAACCGTTGCTCCATCAGGAGACGGCCGAGTTACTGGACCGGCTCAGTGCTGCCGGCCTCCACACGACCGTCGAGACGAACGGCACAATCTACCGCGATACCGCGATTGACCTTGCAAGTATCAGCCCGAAGCTGGCGAACAGTACCCCAACCGCAGGGAAGGATCCACAGGGCGACGGTGAGTGGGCTGACCGACATGAGAACCGCCGGATCGACATCGACGTGCTGTGCCAGCTCGTCGAAACTTACGAGTTCCAGCTGAAGTTCGTTGTCACTGGCCGTGACGACATGGCGGAAATCAACCAACTGGTCAAGCGACTGCGGGACGCTGCTGCGACGACGATTAGGGATTCGGACGTGTTGTTGATGCCGGAAGGAGCGACGCGGGAGCGGTTGGCGGAGACGCGTGAACTGACTGCTAAAGTGGCGATGGAGCACGGATATCAGTATACGCCGCGGCTCCACGTCGACCTCTGGAACGACGCACCAGAGACCTAACCAGAACGATGACTGACCATACAGACGACGAAGGCAGTGCTGTTGTGCTTGTATCGGGCGGTATGGATAGTGCGACCGCAGCGTTCGAGGCGAAAAACAGAGGGTACGACCTGTACTTCCTCCACACTACCTACGGCCAAGAGACAGCGGACAAAGAGTCGGAGTGCGCCCAGCAGCTGGCCGACTGCATGGATGTAACGGACTTCCTCCATATCGAGACCGACCACCTTGCCCGGATTGGAGCCTCCAGTCTCACCGACGATAGCATTGACGTCGAGGAGGTGGATCTCGACAGCGACGAGATACCGTCCAGCTACGTTCCGTTTCGCAATGCGAACCTGCTGTCGATGGCAACGTCGTACGCTGAGGCCAACGACTGCGAGGCGATCTTCATCGGTGCGCACAGTGAGGACTATTCCGGCTACCCGGACTGTCGACCGGAGTTCTTCGACGCATTCCACCAGGTCATTGAAGTTGGAACGAAACCGGCGACCACGATTGAGTTGGTCGCGCCGTTCGTCGACTGGAGCAAGACCAAGATTGCGGAGCGTGGCCTCGATCTGGATGTGCCATACGAGTTGACGTGGAGCTGTTACCGGGAGGAAGCTCCGGCTTGCGGTACCTGTGACGCCTGTGCTTACCGGCTCAAAGCATTCCAGGAAGCTGGTGTCGAGGACCCAATCAAGTATGCCGAGCGACCGGTCTACAGCGAGTCGTAACTATCGGTTAGTTTTGGTGAACTTGCCGGTTTAGACGGCTTCGAGCACGCCGTAGCCCGGGTTCTTGTACAGGACTTCGTCGCAATCCTTGCAAACGATGGTGCCTAAAGGTGTGCCCAGAGGAGCCCCAACGGATCTAAGGGATGTTGAGCTGACTTTGGCAAGTCATGAGACTATTAAATATGGTCTGTCTAGCTCATGCTATAGAGGGTCCAAGCACTCATGCCTCTTCCAGTTGATCTGCTTGTTTCTATCGCAACACCGCTCTCCGTTCTGGTGTTAGCCTATCAGCTGTGGCAACGCAAGAAACAGTTCAGTACGGAATTTGAAGATCACCTCACTGACCAATACCGGGACGTCATCTACGAGATCCCGGTTGATGCCTTGCTCAGTGAATCCGATCCTGACGGCTACGAGGGCGAACTCAAGGATTATTACCGATATATCGATCTCTCAAACGAGCAAGTGTTCCTACGGCAGGAAGGACGCGTCAGTAAGTCAACGTGGGAAAACTGGCGAGCAGGCATCGAAACGAATCTTAGTCGTCCTGACTTCGCGGAGGCATGGGATGAGATCAAAGAACAGGCACCGGATAGCTTTAAAGAGCTCCGGAAATTGGAGGACTCAGACAAGCCTGATGACCCCCGATACTGGGAACACCCTTGGCGCGCTCGAATTGAAGACTATTGGTATGCCCTTTGGGAATTCTGACAAAATTAGCCAGACCAACTGATCGATGTTGTGGATTCAGATGCACTTGACGAGCTGATCGCAGGCAAGGAAACGGAAGGATACATCCAATTCGAATTCTCTAGGTGTCTCGTTACTGTTGAGAGTGATGGATCAGACACCGTTGAAATAGCCGTCGACACTAACCAGAAACCGATCTATGTCACAGCGGCGTGGATGTCCCCGTCAAAAAAGGTTCTCGCTCTTTTCAGTGAAGCCAGCGGGTTGCCAGCTTCGAACGAGTCACGTTGGAAGCATTAAGTGGGGTGGTTGCGAACGTCCCAGATAGATGAAAACGGAGCTGGAACAAAATCTCGAGGATTCCTTCGATTTTACCTCGTTCGAGCGGCTTACCGCCACCAGCGAGGCAATTACAAGCAAGAAAGGAAAGCTTCTCTACGTGCCGACCGATATCCCTGTCCCGTTCGACAAACGAGTCCTCAACGCGATCGTGGACAGCGACGAGGTCCGGGTCCTCCCCATGCCGGTTGACGAGTGGGAGTTCCGGGAAACGGTCTATACCGGGATCGAGTACCTCGTCGAGCAGGACGGAGAGGCGACAGTCGTCTTCTTCTGTCCCCGGTCACTTGTCGACAACTACCTGGATATTCCCGGCACCGAGTTCGTCAACTTCGAACGCGTCGAGCTCGAAGACCCGACCCGGACGATCCATGATGCCTTCGAACGTGGCGCGGGCGCAGAACCACGCCCAAGCACCATCGACGACCTTGCCGAATACACGCTCCGTGTCTTCACTGCTGCCGCGACCGGAACAGAGCTGGCACCGACACAGATCCAGACAAGTACTGATGAGCAACTCGACGACTTCTACATTCCCTACGATAACCTGACAGCAGTCCCAACACCCATCCGCGAGTTCTTCCTCAACGGCATCGGCATACCAAACACAGACCTCTTCGACAGGCTCGACACAACAGCACAACAGAACGTCTATATCACACAGCTGCTCGCAGCCTACGGTGACCGCTTCGCCAAAAACGAGCCGAAATACGGGGTCGCAGCAGAGATCCAACAACTCGACCCCGATATCCAGCATCTGTTTCGCCGTCTCGTCGTGAAATGGCTTGCCCAGCGACGCCTGTTCACCGCAACACTGCCCGAGCTCGCTGACATGGAACTGGACCGACCCACCATCGACACCATCCAGGACGCCTACCAGCGCATCACGGAAGATGGCAGTACGCTCAATATTCAGGAGCCGGCAGTAGCTGCCGAAACCCTGTCAAAGCACTTCGGTATTCTGTTCGACAACATCGACGAAACCGACTTTGCTGACCTTGTCAACACAGCTCGTGATCAGCTCTCCAGCGACAGTCAGCAGATCGAGGACTACAGCTCGGACCAAGCAGTCCAAACCGTCGACAAAGTCGATACCCTGCTTGATCACCTTGCCGAAGTCGCCCTCATCAAGCATCCTCGCTTCGTCAACGCCGCATTTCCCGAAGAACGCTGGTCATCGATCCTCCAACAGTTCGTCCGGGTCGCCTTCGACAACGACCGCGACGACCTCCTCACCTCCCGTTACCTGACCGTCCTCAATCAGGCTCGGAAGCAGGAACGGCGTGAACGTGAATTCGAAGACCAAGCGGAGACCATCAGAGAACTTGACGTCAACCTCGCCACCCTGCCCACCTTCCTGGAGCAGTGGACCTCCTACCTTGTGGACACACGGGAAGACAACGATGTCTCACCCCTGCTGCGGCAGGAACTGATCGACAAATACGACGAGTTCTGCTCCGAAGTCGTCACCCAGTACCGAGACATTGTCACCGACGACGACTGGCTCCATCTCTCCGACCTGCTCTCACCGCAACACGACGACAGCGTTACGATCACCGTCATCATCGACAGCTTTGGCTACACCGACTACCTCTTGCTCAACCAGTTCGGTTTCTTCGACCCCGAACCCGACGAGATCGATCTCGTCTTCTCAAACATCCCCTCCTACACTCCATCTGCTATTTCAACCATCTTCACCGGACTACCCGCGGAAGAAACAGGGATCTACAGCTGGGAACCCCGCCACGACAACCGCATCTACAATCTCAAACACCGCAACCCGGACACCGACTACGGATTCATCGACCAGCAGACGGAGAACAGCTTCCACCTCATCCAGCGACCACAGCTCAACGAGTCCGGCATCACCCGTGTAGCCGACGAAATCGCTGACATCAGACTCAGTTCAGACACCACGATCGAAACCGACCACCTTGACGCAGTCCGTGAAGGGTTCGTTGACGAACTCGAAGCAACGTTGGACGAACGCCGTCGTGTCCTCGAAGGCGATGAGTTCGATCCCTCACCGGAAGCCCGAGAGGCACAGAAATCAAATATCGTGCTCTACCTCGAAGACTTCGACCAATACCTGCATGAAACACTCGCCTTCGCCGAGTTCGAGAACTACTACCGGACACTCGGCACCTTCCTTACGGACCTCCTCGCAGACATTCAGGACACGGTTGACACGGCAATCGACGAGACTGCCGAGATCAACATCACCTCCGACCACGGGAAACTCACCCGGTACGAAATGGAGATGATCCTAGACGAACACCCTGAATATGAATTCACCCAACAGATGCTCACGGACTCCATCACGCTTGACCAAGCCTACGAAGTGAACTTTCGAAACGCAGAGTTCACGAATCGCAGCGACAACCACTACCTGACAGTCGCCACCGACGACACCGACCCACCGGTCGACCAGGTCCGTGACATGCTAACCGAAGAGGACGCCGCCGATGTCAGCGACGAGGAACTACGGGCGATCATCGACAAGGTCGACTACCTGCAGTCCGGCTCAAAGTTCGCCTTCGGCAGCACCAACAACGAGGACCCGGTAACGGACCTCAACCAGTTCGACAGTATCGACAGCTACCAGCCACGCGGGGACGGCATCTTCACACTACCAGACGTCGGCCTCGTCTCCCGGTACGACATCAAGAACCGGAGCGGCCACGACCACGGCTATCACGGCGGCACCTCGCTTAGCGAAATGGCTGCCCTGCGCCTCACCTTCCAAGGAGCGTGATCTCACACCATGCCTAGAACATACGAATCCATCCCCCGAGTTGGAAACCAGGATCTGCTCAAAGGAATCGAAAAGCTCGCACAGATCGTCCAGTTCCGCGGCCAGTTAACGAAGGACGAACTACGCGATGAAATGGAAGCAATCAACCGCGACAGAGACTCCAAACTGTTCAAATCGATCGATGAGTGGTTCAAGTTCACGTTCCAAGATCAAAACTGCTCGATCGAGATCATCAAAGAAGCCGACGGACACGTAGAACTGACCGAGGATGGGAAAGAACTCCTCACTGCACCCGACTTCCGTGTCGCCGCCTTCCAGCTCTTGGAACGAAAGTCACGGACCAACTTCACCCATTTCTACGATGTCCTACAGCAAATCGAGCAGAAAGTACAGGCAGGCAATTACGATATGGGCAGCGATCTAGAGGAAACGATCTACACGTGGATCCAGAACAAAGTCACAGCAGGAGCGATTGCCTGCTTCCTCAAGGATTTCGAGATCGTCGTCAAGGACGACGGCCGGTGGGAGATAAATCCAGCGCAGTACACCTATCTCCAGGGTGACGACGAGGATATTGTCGAAGATATCATCGCGGAACATGGTAACCGGATGGATCTCGCCGAACTGGAACAACTCCTGACATTGGATTTCAAGTGGGGCGACGAACAAGTCGATGACATCATACAAGAACTTCAGGACCAGAATCGGGTGGCAACTGACCGCTACGAAGGCAAGACCGTCATTGAACTGGTCACTACCTGAAAATGAGCATCGTCCGCAACGTATTGGATCATCTCGACCGTCCAGGCAACGATATCGCCATCGTCGCGGTCAGTGATGTCCATAGCGAATTCGACACCGTCTTCGAATTTATCAATGAATGCCAGCGCCGTACACCTGACACAGCCTACAGCACCGAATTTCTCCGCCCGCGAGACCGTGATGACGGCAGCGGCGACAAAATCATCCTGATGTCGAACCCTGCCCGGATTACAGAGCACAACGTGCTCGATACCAGAATCTACATCGTTGAACAGACAAACGACCTAAAACACAACCTCATCAAATACCGGATCAACACATGACAGTCGAGGAAGCCAAAGAGGATGTTGTCAACATCCTCGACCGGCAAACCATCAAACGCGTCCGACGTGAATGCGAACGACTAGCCGTGGAAAAAGACCTCCCTGCCTTCGAGGCGTTCCTCGAAGAAGGAACCCACTTCATCCTCACCGAGAAACGCGCAGATATCCTGCACGGTGTCCACGACGGCCTCGACAACAAGGATAGCCCCGGCGTCATCCTGCACGGAGCGTACGGGTCCGGCAAAACCGTGATGATGGAGAACATCGCCGCGCTGTGCCAGGCAGACCAAGAGCTCGGCGGCCACGAATTCAGCCAGCTCCACTACGGCGAGACACCGCTCGACTGTATCACAGTCAGCCTAGAGCAAAACGATACTCCAACCGACTTCCTGCACGCCCTCTTCGAATCCCTGGTCACCCAGAGTGAGAACGTCGGCAGGGATGACCTGAAGGCGATATTCAATGACCGGAAGCTGGACGATCTCACGATGGAGGACTTGGATGAGTCACTCCCGCCCAGCCAACGTGAACACCTTATCGACCTCTTCGAAGACCCGGACTCCCTGGAGGACATCGCCCGCGTCACCAAATCACTGACTGCTGGTGACGCCCACAAGCCGATCACCTGGTTCACGACCTACTACCACGACCGCGAAGGCCGCTACCCTGCACTCTACATCGACGAGTTCGAGCAACTGTTCCGCCAGGGCGTCGACCCCGGGGGCACCTACCGGCTTAAAGCGATCATCCAGAAGATGATCCGGAACGCCGTCTCCGGGTTCGAGGATCTCGATACACCGCCCTACATCCTCTTCGCCAATACACTCTCCCTCGACGAGCTTAAGGACCGGTTCAGTGCGGAGCGCGACCTCATCGACCGGATCACTGAGAGTGTCAGCTACAACATCGACCTCTCCGAAGACGAAACGAAGGAGCTCTTCGCCAAACTCTACCGGCTCTACGTCATCCCTCTCCTCGCCGACCGCGACGGGGAGACCCAGGACTGGCACGACACACTCGCTGCGACCGACATCGGTGACGACGGCTACGTCTACCCGTTCACCGATGACACCCTCAACTTCGCACTCAGCATCGTCCAGAAGTTCGAGGACGAGACACAGGGCGAGACCGTCGTCCGTGCCTTCCGCGACTACAAACGCATCCTCATCGCCTTCCTCGACCACTGGGACGGCGACGGACGCATCGACCTCGACTTCCTCTATCAACACGGCGACCAGGTCCGCGAACAGCTACGTGGCCAGGTCGAACGCGTAAACCTCGACGAACTCCCCGGGGAGGGCAGCATCGAGACCACCATCGAAGCAGACTACAACGATGCTACCGGGATCCAACGCCGTGTTCTCCGCCAAATCGCCAAAGTCGGGATCCTCCAACGCGAAGAACGTCCAGTCTACTTCACCGCCGACGAGATCACCGTTATTGCGGACGGCATCGAGCTACAGATCGAGGAAAGTGAAGCGGCTGATCTGATTACGCAAGCTGCCAACGGTCCTGACTACTTCGAACAGGAAGGCGACCGTCTCGAATTCAACCCGAACGAACTGACAGGTACCGCAGCCGGTGAGGATGAACTTTCCCTCGCCGACCAGGTCGGCGAAACGGTCAACGACCTCGGTTTAGAGGAGAAGAACTTGATCCAGCTCTGGGAGACGATGCAGGAGCAGTGCTTCCCAGACACGTCGTTCGAGAACCAGAACGACCAGTACCTGGAGTTCGAGACCGACGACCTCAACTACACGTCGAACGTCTATCTCACACTTGCACCTGACTCGCTGCCGGAACAGCTCCAGGTGGAAGTTGATGACGAGGCACTCCACATCGTTATCCGGCTCGGCCGAGATCCGGACGGCGATCTCCCGGCGCGATTCTACGTCACTGAACGGAACGGCCGTGCTTCGAACATCACCGACGAGATCCAAGCAAGCCTCAACCAAGAAATCGAGGCCCACTTCGACGAGGACAGCGACTACTACGACCTGATCGAGGCGATCCAGGACAAATTCCCCCGGTTCGATCTGTACCAGGCCTACGTGATGTTCCTCAAACTGTCCCTGGCGGAACTGGCAGGGGAGGACATCCACAACGATATCACTGCCCGGACAGCGGAACGGATCAGTTTCTCCATCATCACGACGGTCGACAGCAACGTTACCAACATCGCCGACGACTATCCACGAACCAAGCTCGGGTTCAACGGGGCCTACGCCGGGAAGAACTACCTCAACCTCGTCTACGGAATCAAACACCTCGAACAGGAAGGCGAACTCATCCACAGCAACGCCAACCACCCACGCATCGACGTCCGTTCCTTCGGACGAGTCAGCCGCACACGGGAATCCGGCGACGAATTCCGTTCCATCGTCAGCTCCTTCGCCGACAACGAATCCTTCATCCAGGAACAGGACGATGGCGATTTCCGCCTTGTCCCCCAGTTCAGCAGTTACAGCCCGATCTTAGACAAAATCGAATCACAGCTCGACGAGGACGGCCTCGACTTCGATGAGATCCTCGAACTCATCTTCGGCACGGCCGAGGTCGAAAACGTCACCAAGGCGATGGTCTACCTCTTGCTGGTCCTCGGCCAGTACTGGGACAACTATAGCTGGGTCTTCGAGGACGACGCCGAGACCACCATCATTCCTGCCAACGTCCGGATCGAAACCCAGCGCGAACAGACCCGCCAGCAGATTGGCCGGGCCATCGAGATCGCGATCCTGGACCAGGCCAAGCAGGATGACCCGGACAGTGAACCGGTCGAGGATCTGAAATCAAAGTACGACAGTGTCGACGATGCCGATGCAACCCGGCTCGATGAGCTTCAGGACGAGGTCGATGCTGACTGGGAGTTCGACTACCAGGGTGTGAACGAATCACTCCGTGAGATCGGTGCCAACGATGTGTTTGCTGACACGGCTGTGGCGACGTACGCGACCACGATCCGACCGCTTGGATCGATCGATGCCGAACTCCGCTACCTCATCCTCGACGACCTCGACCACCTCGTCACCCAGGTCAAACAGGCGGCCACCGTCCTTGAGAAACAGGAGCAGTTGGATGACTTGGTGACGAAGGTCGAATGGTTCGACCTCGACCCCGACCTCCAATCAGAGGGACTCGAAATCGATTGTATCACCACCGTCGAGGAGTTCTGGGAATCCCGCCAGGTTGAACGCAACATCGAAGACGCGGACATCGCCGATGACCTGGACGGCTACCTTGAAGACAATATCCAGCTGAACCGGCTCTTCAACATGCTGCAGCGTAGCCGGAAGAGCATCGTTCCCCAGGTCGACACCTACGATGCTGATGACGACTTGGACGACCTCAACACTGACCTTGACCTAGTCAGGGGAGAATTGGAGGACGCGATCGAAGAGGAACAGGACAAGGTCGACGACGCGCAGGACGAACTGGAGGAGTTCCGTGACCGGATTCCCGGCGAGTCCAGCTGGCTCCGCCACGGGGACAACGCCCTCGACGACTGCAAATCGGAGCTGGAAAGCTCGCCGGAACAGTTCGACCATGAACAGTACGGTGAATACTGGCGTCAGTGGGAGCGAGCACGGGACAACCTTGAGGAAGAGGCGTTCGGCGAAGACGAGTTCGAAGACACCGTCAGGAAGTACGACAGCGACATCGATATCGAAGTGGTCGAAAACGCTGCCGAGGACGGTATCGACTCCAAGTTCACCGAACTCGACGATGACGCCTTTGAACAGGTGATCGCTAGATTGGACAGCGACTCGGAGACTGCCGAGGAACTAAAGCAGTCGCTGCTGAAGATTCGTGTGAAAGCTGAACTTATGGGGAGTCAATCATGATCATCGGCGGCGACAAGGAGGAACTGTCCGCCTATCTCGGCCGCAGGTTCGACAGCGACAACGAGCTGGGTGAACCAGTTCGCTTGGACCTCAACGAGCCGCACATGGTCACCGTCTGCGGCAAACGCGGCTCCGGGAAATCCCACACGCTCGGGGTGATGATGGAGGAACTGATGACCCTGCCCACACAGGTCAAGTCGAACCTGAACGGCTTGGTTATCGACGCGATGGGCATCTACTGGAGTCTCCAGGTCCAGACCCCAGATACGGACCTGCTCGAGGACTGGGATCTGTCACCTTCTGAGTACCCGGTCAAGGTCTACTATCCTGCCGGGCTCGAAGAACAGTACGAAGAGATCCAGCAGTACTTCCACGAAGGCTTCGAACTCTACCCGTCCGAACTCTCCGTCGAGGACTGGCTGTACCTGCTCGATATCGACGAAACCCAGGCACAGGCCGGCTTGCTCTCCCAAGTCATCGAAGAGGCAGAGGAGGACTTCGGCCAGTACTACAGCATCATGGACCTGCTCGACAAGGTCGAAGCATCTCCTGAATCAGCCAACATCAAGGATGCGCTTCATCGCCGCCTTGAGAAAGCAAAGAACTGGGGGATTTTCAGCTCCTCGGGCTCCAAGATCGAGGAGATCGTCGAAGGCGGCGAATTCGTTGTCCTTGACCTCTCCGGTGCCGGTGCCCTGCCGTGGAACGTCCGCACTATGCTCACCGGCATCCTTGTCAAGAAAATGTACAACAAGCGGAGCTTCGACCGCAGCCGGGAAGAAGTCAAGAAAATCAAAGGCGAACACACTGAGGTCAACTTCCCCCTCGTCTGGCTGTTCCTCGACGAAGCACACCTGTTCGCGCCGTCGGGGCATAGCGAGCCCAGCACAGATCCACTCGTTGAATGGGTGCGGCAGGGCCGTCGACCCGGGCTCTCCCTGGTCATGGCCACTCAGCAACCCGGGGCACTCGACAACAGGATCCTCTCCCAGTGTGACACCCTCATCATCCACCGTCTCACTGCTGGCCAAGACTCAGATGCTGTCGGAGACAAGATCTCTGAACTCCACGACGCCCAAACCATAAGCCACTATATGCAACAAATTCCGAAAGAGCCGGGCTACGCCTACGCCATGAATGACGACGCCGAAACCATCGTCCCGGTCAAAGTCCGCCCCCGGAAAAGCTGGCACGCCGGCGAATCCGCCAAACTCGAAGAATTCCTTCCGGAAACATAATCTGGGCTTCCGGTAGTCTGTTAGATATCACGGACCTAAAACCAGATTACTTGGTGGATGGCCACGACGATATCCTGTCAGGAGGTAGTTTTTTCATAGCGTGAACGAAGTCCGAATCCGTCTAAAATATTTTGTTCAGATTCTGCTGCTGTCTTAATGATGTCAAAAACTTCTGTCTGGAAGCTGTATAGTCCAGTACCGTAGTTTTGGGTATTGTCTGTAATGTCGTCGAAGTTATCACGGTACTATTGACTTTGTTTGTAAATCCTAGACGGAGCAGAGGGATCCATTCACAGAGGTGTTCGATCGTGGTTGCCATCATTAACACAAATTGAATCCAGATTGGGATTATTCGACTCGTCGTCTTGAGAGTGGCATTGAACGCTCTATATCGAACAAGTGGCTTTCCGGAAATAGCTACTCTCATAGAAGAAACGCACTACTGCAAGTGGTTCAAGTAAATAAAGAGAAGCAATCAGCCGCTTTCCGGAAATCACCCGGTTATACTTTTAATACTCAACCCCAAATCAGCTATACAGAAACTAAATGATCCGCGATGCTCGCGTGCTCCGCGCCGGGTTCGTCCCTCGGGAAGTTGAGCATCGCGATGCCGAGGTCAACCACCTCTCCAGCGTTCTCGAGCCCATTACGAACGGTGAACCCGCCGACACGGCCATCGTCACTGGACCCAGCGGCGCCGGCAAGACGTGCATCTCGCAATTCGTCACCGAACGCCTACGTGAGGAGGTGCTCGACGTCGAGGCCACCTACGTCAACTGCTGGCGTAACTACACCCGATTTCGGACCCTCTACCAGATCCTCGACGACCTCGGCGCGACCATCGACATCCACCGGCAGTCGACGCCGCACGACGAACTTGTTGATCGCCTCCAGCAGCACGACGGCCCGCGAACCGTCGTCATCCTCGACGAGGTCGACCAGCTCGAAGACCCCAGCGTCATCTACGACCTCCACAGCCTCCCGCAGTTCGCGATCATCTGCATCGCGAACAAGGAAGAGGAGCTGTTCAGCCGCGTCGACGACCGCCTCGTGAGCCGACTGCGCTCCAGCGAGCACGTCCGGATGGACAAGTACCACGACGAGCAGCTGTACGACATCCTGAGTGCGCGGGCAAAGTGGGGGCTCGACGAGGACGTCATCACCGACGACCAGCTCTACCGGATCGCCGACGCGGCCGCCGGCGACGCCCGCCTCGCAATCGGCATCCTCCGAACGGCCGCCGGCAAGGCCGATCGCGAGAACCACGAGCGCATCACCGACAATATTCTCCTGGACGCCGCCGAGGATGCCCGGGCCCAGATTAAGCAGAAGAGCATCGATTCACTCACGCCACACCAGCGCGTCGTTTACAACATTGTTCGCGATCACGAGCCACTCGGGCCGAGCGAGATTCACGACCACTATACCGAGAAGGTCGACGATCCTCGGACAAAACGGACAGTGCGGACGTATCTCTCCAAGATGGTCCAGTACAACCTCGTCGATGCGGAAGGCACGAGCCGGGACCGGGAGTACTCACTCGTCGGTTCGGAAGCTGCGTCGCCGATGCAGTAATATCCTGTCTCCGATTGGGTGAGATCGAGCGGCAATCAAGCGAACCCTTGCGGAATCGCGAAACGCCGAAATCACGGGATACTAGTACTGAGTGCCGACTGCGAATCGAGCATAGGCCATGAGCAGTTAACCAACAGACGGTTAATACATACGATTTGTTGGTTAACCGAAAGAGGTCCACGGTCATCATCGACTGGTGTCGGGAAGGGTAGATTTCGACTGGAATATCGGCCAGGCAACGATGGTAGCAGGGAGAGGGCGACCAGAGTCGCCAGTATTGCCAATAATACCGTCGTTTAAGTACCTCTCTCACTCCACCATTGCCAGTAACGAGGGGAGAATGGACGGGAGGGCAGAAACTGTCACGTCTCTAGTCTAGTTACTGTTATCTAAACCTACTACAACTAGTGGAGTTTTCGTTAGTGCGGGTATGGTTTAACGTACAATGTATTAAGAGTATCGCTAATTAGAGAGGGGGTCGTTGACCCCCTCCAGTTGTTGCAAAGGTTTACTGGCAATAGTGGAGTGTGTGTGTTTTATAAGTGGATGCGACACTGGCATAATTGGTTCGAGTGGTGGGTTAGTGGTGATACTGGAACCCATGGTTTTATGATGGTTCTTCGTCTTGAGTCCGCCTATGGGCCGATTCAATCGAGAATCGTTCATCATCCAAGACAAAGACGTCCTCCGGGATGATTACCAGCCAGAGACACTCGAGGAGCGGGACGAAGAACTCGACGAATATGCGGCCGCTCTCCGTCCCGTCATTCAGGGCTGGCAACCGAACAACGTCTTTCTCTATGGCGTTACCGGCGTCGGGAAGACAGCTGCTACGCACGATCTTCTTGAGGAGCTGCAAGAATCCGCCGGAGAGTACGACGACGTCGATCTCAACGTTATTGAACTCAACTGTACTGGCTGCACCACATCCTATCAGGTAGCGGTCAATCTCGTGAACGAGATTCGCTCTCCTTCTCACCCTCTCACCACAGTCTCGTCTTCGCGCGAACCGATGAGCGAAACCGGGTATCAACAAAAACGCATCTTCAACGAACTCTACAACGACCTTGAGTCGATCGGTGGGACTATTCTCGTGGTTCTGGACGAGATCGATAACATCGGCTCGGATGACGATATTCTGTACGAGCTTCCACGAGCACGCTCGCAATTGGATCTCGATGTGAAAATCGGTGTGGTCGGCATCTCGAACGACTTCAAGTTCCGAGAAAACCTCTCTCCGAAAGTCAAGGACACTCTCTGCGAAGAGGAAATCTTGTTCCCTCCGTACGACGCGACTGAACTGCAGAATATTCTCAAGCACCGAGCCGATATCGCGCTCTACGACGATGTCCTCGAATCAGATGTAATCCCATTGTGCGCAGCATTCTCTGCACAGGACTCGGGATCTGCTCGGCAGGCATTACGGTTACTCCGGAAAGCAGCTGATATCGCCGAGAACGACGCGATGGCGGGTGGAGAGGCGAAAATCACCGAAGACCACGTTCGGGAGGCCGAGCATCAGATCCAACGACAACAGGTTGTCGAAGGGATGCATTCGTTGACCCGGCAGGGGCAATATGTATTGCTGACTGTCTGTCAGCTAGCGGCAGAGGGAGAAACACCCGAACGGACGAAACTGATCTATGAGCGCTATCGAGAGGTTCTTCGTAATCACGGCAGTGAACCACTGAAACGCAGGCGAGTACACGACCACCTGTCGGATTTGAGCCTCCACGGGATCTTACGGTTGGTCGACTCGTCGAGTGGACGCGGGAACTACAACGAATACGAGCTTGATGTCTCTCTGTCGTCGGCCCTCGACGCACTCGAGAGCGAACTAGGTGAGCTCAACGACATTCGTGAAACTGCCAAGCGGCATCGGGTTCTGGAGTGACTTCTCAACCGCCAACACCAGTACTGCCAATACCCTCTCCACTTTTGCCAGTAACCGCGCAACCGTCAGTGCCAGTTTCTCCAGTACCCTCTCCGGTGTTGCCAGTAACTTCCTTGTTCTAATCAATCCGACTAGTTACTATCAGGACCACCGTTGCCAATTTCATCAAATAGCGTCTTGTCCTCCGATTTTACTGGCAATAGTGGAGTGTCTGACAGCATTTAAACGAAATTTCATTTACGAGCATTTGCAATCGCTCTTCAGTGGGCTACTTATCGCGTAAGGGTTCGTGGTTCGAAGACCCAATCTTGCACGGATTCACCCCGCACTTACTACTCGAAAACGGGGGATGTCTTCCTGTTCGAGTTCATTCGTTGTCTGGGCCATCGGTGAACAGGATTTCGTGGAGAAACGACAGAAACGTCGGGGGTGGGAGTAACCGATTCGTCTCTGTCTACGGGTATTCCTGATCACTCACGAGAGCCTCGGTACACTCGACGAGGTCGTCCTCAGTCGTCCACCGGCAGAGACGCCTAGCATCGTTGAGCATCTCGAAGATCGCGGTCTGCATTCCACTGTAGGGACTCTCGACGGCTACGTTTGTGTCGATCGCGTCCACATCTATCGTATTGTACGTCGTGTTTGAACACGTGCGTCTTCGCGAAGTACTCCTCAAGGGCTGTGAAGTAGCCCTGCTCGACGAGGAAGCAGCCCTGGGCGTGTTCGGTGACGCCCAGGATGACGTCTGTATGATCGGCGAGCAGCCGGAACTTGAGGTAGGTATTCGTCCACTCGCTTCGAATGTCGATCATCAGGAACGCGTACGCACCGGGCTGTCGGTTGAGGCGATCTTTTACGAGCTGGAGAGGACGGATTTCGGGTTTCCCGTAGCTGCCGAGGACAAAGTACGAATTCTCAGCTGAGAAGATCGGCGTGAGCTCCGCAACACTCTGTTTCAGCGCTTCGTATTCTTCCGGTGTGGGTGAGGCTTCGTGCAGATACTCGTCGGCTTTCTCGACGAGTTCGTCGACAGTGACCGGATCCTCACTCATCAACTCGGGACTTCTCTCGTACCCTGCGTCTTTCACTTCGCAGACGGGGTGTCTCCCCGAACAACTGGCCATCCGACTGAGGTACTAGTCCGTCTACTCGTCCGGATTTACTGGGGATTTGTACTTTGATTTGACGCGATCTCCTTCCCGCCACTGCCAGTAGTAGTAGCGGTTATCGTTGATCTCCTTGATCGTGATCGTCGCCTTCGTCGGGACATCATCGGGGAGGTCATCGGGTCGCTCGTCGATCTCGTCTTCCTCCTCCGCTTCGGCAAGGCGGGCCTGGCGCTCGCGATGCTCGGCGAGGTCCTCGGCATAGTGGGCAACGTCTCGGAGCAGCTCGGGTGAATAGTCGTTGAGTGTGTCGATGACGTCGGTGGGGAGGTCCGCTGGGGGCGTCGGTGGCTCGTAGGACATGGGCCGATCTGTGTTAACCAACAAAGGCGCAAACCGCATAGTTTTGTTGGTTAAGCCGCTACCAACGGCTCTCACCGGTTCTCCAGCAGCTGTATCAATACTCGAAACTCTCCATCAAGGAGTTTCGTCTGATGTTACAGTAGCCTCGGGAGATCTCGAACGCTGGGCGATCCTACGAGTTCGAGGGGAGACGCCCATCAGGTCGTGGGACCCGCCCCTGCTTGATCTCCTGATCGACTCGCCGGAGGTGTTTACAGCCGCCCTCGGGCGTACGCTTCCGCCAGTCTGGACACGTACACGACTCGCTGATCACGTCGACTTCATACCAGTTTCCGGACGCCGATCGGACCTCATAGCGGCCACCCTTTTCGAGCAGCGAGACGGCCATCGATTCGTCGACGGCACGTCTGGTTCGCGGCTCGAGGTCGTCGTGCTGGGTTGAGTGCTCCGTGACGACCATCCGATCGCGTACGTCGCCGGTGCGGCCGCCGTCTGGAGCAACCGCAGCCTTGGGATCCTGGAGACGATCCGCAAGCAGGGCCTCAACTGGATGGCCCTCCGGCCACAGATAGTGGACTTCCCGCCGCTCGCGATGGTCGTAGGAGCCACAGGCGGCAGCGCTCCCAGTCCAGACACGCCACGCCCCGAGTGCTGCCATCACGTCGACGATGACTCGCGGAACAGCGTCGTACTCGTCGGGGTAGAACACCCGGAACCGAGTACACTCCTCCTGCGGCGGAACCGTCTCCCACCACTCGACGTCGTCGTCCCAACTGTTGCACATCGCGTCGTCCTCTCCGTAGCCGACAGTCACGCCGTCAACCTGCGGTACTTCCACCGATGTGTCGTCAGCCTCTCCTTCGAGCAGCCGAAGGACGGCGTACCTGAGATACTCGTGTTCCGGATGGTCCGAAGATTGGGCGACCTGCTCATGGTGCTCTGCGACTCGCTCTGCCTCGTCGAGAACGGTCGTTAGATATCGGTCGGTCATAGGTCGGTGGAGACAGGAGTGCGCCTCCGCCCTTCGGCGGGCGCTGAAAAACTTAACCAACGAATAGCGATCCATCGTATCCTCTGTTGGTTAATTCATCTCCGCTCAAATTCTGAGCCGGATCGGATTACCGGAGCCAAGAATGGTATATCTGTATAGAGATAATTTTATAGGGAATACGGGGGACAAGACTAATACCGTTAGATGCGATACCAATAACTAGCGATGATGGAGTACGTCGACGAGACCGCGGCGAAGATCATGGTCGCGGCCCGGCCGGGTGACTCGATCCGGCGAATCGCCCAGAAGATCGACGGCTCCTACTCGTGGGTCTACGACTGGATCGAGCGGTTGGAGGACGCAGGCTTCATCCGGCGTGAGGACGGCGTTTACATCGAGAATTACGCTGTCAGGGATCGCTACTACGATCTCGTCGCGGCCATCTCTCGCGCTGTTCCCCCCTCGATCGACGACGGCTACGTCATTCCGCACTTCGCCGGGATGCCCTTTGCGTACACGAAAATCGACGGCGTCTACGTCTGGACCCACGGCGGCTATCAGATCGCCCGCGGCCACGACGACTATCCGATCTTCATCCAGGTCGCCGATCAGGACGTCGAACAGTGGACGGCGTTCTTTGATGAGTTCGGGATTCCGAGCCGGATTGAAGAGCGGCCGGATGCGAGCGACTACGACGCGACCGTCTCGTACGTGTTGTTCCCGACGAGTGGGGAGATCACTCGCGAGTGGGTCGACGGCAATCCGGTCATTCCGTTGGACGAGACAATCGAGCACATGTTGGAGTACCGGGTGAACTACGAGCCAGCGTTGGAGATGATCGCCGACGAGTACGACCGTGATATCGACGCGTCCCACGAGGATCCGCGTCTCAATGCATGAGCCTCGGCGAACGCGAAGACGAGCTGCTGGACACCCTGGAGACAGTCATTGACGCTGACCTGCCGTACGTGCTCGTCGGTGGGTGGGCGATCGCGGCGTTCAATCAGCGCTTCACCACGGACGTCGACGTCGTCATTCCGGCACAAGCGGTCGACGACTACACCGACCTTCTCACCGCCCGCGGCTACGAGAAAACGGCCGACGTCGAGCGAAACGAGCTCTACGAGGGCCGTACTATTCGATTCACGAAAGACATCGGGAATCCGGTTCGGTTCGACGCGATGGTGGACGCGCTGGGCTGTCGCCAGACGGAAGCTGAATGGTCGTATCGCTATCTGGCCCAGCACTCCGTCACCCAGGAACTGCGAACCGGGCGCCCGGTAACAGCCAGGATTCCGGAACGGGAGTTGCTGTTTGCCGTGAAACTTCACAGTGGCCGCAAGGCAGACTCCCGGGATCTGGTGGTGCTGGCTGCTGACGCGGATTTCGACCGGATCGCGACCCATCTTCATCGCGGGGTGTCCAAGAAGCTCGCTGGTCGCATCGAGACTGTTCTCGACCGGCTCACGTCGGAAGATTTTGCGGACGCGTTCAAAGGGGTCTTCGAACAGCAAACGGTTCCCGAACAGGATATCGATGCCGTCGTTGAGTTCCTTCGTGACCAGCAGCGCCGAATCGATTCTGAACTATAACATCGACTGCCGGTGGGGTATGTCTTGAGACCGATCGAAACACGCAGGGTCGGACGCCGAACGAATTAACCAACAGAGTGGGATAGTACCCTCCGGCGTTGGTTAACAGCCGGGAAGGAGGTGTTCAGCCGTCTACAACTGTCCCGATGACCTCCTGCGCGGTCGAACTGATCCGGCCGAGTCGCTCCTGAATGCTCTCCGCATCGTCGTCCTGCCACGCGGCAAGATAGAACGCTGATCCGCTCGTATCTAGGTTGAAATACCGCCCGACGATGTACGCAACGGCTTCGGCTTCGATCTCGCGTTTTGCACGCTCGGGTTCGTCGTCGACATCGAAATGGAGCAGTGCGTGGGCGTACTCGTGAATCAACGTCACGGCGAGATCGGCCTGATTTGAGCGGGCTTTCGCTTCGACGACGGGTTGGCATCCGTGGAGAGTCCGGTGTTTGCAGACGCCTTTCGCGTCGCCATGCTCCCACTCGGCAGCGTCGACGACACGGACGTCGATATCGAGCGTAGCTGCTGCATCAAGGAGCGCTGGCACCAGGTCGTCGGCGTCACCAGCTGCCTCGGTTTCCAGCTCGGGGAGCGGTTCGCCCTCGGTTTGAGACACATCGAAGACTGCCGTTGGTTTGAATCCAACCAGTCCTTTCGACCACTCCTCGGGCGGCGTCTCGTCGTACTCACAGTCACTGTCCTCGTGGTAGCTCGGCGAGTTCTCGCATTCCGGGCACTGCTTGGTGATGATCGGCGCCCAGATCCAGATGGCCGACTCACCCTCCTTGACGTGGCGGTCGAACTCCTCCTGCCACGTCCGGTAGCCAGCCACCCGGCTCGCCTCGGGACACTGTCGCTTGATGAGGAGCGTGTTCCGGTAGGAGTAGTCGTGGAAACGACTCTGGACATCGAGCCACTCTTGGAACTCTTCGCTGGCCTGCGCGTCGTCGACGCCGGCGACAAGGTCGTCGATCCACTGTTCGATGGTACTGTTCATCTCGTCTGATCGCGTGTCGGTCTGGTCGAAGGAGACCGACGAGTCTCTGGTCGTAGACATCGTGATCACCGAATCGAATTCACGGCGACTGCGTCTGTTCAGACCGCACCGCACCCTTCAGGGGCGTCCAAAAAACCGCTCTGTCGGTTAGCGGAGCTCGTGACGTTCGTCTGCAAAGCCGACCGTAACGAGGTACTCGAGGAACTCGTCGAACTGCTCGACGTCACTGGGCGTGTCGGTCGCAAGATGACGCGCCCACTCGATGGCCCACTGGAAGGCGGGATCCGTGCCGCCCTTGCCGTGAATGTACCACCACCGGGCCGCCTTGAGAACCACTATGGGATTCGTCGGCGGCTGCTCACCGGCGAGCCCACGGGTGATGGATTCGATTTCGTCGGGGACGTCGGCTGGATCGACCTCCGCTGATTGCGTGTTGTCGATATCGACGGGAATATCGTCGACCGAGACGTTGTCGGGACTCTGTTGTTGACTCACTGGAAGTCACCTCTGAGAGCTTTCGAAGGAGCCCTCGCCCTCTCTGGGGGCACGAAAAACAGGTCGCGAAGTCACGCCGGCGGGAGGTAGACGCTCTGATCGCCGGCGATTTCCTCTAGATTGTTCCGATGACGGTGGCTGAAGTAGCACTCGTAGCTGCAGTATCCACAGATTGCGCCGGTATCGTACTCGGCGACGTACGGGCCGCGGCGGGTTCGCCAGACGTTCGTCCCGCACTCGGTACAGGCGGCGTCCTCGAGATCGGCAGGGCTCGGTCCCTCGTACTCGACGTTGAGCCCCTCGTCTTGCGGTGTCGTTTCGGGCCAGATTCCGTGCGCCCTCCAGAACTCACGGACCCGAGCGAGGCTGTGGCGCACCGTCTTTCGGACGGTGACGTGGTCGGCGTCGCGACCGCTGTCGTCCCAGCCGTCGGCCGTCCAGAACTCACCGAACTGTGCGCCGCGATGCAGCCCGTTCCAGTCGACGCCGACGATATCGGCCGGTGGCTCGTCAGTGAGTGTCGGTCGGGTCAACTGTCGAATAGCGTCGAGCTGCTTGGGCGGACTCCCGCCGAGAATGTGGACGCGCCGCCCTCTCCAATCGGCTGGATCGGAGAAATCGTGGGCCAGGCGGTCGGCGTATCCCCGTGAATACCCGAGGACGAGGTTCTCAGGTATCGCGTCGATCACCGCCCGCGACTTCGGAACGACGATGAGCTCAGCTTCGGGGTAGCTCGCTTGGATTTCACGAGCAGCAGCGACGTGGGCGTCGACGTCGTCGATTTCGTCGACGTCCCCGATGACCCCGACACGTGGTTCGTACTCGAAAAAGCGGTCGACGAACCGCTCCAGATCGGGATCCCGAAAATCGTTGTCGAGCATCCCGACAGGAATCTCGAGGTTCAGGTACTGGTCCGTCTGGTACCCACAGTCTTCCCGAAACCCGGGGAGAAATCCGAGGGCGAGAGAATCGGCGACGAATGGGGCTCGATGGAGGAACGCCACATGGTCCGCTTGTCTGGCGACAGCGATGTCGCTAGCCGTGCTGGAGTCTGGACTCAAACCGAGGGACATAACGGAACTCGCGAGGCGGCTGTTGGTCGCCCCGCGCCCATTCAGGGGCCCGAAAAACCGCGGCACAGCATATTAACCAACAATAGGGAAACTCACGCGGAGTGTGTTGGTTAAGGACAGCGCTTACCCTTCGTCCTCACGCAACTCTTCAGCTTTCCACTTGAGCCGGCGCAGAATCTGCGTTCGATTTTGGTGGGCGTTCTCGTAGGCTACACACTCTTGCAAGGTTTCCATATCGGGAATCGTCGCGATCCCTGCCTTGATCAGGCCCGTGTTCGGTGCTTCCAGACGCTTCTCTGGAGGGAATTCGTCGCTCTCTTCGTCGTCAGTGGTTCCCATCTCAAAGAGCCTCCACCCCTTTGGGGCCGACACAAACAACTCTCCGGACGATAATGTCCACCTCTAATAGAGATGAAACCGATACAACGGTTACCGTAATGGTCATTCCCCGCGAGTGTTTACAGGCCCGCATGGAGCGAAAGACGATCTCAGTCACCGGGATGTCCTGCAACGGGTGCGAACAGAACGTGGAGACCGCCCTGCGAAACCT
This sequence comes from Halorussus halobius, assembly GCF_004765805.1. Taxonomy (GTDB): domain Archaea; phylum Halobacteriota; class Halobacteria; order Halobacteriales; family Haladaptataceae; genus Halorussus; species Halorussus halobius. The sequence goes on along the minus strand of NZ_SBIU01000007.1, from coordinate 28,781 downwards.
CGATGATGTGAATCGGATCGAGGCCGACCACGAAGCTGACACGGTCGACGTGGTCCTCGAGGATGGAGTCTCAGACGACGACGTGAACGCGGCAATCGAACAAGCTGGCTACGACGTAGTGGCTTAATCGGCTGTCACTCGGCCGTCTCCACGCTCGCCGTCGGTGCGGTCGTCGAGGGCGAACTCGGTGTTGACACCCTCGCCGGAGAGGAGCTGACCAGCGAAGCTGTTGGCGAGGACGGCCGAGACGGACAGCACCATCGCGAGCATCGCGAACACCGGGTGAACGAGCCCCGTGGTCGCGGCGGCGACACCGACCCCGTTGAACGCGAAGGCCGTCGCGAGGTTCTGACGGGTCTTCCGGTAGCTCTCGTTCCCGATCTCGTAGGCGTCCATCACGCCACCAAGCCGGTCGCCCATCAGGACGATGTCCGCCGATTCGATGGCGATGTCGGTCCCGGCGCCGATGGCGATCCCGATGTCGGCCTGCGTGAGTGCGGGAGCGTCGTTGATGCCGTCGCCGACCATCGCTACGCGGTGACCCTCGTCCTGCAGGCGACCGATCTCTTCGCGTTTCTCGTCGGGCAGCACGTCGGCCATGACGCGGTCGATACTGACCTCCTCGGCGACCGCGTCTGCGGTGCGCTCGTTGTCTCCAGTGATCATCACGGGCGTGATGCCGGCGTCTCGCATCCGTTGGATGGTCGCAGCGGCGTCGCTCTTGACCTCGTCACCGATACCGATCAGACCGAGTAGGTCACCGTCACGAACAACTCCGGCAACGGTGAGGCCGTGGCCCTGAAGTCGCTCGATGTCGTCGCTCCCCTTCGACAGGTCGATCCCCTCGTCGCTGAGCCATCCCGGTTTCCCGACCAGCACGTCGTCGCTGGCCACGGTTGCCCGGACGCCCTTGCCGGTCACGGAGTCGAAATCATCGGGGTCAGCGTACTCGACATCTTGCTCGTCGGCGAACTCGAGGATCGCATCTGCGAGCGGGTGTTCAGAGAAGGCCTCCGCGCTAGCCGCAGTCGTGAGTACATCCACCTCGTCGGCACCGAACGCGACGACTTCACTGACGGCGGGTTCGCCGACGGTGATGGTGCCGGTCTTGTCCAACACGATGTGGTCGACGTCGGGAAATATCTGGAAGGCGTCACCGGAGCGCATCAGGATGCCGCGGTTCGCCGCCTTCCCGCCACCCCGAATTAGGGCGAGCGGTGTCGCCATCCCAAGCGCACACGGATAGCCGAGGACGAGAACCGCCAAGGCTGCGAACGCCCCGCGCTGGACGTTGGGGGCTGCCCCCCACGCGAGTGGTGCGACCACCCAAAAGAGGAACGAGAGCGCGGCGATCGTCAAGACGCCGGGGACGAAATACTTGAGCACGCGGTCGGCGAGCTGGATGATGCCGGGCTTCATCGCCCGCGCCTCCTCGATCTCGCGGGCGACCTGGTTTAGGAACGCGTCCTCCCCGGTTGCAGTTACTTCGATGAGCAGCGTCCCGGTCTCGTTGACGCTGCCACCGATCACCGCGTCGCCGGCGGCCTTCTCTTCGGGAATGGACTCGCCGGTAGCGACCGACTCGTCGACCATCGATTCGCCCTCGACGACCGTGCCGTCGACGGGGATGTTTTCGCCGGGCTTGACGCGGACGCGATTGCCAACGTCGAGGTCGTCGACAGGGACCTCCTCGACATCACCGTCATCACTGACGCGGCGTGCCGTGTCGGGCTGGAGGTCGAGAAGGCCTTGGACGGCTCGGGAAGCTCGCGTGCGGACGATGAGGCTGGTGTACTCCGAAAGGATGTGATAGGTGGTGATGAACACGGAGACGGCGAAGAAGTGAACGGTCGGGAAGCTCGGGAAGACGAACAGGCCAAGCAGTCCACCCACGAGTCCGGCGAACGCGCCCGCTTCCAGGAGGACGTGCTGGTTGAAGATACCCCGGCGCACGCTCTGGAAGGCTTTCTCTTTGATATAGCGGCCGGGCCCGAACATCGTCCCGAGTGCCAGCCCCAGAGTCACCAGATCCATCCCGAGAGATGTTGACTCGAAGCGCCCCATCACGAAAATCATCCATCCCATCAGGGCAGCGATAACGATGGATGCGCCACCGGTGATGAGGAGGCGACGCTTGCCGTCGGAGAGTTCGGCCTGCTGTTGCTCGTACCGCTTCGCTTTGTCAGGGTCGCGGATGGTGTACCCGAGGTCTCGGAGCGTGTCCTTTACCTCGACCTCGCTCAGCAGGTCGTCGTCGTATTCGACGAGAACTTCCTCGTGGGCGAGACTCACGTCGACGTCCTCAACGCCGTCGGTTCGACTGTAGGCCTTCTTGATGCTCTCGGCACAGAACGAGCAGGACATCCCCCCGACGTTGAATTGGTCGTGTGTCGTTCCCATCGTACCTGTTGGTTATCGTGCGACGCGGATAACCATTATGACGAGAGTTATAGCGGTCTCGATATCATACTACCACTGTCGTTGGAATGGCGTTACTCTTACTGTCGTTGTCCGTCTATGTCGTCACAAGAATGGCGCTCCTCGAATCTGACGTGCCGATCCGCGAAGTCGTGACGACGGACCCGGAGAAAGCGAAGGCACTGGAGAACGATGTCCGGGTGAAGATCCTCGACATGCTCGCAACCGAGGAAATGACGATCGAGGAGATCCACGACGAACTGCATCGTCGTGGCGAAGAAAAGGCGGAGACGACGGTGCGCCACCACGTGAACGTCCTGAAGGATGCGGGGATGGTCGAGATTGCCCGGCTCGAAGAAGCTGGTGGGGGGACGCGGAAGTACTACAAGTCGAACACGCGGATTTTTTCGTATGACCTACCAGAGGACGCTGAGCAGACGCTCGCTGGGGCGCAGGAAACCGCGGCAGCCGAATTAGCAGGGCTCGTTGAGACGCTCTATGGGGAGCACGGCGACGACATCGAAGCGGTGGCACGAGAAATGAAGCCGTGCGAGTACTGTGCAACACAGCATTACGAGGAGTTCGTCCTCCGTGAACTGCTAAATCGCGCGCTTATTGACCTTACTGAGAATGGGACGCTGGAGAGTGTTCGGCGTGATTCAGAAGACGCCGGCGATGAAGCCGAGTCCCATGACGATGAGGACGGTCGCTGAGAACAGCGGCAGGTACGGTGTATACCGCTCGACTGTTTCTTCGTACTCCTGATAGCCGGCGATGAGGAGCATCGTTAACCCGACAATGCCGACGATGACCGTCAGCGCATACGCAGTCATCAGCTCCAGACAGTACGTCGAACCGGCACAGAGGCCGATAATCTCGAATTCTTCTTCGTGAGCGAACCCGAGGACGAATGCGAACCAGGCGATTCCGAGGAGTCCGCGGTCGGCGTCAGGAGCCGGATCGGTCCCGTGCTCGTGGGAGTGCCCTCCGATTTTTCCAAGCCGAATTTTCACCCGTGTAAGGAGCCCATCCGGGGAGTGTTCGTGCGTGGGTGGCGTGCCGTGACTGTGGTGGCTCGACTGCTCCTCCGTATGCTCATCGTGGTCGTGTCCGTGGCTGTCCTCGTGCTGGTGAGAATGGCCGTGCGTGTACTCTCGAATCCCGAGTCCGATGAGTAAGACGCCTGCGACGATGCTGACTGGACCGCCGATGGAAACGCCGCCAAGAATCGAGATCGGCTCGTTCACTTGGGTCAGCTGAAAGTAGGATTTCGCGTAGAAGAACACGCCGACCATCGCCAGACTGCTAATGAGGTGGCCGATGCCGATCAGCGAGCTGGCGGCGAGTCCGTAGAGCCACTTATTGGATTGATCGAGTGCATAACTCGCGGCGACCGGCCATCCGTGTCCGGGCTCGATGCCGTGCACGAATCCGAGCGCAATCGCGCCGACCAACAGTGGAAACGCCTCGCCGTGGAGCATTCATATATTCCTCTATCCCTGCGCTGTATAGCGGTTGTTAAGACTGAAACGTGAATTCCGTAATAATCGAGGGGTCAAGACAGTAGGGGATCAATTGGGGAGTATGCGCACGAGCTTGAACGTGTCTGAGGACATTCTCGAGGAGTTCGACGAGACATGGCAGGCTGAGGGGTTGGACTCCCGCTCGCGGGCGATTCGTGAAGCGATGCAGGAATACATCGAGGGACATTCACAACTCGAGGAGGTTTCAGGCGAGGTCGTCGCTGTACTGGCATTCGATTACCAGCACCACGAGGTGATTCACGATCTCCATTCGGCCCAGCACCAGTTTCAGGACGTCATCGAAACGATGAGCCATACCCACCAGGGCGAGTGGTGTTTAGAGACCGTCTTCTGTCATGGCGATGCGGCGCGGGTGCGGGAACTCGTGTATCGGCTCCGTGATTTCGATGGGGTTGGTCGTGTGAAGACGATGCTCCTCCGCAGTACTGCGCCGGCCGACCCGGAGTGAGATTCACTCGATACAGCAGCTCATCGTCGATATGTCCCGTCGGAACGCCTGACAGGCCTGTTTGAACGCCTCGGAGAACGTCGGGAACGGGTGGACGGTGTCGATGATGTCGTCGACCGTGAGGCCGAACGTCACCGCAAGCGTGGCTTCCATAATTATGTCGGCGGCACGGGGGCCGACCATGTGGACGCCGACGATCTCGTCAGTCTCGTGGTGTTTGACGACTTGGACGAGGCCATCCGTGTTCTCGACGGCCTTCGCTCGCGGGACATCCGCCATCTGGACGGTTCGGCACGAGCAGGTGCCGTGCTCGTCCATATACTCGCGTTCTGTCGTCCCGACTGCGGCGACTTCCGGGCTGGTGAACACGACTGCTGGCACCGCGTCGTAGTCGATGCTGACGCCCTCGTTGCCGAACGCGTTCTTGACGGCGTGATTGCCCTCCTTGGCGGCGACGGTCTCCAGTTCGGGCTCGCCGATCACGTCGCCCGCCGCGTAGATGTCGGGATTCGTCGTCTGGAAGTACTCGTCGACACGAATCGTCCCGTCGGGGTTCGTTTCGATCCCAACCGTTTCGAGGCCGATGCCCTCGCTATTCGGCTGGACGCCGGTCGCGACGAACAGCGCGTCGCCGGTGACCGTTCGCTCGTCTCCGTCGATGGTCGTTTCGACGGCGACGCCTGACTGAATCGCTTCGGCGCCGCCGTCGGCTGCTAGCGTGCGGACGCGCTGGAAGTCGTTGCCGGTGATCACCTCGATGCCCTCCTCCTCGAATGCACGCTGCATCTCGCGACCAAGTTGGCCTTCCATGTCCGAGAGGACGCGGTCGGAGCGCTGGAGAACCGTCACGTCGATGCCGACACGGTGCAGGATCTGTCCCCACTCCAGCGCGATGTATCCCCCACCGAGCATTAGGATACTCTCGGGAAGGTCGCGCTCCTCGAGGATGGTCTCACTCGTGTAGTAGTCGACGTCGTAGAGGCCGTCGATGGGCGGCGCCCACGGTGAACTGCCGGTCGCGACGAGGGCCTTCTTCCCAGTAATGTGTGCGCCCTCGTCGGCGCCGTCGACGACCTCGATGGTAGTATCGTCGACCAGCTGGCCGTACCCCTCGTAGATGTCGATCTCGAAGTGCTCGGCGACGTCGACGTAGTTCTCCTGCCGGAACCGCTCGACGAGTTCGTCGGTGTCGTTGAGGGCGGCGGCCCAATCGACGGTCGGCTCCTCGGGGTATCGAACGGCGTCGAAGGGGTTCTCCGACGCTGCAGCTCCGCTCTCGGCGACGGCAAGGAGATGCTTACTCGGAACACAGCCGACGTTCACGCACGTCCCGCCGATGGGCAAGCCGGTATTCACCATCGCTGTCGAGAGATCGCGTCGACTCGCTTCGGTGATTGCGGCGAAGGCTGCGGCGCCGCCACCGAGAATCACGAGATCGTAGTCGGCTGTCTGAGTCATCTGTGCCTATACTTTACGACGGGAAGTTCTTGTACTCCAGAGTCCGAAGCTATGGAGTAGGTTGGAGGCCACGAAGCTATGGCAGACACTACGTCATCGGCGCCCGCGTGCGATGTCGAGGGGACGTGCTACTGTCCGCTCACGGGTGTCATCGACACGTTGAGCCGGAAATACGCGATGCAACTCGTCAGCATCATCGGCGCACACGATTCGCTGCGGTTCGCGGAGATTGAGGAGCACCTCCCGACGGCGAGTACCTCGACAATCTCGAAACGACTCGACGAGTTCGAGGAGGCAGGACTCGTCTCACGGACGCAGTACAACGAAATTCCACCACGCGTCGAATACGCGCTAACTGACGAGGGTGATGAGATTCGTTCGAGATTAGAACCGCTTCTTGAGTGGGCGACGGCGAACTCCTGACGTACGGACTTTAGTGAATTTCATCCCACATCAAGTGGTGAGCAATTCAGATCGGAGTGCTGACCCAATGACTATCCTGTCTTCGTGTGCTACTATGTCGTATGATAAACGAGGGAGCGTCTGCACCGTCATTTACTCTTCCGGGTCTCCGTGACGGAGAACAAACCGGGTACTGCTTGGATGAGTCAACAGCCAATGATCGGGCTGCGTTGCTGGTATTTTACCCGTTTGATTTCAGTCCTATTTGTACAAACGAACTGTGTGCGATTCGCGATGCAGAGTGGTTTCAGCTAACGCCCGCTCTCGATGTCTGGGCAATTTCTGGTGACAGCGTCTACGCCCATCGAGCATTCGCCGAGGAATACGGCCTCAATTTCCCGTTACTTAGTGATAGTTCCGGGCGGGTTGCCGAGTCATATGACATCTGTTATGATGAATGGGAGAACCACGAGCGCGTCCCGCAGCGTGCCGTGTTTCTCATTGATTCCGAGCAAACGATTCGATACGCCTGGGCGACAGAAGATGCACTCGAGAAGCCGGATTTCTTCCCGGTTAAAGACGCTCTTGATACGCTTGAAGCGGAACGTGATGAATTCGGTCCTGAGGATGTCGAATTAGTAGTCGAATATAACGAGGAACCGGAATCTCTAACGTAGACTGCTATTTTAGGATTGTATCAGTGAACGCCGCTCCGACAATCAGCTCATGGCATCTTGGAACCGCTCACGAAGCGCGTCCTCGCGCTCCTCGAACTGGTTGACCTTCTCTTGCAGATCGTCGCTGATGCGCTCGATGCTCGCGAGCGCGCGCTCGCCGGCGAGCGACGCCTGCGACCCGTCATCGCCGTCTGTCTCCAGCTCCTCCTCGTAAGCGCGTTCGACGCGCTCGATGGTGCCCTCCGGGTTGAACAGGATGTCGTTGGCCGTGCGAACGTAGCCGTCCAGCGACGCACCCTCCTTGCCTTGGAAGAAGTGGGTGAGCGCGTACGTGGCGCCGGAATGCAGCGTCCACATATCGATCTCGACGGGGGAGGTCGCGTTGGCCTCCGCATCACTCGCAGCGCGCTCGGCCAGGTAGTCCGGGAAGCCCAGAAGACTGTAAAACTCCGTGACGGTGAACGGGAGCTCCGAGAAGTCGAGGTCGATGTCCTGGGCGTCCCGGATGAACTCGAATAGGTCGTCGGCGACGAGTTCGACCTGTGCGAGAAGCTCCTCCCACCAGGTGCGGAAGTTCCGCACGTCGCCGACGTGTTTGATGACCTCCTTGTCGGTGAGCGAACGCATCGTATTTGAACAGTACCCGTCCTGGGCGAACCCCTCGACGTAGACGGCGTGCTCACCGAAGAAGTCGTAGCCCGACGTGACGCCCATCGTGATCGGGTCCGACCGGCCGGGAAGGCGCACTTCGAGGCCGTCGAACATGATGTCCATATGGACCTCGCCGCCGCCCCGGTAGCGACGAATCTCGCCGAACATCACGTCACCCAGCGGCGTTCGGTCGATAGTCTCCTCCCGAAGGACCTCCTCCAGAGGGCCGTAGACGTCGACCGGGTTGATGATCGAGTACGAGTCGGTCGGAATATGGAACAAAGAATCCGTTTCGGCGTCCTCCTCACGGGCCTGCTCTCGAGCGCGACTCGGCTCGACGAGCGCGTTGAACCGCTCCGTCTCGACCCACTCGTCGGTGTACGGATTCTGGTACGCCACGGTCGTCTCGACGGCCTGCGGGAGGTCGCGGATCGCCTCAGCGAAGCTCACGGTGTCTTTGCCGCCGTGACGCTGACGATACCACTCGGGTAGTTCGGTGTCGGTACGTCCATCGACGCCTGCGAAGATGGTTCTCGACTCTGGGTCTTTCATCGTAGTCACCTCGACGCAGGAACGCTCATCGACGGCTGCCTGCATCGTCTCGCGCCCTGCGCCCCTCTGCCGGGCGCAACAACAACACCACGTTAACCAACACTAACCTAGGAAGCGGCTGTCTGTTGGTTAATCGAACCACCGTCGGGAAACTGTCGCACTGTCGTTACTCGGTGCTGGAGCGGCGTAGCCGAACCTGCTCCGGGTTCGGAACCCAGGGATGGTCCTCCCAGCAGTGAAGGGCGTGAGCATGGGGCGACTCGAACTCGGCTCCGCAGGATCCACACTCGTAGACATCGTCGGGCCAGGGCTCACTGACGTACATCGCTGTCACCGTCGTCCCAACCGGCTCGGGAGCTCCGCTTCGCTGAACGTACCGGTAGCCGCGAACCGTCCGTTGACGGATCGCTGTCCGGGCAATCTCGGCGGGTTTGCCGTCGGGGAGATACACCCAGCGAACGAAGTCGTCGACCGACTCCTTGGCCGAGGGCTGGAGGATGAACCACCGCTCGTGGGCATCCCGGAACAGGTAGCGTTCAGTTCCCCTGTTTTGGAGGTACACCGGGTCACCTTGGCCGGGGATGAGTCGCAGCCCCTGGGCCGGTGATATCGGGTCCAACAGTCGCTCGACTACAGATGGATCGCGCTCCGGCTGGTTGTCCGAGTCTTCCTCTGCTGCAAACTCATCGAGACGAGCATTCGTAGTCACGGAGCCCACCGTCCGAGTGAGGACTGTTCCCGCTCAGACTCATCAGGAACTTCACAGAGGAACCGCCACTTCGGCCGCTCTCGGATTTGCTTGTCGGGCCGGTTACCTGCCTGTCCGGGTTCCGTTTTCCCGGCGCAGTGCCAGCCCTTGTCTCTGAGCGCTTTAATCATCGAGCCGTCGAAGTCAGCTCGCACGAACGTCAGCAGAAGGCGAACGCCTCGCCGCCGACCGTGCCGACGCACGAATCGTTCCATCGACCGGGCGAGGGCGGCGGAGGCGAGATTCGGGAAGTCGACGCCGATGCAGATCCGTGCTGCCTCGACGATCTCGTCACCCTCGTATCGCGTGCCGTCGTAGTCCAGCGAGCGAATCAGTGGATAGCGCCACGTAATCGCACCCAGTAGCTGGTCCTGGTAACAGAGCCCGTGATGAACGAGGTTCGTCCGCGGGACACTGTCCATATAGGAATGATGGGCTTCGTAGATCGCGCCGGCGACGTGCCGTGGGATCGATTCGATATGGACGCGCTCTGCGAACCGCAGGCCGAGCGGCGCCGTGACCGGCTGGCCGTCGCGATGAATGGGACACGAGCACCCCTCGGGAGTGCGCGTGTACTGGAACCCGGTACTCCGCCGCTGGCCGGGAGAACGTGTCTGAGTCACGAGTCGGTGCCGTCAGTCTGCTCTTGCCAGTCGTTGTACCGCTCCAGTTCGCGACCGATTTTCTCGAGCGCCTCGACCCCGCGTTCGAGCAGCTGGTGGGTGGCTCGTAACAGCCGAATTGTCTCCATCAGCACTCCCCCTCCGGTGGCTCGATGAGGTTGTTGCTCTCGTCGACCAGGGCCCGGATGGCCTGCTCGACATCGGCATCGTCCGAAACCGTCCGGCTCGCCAGGGGTGCCGGATAGGCGCGATCGCCCTGATTACAGAGGACGGCCAGCCAGCCGTCGGTTCCCTCCCCAAGCACGATGTAGTGGTCGCGATCAGCCCGCTGGAAGACTCGCCGGTCAGGGCGAGTGACCGTTCGCCAGTTCTCGGGGAGTGTCGGTGACGGCCCCCCGCCGTCGGGAAGGGCGACGACGTCGTCGGCGATCGTCGCCATCGCCGCGTCGATTTCTTCGCCGGTGAGGTGCCAGCACGCCGCCGGGCCGTCACACTCGAGCTGGCTGATCACGCAATTCCGGAACCCAATGTAGTGTTCTCTCGCGATCTGGGCGTCGTTGTAGTAGTCGAGGAGGAGCCCACAGGCGAGCTGTGCGGGCCCGCTTCCAGCGTATCCCCACTCGAAGCCTGTCGGGCTGTGGTTGACCAGATCGAGACTTCGATCCGGGGTGAGACGCTGGTGTTCGGAGAGATTCAGAACGACGGCCTGGCCGTCGATGCGAAAGCCGACGTATTCGACGGAGTCGTCGCGACGGTTAGCGAGCGCTTCTGTCTGGACTACGTTCGACGTGGTGCGTCGGGCGTTCCCGTTCATCGGTACGTTGCGGGAGTGGTGACCCCCGCACCCCTCTCGGGGGTTCTACAAACAGAGCCGGAAACGCCCTCACCGTCCCTACTGGCTAGCTGCGGGGAACTCGAACCCGCCGGTGTCGGTCTGTGACTCCTCCGAGTCGGTAGTTTCTGATTGGACTGCCTGGCGGGCGTCTTCCAGTTCCTCGCGGCGGTCGTCGACGCTCTGGTGGATGCTAATGTCGTGTTTCTCGCAGAGCGCTCGCTCGACCGCGAAGGTCATCTCGTCGAAATCGACTGCCGTGATGTCGACGTCCTCCGGTGAGGGCGTCTCATCAGCCACGTCGATGTCTCGCGACCAGGTATCGGCCGAAATGTCGCTGGTCGGGAGTCGCCACTCGTCGCCCTCGAGCTGTTCACGCAGGTACCGCGCGAATTCCTTGTAGTGGTCGAGCGCGATGTTCTTCGTCGCTGAATCGGCCAGCAGCGCGATCGCGAGTTGATCGATGCGGGCCTCGTCAGCCTGTGGTCCCCAGTCGAACCCGCCAGGGGCGCGGCGTAGGACGTGGAGGTGCTTGTCCAGCACGTCGCCATCGGGCGTGTACACCAGCTGTCCACCCATACAGCGTTCACCGCGGTACGCTCGGCCGCCGGTCATCGAAACCCACCCTCCCAGTGACCCATACCTCGTGGTCGTTCTAGGGGCTGACGGGGACGGGAGTCCAACGGTCGACGGGCGGTGTCTGGACCGCGTCCGGCTTCCTGATTGCTCGCACTCGCGGTCCCGGTTGGTCGGGACCCGACGTACATCGGCTTTCGCGCTTGGCTCCGCTCCGTGACGACCTCCCGATGGAGCAGTGTACAGAGCTCCATGACGCTCTCGGCGAGCGCGAATGCTGCCTCTCGGGACCGGAGGTCGTGCTGGCTGAAGAGGATCGTCCCATCGGCTCGATCGACCCGGACCAGCCAGTCCGAGGATTGCTGGACGTGGCAGAGGACGGATTTCGAGAACTCGTAGGCGAACACGAAATGGTCGTCTTCTGTTCGGCGTTGCAACCACCAGTTGTCGGGAGCGATCTCGCTGTTGCTCTCAGAACTCATCGGTAACCCGGGACGAATGTGTCGTCCCGCGCCCCTTGCGGGACGAACAACAACACCAGCGCTCACGTCGTCGGGACTTCGTCGCCACCGTCGGCAACGTATTTAGTTATAGCAAGATACTATCCAATTACATTCGGATGGCTGTACTGGACGACCTCTCGGGATTCGAGTTCGAGGACTTGATGGAGGACGTCTTCCGCAACCTCGGCTACGAGAACGTCCGCCAGGCCGAGCGGACGGCCGACGAGGGACGGGACGTCATCATGGAGGAGGTCGTCGACGGCACCCGGCGTGCGATCATCGTCGAGTGTAAGCACACCGGGACGGTCGGCCGGCCGGTCGTCCAGAAGCTCCATTCCGCCATCGCGACCTTCGACTTCGACGGTCCAAAGCGCGGGATGGTCGCCACCACTGGTCGATTTACGAACCCTGCCGAGGAGTACGCAGATCGGCTCCAGCGGAACGATGATCCCTTTCCCATCGAGCTGATCGACGGCGAGGACCTCCGGGAGATCGCCGACGAGATCGGTCTCGATCTCTACAACGGCCGCATCGAGATCCTCTGTGACGAGACGCTCCGGCCGTACGACCCGGCGGCGGATGTCGACGCACCTGTCCAGGAGGCGTTCCGCGACATCGAGAACATCGAGGCTGCGGATCTGCCGGTGCCGCACTCGCAAGTGACGTTCCGACCGGTGGTTGCGATCACCGCCGACACGAACGCTGTCTTTGAGACCTCCGTCGGTGTCATCCACCGGATCAACGACCGCACACAGTTCGTTGTCCACGCTGAGCGCGGCCATCCGAAGGTGGCCGACGACGAAGTCGCGACGCTGGTCACCGAGAATTTCCACGCGACGGTTCCCCTCGATACCGGGCAGTTTACCGAGGTATTCGACGACGTCGACGAACGACGGTTCGGCCAGACCCAAACGGAGTACAAGGAGTGGGCTGTTGACCGCCTCCAGGATTACCACACGACGACGGTGACCTACACCGGCGACAATAACGTCACGTACAACAAGACGTGTGAGCCGAATCTCTCGGACATCTCAGTGCAATCGATTGAGCCGGTGTATCTACCTGAGGTTCGGCAGACGACAGAGATACTGGAGTACTCGTATCCGTACGAATACTATTCTGCTGGCCCCTCACGGGTCACTCTGGAGGACGGCATCCATCGGTGCGTCCACTGCGAGACGAGCGGCGTTGACGAGACGTACACCTACTGTCCGAACTGCGGGGCGATCGCCTGCGACACCCACATCAAGACCGAACGGCTCGAAGGGGAGCCGGTCTGTACCGGCTGTGCGGTGACCGAACGGTTCGCGCTGAAGAGGAAGTACTTCTACGACGAGGAGAACCTCGACGCGTTCCGCAAGGAGTACGCCGAGATGCCCCTCCACGAGAAGGCGATGGAGAACAAGCTGCTTGCTGGAGGGAGCGTGGTTGCGACGCTGCTGCTCGTCGTCGGACTACTCGTGATCGGCGGCATCATCTAACCCATCGCAATTTTCCGCCAGACTGCGTGGTTGGTGTTACGCGACTCCGTACTGGTCTTTGAGTGCCATATATTCGTTCTTTTTTGGGAGGATGACTGGCAGATCATCTGTTCTGTCGAAGTCGCCCTGAAGTGGCCGATACAACGCTTTCACAGTGGGTTCCAGGTCGTACCACTGTGCGGTCTCGACGAGTGTCTCCTGATCGATATCCTCCGCCTCGATCAGCAGCATCGAATAGCTGACCCGCCTAGATCCGCTATCCAGAAGGAGCGTATGGCATACGACTTCAGCAGGCGTTAGGTCTTCGTCCGGAGCATACCAGAACGGAGGCTCGCCGGCGAGGAAAAACTGTAGACCATACGCTGTAAACCGACCCAGTCCGGTCATCTCCCAGTCCGGAGCTGCTTGGAGTGCGTCCGTATCCTCGTCGGTCTGCAGGCGAACGAGTGCTCGCTTCGGATCGCACCACGCGATCGTGGCACTGGGAGCGATTTCCCGGACTCGGGCTCGATGTTCGTGCTCTACAGTAGCCCGGGCGAACGCCAACAGCGGCGAGACTTCGTCATGAAGGGCGTACTTCGAATCAGATCTGGAGAGTAGTGCTCGGTGCTTGAGCGGTGATAACGCGCTGTGGACACCTTGTCGAGTGATTCCGAGCCGGTCTGCGATATCAGCGATGTGTCGTGGTCTATCGAGATACCAACACACGCGGAGTGTGGCTGGGGAGAGCAGTTCCGTCCAGTCTACGTGGCTGAACTCCGACTGCAGCGTTCGATACGCTTCGGTAACTGGATGTTCCGCGATGCGGACACGACGCTGATTGCTGGACCCACGGGTTTCTGTGAGCAATCCCGCTGCGAGCAATTCGTTGAGTACGTCGTACAGATGGTCTCGTGAATATCCGGTTTCGGCCGCGAGTTCCGCCGGTGTTGCTTCACGGCCGGTACTCAGCGCGTCAAGCACGGCGAGTCCGGCCTTCGAAATCATCTGGGTCTTTCTAAACCCTAACTGTATAAATACGATTTGGGATTTTACTTGACGACTGCTTCGTCCCGGACCAGTTCTGCGAGCGCGTCCTCGAGCGACCCGTGGAACTGCCAGCTCGCCTGCTCGAAGGCCTCGTCGGTCGGGCCGTCCCAGCGGGGGAACGCGGAGTGACCGCTCACTTTGACTGTCCACTCGGTCGGCTCGTCGAACGGGTTCTCCGTCGGGAGTTCGACGACGTAGAGGTACTCCTCGTCGCCGTGGATGCCGTCGGCCGGATTCTCGACGCCGTGGCCCAGCAGGAACAGCGGCTGGTCCAGGTGCTCCATATTGGACGGCTCGAGGAGATCCGCTGGCTGAGCCGCGTCGATCGTTCGCTCTGGGTCGCCATCCAGGTAGAGGTCGACCGTCGAGAGCTTGTCGAGGAACACGAAGGTCGCCGCCGTGTAGCCCGGGCCACGCTCTGCGCGGGTCGCATCGAGCAGCTCTTTCAGTTGTGCGAGATCCCGGAGGACGCTCCCGGGATACCCGTCCGAATGCCGGTACACCTGCGCGACGCGGTCGGCGCTGCCATCTGTCTCACCGGTCTGTTCGACTCGTTGGACGAATCGGAGTTGGCTCCGTGTCGACATCGGTACTCGCCGGCGCGTGTGCGCCGGCACCCATCGCCGGCGCTGAAACAACACCACACAGTCGTAGCGGGATTGCAATCCGCTACGCGAGATGTGACACCTCGTCTGGTTCCTCCACGTCGTCGAATTCACCACGCTCGACCGGCTCCCAATCCTCCCCAGGTGCTGGACTCCACCAGTCGATCTCATAGGCACCCGGTGCACCGAGGATTTTTGCCCGTGCCGAGCCGTCAGGCAGGTCGCGGCGGAGCTTCTCGTCGACGTGAAGGTTCCACGTTGAGTCGGTGTCGAAGCACGCGAGCACAGCCTCCTCGTAGCCACGGTCTTCTCGAGACTCTTGGAGGACGACCTGCGTGTTACAGTTCTTGCAGAACACTCCCTCGAAGGGAATGTGGGTGAACACTTCCTGCCCGCAGACGGGACACCAGAGGAACTCGAACAGTGCCTCGCTGTGTCGGTCGAGTACTTCGAGACTCATTGTTGGACCGACCCGGTTCGACCGGGTCACTCTCTCCGCCCCGGCCGAAAAACACCCTGCGTGTGTACGTCCTCAGCGTTCAGGGCCGTAGACGATGCGCGAGGGGGCTTCGTACCCACAGTCCGGACAGTCGTACCAGCGCTGTACCGTCGCTCCATCAGCTGTCTTCTCACCGACGAGGACGTCGTCGTTTGGACACTCCGGACAGTTCAGTTCGGGCGCTGGCCGCTCCCGAAGCGCATCCCGGAACGTTGTCGCCTCCTTCGTCTCGAAGCCTCGCGACCAGATCGGGTAGCCGTCGACGAGGATCGCTCCGCGCCACTTGTACCGGTATGAATCCGGCGCCCGGTGTAGAACAGCTCGCGCTCCAGTCTCGGTGTTTCGATACGCGAGTGTTGGTGAGCGACTCTCTCGTGACCAGTTGGTGATTCGTGGCATCGTTGGTCAGAAATGAACGTCTGCGGGGACGATCCAGAGCGTCTGGCTGTCCTCGTCTTCCTCGAGGACTCGGTCGAGCTGGCCTCGATGCCGAATCCCCTGGGCGTGCTGGTCGTACATCGGGATTGAGGGCCCTTCGTACGCGCCGACCTGGTGGAACGCGTGGCGGGCGAGGTCCTCGTCGCGCATGATCGCCTCGTCGCTGAGCTCGTCGAGCGCCTCCTTCACGCGGTCGAGATTCCGCTGAAACTCCTCTTTCGTGGCCTTCCAAGCCCGGTCGAGCAGTTCACCGCCCTCCTCTGAGTTGATGGGGGCCGCCGTCGGCAGGTCACCCCAGCGGGCCTTCCCGGCGACCGTCGTGTCGTCTTCATCGAACGTGACGTAGTAATCAAACACGGCGCAGCCGTGGGGATTCGCGCCGACGAGACGGTCGAAGACTGCTTTCCCCTCGACCAGGGCGTCGTGCTGTGTCGGTGCTTCCACCAGCGCGTAGATGACCATATGCATCTGGTTCACCTCGGAGTGCCGACTCACCGGGCGCCGCTCGGCGCTGTCTGCTCGGTGCGCCGGCACCCATCGCCGGCGCTCGAAAAACCTCGCTTCGGGAGACCGCGTTCAGGAATCGGCAGTCTGCTCGACGGTGATCGTCAGGTCGCCCGACTCGTAGTCGGCCTCGAAGTCGGTGCTGAACGCGTCGGAGTCGTAGGCGGCGTGGTAGGCACGGTGCAGTTCGAGCGACCCGGTCGCCTTGAAGTGGAAGAACGCGGCCGCCGTGTAGGGTTGGCTCTGGGTTTCGATCTGCGTCTCGACAGAGGCCGGGAGCGCGATTTGTGGTGTGTCCGTATCGATACTCGTAGCGAACGCCTTCGCTTCCTCGACGGTCGCCTGCGAATGTGCGGGTGTCTCGCCGGTGAGCACGTTTACCGGCGTCTCGGTATCGTCAGTGAACAGGACATCGTGGAAGGTGCGCGTCCCGAGGACTGCGTCGGGACTTAACTCGCAATCGTGGAGTGGATCGTCGTCTGGATTCTCGGGCATCAAATCAGAGCCTGCGGTGGGGCTCAGTCTCTACTGCCCCAGACAAACTGCAAATTGTCTCGATAGAGCGCAGGAAAGTCGCGAAAGAGGAGCGTCCTGCCCGCACTTCCCGCCGCAGAGTCAGGTGTCGGAGAACCGATCGGGCTCGATTCGCGACAACCGCATCGCGTTCCCGGTGACACCGAGGCTCATCCCCATATCACCGACAACGACCGCCAACGCAACGCTGACCAGCCCCAGTGGCACGCCCAGCGCGAGCAGGAACTTCACGCCGAGACTCGCCCAGATGTTCTGCCGGATCACCCCGTTGGCCGTATGCGACAGGTCGTACAGGTACGGGAGTTTCCCGACGTCGTCGCCCATCAACGCAATATCGGCCGTCTCGAGAGCGGTGTCGGTGCCGGCCGCGCCCATCGCGATGCCGACCTCCGCGGTGGCGAGCGCGGGCGCGTCGTTGATGCCGTCACCGACCATCGCGACATCACCGTACTCTGCCTGTAACTCCTCGACAGCGTCGACCTTCTCGTCGGGCAGGAGTTCTGCGCGATACTCGTCGACCCCGACCTGCTCGGCGATTGCGCGGGCGGTGCCCTCGTTGTCGCCGGTGAGCATCACCACGCGCTCGACGCCCAGCTCGTGCAGGCGTTCGACGGCCCGCTTCGAGGCCGGGCGAACCTCGTCGGCGATGGCGATCGCACCCAGCAGTTTCGACTCCGTCCCGACGATAACGACAGTCTTGCCCTCCCGCTCCAGCGCGGAGAGGGCATCCTCGGCGAACGCCCCGTTCTCGCCCTCGGTCGCCTCTTCCGTCATAACGCCGCCGTCCGTCTCGCGGCGTGCCCGAGCGAGGTCGAAGCCCAGTTCCTCGAAGAGCGCGGGCTTGCCCGCATAGTACGTCTCGCCGCCGATCTCGCCGCGGATGCCCTTCCCAGTGAGGCTCTCGAAACCCGTCGGGTCGGGCAGGTTGCCCACGCCCGCCTCCTCAGCACGGGCGAGAATCGCCGTAGCAATGGGATGCTCACTGCGCTGCTCCAGCCCAGCGGCGCGACGGAGCAGATCGTCCTCCGTAGTGTCACCCACCGGAACGACGTCGGTGACGGCGAGTTCGCCCTTGGTGAGCGTCCCGGTCTTGTCGACGGCGACGGCGTCGACCTCGCCCATCGCTTCCAGGTAATTTCCGCCCTTGATCAGGACGCCGTTCTTCGCGGCGCTCGTGATGCCCGACACCACCGAGACGGGTGTGGAGATGACGAACGCACACGGGCAGGCGATCACCAGCAGCGTGAGCCCACGGATGAACCACGTCTGCCAGTCGCCCGCGAAGGTGAACCCGTAACCGGCTAGGTCCACCGCCACCGGATCAGCGATAACCAGCGGCGGGATAGCGGCGGTCAGGATTGCCAGCACGACGACGAGGGGTGTGTAGTAGCCGGAGAAGCTGTCGACGAACTGCTCAGACTCGGTCTTCTTCGCCTGTGCGCCCTGTACCATTTCGATAATACGCGAGAGCGTCGAATCGCCAGCGGTCGAGGTGACCTCTACCTCGAGGTACCCCTCTTCGTTGATCGCGCCGGCGTACACCTCGTCGCCGGTGGTCTTGTCGACGGGGACGCTCTCGCCCGTGATCGGCGACTGGTCGACTGCACTCTCGCCTTCGATGACCGTCCCGTCGAGCGGAATCTTGTCGCCAGGGCGGACGACGACGGTCTCGCCAACGTCGACCTCCTCGACGGAAACGGTCACTTCCTCACCATCGCGACGGACGGTCGCCTCGTCGGGCGAGAGTTCCATCAGCTCGCGCAGAGAATCCCGTGCCCTGTCCATCGCATAGTCCTCGAGCAGTTCGGCGATGCTGAACAGGACGGCCAGCGTCGCGGCCTCGACGAAGTAGCCGATGCCGGTTGCGGCGATGATCGCTGTCCCCATCAGGAGGTCGATGTCGAGGCTTCGGTTCTTCGCGGAGTAGTACCCGCTGCGGACGACCGGGATGCCACTGGCCGCGACGGCACCGAGGAACAGGACATCTGCGATGTGTAGCGGGTAGTCGAGGATGCTCGCTATCGCGACGTTCTGGCCGGTGAGAAGGAACTCGAAGACTAGACCAAGGATGACGAACGCTGCGCCGAGCCACGTCTTCTTCGCGCGAGAACTCGTCCAGACCTCCGAAGGTGGCGCGATATCGACGCCGTCGGCAGACTCGTCGGTTTCGTCGTCTGCTCCGCCGATCACGTCATAGCCGGCGGCTTCGATCGCCGCGACGACGTCGGCTTTGGTAGTCCGGTCCGGATCGTACTTGATGGTAGCTGTCCCGGTGGTCGGCTGGAGCGTGGCCTCAACGACGCCGTCGACGCGCTGGAGGCTCTTGTCGACTTTTTGCGCACACGACGGACAGTCCATCTCGGGGACCGTGAGACGGGCAGTCAACTCCCGCTGCCCGCCGCCGTTCGGTGGTCCCGCTGTATCCACATCGGAATTCTCTGTCATCACCTCACGGTAGGAGCGGGAGTTCGATATGTCTTTGTTGGAATATTCCAACCGCGGTGTCAGTGCGATGCCAGCCGTTCTTCCGCTACCCGCTCGCCGGCGACGTGTTGCTTCGCCAAATGTTCTTCCGCCCGACGGAGCCGGTAGGTAAGTGTTGACCGAGGCACGTCGAGATGCTCGGCCAACTCGCCGACATCGACCTCGCGGGGCGACTCGTAGTAGCCGTGTTCGACGGCGGCTTGGAGGGCGGCTTCCTGCGCCGGGGGTAATCCGCTCGGTGTTTCGTCGCTTCCTCCAGCTGCTGTCGTCGTGTCCGCGGTGCGGAGCATCTCCATCTGAGCGCATTCTTCGACGGCAACCTCGAGGGAGTCGAAGAATGCCGCCACGTCGCCGTCGCCCGAGTGGATGAGTCGCCACGTGTAGTGGCGGCCCTCATGACGGGTCTCGAACAGCACGCCGTCCCCGAGATGGTCGCGGGCGATGTGGGGAACCGAGGCGCAGGTGGGGGTTCGCTCCCAGTCGGAGTAGAGGACGAGCGTGTCGTCCGTGCGGTCAAGGACGCGGGTGGTCTGGGTGGCGCCGCAGTCCTCGGTGGCGAGACAGTCGGCGTAGTAGTCGCTGTTTCGAAACGCGTCCTCGATGGCGTCGAGTGCGTCCGGAGTGCCGGTGGCATGGTCGACTCGCCAAAGTTGGTCGGCAGTCGCGTGCAACGAAAGCGAGCGGACACGGGCGTCGGGGTAGTCGGCAAGGGCATCCGCCACCCTATTGCACCCCGGCTCGTATTCGAGGGCGAAGACGAGTTCGCGCATACCCCGTCTACGGCCTCCTCCGACATAACCAATGGCACGGGACTACGTCTACTGGTGAGCATCAGATCACGTCGTTCGGGTCGTGGACCTCCTGCATTCGCTGCGCTTCGGCCGCGTATTGGTCCTGGAGATCGGGGTCATCAACCGTGCCGAGATTGCCGGGCCCCGCATCGACTGCCGCTGTCGTATCTCGAATATCGGTGAAGGACGTGAGTGCCCGCTCTTTCCGATAATACTGTTTGCCGTCGGGTGTCGCGTAGGTGAGGATGATTAGGTTCTGTTCATCATCGGAGTAGGTACGTTCGACGAGCCATACTCGCACCTCGTCATCAGCCCGATCTGACATATCCAGACGTTCGTGGGGACTCAGAAAGGGATTGGCGTTATAATCGGTCGACTGACGCAGTTTTCGACGGTGATTCACCACCAGGGATGCGCAGTTCCTGGCGCTCGCCGACCCACTCGCCGAGTTTCTGCTTGAGGTACTGCCTCGCCGTCGACGGCGTGAACACCCCCTTGTCGACCATATCGCCGACGACGTCCTTCAGCGCCCGGAACTGCCCCTTCAGATGGCCGTCGCCGACCGGCTCGCCGTCGTGCCACCGAACGGTCGCGAGCGCCCCGTTCCCGACCGTCTCACCGTTGTCGATTGTCTCTGAATCGTACTGCAGGCCGAACCACAGCGTCCGGTAGGCGGTCACCTCGAAGGTCGGTGACACCACGTAGAACGCCTCGTGGTGGAGGTAGTCGAGATGGTCAGCGATGATCTCGTCGAGGGTGAGCCCGGTGGCGCGGGGCTTCGGCTCGACGACCGTCGACGGTCGATCCTCGTCAGCGAGGTAGCCGTCGACCGCATCTGCCTCGAGGCCATCGGCCAGTTCAGCCAGCAGCTGTTTCGCCCACTTGGAGTTGGTGTCGTCGCCACCGAACGGCGACTCAGCCGAAATTCGGTGCTTGAGCTTGAGGTTCGCTGCGCCCCAATGGCTGTAGTGGAGCGTGTACTGTCCGTCTGTGCGTTCGTACGCAACGAGTGCGCGGTGGCCCATCGAGCAATCACCTCACGGGGCGACCGCTACTGGATCGCCCCGCACCCCTCTCGGGGGACGAACAACGCTACTCCTCGATTGGTTCGGGGGAACTGAGATCCGCGTAGAGGACTTCGCCGTCGCGAACGACGTACCGCTTCGCCAGCACTGGGAAGCGACACTTCGTGAACCCCGCTGTCTGGATGTCGAGTTCCTCGTCAGCTTCGAGGTGGTCGGCAAGTTCTCGCAAGAATTCGTGGGTCACGATGCCGCCCTCGTAGTCCGGGAGGCCGTTCTCCCGCGCCTCGTACACTTCGAAGTCATCGTACCCCCAGATGGTGAGTTCGCCCTTGTCGGTGACCTCCCAGTCGAGCGTCCCGAAGCAGTAGCTCTCACAGAGTTCGCGGACAGCCTGTGGATCCGATACGATCGCGCCGGTTGACGTCGTCGCAGCTTGTAGTGTCGCCATGTCTGGACTCGCGGGAAGCCCCGCACCCCTCTTGGGGGGCGATAAACCGACACTGGAAGTGCCCCTGGCGTCGACGGCGATGACGATCAGTCGTCTGTTGGGGCGTCTGGTCCGCTCCCGTCCTCTGGTCCCGTGAGTAGGCTCACTTCTTCCAGGAGGTCTCTTGCAGTCTCGACTCGCTCTCGATCCGCGTCGTCCAACCGCTCGACGTCGAGGCGGCTGAGATTGCTGAGTACACGATGCATCCAGTAGCCCTGTTCGACTTGCTGATTCATCGGTAGCGCCTCACCACTCGCCGGCGCGGATAGACACTCCACGTGACTGTCGTCGTCGCATCAGGTCGCCACCAGTGCTCGTCGCGACGCGTTGCCGCCAGGAGGTCACTCTCACACCCGTCGTCCAACATTGTGTCCGGGCTGTGGGATGCCTCGCCGGTCGGCCGTAGTTCCTCAACGTCAGAATATCGGTCGTACATCGGTTGGCCATACCTTCTGTCGGTATCGCATTTCAACGTCCGGACGCCTTCGCCCGCAAGGCATTCTTGATTATGCGAGACAGTACAAACATATATGGGAGTAGGGCGCGAACACTGTCCCAAGAGGTGCCAACCATGACCGAATCCTCGCGAGATGGGGTCCAATCGTGGACTGAGTCGATGAGCGCCCGCGACCGCATTCGGGCGGTCGCCGAGTCACTTCGCGAACCCCGCTCAGTTAACTGGATCAGCGAGCAGGCCGACGCCGCCTGGAGCACGACCAACGAGGAACTTCAGGACCTCGTCGACCAGGGCCAGTTGCGTCGCGTCGAGGCCGGCGAGACGACGCGCTACCAACCGGACTACACGCGACTGCTCTTCGAGGAGATCCGCACGCTCATCGAGGAAAATACCCGCGAGGAGCTGCGGAGTGAATTGGCCGCGATTACCGAGGAGATCGAGGAGTGGCAGGCGACCTACGACGTCGAGACGTGGGAAGAGCTTGAACAGTCGCTCGCCGACGGCGACCTCACAAGTGCGGAGCTCCGGGACCGCCGCGACGTCATCGCGTTCTGGCGTGAGAACGAGGAGGATCGCCGCCTCATCAAGCACGCACTGGAACTCTACTCCGACGTCGAAGCTGCCCGCGAGCAGATGACCGACGTGGCTGACCGCGCCACGAGCTAACCCTCCTCTCTCACAGAATGATCTTTCTTGCCGGTCGCGACCGCTATACACAGCGGACCCTCCTCCGCGACGTTCACGACCGATTGACGAACCAGCCAGGGTGTGAAGAGGTCCGCTATCGCCCGTCTCGACGCCGACCCCGGTACGTCATCGCGGGTGTCGATCCGACGACGTTCCTGAGTGACTCGTACGACGCGGCGACAGCACGACTGGAGATTCGCTTCTGGTACCCCGCCGGCGTCGACCACGAATACTACCGCATAAACTGGGTCGAACCGGACCGAAATCTGATGCTCGGATTCCACCAAGATGCCGACCATCCGGACCTTGGGCCCTGTCATATCCAACTCAATCACGAAGACACGCCGGTTGATCGGCACAAGGCGACGTTTCTCGATGCGCACCCACTCGCCGTCCTCGATGACCGACTACAGCAGTTCCCGCCCGCGCTAGATGCGATCCACTGGAAGAATGGAGCGCCCTCGCTCCCTACCTGGCCCGTCTAGACAGCGAGTTCATCGAACCTCTGGTGATGCGTCCAGGCCGTGGTCGGCGTGACGTTTCCGGACTTGGCGATGTCACGGTGCGTTACCCACACCCCCTGTTCCCGCCCCGCTTTGTAGAGACAGGCCGCTGCGAACCTGCCGAATGAACGCCCGCTATGACTGACGTCGGACTTGCGGGTACTCACCGTGTTAACCAACAGAAGCCATCTCCATCGGAGACTGTTGGTTAAACGGTGAGATTCCTACTGCCCTATTCGGGAGCAGGCCCGTAGCGACCTGTGCCACACACTTGGCACTCCCAGATTGGTTGGCCCGTCCAGGTCTCGTCAGGGAGCGACTCGCGTGTACTGAAGCGATGTTCTGTTTCTTTCGTACAGTGCTGGCACTCGAGGGCTGTTACGGTCGGGATTTCAGCTCTGGTACTGGAGGATTTCGTTTCGCGGGGTACTGTTTCCACAGCGATTGCTGGGACGATCCACAGCTGATCGCTGTCGTCGAGCGTGTGCTCGAGGGACGACTCATCGCGAATTCCCTGGCCACGCTCGTCATAGACGCGTGGAATCTCCGTCTGAGAACGATCGCTCCTCTCGTTCCACGCTGTCCGCTCACGGGCCGCTGTTAGTAACGCGTCGCCAGCCGCTGCGGTCACCTCAGTAGCAGCGGGGAGCGTAGGCCAGCGCTCGGTTAGCTGGGGTGCGGGCTCGTCGTCGAGATCGTAGATGAGCGTACAGTCGTCGATGGGCTGGTCGTGACCTGACGAGAGAAGTGTCGCTGCTGCTGCTCCCCTTGCCACGGCGCCGTAGAACGTCCCCGATTCGACGAGGAAGTGGATCACACCACGCAGTGTCTGCTCGGAACTCGCAGCACCCGACTCCGACGCGCCGTCAAGTTCGTGTTCGAGACAGAACCGGCATTTTCGTTGCGACGCCGGGATCGATGCGCCACAGGAGACACAGGATCGGTCTGTGTCGGTTGTTCCGTCCGGATACCCACCCGAATGCGAGGCTTCACGCTGGCGGCTTGGCTGGCCGTCTGCTGGCTGATCCAGCGCTGGGTCCGGCACCAGAGCGCCCTCCCCGACAGGTTGGAACGCCTCTCGGTCTGAGTTGTGGTCAGTCATCGATTCGCTCCGCGTTTCCCCCGGTTTGGTATTTAAACTCAGGGGTGAGAAAATGCGGGGACGGATTCGGCGACGACGGGATAAATCTGACCGCCTGAGACCGATTCAGTCACGGAGCTCGGCGACCGCTCGACCGACCTCGCGAACGTGCTCACTCCGCTCGATATCGAGTTCTGTCGACAGATACTCGACAGTCTCGTCCAGATCCATACCCCCTTGTAGACTCTCTGCCTGTATGTAGGTATTCCTCTACCGGAGGCGTCTCAGATCGCTTGGAGTTCGTCTCGCCGGCTTCGGAGCGTCACGACTGACACCTCTGCTGCCGACGCGACGGTGGATTGGGTAATCAACGCGCCCTGCTCTTGGGCAGCCAGATAGACACAGGCGGCCGCGACGCCCGATGGCTGACAGCCGTTCGTGAGGGTTGTCCCCTCGGCGCGTTCTGCGAGTTCGTTCGCGCGCCGACGAATGTCGTGGTCTAACTCCAGCGCCGAGATCAGGCGTGGAATGAACGACGTCGGGCGCATTGGTGGTGCTGGGAGCTCTAATTCGCGATTCAGTGTTCGGTAGGCGTTGGTGACACGAGCGGACTCGACTCGGGCGGCGTCGACGACATCCTCGAGGAGAAGCGGGTGTTGGTTACATCGACAGGTACCGTAGATACTCGCTGCACCGATGGCTTCGATGGATCTGCCTCGAAGCAGATCCTCGCTCTGAGCGCTCCGGAAGAGCTGGCACGCCTGGTCACGAATCGACTCAGAGAGCTCGAGCGCACTCGCCAGCCGGCGTACCTCGCCCAACCCGTGTGCGAGATTCCGTTCCGCTTTGGACCGCCAGCGACCACGGGTCTGCTCACGTCGCATCCGGGCCAGCTGCCGGCGTTTCTGACCAGAGAGTTCGTTCCCGTGTGCGTCGGTTCCGTGGCCGATCTCGGTCGAGATGCCTCGATCGTGACGGGCTGTAGTGAGTGGTGCGCCTGTTCGCTCGCGCTCGTCTGCATCGTACGCCCGCCACTCCGGCCCGTGATCGATACGTTGTTCCTCGATAACAAGTCCACAGTCCTCGCAGATCGTTTCGACCGCATTCGTAGTGACCCGGCCGTCACACTCTGGACACTGGGTAGCGCTCGACTCTGTTTGGACGTCTTCGTCGAAGCCAGTTTCGTAGATGTCTCTGGTAGTCATCGTTCTCACCATGTTCAGGAACTCGCCAGTACAGCGAATCCTTCACCCATTATGGGTGGAATAAACCTCTACAAGACGGTTCAGATATCTCGGAACCGATGGCGTACAGCGACCGAGTCTGATTCTTATACCAATGAACTGGCTATGCAGGAACTGGGGCGGCACTCAAGGCCACAACAGGGGACCGAATACATATTTATCTAAGGTGAGAGGGGGAGCATATGAGTGATTCACATCTTCGGCGTCTCCATGAACTCAACCGTGAATATCCGGCGGTTGATCGGTCGACATTATATCGCGAATACCACCTTCAGCGCTTCGATATGCTTAATTCAGAGGATGCAATTCCACAGCTCTTGTTCCATATTGTTCCTGAAAGTGCTCTTGATGGATCGCGTCTTGTCGATATCACAGAACTTGAGGAACTGCCTGTTCCCGCGACGTGTCGACCATCGTTTCGGCCCGATAGACTGTTTGAACACGCGGATCCGACATGGAACCATATTGTCGCTCGCTACGAGAATCGAAAAGACCTGAGTTCAGTGGCAACTCTGTATGATACTGGCATATATGAGGCCCGGGGGAGCGGGCTCTGCTATCCAACCGGTCATTCATACGACTGTGACTATGCAGTCAGTTCACAGGATCTTGAATTAAGTCTCGTCACCGTCCTCCAGTTCTATCGTGACGTCCTTCCTGATGAACACAGCGAGAAGGTGTATGCAATCCTCAGTGGGACAAATCTCACGAACGCGACAATAGACCAACATCGGCAGGTTGACCGGGTTGAAGCATTTCCTGAACCTAACCGCACCTCGCGCCTCACACCTCTCAGTCTGTCCGATGAAGACGGTATCCGTGACCAACTCACACCGCTTTTCCGACCATTATCAAACTCTCAGTTCGGATATCATCCCGGTTTCTATTACGATGATGAAGGTGCGTGGGAATTGGATGAACATCTAGAGTAGCGTTGTTACTGGCTTTGCATCCGGTCCAGCTCATTCTGGATTAGATCGGATGGCGGCTCGTAGAAATCAAAGATCTGGTATAGCGGTTGGGTCAAGGTCTCAACCACTTCCGGTAGAGCGTCTTCAAAATCTTGAACAGTGAAGCGTTGACTGGCCGTAACTGTCGCTTGATGTGATTCTCTTTCAATCGGAGGGAAAAGTCCACGGCGATTTTCAATTGAGCCCAGTGTTCGTCCCTCTAGTCCCGTCCATCGGGCTTGCACGGTGACCGACGTGTTTTCCTCACCGAGTTCTCGCCCCAACCGCTTCGCATGTAGCAAGCATTCACCGACTCGCCAGATTGGGAGAATATAATCCAAAACTGTACCTGGCTCAAGTTCATCTTTGCTGTCTTCCTGATAGCCACGAAGCAAGAACAGCATCCCGTCTGGGGATGCACGCCAGTAGTCTGCGTGCGCTGGGTCATCGAATGTTCCGCCGGTATACCACCCTTCGATTGTCTCATCGCGGGGATGTACCTGATCCTCGCTGATCAGCCACGCCGGCCACCCCGTTTCATGACCTTTCACCTCCCGTAGTAGATCTAAGAACTCAGAGAGAGATGGCTGATCAAACTCAGAATCCAGACTGTAAGCAAATGACCAGTACCCGTGACGATAGGGTGAATTATCCATATTTCCGTACTCGTCCATCACGTTGGCTTCCCAGTCTTCCCGCATAGCCTCAGTCCACGAAGCAAGCTGATCCAGCGGATCAATCTCTTCTTCACTTGCTCCTTTTTCGAACCCCGTCAGTACGGTTCGCATTCGATCTAACAGATCATCACGTGAGGCAGTGACACACCGCCGAATCAATTCGTCCCACTCACGTCCTGTCTTCGGTGCTGCACTTTCTGGCCCTGGCCGCCTAATATAATATGTGTTGTAGGTAACGTGTTGGTCTTCAGGGCCAGCACTGTCTGATCGAATCGGCACCCGATGGTCTCCCGGTACATCGATAATTGGAAAGACTTCACCAGATTCTGGATGTTCAATATGGTATACTTCACAGTGAAACTGGGGCTCAGCAAACTTCTCAACGATCCCATTAATCGTATCTTGATCGTAGTGGTCAATCGGATGTGGTCGAGATGGATCCGGTTCCCATGATTCACCGACCTCCTCATATCCAATCAAAATCTGACCCCCACCAGAATTCGCTAATGCGAGCATCGCTTTTGCTACGTTTGCCTTGTCCACATTATCAGACAGATCAAGCCAGCTTTTGATTTCACGATGGACCTCTTCTCGTGGATTACGCAATAGATCCTGCCACCGCTGATCCACGTCTCCCGATTTAACCATATTCCCTCTATGTTTCTAGTCAGCCTAAAAACCTCTCTAGGCGGTAGTTGCTTTTTATTTCGGACGGATACACGCGGTTAGCGAATTCCCGAATTCTGACATACATCTCAGCTCGGTTCTTGAGGTTGTGGCTGCGCGCGCAGCGACCAGCGGGAGCGAGCACGGAGCGGTGGGTGGGGCGGTGGGGCCTGGGCCGGTCCGGCACTCACGAAAAAAGAAAGGGCGTTGCCCCTACTCCTCCCACCAGCGGCGGTCGCGTTCTGGGAAGACGATCATACTGTCGTAGGTCACGGCGAGTGAACATCGTCCCTCGTACCAGTTCTTCTTAACCGCCCGCATTCGGACGGTGTCCCCTTCTTGGACGAAGGCAGGCTCCGATTTTCGCCACGAGGTGAACTTGATTTTCCCGGTGTCGTCCGCGACCAAGCCCACTTGAGCGATCTTCCGGCTGGAAGCATCCCAGAGCTGAACGACTTCTCCTTCGATGCTCACCTCATCCGTCTGCACGTCCGGGACGTCCTCGATCGGGCAGATGGCGCCGGGGGCCGCCTTGAGTGCATCCATCGTGTCGAACACTGCTTTGGTGATGTCTTGCCCCTTGGCGACCCGCTTTGCGAGCGCCCGCGAGACGGCCGCCCGACTGTGACCGGTGCGAAGCCGCTGTGCCATCCGGTCTGCTTCCTGGTTCACCTTCGCCAGCTCCATCCGGGAGAGACGCTCTCGCGGATCCGTCCGGTCCGGGGTGCGTTCCGCCCGCTTACGCTGTCGCCGTTCGGTGACGACCTTGCGAGTTCGCTTCGCCCGCCCGTCTTGGGTGCCGAGTTCCGCCTGGGCGCTGATGTGGTCCAGTTCGGCCTCCCGGGCGCGAATCTTCTCTTCCTGCGCGAGGGGCAGGTGCGAGAAGTCCTGGACGATGCCGTCTGGGTGGTTGGAATCCACCTTCGCCTGCTTTTCCTGCTGAACCGTCGCTCGGAACTCCGGTTTGTCGTCGACGACCTTGAAGCCGTCCTCGTCGACGCCG
This sequence comes from Halorussus halobius, assembly GCF_004765805.1. GTDB lineage: Archaea > Halobacteriota > Halobacteria > Halobacteriales > Haladaptataceae > Halorussus > Halorussus halobius. The sequence continues at coordinate 204 of NZ_SBIU01000007.1, read as the reverse complement.
GCGTCTTCGGTTCGTTCGAATGCCTGTTCATCCACCGTAACGACCTTGCGACTCGAGTTGTTACTTGACATTGGTATCCTCCAGATACCACTGAAGGCGCTCGTGCGCCGCCACCGCGATGCCCCTAACATCGCGGTTTTCCGACGACGTCGACGACCGATAGCACCGACTGCGCGCTCTCGCTCGCGCCTTCGCGAGCGCCCT
>NZ_SBIU01000006.1 GCF_004765805.1 Halorussus halobius | reverse complement strand
GGATGGTCTCCGGGCAGCGGAGACCATCCCTGAGAATGTAGACTGACTCCCTGCTGACAGACCATGTATCTGTCACAGGCCACCACCTACGAGACAGTGACGAAATCAGACGGGGCTAAACACGTACTGACTACGAAAACCCGTGGTGCGTTCGACCCCTGCGACTCGTTATTTGAGTTTCGTAGTTGACGACCAACCGAAGACCTTTCTTATTTAGGAGTTATGTATTAAACACGTAAACTACTGGGTGAACTATGATTGGACAGCCATTTATTCCACTAGCAATCGGAGCGTACGATGTGTGGGGGTTCGCTGCTATCCTCCTCGGATTGTTCTTTCTGCTTCGACCTCGAACTGTCATTCAATTCCGCCACGCAGGGTCCCGTGACCCGGAACCAGCATCGCGGTCGCCAGTGTACGCTGCCAGATTCGCGGGACTACTTCTGATTATACTCGGATGGTCATTAACTGTTAGTTAACAAATAAAAATTGTACGCCATAGTCGTTCACCATGCACTTCCTAAACCGACCTGAATACTTATAATTAATCATAACTAAATATAGAAAATAATATATTATATTGCCAAGTTAATAATTAAATACTATTTATGGACATAATTATCTAAGTTCGGTATGGTATTATAAACAAGAACAGTCAGTCCGCGCCGCCGCGTGCTGCGACACCCCGCTCCTCCCGGACCCTCGCTTTCGGCGGCGGCGAGTTGCGCACGTCCTCGCGGCCCTCCTCGGTCACCGCGCGCTCGTAGGCCTCGGGCATCACCTTCACGAACGACGCCAGCGCCGCTTCCCAGTCGGCCAGCAGTTCCTGCGCGCGCTCGCTGTCGGTGTAGGCCGCGTGGTTCTCGACCAGCCGGCGGAGCACCTGTTGGTCGCGCTCCGAGAGGTCCGAGTCGAGCCGGACCATCCCGCGATTGACTCTCTCGCCGAAGTCACCCTCCTCGTCGAGGACGTACGCCACGCCGCCGCTCATCCCGGCCGCGAAGTTCTTCCCGGTGTCGCCAAGCACCGCGACGACGCCGCCGGTCATGTACTCGCAGCCGTGGTCGCCGACGCCCTCGACGACCGCCTGCACGCCGGAGTTGCGGACGCCGAATCGCTCGCCCGCGACGCCGTTGACGTAGGCCTCGCCGTCGGTCGCGCCGTAGAGGGCGACGTTGCCGACCACGACGTTCTCGGTCGGGTCGTACGCGGCGTCGTCGGGCGTCGAGACCGCGAGTCGACCGCCCGACAGCCCCTTGCCGAGGTAGTCGTTGGCCGCGCCCGAGAGCCGGAAGTCGACGCCCGACTGGAGGAAGGCACCGAAGCTCTGGCCCGCAGTGCCCCGGAACGAGCAGGTCAGCGTGTCGTCGGGCAGGCCCGACTCGCCCCACGCCTCGGAGACGCGGCCCGAGAGCAGCGCGCCGACCGCGCGGTCCTCGTTGCCGACCTCGGATTCGAGTTCGACGGGTTCGCCCTCGTCGATGGCCTTCCACGCACCGGTCGCGAGCAGGTCGCGGTCGAGGTGGTCGCCGATGTCGTGGGTCTGCTCGCGGGTCTTAGTGCGGTGGGGCCCGCTCGCGGGGTCGTGGTCCGCCGGCTCCGCGAGGATTCCCGAGAGGTCGAGGTCTCGGGCCTTCGGGTGGTCGGTGTCGCGCTGGTCGAGACAGTCCACTCGCCCGACCATCTCCTCGACCGTCTCGAAGCCCAGTTCGGCCATTATCTCCCGAAGCTCCCGTGCGATGAAGGTGACGTAGTTCACGACGTGGTCGGGTTCGCCGGGGAACCGCTTGCGGAGGTCCTCGCGCTGGGTCGCCACGCCCACGGGACAGGTGTTCTGGTGGCACTGGCGGGCCATCACGCACCCCGAACTCACGAGGCTGGCCGTGCCGAAGACGTACTCCTCCGCACCGAGCAGGGCCGCGACCGCCACGTCCCGGCCGGTCTTGAGGCCGCCGTCGACCGCCACGCGAATGCGCGACCGGAGGCCGGTCTCCCGGAGCATCTGGTTTGCCTCCGCGAGGCCGAGTTCCCACGGCAGGCCCGCGTGCTTGATGGAGGTCTTGGGGCTCGCACCCGTCCCGCCCGAGTGGCCCGAGACGTGGACCACGTCGGCGTTGGCCTTGGCGACGCCCGCCGCGATGGTGCCGATGCCGTCCTCCGACACCAGCTTGACGTTCACGTCGGCGTCGGGGTTGGCGCACTTGAGGTCGTACACCAGTTGCTTGAGGTCCTCGATGGAGTAGATGTCGTGCTGGGGCGGCGGCGAGATGAGACCCACGCCGGGCGTGGCGTATCGGACGTGGGCTATCATCTCGTTGACCTTCCGGCCCGGCAGGTGGCCGCCCTCGCCGGGCTTGGACCCCTGTGCCATCTTTATCTGAATCTCGTCGGCGCTGTCGAGGTAGGCGCTGGTGACGCCGAACCGCCCCGAAGCGACCTGCTTGACCGAACACTCGCGCTCGGTGTCGAACCGCTCGGGCGGTTCGCCGCCCTCGCCGGTGTTGGACTTCGCGCCCAGGCGATTCATCGCCACGGCGTTGTTCTCGTGGGCCTCCGGCGAGAGCGACCCGAGGCTCATCGCGGCCGTGGAGAACCGCTCGACGATGCTCTCGACCGGCTCCACGTCCGAGAGCGGAACCGACTCGCGGTCGTCGGCGTCGAACTCGAGCAGGCCCCGGAGCGTCTGGAGGTCGCCGTTCTGGTCGTCGATGGCTTCCGAGAATTCGCCGAACGTGTCGTAGTCGCCCTGCCGGACCGCGCGCTGGAGCGTGCCCACCGTCTCGGGGTTCCACTGGTGTTTGCGGCCCGACGAGCGGTGCTCGAACTCCCCCTGGCGCTCGGGTTCGGGCGTCCAGTCGTCGGCCTCCTCGGCGTCGTCGCTCCCGAACGCGGTCGCGTGGCGCTCGCGCAGGTCGCGCTCGATGCCCTCGACGCCGACGCCCTCCGTGCGCGCGGCCGTGCCCTCGAAGTACTCGGCGACGAAGTCCGAGTCGAGTCCCACGGCCTCGAAGATCTGCGCGCCCCGGTAGCTCTCGACCGTCGAGATGCCCATCTTGGCCATCGTCTTCTGGAGGCCGTCTTCGAGCGCCCCGACGTAGGCGTCGATTGCGTCGGCCTCCTCCGCGCCGTCAGGGCCGGCCACGAGGTCCGCGATGGACTCGAACGCCAGCCGGGGGTTGACCGCGCCCGCGCCGTAGCCCACCAGACACGCGAGGTGGTGGACCGTCCGGGGGTCGCCCGACTCGACCACGAGTCCGGCGTGGGTCCGCAGGCCCTCGCGCACGAGGTGGTGGTGGACCGCGCCCGTCGCGAGCAGGCTCGGCACCGCGAGCCGGTCCGGACCGACCCGCCGGTCCGAGAGGACGACGATTTCCGCGCCTGACTCGACCGCCTCGCGGGCCTCGCGGCGCACGCGCTCGACCGCGGTTTCGAGGTCGTCGCTCTCGGGATACGTCAGGTCGACCGTCTCGACCGGGAGCTCGCAGTCCCGGACCGCGCCCATCTCGCCGTCGGTCAGCACCGGCGAGTCGAGGACGAGCTGGCGGGCGTGGGCCGGCGACTCGTCGAGCAGGTTGCGCTGGCGGCCCAGCCGGGTTTCGAGGCTGGTGACGCAGTCCTCGCGGAGGTAGTCGATTGGCGGGTTCGACACCTGCGCGAACAGTTGCCTGAAGTACGAGAACAGCGGCCGGTCGAACTCCGAGAGGACCGACAGGGGTGCGTCGTCGCCCATGGACCCCACCGGGTCCTTGCCGGCGGTCGCCATGGGTTCGAGCAGTTCGTCGAGTTCGTCGTGGGTGTAGCCGAAGGCGGTCTGGCGCGCGCGGAGACCGACGTCCGAATCGTCCACGCGGGCGGGGACGCCGCCGTCGGACGCGTCGAGCTCGACCTGCTCGGCGTCGACCCACTCCCCGTACTTCTCGTCGGTCAACTCCGCGAACACCTCCTCGTCCGGAATCACGCGGCCCTCCTCGGGGTCGGCCAGGAAGAGCTGACCCGGTTCGAGCCGGCCGCGCTCGCGGATGTCGCTCTCCGGCGTGTCGAGCGCGCCGGCCTCGCTGGCCATCACGAGCCGGCCGTCGGTGGTCACGTCGTACCGGCAGGGCCGGAGGCCGTTGCGGTCCAGCACTGCGCCGACGCGCTCGCCGTCGGTGGCGGCCACCAGCGCGGGGCCGTCCCACGGTTCGAGCAGCGAGGCGTGGAAATCGTAGAACGCCCTGCGGGCGTCGCTCATCCGGTCGTCCTTCCGCCACGCTTCGGGCACCATCATCCGGAGCGCGTGCGGGAGGTCGCGACCGCCCTGTACGAGCAGGCCGAGCGCGTCGTCGACGGCGGCGGTGTCGCTGCCCTCCGGGTCGGTGACCACGGGCGTCACCCGGTCGGCCGGGAAGCGGTCGCTCTCGAGGTCGTCCTCGCGAGCGCGCATCCAGTTGACGTTGCCCCGAATCGTGTTGAACTCGCCGTTGTGGACGACGTTGCGGTACGGGTGCGCGAGGTGCCACGCGCCGAGCGTGTTGGTCGAGAACCGGGCGTGGACCATCGCGAACCCGGTTTCGATGCGCTCGTCCCGGAGGTCCGGGAAGTAGTCGGCCAACTGCGGGCCGGTCAGCAGTCCCTTGTAGACGACGGTCCGGCGGTCGAGCGAGACGACGTAGAAGCGTTCGGCTCCCGCCAGTTCGGCCGAGTCGACCGCCCGCTCCAGCGCGCGACGGGCGACGTAGAGCCGGCGGTCGAACGCCTCGGGGTCGACCGGCGACGAGTCGTCGCCCGCAGCGTCGGTGGGACCGTCCGCACCGTCGCCGGTGGCTTCGACGGGCCGGACGAAGAACTGCCGAATCGCGGGCTCGGACTCCCGGGCGGTCGCCCCGAGGTCGGCCTCGCCCGTGGGGACCTCCCGCCAGTGGAACACCTCGACGCCCTCGTCGGCCAGCACGTCCTCGGCGAGCGATTCGAGGTCGGCGCGGGCCGCCTCCTCGCGCGGAAAGAAGGCCGTGCCGACCGCGTACTCGCCGGGGGCCGGAAACGCGCCGTCGAGTTCGGGGCCGACCTCGTCGGCGAAGAACTCGTGGGGCGTCTGGACGAGGACGCCCGCGCCGTCGCCGGTGTTCTCCTCGGCACCGGTCGTGCCGCGGTGTTCGAGGTTCTCCAGCAGGTCGAGACCGTCGGCGAGGACGTCGTGGCCGCCCTCCCCGTCGAGGTCCATCACGACCCCCACGCCGCAGTTGGCGCGGTCGTCGTCGGGGTCGGCGAGCAGGTCACGTTCTTCCGCCTCGCCGCGACCGTGCCGGCCGTCCGAGTGTGCTCGGTCTCCGGAGTCGGATGGATTAGGGTACTCGTGCATACGCGGACAGTGAGTGACGGATTACAAGAGGCTACCCCTGAATCACTCAGGGTTTGTTAATGCCAAATAATGCTCCTTATACTCAATGAGTGGATATTACCACTGCGTCAGCGCGTCGACCCCGTAGTTGCGCGAGAGCACGCCGAGGAAGGTGAGGACGCCGCTGAACGCGGCCGCCGCCCCCACGAAGAACACCCACTGCATTCCCACGTCCATCAGGACGCCGCCCAGCATCGGCGCGGCGACGCTGCCGGGCCGCCAGACGAGCTCCCGGATGCCGAAACTCGACGCCACGCTCCCGTCGTCGGTGCCCTCGTCGGCGAACAGCGCCATGCTCGCGGGCTCGCGGACGCTGTCGGCGACGCCGAGCAAGGCGTTACACGCCACCAGCGGCACGAAGGCGGGCGAGAGGTCTCCCACCAGCGGGACGGTCCCGGGCAGGCCGAACGCCGCGCCGATCTCGGGGGTGAACGGGACCGCGAGCGCGACCAGCCCGTAACAGCCCCCGCCGACGAACACGAACAGCGAGCGCCCGGTAAGAATCCGCGACGCCGACACGCTTTTATTGGTTCCGGGGGTACCTTCGGGTACATGGTCGCAGAGACGATGGATCGAGTTCCGCACGAGCAGTAGACGAGTATCACGAGTGACTGTTACTGGAGGTGTCCGCGCGTGCTGACCACCGGCCGGAGCGCCGCGGAGACCGGACTGGACGCCGCCGCGCTCAAGCCCGCCGAGTGCGACGTCTCGCGCGCGCTCGACCTGCCGTTCGAGACGATAACCGTCGACTACGAGGGCCGCGAGCACCTGCCCGACGACGACACGCTGGCCCGCCTCGCCCGGGAGAAGGAGCTTCGGCTGACCACGCCCGTCCGCGCCGCGGGGTTCGACCCCCTCGGCGACGACGCGCTCGACGCCGACCTCCCCGAAGACGTGCGCCGGGTCGCGGTCGCGGGCCACCCCGCGTATCTCACCGACGACGAGCGCGGAAAGGCGGTCGCGCCCCGACTCCGGGCGGCAGTCGAGCGCGACCCCACCGCGTGGGTCGGCACCGAGGGCGTCGAGCGCGCCGCGCTCGCGACGGGTGCCACCCAGTTCGAACTTCTCTCGCGGTCGACCGAGCGCGACCTGAAGGCGCTCCGGGCTGCCGGGTTCGACGGCGAACTCGCGGTGTACGCGCCCACGGTGCTGACCGACGACGAGGACGCAGTGTTGGACGCAGTCGGGGCGTACGCGGCCCGACGCGGCCCCGTGGCGCGTGCGCTCCCCGAGGACGCGGCGACCGACGCGACCGCGTCAGGGCGCGCGCGAGAGGTCCTCTCGAAGGCGGTCCGGGACTACGCGCTGGTCGGCCGACCCGCCGAGGTGGGCGAGCGCGTGGCCGACCTGAAAGCCGCGGGGGCCGACCTCGTGGTCGGCTACCCCGCGCGCGGCCTCGAGGAGTTCGGAGGGTAGCGTCCGGCGTCGCTGGGTTCGGGCCGCGCCGGACCCCGTCCGGTCGTATCCGAATCTCGGAAGGATTATTCGGCCGGCGAGCCACGGCTCACGTATGTCCGACTGGGAGACCATCCGGCTGTCGTTTGCCGACGACGTGGCGACCCTGACCGTCGACCGACCCGACCGGCTCAACGCCCTCAACGTCGACACGCTGGAAGCCATCGAGGAGGCCCTCGACGAGGCCGAATCCGAGGGCGCTCGCGCGCTGATTCTCACCGGCGCGGGCGAGGACGCCTTCGTCGCGGGCGCGGACATCGGTTACATGAAAGACCTCTCGACGCCCGAGGCACAAGCGTACGCCGAGTTGGGCCACCGCGTCGCCAACGAGATAGAGGCGTTCCCCGCGCCCGTCGTCGCCGCCATCAACGGCTACGCCTTCGGCGGCGGCTGCGAACTCGCGCTGGCGTGTGACCTCCGGGTGGCCAGCGAGGACGCGGTCATCGGCCAGACCGAAATCGACCTCGGTATCGTGCCCGGCTGGGGCGGCACCCAGCGACTCCCCCGACTGGTCGGCGACGAAATCGCCCGCCGGCTCATCTTCTTCGGCGAGCGCATCGACGCCCAGGACGCCCACGAACACGGACTGGTCGGGGCGGTCGTCGCGGACGACCAACTCGACGACCATGTCGCCGACCTCGCCGAAGAACTGGCAGCCAAGCCCCGCACCGCGCTCGCGGCCGCCAAGGAGGCGCTGAATCAGGCCCACGAGACCAGTCTGGAGTCGGGCCTGCGCTACGAGCGCCGGCTGTGGAGCGGACTCTTCGGGACCCACGACCAGCGCGAGGGGATGGACGCGTTCGTCGAGGACAGGGAACCGGAGTTCGAGTAGGGCAGCGTTCGAAGCCGACGAACGGCCCCACCGAGTCGTTCCCCGTGACTACCGAACCGCCAGCGCGTCGACCAAATCGTCCGCAACGTCCGCGATGGCCTCGCGGGCGCGGTCGACGTCTCGGAGCGTCATGAAGCCGTGGACCATGTCCTCGTAGTTCCGGTAGCGCGTGGGGACGCCGTCGCGGACGAGCTGTTCGGCGTAGGCTTTCCCGCCGTCCCGAAGCGGGTCGAAGCCGGCGGTGACGACCGTCGCGGGCGCGACCCCCGAGACGTCGCCGGCGTTCGTCGGGTCGGCGTAGGGGTTGCGCTCGTGAATCTCGCTCCCGTAGTAGCAGTCCCGGAACCACCGGAGGTCGGCCTCGTCGAGGACGATGCCGGCGTGGTCCCGGACCGACTGCTGGCTCTCCTCGACGCCGACGCCCGGGTAGAGGAGCGCCTGATAGTCGATTTCCGGCCCGTCGCGCTCGGCGGCCGCGAGCGCGGCGACGGCGGCCAGCGTCCCGCCGGCGGAATCGCCCGCGACCGCGACCTGCCCGTTTCCGGCGACGGAATCGGGGTTCGCGGCCGCCCACTCGACGGCGGCGCGGGCGTCCTCGACCGCTGCGGGGAAGGGGTGTTCGGGCGCGAGCCGGTAGTCGACCGAGAGGACCGCACAGCCGCTCTCGCGGGTGAGGTGTCGGCAGAGCCAGTCGTGCGTGCCGATGCTCCCCAGAACGTACCCGCCGCCGTGGAAGAAGACGACCGTGGGGAACGGGCCGTCCGCGTCCGGGACGTAGAGTCGGGCGTCGAGGTCGCCTGCCGGCCCCGGAATCGTCCCGTCGACCGTCGCCCCGACGCTCGGGGCGTTCCGGTTCTGGACCCACGCCGTCGCGCGACTGACGAGCCGCAGGAGCTTGAGCCCCCGGCGGCTGTGTGGCATCGGAATCCGCTGCTGGCGTTCGACGGCCGCTCTGGCCTGCGGGTCGATTTTCTCGGCTTGCATACCTGACCGTTTCTCGACGCAAAACTAAACGTCTCGGGTCCGAGAACCCGCCCGTCCCGCCGGATGGGTTCCTCGCGCGCCGCGGTGAGCCCCGTCGAACGCGGACCGTTCGAGCGGGACCGAGAGTCCCGACCGCTCGAAGCGAGCGACAACGAGCCGTCAGTCCCCGGCCACGACCCCCGGAACGTCCGGGTCCGCGACGGTCTCCTCGACCTGCGTGTACACTAACACGAGTCCGGCGACGGCCAGCGCCGCGCCGAACGCGAACGGCCAGACGAACCCGTACGCGACCAGAAAGCCCGACGCAAGCGGTCCGATGGCCGTCCCCAGGCCGAACGCCATGGTCAGAATCGACAACGTGGTGCCGGATTGTCCCTCCGTCGCCAGGTCGCCCGCGAGCGCCAGCGAGGGGGCGAACACCGCCGCCACCGCGAGCCCCTGGACGAATCGCATGGCGACCATCCACGCGGGCGTGGTCACGAACCCCTGCGCGAGCAGGGCGGGACCGAGCAGGACGAACCCCGCGACGATGAACGGCCGCCGGCCGTACCGGTCGCTGGCCCGGCCGATGGGTGCCTGAAAGACGACGTTGGCGATGACGACCGCCGCGAATTCGAGGCTGAAGAGGACCGACCCCTGCGAGAGCCGACTCGAAAGCTGGGGTTCGAGCGTGGCGAACAGTCCGATGCCGATGGCCATGAACAGCGTCGCCACGCCGAGCGTGAACACGGGGTCGAGGCCGGCGTCCTCGGAGTCGGTGACCGACACCGCGAGGTCCTCGCCAGCGCTCGCGGCCGTGCGCTCCGGGTCGGAGACGAACGCCGCCACGAGGCCGAAGCTGACCGCCGCGCCGAGCAACGCGACCCCGAACGCCGCCGTAAAGCCCGTGATGGAGCCGACCGGGGTGGCGTAGGGACCGTACGCCAGCAGGACGCCCGCCGCCAGCGGGCCGAACCCGAAGCCGGCGAGCCGGAACGTGTTGAACACGCCGAAGTTGCCCCCGCGCGTCGCGTCGGTGGCGAGTTCGTTCACCAGCGCGACCGTCGCCGGGATGGTCAGCGCCGCGCCCGCGCCCTGCAACAGCCGAAGGAACAGTATCGCGGGGTAGCTCTCGACGAACGCGTAGGCTCCGCTGGCGACCCCCAGCAGCGCGAGCCCCGAGAGGATGAACGCCCTGCGCCTGCCGGTGCGGTCCGAGAGCCGCCCGGCGAACGGCTGGCCGAAGCTGTTGAGGAAGCCGAACAGCGAGAGCGCGACCCCGATGAGTACGGACTGGGTCACCGCGATTCCGAACAGCTCGCCGCCACCGCCGGGCACGTCGAGGACCACCTCGTCGAGGAACTGCGGCAGGACCACGACTAGAAAGGAGTTGGCGACCGAGTCTATCATCCGGGCGAAGGCGAGGGTCAACACTCGTCGGTCGGTCGCCAGTATTCCCATCGGCGGGACCGAGGGGAGCCGCCAGCAAGACGGTTGTGGTTGCGCGCCGGCCGCAGGTCCGGGCGAGTGTAGTCCCGGAGCGAAAATGAGCAGGGATTTGTCCCTCGATTCCGAACCCCAGCGCATGGAGACCACCGAGGCGTTCGTCGGACTGACGTGCGTCGACTGCGGGGAGACGTTCGACCCTGAAAGCGCGACGCATCGCTGTCCCGACTGCGACGGGATTCTGGACCCCGACTACGACTACGACCGCATCGACCTCTCGCGCGAGGACCTCGCCGACAGACCCTTCGAGTCGATGTGGCGCTACGAGGAACTGCTGCCGTTCCCGAAGCGTGCGGCGGTGTCGATGGACGAGGGTGCGACGCAACTCGTGGAGTGTCCGAGCCTCGCCGACGAGCTGGGCGTGGGGCGAGTCCTGTTCAAGGACGAGGGCCGCAACCCCACGGGCACGTTCAAGGACCGGGGTCAGACCGCCGCGATCACCGCGGCCGTCCAACACGGCGCGACCGACGTGGCGCTCAACTCCGCCGGCAACGCCGGACAGGCCGCCGCAGCCTACGCCGCGCGGGCGGGGCTGGACTCGCACGTCTTCCTGCCCTCGCGGGCCGGGTTCACCAACAAAGCGATGGTGAACGTCCACGGCGGCGACCTGACGGTCGTGGAGGGTCGCATCGGCGACGCTGGCGCGGCCTACGCCGACGCGATGGCCGAACACGACGACTGGTACTCGGTCAAGACGTTCGTGACGCCGTACCGCCACGAGGGCAAGAAGACCATGCTGTACGAGGTCGTCGAGCAGAACGACTGGGACGTTCCGGACGCGGTTGTCTACCCCACCGGCGGCGGCGTCGGCCTCGTCGGGATGCACAAGGCCGCGAAGGAACTCCGGGACCTCGGGCTGACCGACGACCTCCCGTCGATGTACGCGGCCCAGTCGTCGGGCTGTGCGCCCGTGGTCGAGGCCTTCGAGGAGGGGAAGGACGTCCACGAGGTCTGGGAGGTCCCAGACACCATCTGTGGCGGCATCGAGATTCCCGACCCCGGCGCGAGCCCCCTGATTCTGGACGCCCTGCGCGAGAGCGACGGCGGCGCGGTCGCCACCAGCGACGAGGACATCCTCGACAGCGCCGTCGCGGTCGCCCAGCACGAGGGCCTGGAGATGGGCGCGACCTGCGCGGCGGCCGCCAGCGGCGCGTGGGAACTCGCCCGACGCGGGGAGTTCGGCGAGGACGACACCGTGGTCCTGCTCAACACCGGCGCGGGCAACAAGGACGACGACGTCCTCCGGAGTCACCTGATGAGCAAGGGCGTCTGACTACGGTTCGACCGACACGGGGTCGTGGGAGATAATCCACTCGTCGGGCGACTCCTCGCATCGGAGTTCGAGGCTCCCCTCGTGGAAGTGAGCGGTGACCCGTTGGCGGGACTCGGACATCACGACGCTCGCTACGTCCGACCGGCTCATTACTATTGACCGGCTACGTGGACGGTAGCGTCGAGCTATCCCCGACAACGTGACGCCTGTCGAATCACACGTGCGGACTACGTCGCTGCACGCGTCACCAAACCGGACGAATCCGAACCTGCCGAGCGTCAGTAGAAGTATACTTCGAACTCGTCGCCGCAGTTGGTGCAGTCGACGGTCGTCCCCGTCAGCCGGTCGGCGTCCCGGAAGTCCGGGTCGCGACCGCCCGCGCGAACCTCGACGGCCCTGTCCTCGCAGTTCGGACACCCGATGCTCAGTTCTGCACGCGACATGCGTCAGTCGTAATTCGGCTTGAGGGTTAGTTATACGCAGTCTACGCCGACGGACCCCATTGGTCGGTACTCCCCGACACGCGACCCGGTAGCCCAGGAGTCCGAGAGTTGTTTCCGGCGAACCCAGAGTAGAGGGTGCGACAAATATATAGTTTAGACGCGTCTAACTCCGACACGAGATGTTGAGCGACGTGATGGAGGACTATCTCAAGTCCATCTACTCCCTGCAGACCGACGACGCCGAACCGGTCTCGACCTCGGCGCTGGCCGACTACCTCGACGTGACGCCGCCGACGGTGACCAGCATGGTCGAGAAGCTCGAAGAGCGCGAACTGGTCGAGCGCGAGAAGTACAAGGGCGTCGAGCTCACCGACGAGGGTCGGACGGTCGCGCTCGAAGTGGTCCGACACCACCGCCTGCTGGAGGCGTATCTGACCGAACACCTCGACTACTCGTGGAGCGAGGTCCACGACGAGGCCGACGCGCTCGAACACCACATCAGCGAGGAGTTCGAGCGCCGGGTCGCCGAGGCGCTCGACGACCCCACGGTGGACCCACACGGTGACCCGATTCCGAGCGAGGACCTGACGCCGCCGGCGGCCGACGACACCGAACCCCTCTCGGCGTTCGGCCCGGGCGACGAACTCGTGGTCGCACGGGTGAGCGACCGCGACGAGGACGAACTCCAGTACCTCGCCGACGCGGGCGTCGAGCCGGGGACCGACCTCGAAGTCATGGACGTAGCTCCGTTCGGAATGGTGACCGTGGTCGTCGGTGACGGGAGCGAACAGAGCCTGCCCGAGAACGTCGCCCAGTCGATTCGGGTGCGCAGGGTCGAGGCGAACCGGATGTCCCCGGAAACCGAGGTGGGCGGCGCGTGACGGGCTGGGTCGAGATCGCTGTCGTGGCGTTCGTCGCCCAGCTGGCGGTGCTGCCGGGCGAGAAGGTCCAGTTCATCATCGCGGGACTGTCGACCCGGTACTCGCCGCTGGTCGTCGTGAGCGCGGCTGGTGCCGCGTTCGCGGGCTGGACTGCGCTCGAAATCCTGTTCGGACAGGCGCTCCAGTCGGCGCTTCCGCCGGTGGTTCTGGACGCGTTCACCGCCACGCTGTTCTTCGCGTTCGCCGTCCTGCTGTGGCGCTCGGCTCCGGACCGCGAGAGCGAGGGGGTGCAAGGAGCAGTCGAGTCCGACGGCGGGCTGACGGGCGTCGCGGACGTCGACCTGCCGACGGTGTTCGGGCGGGACCTCTCGGATAGTTACGGCGGATTCGTCCCCATCTTCGCGCTGATGGCGGCCGGCGAGTTCGGCGACAAGACCCAACTGGTCACCATCGGCCTGGCGGCCCAGTACGGTGCGAATCCGGCCATCTGGGCCGGCGAGATGGCGGCCATCGTCCCCGTGAGCCTCGCGAACGCGTACTTCTTCCACCGGTTCGCCGACAGGTTCGACGCCCGGAAGGCCCACTACGGCGCGGCCGGCCTCTTCGGCTTCTTCGCCGCCGACACAGTTCTCGCCATCGCGACCGGGTTCTCGGTCTGGGAGCAGGTCGTCACCGGCGTCTCGGACGCGTTGCTGGCGCTGGTGTGAGGTCGTGAAGCGAGCAGGCGGTGCGTGGCGAGTTCGGTCTCCGTGAGGGGCGCACCGCACTCCCGCCCCGACGCCCTCACGGCGGCGCTCAGGTCACGGGCCGGTTTCGTCCCGTCTTCGTACTTAAAGTCTCGCGCGTGGCAGTCGTCACGGCGCGCGACTCGTCGCGTTTTGCTGTTGTAGTAGCGCTTTTAGTCCGGGACGGACAACTCCCTCCTGATGCTGGAGGGAGCGTTCTCGCTACTGGCCGGGGTCGCGCTCGGCCTCTCGCTGGCGGCCCCACCGGGTCCGATGAACGCCATCATCGCCGAGGAGAGCGTGCTCCGTGGGTGGTGGTCGGGCTTTCGGGCCGGACTGGGCGCGATGTCGGCCGACGCCTGCTTCTTCGTGCTGGCGCTGGCCGGCGTGGTGACGGTCGTGCAGGACGCGCCGGTCGTTCAGGGGGTGCTGTTCGGCCTCGGCGGCGTCCTGATGCTGTACTTCGCCTACGGCGCGGCGAGCGACGCGAACGAGGCGTTCGGAAGCGACGTGGCGTCGGACGAGACGGTCGACGCCACCGGGGCAGATAGCAACGGCTTCCGGAAGGCGTTCGTGCTGGCGCTCACCAACCCGTATCAGATACTCTGGTGGCTCACGGTCGGCGTCACCCTGCTCGACCCCGGCACGTTCACCCTCGACGCGCTCGGCGGCCTCGCCATCTCGACCGGGAGCCCCGTCATCGTGGTGGGGTTCTTCGCGGGCATCGCGGTCTGGATTTCCGGCTTCCCCGCCGCGCTGGTGACCGTGGGGCGACGCGTCGACGCCTTCGCGCCGGCCGTCGCCGTGGTCAGCGCGGTCGTGCTGGCGCTCGCGGGCGTTTCGTTCCTCTCGGAGGCTGCCGGAATGTTTACGTAATCGGCGCGCGGCGCTTGGCGGCGGTTCGATACCCGCAGGCGACCGCAATCCCGGACCGTCAGCCTCCGCGACGCGACTTCGAAGGCGTCGGACCTCCGGTCGCGGTCACGGCCGCCGCTGGGTCCGCCGGTCGGGCGAGTCTCCGGCGTCCATCTCGGGGACCTCGGTCTCGAGCCACTCGCGGAACCACTTGACGCGCTTGAGTCGGCGGTGAGCGATACCCTCGGCGGTGTCGGTCCGGACGCGCTCGACCGCGTCCTTGCCCCGCTCCATCACCCGGTCGACCATCTCGGCGGCGTCCATGTGCGTGCGGGCCTCGTAGCCCATCCGGAGCAACATCAGCGCCGTCCCGTTCGCGCCCACCTTGTCGAGCAGGTCGGCCTCGACCAGACACTGGGTCTCCTTGGGCAGGTCGGTCAGTTCGCCCTGGTACGAGTGGTTCTCGACCGCCTTGCACACCTCCTCGACGAACGACTCCGGGAAGTCGCCGTGGGTCTCGAGGTACTTCCGGGCGATGCGCGCGCCCTCCTCGGCGTGGACGTCCTGGTCGGCGTCCAGCTTGGCGATGTCGTGGAACAGTGCCGCCACCTGCGCCACGTCGACGTTCGCGCCCTCCTCCTCGGCGATGGTTCCCGCGAGGTCGACCACGTTGAGGATGTGGTTGAATCGGTACTCGGCCGAGTGCCACGGATACCACCGCATCCGGCCGCCGCCGTCCTCGTTCTCGACGCTGGCCGCCAGATACTCGTAGACGAAGTCCTTCATCTCCTCGAATTCGGGGTCGGAGACGGGCGACTCCTTAATCTCGACGCCCATAGAACCCCCCGGATTGCTCGCTGTCCGTACTCATTGTTACTCGTATAAACGTATGAATGACTCTTTAGGCTTACGACGCAGGAACTGCGTCGTCTCCCGCGTTTTCCGTGGTCGACCGGACCGCCCCATCCCGGTTTTCCCCGCGGACTGATTATTCCGATTTTGATTCGAGCCTAAATATCTGCGCGCTGGGCCGGTCGCTCACCTCGACTCCAGCTCGAACTCGATGCGCTCGGCGTCCTCGCCCTTCGATTCCCTGTTCGTGAGCCGGACGCGCCCGACGTCGCCGAGGCTGTCGACGTGGGTGCCACCGCACGGACAGTAGTCGAACTCCGGTATCTCGACCACTCGGAGCGGGTCGACGTGGTCGGGAATCATGTCGAGCATCGACCGCCCGTCGTCGACGCGGTCCTCGACTTCGTCGCGCGAGCGCTCGGCCTTGACGACGTCGGGGTCTCGCTCGATGGCCTCGTTCGACAGGCGCTCGATGCGCTCGAGGTCCTCGTCGTCGAAATCGGCCGGCTCGAAGTCGATGCGCGACCGGTCGGCGTGAATCTGGTTGCCGGCGGTCGCCGCGCCGTACTCGTCGAGTACCACCCGCGAGACCACGTGCTGGGCGGTGTGCATCCGGCGATGGGCCGCGCGGCGCTCGGCGTCGATCTCGCCCGCGACCGTCTCGCCGTCCTCGGGGAGGTCGCCCTCGACCTCGTCGACGTAGTGGCGGACGTCGCCGTGGTTCTTCCGGACCTTGGTCACCCGTGCGCGCCCGCCGTCCCACGAGAGGTCGCCGTGGTCGGCCGGTTGGCCGCCGCCCTCGGGGTAGAAGTAGGTGCCGTCGAGGACGAGGTAGTCGTCGCCGACCTCGGTCGCGGTCGCCTCGAACTCGGTCACGTCGTCGGCGTCGGGGAGGTAGCGTTGCTCGGTCACGCCTCCGTCAAGGTGGTCGAGGTGCTTAATCGATGTGCTGGCGGAAAGCGAGTCGTACCCCGGGCGGTCAGCCGAGCCAGTCGGCGACCCGTCGCCGGAGCCACGAAATCAGTTCGGTTCGACGCCCGTCGGCGGTCCGGCGTTGGTCGGTCGGCGACTCGGAGGCCGCCTCGTTCGCTCCGGAGGCGGGATGGCCGCGCTCGCGGGGTCGGAACAGGTCCCGGGTCGCGAGCGCGAACAGCGACGCACACAGCACCAGCCAGCAGACCGGCCGCAGGCGGTGGGCCGCCCGGACGGAGACGTACCCGAGGCCCACGACGAGGGCCGAGCCGGCGGCGACCCACGTCAACTCCATCGCTCGGCGAGTCGTGGGCGGTCGTTCGTTCGATGCGTGCGAGCGCGGGGCATGCGGCTACGCACGGCCGCCTGCGGTTTTGTTATGCGTCGGCTTCGCCCCGCCCGACGACCGATAAAGACGGCCTGAAATCGGCTGGAAACCGCGTAACTGCTCTCTGTGGTCGCGGCGCTCAACTGTCGCTATCGGCGCAGAGCGATTCTAACCGTCGAAAATTTGGAAACGACGAGGAGGAGATATCAGCTGTCCATGTCGGACTTGTCCGTGAACGCAGCTTACGAGTTAGTTGGATAGGGACTGAAGGTCCCATCCGGCGCTAGCGTTCCGGACTTCAGGGCACATTGACCGGTGCCCGTCCGCCGTGACGACTGTTGGCCGCGACGGACGAACCGCAATCCGATATTTTTTGCTGCGTTGTAATCCGCATTGGCTTGAGTCCCACATCTCTCACAATGGAAGTGATTTCGTCGAGGACGATTCGTCCTTGCAACATGATCACATTCAGAACACTTCTGAGACGTGTGGGTGGGGTCGATCTGCACCGTTTTGATACCGTTCTCTTTGGCTTTGTAGCGAGTGTACTCGAACAACCGTCGGAACGCCCAGATATGGAACCAGTCAGCCTCGGGAATTGATTCACGGATGTCGGATAAATCCTCGAACACAATTGTTGTACAGTCACACTGACGTGCTTCGTCAACTACTTGTTTGGAAATCCGATGGAGGTAGTCCCTGACGTATCGCTTTTCACGTTCGGCAACCTGTTTCAAAGTTCTATGTGCACTCCGCGTTCCAGTTTGTTGGAGTTCTCCACGCCGCTTTTCGAATTCACGACGTTCGTGGTTGAGTTCCTTTCCCGAGAAGAACCGTGCAGTACTCGTTACTGCGAGATTCTCGACTCCAAGGTCAACCCCGAGAACCGTTCCGTTCTCGGCGGTTGATTGCCCGCAACTGGTAGTCGGTTGCCGAAAGCCTAGGTGGAGAAAGAATTTTCCATCACGAATTGTCAGAGTACTCTCCGTCAATTCCCAGTCTTTGTCGGCGAGATATTCGAATTGATAACCATCTGGGTCTTCAGGAAGAGATAGATCACATCGAACGCGATTTTTGATAGTCGATAGTGATACCGAGTAGTCGTCAAATAGAGTCATAGTCCGGGCATCATACTTCACAGTAGGTGCTGTAAATTCCGGCTTCGTGGGATTCTTGCCTGTCCTCCGTTGTTCGAGGCAGCTAGATATCGCGGTCGCAGCTTGATGCGTAGCTAAAATTGCGTGCTGACTACCGAGGGAGGTCCGACTGCGAACCTCGTCGTAGGCCAACGATTGAACTTCTCGTTTCCCGTCACACGAATCCCATGCTTCGTTTACAGCTATTTGACACCCCTGACGCCAGTTGTTAACCGTCTCCTCTAGAAGTTGTTGGTCCCCGTCGTCAACTTGGAGACGTGTAATGGCAGTCCGATGCTCGTAGCCTTCAGCCACGAATCATCGTTCTTCCCGGGCCTATTTGACTATTTCGACTAATTACTGTAAAATTGCAGAGGTGGAGTTGCAGAAATCATTGCCGAAACCAACTGAAATCGGGAGAACGCCGAGGGGGCGATTTGAACGCCCGAGTCCGTAAGGACAGTTGCTCTCGAAGCAACCGCCTTGGCCAGGCTAGGCTACCTCGGCTCACCTCGACGTATTCCCCTCCGCGTCTTAGGGATTTCGATTCGGACGCCGGCCCGGTCCACCGAAGCGCTCGCCCCCGACAGTAGTCGGCCGACCGTCACATTCAAGCGGATTCACTCCCGCCGGTTGGACATGGACGTACGCGAGGCGAACGAGCAGTGTGAGGCCGTCCTCGACGCCATCGGCAACGCGGTCGTCGCCGACCGCGAGTTCCTCGAAACCGTACTGCTGGCCGTCATGGCGAGCGGGCACGCCCTCCTCGAGGACGTACCGGGCACGGGCAAGACGCTGACCGCCCGGAACTTCGCGTCGGCGCTCGGCCTCTCGTTTTCGCGGGTGCAGTTCACCCCCGACCTGCTGCCCGCCGACGTGACCGGGACCCACGTCTTCAACGAGCAGGACGGGTCCTTCGAGTTCAGCGAGGGCCCCATCTTCGCCAACGTGGTGCTGGCCGACGAGATAAATCGCGCGCCGCCAAAGACCCAGGCCGCGCTGCTCGAAGCCATGGAGGAGACGCAGGTCACGGTCGACGGCGACACCCACGACCTCCCCCAACCGTTCTTCGTCATCGCGACCCAGAACCCCGTCGAGCAGGAGGGCACCTTCCCGCTGCCCGAGGCGCAGGTCGACCGGTTCGCGGTCAAGTCCTCCATCGGCTACCCCGACGTCGACGGCGAGTACGAACTCCTCCGCCGGCGGGCGGGCCGCTCCGCACAGAGCCCCTCGGTCGGGACCGCGCTCGACCCGGACCTGGTGGCCGACCTCCGCGAGGTGCCCGAGTCCGTCCGCGTGGACGACGACCTGCTGGAGTACGTCGCCGACGTCGCCCGCGAGACCCGCGAGGACCGCCGGGTCGAGGTCGGCGTCTCCCCGCGGGGGACCCAGCGGCTGTTCGAGGCCGCGCGGGCCTACGCCGCCATGCAGGGCCGGGCGTTCGTCACTCCGGACGACGTCAAGCGGGTCGCCCAGCCGGTGTTGGCCCACCGGGTCGTGTTGACCCCGGACGCACAGATCAACAACGTCGACAAGGCCAACATCGTCGACAGGGTGCTCGACGAGGTGCCGGTTCCCACGGTGGAGTGAGTCGCCGTGCGCTCCAGACGGTCGGTGCTGGCCGGCAGCGTCGCCGGCCTGTTCGGCGGCGGTGCTGGCTGTCTCGGCGCGCTCGACTCGCCGCCCGACCCGATACTCCGGGACGTGACCGTCCGGAACGCCGACGACCAGCCCCACGCGGTCGCGTTCGCGCTGGACCGCGAGGGCGAGCGCGTCCACGACGCGACGTACGAACTCGCGGCCCGCGACTTCGAGGGCGACGGGTCGGACCACCTCGCCGGCGTCGACGACGCGTGGGACTCGCCGCGGGGAGCGTTCAGGGCCGCGGTCCGCGTCGACGGCGGCCCTCGGACGGCGTTCCGGCTGGACGACGGCGTCAGTCCGGGGACGCCGTATCGGTACGAGGTCCGGATTTTGGACGGCGGCGAGGTGTCGACGTGGGTCTCGGAACTGGGGACCACCACGGCGTAGCCGGTTTCACTTCCGCTCCGCTTGGCTCGAATTTATACCGACGCCGCGAGCAGCCGGCGGCATGGACGCGGACGCCGACGGAACTGGCGCGGAGAGCGACGACGGGAACGCCGAGAGCGAGGACGACGACGGGACGGACCTCGCCGACCTCGACCCGAACGCCGAGAAGCAGGCCCGACGGGTGGAGCGACAGCTACGCCGGTTGCGCCGCGAGATGCGCAGGTAGACGTCCCGGCGCTCCGCGTCAGCCGGAGGTACTGACGCCCTGACCGGTTCGTATCTGCACCCCCGGAAGCTGGGTGGCGGTCAAGCCCCGATACTCTCCCGGACACGACGCCACGCCGTCGACGATGTACGCGGTCCCGAGTTCGACGGGCGTCCTCTGCTCGTCGACGAATATCGTATTGCGTTCGACGAGTCTGTTCGCGCGAACCGCCGGCAGGCCCCGGACCGAACTGGCTCCGAGGTCGCCGGCGGCGTTCGTCCAGTCGACGAGTATCCCCTCCCAGACGGTGAGTCGGTCGGGCGGCCAGTTCGAGAGCGCGCAGCCGTCGACCTCGCTCGCGTCGGGGTCGTCGTTCGTCCGGTCGGTGAGGAGCAGGATTTTGCCGCGCGGCCCGCCGTCGAGTCGCTCGGGGTAGCGCAGCGCCAGTCGCCGGGTCGACCGCGACCGGTCGGGCTCGTCCTGCGCGAACCAGCCCGCCAGCCCCAGCGGTCCCACGGCGCTCCTCTTCAGGAAGGCCCGCCTGCCGAGTGGTCGGTCGGTGTCGGTCATGGCTCCGGGGATGGCACGCCCCCGACGTCCGTAGTCGTTGTCGCCGCGCGAAGTCGCACTCGGCCCCGACCGCTACCCCGTGTTCTTCATCCCGGCGGCGATGCCCTTGACCGTCAGCCGGAGCGTACGCTCCTCCTCGCTGGTCAGGTCCGACTGGCCGAGCAGCCCGACCTGTAGCAGGTTGAGCGGGTCGACGTACGGGTTCCGGCGCTCCAGGCTCTCTTCGAGCCAGTCGCGGGCCAGCAGGCCCTCGCGGCCGGTTATCTCGGTCACGAGTTCGACCGCCCGGTCGTACTCCGACTCGATGCGCGGGAAGAACCGCTCGCGGCGGTCGTCCTCGGCCAGTTGGGCGTACTCGGCCGCGATTTCGAGGTCGGTCCGGGCCAGCGCGAGCGCGGCGTTGTCCAGCGTCGTGCGGAAGAACGGCCACTCCTCGTACATCTCCCGGAGCGTGTCGAGGTCGCCGTCCGCGAGGTAGGCGTCGAGCCCGGTCGCCAGCGAGTACCACCCCGGCAGGATGCACCGGGCCTGCGTCCACGAGAACACCCACGGAATCGCCCGGAGGTCCTCGACGGTTCGCTCGCCCGACCGCGAGGCCGGGCGCGAGCCCAGATTCAGCTCCTCGATGACCGAGATGGGCGTCGCCTCGCCGAAGTAGGTCACGAATCCCTCGCTTTCCAGCAGGTCGCGGTACGCCTCGCGGGCGGCGTCGGCCGCCGTCGCCATCGCCTCGGCCCACTCGTCGGGCACGTCCTCGACGGGTTCGCGGATGGCCTCGTGGCGAGCCCGCAACTGGGCGTCGAGCATCTGTTCGAGGTTGCGCTCGGCGATGCGGGGGTTGGCGTACTTCTCGGCGATGGCCTCGCCCTGCTCGGTGAACTTGACCTCGCCCGTGACCGTCTCGTTGGGCAACGCGAGCAGGGCGTCGTTCATCGGGCCGCCGCCCCGCGAGATGGAGCCGCCCCGACCGTGGAACAGCCGGAGCCGGACGTCGTGGTCGCCACAGATGGCCGCGAGCCGCTTCTGGTTGCGATAGAGGCTCCAGTTGGCCGCCAGAAAGCCGTTCTCCTTGTTCGAGTCCGAGTAGCCCAACATGACCTCCTGGACGTCGCTCCGGGCCGCGACTTGGGCGGCGTACGCCTCGTTGTCGAACAGCGTGCCCATGATGCGGCGCGCGCCCGACAGCGCCGACTCGGTTTCGAGCAGCGGGACCACGTCGAGCCCCGAGTGGCCCGGCAGGTCCACGACCCCGGCCTGGTCGGCCAGAAACAGGACTTCGAGGACGTGGCTCGGCTCCTCGGTCATGCTGATGCAGTAGGTGTCGATGGCCTGCTGGCCGTACTCGGCCTGCCAGTCGGCCAGCCGGTCGAACCGCGTCAGCACGCGGGTCGCCGTCTCCGAGAGGTCGTCGGAGTCCGCGAGGTCGACCACGGGGTCGTCCTGCAGGATAGCCTCGGTCAGCACCGCGACGCGTTCGCCCTCGTCGCGGTCGTCGTACGCGATTCCCTCGCGGGCCAGCGCCTCCGCGACTGCGGTCGTGTGGTTCTCCCGATGGTCGCGCAGGTCGAGGCTCGCCAGCGAGAGGCCGAACGTCTCGACCCGACGCCGGAAGGGGTCGACCGTCGCGTCCGCGACGGTCCCCGCGCCGTTGGCTCGCAGGCTCGCGGCGATGGCGTCCACGTCCGCGCGGAGTTCCTCGGGGTCGCGGTAGCCGCCGGGCCGAACGTCGCCCACGCGGTCGAGGCGCTCGCGCATCAGCTTCAGCTTCTGGCGGTAGGGTTCGTCGGGGTATCGCTCGGCGGCCTCGCTCGCGACCGTCGGCAGGCGCTCGCGGTCGGCGTCGAGGCGTTCGCGCAGGTCCTCGCCGATTGCGACGGTAGTCTCGTCCTGACTCAGGACGCCCGACAGGCGCTTGCACTCCTCGCGGTAGCGCTCGACCACGACCGACCGCTGGCGCGCCAGCGTCTCGGCGGTCACCTCGGGCGTGACGTAGGGGTTGCCGTCGCGGTCGCTGCCCGCCCACGACCGGAACTCGAACAGCTTTGGCACGTCGACCGACTCGAATCGCCCGCCCAGTTCGCGCTCCAGTTCGTCGTACACCTCGCCCACGACGTCGAACAGGGTGTTTTCGAGGTACCACTGGACGTTGAGCGCCTCGTCGCGCACCTCGGGGCGGCGACTCCGGACCTGCGGGGTCTGCCAGAGGCTCGTCACCTCGGCGTCGAGGTCGCGCTCGACCTGCCCGCGTTCGCGGTCGGTGAGCCGGCGCTCGTCCAGCGCTTCGAGGTCGCCGGCCACGGCTCGGAGCTTGGCCTTCACGGTCTTCCGGCGGGCCTCGGTCGGGTGGGCGGTGAACGTGGGCTCGACCAGCACGTCGTCGAGGACTCGCTGGACGGTCCCGGCGTCCGCGTCTTCCTCGGCGAGTCGCTGGGCGGTCTCGGCCACGCTGTCGGCCAGCGTCCCGCCCTGGGACCCTCGCCTGACGGCCCGGACGCGCTCGCGCTCCTCGGCGAGATTGACGAGTTCGAAGTAGGTCGCGAACGCGCGAGCCACGACCCCGGCGCGCTCGGCCGGCAGGTCAGCGAGCGCGGCTCGGAGCGCGTCCCGTTCCTCGGCGTCGCCCCGCCGGTAGTCGATGGCTTCGGTCCGGACGGACTCGACCACCTCGAACGCCGCCGCCGAGGTCTGGGCTTCGAGGACGTCGCCGAGCAGCGCGCCGAGTTCGCGCACGTCGCGGCGAACGTCTCTGGCGTGCAATTCCATACCACATCGTACGGGGTGCAGCCGCTAAAACGTCGGGACGTGGCAAATACTGAAACCCGCCAGCCGGACGGTCACCCGTTCGACTCCGGCAAGAATTAGTCGCCGGACTCCACAGGGGTAAACATGAGCGACGCAACGCTCGTCTACGACGACGACTGCGGGTTCTGCACGTGGTGGGCCGACTTCTTCGCGTACCGGTCGGACCTCCGACTCGTGGGCTTTTCGGACCTGTCCGACGACCTGCGCGAGCGCCTGCCCGACGACTACGAGGAGTGTTCGCACGTCGTGACCGACGACGAGGTGTACTCGTGCGGGCAGTCGCTGGAGGAGGCGTTCGTCCGGTCGGACCTCGGCGAGGACGCCCGGCCGCTGGTCGAGTTCCTCCGGAACTTCGAGGACTACCGGGGACTCCGCGAGCGGGTCTACCGGACCGTCGCCGACAACCGAACGGAGTTCGGTCGCATCGTCTGGAAGACGCCGCCAGCGCGGGAGTCGGACGACCGCTGACAGTGGTCGCCGGTCGGCAGGCTCCCGAGTCGAACCGGGTTGGAGCCGCGGGTCAGTCGTCGGCCGCCGGCTCGCCCGAGGGGTCCGTGACGGACTCGGCGCGGCGGGTCTCGACCGCGTCGAGCCGCCACCGGAGCGCGACGAGCGTCTCGGTCTCGGCCCGGAGTTCGCGCCGCTCGCCCCCGGCCTCCCACTCGACGGTCACCGTCCCGTCGGCCACGGCGAACTCGTAGCCGTCGGTCTCGGCCGACTCGAATCCCGTGTCGAACAGTTCGACCGCCCGGCCGAGACAGAACAGGAGCCGCGAGGGCACGTCGGGACCCGTCTCCGCGAGCGCGGTCGCGAGTCGCCCGAGGTGGTCGTCGCCGGCGAGCACGTCCGACTCGAACCGGACGCACGATTGGGCACCGAGTTCGCGACACGCCTCGTCGCAGAACAGCCCGTCGGCGTCGGGGAGGTCGGCTACCTCTCGGACACCCCGCCGCCACAGGCGTCGCAGTAGCCCGAGAGGTAGCCGACTCCGGCCTCGACCCGGAGGCCGGCGGCCTCGAGCGCGTCCGTCCAACCGCCGAACCGGTTGTAGTAGGTCATCCCGGCGAACGGGCCCTGCTCGTCCATCTCGGCCCGACGCGGGCGTCTGTCGAGTTCGAGCGCGAGCGACCGGAGTTCGCGCACGAGTTCCCGCGTCGGGATGGCCTCGCGTCGGGGGCGACGACAGTCGAGTCCGGCGACCTCCAGCGCCCGGTTCCACGACCCGAACCGGTCGAGGTAGGTCGCCACGCCGTGGTCGCCGCGCTCGCGCATCTCCGCGACTGTCGGTGCGCGACCGCACTCGCCCGCGACCCGCTGGAGTTCGGCGACCAACTTCGCGGTCGGAATCCGGCTCTTGCCACCAGCGGTCGGCCGGAGTCGCGGGTCGAGTCCCGCTTCGTCGAGGGCGTCGGCCCACGAGCCGTATCGTTCTCGGTACGTCTCCGGGCTGTGGTCGCCCAGCTTCGACATCTCGCTCTCGGTGGGAGGGTGGCCGAGCGCGTCCGCGAGCCGTCGAAGTTCGGCCGCGAGGTCGTCGTCGCTCACGCGCCGCCGGGACGGCGATGGGTACTCGTCGGCCACGCCGGCGGCGTCGAGGGCGTCGGCCCACGAGTCGAACCGCCGGAAGCAGGTCGAGGAGCTGTAACTTCCCCGGTCGTCGAACTCCTCGCAGGTGGGACGCCGCTCCAGTTCCTCGGCCACGCGTCGGATGTCCGCGAGCAGGTCGGATTCGGGGACGCCGGTGGCGTCGCTCCGGCCCTCGAATCCCGCCTCGTCGAGCGCGGCGGTCCAGGAGCCGAACCGGGCGGCGTACGTCGACGGGGAGTGTGGGCCGTCCGCGCGCATCCGGTCGCGGGTCGGCGTCGTCCCCAGTTCGTCGGCGAACTCGCGGAGCGCGTCGAGGAGTTCGTCGTCGGAGTAGGTCACGCCGCCCGCGTCGTCTGCCACGCCCGCTCGCTCTTTCGCGGCGGTCCACGAGCCGAACCGCGACTGGTAGGTACTCGGCGAGTAAGCCCCGCGCTCGTCCACGTCCGCCATGCTCGGACTGCCGTCGAGTTCGTCGGCGACCCGCCGAAGGTCGGCCAGTAGCTCCTCGTCCGGGATGCGGCCCCCGCCCGAAGGTCGGCCTCCCGGCACGTTATCGACCCCGCGGTCGAGCAGACGGCCGCTCGCTTGCGAACGCACGACGCGTTACCGAGTACCACGACACTGTTACGTATCGAATCTTGAACAAGCCCGGAGCATATTATTACCGGTGAGAATCACACATATATCGATAAAGGAAGTTTTCTCGGACGGTATTTTACCACACTCTGGAATGATTGAACGCATTCCTGCCCATATTTTCTGTTTTATCTCAGACAGGAATAAGCAGGGGGCGAGGTCGGCGGCGTGCGATTCGCGCTCAGTTGTACTCGCGCCAGCGATAGCCACACTCCCGACACTTGAAGAAGCGCGTCGGCGGTTCGTCGGCCGCGCCGGTCTGCTTGATGGTGTACCACGCCTTCCCGTGGCCACACTCCTCGCAGGTCACGTCGTCGGCGGTCGGCTTGCCCTCGAAGTTGGCGTCCTCCGAGGACTCGATGACGTCGTCGTCCGACTGGGCTTCGGTCGAGACGAACTGGGCCGCCTTCTCCTCGTCCTTGGCGACGGTGTGCTGGCAGTCGTCGTTCGAACAGCGCATCTTCGACCCCATCGACTTCATCATGGAGCCGCATTCGTCGCAAAACTGCATGACCGTGGGTTCTCGTCGGGCGCTGATAAGCGCCACGTTCCGCGAGAGGTCGTGTTCAGATAAGGTAGTTTCCGTAGCGAAAGGTCTTCGAAAGCCCTCGGCCAGTTCGACTCCCGCGACTCGCTGCGCGCTTCGGCCCGTTCGGGCCTGCAGTGCTTGCGTCGTCGGGGTTCGCCGAACTGGCCTCGCCCTTTCAGTCCGCCGGGGACGTGGATTGATTCATCGAGCGCAACCGGATGTCGGCCCCGCTTATCCGAACACCGCCCGCGAGACGGCGAGTGGGCCGACCGCGAGACGCTCAGGTCGAACGCTGGGCCGACCAGACCGCGACAGCGCCCAGCAGGAACGCCGGAATCAGCGGCAGGACGAGGTACGCGAACCGGAACGGCCGGACCGGCGGGAGTATCAGAATCGCGGCGGGCACTACGAGAAAGCACAGCACCACGACGCCGACCAGTATCCAGTCGCGCCAACTCCACTCCTCGCGGCCGCGCTCGACCGGCGCGGCGGGGTCGACGGTCGCTTCCGGCTCCCGTTGGTTCGGCGCGTCCCCGTCGGCTATCTCCCCGTCCGTCGCGTCCTCGTCCGCGCGCCCGCCGCGCTCCTCGGCGACCTCGCCCGGCCGGTGCGTGTAGGTGTCGTCGGCCATCTCACCGGCTCTCGTACTCGCTGTCGGGCACGACCACGACCTTGCCGAACCCCTCGCGGGATTCGAGCAGTTCGTGGGCGCGGGCGGTCTCGCTCATCGGCAGGACCTCCCGGATTCGGGGCTCGAACGTGCCGTCCCACACGAGTTCGAGCACGTCGTCGACCTCGCCGGGCGTCGCCATCGTGGAGCCGACGACCGACAGCTGGTTCCAGAAGATGCGATTTAGCCCCGCGCCGGGGTTCGGACCGGTGGTCGCGCCGCAGGTGACCACGCGTCCGCCCTTGGCGAGGCTCTTGAGCGAGTCGGGATACGTGGCCTCGCCGACGTGGTCGACGACCATATCCACCCCGCGCTTGTCGGTCAACTCGCGGACGCGGGCGGCGAAGTCCTCGGCCTCGTAGTCGATGACGTGGTCGGCTCCGACCGCCTCGGCGTAGCCGAGTTTCTCCTCGGAGGAGGCGGTGGCGTACACCTCCGCGCCGGCGTAGTCGGCTATCTGGACGGCGGCGTGACCCACGCCGCCCGACGCGCCCAGCACCAGCACGGACTCGCCCGCTTCGAGTTCGCCCCGCGTGAGGAGCATCCGCCACGCGGTCTGGAAGACCAGCGGCGCGGCCGCCGCCGTCTCCCAGTCGACGCCCGTGGGAACTTCGACGAGGTTGTCCTCGGGGACCGCCGCGCGCTCGCTGTGGACGCCCCGGACGTGCTCGCCGATGATGTGGTAGTTCACGCACATCGAGTACTCGCCGTGGCGGCAGTACTCGCACTCGCCGCAGTAGACGCCGGCCGACACCGCCACGCGGTCGCCCGGCTCGAACCGGGTCACGTCCTCGCCGACCTCGACCACGGTCCCGGCGGCGTCGCTGCCCGGCACGTGGGGCATGTCGAGGTCGACGCCGGGCATCCCCTTGCGAGTCCACACGTCGAGGTGGTTGAGCGCCCCGGCCTTGACGTCGACCAGCACCTCGTCGCGGTCGGGCGAGGCGTCCGGGAAGTCGCCGTACTCGATGACGCTCCTGTCCCCGTGGTCGCGGAACTGGACGGCCTTCATGCCCGCAACGTGGGCCGCCCGGCGTAAAACTGTACCTCAACGCGACTGGTCGGGGCTGTCGAAGGTGCTGGTGCAAACCTCGATTTCGGCCGGTGACGCGACTGCCTCCTCGGCGGACTGAAAGGGCGAGGACCGTTCGGCGAACCCCGACGACGGAAGCACCGCAGGCGAAGCCGAGGAGCGCAACGAGTCGCGGGAGCCGAACGGTCCGAGGGCTTTCGAGGATACGCTCCAGCAGTCGAACCGGCTGGGAACGGGACACCTCACTCCCGAAAGCCGAAGAGTAGTTACGCCACGAAACCAACCCTCCGCCCATGAAGGCCGCGCTGATAATCCTCGACGGGTGGGGGTTAGGGAGCGAAGACGGAGGCCGAGACGCCATCGAGGCTGCCGACACGCCCAACTTCGACCGCTTCGCCGAGGCCGGCGCGTACGGCACGCTCACCGTCTCGGGCCGCCGCGTCGGCCTGCCCGAAGGCCAGATGGGCAACAGCGAGGTCGGTCATCTCAACGTCGGCGCGGGCCGGGTGGTCAAACAGGAGTACACCCGCATCACCGACGCCATCGCCGAGGGCGAACTGGGCGACAACGAAGCCATCGCGTCGGCGTTCGAGCACGCCCGCGACCGCGACGGCCAAGTCCACTTCCTCGGACTCGTCAGCGAGGGCGGCGTCCACTCCGACCAGCGCCACCTCCACGCGCTCGTGGAGTTGGCGGCCGAGCGCGACGTCGACGCCGTCACCCACGCGTTCACCGACGGCCGGGACACCGCGCCGAAGAGCGGCGCGGACTTCCTCGCGGAGCTACAGAAAGTCACAGACCGCGCGGGCACCGGCGAGGTGGCGACCGTCTCCGGGCGCTACTACGCGATGGACCGCGACCAAAACTGGGAGCGCACCAAGCGGGCCTACGACGCCATCGTGAACCGCGAGGCCGACCACGAGGCCGGGTCGGCGGTCGACGCCGTGGCGGCGAGCTACGAGCGCGGCGACACCGACGAGTTCGTGGAGCCGACGCTGGTGGCGGACGGCGCTGCCCTGACCGATGACGATTCGGCCGTCTTCTTCAACTTCCGGGCCGACCGCGCCCGCCAACTGACCCGGATGCTCGCGGACGTTCGGCCCGGCGAGTGGGAGTCGGCGGGAATCGACACCGCCCCGCCCGAGGTCCGACTGGTCACGATGACCCAGTACGACGAGACGTTCGACCTCCCCGTGGCGTTCCCGCCCGACCGCCCCGAGGACGTGCTGGGCGAGGTCCTGGCCGACCACGGGCTGACCCAGCTCCGCATCGCCGAGTCCGAGAAGTACGCCCACGTCACCTACTTCCTCAACGGCGGCCGGGAGGTCGAGTTCGAGGGCGAGCGCCGCGAGATAGTCGAGTCGCCCGACGTGCCGACCTACGACCTGCGGCCCGAGATGAGCGCCCGCGGGGTCACCGACGCCGCCATCCGCCGCATCGAGTCCGAGGACCCGGACGTGCTGGTCCTCAACTACGCCAACCCCGACATGGTGGGTCACACGGGCGACTTCGACGCCGCCGTCGCGGCGGTCGAGGCCGTGGACGAACAACTCGGCAGGCTCGTCGCGGCGGTCGAGTCGGCCGGCGGCCACGTCCTCGTCACGGCCGACCACGGCAACGCCGACGACATGGGGACGCCCGACGACCCACACACCGCCCACACCACCAACCCCGTGCCCGTCGTCTACCGCTCGCCGGCGGGCGACGACGGGGGAAGACGCGTCCGCGAAGGCGGGTCGCTGTGCGACGTCGCGCCCACTCTCCTCTCGCTGGTCGGACTCGACCGGCCGGCCGCGATGACCGGCGAGAGCCTGCTGGAGTAGGCCGAGGCGGCAGTGTGGACGACCGGGCGGCGACGCGGGGCCGCGAACTTTTTAGCGCACCGAACGCCTACCGTGAGTCGTGTGCACGCTGGCGCTCGCGTGGCGGGTG
Organism: Halorussus halobius; assembly: GCF_004765805.1. GTDB lineage: Archaea > Halobacteriota > Halobacteria > Halobacteriales > Haladaptataceae > Halorussus > Halorussus halobius. Next base: position 231,801 of record NZ_SBIU01000006.1, on the reverse strand, counting down.
TTCGACGAGACGCCGATAGCCGTCGCGGCGAACCGCGACGAGGCCCGCGACCGGCCGTCGCGGCCGCCCCGCGTGTTCGACGGCGACCCGACGGTCGTCGCGCCCCGCGACGAGGCGGCGGGCGGGACGTGGCTCGGCTACAACGACGCCGGGCTGTTCGTCGCGGTCACGAACCGCCCGACGAGTCTCGACGGGGAGCGCTCGCGGGGACTGTTGGTCCGGGACGCACTCGACCGCGCGAGCGCGGCCGAGGCGGGTTCGTTCGTCCGGAACGAACTCGGCGACCGGAGCTACGCGGGGTTCAACCTCGTGGTCGCCGACGCCTCGGAGGCCGCGCTGTTCGAGTGGGACGGCGTGCTCCGGACCACCCACTTCGAGCCGGGCGTCCACGTCGTGGTCGAGGCCGGCTCCGACGCGAGCGCCCCGAAGGCCGGCGGCGTGCGGACGCGACTCGCGCCCGCCCCGGAGACGACCGCCGGGGCGTGGTTCGACCGCGCCGGCGAGGTGATGGCCGACCACGACCTCGGCGTCTGCGTCCACGGCCGAACGTTCGGCACGCGGTCGTCGTCGCTGGTCGGCCTCGACGCCGACGGGGACGCGCGCTACTGGTTCGCCGACGGTAGGCCCTGCGAGACCGACTACGAACTCGTCGAGGGGGCCGGCGAACCCGCGAACTCCGAGCACGGCCCCAGCGACGGGTCGGACGGTCACCTTTAAACCGCTCGGGGCCCCTGTGTCGAGTATGTCAGCATCCGAGGCGGACCTCAGCGAGGACGAACGCGCTGGCCTCGAACTGGTGCGCGAGAGCGGCGGCATCCACCAGAGCGACTTCTGGAAGGAACTCGGCGTCGACTCCCGGAAGGGAAGTCGCATCGTGGACTCGCTCGACGAGAAGGGACTGGTCCAGCGCGAGGAGACCGTCTACGACGGCCACAACACCTACCTCATCACGCCGGCGGCCCGCGACCTCGATTTCTCGCTGCTGATGGCCGGCGACATGCTCTCGCCCTTTATCGGCGAGGAGGAGGTCGACGCCGAGAGCGACGCCTTCTCGCAGTGGATAATGAACCTGGCGTACAGCGAGTAGAGAAAGAGCGGTTCGGACCGCGCGGACGTTTCAGGCCTCGTTTTGCTCGCCGTCCTCGACGACCGGCGTGTTGGGCGCGTTGCGCTTGACGCTGTTGACGCCGTCGACCGCGCCCGAGCGGTCGCTGTACCCCTCGCCGCCGGTCGCGAGGATGGTGCCGTTCCGGTGGCGGAGCCGCCAGCGGAACTCGCCCGCCGCGTCCTCGTACACCTCGACGGCGGCCTCGCCGACCGTGAGGGTGTCGGCGTCGGGGACGTAGTCTCGCACGCGCTCGACCGCGTCGGTCGCGCTCGACCGGTCGCCGTACCCCTGTCCCGAGTCCGCGATGATCTCGTCGTTGGCGCTCACGAGCCGCCAGCGGTGCTCGTCGGCCGCGTCCTCGTACACCTCGAAGCGAGCGCCGTCGTCGGCTCCGACCGCGGCCGAGTCGGCGGTCGCGGTGACGGTCTCGACCGCGCGCCGAGCGTTCGAGCGCGAGGCGTAGCCCTCGCCCGAGTCGGCCAGAATCCGGCCGTTGCGGTGGACCAACCGCCAGCGGTACTCGCCCGCCGCGTCCTCGTACACCTCGAACGCCGTCGGGTCGAACTCGAGGTAGTCGGCCGGGCCGACGTACGTGCGGACCGCGTCGAGTCCGTCGCGGGCCGCCGACTTCGAGGAGAACCCGCGCGCGGCCGCCGCGATGATCTCGCCGTTGTCGTGGCGGAGCCGCCAGCGGTACTCGTCGGCGTCGTCACGGTACAGCTCGAAGGTCGCCTGCGGGTCCTCGAGCACCGGGTCGGGCTCGGGGTCGGGGTCCTCCGCCTCGCGGTGCCAGATGACCTCGGCCCCCAGCGCGTTGCGCTTGACGCTGCGCATCCCGCGCCGGGCGTTGCGGTCGCTGGCGTAGCCCTCGCCGCCGGTGGCCACGATGTTGCCGTTCTGGTGGACCAGTCGCCACCGCCACTCGTCGGCCTTGTCCTTGTACATCTCGAACGTCGCGCTGCTGTCGTGGAGCCGGTCGAGGTGGGCTTCGGCGTCGTCTGCTCGCGCTCGCTCCGCGGCGGCCGATTCGGTGCTCGTCCGGGCTTCGGCCTCGGCGTCGTCGCGGGCCCCACGCAGGTCGTCGAGTTCGGCTTCGAGGTCGGCTATCTCGTCCTCGCGCTCGGCGAGTCGGTCGCGCAGTTCCGAGGCCTCCTCGCTCCGGTCGGACGCCTGCTCCTGGGCGGTGACGAGTGCTTCCTCGGCGGCCTCGCGTGCGCGGCTCTGTCCCACGATGACCGGTGCGATGACGCCGGACAGCGCGACGATGCCGATTCCGAGGATGTACAGTCCGACGACGTTCGTCGTCGCCGAGCGCCCGAGTTCCCACTGGCTCGGGTAGACCGTGGTGAACCACGCGACCGCCAGCACCGACAGTGCGGCACCGACGTAGACCAGCCACTTCGCGCGGCGGTCGAACGACTGGCCGACGACGAGACCGGTCACTGCGCCTGTCAGTCCCAGCGCGGTGAGCATGATGGCGGTCTGGCGCATCGTGCTGATGCCGTCGGTCGCCAGGAGTGCGAGCACTCCCAGCCCGCCGGCCAGTACGCTGACCACGAACAGCCAGTATCCGTACACTTCGTCGCTCGTCAGTGGCTCTCCGAATCGCTCGGAGTAGATTCGAATCAGAGCGCTGTCTCCGGTTTTCGTTGACATCTACTAATTCCTATTCATTCGGGGGTCTTGAACCTTGACAATGGTAGACTATATTATTTTTTGGCGGACGGCGGCTTTTACGACGAAGAGTAGCACGGATTCGGTCGATTTCCGGGTATTTATCGGGTATCGACCGGGTCGCCACCGGCGATTGTGACTAGTTCTCTTGCCGTCTCATAACGGATTTTCGACAGGAGAACTATACGTCTCCCGTGAAAACGGGTTGGCATGGAAAACGAGTTGCCACCATCCGGAAGCGGGACCAACATCGCAGGGGACGCGCCCGAGGGTGAATCCACCGTCGAGACCGACGAGGCAACCATCACCGACGACGCCGAACTCGAACGGACGCTGGGCCTCTCGGGCGGACTCGCCATCGGAATCGGGACGATGATAGGTGCGGGCATCTTCGTCTTTCCGGGACTGGCGGCCGGTCGGGCCGGCCCGGCGGCCGCGGCGTCGTTCGCCATCGGGGGCGTCGTCGCGCTGTTGGTCGCCCTGCCGGCGTCCGAACTCGCCACGGCGATGCCCAAAAGCGGCGGTGGCTACTACTTCATCTCGCGCGGTCTCGGCGCGCTCGCGGGTGCTGTCGTCGGTCTCTCGCTCTGGTTCGGACTCGTGTTCGCGACCGCCTTCTACCTCGTCGGGTTCGGCTTCTACGCCGTGGACACGCTCGCGGAGCTCGGTGTCGCCGTCGGCGATGGACTCGCCATCCCGCTCGCGCTGTTGTTCGGTGCTGGCTTCACCGTGCTGAACGTCACGGGGACCGAGAACGCGGCGAAGCTACAGAACGGAATCGTCGCGCTTCTGCTGTCGATTCTGAGCGTCTTTCTGGTCTACGGCGGTCTCGACGCGCTCGGCATCGTCGGCCAACCGAGCGCACCCGAGACGTTCGCGCCGTTCGGCTCGGTCCCCATCCTGACGACGGCGGCGCTCGTGTTCACCTCCTATCTCGGCTTCGCGCAGGTGGCAACCGTCGCCGGGGAGATGAAACGCCCGGGTCGGAACCTCCCGCTGGCGATGGTCGGCTCCGTCCTCGTGGTCAGCGTCATGTACGTCCTCACCATCTTCGTTGCGACCAGCGCGTTCGGGAGCGCCCGGCTCGAGGCGCTCGGCGAGACCGCGATGGTCGAGGTCGGCCGCCACTTCCTCGGGGCGGGCGGTGCGCTCGCCATCGTCGTCGGCGGACTGCTCGCCACGATGTCGAGCGCCAACGCGTCGGTCCTCAGTACCTCCCGGGCCATCTACGCCGTCTCGAAGGACGCCCTCCTGCCGCAGTGGGCGAGCCGCATCAACCTCAAATACGGGACGCCACACGTCGCGCTGGGGCTCGCCGGTGGGCCGATACTCGTGTTGGTTGCGACGGGGCGCGTCGAGATTCTCGCTGAGGTCGCGTCGTTCCTCCACCTCCTGATGTACGGACTCATCTGTGTCGCCCTCGTCGCGCTCCGCCGGGACGAACCCGAGTGGTACGACCCGGACTTCCGGGTGCCGGGCTACCCCGTCGTCCCGATACTCGGCGCGGTCGCCAGTTTCGGGCTCGTCGGGTTCATGCAACCCGCGTCTCAAATCGTCGGAACGGCCATCCTGCTCACGACCGCCGGGTGGTACTACTATTACGCTCGGGACGTAACACTGAAAGGAGCCCTGTGATGACTCGCGTACTCGTTCCCGTGGCGGTACTCGAAGGCGAGTCGGTCTCGACCGGACTGACCCAGCTGCTCGCTCCGATGGACGTGACGGTACTCGGCTACCACGTCCTCCCCGAGCAGACGCCGCCGGACCAGGCGCGCCTCCAGTACGAGGACCGCGCCAACGAGGCGCTCGACGACCTCGTCGCGGAGTTCCAGCAGGCCGGCAGTCGCGCCGACCACCGACTCGTGTTCACCCACGACCGGGAGCAGACCGTCGTCCGGGTCGCCGACGAGACCGACTCGCGGGCGTACGCCATCACCGGAATGACCGGCCCGGTCGAGCGACTGCTCGTGCCACTCACTGGCGGCGTCGCTGTCGACGAAATCCTCTCGTTCGTCGCCGAACTCGTCGGCGACCAGGACATCGGCGTCACGCTGTTTCTCGCCAACGACTCGGAGCAGGAGGGACGGGACCGTCTCGACCAGGCCGCCGCCGTTCTCTCCGAGGACGGAATCGACGTCAGCACCGAACTCGCGGTCGAGACCGCCCCGTTCGACGCACTCGTCGAAGCCGTGGCGGGCCACGATGCGGTGGTCATGGGCGAGCAGGCACCGTCGCTCCGCTCGCTGGTGTTCGGCGAGGAGACCGAACGGGTCGCCGCCGAAACGGTCGGGCCAGTGGTCGTCGTTCGTCGGGACGAGTGAGTCGACCCAGGGGAGCGAAACGCCGCGAGATGACCGGCTTCCCTGGACTGACGGGGTTTTACTTGTTGCGGTGGCCGCTGTCAGTGGTCGAAACGAGGGGAAAGCAACGACTCAGTTCTCCACCGCGCTCCCGACCCGAATAATCTCGGCTTCCCCGAAGGCGGGACCGACGAACTGGATGCCCACCGGAAGCCCGCCCTCGACCTCGCCCGCAGGCACCGAGATCGCGGGCAGGTCCGCGAGGTTCACCGGCACGGTGTTGGCGTCCGCGAGGTACATCTGGAGCGGGTCGTCGAGGCTCTCGCCGACCTCGAACGGCGGGGTGGGCATCGTGGGACTCGCCAGCACGTCGACCGACGCGAACGCCTCGTCGAAGTCCTGCTTGACCCACGCCCGGGCGTCCTGGGCCTGCTTGTAGTACTTGTCGTGGTAGCCCGCCGAGAGCGCGTAGGTGCCAAGCAGGATGCGGCGCTTGACCTCCTCGCCGAACGCCTCGCGGGACTCGCTGAACGCCTCGTTCCAGTTGCCCTCGAAGCCGCCCGACTGGCCGTAGCGCACGCCGTCGAAGCGCGCGAGGTTCGAGGAGGCTTCGGACATCGCAATCACGTAGTAGGCCTCCACGGCGTGTTCGACCGAGGGCAGCGAGACTTCCTCGACGGTCGCGCCCTGCGCGCGCAGGTCGTCCAGCGTCGCCTCGAAGCGCTCGCGGACGCCCTCGTGTGCGCCCTCGACGAGTTCGGTCGGGACGCCCACGGTGAGGCCGTCCACCTCGCCGGTCGCGGCGCTGGCGTAGTCGCTGTCGGCGGCCTCGTCTCTCGTGGTCGCGTCGCGCTCGTCCGGGCCGCTGATGACGTCCAGCAGTTCGGCGGCCTCCGCGACGGTGGGTGCGAGCGGGCCGATCTGTTCGAGGCTGTTGGCGTACGCGACGAGTCCGTACCGCGAGACCAGCCCGTAGGTCGGCTTGATGCCGACGACGCCGCAGAACGCCGCGGGGTTGCGGACCGACCCGCCGGTGTCGCTCCCGAGCGCGAGGTCGGCCTCGCCGGCGGCGACCGCGGCCGCCGACCCGCCTGACGACCCGCCGGGAACGCGACCCGGCGCGGCGGGGTTCTCGACCGGGCCGAACGCCGAGGTCTCGGTGGTCGACCCCATCCCGAACTCGTCCATGTTGGCCTTGCCGACGATGGTCGCCCCGGCGTCTTTGAGTCGCTCGACCACCGTGGCGTCGTAGGGCGGGACGTAGTCGTCGAGCATCTCGGAGCCGCAGGTCGTCCGCACGCCCTCGGTGCTGATGTTGTCCTTGACCGCGACGGTGCGGCCCGCGAGCGGGCCGTCGTCGGCACCCTCGACGGTCTCCTCGGTCACGAAGATGTTGTAGTCTGCGCTCATAGATTGGTAGTGGTCGGTCTGAAGTTACGAGACGTTCGGTCCCTTGAAGTAACCGTCCTCGGTCTCGGGCGCGTTGGCCAGCGCCTCCGACTGGTCCAGCGACTCGCGGACCTCGTCGGCCCGCATCACGTTCGCGAGGTCGGCCTCGCGGTCGACCGCCGGCACCTCGTCTAGGGTCTCGAAGTAGTCGAGGATGTCCGCGAACTGGTCGGTGAACCGCTCGACCTCGTCGTCGTCGAGCCCGACCCGCGCGAGGTCGGCGACGCGGCGGACCTCGTCGGGTCCGGGTGACGTGTCGCTCATACGCGCCATAACCCGTGGACCGGCGGTAAGGGTTTCGATTACCGACCCCTCGAACGCTCGTATTAAAGATTGGCGAATCGCGGCCCGTACCGGATGTCACGATTCGGAGTGTATCGGCGGCGAGAGACGCCGACCGCGCCGAACGACGGGAGCCGCCCGGCCGACGTCGCCACAGTCTTTAAGTTGACTCGGCCGCTAGAACGCAACGTCTTCTGACCCCGGTTCCGACCCTGCGGTGAACCGTCTCTCTAACCCGACGAACGCCCACCATGACCGACACACGCACCCGAAACAGGACCGACGACCGAGCCACCGAGGAAACGGAGCGCGAGCACGACCGACCCGAGGAACGCGAGCGCGCCGACGAGCGCGAGCGCTGTCCGGAGTGCGGTGGGAACCTCGTCACCGACGACGAGCGGGGCGAGACCGTCTGTGCGGAGTGTGGCCTCGTCGTCGACGAGGACCAGATCGACCCCGGCCCGGAGTGGCGGGCGTTCGACGCCACGGAGAAAGACCAGAAGTCCCGCGTGGGCGCGCCGACCACGAACACGATGCACGACAAGGGGCTGTCGACCAACATCGGCTGGCAGGACAAGGACGCGTACGGCAACTCCCTCGGAAGCCGCCAGCGCGAGAAGATGCAGCGCCTGCGCAAGTGGAACGAGCGGTTCCGCACCCGCGACTCCAAGGAGCGCAACCTCAAGCAGGCGCTCGGTGAAATCGACCGCATGGCCTCCGCGCTCGGCCTCCCCGACAACGTTCGGGAGACCGCCAGCGTCATCTACCGCCGCGCCCTCGACGAGGACCTCCTCCCCGGACGCTCCATCGAGGGCGTCGCCACCAGCGCGCTGTACGCCGCCGCCCGACAGGCCGGCACGCCCCGGAGTCTCGACGAACTCACCAACGTCTCCCGGGTGGAGAAGGACGAGATCGCCCGGACCTACCGCTACGTGGTCCGCGAGCTCAACCTCGAAATCCGGCCCGCCGACCCCAAGAGCTACGTCCCTCGATTCGTCTCGGACCTCGGCGTGAGCGAGGAGGTCGAGCGCCGCGCCCGCGACCTGCTCGACACCGCGACCGAGAAGGGCATCCACAGCGGCAAGTCGCCCGTGGGGCTGGCGGCCGCCGCCGTCTACGCCGCCGCCCTGCTCAGCAACGAGAAGGTGACCCAGAGCGAGGTCAGCGACGTCTCGGACATCAGCGAGGTCACCATCCGCAACCGCTACCACGAACTCCTCGAAGCCGAGGAGGACGCTATCGCACCCTGACCGTCTTTTGCTGGCGGACGTGTGCTCTCGTAACGCCCAAGAGACGGGGCCGTCTCCGGACGCGCATGGAGACTACCCGTCACTTCACCGCCACCGTCTACGCCGTCCACGAGGGCGCGGTCGCGCTGCACCACCACGACCGCCTCGGCAAGTGGGTCGCGCCCGGCGGGCACGTCGACCGCGACGAACTCCCCCGGGAAGCGGCCCGCCGGGAGGTCCGCGAGGAGACCGGTCTCGCGGTGGACCTGCTCGAACCCGAGACCACGGTCGTCGCCGAGGCGGGCCGGGAACTCCCGCCCGCCGAGCACGTGATGCTGTTCGACGTGAACGTCCACCCGGACGGCGAGGTGGGCCACCAGCACGTCGACTTCGTCTACTTCGGCGCGGTCGAGAGCCGCGATATTTCGCCGGCGGGCGACGACGAGGCCGATTCCGACGCGTGGGAGTGGTTCGCTCCGGCAGACCTGCGGGCCAGCGACGAACTGGAGTCGGTGGTCGTGTCACTGAGTACCGAGGCCATCGACGCGGTCGCCTCGCGGTGAGCGAGACCGGAAGACCGTTTTACGGGGCGTCCGAAGGCCCGGTCGTGCGACGCCGCGCGTTCCTCGCGTCCGCCGGAGCCTCGATGGCCGCGCTGAGCGGCGGCTGTCTGGGGACTGTCCGGGACGCACTCCACTCGGTCCGGCTCGGCTGGCTCGGCGTCACCAACTACGACTCGGACCCCCATCGGTTCCGTATTCAGGTCCGGCGCGACGGCGACCTCGTCCACGACTCGACGCGCCGAATCCGCGGGGGAACCGAGACCGTCGCCCCCGGTGAGGGAATCGAATGCACCTGGGACGAGGGCGACGGCTCCTACCACCTCATGGGCCGAATCGACGGCGGGCAGTGGGTCGAGCGGTCGGTCGACGCCGCCCTCGACGGCACGCCCGACTGCGCGACCGCTCGGGCCGTCTACGACGACCTCGACTCCGGCGAACTGGCGTTCTATGTCCGGGCCGGGTGCGACCGCGCCGCCGACAGGGAGGAACGGTGTCCGAACGTCGGCGACGACTCGTAGTGACTGGACGACGCACCTGCGTCGGGGTAGGGTCTCCTCACGCCAGCCGCGACCCGACGTACTGCGATACGTGGTCGTCCATCCGACGCTTGAAGCCGGCCTGCCGGGCCAGCCGGTCGAGCTCGCGCGCGACCAGACTCCCGTACTGGACCGCCTTCTTCTCGCGGAACGCCACCGCGTCGGGCACGAACTCGCGGGCCGCGAGCCGGAGCGCCTTCTTGCGCTCGCCCCGCGCGTCGACCAGCAACTCGCCCGGCAGTCGGAGCGCGGCGTCGACCACCCGGTCGTCGAGCAGCGGCGCGACCGGTTCGCCCCCGGCCTCGCGCAGCGCCAGCACGTCCCGCTCCAGTTGGTCGGGCAGCGTTCGGACCAGCTCGCGGGCGGCCCCGCGAACCGTGTCGGCCTCGACGCGGGGGTCGTCGGGCGCTCGGGCCACCTTGGCGTAGCCGCCGAACAGTTCGTCCGCGCCCTGACCGACCGCGAGCCGGTCGTACCCGTCCTCGGCCGCGCGCTCGGCCGCGAGAAAGAGCGGTATCGCTATCTGGACGTCCATCGCGTTCGTCCGGCCCGTCGCGCCCGCGACCGCTGGCACCGCGCGCTCGACGTCGGCGGGGTCGAGTTCCACGACCCGGAGGTCGGCCTCGCGGTCGAGCAGTCGGGCCGCAGTCCGGGCCGCTTCCACGTCGTGACTGCCGGGGAAGCCGACGACGTAGAGGGGCGCGTCGAGCGCGCTCGCCACCAGCGCCGAGTCGACGCCCCCGGAGAACGCGACCGCGAGCCCGTCGTCGGCGACCGAATCGAGGCTCGCGCCGACGGCGTCCCGGACTGCTCGCACCGCGGCGCGGTCGTCGCCGGTCGGTTCCGGGTCGGGGAGCGAAACGGCCCGCTCGGACGCTCCCTCGTCGAGGTCCCGGACGTGGCCGGCGGCGAGCGATTCCGGTTCGTCGAGGTCGCCGGGCGAGAACGACCACGCGCCCGGCCGCGCGGCGTCCGCGAAGACCGGCTGGCGGCCCAGCGGGTCCCGCACGAGTCGGCCGTCGGGAAGCCGGCCGGCGAAGCCCCGAACCGCCGGCGCGTCGTCGGGTCGTGCGTCAGAAACGTCGTCGGTTTCCGCGCCCGGAAACGGGTCGGCGTCCGCGACGGCCCGCGCGGCGAGGTCGGCCGGGACGCCTCGAATCGTCGCGCACTCGGTCGCACCGTCGTCGGACCGCTCGGGGTCGGTCATTCCAGCAGGTCGGCGATGCGGTTCTTCACGCGGCGCTTGGCCCCGCCGGCCGCCTGCTGGAAGCTGATGCGCCACGGGGTGCGCTTGCCCTCGACGCTGGTACGACCGTCGACGATGGCGGCGAGGACGGCGTCGACCGTCGGCTCGTCGGCGTCGATGCAGGTGACCGCCTGCCCGACCATCTCGCTGATGTGGGCGTCGCTGCCGGCGGTCCGGGGCAGGTCGTGGCGCTCGGCGAACCGTCTGGCCTTCCGGTTGCCCCGGCCGGTCAGCAGCCGGGAGTTGTACACCTCGATGGCGTCGGCGGCCGCGAGGTCGGACTCGCCTATCTTCGCCATCACGCCGCTTCTGGACTTCTGGAACGGGTGGGGAACCACCGCCACGCCGCCCTGTTCGCGGATGCGGTCGAGCGTCTCGTGGAAGGGGAGTCCGGCCGGCACGCGCTCGCGGACGCCCAGCGCGAGGACGTGGCCCGCGGCCGAACTCACCTCCATGCCGGGAATGCCGACCAGTCCGTACTCGTCGGCCTGCTCGGCCGCCGCGAGGCTGGCGTCGATCTCGTCGTGGTCGGTGACCGCCAGCGCGTCGAGGCCGACGGCGGCCGCCTGCTCCAGCAACAGCTCCACTGGGTCGCGGCCGTCGTACGAGAGCGACGAGTGGGCGTGAAGCTCGACCGATAGCACGGGTAGCCGTTCGCAACGGGGTGGCAAAAGCGATACGGTCTCGACAGCGCCCCCCGAAACCGTTAACCGACTATTTATGGTCTGTTCGCCATGGTCGCCCGACTCGCCCGCCGCCGACTGGCTCGGGGCCTGCTCGGCGCGCTCGTCCTCGCGCTCGTCGCGTCGAGCGGTGCGCTGACCCTCTCGTACGACCCGCCGCGACTCGGAGCCGGCACCGTCGAGTCGCCCGCGAACGGCACGACGGTCGTCACGAGTCAGGGGTGGCACGCGAGCGGCGAGTCGCTGCCGGGTCGCCCCGCGCGACTCGCCGCGCTCGGAGCGGACGGGCGCGTCGACTGGACCCACGCCGGCCCCGAGGACCAACAGAGCTGGTTCTACGACGTCGACCCGCTCCCGAACGGCAACTTGCTGGTCGTGAACCCGGTCCGGGGCGCGACGGTCGTCTACGAGTTCGACCCCGAGCGGGGCGAGCGCGTCTGGACAGAGCGGCTCGACCTGCCGGACGTCCACGACGTGGACCTGATGAACGGCGACGAACTGCTGGTCGCGGGCATCGCATACGACGAGGACCGCGTCAGCCGGGACCGCGTGGTCGTCTACAACCGCACTCGCGGGGAGACGACTTGGGAGTGGCACTTCGCGGACCACTACCCCGACGACGCCGGGCCAGGCGTCCGAGCCAAGGACTGGACGCACGTCAACGACGTCGACCGAATCCGCGACGGCGAGTTTCTCGTGTCGGTTCGCAACCTCGACCAGGTAATCGCGGTGAACCGCTCCACGAAGGAAATCGACCTGCGACTCGGCGAGGACGGCGACCACGACACCCTCTACGAGCAACACAACCCCCAGTACCTCGAAAGCGAGGACGGCACGCCGACGATTCTCGTCGCCGACTCCGAGAACGACCGAATCGTCGAGTACGAGCGCGCTGGCGGTTCGTCGGACGGCGAGTGGGAACGCACGTGGACGCTCTCGGGCGGGCTGAACTGGCCTCGCGACGCCGACCGCCTCCCGAACGGCAACACGCTCGTCGTGGACTCGATGAACCACCGCGTGATAGAGGTCACGCAGACGGGCGAAGTCGTCTGGGAGACCACCGTGCCGTGGGCGACCTACGACGCCGAGCGGACCCGCCTCGGCGACGAACCCGGCGGCCCGACTATCGCCGACCAAAACGCGACCGGCGCGTACGAACTTCGCGGCGGGAGTGGGGCCGGCGTCTCGGGTCTCCCGTCGGTTCCCGCCGCGGTCGAGCGATTCACTGCCGGGACGCCGATCGCCGACCCGGCGACCCGACTGGCCGAGCGCTGGCACCACGTCGTCCCGTGGGCCACGCCGACGTGGTTGCCGGTCTGGAGCGCGACCCTGCTCGCGGGAGCGCTCGCGATACTCCTCGTCTGGGCCGTCGGCGAGGCGGTCACCAATCGCGGGCGACTCGCGCGGCGCGTCGAGGGTCTCTACGACGGCGTCCGCCAGCGGTTCTCGCGGTCGGACCGGGACTGACCCGGGAGGTCGGTCCTCCCGGCCATCACTCCCGGAGCGTCCCGAACGTCTCGACGACGCGCGGCCAATGTTCGCCGTCCGCTTCGGCGTAACCCTCCGCCGAGCCGCCCATGACGAACTGCCGCGTCCGGGCGCGGTTGGCCGTCGGCACGTACGGCGGCGTGATCGCGTGTCCCGCGTCCGGATACACCAGATGCTCGTACTCGCAGTCGTGACGGTCGAGCCGGTCGGCCGCGACCTCGTGGAGTCGCACGGAGTTCCACATGCTGTCGGCTCCGCCCGAGACGAGGAGTACCGGGCCGGCTATCGACTCGACGGCTATCGTCGCCTCGTCGATCGCCTCCCCGTCGGCGTCGTCGAGCGACTGCGAGTATCCGGGCTCCATCTCCATCGGCGGTTCGACGTCCCACACCGAGTGGTCGTCGGTGTACGGAACGTACGGAACCGGGTCGCCGTCTGCGGTCCACGACGGACCCGGCGGGAACTCCCGGCGAGAGATACCCGCCCAGACCACACCGCTTCCGTTGACCGAGACGACGGGACCGACCGAATCGAGGCGGCTTCCGACGAGGAGCGCGAGTTCACCGCCCTTCGACGTTCCGAACAGACCCACCTCGGAGCCCCGAACGCCGTCCCGTTCGCGCACCCACTCGACCGCGCTCTCGACGGATTCGAGCGGTATCTCCGCGACCTCCGCCGGGAGACCGTCGCGTCGGCCCTGCCAGTCGAAGTACTGCACCGCGAGCGCCACGAATCCGCGTGACGCTAGTAACTGCGCTATCCCGTCCGCCGGTCTACCGCTCGACCCGTGGAGGACGACCACTGCCGGTGCCGGTCCGGGTCCCGACGGCTCGTAGATTCTGCCGACGAACGACTCGTCGTCGACCGCCTCGGACGCGACCTCCGGGCTCCCGAACGTGCGTTCGATGGTCGTCGAACCCAGCACGTTCCCGTCGCGCTCGACGCGGACGGTCACCTCGTCGCACGCGTCGCGGTCGGGTTCGTACCGGGTCGACCCCTCGGCCGGCGTCGCTCGCTGAACGAGTCCGGTCACGCCGCCCGTTATCTCACCGTCCATCGCCGACGCCGACGTGAGGTCGAGCGCGTCGCCGGGAGCGTCGTAAGTCGCGGCCGAACTCCACTCGCGGTCGCTCCGGTCGGTCAGCGAGACCCTGACGTCGACCGTCTCGACCGGAACGTTCGTAATCGTGAGGTCGACCGGTTCGTCGACCGAAACCGTGGCCGGATGCTCGAATCCGAGTCTGGCTCGGACCGACTCGCTCGTGTCGCTCTGCTCGTTCGCCGTATGCGCGCTGTCGTCGGATTCCATTCTTTCGGTCATCCCTTGCGGTGACAGTGTATCGACGGTTTGGGGATAAGTGATTGGAGAAACATCTTTTGGTATATGTCTCTACATTTACTCCGTCGGCCACGGGTGGAACGAAAACGCCGCGCTTCGGCGCCGGCCATCGAACGACAGGCCAATGTAAGACGCTCGTGATGGCGGCGTATGGGCGAAGACGTCGACCCGGAAGCAGTTGCGGACAATCTCGCCGCGCTGGCGAACCCGCTGCGGATTCGAATATTGCTGGCGCTCGCGGAGACGCGCCGGCCCAGTTGGGACCACCGGGGGATGAGCTACAGCGACCTCCGGTCGGCGGTGGACGTCGAGGACGGCGGGCGGTTCAACTACCACGTCAACGAACTCCGCGACCAGTTCGTTCGGGGCGAGGAGGGACGCTACTGGCTGACCACCGCCGGGTCGCGCGTCGTCGACGAGGTGTACGCCCGGACGTTCTCGGGCAGTCACGAGCCGATATCGGGGCCGGTCGACTGGACCTGCCCGGCCGACGAAGAACAACTGGAAGCGACGGTCGAGGACGGAATAATCACCGTGTCGTGTCCGAATCACGGCGTCCTGTTCGACATGACCCTCTCGTTCAACGCTTACCGGGACCGCGACCTCGACGAACTGTTCGCGTGGGCCAACCGACGGGCGCTGTGGTATCTCGAATCCGTCTCTTGGGACGTGTGTCCCCACTGTTCGGGCCATCTCGGCGGGCCGAACCTCGCCGCGCGCCGCCCGGAGTCGGACGCCGGGGTCGAGACGCTGCCCGGGGACACTTCGACGCTGGTGATGGCCGGGACGTACTGTCGGGAGTGTGGCGTCTCGTTCCGAATTCCGGCGTTCTTCTACGCGCTGACGCGACCGCCCGCCGTCGCGTTTCTGCACGACCACGGCATCGACTACAGGACGCTCGAACTGGAGTACGGTTCGACCTCGTGGGACTTCGAGAGCGAGGAACTCGACGACGGCGTGTTGGTCCGCCTCGCTATCGGCGACGAACGGCTGGAAATCGAACTCGACGGGGCGCTCGATACCCGGTCGTATCGGCGCGCGCCGCTGACCGAGGGGGAGTGACGCTCACGGCCGCCCGACGAGAACTAGCCGGGCTACGCACGCGGAAATTTGGTATAGCGACATATGATTTATAAGGCGCGTGCGCGTCGTCGAGAACCACCAGCTGTCCGGCTATCCTATCAACAGAGCGCCAAGACGGGGCTTCCTCCACCGGGCGAGTCGACAGGGAGCCGTCGCGTCGAACGCAGACGGCTAGCCCCCGACTGAATACACGTCCTTGCACATAGAAAGGCATTAATCCGCGCTGTCTGTACAGGGGAGTGAATGAGCCTCTCCGAGTCCGACCGCGAACTCGTGGTCGCCGAACTCGGCCGCGAGCCGACCCCGGCCGAGGCGGCGCTGTTCGAGAACCTCTGGAGCGAACACTGCGCGTATCGCTCGTCGCGACCCCTCCTCTCGGCGTTCGATTCGGAGGGCGAACAGGTCGTCGTGGGGCCGGGCGACGACGCCGCAGTCGTCGCGGTCGCTCCCGATTCGTCGCAGGGCGACGCGACCTACATCACGATGGGGGTCGAGAGCCACAACCACCCGTCGTTCGTCGACCCGTACGACGGCGCGGCCACCGGCGTCGGCGGCATCGTCCGGGACACCCTCTCGATGGGCGCGTACCCCATCGCGCTCGCGGACTCGCTGTACTTCGGCGACTTCGACCGCGAGCACTCCCGGTACCTGCTGGAGGGCGTCGTCGAGGGCATCAGCGACTACGGCAATTCCATCGGCGTGCCGACGGTCGCCGGAAGCACCGCCTTCCACGAGGATTACGAGGGCAACCCGCTGGTCAACGTGGCCTGCGTGGGCCTGCTCGACGACGACCGGCTGGTGACCGCCGACGCCAAGGAACCCGGCAACAAGCTCGTCCTCGTGGGCAACGCCACGGGCCGGGACGGCCTCGGCGGCGCGAGCTTCGCCAGCGAGGACCTCTCGGAGGACGCCGAGACCGAGGACCGGCCGGCGGTGCAGGTCGGCGACCCCTACACCGAGAAGCTGCTCGTCGAGGCCAACGAGACGCTGCTCGACGCCGGTCTCGTGGAAGCCGCCCGCGACCTCGGCGCGGCGGGACTCGGCGGCGCGACCAGCGAGATGGTCGCCAAGGGTGGCCTCGGCGCGCACGTCGAGCTGGAGCGGGTCCACCAGCGCGAGCCCAACATGAACGCGCTCGAAATCCTGCTCGCCGAGTCCCAGGAGCGGATGGCCTACGAGGTCCGCCCGGAGAACGTCGAGGACGTGAAGCGTATCGCCGAGAAGTACGACCTCGGCTGCTCGGTCATCGGCGAGGTCACGGCGGGCAACTACGTCTGCACCTTCGAGGGCGAGACCGTCGTGGACGCCGACGCCGAGTTCCTCGGCGACGGCGCGCCGACGAACGACCTCGAATCGACGGAGCCGAGCCAGCCCGACCGCGACCTGCCGGCGGTCGACCCGCGCGAGGCGTTCGAGTCCGTCGTCGCCAGCCCCAACACCGCGAGCAAGCGCTGGGTCTACCGCCAGTACGACCACGAGGTGCAGGTCCGGACCGCGACCGGGCCGGGCGACGACGCGGCCGTGCTGGCGCTCAGAGACGCCGAAATCGGACTCGCACTCTCGTCGGGCGCGGACCCGAACTGGACGGACGCCGCGCCCTACGACGGCGCGCGGGCGGTGGCGCTCGAAAACGCGACCAATCTGGCCGCCAAGGGCGCGACGCCGCTCGCCGCCGTCGACTGTCTCAACGGCGGCAATCCCGAGAAGCCCGAGGTGTACGGCGGCTTCAAAGGTATCGTCGACGGCCTCGCGGACATGTGCGCCGCACTCGACGCGCCAGTGGTCGGTGGCAACGTCTCGCTGTACAACGACTCGCCCTCGGGGCCGATTCCCCCGACGCCGACGCTTGCGATGACGGGCACGAAAGAGGGGTACGACGCCCCGCCCGCCGCGCTCGCGGGCGAGGGAACCCTGCTCGTCGTGGGCGGGCCGGACGAGGAGGGGGACGAGCGTCTCGCGCTCGGCGGGTCGGAGTACCTCGCGCAGTTCGGCGGGAGCGACCGGTTCCCCGCGCTCCCCATGAATCCCCGCGCGGTCGTCGACGCGCTCGCGGAGGTCGCCGACCGCGACGCGACGCTGGCGGTCCACGACGTGAGCCACGGCGGCCTCGCGGTCGCGCTCGCCGAGATGGTCACTCCCGACGCGGGCCTCTCGGCCGAGGTCGAGGGTCTCGACGCCCTGTTCGCCGAGACGCCGGGTCGCGCGGTCGTCGAGACCACCGACCCCGCGGCAGTACGGGAGCGGTTCGCGGGCGTCGCCCCGGTCGCGAACGTGGGCGCGGCCGACGGCTCGGGCGAACTGGAACTGACGGTCGGCGACGAGACGCTGACCTACGCTGCGGGAGAAATCGCGGAGTTGCGGGACGTGCTGGCGCGCGAACTCGACTGAGTGGGAGTTCCCGATCTCGGAAGAGCGGTCGCCGAGCGCTCACGCCGCCACGAGGGGCAGGGCGAACGCGACGGCCAGCCCCACCGCAAGGACGGCCAGCCCGATGCCGACCGCCCGGGTCGAGTACGACTGCATCGGCGAGGTCACGCGGTCGAGTCCCTCTACGTCGTGGCCGTGTTCGTCGTCGTGGTCGTCCATACCCGTCGCTTCCGGGTCGTGATACTTAAGCGCACCCAAACCGGCGTCGGGGCCTCGCTCGGCCCGGCCCCGTCGGCGCGGTCAGTCCGCGTACTCGGGGCGCTCCTCGTACTCGATTGGGTCCCGGACGCCGTTGCGCTGGAACGCCTGCAACCGATACGCGCAGGCGTCGCAGGTGCCACACGCCGGGGATTCGGCGCGGTAACAGCTCCACGTCAGGTCGTAGGGGACGCCGAGTTCGGCCCCGCGCTCGGCGATGTCGGCCTTGGTCCACT
Organism: Halorussus halobius; assembly: GCF_004765805.1. GTDB lineage: Archaea > Halobacteriota > Halobacteria > Halobacteriales > Haladaptataceae > Halorussus > Halorussus halobius. The sequence goes on along the minus strand of NZ_SBIU01000006.1, from coordinate 213,960 downwards.
CCGCAAACGGCGCGCGGACCGCGATTTCGGTGTCGGCTTTCGTCCCGACGTCGACGACGCGCTGGAACGCCTCGAAGAAGGCGGGCCGGCAGTCGGGATACCCCGAGAAGTCCTCGCTGTGCGCGCCGACGAAGACGGCCTCACAATCGTTGGCCTCGGCGTACGACACCGCCATCGCGAGCAGGTTGGCGTTCCGGAACGGGACGTACGACGAGGGCACGTCCTCGGCGTCGAGGTCCGCGTCCTCGACCGCCATCTCGTCGTCGGTCAGGCTCGACCCGCCGATGCGCGCGAGGTGGCCCGTCTCGACCCGGCGGAACTCGGCGTCCATCTCGTCGGCGAGCAGGCGCGCACACTCGCGTTCCTTGTCCTCGGTGGCCTGTCCGTAGGAGGTGTGCAGCAGGTGCGGTTCGTACCCGTCGGCGGCGGCTTCGTACGCGGCGGTCGCGCTGTCCATCCCGCCGGAGGCGAGCACGACGGCGCGGTTCTCGGTTCGGTCGCTCATGCTCGACCGCTCGGGGGCGACGGCCAAGAGCTATGCGGTACCGCGCGAGGCGTGACCGCCCACCACCGACAGGATTAACCGCCGGCTATCTGATACGTCGGTCATGGGTGCCATCTCGGCGTTCTCGACGGCGGTCGGGGCGCTCCGGCGGAACGCGGTACTGTTGGGCGTGGCGTTCGCCGCCGCGCTGGCGAACGTCGCGGTCACGGGCGTCACGCTCGTACTCCCGCCGTCGGTGGCCGCGCTGGCCTCGGTGACGGCGTCGGGTGCCGCGCTGGTCGTCGCGCCGTTGTTCGTCGGCGGACTGCTCGCCATGGCCCACGAGGGACTCGACGGACCCACGGGGCTCGCGACGTTCACGGCCGGCGGGCGGGCGAACTACCTCCCGATTCTCGGCGCGATGGTGCTGCTCGGCGTGCTGGTGGTGGCGCTGGGCGTCGCGGTATCCGTCGCGGTCCTGCTGGTGGTCGGCCTGCTCGCCAGTACCGACGCTGGCGTCAGCGGCCTCGCCCTCTCGGCGCTCGTGGGGCTCGTCGGCGTCCTCGCGTCGTCGCTGATACTGTTCGTGGTGCAGTTCTACGCGCCGGCGATCGTGGTCTCGGACCTCGAAGTCGGAGCGGCGTTCCAGCGAAGCGCCGATCTGGTTCGCGAGAATCCCGTCTCGACGCTCGGTTACACGGCGGTCCTGGTCGTTCTGGGCGGCGTCACCGGCGTCGCCGGCGTCGCCGTGGCGGTCGCCGGGGGCGCGTACGAGTCGGCCGAACCGATGGCTCCGGCGACGCCGGAACTCGGAGTGGGCGTCCTCGGGGTGTTGGTGGCGGTCTCGGTCGCCGTCACGACGGTCGTCGCGGCGTTGGCCCCCACCTATCAGGTCGCCTTCTACGCGGACTGCCTCGACGAGGCGTGAGCCCCGAGCCCCGACAACGTCGCATCAGTGGCGCTTGAGGTGATACAGGACGCCCCACACGAACGCCAGCACCGACGCGATGAGGAGTCCCCCGGCGAACTCCGCGGGGTAGGTCACGCCCGTCACGTCGAGCAGTAGCGCGCCGGCCCGCTCGGACAGTCGGGCGAACGGCGGGAGCATCTCCCAGATGTACCGCGAGATGACTGTTCCGACTATCATGCTGGTGAACGCGGCGAACGAGTGCGACCCGCCGGTCTTGGCTGGCATGTGGTAATTTCCACCCAGTTACTAATCGCGAGGGTAACGAGGTCAATTAAAGCTGTCGGGTCGGTGGGGGCCAGCGCTCGGACGCGGTCGCTCGTGACCGCGCCAGCGCGCGAGCGACGACGTGGCGACGTGGTGGGACGCGCTTCCGAGCGGCGATGCTCGTCCGCTCTCCGGGTTCGACCCCGCGTTTCGGTCGACCGGACCTCGAACGCCCACAGCCCTCACGACGTATCCGGCAGGTTGAAAACGTCGCAGTCCCAACCGCCGATACATGAGCGTCGACACCGAAGCGGACGTCGAGGCCGAGGCCGTCGACCAGTCCCGCGTCGAGCAGCTCGGCGAGGAACTCGGGGAGGCCATCACCGAGACGCCCGCCTACCGGCGGTTCGAGGAGACCAAGCAGGCCGTCGAGGACGACGAGGAGGCCCAGCAGAAGGTCGAGGAGTTCGAGCAGCTCCGTCAGGAGTTCATGCTGGCGCGCCAGACCGGCGAGGCCACCCAGGAGGACGTCCAGGAGGTCCAGCGCGCCCAGCAGGAGCTCCACTCGCTGCCCGTGATGGAGGCGTACCTCGACGCCCAGAGCGAACTCGAGACCAAGCTGGAGGCCGTCAACGACGCCATCTCGGAGCCGCTCGCGGTCGACTTCGGCCAGCAGGCCGGCGGCTGCTGCGAGGACTGAGCCGCGCACCCACTTTTCCGCGACCGTCCCGGACGCTCGGCAACCACGCCTAAGTCCACTCGTAGCGATTAGCTGGTTGGTGGGGAATCATGGCCGACGATAGAACGACAGAGACAGGTGGGGGAACCGACCCGACGACGAACGTGACGACCGACCGCGAGACGATTCGCTCGTGGATCGAGGACAGCGGGGCGCGACCCGGCTACCGGACCACGGATTCCGGCGAGTCCGAGCCGTACGTCTACCACCCCGACGCGGCCGACGAGGACGTCGAGGCGGCCGACTGGGACGAGTTCCACGACCGCTTCGGCGACGACGAGCTCGCGCTCGTCCGACACACCGACCGGTCGGGGCCCGACCAGTTCGAGCTGGTCAACCGGACCGAGGCTATCGAGCGCGCCACGCTCGACGACGAGGACGTCGAGCAGGCGCTGCTGGACGGCGAGACGGTCGAGACCCAGATCACCGAGACGAAGGTCGTCGAGCGCACGGTACAGGAGACCGAGACCTTCCAGAGCGAGGTCGTCGACAGCGAAATCGTCCGCGACGACGTCGTCGACACCGAACTCGTCCGACGGGAGATAGTCGGCGTCCACTTCGGCGAGGCCGACGAGGAGCGCGTCGCCATCGTGGAGGACAGCGAGGCGACCGCGTGGGACGAGGAAATCGAGGAGCTGGACGTGACCGACCACGAGGTCATCACGGTCGACGTCGACGAGACGCGCGAGGTGACCCGCGAACTCCTCGAACGTCGGTCGGTCGAAACCCGCGTGGTCGACCGCGACGTCGAGGAGACCGAGACCGTCGAGTCCGAGACCCTCGAAAGCCGCGTCGACCTCGAAGGCGTCCAGCGCACCATCCTCGAGAGCGACATCCTCGGCGGCACCGTCGCGACCGACGAGGTCATCGAGGGCGGGCACGTCGAGAGCGAGTTCGCCGACGACGAGACCATCCTGACCGAACTCTACGAGCGTCGGGTGGTCCGGGACGAGATGGTCGACCGCAAGCGGCTCACCTTCGAGCTCGTCGACGAGGAGACGGTGAGCACCGAGACCGTCGAGTCCGTGCTGGTCGACACGATGCTCGTCGGCTCGGACGCGATGGACCAGGACACCGAAATCCAGGGCATCACCATCGACCGCGACGAGGAGATGGCCGCCGGCACGGGAACGCGAACCGCGACGACGGCGACCGCGACCGACGAGACGACGACGGCCGGCGAGACGACCGGAACCGCGACCGACGCCACGATGGGCGACGTCGAAACGACTGACGAGACGACCGCGGGCGGCGAGCCGATGATAGACGACGACGTGGCGGCCGACGAGGGGACGAGGGCCGACGCCGGGATGACCGCCGACGAGGGGACCATCGTCCTCGACGATGCCGACGTGGGCAAGGACGTCATCGACGCCAACGACGAGCACGTCGGGGTCGTCACGGAGGTCGACGAGGACGACGACATGCTGTACGTGGACCCGCACCCGGGGCTCGCCCAGCGCGTCAAGACCCGGCTCGGCTGGGAGGGCCACAGCGAGGACGCCTACACCGTCGACGCCGACCGAATCGCCGAGATCGACCGCGACGAGGTCCGACTCCGGAGCTTCTGAGTCCGCCGGCGAGCCGACCCGGTTTCGTGCGCGACGCCCGGGGCCGGGAACGCAAGGCTTACCCGGGTTCTCGGCGATTCCTCGCGCATGAGCGTTCACAGCGACTGGGGCGACTGGCTCCCGCGTGCGGTCGCCGAGGCCGACCCCGAGGGCGTCGCGGTCTGGTATCTCGGCTGCAACGGCTTCGTGCTGAAGGCCGACGACACCACCGTCTTCGTCGACCCGTACCTCGGGACCGGCGACCCGCCCCGGACGGTTCGGATGATTCCGATTCCCTTCGACCCGACCGACGTGGCCGAGGCCGACGCCGTGTTCGCCACCCACGAGCACACCGACCACGTCCACGGCCCGAGCCAAGCGCCCATCCTCGAACGCACGGGCGCGACCTTCTACGGACCCGACGACAGCCTCGCGGTCGCACGCGAGGAAGGCTGGACCGACGAGTGGGACGTGGCCGACGACCAACTCCGGGAGGTCGAGGAAGGCGAGTCGTTCGAGGTCGGGGCCGTTTCGGTCCACGTCGAACCCGCGAACGACCCCGACGCGAGCCACCCGGTCAGCTACGTCTTCGAGTACGACGGCCGGACGATATTCCACGGCGGCGACACCAAGCCCTGCGAAGCGTTCGAGCGCGTCGGCGAGGCGTACGACGTCGACCTCGGCATTCTGGCGTTCGGGAGTGTCGGGCAGATTCCGGACAAGGAGACGCGCGAACCCAAGCGAACCCGGTGGTACAACGACGAGAATCAGGCCATCGAGGCCGCGAGCGACCTCCAGTTCGACCGATTCCTGCCGAGCCACTGGGACATGTGGAAGGGGCTGACCGCCGACCCGACCGGGCTCCACGACCACGCCCGGAGCTTCGAGTTCCCCGAGCGACTTGAGATAGCGGAAATCGGCGACCGAATCGACGTTTGAGTCCGGCGCGGGAGCCCTGCGAGTGCGCTCCCGAATCGATTTCACCCTCCTCGTCCTCGGAATCGCGTCACGGAACGCGACGCTCGAAGCCGGTGTTGGGAGATGCGGGAGAGAACTCGGTCACGGTAGTCCGGACGCGACCGGTGCGCGCTGACTTCGTTTTCCACGCTGGCGCGCGCTGGCGGACCCTCGTGGTCCGCCAGAACGCGCGAGGGAGGCGAGCGCGTTTATGCGCTCGCCGAGGCTGGGGAGGGGTGAGGCTCTCGCTGTGCGGCGCAGCTGCGGAGCGGGGTTGTGCGGGTGCGGTGCGGTTTCCTCGGTGGACTGAACGGGCGAGGCGCGGTCGCGTGTAGTTCAGTCGTCTCTGCGAGCCACTATTTTCGCGCCGGGCGGTGCGGAGAGGCGCGAAAATATCTCGCAGAGCGACCGCGAGCGCGCCGAGGGCTTTCGAGGCTGTGGTGACGGTCCTATTGTCTGAGGGCGCGCCGAGGGCGTTCGAGGCTGTGGTGACGGTCCTGTTATCTGAGAGCGCACTGAGGGCGTTCGAGAGCCCGTTTCCAGCCACATCCCACTCTGAACACGACCCGGAAGCGAGGCACACGCTTATTAGACCGGGCGACAGAACCATGACTAACGGTAGCAAGACCCGACCATGCTCCAGGACGCGCTCGCCTCGCTCCGAGAGACCATCTCGAACGCCAACTCGACCCGGATCGCCCCCGAGCCGCCACCGGTCTCGTTCGCCGACCGCGAGGACCGAGAGATACTGGTCCGTCCCTACCGCGAGGCGGACTTCGAGGGGCTGGTCGCGATGTACGACGACTTCGACTCCTCGCAGCGCGCCCAGGGGACGCCGCCGGTCGGCACCGACGCCGTCCGCGAGTGGCTCGGCGACGTGCTCGACGGCGCGAACGTGGTCGCGCTCCACGAGGACCGACTCGTCGGTCACGTCACGTTCGTCCCGGACGGGACCGACCGACACGAACTCGCCATCTTCGTGCACCAAGACTACCAGCGCGCCGGAATCGGCACTCGGCTTCTGGGCGTCGGCATGGGCCAGGCCGCCCGCGAGGACGTCGAGTACGTCTGGCTCACGGTCGAGCCGTGGAAGCGCGGCGCACAGAGCCTCTACCGACGCGCCGGCTTCACGGTCGTCAACCCGATGGGGACGACCCACCGGATGTCGCGGTACCTGTGAGTTCCGAACCCGCCCTCCCTTCTCACCCCAAGCTTCAAATCCGAGGGCGGGACGAATCCGGGCCATGTTGGCCATCGCAGGCGGTAAGGGCGGGTGTGGCAAGACGACCACCACGCTGGGACTCGCGGCCGCGCTGGTCCGCCAGCGGAAGGCGGCGCTCGCGGTCGACGCCGACCCGGAGATGCCCGACCTCCACGCGCTGGCGGGCGTCTCGCGCGACCCGGGCGTCGACGCCGTAGCCGCGGGCTGGCCGCCGGGGATGGTGGCCGGAACCGCGGGCCCGCCGGCCGCCGGGGCGGCGGTGCTTCCGGCGGCCAGCGACAGTCGCGTGGGTGCGTCGTCCTCACCGTCGCTGAGCGCGCGACTCGGAGCGACCCGCGGGACCGTCCTGCTGGACTGTCCCGCCGGCGCGGGGCCCGACGCGGTCGAGCCGCTCCGGCTCGCGGACGCCGCCGTGGTCGTGACGACGCCCGAGCCCGCCTGTCTCCGGGACGCCGCCAAGACGGCCGCGATGGCCCGCGAACTGGACCTCCCGGTCGCGGGCGCGGTCGTCTCGCGCGCCGAGGCTCCGCCGGCCGGCGTCGCCGACCTGCTCGACTGCGAGGTGCTCGGGGTCGTCCCCGACGTCGGGGCCGGCGCGTCGGTCGCGCCGCTGGCCGACGAGCGAGTCCGGACGGCCCACGACGAGGTCGTGTCAGCCCTGCAGCCCAAATGCTTATGAGAGGCGCGGACCGGCGTCCAATCACGTGACACGTCGTCTCCCGACCGGCATCGAGGTGCTCGACCGCAAGCTCGACGGCGGGCTGCCCGAGGGCAGTGTGGTCACGGTCTCGGCCCCGCCAGCGAGTCAGGCCGAGCTCCTGCTCTATCAGTTCACGGCGGCCCGCGAGACGCTGTACCTCTCGACCGACCGCGACGAGACCGCGGTCGCGGAGGCGCTAGAGCGGACCGCCGAGCGAACGGGCTCGCCCGACGTGCGCCGGATTCAGGGCGACGCGCCGCTCGACCACTCCCGGCGGCTGTTCCGGCGGCTGTCCGAGGGGTCGAACCTCGTGGTCGACCCCGTCGACCCGCTGGAGCGCCAGGACGGGAGCCGCTACCGGAACTTCCTGAACGACCTCCAGAACCACCTCCACAACACGGGGAGTCTGGCCTTCCTCCACTGTCTCGACGGGCGCTCGGTCGCCGACGCCCGCGACCTGACCGAGCACGTCGCCGACGTGGTGTTCCAGCTCCACACCGAGTACTCCGGTGACGCGGTCGAGACCCGGCTGGCCGTCCCGAAGTTCCGGGGCGGGCGGGCGCTGCCCGAGACCATCAAACTGGAACTCACCGAGTCGGTCCGCATCGACACGAGCCGGGACATCGCGTGAGGACGCCCGCGTTCGCGAGTCCCGGCCCCGCTGCGGTCGGATTTCGAACGAAGACGGGCCACTGTCGGGGCGGATGACGACCACTTATACGCCCGGCGTTCGGCAGTCGAGACGACCGCCATGCAGTCCATCGACGAGGTCCACATCGCCCCGCTCGGCTTCGAGTACGACCGCATCGTCGGCCCGGCCGAGGAGTACGACGTCGACGTCGTCTACCTCCTCGAACACGACGACCGGCTGGACGCGCCCGACTACCACGACGACGTCCGCGACCGACTCGCCGAACTGGGCGCGTCGCTGCGCTCGCGGTCGGTCGACCTCTTCGACATCTACGACGTGCTCGGCGTCGTGACGACGCTCGTGGCCGAACACGACGAGGACATCGTCCGGGTGAACGTCTCCAGCGGGTCGAAGCTCTCGGCGGTCGGCGCGACCATCGCCTGCATGTGTACGGACGCCACCGCCTACTACGTCCACCCGGAGGGATACCGCTACGCCGACCGCGAGGAGCGCCAGAGCTACGGCTACGCCGACGACGAGGTGCTTCCGACTTACCCCATCGAGTCGCCGACGCCCGACCAGGTCGCGGTGATGGACTTCCTCGCGGAGACGAACACCGACGCCTACACCGTCAAGAAGAAGGACGTCATCGAGTTCGCCGAGGCGGAGGGGCTGTCGTTCATCGCGGACAGCGACCCCGCCAACGACAAGGCCAAGTTCGCGCTCCTGAACGCCAACGTCGTCGAGCCACTGCTCGAAGACGGCTACGTCGCGGTCGAGGACGTCGGTCGTCGCAAGCAGGTGCGGCTGACCGACACCGGCGAGGACGCCCTGCGGGCGTTCCGCCACCAGATACGGGAACTGTAGGGCAACGACCGGGGGACGAGCGATTCGGACAGCGTCGCGTCCCCTAGCCCGGGCGGCGGTATCGATAGTATCGATAGTTTCGATACTATCTATTGTCTCTATAGTTTCTCGATAGAATTGAATACGAACGCGGGCCGACCACGAAGTGGAGGCCGACGACGGCCTCCGAGCCACCGCCGGTCGCGGGCGGCGCGGTCGCCGCCGGCCCTTCGGGGCCGCCAGCGGTCCGCCGCGGTCGTCGGCGACCGGCGGTCCGACGCCTCTGACATCCGGCCGCCCTGCGGTCTCCGCCGCCCACCCCTCCACGGACGCCCGGTCCCCGCCGGCGCTCCCCCTTCGGTGACCGCTCGCTCGGCCCTCCATCCATCGGTAGCACGCGACGATTTCCCGACGCTCGCGACTCCCGGCCGAGGCGACCGCTGGACGTGGCGCTATCGGGAGCGAAAAAACGGAAAACGCCGATTCGCGGGCTTACTCGTCGTCGAGTTCGCCTTCGAGTTCCTCGACGATTTCGTCCTCGTCGACGTCGGCGTCCTCGAGCGCGTCCTCGATTTCGCCGCCCATGCCACCCATGCCGCCGCCCATCATGCCGCCCATCGGACCCATGCCGCCGCCGTCGATGGTCTCCTGGACGATGACCCGGTCGAGCCCGAGCTGGTTTATCACGTTCTGGGCGATCTGTTGCTTCTGGAACATCCACTGCTGGTTCATCGCCAGCTGGGGCGTGCTCTCGATGTAGAGGGTCTCCTTGTCGACCGTCCGGGTCTCGGTCTCGGGTTCGGCGTCCTCGTCGTCGGACTCGACCGCGACCTCCTCCTCGACCTCGTCGGTCTCTATCCACATGTCGAGGTCGGCGTCGAGGTACATCGAGATGAGGCCCTGGGCCTGCTCGACGCGGTCCTCGACCGCCTCGACTACCTCGTAGTCGTACTCGACGTCCTCGCCCGCGAGCGGGTGGTTGAAGTCGACGCGCGCCCGCCCGCCGATGACGGTCTCGACGTAGCCGTGTTCGCCGTCGACGTCGACGTGTGCGCCGGGGTAGCGCTCGTCTTCGGGAATCTTCTCGACGCTGACGGTCCGGACCTGTTCGGGGTCCTGCTCGCCGAACGCCTCCTCGGCGGGGATGATGGTCTCGCCGGCGTCGCCGATCTCGCTACCGACGACGGCCTCCTCGACGCTCTCGAAGATGTGGCCCTCGCCGAGCACGATGGTTCGAGGCTCGAACTCGCGGCCCTCCTCGTCGAGGCCCTCCTCCTCGGCGACCTCGGGGTCGGTGGTGTCGACGACGTTGCCGTCCTCGACGGTGCGCGCGGTGTAGTCGAGGCGGACGAAGTCGCCCTCCGACAGTCCGGACTCGGCCTCCTCGGCTTCGTCCTGCGTTTCCTCGGCTACCTCTTCCGTCTGTGTCTCTTCGTCGTCAGCCACGTCGGCCTCTTGTTCGTCACTCATACCCGAAACGTCGCCCGTTCGCCCCTTAAGAATCACGTTTCGCATCTCCGAGCGTTTTCGCGGGGCATCTCCGACGAATCCCCCGGAGAGCGGCCCAGCCGTGGATATCGCGCTCCTCGCGTCGGCGACGCTCCGCGAGTCGGCGGCGGTGCTATCGAAACGGTTTAAAGTCGCGCACCGGAAAGAGAGGGTATGAGCCAGTCCGAACAGAGGCAGGCGCGGCGATGCGTCTCCTGTGGGATCAACATCTCCGGGACGAACGCCGCCTCGTTCAAGTGTCCGGAGTGCGGGCAACAGATTTACCGCTGCGCGAAGTGTCGCAAGCAGAGCAACCTCTACGAGTGCCCGGACTGCGGGTTCATGGGGCCGTAACCATGGGAAAGGTCGCCGCCAAGATCAAGGTCATGCCGGAGAGCCCCGAAATCGACCTCGACGACCTCCAGGAGCGCCTCGAAGACGCGTTGCCCGAGGGCGCGAAGATAAACGGCTTCGAGCGCGACGACGTGGCGTTCGGCCTCGTCGCCCTGCTGCCGACGGTCATCGTCCCCGACGACACGGGCGGAACCGAGGCCGTCGAGGAGAACTTCTCGAACGTCGAGGACGTCGAGAGCGTGGAAGTCGAGAACGTCGGCCGCATCTGAGTCGGCGCTCGCGGGCGGACTCTCGGTTCTTTCTGCGCGACGACCGACGAGTAGCGACGCGCGCGACTTGCGGAGTCGGGGCGCGTATCTCGCACAGCGACGGGGTCGGTGGTTTGGGCCCGCTCCAGTCGGCGTGGTCGGATAGCGTCCGGCTACAATCTCGGCGAGAGCGTTCATACAGTCTCGTGGAGAGCGTTTATACAGTCTCTCGGCTATATACACGCATGGCTCGCGCTTCGAATCCGGAATCCGGTAGTACGTTCCGAGTGCTACCCGCCCTCACCATGACCGTTGGAGCGGTCTTCGCCGGCGTGGGGCTCTTGCTCGTCCGCACGTCGGCGCTCGGCGGCGTCCATATCGCGGCTATCGGCGTCTCGTTGTTCCTCTCGGGGATGGTGTCGACGAGATGGGCGGCTGCCCGGTGGAACATGTCACCAGCAGCGCAACGTCGATGGTCGTTGGCCTTTGTCGTACTCGCTGGACTACTGACGATTCTGTTCGTCGTCGTCAACTTCGCGTCGTTCGGGGAGGCGGTCGTCGAAGAGGGGACGAGTTGACGCGACGTAACCCGCCCGCGACGAACAGCGAACGGCGTCGTCGCGCTCAACTCAGTCGCCGTCTCCGGCGCGGCCTCCGACCGTCACCACCGACCGGGGAGTCAACGAGGCCACGCGCGCTGAACTCGCGCCAGCGCGCACCGAACTGCAACGGGCGTCCCGAGCGTGCGCTGCGGGCGTCATCCACGCCGTCACCGAGAACAGCAGTCACTCTGCCGCCGAAAACGCCCGACCCGTCGACGCCCGAACACGCCTAGAACACCGTGCTTAAACGTCCACGACGACAAACCGGTTGCAATGAGCCAAGAGAGCGAGTACAGCGAGGGCGACCTTCGGAACACCGGGATGTCGCTCAAGCACGACCGGGAGTGGGACTACGAACTCGACCGCATCGTCGAGGCGGTCGAGGAGCGCGACGCCACCAAGGTCGGGTTGCAGTTCCCCGAGGGGCTGAAGCGACGGGGGCCGCAGGTCGCCGACGACATCCGCGAGTTGGTGCCCGACGACGTGACCGTGATGTTGTCGGGCCAGCCCTGCTACGGGGCCTGCGACCTCGACACCTTCCTGATGAAGCGGACCGACGTGTTCGTCCACTTCGGCCACTCGCCGATGAAAAACACCGACAAGGTCATCTACGTCCCGCTGTTCTCGAACGTCGACGTGTTCCCCATCATGGAGGAGTCGCTCGACGAACTTCCGAGTCCGGACGCCGAAGCGTCGCCGGACGCGCCAAGCGTCGGCCTGGTCACCACGGCCCAGCACATGAACCGCTTCGAGGAGATGAAGTCGTGGCTCGACGAGCGCGGGTTCGACGTCCGGACCCGGAAGGGCGACGACCGGCTGACCCACGAGGGGCAGGTGCTGGGCTGCAACTACGCCAGCGCCGACATCGACGCCGACCACGTCCTCTACGTCGGCGGCGGGAAGTTCCACCCGCTCGGCCTCGCCATGGAGCACCCCGACAAGAAGGTCGTCATCGCCGACCCGGTCAACAACGTCGTCACGGTCGCCGACACCGAGAAGTTCCTCAAGCAGCGCTACGCCGCCGTCCACAAGGCGATGGACGCCCGGAAGTGGGGCGTCATCTTCTGCACGAAAATCGGGCAGGGACGGTGGGAACAGGCCGAGGAGATTCTGGAGGACAACGACGACGCCTACCTCATCACGATGGACGAGGTGACCCCCGACCGCCTCCGGAACTTCGACATGGACGCGTTCGTCAACACGGGCTGTCCGCGCATCACGACCGACGACGGCCCGCAGTTCCACAAGCCGATGCTCACGCCCGGCGAGTACGAGATCGCCGTGGGCAACGAACCGCTCGACGAACTCTCCTTCGACACCTTCCACGGGACGTGGTGACGCCGGCAGCCAACCGGAGCGAGCGCCGTCCTCGCGCCGGCGGGTCGCCCGCCACTCGGTCTCGATTCTGAAACGTGGCCGCCCTGACGCGAGAGCAGACCGTACGGGGTCGGCGCGGGACTCCGCTTGGTGATTACTACTGTGCATTCAAAAACTTTTTTGTATGAGCAATGGGTATGTGTCGGTAACGATGAGCGCCACCCGTTCCGCCGACGTCCGAACCGCTATCGAGGGCTGTCGCGTCGAAGACGCGACGCCAGTGTGTCTCGACGCCGACGCGATTCAGTCGACCGCCCCGGCCGACCTCCGCGAACTGAAGCGGGAACTCGACGCCGACGACCTCGTGCCGGCCCGCGTGGTCGTCGACGCCTGCTTCGGCGAGGACTGCTCGCTCGCCACCCAGGACGAGGCCGACCGCGTCCGCGAGTACGTGCGCGCGGCGTCGTTCCTCGGGGCGAACACCCTCACCGTGGCGTTCGACGACGTGGCCGACGAGTCGAAGGTCCGGCCCGCGCTGGCGGCGGTCGCCGAGCGCGCCCGCCGCGAGGGCGTCGCTCTCGACGTGGCCGGTCCCATCGCGCTGGGGAACTGAAGCCGACGAGCGATCTCGACCCGCCGCGCTCGGTCACACATTCACCCCGATTCGTCTTCTGCTCGAACGCGCTCGGTCCGCCTTCCGTCCGAAAGCGCCCAGTGGACCCTCTGCCGGCGAGCGCCCGGCGACACCAATCTCGGGCGGGACTGAAAGGGGCCGCCCGCTCGCGCCCGAAGGGCGTGGTCGTCTCCGGCGGCCCCATTCGGAGCGCCGAGCGAAGCGAGGCGCGAGAATATCCGCCGGAGCGACCGCGAGCAGGCGGGGGCTTTCTGAAACGAAACTGCGTTTCTAGTTACTATTCGTACTATTCTAGCGATTGCCGTTCGTCGTACGTAGCGAATCCGAACCTTCTCGTCGCCCGACCCCGACTTCCGACCATGGACAAGGCCGCGCTGGAGCGCCGACTCTCCCGAGTCGAGGGGTTCGCGGACCCGAGCGCGGCGTTCGAGCAGTACCCCACGCCCGCCGACGTCGCGGCCCACCTCGTCCACCTCGCGGGCGTGCAGGGCGACCTCGCCGGGCGGACGGTCGTCGACCTCGGGACCGGCACGGGGATGCTCGCGCTCGGCGCGGCCTGCCGGCGGCCGGCCCGCGTGCTCGCGCTCGACCGCGACCCCGCCGCGCTGGCGCGGGCCCGCGAGAACGAGTCCCGGGTCGACCCGTCGACTCACGTCTCGTGGCTCCTGGCCGACGCGGCGCGCGCGCCGCTGCGTCCGTCTCCCGCCGAGACGACCGTCCTGATGAACCCGCCCTTCGGCGCGCAGTCGGGCAACGAACACGCCGACCGCGCGTTTCTGGCGACCGCGAGCGAGGTGGCGTCGATTTCGTACTCGCTCCACAATTCGGGCAGTCGCGCGTTCGTGGAAGCGTTCGCCGACGACGAGGGCGGCGAGGTGACTCACGCCTTCCGGGTCGAACTCGCGCTCGCCCGGCAGTTCGACCACCAGACCAGCGAGCGCGCGGCGATAGACGCCGAGGCGTTCCGTATTCGGTGGGAGTAGCCGCTCAAATTTTGCGTCACTCGTAGCTCTCGGCCGACGCCACGCGAATCCGGGTCTCGTCGTAGGCGGCGAACAGGTCGCCGTCCCTGCGCTCGAACCGGACGTCGTCGACGGTGACGTTCCCGCCGGCTTCGGGCATCGGGGCCTGTCCGACCGTCGAGTTGTTCCGCCGGAGGTGGACCAGAAAGTCACCGTCCTGCGGGACGACCGCGACCGTCGAGTTAGCCAGCGTCGGCCCCGCGACGGCGGGGTCGGAGGCGTACGTCTGCGTCCAGTTGGCGTCGTCCGGGCCGCGGAGCCACACCTGATACGTCGTCCCGCCGTCGAGGACCGACCAGCCCGCTCGCTGGACCCGGACGACCTCCGACCAGCCCACGCCGCCGACCCGGACCGCCGCCCGCCCCGAGAAGCCGAGTCGGCCCTTCGAGACCTCGCGAGTCCATATCTCGCGCTCCTCGTTGACCACGATGACGCCGCTGGTGGTGACGCCGGTGGTCTCGCCCAGCACCGACACGTCCACCACCGAGACCTTCTGGTTCTCGACGCCCTCGGCGTAGGTGACCGCGTAGTCGCCGACCTCGACGGCGGGACCGTCGCCCGGCACGCCCGCGTCGCCGAGCGCCGTGGCGTTGACCGGGAGCGCGACCCCGACCATGACCGCCAGCGGGAGCGCGAGCGCGAGCAGGCCGGCCTGCCGGCGGGTCAGGTCGCCGACGCCCGACCACCCGGAGGCCCGACCGACGAGGGGCCATCGGGACGACTCGGCGACGAGGGGCCGCCGGTCGGCGGTCGCCGCGAGGGCGGTCACCGCCGCGAGCGCGATCACGAACGCCACGCCGAGTCCCCGGTAGAGGACGTACGTGCTCTCGCCGCGATACCACCAGACGGCCCAGACGTTCATCGAGACGCCGAGCACGAGCGCGCCGGTCCAGAGCCGGAGCGCGCTGGGGCGCTCGTCGCGCCGGCGGAGGACGGCCACGCCGAGCGCGACGCCGACCAGGAGCCCGAGGACGTGACCCTGCACCGCCGTTCCGTACCACCACGGCGCGCCGTAGCTCGACGACGCCGACCCGACCACCACGGGGTCCCGGAGTGCGCGATACACCGTCCGGACGACCCCCTGGCCCGTCACGGCCACCACCGTCAGCAGGGGGTATCGGACCAGCGCGAACCCGACGAACGCGAACGCCACGCCCGAGAAGCCGATGACGGGGCCCCACGCGAACAGGCTACTCGCCAGTCCGACGAGGAACACCCCGAGCGGAAAGACGGCGAACGCGCGAACCCACGGGTTCGTCGACCACGACGCGAAGGGGTTGGTCCCGCGCTCGCGGGGGAAGTGCCCGAAGAAGTACTCCGCG
This sequence comes from Halorussus halobius, assembly GCF_004765805.1. Classification (GTDB taxonomy): domain Archaea; phylum Halobacteriota; class Halobacteria; order Halobacteriales; family Haladaptataceae; genus Halorussus; species Halorussus halobius. The sequence goes on along the minus strand of NZ_SBIU01000006.1, from coordinate 198,670 downwards.
AGGGGCGCGACCGCGAGCGTCGTGGTGAGGTTGCCGACGAGGTGGCCCGGCCCGGCGTGGGAGAACGGCGCGAGCAGCCACCCCAGCGGGTAGAAGTACGACCACGAGGAGAACGGCACCGCCAGCGGCGCGCGCCAGCGGGCGAGCCCCTGCTGGACGAACAGGTACACCGCGAGCACGCCCACCACCGAGACGAGCGTGCCCCACGGGACACCGAGCAGGAACCGCGACCGGAGCCGCCGGCCCCATCGACCGCGGGGTTCGTCGAGCGACCACACCAGCGCCAGCGCCAGCGCCAGCACGACCGGGACGGCGACCTGCTCGGGCGCGGGCAGCCACCCGGGGAGTCCGACCGCGCGCCACGACGGGACCTCGACCATACGCGACGTTTCGCACACCAGGGTATAAATTGGTGGTTGGACTCGACCCCGCGCTCGCCCCGGGGCACGCTCGCCGGCTCGGCTCCGAAACTCGGCGTTCCGCAAGGTTCAAGCGCGCGAAACCAGAACGGACGGGTATGGAACTACGGGTCATCGACAAGGCCGACGACGAGCTCTCCATCGAGATCGGCGGCGAGGACCACACGTTCATGAACGTGTTGAAGGGGACGCTGCTCGAACAGGACGGCGTCGCGGCCGCGACCTACGACGTCAACCCCGAGCAGTCGGGCGGACAGACCGAGCCCATCCTCACCGTCAAGACCGAGGAGGGCGACCCGGTCGACGCGCTCGAAACCGCGGCGGGCGACATCAAGGACAAGACCGCAGCGTTCCGCGACGCCTACGAGAACGCGGCCTGAGACGCTCTCGACGCTCTTTCGTGGTCGCGCCCGGCGAGTAAGGCCGGCGTAATCCGGGTAATCCGCCACGGAACCCCGAAACGGTCGCGCCGGTTTATTGGGCGAGTCGGAAAACCTCGTCCCGCATGAGAACGCGCGCAATCGCACTCGCCACAGTCGTACTACTCGCCGGCGCGACCTCGGTGCTCGCCACCGCCCCGGCCGCGGCCGACCCCGGAGCAGGCTCGCAGTCGACCGTCGACGCCTCGGCCCCTCTCGCGGTCCAAGACGAGGGTGACGACGACGGGAACGCGACCGAACTGTCCTACGGGAATCTCACGGTCGAGCAGTTGAACTTCTCGGACGTGACGGTCCAGCAGGCCGTGTTCGAGCAGATAAACCTCCAGCAGAACGTCACCGACCAGGGCGACGAGTTCGGGACCGCAACCGCGACCGACCTCACCGTCGTCAACGGCACGTTCGAGAACGTGACGTTCCGCGAGGTCACGTTCCGCAACGAGACGCTCGTCGAGCAGCTGTTCGACGGCGAGGCCCCGCCCGAAGACGAGAACGCGACCGTCGAGAACGCGTCGCTCGACGGCCTGCTCGTCGAGTCGCTCGTCGTCAACTCCAGCTACGTCGACAGCGCGCAGGTCGGCGACGTGAACGCGAGCTTCGCCCCCGGCGGCGCTGACGCCGCCGAGGTCGCGGGCGAGCCGACGGTCGCCGTCGAGAACATGACCGTCGGGAACGCGTCGCTCGATAGCGTCGAAGCCGGGAGCGTGAGCGCGGAGAACGCCACCATCGGACTCGGCGTGCTGGGCGGCGGCGTGGGTGACGGCGACCTCGGCGAGGGGACCACCGTCGCCGACGGCAACGAGACCGACGACGGCGAGACCGAAGCACTTCGGGCACCGGTCCGGTAGAATCGACCGGCCCCCGGCCCGACACGCCGTTTTCAGAGGCGGACGGGCACGTCGCGCTCGTCGAGGTACTCCTTGACCTCGCTGATGGAGTAGTCGCCGAAGTGGAAGATGGAGGCCGCTAGCCCCGCGTCCGCGCCGGCCTCGGTGAACACCTCGTACATGTCTTCGGGGCCGCCACAGCCCGAGGAGGCGATGACCGGGGTGTCGACCGCGTCGCAGACCGCATTCGTCAGGGGAACGTCGTAGCCCGCCTCGGTGCCGTCCCTGTCGATGGAGTTGACGAACAGCTCGCCCGCGCCGCGCTCGGCGGCCTCTTCGGCCCACGTTACGGCGTCGAGGCCGGTCCCCTCGCGGCCGCCCTTCACGGTGCACTCGAACCAGCAGGACTCGCCGTCGACCTCGACGTAGTGGTCGCCGCGCTCGTCGTACCGGCGCTTGGCGTCGAGCGAGATGACGATGCACTGACTGCCGAACGCCTCCGCGCCCGCCTCGACGAGGTCGGGATTCGCTATCGCGCCGGAGTTGATGGAGACCTTGTCGGCCCCGGCCCGGAGGGTCTCTTTGATGTCGTCGGTGGTCCGGATGCCCCCGCCGACCGTCAGCGGGATGAACACCTCGTCGGCGACGTCCTCGACGACCCCGAGCATCGTCTCGCGGCCCTCCGCGCTCGCGGTGATGTCGAGAAAGACGAACTCGTCGGCCCCCGCCTCGTTGTACGCGCGGGCCATCTCCACGGGGTCGCCGGTGTACTGGAGGTCCTCGAAGTTGACGCCCGTGTAGACTGCGGGGTTGCCCTCGTCGTCCAAGTCGACGTCGATGCAGGGGATGATTCGCTTCGTGAGGGTCATTTCGGTACTCGTGAGTTGGGACGACCCGGGTTTCACGGTTTCGACTACGGCAGCGTCTCGAATCTGGATAGTTGGCCCCGTCACTGCCGACACGTCGAGTAGTCGGCGCGTGCTGGCGCGAGTTCATCTCGCGCCAAAACGCGCGAGGTGCGGTCGCGGTGCTGTGCGGTCTCTCGTTGGCATCGGACGTAGCTAGCTTCTCGCTGCCGTCCTCTCCTGCATCGATATCTCTGAGCTCGCTACTTCCTCGACCGATGAGTAACCGCACCCGCACAGCACGGCCCTCGTCCGCCCCAGCCTCCTCCCTCGCTCCGCTCGGTCGTCCCTCGCGCGTTGCTCGCGCGCCGAACTGCAGTACTCGCCGAATCACGCGTCGAATCCCAACTTTGACCACTTCACGCTCCGAATATCCGGACACCCATGAGCTGCAAGATGGTGATCCTCGCCGCGCGCGACGACGACACCAGCCACGAGGAGTGCATCGAGTACATGCACGACGAGCACGCGCCGCTCGTCAACGACCTGCCCGACCTCCGGCGGTACAGCTCCTCGGTCCCGCTGGACCCCGAGGCGGCGGGCTACGACTACGTGGCCCAACTCTGGTTCGACGACCCGGGCGCGATGAACGACGCCTTCGAGTCCGAGCCCGGCCAGGCGGTACAGGCCGACGCCGCGAGCTTTCTCGACATGGACGAGACGGTGATGTTCCCGGCGGCCGACGAGACCACCCACTACGAGGACGGGTGAGTCGCTCGGAATCGTCTTCGGTCTACCCGCCCGCCGGCCGTCCGGACGCCGCGACGTAGATGCCCGCGAGGACGACCGCGCCGCCCGCCACGGTGAAGGCGTCGGGAACCTCGCCCAGCAGCGCGAGCGCGAGCAGGGTCGACCCCACGGGTTCACCGAGCAGGCTGGCGCTGACGACGCTGGACTCGACGTACTTCAGCGCCCAGTTGATGACGGTGTGGCCGAAGACGCCCGGCCCGACCGCCATGCCGGCGAACAGCAGCCACTCCTCGAGGGGGTAGTCGGTCAGCGCGCCGACGGTCGCAACTGGGCCGCCGGCGTCGACCTCGACCACGGCGACGCCGAGCAGGACCACCGCACAGGCGGAGTACACCACCGTCACGTACGGGACGAGCGCGACGCGCTGGCGGAGCGACCGCCCCGCGAGCACGTAGCCGCCGGACATGACCGCGCCGACGAGCGCGAGGCCGTTGCCGTAGAGCGGCCGCGCGCCCGCCAGCGCCGCCCCCGACAGCAGGCCGCCCAGCGACATGGCCGCGACGCCGCCGACCGCGACGAGGACGCCGGCGGCCATCCGCCGGGTGACGCGCTCGTCGAGCAGGACCGCCGCCCCGATTGCGACGAACAGCGGTTGGGCCTGCACGAGGGTCGTGCTGGCGGCGACCGTGGTCCACTCCAGACTCTCGAACCACGCCGCGAAGTGGGCCGCGAGCGCGACGCCGGTCACGACGGCCCAGAGCGCGTCCCGACCGGACAGCGCCCGGAGGTCCTCGCGATACCGCGTGACCGCGAACGGCGCGAGCGCCAGCGTGGTGAACAGCACCCGATAGAACGCCTTGACGACGCTGGGCGCGTCGCTGAACCGGACGAGGATGGCGCTGGTGCTGATCGCGGCGACCGAGACCGCGAGCGCGGCCATCGGCGGGGTGCGCGCTTCGAGCGTCGCCAGTCGCGTCATCGTTCCCGGGGTGGCGCTCGCTCGGCTTAACTGCCACCGTTTCGCTGTCCGGTGGCGCTTGGCCCGAAGCCGGGTCTCGGACGGCTATCTCTCAGACGTAGCCCGACCGCCGGAAGTACGCCACGAGAATCACGGCCACGCCGGCCATGCCCAGCATGACTGCGGGGTAGCCGAACGCCCACGTCAGTTCCGGCATGTTGTACGGGCTGTCCGAGAAGTTCATGCCGTAGACGCCGACGACGAACGTCAGCGGGAGGACGACGGTCGCGACCACGGTCAGGGTCTTCATCACCTCGTTGGTCGACAGCGACAGCGAGTTGAGGTAGATGTCTCGCGCGCCGCTGGCCAGATCGCGGTAGGTCTCGGTCAGGTCGACCAGCTGGACCACGTGGTCGTACACGTCACGGTAGTACTTCTCGGTCGGCTCGCGAATCTGGTCGGGGTCGCCGCGAGCGAGGTAGCCGACCGCCTCGCGGGAGGGCCACAGCAGCTTCCGGAGCGAGAGCAGTTCCCGGCGGACGTCGTTGATAATCTCTAGGGTCTCGACGTCGGTCGCGGTGGTGACGACCTCCTCGACTTCCTCTATCTGGTCCTCGATGCGGTCGAGCACGTCGAAGTAGTCGTCGACGATGGCGTCGGCCACCCGGTAGGCCGCGAAGTCCGGCCCCTGTCGGAGGAGCCGGCCCTCCTCGCGAGTGACCAGTTCCCACACGCGCTCGACCGCCCCGACTCGCTCGGTCGACGCGGTGACCAGCCAGTCGTCGCCGACGAAGAAGCCGACCGTCTCCGTGCGCAACTCCTCGTCGAACGTGGTCTCGCCGTGGCGGAGGCTCGCGGTCTTGAGCAGGACGAAGGTGTGGTCGTCGAACTCCTCGGTCTTGGGTCGCACGCCGTTGCGAAGGTCCTCGATCGACAGCGAGTGGATGCCGAACGCCTCGGCGACCCGGTCGAGTTCCCCGGGGGTCGACTCGGACGCGCGAACCCACGTCGTGCCATCGGCTGCGCGCGCGGTTTCGAGGTCGGCGTGGGACGTCGTCCCGTCGGGCGAGTAGACGACCGCCGAGACCGTCACGCCGAATCACCTCCCTGGTCGAGCGACTCGCCCTCGGGCGACGCTTCGTCGGGGTCGGCCCACGCGCTACCGCGTCCGACCGACAGCAGCGTCACCCCGACCATCACGCCGGTCACCGAGAACGCCCGGCCGGGATACGCCACCGTCACGCCGACGGCGTATCCCGCGAGTCCGGCGACCGTGAGCACGATTCCGGCGGCAAACGCGGCGTTCATACGTCGGCGATGTCCGCGACCGAAAAAAGCGTTTCCGGGTCGGCCGGATTCGGGCGCGCGACCAGCCGTGGTCGCCGTCGACGCCGGCCGGGGACTTTTATCCGGCGAGTGCGTCCACGCCGGACATGGCCGACGGAGCGCGACTCACGGCTGTCGAGACCGTCCGCGACGAGGGCTCGTGGCTGTTCACGGTTCGCGACCAGTACGGCGAACCGGACGAGATAATCCTGGTCCCCTGCGAGGACGACCGCGATGAACCGGTCCGGGCGTGGGTCAACCGCTGTACGCACGAGGCCCAGCGGTTCGACCGGGGGTTCGGCGCACCGATGCGCGACGGCGAGATACTCTGTCCGAAGCACGGTTCGATGTTCGACGCCTGCTCGGGCTACTGCGACAACGGCGAGGCCGCCGACACCACGCTGGTCGACGTCGAGGTGACCGTCGAGGACGGCGACGCGTACCTCACCGACGAGAGCTACGACTTCGCCCACGAGGGGAGCATCGAGGATGGGGACGACGGAGCCGACGAGGCTGAGGAAGCGAGTGGCGACGGCGCGAACGACGAGGACGGAGACGACAGGGACCTGCCCTCGTGGGCCACCGACGACGATGACGACGACATGCCGAGTTCGACCTCCCACATCGGACTCTGACCGCTACTCAGGACGGCAGATTCCTATCCCTCGGCGACCGCGAGCAGTTCGTCGTAGGCCGCCCCGTAGGCCCGGGCGACCGACGCCGGGTCGCCCCGGTCGGCGTCGGCCAGCGCGGGGAGCGAGGCGGTCGCCCTCGGGTCCGCGAGGTCGGTCACCTCGTCGGTGTGGACCTCCATTCGGCCGTCGCGCGGGCTCCCGCCCGCGACCTCGCAGGCGCGTAGGAAGCGGTCGCCGTCGTACGCGCGCAGCCGGCCGGGTTCGACCACCGCGACCGCGTCGAACGACAGGCCCCGAATCGGCACCGCCACGTCGGCGTACGACTCCACCACGGTCGCGCCGGCGGGGGTTCGGTCCGGGCCCGAGCGGGACGGGGCGTCGGACTCCACCTCGCGGATGCGGTCGGCGAACCCCTCGAACGCCGGGAGGTGGAGCCGCCGGGTCACGTCGTCGAGTTCCGCCACCGTCCCGACTTCGGGCGCGTCGTCGAGCGGCAGACGCCGCCGGGCGGCGTCCGGAACGTCGGCGTGGGCGTTGACCACGAACGACTCGACCACGCGGTCGAGCACGAACGCGCGGTGGGCCTGGCCCACGAGCCCGGTGTCGGGGCCGGGCGAGGGCCGCCAGAGCCGGTGGACCGGATTGAGGTCTTCGGGCGCGAACGACCCGGTGCTGGCGTCGGCGAGTCGCTTCGCGTCTTTCCCGTAGAGGCGGCCGTCCTCGATTGCGCGCCGGTAGTCGTCGTGATCGAACCAGTAGTCGTTGCCCGCGCGGGGCTTGAACCCGACGCCGTCGACGCGGTCGAGCAGTCCGGTCGTGAACGTCGTCTTGCCGGCGTCGACGCGGTCGCCGCCGGTCACGAGCAGGCGCATCGTCAGTCGTCGGTCTTCAGCCCGTAGTAGCCGGGTTCGTCGTCGCGCTCGGGTTCGGCGACCACGAGGTCCTCGGCGTTGAACACGACCCAGGGGATGGCCCAGTCGAGCAGGACGGCCTCGGTCTCGGCCTCGATCTCGGCGTCGGGGTCGAGTCCCTGCAATAACCGGGCGATCTCGTACACCGTGTACATCCGGTCGCTGTCGAGCAGTTCGTCGGGTTCGTAGAAGTCGCATGGGTGTAGCTGGTCGAAGTCGGACTTGGAGCGCGGCATGGTCGGACGTACGGGCGAACTGCGGGTAAATCGTTCGTCTCGGCGCGCCGTTGACGGGTCCCGCGCCCCAATTTTTAAGCCATCCCACTTCGCAGAACGACGCTATATGCGAAATGTAAACGAGGGGCAAAACGGGCCGAAGACCGCCCTGGTCGAGGCGTTCTCGTCGTTCGGGGGCGACGCCCTCAGGGACGTGTGGCTGTTCGACCGGAACGGCCACGAGGTGATGTACCTCCGGGACGACATCGAGGGGAAGGTGTCCGACGTCGACGTGGCGAAGTTCGTGGACAACGAGCGGTACGGCTACGTCACTCGCGACACGTACGGCGACCTCTACTACGCAGACTACGAGTACACCGTCCGGGGGTTCGACGAGTTCGAACTGTTCCGGACGTTCCTGAGCGACGGCGACGCGAAGCTCGGCACGTTCGCCAGTTTCGACCCGACGGAGGGCGGGTACGACTACCGAGCGCTCTGTGAAACCATCCGCGGCGTCGTGGCCGACTATCCGATCGAGGCGTTCGCGCCGGAGTAGGTCGCCACCGGAGAGCGGGGAGTCGGGACTGGGGGCGTAGCGGGCGAAGAAAAACGCGAGCTCACGACTCGACGCGGCGACTGCTTACTCGTGGTTGCCGACGGTAGTCTCGTAGTTGTCCGCGACGGCGTCCCAGTCGACGACCTCGAAGAAGTTGTCCACGAAGTCGCCGCGGTCGGGACCGTAGTCGTAGTAGTACGAGTGCTCCCAGACGTCGAGCGCGAGGATGGGGTGTGCGCCCCAGAGCGCGCCGTCGTCGTGGCCGTCGACCGCGAGGTTGCGGAGCTGCTTGGCGACGGGGTCGTAGACCAGCAGGGCCCAGCCGCCGGCCGCGCTCGCGGCGGCCTCGAACTCGCCCTTCCAGCCCTCGTAGGAGCCGAAGTCGGCCTCGATGCGGTCGCGCAGGTCGCCCTCGGGCTCGCCGCCGCCGTTCGGGGACATGTTCTCCCAGAACAGCGTGTGCAGGTAGTGACCCGAGCCGTTGTGGGTCACGTTGCCGAGCGCACCCGCCGTGCCGGAGTAGTCGCCGCTCTCGCGGTTCTCGGCCAGCGTCTCCTCGGCGCTGTCGAGTCCGTTCACGTACCCCTGATGGTGGGTGTCGTGATGCCACGTCAGCACCTGCTCGCTGATGTGCGGTTCGAGCGCGTCGTAGTCGTACGGAAGCGGCGGCAGTTCGGGGTTGGATTGTTCGGACATTGGTTGCTCCTCCATCCTACATATGCCACGTCTCGGTGTTAAAGCTTGAGTAGTCGTTTGGTAACGCATCCCCCGGAAAGTCGAAATAGAGCCCTTTAGCGTCGCTACGTCGAAAATAGCCGCTGCCCGGTGAACTGAATTAAAGTAAATATACTTATATTTCTCGGGCGGGCCGACCAGTCGACCGCTCGAACGCGCCGACGTCCCGGTCGCGGTCGGTATCGGGCCGACCTACCTGGTCGCGGTCGGTATCGGGTCGGCCTGCTGGGCCTGCCGGTAGCGTTGCTCGACGTCGTCCCAGTTGACCACGTCCCAGAAGTTGTCGACGTATTTGCCGCGACCGTTCTCGTACTGGAGGTAGTAGGCGTGTTCCCACACGTCACAGACGAGCAGGGGCGTCGCGCCCTGCGGATGCTGGTTCTGGTGGTTCTCTGCCGCCGCGACGATTGGTCTGTCCGCGACGTGGTCGTAGACGAGCATTCCCCATCCCGACCCCTCGACGCCCTTCGCGGCTTCCGAGAAGTCCCGCTTGAACCCTTCGACGCCGCCGAAGTGGTCGTCGAACGCGTCGGCCAACTCCCCGCCGGGGTCGCCGCCGCCGTCCGGGTGCATGTTCGACCAGAACACGGTGTGGTTGACGTGGCCCGAGAGGTTGAACGCGAGGCTCCGCTTGACCGCGCGCACGTCGCCGAAGTCCCCGCTCGACCGCATCTCCTCCAGTTTGTCGAGGGCGGCGTTCGCGCCGTCGACGTACCCCTGATGGTGTTTGTCGTGGTGCAGTTCCATGATGCGCCCGTCGATGGCCGGTTCGAGCGCGTCGTAGTCGTACGGCAGTTCCGGTAGCTCGTATGTCGCCATGCGTCTCCCCCGTTCGCCCGGCAACGGCCACGTGGTTAAGTGTTACAGCCAGTAGTCGCGCCGCCGATATGCGGGTTCGCGGACACCCGTCCGGGGCACGCAACGCTTTTTGTGCGTCGGTCGGAGAACCCGACGTGTCCCTCTCGACTGCCCTCTCGGTTCTCGGACTGGCGCTCGCGTTCGGCATCCCGACGGTCGGCGTCTACCGGCGGCGGGCCGCGAGCGACGAACTGGACTGGTCCCGGATTCGGGCCATTCTCCTCCGAAACTGGGCCGTGTTCGGCGTTCTCGCCGCCATCGCCGCCGTCAGCGACTCGTCGAGCCTCGGCTTCCGCGTGCCGGGGGTCGGCCCGCTCGTGGACGGACTGCTGTACGGGTTCGTCGCGTTCGGCGCGACGATGATGCTGGTCGGACTCGCGTCCCGGTTCGCTGGCGGCGTGGTTACCAGCGACGCGTCGCTACTCGTGCTCGAACAGCCGGTCTCCCGCAAACTGGCGGTCGCGGTCACCGGTGCCGTCGTCGAGACGACGGTCTTCTACGGGTTCGCGGTCGAGACGCTGCTCGGTCTGGGCGCGGGCCCGTGGCTCGCGGGGGCGGTGGCGGCGGCCGGCGTCGTCCTCTCGCGCGCCCGGTGGGCCACCGGAAACGCCCTCCAGTGGCTTCCGGGGGCGGTCGTCCTCGCCGGGGTCGCGCTCTGGAGCGGGACGGCGCTGGCCGTGGTCGGCGTCCGACTGCTCTACGACACCCTCACGACGCTCTCGGGCGACCCCGACGACTACCGGACAGCGACCGAGGGGTGAGTTCCGCCGACGCGCGCCCGGCGTCAGTCCTCGTCGCGGGCTCGCGCTCGGCGTCTCAGGCCGCCAACCCGTGAATCCGGTCGGCGGTCTCGCCACCCCGCACGGGTCATCGGCGTCCCACGCACTGGGAACTGTCGAGAAAAATTTAAGTACGGAATGAGAAACTTCCGTGTATGTCTGAGTCTTCCGCGGCATCGTCACCGTCCTCGACTCGGCGGAACTTCCTGAAACTCGTCGGCAGCGTCGCTGCCGGCTCCGTCATCACCGAATACAGCACCGAAGTCGCGTCTGCACTCCAGCGCGCCACGGACGGGTCCAAGGAGGTCGTCTGGCTCCAGGGCCAGACCTGTTCGGCGTGTACGATGTCGACCCTGCAGGGTGCTTCTCCCAGCCTCGAAGAGGCGATTTCGAGGTTCAAGCTCGACGTGACCTACCACCCCGAGCTGATGGCCGAAACCGGACGGGACGCCATCGAGGCGATGAGCGACTCGCCCGACGTCCTCATGATAGAGGGCGCAATCCCGACCAAGATTCCCTCGGCCGCCACGTTCGGACGCGACGAGCAGGGCCGTCCCAAGCCCATCGTCGACTGGGTGATGGAACTCGCACCCGAGGCCGAGTACGTGATGGGTATCGGCACCTGCGCCTGCTACGGCGGGTGGCAGTCGGCCCAGAACGGCGCTCCCGCCGTGATGGACGACGACGCCGCTGACGGCCCGTGGATGGACCCGAACGTCACCGGCGCGAAGGGCGTCCAGTACACCCATCAGGACGGCGACGACGGCGTCCTCGGACCCGAGTTCACCGCCAACTCGGGACTCCCGGTCGTCAACGTCCCCGGCTGTATGACCCACCCCGACTACGTGCTGTTGACGGTGGCGACCCTGCTCAACGGCCACGAACCGGACCTCGACGAGTTCAACCGGCCGAAGGCGTTCTACGGCCCGCTGGTCCACGACCAGTGTTCCCGGCGGGGCTACTTCGACCGCGGGGAGTTCGTCGACCACGTCGGCGAGGACTCCGAGAAGTGCCTCTACACCGTCGGCTGCAAGGGGCCGTACTGTCACTGCGACGACTCCGTCAGGCTGTGGAACGACGGCACCAGCGTCTGCCGGAACGTCGGCGCGCCCTGTATCGGGTGTATGGAACCGGGCTTTTGGGACCGGATGACGCCGTTCTACAGCCCCATCGAGAAACAGGGTCTCGGCGTGACCGACTTCGAGACCGCCGGCAAGGCCGCGGTCGGCGCGACGGTCGCCGGCACGGCCGCCCACGCCGCCCGGAAGGCGATGGGATACGGCGACGGCCCGGCCGACGACCCGGCCGACGGCGACGGGGCCGAGAAGCGGGCCGACGGCTGTGGCTGTGGGAGCGACTGCGCGTGCAAGAGCGACGCGACGCCCGACACGGAGGAGTGACCAATGCCGGAGATAGAGATCGACCCGACGACCCGCATCGAAGGACATCACAGCACGACCCTCGAAGTCGAGGGCGGCGAGGTGACGGCCGCAAAGAGCCACATGGACATGTTCCGCGGGATGGAACTGGTGGTGCTCAACCGGCCGCCCTCGGACGCCCCGGTGTTCACCCAGCGGGTGTGTGGGGTCTGTTTCACGGTCCACCGCCAGACCTCCCTGCTGGCCATCGAGAACGCCGCGAAGAGTGCCGGCGTCTTCGACGGCATTCCCGAGACCGCCCGGAAGATGCGCAACCTGCTCGAGCGCATGGCCACGCTGTGGAACCACGCCGTCCACATGTTCGCGCTGGTCGGCCCCGACTACAGCGACGCGGTCGCCGACACCGGGCTGACCCGCCTCGACCCGATGGAGGGCGAGGGGTACAAGAAGGCCCTCGAAGCCCAGCGCAAGCTCCTGCAGGGGTTCGCGGAGTTCGGCGGGAAGGCACCTCACCCGCTGACCTACGCGCCCGGCGGGATGTCGGCCAACCCGACGATAGAGAAGCTCGAACAGATTCGCGACCAGGTCGAGTTCGTCAGCGACTGGCTCGGCCCGACCGACGCCGTGCCCCAAGTGCTCGAGAACGTCCGCAACGGCGAGTTCGACCCCTCGCTGGGGGAGGGACTCCACGACGCCGTCTCCATCCTCCTCGCCGCCAAGGAGGCGGGGGCCGACGAGTTCGGGGTCGGACCCGGCCGGTACTACTGCAACGGCATCTACCCCGACGAGAACGGCAACGACCGGGTCCCCTCGGGCGTGTACGTCGACGGCGAACTCTCCCATCCGAGCGACGAGGAGATCAAAAACGCCATCACCGAGAGCACGGCCCGGTCGTGGTACACCGACGACTCGGGCGGCTCGCCGATGGACGAGTCCCCGCCCAAGCCAGCCCCCGAGAAGGAGGATGCCTACTCGTGGGGGAAGGCCCCGCGCTACGACGGGATGAACATGGAGACGGGGTCGCTGGCCCGGCTCGTCGTCACCGAGCAGGACCCCTTCGACCTGCGGGCGACGCTCGGCGGGGACCCGACCAAGAGCAGCACGCTCAACCGGCTCGTCGCACGCGCCCAGGAGTCGCTGCTCCTCCGGGACCGCATCCTCGAACTCCTCGACGAAATCGACCCGAACGGCACGGTCAACACCGGCTGGGACGACGACTTCAGCGGGGAGGGCGTCGGCCTCTGGGAGGCCTCCCGGGGGGCGCTGTCCCACTGGGTGAAGGTCGAGGACGGGACCATCACCAACTACCAGATCATCACCCCGACCCTGTGGAACCTCGGGCCCCGCGACGAGTCGGGCACTCCCAGCATCTTCGAGCAGTCCGTCGAGGGCATGACCGTCCAGGACGTCGAGAACCCCATCAACGTGATGCGGACGGTGCGGTCGTTCGACCCGTGTCTGGCCTGCTCGGTCCACGTCGAGAGCCCCGACGCCAGCTACACCGAGGAGATAACCCCCGCCTCGCCCGGCAGCGCCGCCAGCGCCTGCGCGGACACCCCCATCGCGGGCCAGTCGGTCGACGACGCCGCTCGGGAGGGTGGCGACCCGTGACCGCCCGGGAGTCCGAGAGCGAGGAAGACTCCACGAGTCGGTCGCGGCTGGCCAGCCTCGTCCGCTCGGCGTTCGCGTCACCCGAGGAGGCCGACGACCGCTACTACCGCATTCAGGCGCTGAAGGGCCGGGTCACCGTCGAGCGCCACAGCTTCGGCGCGCGCCTCTCCCACTGGACGCAGGCGCTGTTGATGTTCGTGCTGATGGGGACCGGCTACGCCATCTGGACCGGGACCTACGGCCCGCTCAACGTCGCCCCGTGGGACGGCTACTACCTCGCGTTCGGCCTGCACCTCTGGGCGGGCATCCTGTTGATGGCCTTCCTGTTCGTGCTGTTCCCGCTGTACCACGTCTACGCCGACGGCCACCGGCAGCTCGCCGAACTGGCCGACGTGCGCGAAGCGATACACATCGGGCAGGCGTTCGTCGGGCTGAAGTCCTACATCCCCGGCTACCACGAGGCCCGCCAGACCTACGACGAGTCCGAGCGCGACTGGGTGGCCTACCATCCGATGCAGAAGACGTTCTTCTGGTGGATATCTATCCTGTTCGGCGTGCTCGTGCTGACCGGCTTCGGGATGTACGCCGAGATGCGGGCCGACCCGGTCTGGTGGGTCGAGGTGCTGGGATTCCTCGACGCGTGGGTCGGCATGGTGGTGCTCAAACAGGTCCACCTGCTCGTGTTCTTCCTCGTGGTGGCGATGGTGTTCGGCCACGTCTACTTCGCGGTCTTGCCGAGCAACTGGGACGTCTTGCGGTCGATGGTGTTCGGCGAGATGGACGCCTACGTCCTCCGGGAGGACGATGATGACGAGCAGTGACGCCGCCAGCGGGGACGTGAGCGCCCCAAGCGACGGCGACGCCGCCACGCAGGCCGTGGTCGGGGTCGGCAGCATGGTGATGGGCGACGACGGCGTCGGCTACCACGCCGTCGAGGCACTGGCCGACCGGCCGCTCCCCGACGACGCCATCGCTACCCACGCCGGGACGACGGCGTTCCTCGCGCTGGAGGCGATGAGCGGCGCGGACCGCGCCGTCGTCGTGGACGCGCTCTCGCTCGACGACGAGCCGGGGACCGTCCGGGAGTTCCGGCTGACCGACCCCGCCGAGGAGGCCCCGGAGGTGACGATGCACGACTTCAGCTTCGGGGACGCGCTGGCCGTCGGCGACGCCGCCTACGACCTTCCCGAGGAGGTGTTGCTGGTCGGGGCGGTTCCCCACAGCGTCGAGCCGCGGGTGGGACTCTCGGACCCCGTCGAGGCCGCGCTTCCGGAACTGGTATCGCGCATCGAGACACGACTCACCGCGAATCCGCCGTAATGCGACGCTCGACTGATTCACCATGAACGGACACTGGTACTGTACCGACTGTGAGGAACGCATCGACAAGCAAGCCATCGAGGACCACGAAGCCGACGGCCATCACGTCAAGGGCCGGCTCCGGCCCGACCGGCTGCTACCGTCGGACCCCGAACTCGTCGGCACGCAGGTCGACCTCGGCGAGGGAGGTGACGCCTGATGTGTCTGGGCGTCCCCGGCGAGGTCCGGGAGATAGACGGCCACGAGGCGGTCGCGGACTTCTGGGGCGTCGAGCGCCGGGTGCGACTCGACGTGGTCGGCGACGAGGTCGAGGTCGGCGACTACGTGCTCAACCACGCGGGGTTCGCCATTCGAAAGATACCCGAGCGCGAGGTCGAGGAGACGATGGCCATCTACGAGTCGCTGTTCGAGAACGCGCCCGACGAGGCGCTCGACGAGATCGGCGCGCCCGAGGGTACGGAGCTCGACATCGGCACCGCGAGCGAGGCCGAATCCGACGTGGGGAGTAGCGATGACGACTGACGCCGCCGACCTCAAGTTCCGGGACCCCGAGACCGCCCGGGAACTCGCCGACGACCTCGCGGACCTGATGGCCGAGGTCGACCAGCCCGTCGAAATCATGCACGTCTGCGGGAGCCACGAACAGGTCATCGCCGAGTTCGGCCTGCGGAGCATGCTCCCGGACGACCTCTCTATCACGATGGGGCCGGGCTGCCCGGTCTGCGTGACGAACATGCCGGAGGTAGACGAGGCGGTGGCGCTGGCCGAGGCCGGCAAGACCGTCGCCACCTACGGCGACATGTTCCGGGTTCCGGGCACCGTCAGGAGTCTCGCGGACGCGAAGGCGGCGGGCGCGGACGTCGAGGTCGTCTACAGCGCGAGCGAGGCGGTCGAACTCGCCGAGGAAACCGGCGAGGACGTCGTCTTCTTCGCCACCGGCTTCGAGACCACGGCCGCCCCGACCGCCGCGGTCCTGCAGGCGGACCCGCCGGAGAACTTCTACGTGCTGTCGGCCCACAAGTACGTCCCGCCCGCGATGGAGGTCGTCGCCGAGATGCCCGACACCGACGTCGACGGCTTCCTCGCGGCGGGCCACGCCGCGACTATCACGGGCTACGGCCTGTTCGAGGAGTTCGTCGCGGAGTACGACCTCCCGGTCGTCGTCGGCGGCTTCGAACCGGTCGACGTGCTCTACGGCCTCCGGCGACTGCTGGAGTTCGTCGTCGAGGGCGAGGGCGGGCTCGACAACGCCTACCCGCGGTGCGTTTCCCGGGAGGGCAACGAGACCGCGATGGCCGCCATCCGGGAGGTGTTCGAGCGCACGTCGGGCGAGTGGCGCGGCATCGCCGACATCCCGGACGCGAACTTCGTCCTGTGCGACGAGTACGCCGAGTACAGCGCCCGCCGGGCGTTCGACGTCGAGGCGGTCGAGGGCGAGGCCGACCCCCTCACGCAGGAGTGCATCTGTGGTGACATCATGGCCGGGACCGCCTCGCCCGACGAGTGTGACCTGTTCGGCGAGGAGTGTACCCCCTCGAACCCCGTCGGCGCGTGCATGGTCTCCGACGAGGGGACCTGCAAGATTCACTACGAGTACGGAGGGCAACCCGACCTATGAGCGGCGACGGAGACGGGCTCGAAACCGACGACGGAGGCGAGTCGGTCACGGTGGCCCACGGCGCGGGGTCGGGCGAGACCCGTCGGTTCCTCGAAGAGCGCGTGGTGCCGCGGTTCGGCGCGAACGGTGACGACGACGGGGAGGCCGACGCCCCCGCGGTCGGCCTCGGCGCGCTCGACGACGGCGCAGTCCACGAGGTCGGCGACCGGTCGCTGGTCGTCACGACCGACAGTCACGTCGTCTCGCCGCTCTCGTTCCCCGGCGGCGACATCGGCCGGCTCGCGGTCGCGGGCACGGTCAACGACCTCGCGGTGATGGGCGCGACCGACCCGCTCGCGCTGACCTGCTCGCTGGTGGTCGAGGAGGGCACGTCGGTCGAGTTGCTCGACTCCGTCCTCGACTCGATGCAGGCGGCCTGCGAGGAGGTGGGATGTCGCATCACGGCCGGCGATACGAAGGTGATGGGCAGCGGCGAGGTCGACGGCGTCGTGGTCAACACGACCGGCGTCGGCGTCGTCCCGCAGGGCGGCCACGTCACCGACGCCGGCCTCTCGCCCGGCGACAAGCTCGTCGTCTCGGGACCGCTCGGCGACCACGGCATCACCTTGCTGACCGCCCGCGAGGGGTTCGACATCGTCGGCGACCTCGAAAGCGACGTCGCCCCGGTCGGGGACCTCGTGGCGGCCGCGCTGGACGCGGGCGAGGTCACGGCCATGAAAGACCCCACTCGCGGCGGGTTCGCCACCGCGATAAACGAGATGGTCCGGAAGGCCGACGTGGGCGCGACCCTCGACGAGACGGCCATCCCGGTCCGCGAGCCGGTCGCCTCGGCGGGCGAGCTGCTCGGTATCGACCCGCTCGACGTTGCCAACGAGGGGAAGGTCGTCTTCGGGGTGGCACCCGACGACGCCGAGGCTGTCGTCGAGGCGCTCCGCGCCACCCCCAGCGGCCAAGCGGCCGCGATAATCGGCGAGGTCACCGACGAGAACCGGGGTCGGGTCGTGCTCGACACCGGCTTCGGGCGGCGGTACCTGAGCGAACCCGAGGGCCGACAGCTCCCCCGAATCTGTTGACCATGCACGAACTCAGCGTGGCGGGGGCGTTGCTCGACAGCGCCGTCGAGGCCGCCACAGACCACGACGCCGACGAAATCGAGGCGCTCGCGGTCGAACTCGGCGAGGCAACCCACGTCAACCCCGACCAGTTGCGGTTCTGTCTGGAGACCGTCGCGGAGGCGACGCCCGCCGCGGGGGCCACCGTCGAGATAGAGACGGTCCCCGCGCGAGCGGCGTGTGACTGCGGCTGGACCGGCGAACCGCCGGGGTTCGAGGGAACAGCCGCCGTGGTGCCCGCGGCCCGCTGCCCGGAGTGTGGCTCCGGCGTCGAGTTCACCCGCGGCGAGGAG
This sequence comes from Halorussus halobius, assembly GCF_004765805.1. Lineage (GTDB taxonomy): Archaea > Halobacteriota > Halobacteria > Halobacteriales > Haladaptataceae > Halorussus > Halorussus halobius. The sequence goes on along the minus strand of NZ_SBIU01000006.1, from coordinate 181,086 downwards.
TGTCGACTGACCAGCATCGAGATACCCGACTCGGACCCGAGAGCGTCCGAGTCGGGCGACGCGAAACCCGAATCGAACCCATGACCTATCACGTCCCGACGCGACTCCGACCCGTCCGACGAACGCCGACGCATCGCACGCCAATCGACCGACTGCTCGACCAGGTGTTGGGTGACGCGGACGCGCCCCCCGTCGCCAGAACGCACCGGTTCGGTCACGACGACGACCACGACCACGGCGACGCTACCGACGGCGAGGACGTGCTGGCGCGGTTCCGCGAGCAGGCCGAAGCCCTCCACGAGCGGGTGGTCCACGACCACGGGGTGTTCGTCGCCGAGTTCCTCGGGGCGACCGGCGGGGGCAAGACCACGCTGATAGAGCGACTAATCGAGCGCGCGCCCGACGACGAGCGAATCGGCGTCGTCGTCGGCGACGTGGCCGGCGACGACGACGCCAGCCGGTTCCGGGACCACGGGGTCGCCGTCGCCAACGTCACCACCGGCAAGGAGTGTCACCTCGACCCGAACCTGCTCGGCGACGCCGTCGAGGAGTTCGACCTCGCGGAACTCGACCGGCTGTACGTCGAGAACGTAGGCAACATGGTCTGTCCGGCTGACTTCCCGCTGGGCGCGCAGGCCCGCGTCCTCGTCGTGAGCACGACCGAGGGCGACGACGTGGTCCGGAAACACCCCCTGCTGTTCGAGGCCTGCGACGCCGCGGTGGTCAACAAGACCGACGTCGCCGCCGCGGTCGGGGCCGACGTGGCGACCATGCGCGCCGACGTTGCGGAACTCGACCCGGAGATGCCGGTCTTCGAGACGAACGCCCGCGACGACGAGGGCGTTGACGCGCTGGCGGACCGCCTCGCGGCGGTCCGCGAGGACGGTCACAGCCACGACCGTCACGGGGGCGACTCCCCCACGAGCGACCACGCCCACCAGCACTGACAGGTGACCATGACCGAGCGCACACGTGCGGACGTCCGCGTCACCGGCGTCGTACAGGCGGTGGGGTTCCGGCCGTTCGTCCACCGGACAGCCGCCGAGGCGGGCGTCGGCGGCTACGTCCGTAACACCGGCGACGGCGTCGACGCCGCCTTCGAGGGACCCCGCGAGGCCGTCGAGTCGGTACTCGACGCGGTCCGGGCCGACGCCCCGCCGCTCGCGCGGGTCGAAGACGTCGAGGTCGAGTGGACCGACCCCGACGGAATCGAGGACTTCGATATCAGGGACTCGACCGGGAGCCCGAACGAGCGTGCCGGCGAGCGGTCGGGCGCGGCCGGAGTGGCGGTCCCGCCCGACACCGGCATCTGCGACCGGTGTCTCGACGACGTCCGGGACCCGGACTCGCGGTACCACGGCTACTGGGCGACCGCGTGCGTCGACTGCGGGCCCCGGTTCACGGTGGTCCGGGGCGTGCCCTACGACCGGGCGCGGACCGCCATGGACGCGTTCCCGATGTGCGAGGGGTGTCGCGAGCGCTACGAGTCGCCGACCGACCGGCGCTACCACGCCCAGACGGTCGCCTGTCCGGAGTGTGGGCCGACGCTCCGGTACGAAACCGACGGTCGGACCGTCGCCAGACGCCGCGACGCCGTTCGACGCGCGGCCGAACGACTGGCGGCGGGCGAGATACTCGCGGTCAAGGGCGTCGGCGGGACCCACCTCGTCTGCGACGCGACCGACCCGGCCACCGTCGAGCGACTCCGCGACCGGACCCGTCGGCCCGCCAAACCCTTCGCGGTCATGGTCCAGTCGCTGGCGGCCGCCCGGGAGTTCGCCACGGTCGGCGACGAGGAGGCGGCGGCTCTGACCGACGTCCGCCGGCCAATCGCGTTGCTTGAGGCCGGTCACGCCGACGCGGAACCCCCGCCGTGGCTCGACGCGGTCGCGCCCGGTCTCCACACCGTCGGCGTGATGCTCCCGTACGCCGGCCTCCACCACCTGCTGTTCGACGGCGTCGACGGCCCGCTCGTGATGACGAGCGCGAACCTGCCCGGGCGACCGATGGTCACGACCGTCGAGGGGATACGCGAGCGCCTCGACGGGGTCGTCGACGGGGCGCTGGTCCACGACCGCGAGGTCGTCGCCAGGTGCGACGACAGCGTCGTCCGGGTCGTGGACGGGTCCCGGCGGTTCCTCCGTCGGTCGCGCGGGTGGACGCCCGTCGGACTCCCGAACCCCGCGGGCGGCGAGGACGCACCGAGCGTCCTCGCGGTCGGCCCCGAGCGGGACGCGACCGTCGCGGTGTCGGACGGCCACGAGGTGGTCCCCTCCCAGCACGTCGGCGACGTGACCGGTCCCGACGCGCTCGGGTTCCACCGGGACGCCGTCGAGCGACTGACGGACCTGACGGGGGTCGAGCCGTCGGTGGTGGCCTGCGACAGCCACCCGGCGTTCCTCACGACCGAGGCGGCCGACCGATACGCCGACGAGGGACTCTCGGGACCGGTCGCCGTCCAGCACCACCACGCCCACGCCGCCGGGCTGTGCGCCGAACACGGCGTCGAGCGGGCGGTCGTCGTGACCGCCGACGGGACCGGCTACGGGCCCGACGGCACCGTCTGGGGCGGCGAGGTGCTGGACGCGACCTACGGCGACTTCGAGCGGGTCGGCGGCCTCGACACCTTCCCGCTGCCGGGCGGCGAGGCCGCCGTCGAGTACCCCGCGCGGGCGCTGGCGGGGCTGCTCGACGACTCCGACCGGGTCGACGACCGCCTCGTGACCACCGGCGCGGTCGCGGACCGCTCGGAGGCGGCGGTCGTGCGCGAGCAGGCCGCCAGCGGCGTGAACGCGCCGGCCACGACCAGCGCCGGGCGCTTGCTGGACGCCGTGGCCGCGCTCGTCGGGACCTGCGACCGTCGCCGCTACGAGGGCGAACCCGCCCAGCGGCTGGAAGCGCTCGCGCGCCGGGGGAGCGTTCGGGACGTGGCCGTCCGGTACGCGACCCGCGAGGGCCGTCGAGTCGTCGACGTTCGGCGACTCGTCGCCGACCTCGACGCGCTGGGCGCGACCGCGCCCAGCGCCGACGTCGCCGCGACCGCTCAGGACGCGCTGGCCCGCGGCCTCGCCGACCTCGCGGTCGAGGCCGCGTCCGACCGCGGGCTCGACTGCGTCGGCTTCACGGGCGGCGTGGCGTACAACGACGCGATATCCCGCCGCGTCCGGAACCGGGTCGAAGCCGCGGGCCTCCGGTTTCTCGGTCCCGACCGCGTCCCGCCGGGCGACGGCGGCGTCGCGTACGGACAGGCGGTGGTGGCGACCGCGCGCCGGTGACGGGGGACGAACACGCACCGAATCGAGTCCCGTGACCGGCGCTCACTCGCCGCGCGCTCGCTCGAACATCGCGATAGCCTCCTCGCGGCGCTCGGCGTGGTCGACGATGGGCGCGGGATACTCGGGCGCGATGCGCTCGCGCTCGGCGTCGCCGAGTTCGGTCCAGCCGTGAATCTGGTCGGCGGTCGCGTCGCGGAGTTCCGGGACGTAGCGTTTGATGAACTCCGCGTCGGGGTCGTAGCGCTCGCCCTGGGTCGTCGGGTTGAAGATTCGGAAGTACGGCTGGGCGTCCATGCCCGTCGAGGCGGCCCACTGCCAGCCGCCCGCGTCGTTGCCGGGGTCGTGGTCGGCCAGTTTCTCGCGGAACCAGTCGTAGCCCTCCCGCCAGTCGACCAGGAGGTCCTTGGTGAGAAACGCCGCGACCACCATCCGGAGCCGGTTGTGCATCCACGCCTCGGCCCGAAGCTGGCGCATGCCGGCGTCCACGAACGGATACCCCGTCCGCCCGTCCTTCCACGCCTGCAACGCGGCCTCGTCGTCGCGCCACTCGATGTCGCTCTCGTACTCCCGATAGTTCCGGGTCACGATGTCGGGGCGGGCCGCGAGGACGTGGGCGTAGAACTCCCGCCACGCGAGCTGGCGCTGGAACTCCCGGACCGAGGCGGCTTCGGTGCCCTCCTCGTCGTCTGCGCGCTCGGGGTCGCCGTCGGCGCGGCTCATCGCCGCCTCGGTCGCGCGCCAGACCTCGCGGACGCCGACGGTGCCCCAGGTGAGGTGGACCGAGAGCCGCGCGGTCCCGTCGGTGGCCGGGTCGTCGCGGCCCTCGGCGTACCGGAAGATGGCGTCGGTACAGAACGAGTCGAGCCGGTCGCGCGCGGCCCCGGTCCCCATCGCGGGCACCTCGGCCTCGGGCGCGTCGAAGCCGAGGTCCGGGGGCGTCGGAATCGGCGAGGAATCGTCGGGCGCGGCGACCCGGCCCTCGTCGGGCGCTCCTATCGGCGCGTCCGTCTCGCGGTCGCGCCACTTCTTCCAGAAGTACGAGAACACCGAGTAGTGGTCGCCCGCGTTCGTCCGGATGGAGCCCGGCTCGTGGAGGAGCGCGTCGTGGAAGGCCGCCCGCGAGATTTCGGCGTCGTCGAGCGCGAGTCGGACCGCGCCGTCGCGCTCGCGGGCGAGCCCGGAGTAGTCGCGGTTCCAGTAGACCGCCTCGGCTCCGTACTCGTCGGCGATTCGGGGGAGCTCCTCGCGCGGGTCGCCCTCGGCGACGAGCAGGTCGCCGCCGAGCTCGCGGTAGTCCGCGCGGAGCGATTCGAGCGCGTCGCACATGGCCGCGACTCGCGGCGGCGCGGCGTGGGCCAGCACGTCGGGGTCGAGGACGAAGACCGGCAGCACGCGGTCGTCGGCCGCCGCCTCGGCCAGCGCGCGGTTGTCCGCGACCCGGAGGTCCCGGCGGTGCCAGTGGAGATTCACGGGGGAAGCGTCGGACCGCTCCACCGTGAAACCCGGTGTCTTCCGGGGCTCGGCGAGCAGCCCGGACGCCTGCGTGGCCGGTATCCGAACCGATTTTACGCCGATAGAATAACTCCGTCCCATGGACGAAACATCCCCGACGGCCGTGACGGCAGCGTTCCTGGAGCGGTTCGGCGACGGCGAGTTCGACGAGGCCGACGAGTCGATACACCCGGAGGGACCGCTGGAGGGAGCCGGAGACGTCGCGATGGTCTTCTCGATGCTCCTGACCGACTTCCTCGCCACCCTCGTCCTGCGGTCGGTTCCCACGGACGTCACCGAGACGACCGTCGTCGAGGAGGGGCCGACGAGGGCGCGCGTCGCGGCGGACGTCGACGTCGCCGGCGTCGCCACGGTCGCAGCCTCGGTCGAACTCCGCCGCGGCGAGTCCGACGGAGCGCCCGGCCGCGGCGCGGAACGGGGCGACTGGCGGGTCTGGAACGTCGACCTCGACGCCTGACCGTCCAGTCGCGAGGCCCGCTGAACTCTCGCGACGGTCGCCCCGCCGCGCTCGCAGGACGGCCGGAATCGTTCCCGAGTCACCTGACACGCGACCGGACCGACCGCTCCCGGGCCGCTACCCCCGGTCCGGGCCTCGTCCGTCGGATTTTCGGCGGCGTATCACCGGCTCACAGCCGCGACAGCACCGCCGACGCCGCGATGCCCGCGACGAACGCCACGCCGACGTTCGCGACCAGCCCCACCACGCCGACGCCCGCGGTCAGTCCCAGCGAGTCGGTGTCCAGACTCGCCTTCCCCAACTGGCCCGCGACGAGGACGAGCACCACGCCGAGCGTCGCCATCGGGAACGCGGCCACGAGGTCGACTGCGACCAGCGCCGCCAGCGCGTACAGCGCGCCGAGTATCAGATTCGCGCCAGCGGTCTTCGCGCCGAAGGCGTACTTGCCCGCGACGCCGCCCGAACCGTGGCACATCGGGAGCGCGCCCAGCGGAACCGCCAGCAGGTTCATCGCGCCCATGCTGGTCGCGAGCTCGTCGGGCGAGGCGTCGGCGTCGTAGAGGTCGTCGAGCAACAGCGAGGTCGCCACCGCCGCGTTGCCCACGGTCATCGCGAGTTGCGCGCCGGTCGCCGAGAGCGCGTCGGCGGTCGGCGCGAACGCGGTCGCGGCGAGCGCCGGCCCGAACGCCGGCACCGCGACCGCGGGCAGGCCGGTCTCCGCGCCGGCCAGCGCGACCCCGAGTCCGAGGACGGCCAGCGCGCTGGCTCGCGGGCGGCCGAGCGCGACGACCGCGACGCCGACCGCGCCGGCCGCGAGCGCGGTCCGGGGCGCGGCCGCGCCGAGTTCGAGTCCGGTCCGGGCGAGCACGAGCGCCACCGCCAGCTGGACGCCGCGGATGACCGCCGCGTCGATGCGGTCGGCCAGCGAGCCGAGCGCGCCCGCGAGGCCGAGCGCGAGCAGGACCGCGCCCGCGAGCACTCCGGCGAACGCGAGTTCCGGCACCGACAGCGACTCCGCGATGACCAGCGCGGCCAGCGCCTTCATCGGCTCGACCGAGACGGGCGCGCCGTATCGCAGACCCCACACCACCTGAAAGACGCCGAACCAGAGCAACAGCACGGAGAGCCGAAGCTCGGTCAGCGCCGAGACCGCGACCACGACCGGGAGCACGGTGACCGAGTCGCCGACCGCGCCAGTGACCTCGCCGGCCGAGAGCGTCAGTCGTCGCTCGCCGGAGGCGGTCGCCCAGAAGCGCACGCACGGAGGGAGGGCCGTAACGAACTTCAGTTTATCGGGGGACTGAAATAGGTTAATTACGAGGATAGAGAAACCGTTTCTGGTTGCTTCCGGGCGGGCAGGCGAACAATCCCGGCGCGGGTAAACGGCGTTTCCACCGCGCGGCGTTGGCGGGGAACTATGGTGCGGGCGTCCGTGGGTCCGGCCATGACAGACCGAACCGTCCACCTCCCGGTCGCGGCCCAGCCGAGCCTCGACGCGCTGGTCTCGCTCGCCCAGCGCGCCGAGTCGCGGGGCTACCGTCGCGCGTGGCTCCCCGAGACGTGGGGCCGGGACGCCGCCACCGTCCTCTCGGCGGTGGCCGAGCGCACCGACGACATCGGCATCGGCCCCTCGATTCTGAACGTCTACTCGCGGTCGCCGGCGCTGGTCGGCCAGACCGCCGCGACGCTCCAGGAGCTGTCCGGCGGTCGACTCCGGCTCGGACTCGGCCCCTCCGGACCCGCCGTGATCGAGGGGTGGCACGGCCAGCGCTTCGAGCGACCCCTGCGCCGGACCCGCGAGTACGTCGAAATCGTCCGGGCGGTCCTCTCGGGCGAGACCGTCAATTACGACGGGGACGTCTTCACCCTCGGGGGCTTCCGGCTCAGGTGCGGGCCGCCCGAGGCCCCGGTCCCCATCGACGCGGCCGGCATGGGTCCCAAGTCGGTCGAACTCGCCGGCCGGTTCGCCGACGGCTGGCACGCGCTGATGCTCACCCCCGACGGCGTTCGCGACCGGCTCGCCGACCTCCGGCGCGGGGCCGACCTCGGCGGTCGGGACCCCGACGACGTGCGGGTGACCCTCTCGCTGACCTGCGCCGCGCTGGACGACGGCGACCGGGCCCGGCGTCTCGCGCGCCAGCACCTCGCGTTCTACGTCGGCGCGATGGGCACCTTCTACCGGGAGGCGCTGGCCAGACAGGGCTACGAGGAGACCGCCGAGGCGGTCGCGACCGCGTGGGGCAGCGGCGACCGGGAGGCGGCGCTGGCCGCCATCGACGACGACCTGCTCACCGACCTCGGTGCGGTCGGCACGCCCGAGGACGCCCGCGAGCAGCTCCGGGCGTTCGAGGCCATCGAGGGCGTCGACAGCGTGGCGGTCTCGTTCCCGCGCGGCGCGGAACCGAGCGACCTCGACGCCACCGTCGACGCCCTCGCGCCCGAACACTGACCGAGCGTTCGAACCGAACGGACCCGGACGAAACCGCCTCGTGAGGCGGTCACGCGAAGACTTATCCGACTTGGCGGCTCATCTTTCGCTACATGAGTGAACGGGCAGAGGCGTCCGAGTCGGCCTTCTGGGGCGACCCGGCCGAGGGGGAGACTCTCCAGCGCTATCGAAGGCTCGTGAACGCGGTCGGGGACGGCATCTTTCAGCTCGACGCGGCGGGTCGATTCGTCGGGGCGAACGACGCGCTGGTCGAACTGACCGGCCACTCGCGCGAGCGACTGCTCGGCCAGTCCGTCTCGGTCATCCTCGACGCCGACGACCGTTCGGCCCTCGAACGCGCGGTCGACGGGGAGGGGACGCCGGCCGACGGGGAGGGAACGCCGGCCGACGGCGACCGGGCGCTCGAGGTCGCGGTCCGGACAGCCGATGGCGACCGGATTCCGTGCGAGCTGCGGCTGAGCCCGCTCGTCGAGGACGGGGGCGTCCGTGGGCTCGCGGGCGTGGTACGCGACGCCGGCGGCCAGCCCTCCGGCGACCGCGGCGAGCGCGGGAGCCAATTCGAACGCTACGAGGCCATCGTGGAGGCGGTCGACGACGGCGTCTACGTCGTCGACGAGGACGGGCGATTCAGGCTGGTCAACGAGGCGTACGCGGAGCTGACCGGCTACTCGCGCGAGCGACTGCTCGGCGAACACGTCTCGCTGGTCGTCGACGAGGAGGTGCGCCGGCGCGCCGAGCGGGTCGAGGCGGAGATGCGCGACGGCGTCACCGAGACCGATAGAATCGAGGCGGAACTGGACACCGCGTCCGGCGACCGCGTCCCGGTTGAGGCGACGTTCGCGATGCTGCCCGGCTCCGACGACGCGCGCCGCATCGGCGTCGTCCGGGACGTGACCGACCGGCGCGAGCGCGAGCGAGCGCTCGCGGAGCGGAAGCGACAGCTCTCGACGCTCGTCGACAACGTTCCGGGGATGGTGTATCGGTGTCGGAACGAGCCCGACTGGCCGATGGCGTTCGTCAGCGACGCCTGCCGCGACCTGACGGGCTACGACCCGGAGGCGTTCGAGCGCGGCGACGTGAGCTGGGGCGAGGACGTGATGGTCGACGAGGACAGGCCGGCGGTGTGGGAGGCCGTCCAGACGGCCGTGGCCGACCGGGAGACGTTCTCCGTGACCTACCGCATCGAGACTGCCGACGGCGAGCGACGGTGGGTGCGGAGCCACGGCCGGGGCGTCTTCGACGAGGACGGCGACCTCGCCGCCATCGAGGGGATTATCTCGGACGTCACCGAGCGCAAGCGACTGGAGGCCGAACTCGACGAGATATTCGGTCGGGTCACGGACGCGTTCTACGCCCTCGACGACGAGTGGCGGATAACCCACGCAAACGAGCGCGCCGAGGAGCTGATAGACTACGACGGCGAGGGACTGGTCGGCCGGAACCTCTGGGAGGCCTTCGAGTGGGCGACCGACTCGACGCTGGGCGAGGAGTACCGCACCGCGATGGAGAGCCAGGAATCGACCTCCTTCGAGTTCTACTACCCCGACCCGCTCGACGCGTGGTACGAGGTCCACGCCTACCCCTCCGAGACGGGGCTGTCGGTGTACTTCCGGGACGTGACCGAGCGCAAGGAGCGCCAGCGCGACCTCGAGGAGTCCGAGCGGCGCTACCGGACCCTGGCCGAGCACTTCCCCAACGGCGCGGTCGCGCTGGTCGACGAGACCCTGTGTTATCGGACCGTCGGCGGCAGTCCGGTCGACGAGGCGGTCCCCTCGGCAGCGGAACTGGAGGGACGGCCGGTCAGGGACGTTCTATCGCCCGAGCTGGCCGACGAACTCGTCCCGCGGTTCGAGTCGGCCCTCGACGGGGAGACCGGCTCCTTCGAGTTCGAGAGCGACGGCGGCGTCTATCGGTTCCATGTCGTCCCGGTTCGAGACGACGACGGGACGGCGTTCGCCGCGCTCGCGATGTCCCAGGACGTCACCGAGCGCATCGAGTCCGAGCGCAGGCTCGCCGAGTCCGAGCGCCGGTACCGCACGCTCGCGGAGTCGTTCCCGAACGGCATCGTGACCCTGTTCGACCGCGAGTCCGAGTACGCGCTGGCGGCCGGCAAGGGATTCGACAGGATTCCCCTCGAGCCCGCGGACCTCGAAGGCCGCCACTTCCGGGCGGCCTGGGACGAGGACACCGCCGACGCGCTCGAACCGGCGTTCCGGGCGGCACTCGACGGCGAGGAGCGGTCGGTCGAACTGTCGTACGCCGGCCGGGAGTGGCTCGTCCACGCGGTCCCGATAACCGACGAGAACGGGACCGTGTTCGCGGGCATGACGATGGCCCAGGACGTGACCGAGCCCAAGGAGCGCGAACGACAACTCGAGGAGACCGTCGAGAAGCTCGAGGCGTCGAACGACCGGCTCGAATCGTTCGCCAGCATGCTGGCCCACGAGCTCCGCAATCCCGTCACCATCGGCCAGATATACAGCCAGCAGCTCCCGGCCGCCGGCTCCGAGTCGTCCGACTCGGGAGCGACGGACGCGACCGCCGACGCGGTCGAGTACGTCACGGAGGCGTTCGACCGCATGGAGGACATCATCGACGTGATGCTGGTGTTGACCCGGGGCCAGGAGGCGGTCGGCGAGTGCAACGCCGTCCCGGTCTCGGAGGTCGCCCGCGACGCGTGGGACGAGGTCGGCGCGGCCGACGCGACGCTCGAAGTCGACGTCGAGGACGTGGTGCAGGCCGACGAGACGTACGTGCGTCACCTGTTCCGGAACCTGTTGGAGAACGCCGTGGAACACGGCTCCACGAGTAACCAGCCGGATGACGCCGCGGAAAGCGAGGGGTCCGGCCTGACCGTGCGCGTCGGCCGACTCGAAGACGGCTTCTACGTCGCCGACGACGGCTCCGGCATCCCTCCCGACGAGCGGGAGGCGGTCTTCGAGGCCGGGTTCACGACCGCCGGCGACGAGGGCGGGACCGGGCTGGGACTGGCCTTCGTCCGGAAACTGGCGGCCGTCTACGGCTGGGAGTGCGAGGTCGTCGAGAGCGACGCCGGCGGCGCGCGCTTCGAGTTCCGGAACGTGGCCCTCGAACCGGCCGAGTGACCCGACCCGAACGTCTGTACTCCCCTCCGGATTCGAATACGAGGGCGCGACCAGCTGGTCCGGACGCCGCGTGCGGTCGCGAGCAGGCCGCCGGCGACTCGCCCGTCCCACCGGCGACACGGTCACCGACCTGGTGGCACCGCCACCCACACCTCGCGACCTCACTCCGATTCGCCCGAGCGGGCGTCGCCGCCACGACCCCGGGCAGTCGCTACGCCGTCACGCAAAGCGACCGGACGCCCGACCGAATCCGGCCGCCGTCGACCCACTCGCCGTCGGTCCGGACTAGCACGTCGCCGTCGTTCGTGCCCGCGACGACCGCGCCGTCGTGGGCGGTCCACGCCAGCACGACCGCCTCGGGTTCGCCGGGATAGCGGACGGGCCGGAGTTCGCTACCGGGCGCGTCGGCCTCGAACAGCGCCGCGTCCGCGCCGCGCTCGCCCCGCCACGTTCCCGGCGACGAGCGCGCGGCCGCCGCGTAGAATCGACCGTCGTGGACGAACGCCTCCCGGAAGTAGCGGCGGTCGAGGCCCCCGTCGAGCCGCGTCCACGTCCGTCCGGCGTCCGTGGTCCGGTAGAGGCCGTTCCCGGTGGACGCGACGTACTCGTCGGGGCCGACGAGCAGGACGTGGTGGACGTCGTCGTGGACCCCGCGCTTGCGCTCGGTCCACGTCTCGCCGCCGTCGTCGCTGACGTGGACGCCGCCGACCTCCACGCCCGCGACCACGCGGCCGGGAGCGTCCGGGTGCGCGCGGAGGCTCCGGACGTGGGCCTCGTCGCGGTGGCGCGGCGTGTGCCACTCCTCGCGCGACGGGAGGTCCTGGAACCCCTCCAGTTCGCGCCACGTCTCGCCCTCGTCGTCGGAGACGTACAGGTGCGCGGGGTGTGTGCCCGCGTAGAGGCGCTCGCCGGCGGGGTCGCCAAGCACCGAGTACACCTCCTCGCGCGGGACCGAGAGGTCGGTCCACGAGTCGCCGCCGTCGGTCGAGCGATACAACCCCGACGTGGTCGCGGCGAAGACGCCGTCCCAGCCGTCGAACCGGCGGACGCGCATCGCTCGGTCCGAGTCGAGCACGCGCTCGGCGTCGTCGAATCGGGGCTCGGCCGCGCGGTACACGCCGTCGTTCGCGCCAGCGAGTAACATGGGGCCGATTACGGCCGGTGTGACCTAATAACTACGCCGTCGTCGGCGACGCCGAGCGGACTTCCCGTTTTCGGGGCGTGTGATTTATAAGTCCGTTCTGGGATGTGAATCGTATGAGTGATAGCATGACCGAGGTGGTGACGACGACCGAGAGCGGCGTCGTCGTCGAGAAGTCGTTCGAGGGCGAGGAGTTCGCGGTCCCGGCGGTCAAGTTCGTCGTCCGGTCGGAGCGCGAGGAACGCGTTACCCTCCGACTCGCCGACGACGTGCCCGAGTCGTTCCCGATGGACAACGTCGGCTTCCACCCCGACTACGAGAACGACAACTGGACGGCGTACAAGGACCACCGCGTCCAGTTCGAGCGCGAACTCGAACCGGGCGAGGAGCTGGTGACCGTGTACGGCGTCCGTCTCGGGGAGGACGACGACCCATCGTCGTTCCTCGGCCCGGCCACCATCGATGAGGTCGCGCCGGTCACGGTCGACTCGGGGACCGCCGGCGAGGACGACCCCTTCGCCGAATCGGACGACCCGCTGGCGGCGGGCGAGGACGACGACCCGCTCGCCGAATCCGACGATGAGGACCCGCTGGCGGCCGACGACGAGGACCCGCTGGCGGCCGACGACGAGGACCCGCTGGCGGCCGACGACGAGGACCCACTGGCAGCCGACGACGAAGACCCGCTAGCAGCCGATTCGGGCCCGTCGGAGGTCGGCGGTCCCGACGGGAACACGATAACCGACATCGTCTCGGAGGAGGAGAGCCAGCTCGCTCGCGACGTCGTGACGGGCGAGGAGGACCTCGGACTCGACGGTGAGGACGAACCGGCCGAAGACGAGGACCCGCTGGCGGCCGACTCGGACGCGCCCGACGACGAGGACCCGCTGGCAGCCGACGACGAGGACCCGCTGGCAGCCGACCCGGACGCGCCCGACCGCGACGTCGAGCCGGTCGACGACCGCGGGAGTTCGACGGCCGACTCGGACGCCGTCTCGCCCGAACAGGCCGCCGAGGTGGCCGAGGAGGCCGCCGGGGCGGGCGACGACGCGCCTGATTCTGCCAAGTCCACCGTCGGGAGCGACGTGGTCGGCGCGGACTCGACGCCGCCCTCGGAGGCGGCCGCCGAGACCGAGGTCGCCGAGCCCGACGCGTCGCCGCCGAGCCCCGGGAGCGTCGCGGCCGCGCTCGCCGACGAGATTCGGGCCGGGGAAGTCTCCGACGACGACCTGAACGCCATCCAGCGCGAACTCGACGTCGAGACCCCCGAGAGCACCAACGTCCGCATCCGACACCTCCAGTCCCGGGTCGAGGACCTGTCGGCGTACACCGACGCGCTGGAGGAGTTCATCGACGAGAACGGCGCGGCGGCGGACGTCCTCGGGGAGTTCGAGGACGACCTCGCGCAGGTGCGGGCCGACGTCGAGGCGTTCGAGAGCGAGGTCGAGGCCGTCCGGACCGAGACCGACGAGACGACCGCGCGCGTCGACGACCTCGACGACGACCTCGAAGCGGTCGAGGCCGACGTGACCGACGTCGAAGACGACGTTGCGGACGTGGAGGACGACGTCGCGGACGTAGAAGACGACGTCGCAGATGTGGAGGAAGACGTCGTGGACGTAGAGGACGACGTCGCGGACGTGGAGACCGCGCTCGACGACGCCGAAGCGGCCATCGACGACCTCGAGGACGACCTCCGGGCGTTCGAGGACGAGATTCGCGGGGACGTTCGCGACCTGGGGGACGAGGTCCGGTCCGACCTCGCCGACCTCGAATCGGAGGTAGCGGCTGTCGAGGACCTCCGCGAGGACGTGACGGCTGTCGAGGAGCTCCGGGAGTCGGTCGCGGCGCTCGAAGCCGAACTCGACGACGTCGGGGAGTTCGCCGACAGCGCCGAGGCGCTCGACGAGCGGCTGAACGAACTCGAGGAGCTCGTCGGCGCGAACACCGACGACGTGACGGCGGTCGGCGACGACCTCGAATCGCTCGAAGACGAACTCCGGGGAGTCCGGGAGGAGGTCGAGGACGTGACCGACGTGGCCGAGGAGGTGGCCGACGTCTCCGAGCAGGTCGAGTCGCTGTCGGCCGACGTCGACGCACTGGAGGAGAACCTCACCGCCCGCGTCGAGAGCGTCGAGGGCGATATCGGCGACGTGGACGCCGAGATCGCCGACATCCGCGAGGAGATAGCGGGCATCCAGGAGTGGCGCGACCGCATCAGCGACGTCTTCGGGAACTGACCCGGCCCCATGTTCTCCGAGTCCGGCAGTACGGATGCGTCGACCGAGTCCGACGACGGGAGTCTCAGCGAGTGGTCGGTGGTGGGACTCGGCGTCGGGCTGCTCGTCGCCTCGGTGGGGCTGCTCGTCACGCGGACCGAAATGGCCGTCGACGAGTTCGTCCGGTTCGCCGTCCCCGTCGGCTTCTCGCTGTTCGTCGTCGCGCTCGGGGGCTGGCTCCGGACGGCGGACCTGCCGGTCGACCACGCGGGCGTCGTCTGGCTGTGGAGCCTCGCGGGCAGCGCGGCGATGGGGTTGCTGGCGGGCTGGGTGTCGCTGCTCCAGTCGGTGGGTGGTAGGCCGCTGCTCCAGCCCGCGTCGGTCGTGCTGACGACGATGGCGGTGGGCGCGCTCGGCGGCGGCCTGCTCGGCGTCTCGCACGGCCGGCTCCGACACCGGACCGCCGAGCTCGCCGAGCAGCGCAATCGGCTCGACGAGTTCGCCAGCATCGTCTCCCACGACCTGCGCAACCCGCTCAACGTCGCGCAGGGCCACCTCGACCTCGCGCGCGAGACCGACGCGGACCGCCACTTCGAGGCGGTCGCGGACGCCCACACCAGGATGGAGCGGCTCATCGAGGAGGTGCTGGCGCTCTCGCGGCGCGGCGACACGGTGGCCGACCCCGCGCCCGTCGCGCTCGACGAGGTGGCGACCGACGCGTGGACCACCGTCGAGACGCCCGGGATGGAGCTCCGAGTGGAGACCGACCGGACCGTGGTCTCGGACGACCGCCGGCTCCGCGCGCTGTTCGAGAACCTGTTCCGGAACGCCGTGGAACACGGTTCCACGAGCAGTCGCCCGCAGGGCGACGACGCCGTCGAGCACGGCTCGACGAATCCTCGTTCGGGGACTCACGAGGACGCCGTGGAACACGGTTCCGCGAGCAGTCGCCCGCAGGGCGACGACGCCGTCGAGCACGGCCTCCCGGACAGTGCCGCGTCGTCCGACGGACCGGCCTCCACCGAGGGGACCGTGGTCGTGGGCGACCTCGACGACGCGCCGGGATTCTACGTCGCCGACGACGGCCCGGGCATCCCGCCGGAGGACCGCGAACTCGTCTTCGAGGGCGGATACTCCACGGAACCGGACGGGACGGGGTTCGGGCTCGCGGTCGTGCGCCGCATCGCCGAAGCCCACGACTGGCGGGTTCGAGTCACCGAGAGCTGGGCCGACGGCGCGCGCTTCGAGTTCCACGACGTCGACGGCGTGTGAGCTTCGGCCCGCTACTGTCGACGACCGCAAGCGGAACGCGTTTACTACCGGCGTGCCTTCGAGCCGGTAATGACCGAGACGATCTCCGTAGCGGTGCCGCGCAAGGGCCGGCCGCTGGAGGCAGTCCTGAACCGGGTCGCCGCCGAGGCCGACGCCGAGCGGGTGGCCGACGACGTCATCTCGACGCTGCGGTACGAGAAGGCTGTCACGAAGGGCGACCAGACGCCGGAGGGCGACGTCTACGAGCGCCTCGCCGAGTACAGTCGGCTCGGCGAACCGACCGAACCGGACTTCACGCTCCTGCGCGACGACCGCGCGGGCAAGCCCCGCCGCATCGTCTTCGACAGCGTGACCGTGTCCGCCGGCGACGTGGACCTGCGGCTCGTCGGCCGGGAGGAACCGTTCCGGGCGCTGCGCAAGCACGACTTCGCGCTCGGGTTCGACAGCGCCGACCTCGTGCTGGAGGAGGTCGTCGAACTCCGGCCCGACCCGCTGACCCGAATCGCCGACGTGAACGCCCGCATCGACCCCCACGACACCGACGTTCGGGTCGTCGCCGGGATGGGCGACACGGTCTACCACACGCTGCTGGCGACGCCGGACGCGCTCCCGCAGGGGGCCGACCCCACTCGCGAGTTGCTGACCGACTACGAGGGCGACCTCTGTATCTCCCCGCGGTACGAGCGCCTCGTCGAGGCGGTACTCGGCACGCGGAACGCGGCGACGCTGGACTTTTGCTACCCGGGCGAGGACGAGGAGGAGGAAGCCGCCATCGCCGGGACCGGCGTGGGCGTCTACCTGACCGTAACCGGCTCGACGGCGCGCGAGCATGGGCTAGCGGTCGGCGAGCGACTGTTCCCCAGCGAGACGGTGCTGATGGAGAACTACGAGGAGACCGGCCCGGCGGCCGACCGCGTGATGGACCTGTTCGCGCGGCCGGAAACCGAGACGGAGATGGCGATATACTGATTCCCGGCCGTCGGACCGTCTCGCGGTGGGTTCGATACGAGCGGAATCGATACCGCAACGCACCGACTTGGTATAGCGGAATGTGGTTTACGAGTCGGACCTGCAACGTGGCCCGAGAGCTGGCGAACATTCGACAATTCCACTTCGAGAGCCGCCGAGGGCGGGCAGTAGACGCACCGACGCGCCGGATTGGAAGAGTTACCGTCCGCCCGGACGTATCTGCTCGAAACACGAGACCGATGGACGGGTCTTCGAGATTTCCCGGTGCGCTCACCACCTCGGCCGCAGTCACTCCCGACGCCACCGACAGACGGTACTGGTCGCTTCGCTGTCGTCCGAGGGCGTGCTCTCGTGCTCACGAAAATCGAAGATTTCGACCGACTGCGCTCAACGGGACGCCGTCGAGCAACGCCCACGAGCCTCGTCTCACTTCGTTCGACGAGCCGCCGACGGACAATCCGTCCGTCGAGCCTGCGCGCGCGTCGCTTGCGCAGACGCCGGCAGACAACCGCGGCTGCCGAGCGCTCGCGCCACGGGTGCGACGACGCCAGCGCGCGCCGACGGCGACGAGAATCAACAGCGCGATCCGTGCAGCGTCGGGCGACGGAGTTGACCTGCGTATCTGAACACCGTCGACCGGCGACCCGGAACTGCGTATTCCGAAATCGACGCACCCGAGTCGACACCACCGAAGCGTCCAGAACTCGCGTCCGTCTCGGCGACCGAGGACATCCGCTCGACTTCGACCCCGCGCAACCCGGTTTCGAGGCCGTCACCCCGTGGTCGACCCCGCTAAGACGCCCCTGCACGACGCGCCGTCGAAATCGCCGGCTCGAAGCGTTGTACGCATTCCCTGCGCGACACCAGTGACCCACCCCAATTCTGCGGTCACCGACGAGCAAACCCGCCGTCGATAGCCGCCCGGACGCGATGGTAGAATCACATACTGGACGCGGCTCGCCGGAGTTTTTAGATGCGCGTAGGAAGGACTAGTCAGGCGAAATTACGGCCCTACGTTCACGGATATTCTGTAATAGGGCGTGGAAATACGGGACCTCTCTCAAGAATAAGGGCTTTTATTCGCGAGTATGGGTTACTTTGAAGGTGGTGGGATGAGTCGCCCCGGACATGACCGACGAGGGCGACGTCGACACGTCTCGGACGACCGTGAAGACGTTCGTGCCGGCCTACCAGAAGGCCGAGTGGAAGCGACACGCCGACGACCTCGACATGAGCCAGAGCGAGTTCGTCCGGACGATGGTACAGGCCGGCCGGCGGGACTTCGACCTCGAACCGGTCGGCGGCCCGGAGTCGGGCGGGGACCCGCCCGCCAGCGGCGACGGCGACGACGCCGACGACGGCGACCGGGGGTTCGAGGAACGGACGCTCTCGGTCCTCTCGGAGTCCGAACATCGCTCGTGGGACGACCTCGTGGAGCGACTCACCGCCGACGTCGAGGACCGACTCGACGAGACGCTCCAGCGACTCCAGACCGAGAACCGGGTGACCTACAGCGGTCGACACGGCGGCTACGCGGTCGTCTCGGGGGACCATGGCGACTGACCAGCGCCGCGCCGAGGACGCGAGCGACCCCATCGCGTACTTCCTGCAGGACATGACCTACCACGGGAAGACCGAGCGGACGCGAGCGGCCTACGAGCGCGTCCTCCGGGAGTTCGAGGCGTTCCTCGGGACGCCCGCCGAGAATCCGATGGGCGTCGACAAGCCCGTCTCGGCGGCGACCCGCCGCGATTGCATGTCGTGGATACACGAACTCCGGGGTCGGACCGCCGAGAGTACGGTCGCCACCTACGCCTCGTACCTCCACCGGTTCTACGACTACATGACCGAGGTCGGGGAGTTCGACGCGAATCCGATGGCGCTCGTGGTCGAGGAGATGGACGAGCGCATCGACACCAACCCGACTCGGCGCGATGTCTCGGTCGCGGAGATGCGGACGTTCGTCGCCGGCGTGACCCACCCGCTCGACCGCGCTATCGTCCTCACGCTGCTCAAGACCGGGGTTCGGGCGGGCGAGCTCTGCAACCTCGACCTGCGGGACCTCTCGCTGTCGGGGACCGACCACCCGACGCGGGGGCAACTCGACGGCCGGGACGACTCGCTGTACGTCTCGCCCGAACCCAACGTCGGCGACCCGTACAACGGCGAGTCCCGGACGGCCTCGAACAAGCGCGAGCGCGAGACCGTGATTCCGGTCGACCAGGAGCTAACGCGGGCGCTGAAGCGGTGGCTCGCCGTGCGTCCGGACCCGAGATCGCCCGCCGACCCGCTGTTCACCACCACGCGGGAGAGCTGGGGCACGCGGATAACCCCGGACATCGTCCACCACGTCGTCACGTCTCACGCCGCCGACCACGGCTGGCACCGGCAGGGTGGGGGCGCGGAGGAGAACGTCACGCCCCACTACTTCCGGCACTTTTTCACGACTCACCTCCGGGACCGGACGGGCGACCGGGGCATCGTGAAGTACCTGCGCGGCGACGTGGCCGAGGACATCATCGACACCTACACCCACAACTGGGGCGACCGGGTCCGCGAGGTGTACGAGCGCAACGTCTACTCGCTGTCGTAGCGCTTCGTGACGCACTTCTCGGAGTCTCGCCTGGACGAGGGCGCGTCCGACGCCGAACCCGTAAACTGCATATCGCTATATCCAATTTGGTGGGTGGCGGCCCCGAACGGCCGAGGTCGTTCTGGACGAGCGACCGGACTCCACCGCGACGGACACCGACGACGGGCCCGCTACCGACGGTCCGAGCTGTCGGTCGACGAGCGCGTCCCCGACCTGCTCGCCGGGAGCTTTCGCGGGGACGGCCGGTCGCCGTCGGGACGCGGTCGGCTGCCTCGACCGCCCGACGTCGCGGTCGCGCGTTCCTACGGTTCCACCCGACTGAGAAATAAAAATCCTGCCCTAAATATCGAATACAACAAAAGTACTAAGTGTGGAAGGGCAACTTGGGAGAGTAATGCCAGACCGTAGCTCGAATAGACGAAAATTCATCAAAATAGTAGGCGGTTCGTCGGCCGGCGCTGCGACCATGCTGGCGGGCTGCTCGGGCGGACCCAGCGGTGACGCCACCACGGACGCCACGACGACCGACGCCGATACGGTCGACGATCCGTCGTCGGACGAGACGGACTCGGAGACCACGGCGGCGGGCGAAGTCTCGCGAGGCGGGGAACTGGTCGCCGCGATATCGACCGACCCGTCCGCGCCCTTGCACCCGCACAAGACCCGCAGCTCCCAGGGCGTGATGCTGGCACGGGCCTACGCTAACTCCCTCGTCGCCCTGAGCCCGAACGGTGAGGTCGTGCCCGACCTCGCCGAGTCGGTCGACGCGAGCGAGGACGCGACCACGTTCGTCGTGACCCTGCGCGAGGACGTCACGTTCCACCCGCCCTACGACCGGCAACTGACGGCCGAGGACGTCGTCGAGAACTTCCGGCGCATCCTCGACGAGGAGTACGGCGCGACCTCGCTGTCGAACTTCGAGGGCTTCCTCGTGGGCGACGGCATCGACCCCGAGGAGACGGTCCAGCAGACCGGCGACTTCGAGGTGACCTTCGAGCTCGCCGAGCCGTTCGCCGACTTCCTGAACACGCTTACGTCGGTGTTCATCCTGCCGATGGAGGCGGTCGACGAACACGGCGACGACTTCGGTACCATGGGCACGGGCACGTGGGGAACCGGGCCCTACACCTTCGCGGAGGGGCAAAAGCAGGACCACTACGCGTTCGAGGCGTTCGACGACTACTTCGAGACCGGGGCGGACGACGAGGCCCTCCCGTACCTCGACGGCGTCCGGTTCGAGGTCGTGCCCGAGTCCTCGACCCGGATGACCCAGATAGAGACCGGCGAGGTCGACGTCGCCAGTCCCGTCCCGGCCAGCGACGCCGATTCCCTCGAGAGCGCCGACGACATCTCGGTCGCGTCGACGTCGAGCGTCATCCGGATGGGGAACTTCATCAACCTCAACAAGGAGGAGTTCGGCAAGCAGAAGGTCCGACAGGCCATGATGCACGCGGTCAACCGCGAGGCCATCGTCAACGTCGCGTACAACGGCTACGCCGAACCCGGATGGGGCGTGTTCCCGCCGTGGCACTGGGCCCACTCCGAGGAGGCGACTCAGACCTACCCCTACGACCCAGAGCGCGCCCAGCAGCTCCTCGAAGAGGCCGGCGAGACCGACCTCTCGTTCGAGTGTCTCGTCCCGAACCAGCCGCCGTTCTCGGACGTGGCGGAGATTCTGGGCCAGAACTACGCCGACGTCGGCATCGACATGGAGATAAACACGGTCGAGGAGTCGTCGGCGTGGGGGTCGCTGCTCAACCAGTGGGACAACGAGCCGCCGGGACCGTCGCCCGACGAGTTCGAGAGCAACGTCCAGACGCTCAGCGTGGAGATGTACGCCGACAGCTTCGCGTACTGGAAGTACCACACCGGCCACTTCCTCAACGTCACCTACTACGACCAGTCCGACGACGTCATCGAGCAAGCCCGCCAGACCACCGACCGCGACGAGCGCGAGGACCTCTACGCCCAACTGGAGCAGGAGGCGACCGAGTACGTCGACAGGATCGGTCTCGTGTGGCCCAGCGTCATCCAGGCCACCCGGAGTTCGGTGCGCAACTACGACGTGTACCCGAACCAGCGCATCATCCTGACGGACGTCTGGCTCGACGAATGACCGGCGACGACGCGAGTTTTCACGACCACGTGGACGTCGAGGCGCTGTTCACGAGCGACGTCGGGTGGTCGCACCTCGAGGCGCTGACGGGCATCGGCGGCCGCCTTCCGGGCAGCGACGCCGAGCGTCGCGCGGCCGAGGCGACCGCCGACGCGTTCGAGTCGGTCGGGGCCCGGAACGTCCGGCTGTCCGAATACGACGTCACCGGCTGGGAGCGCGGCCAGAGCCGGCTCGCGGTCGACGGGGGCGAGGCGTTCGACGTCCTCGCGCTGCCCCGGAGTCCGAGCGAGACGGCTGCCGGCCCCTTCCTCGACCTCGGGTACGGCACCCCGGAGGACTTCGAGGCCGCCGACGTCGAGGGGCGCATCGTCCAGGTCGCGGCGGGGACGCCGGAGGGCTACGAGCGGTTCGTCCACCGGACCGAGAAGTACGGCCGCGCTGTCGAGGCCGGAGCGGCCGGCTTCCTCTTCCGGAGCCGGCTCGACGGCGACCTCCCGATGACGGGGAGCCTCGGGACCGAAGACGAGCCCATCGGTGCCATCCCGGCGGTCGCGGTGAGCAAGGAGGTCGGACTGCTGCTCGCGCGCCGGTTCGAGGGCCGACGGCTCACCCTCGACGTGACCGCGACGATAGAGCCGGCGACGAGCCGGAACGTCCACGCCGAACTCGGTCCCGACACCGACGCGGAGATACTGCTGACGAGCCACGTCGACGCCCACGACCTCGGCCGAGGCGCGGTCGACAACGGGACCGGGACCGCCGGCGTCGTGGCGGTGCTGGGCGCGCTCGCCGAGGTGGAGTCCGAGCTGGACACCCGGATACATGCGGTCGGCTTCGGCTCCGAGGAGATAAACCTGGTCGGGTCGAGCCACGGCGCTCGCGAGCTGGACACCGACGACGTGAAGGCCATCGTCAACCTCGACGGCATCGCGCAGTCCCGCGACCTCGAAGCGTACACCCACGGGTTCGACGCGCTCGAAGGGGTCGTCGCGGGGACCGCCGACTACTTCGACCACCCGATTGCGACCGCCGACGGCGCGGTGCCGTTCAGCGACCACTGGCCGTTCTTCAGCCGGGGCGTGCCGACCTGCTTCGTCACGACCTCCGACGACCGGGCGCTCCGGGGCTGGGGCCACACCCACGGCGACACGCTCGACAAGGTCGACCCCCGGAACTTCCGGGAGCAGACCGTCCTGATAGCCGGCCTCGTCGGGGCGCTCGCGGACGGGAGCGTCGAGACGAGCCACGAGACCGTCGACGCCGTCGAGGCGAAACTCGACGACGAGGGCCACCTCGACGGCCTCGAAAAGATGGGGTGGTGGCCGTGACCCGTCGCGCGGCCGCCGCCGCCCGAGGTGGAACCGTCACCGAACCGTTCGCGCGGGTCGCTCGCAGGGTCGACACCGACGGATGAACAGGACGAACTACCTCGTAAAGCGGCTCCTGCTGATGATTCCGGTGCTGTTGGTGATCTCCGTGGGCATCTTCCTGTTGCTGAAGCTCACGCCCGGCGACACGGTGTCGTCGCTGTTGCCGGCCGGCCAGCAGAGCCCCTCGCAGATCGCGTACGTCACCGAGAAGTACGGCCTCGACCAGCCCATCCACGTCCAGTACTACCGGTGGCTCGCGAACGCGCTCCAGGGCGACCTGGGCACGTCGTACTCGATGGAGGAGCCGGTGACGAAAGTCGTGTTGCGTTCGGCGTGGGCGACCGCGCAACTGGGCCTCATCGCGGCGGTTCTGGGGCTCCTCGTCGCGATTCCTATCGGACTGGTCAGCGCGGCGTACCACGGGAGTTGGGTCGACGAACTGGGACGACTCGTCTCGTTCGCCGGCATCAGCCTCCCCGCGTTCTGGGTCGGCATCGTCGTGATACTGGTGTTCTCGCTGTTCTGGCAGCAGTGGTTCGGCCAGACGTTCGTGCCGCCCGGCGGCTACGTCGCGCCCTCGCAGGGGCTCGTCCCGTGGTTCCGGCACGCCATCGCGCCGGCGGCGACGCTCGGCATCGGGTTCGCCGCCATCATGGTCCGACAGATTCGCTCGTCGATGATAGACGTCCTCGGCGAGGAGTACGTCCGGACCGCGCGGGCCAAGGGCGTGCGCGAGCGAATCGTGGTCGTCGTCCACGCCTTCCGGAACGGCCTCATCCCGGTCGTGACGGTGTTCGGCTTCCAGGTCGGCGTGCTGATGAACGGCGCGGTCGTCGTCGAACAGGTCTTCCAGTGGCCGGGCATCGGACGCCTGCTCTATCAGGCCGTGACGGCTCAGGACGTGCCGCTCGTCCAGGGCATCGTCCTGTTCGTCGCGCTGGTGTTCGTGGTACTGAATCTCGTGGTAGACATGTTGTACACGTATCTCGACCCGAGGGTGGAGTACTGATGACCGCCGAAAACGTACCTCGGCCGTCGCGGCGCGACCGTCTCGCGGACCGGCTCCGGAGCGCCAAGCGGACCTACGACCGCATGGGGCGGGCGGGTCGGGCGTCGCTGTGGCTCATCGCCCTGCTGGTGGCCACGGCTGCCTTCGCGCCGCTGGTCGCACCCTACGGCCCCATCGAGGAGAACTACGACCGGTCGCTCCAGTCGCCCTCGCTCGACCACCCCGCCGGCACGGACCTGACCGGGCGGGACGTGCTGTCCCGGATGATATTCGGGACTCGCGTCTCGCTTGCCGTCGGGGTCGGGGCGGTCCTGCTCGGGGTCCTGCTCGGGGTCCCGATAGGGAGCATCGGCGGCTACTACGGCGGGTGGATAGACGAGATAGCGATGCGGAGCATGGACGTGGTCATCTCGTTCCCCGCGCTCGTGCTCGCGCTCGCCATCATCGGCGTCGTGGGCGGGAGCCTGTGGAACCTGATACTCGTCATCGGCGTCGTCTTCTCGCCCCAGTACGCCCGCCTGATACACGGCGAAGTCCTCTCCATCAAGGAGTCCGAGTACGTGGAGGCCGCCGAGGGAATCGGGCTCGGCAACATCTCTATCCTCTGGCGACACGTCCTCCCGAACGCCGTCGGCCCGGTCATCGTTCAGGCGACGTTCCACGTGGCGCTGGCCATCATCATCGAGGCGTCGCTGTCGTTCCTCGGGCTGGGCGTCCAGCCGCCACAGCCGACGTGGGGCGTGATGATAGCCGACGGCCGCCGGTACCTGCCCGAGGAGTGGTGGATATCGGTGTTCCCCGGCTTCGCCATCATGATCACCGTCCTCGCGTTCAACCTGCTCGGCGACGGCCTGCGCGAGGTGTACGACCCGCAACTGGTGGACCAATGACAGGCACGACCGCTGCACGAACCGACGAATCGGACCTCGAGGAGTGGGAGCTCATCGCCCGCGACGACCCGTTGCTGTCCGTCCGCGACCTCCGCACGCACTTCCACACCGACGAGGGCGAGCTGAAAGCAGTCGACGGCGTCTCGTTCGAGATACAGGAGGGCGAGGTGCTGGGGCTGGTCGGCGAGAGCGGTTCGGGCAAGAGCGTCACGAGCCTCTCGCTGATGGACCTCGTCCGGTCGCCGGGCGAGATAGTCGACGGCGAGATACTGTACGACGGCGAGGACGTCCGGGAGATGAGTCCCGAGCGACTCCGAGCGCTCCGGGGCAACGAGATAGCGATGACGTTCCAGGAGCCGGGGTCCGCGCTCAACCCGGTGTTCGACGTGGGCTGGCAGATCGGCGAACCGCTCAGGGTCCACGAGGACCTGAAGCTGGAGGCCTCCCGTGAGCGGGCGGTCGAACTGATGCGGCAGGTCGGCATCCCGAGTCCCGAGGTGCGGGTCGACGACTACCCCTACCAGTTCAGCGGCGGGATGGCCCAGCGGGCGATGATAGCGATGGCGCTGGCCTGTGAGCCGAACCTGCTCATCGCGGACGAACCCACCACGGCGCTCGACGTGACCATCGAGGCGGGCATCCTCGACCTCATCCGGGACCTCACGGACTCGCTGGGGATGGCGACCCTGCTCGTGACCCACGACATGGGCGTGGTCGCGGAGCTGTGTGACAGGGTCGCGGTGATGTACGCGGGCCGCATCGTGGAGTACGGCGACGTCGAAACCGTGTTCGAGGACCCCCGACACCCCTACACCCAGGGGCTGCTCGGCTGCATCCCCGACCCCACCGCATCCACCCAGTCGCTCGACCCCATCGGCGGCGAACCGCCGGACCCCCGCGAGTTCCCGTCGGGGTGTCACTTCGCCGACCGCTGTCCCGCCAGCGTCGAGGAGTGTGAACGAACGGACCCGCGACTCAGGACCGTCGGCGAGGACCACTACAGCGCCTGCATCTGGGAGGACCCATGAGCGAGCGCGCCGACCCGCTCCTCGACGTGTCCGGACTCACCAAGCACTTCGCGCAGGACGACTCCCTGCTGCGGCGGCTCCGGCCCGACCAGTCGGTCCGAACCGTGAAGGCGGTCGACGGCGTCGACCTCGCGATTCGGGACGGGGAGACGGTCGGACTCGTCGGCGAGAGCGGCTGTGGCAAGAGCACGTTCGGCCGACTCGTCCTCCGGCTGCTCGAACCCACGGACGGGTCGATACGCTACCGGGGCCGAGCGGTCGACGAGTTCGACGCGGCCGCGCTCCGGGAGTACCGGAGTCAGGCCCAGATGATATTCCAGGACCCGTTCGGGTCGCTCAATCCCCGGTACACCGTCCGAAAGACGCTCGTCGAACCGATGGCGGTCCACGACATCGGGGACTCGACCACCGAGCGAGTGGGACGCGCCACCGAGTTGCTCGAACGGGTCCGACTGGGTCCGGAGTACCTCGACCGCCACCCCCACGAACTGTCCGGCGGCCAGCGCCAGCGGGTCGCCATCGCGCGGGCGCTCGCGGTCGAACCCGACTTCATCGTGGCCGACGAGCCGACCAGCGCGCTCGACGTGAGCGTGCAGGTCGAGATACTCGACCTCCTCGGCGAACTGCGCGAGGAGATGGACCTCACCCTGCTCTTTATCACCCACGACCTGAGCGTGGTCCGGCACGTGAGCGACCGAATCGCGGTGATGTACCTCGGGAATCTCGTGGAGGTCGGCGAGACCGAGGCCGTGTTCTCGAACCCGTCGCACCCCTACACCCAGGCCCTGCTGTCGAGCATCCCGAACCCCGACCCGTCGGCGACCTCCGAGCGCATCCCGCTGGAAGGCGACGTGCCGACCCCGATAGACCCGCCGTCGGGCTGTCAGTTCCATCCGCGTTGCCCGAAGATACTCCCGTCAGAGGAGTGGGCTCACGGCCAGCGGACGTGGCGGGAACTGTTCCGGCTGCGGACTCGGCTGGCCGGCGGGGACATCGACCCCGAGGCGATGCGGGAGACGCTCCGGGAGGCCGGCGAGCGGGCCGACGACGACGCCGTCGTCGACGCGCTGTACCGGAATCACGTCGCCGACCGGGTCGCGAATGCGACCGGCGAGTCCGTTCCCGACCCGGTGGCGACGGTGGCCCGCGAAGCCCTCTCGGCGTTCGTCGCGGGCGAGCGGGACGGTGCGGTCGGACGGCTGGAAGCCGCCGGCCTGACGACGGTCTGCGAGCGCGAGGAGCCGGAACTCGCCACGACCGAACACGGAAGCGAGGTGCGGTGTCACCTCCACTCGGACGTGGCTGGGGACCGCCCCGAAAGCGCGAAGCTCAGGGAGCGCGACAGGGAGAAGATTCTATAGACGGCGTGCGGACGCCGCCCGATTTTTGCGGGGGAGCCTCGAACGCCTTCTGCTGGACCCGGACAGCGACGGCCCGACCGCGTGTCGTTCCGTCGGAATCGACACTCGTAAACTGAAT
Organism: Halorussus halobius; assembly: GCF_004765805.1. Taxonomy (GTDB): domain Archaea; phylum Halobacteriota; class Halobacteria; order Halobacteriales; family Haladaptataceae; genus Halorussus; species Halorussus halobius. The sequence goes on along the minus strand of NZ_SBIU01000006.1, from coordinate 154,203 downwards.
ATCGCTATATCAAAATGGCTGTGCAGGTGTCGGGAGTTGCCGGTCGCAGGACCCACGCGGCGAGAGCCGAACTGCTCGGTACTACGGCGGTCTCCGGATGCGCGGTGTCGGGCGCGCGAACGCTCGATTCCGACCAATCGACACTATTATCTAATCTAACATGTCATGTAACCGCTAGCCGGATTGATGAACAGGAACGACGACATCGAGTTCGGACTGCTGAGTCTCGTCAACCTGCTTCCGCTGTTGGGATTCTTCGTGTTCGACTGGGAGTTCATCGTCCTCGGACTGCTCTACTGGCTCGACGCGGCGTTGTTGCTGGTGGTCTACAGCGGTTACGCGCTGTTCGCTCAACCCGAAAACCGGGTCGAAGAGCGCGAATACACGCTGTTGCCCGGCACGGTCGCAAACGACTACTGGAGCGAGAACCCCCGAACCGTCGCGGGGTTCTTGCCCCCGGTCTACACCCGGAACCTGCGAGTCATCATCCCGACGGTGCTGTTCGTGGGAGGGTTCGTAATGGTGGCCATCGGGTCGAGCTGGTTGGCGGGCGACCGGACCATCGGGGGGCGAGGCGGAGCCGGCGACCTCTTCGAGTTCCTGTCGGCGTTCTCGGCGTTCACCTCGCCGGTCGTGCTCGGAATCGCGTTTGCTATCTTCGCTACGCACGTCCTCACGCTCTACCGGCGCTACGTCCGCCACGGCCGACACGAGGAGCTGTCGGCGTACATGACGCTCGAACTGCCCGTCCGGTTCGTCCTCGTGTACGCGTCGGCCTTTCCCCTGCTCCTGTTCTACGCGCTCCTGGTCGCAGTGCTCACCGACCCCGTCCTGCCGGTGTGGGCGTTCGACCTGCTGTGGGCCGGGTCGTTCCTCGCGGTGAAACTCTCCTTCGAACGGGCTCGATTGCGCGCGGAAGTCCTCCCGGACCCCGGCGGCTACGCCGCGTGGTTCACGCCTTCAGACCCCTCGGAGACGGTGGAACTGTCGGGTCGAATCGCCCTCCGGTACGTCGCGACCCTCCTCGCCCTCCTCGTCGCCTTCGTGCTGGTCGCGTTCTCCAGTTCCCGCTAGCTCGAATCCCGACCGAGGTCAGTTCGAGCGGTCGCCCCGGATTCGTCGCCCGCGTACTCCGTGTACCGAACCCACAGCGCGAGCAGGCTCGGCAACACCAGCACGCTCGCGAGGAAGGCGTACGCGATGGCGACGCTGGTGACGAACCCGAACCGCCGGAGCGAGGGCACCAGCGCGAGGACGAGGACGCCGAACCCGCCGGCGGTCGTGACGGCGCTGGCGAGCAGCGCGCCGCCGGTGCCCCGCACCGTCCGACCGAGCGCGGCGATGGCGTCCCCGCCGTCGAACTCGTCGACGAACCGCTCGCCGACGTGGATTGCGTAGTCGACGCCGATGCCGATGCCGATGGCGGCGATGATGGCCGTCTCCGTGGTGAACGGGATGCCCGCCAGATACATCGTGCCGAACAGCCACGCCTGGGCCAGCACGACCGGAGCCACGACGACCGCGCCCAGCGTGAGCGCGTCGTAGCGATACCGGAATATCAGCGTCAGGAACGCGAGGATGACCGCGAACGTGACGACGAATCCCTCGACCAGCGTCGCGAGCAGGCCCCGCTGGACCAGTTCGTCGACGATGGGTCGACCGGTCGCGGTCACCGTCAGGTCGGTCCCCGACTCCATCGCGGACGCGACCGCCCGCATCTCCTCGGTGACGGTCCGGGTGTCCGCGCCGCCCGACAGCCCCACCGAGAGGCGGAGCGAACGGTACTCCCCGCCCTCGCGGTGGATGGTAGCGCTGGCCGCCTCGGGCGCGGCTTCGTAGACCGCGTCGTAGAGCGCCGCCAGGTTCTCGTCGGGCACGCCGTCGCCGTCGGTGTCGGCCTCGGCGACCATCGCCGCGACCGTCTCGTTCGACGCCGCGACCGACGAGATAGTGTCGAGCGGCCCCGTCAGTTGGAGGCTCCCGTCGGCCAGTTCGGCCGGCGTGGACGCGTTCGCCAGTCCGTCTCGCCCCGCCGCGATTCGGTCGAGCGTCGACGGGTCGGTCACCGGCCCCTCTATCAGGAACTCGGCTCGGGACCGGTCGCGCGACTGGGCGAACGACTCGTCGACGTAGGCGGCGTTCGCTCGGAGGTCGTAGTCGCTGGGCTGGAACGGGCCGGGCAGCGAGTCCATCCAGTCGGGCGAGTCTCGGGGGAGGAAGTCGCGCTGGTCGAGCGAGGTGTCGATGTCGGTCGCCGCGACGCCGCCCGCGACGCCCAGCACGAGCGCGACCGCGAGGACGGCGTACGGCGCGCGCCGGGCGAGGCCGGCTCCGACGCCGAGCGCGTCGCCCACCGCGCCGCCGCGACCGAACGCCGGCCGTCGGCGCGAGAACCCGGCCCGTTCGAGCGCGCCGTCGAGTTCGACCTTGAGCGCGGGCACCAGCAGCCCGAAGACCAGAAACGCCGAGACGATGCCCGCGCCGCTGACGACGCCGAACTCCCGGATGGACGCGAGCGGGCTCACCGCGTTCGAGAGGAATCCGACCGACGTGGTGAACGTGGCCGCGCCGATGGCGACCACGACGCCAGCGAGACCGCGCCGCATCGCTTCCCGGGGCGTCGCGTCGGGGTCGTCGGCCCGCGCCTCCCGATAACGCATCACGACGTGGAGCGCGTAGTCGATGCCGAGTCCGACCAGCAGGAACGGGACCGCGATGAGAATCTGGGTCATCCCGATGCCCGCCCAGCCCATGAACCCGCCCATCCACGCGAGCACGAGTCCGACGCCGACCACGCCCAGAATCACGTCGAAGATGTCCCGGTACGCGACGCCGAGCGCGAGCAACATCAACACGAGCGCGGCCGGCGAGATGACCGCGAAGCTCTCGCCGGTGGCTTGCGTGCTCTCCTCGTCGACGATTGCCGAGCCGAAGACGAAGCTGTCGGTCGACTCGAACGTGGTCTCGGCGAGGTCCTGTAGCGCGAGTTGCGCGTCGCTCACGTCCCCGGGCAGGTCGTCGCCGGTCGCGCCGCTGGTGTCCTGGAACACGAACAGCACCCGTCCGGTCGCGGTCGTCGACCCCGGCTCGTAGTCGGTCGGCAACAGCGAGTAGGGGTCGACGGGGCCGGCCGCCTGCGCGTCGGGAGCCAGCACGCGCTCGACGGTGGCCGCGACCTCCGACTCGGACATCGACTCCAGTCGCTCTATCTGGGCGTCGAGCGACACAGGGGTCCCGCGTTCGGCCGTCGCCGAGGCCCCGGTCGACCCGTTCCCGGCGCGGGACTCCCGGACGGCCGCCGTCGCCACGAGGTTCGAGACGCCGGTCATCGGCCGGCGCTCGCGCAGGGTCGCGTTCACCTCGGGGTCGGCGAGCGCGGCCCGCTGGAAGCGCAACGATTCCAGTAGCGACGCCTTCGAGAGGACGTTCTCGCCGCGCACCACCACCTGTACCGTGGTCGCGTTCTCGCCCTCGGTCGTGAAGTTGCGCTGGAGCGCGTCGTACTTGGCGGCTTCCGTGGAATCGGACTCGAAACTCGTTATCGAGAGCCCCGCGTCGAAATCGGCCGCGCCGCTGCCGACGACCAGCGTGGCCACCAGCAGGACCGCTATCACGGCCCTGCTGTGGTCGGTCACGAACGCGGCGAACCGGTCTGCGAGCGTCATCGGACGACCGTAACGCCCGATTCGACATAAATATTGTACATTTCTACTAAATCTCTCGAATCGAGTCCCGGGCAACTGATAGGGCCGGCGGTCGAAACGCCGACCGACGGACGCGATTCGGCCGACACAATCCATGAGCACGCAAGACGCAGTCGCGGCGTTGAAACGGCTCGGCCTGCCCAACTACCAGGCGCGGGTCTTCGTCGCGCTCCAGCAGTTGGGAACCGGGACCGCCCAGGAGGTCAGCGACGTCTCGGAGGTGCCCCGCTCGCAGGTGTACGGCGCGGCCGACGACCTGGTCGAACGCGGGCTGGCCGAGGTCGCCGAGTCCTCGCCCAAGCGCTACCGACCGGTGAGTCTGGCCGCGGCCCGCCAACAGCTCACCGAGCGACTGGACCGCGAGCGCGAGCGCGCCTTCGAGAACCTCTCGGAACTCCGGACGACCACGACCGAGCGCGCCGACGACCGCGCCGTCTCGACGCTCCGGGGCCGACGACCCATCGACGACCGCATCGCCGAGTTGATAGGGACGGCCGACTCGACGGTCGTCTTCGTCGCGCCGGCGGGCGACTCCCTCTCGGGGCGAATCGAGGCTGCGCTCCGCGACCGAGCGGCCGACGGCGTGGACGCCACCGTCGTCACCGCCGAGGAGGCCGAGCGCGAGCGCTTCGCGGACAGTCCCATCCGGGTCGTCGTGATGGACGAGGACAATCCGGCCGACTTCGCCGGCCGGGCGCTGACGGTCGACGACGGGACCGTCCTGCTCTCGGTCGCGACCGACGACGACGCGGTCGAGGAGGAGGCCATGTGGACCGCCAGCACCACAATCGGTCCCATCCTCGCCCAGTTCATGCAGTCGGGCATCCAGTCCGGCATGGACCGGAATCCCCCCGGGTGAGCGGTCCCGTCCCGCCGGGCGGTCTCCGCGCTGCCGTCCATTTTTGGCAAACCTAAAAATACAAATGCGGGCCGCCACAACGGCCGAACAGCATGAAAACCGACGGTCCTGGGACGGACGGAGCGCCGAACGCGACGCCCGACGGCGCGGACCGCGACGAACGTGCGGGCCACGCGGACCCGAGCGCCACCGACGCGGACGAGTACACCTTCGACGACCTGAGCGTCGTCATGGGGACCTACAACGAGGAGGAAGCGGTCGGGACGGTGCTGGACGACGTCGAGCGCGTCACCGACGGCCGCGCGGAAGTGGTCTGCGTCGACGGCTCGACCGACCGCACGCCCGAGATAGCCCGCGAGCGCGGCGCGCGAGTCGTCCGACAGGAGCCACAGGGGTACGGCGTCGCGGTCCGCGAGGCGCTGCTGGCGGCCGACCGGCCGGTCGTCGTGACCACCGACTGCGACGACACCTACCCGATGGAGCAGCTCCCCGAGTTCCTCGACGCCATCAATCGGGGCTACGACGTGGTGAGCGGCGACCGGCTCTACTGGGGTGCGGCGGCGATGCCCGACCTCAACCGACTGGGCAACCGGGCGTTCGCGGCGCTCGCGAGCCTTCTGATGGGCGAGCGGGTCCGCGACACCACGACCGGGATGCGGGCGTACCGCCGCGAGGTGGTCGAGGACATCGCGTGGACCGAGAACACCGGGCTGTCGGCGGAACTGCTGATTCGTCCGCTGATGCGGGGCTACGACGTGCGCGAACTCCCCATCGAGTACGACGAGCGCGCGGGCGAGACCAAACTCGACCCGCTCACGGGCGGGGCAGCCATCGCCAAGTCCATCGTGACGGTGTGTCTGGCCGAGCGCCGACGATAGCAGTGAGCGCCGACGCGACCGCGGGGCGGACGCGAGCGGCCGCCACTCGATACTTACGCGTCCCCGTCGAACGCGTCGCATGGCGAAGGCAGCCATCGTGATTCTGGCGGGGACCGAATCGCACGCCGACCGGGGTCGCGTCCTCAACGGGCTTCAGGCCGCCGGGGAGTTCTCCTCGACGCGGGGCGACCAACTCGAACTGATATTCGACGGTGCCGGGACCCAGTGGGTCCCCGAACTCGAAGACGAGGACCACGAGTACCACGCGCTCTACCGGTCGGTCCGCGACGACATCGCGGTCTGTGACTACTGTACCGACGCGTTCGGCGTGGGCGAGGCGGTCGACGACGCGGGCCTGCCGCGACTCGACGACTACGAAGGTCATCCGAGCGTCCGGTCGCTGGTCGACGCCGAGTTCGAGATAATCACGTTCTGAGCCGCCGGCGAGGTCGGGAGCGCCGCCGTGCCGAGTGTCGCGGGGGCTCCAGCGGGCCAACGACTTTCTCCCCGCGAGTCCTACGACGCGGCGTGAGCCTCTACGAGCGACTCGCCGACCTGCCGCTCTCGGTGGCGTCGGTCGACTACGAGCGCCGCGAGCGCGAGACGACCAAGTTCACCCGCGCGACCACCGTGGTCTCGCTGTCCGGCCCCGAGGGCGCGGTCGGGCGCGGCGAGGACGTGACCTACGACGCCGACCGCCACCCGATTCCCGACGCGTTCGACCTCGCGGGCGAGTACACCCTCGACTCGTTCTCGGTCGCGATGGCCGACCGCGACCTCTTTCTCGACGGCGCGGTCGACGACGACCACTTCCACCACTACCGGCGGTGGGCGTTCGAGAGCGCCGCGCTCGACCTCGCGCTCCGCCAGAACGACACCCACCTCGGGGCGGAACTCGGCCGCGAGTACGACCCCGTCCGATTCGTCACCAGCCCGCCGCTCGGCGACCCGCCGACCGCCGGCCCGGTCCGGCGGTGGACGAACCGGGACCCGGACCTCGAGTTCAAGCTCGACGTCGACGACGGCTGGACCGACGACCTCGTGGCCGACCTCGCGGGCGCTGGCGTGCGCGTGGTCGACTTCAAGGCCCACTACGAGGACAGCGAGGTCGCGGGCAGCGTCGACCCCGACCGCTATCTCCGGGTTGCCGAGGCGTTCCCCGACGCGATTCTCGAAGACCCGGCGTGGACCGACGGGACCGCGGCGGCGCTCGACGACGCCCGCGACCGCGTGTCGTGGGACTACCCCATCACCGACGTCGGGAGCGTCCGCGAGTTGCCGTTCGAGCCGTCGTGGCTCAACGTCAAGCCCTCCCGGTTCGGCTCAGTCTCGTCGCTGCTCGAAACCGTCGAGTACTGCGCGGAGCGCGGCGTCCGGATGTACGGCGGCGGACAGTTCGAACTCGACGTGGGTCGCCGACAGCTCCACCTGCTCGCGTCGCTGTTCTACCCCGACTCGCCCAACGACGTGGCTCCGTCGGCGTACAACGACCCGGACCCACCCGAGCAACTGCCGGGGAGTCCGCTGTCGGTCGGCGAGGTCCGGGGATTCAGGTAGGCACTCGGCGGGCGTCGTCAGTCCGTCGTTATCTCGAACCGGGTCCCCACGCCGGGCGCGTCCGCCGGGCGGTCCGGCAGCTCCTCGCAGCCCTCGCTCTCGCAGATGGACACCTCCCAGTCGTGGGCCTCGACGATGCTCTTGACGATGGAGAGGCCCAGCCCCGAGCCGTCGTCGGCGGTGGTGTGGCCGTGTTCGAACACCTTCTCGCGCTCGTCGGCGGGGATGCCCGGCCCGTCGTCCTCGACGTAGAAGCCCCGCGCCAGCGACCCGACCCGGACCGTGACGTCCTCGCCGACGTGTTCGACGGCGTTCCGGAACAGGTTCTCGAACAGCTCCTGCAGGCGGCCGCGGTCGGCCGCTATCTCGCCGAGGTCGCCGGCCACGTCGAGGGTCGCCTCGCCGGTCGAGACGGTCGACCACGCCCGCCGGACGACCGATTCGAGGTCCGACCGCTCGGCGTCGTCGACGTCCTGGCCCTGTCGGGCGAGCTTCAGCAGGTCCCCGATGAGCGACTCCATCCTGTCGAGCGCCGCCTCGGTCTTCTCGAAGTGGCGGTCCGCGCCGGTCTCGCGCGCGAGTTCGAGGTGGCCCTGCGCGACGTTCAGCGGGTTGCGCAGGTCGTGAGAGACCACGCTGGCGAACTCCTTGAGCCGCTCGTTCTGGCGCTCGACCTTCCGCTTGCGCTGTCTGCGCTCGGTGACGTCCCGGGCCGACCCGAGGTAGGCGCGCTCGCCGTCGTAGGTGATAGCCTGCGCGCTGACCTCGACGTAGCGCACGTCGCCGTTCTTGTCCCGTATCCGCACCTGGTAGTGCGTGGCGTCGTCGTCGCCCGGCTCCCGCTCGGTGATGTGTTGCTGGGCCCGGTCGCAGTCGCCCTCGTGGACGATATCCCAGACCGCCATCTCGAGGAGTTCGTCCCGGCTGTATCCGGAGAGCTCGGTGCATCGGTCGTTGACGAACTCGAACTCCCCGTCGAGGTGGATGAAGATGGCGTCGTGGCTCCCCTCGACGAGGGTGCGATACTTCTCCTCGCTCTCGCGGAGCGCCGACTGGGACTCGATGCGGGAGACGACCTCGGTGACGTGCGACAGCAGCAACTCCGCGAGTTCGAGGTCGTCGTCGTCGAACGCCCCGGCCTCGCGCGAGCCCGCCTGAAAGACGCCGTGGTCGCCCACCGGAGCGCTCAGGATGGAGCGGTACTGCTCCTGAACGGGCTCGGCCTCGTCCATCGTCCGGACGTCGGAGATGACGAACGACTCGCGGTTCTGGAACGTCCGGCCGGCCAGCCCCGTGTCGGCCTCGAGCGCGTCGTAGCCGTCGTTGGGCATCTCCGAGGAGGTCACTTTCGGCACGAGGTAGCCGTCCTCCTCGACGTCGATGCCACAGATGTCGAACTCCAGGATGCCCTCGGCGGCCGCCACGCCCAGGCGGTACACCTCCTGCTCGGACGTGCAGGCCTCCATCCGGGAGGCGACCTCGTGGAGCTCCTCTATCTTCCGCTTCTCCTCGCGTAACTGTTCACTCATGTTCGTCTCCCGTTCCGCTCCGGACGGCGGCCGAACGGTCTCGCGGGGACCGCTTCGGGGAGCGGTCGGCGACGCCGCTCGCGCGAGTCGGCTCCCATCGGTCGATGAGCCTCCCCCCGCCGCGCACGACTCCGGGGCGAAGATTCACGACCGGCAACAGATTAATCCAACTCGTCGAGCGCACTCTATGCCACCGTAGCGGTCCATCCGTAATAATAGGTACTATTCGGGCCAACGCCTGCCGGTCGCCGATCTCGTCGGCCTACGAGGGTTGACTCCGTACCCGGAGCGACGCCCGACAGCGCCGGGGCGCTGACGGTGGGCGATACCCGCCGGGGTCCTCGGGAGTCACCACTTGGTCTGGCCGTCCTCGGTGGTCTCGCCGAGCCACAGCAGGTGAGCGTAGGGCACGAACGCGAGGAAGTCGCCGTCCTCGCCCCGAAGTTCGACGCCCTCGTCGCCCCGGTCGTAGTCGTCGCAGGGTATCTGCTCGCCGTCGGAAATCTGGGCCTTGTACATCGACAGTACCGCCAACGAGCGGCGACAAATGGTTGTCGGCGGTCGACGGCCCCGCGTAGCTTGAGGGACTCCCACCCGTTGATTTTCCCCGCCCGCGCTAGAATCTCAGGGAGACACTTTCACCGATTCGCGTCCTGTATAAGGTATGGCAAAGGGGAACGAAAGCAGTACGGATGGGGAGCCTGCCGTCTCGGGCGCCGAGACCCGCGAACGGGCCGACGACAGCGAGCGCGACGACGACTCCGAGGGACGCAAGCAGATATATCACCGAAAGCTCGCGCCCGACGCCGAGGAAGCGAACCGGAGCCTGCTCAGACTGATCGCCAACCTCGAACGCTGCGAGGTGACCGAACTGCCGCCGCTGTACGAACAGGTCGACCACCTCGTCGAGAAACTCTTCACGGCACCGCCGCCGTCTGACGCGCAGGCCGAACTGGCGTTCTCCTACTACGGCTACCGCGTCGAACTCGACCAGTCGGGGAACGTCTCGCTCATGAAACTCGCGGGCGAGCCGCCCGTCGACCCCGAGGAGTGAGGACCCCTCCAGCGAGGGGGGTCGCTCGCGCCCGACGTCACTGCCGCACTCGGCCTCGGCCTCGCGGTCGTCCAGCCGCCCGGCGAGTTCGCTCCAGCGACCCATGCGTCGGTCAGTCCGACCGCCCCGGATAAAGGCGGCGTGAGTCCGTTCGGACAGGTCGAGCGGGCGAGTCGTTCGGCCCGGACCCTGGCGGGCCCCGGTGGGTTCTGCAACCATTAAGAGGCGCGAGCGTCACCCCTCGGGTATGCGACTGGAGGAGTACTGGGGCGTCGGGCCGAAGACCCGAGAGCGCCTCGAAGCCGACCTCGGCACCGAGCGCGCCGTCGAGGCCATCGAGTCGGGCGAGGTCCGGACGCTCGTCTCGGCGGGGCTCTCCCGCGGCCGAGCCACTCGAATCCTCCGGCGAGCCAACGGCGGCGAGGGGATGGCGGTGCTGTCGACCCGGGACACCCGCGCCGTCTACAAGGAACTGCTCGACGTGGCCAGCGACTACGCCGTGACCGAGGACGCCGCCGACCGCATCCGGGTGCTGACGCCGCTGCTACAGCGCGAGGCCGCCGAGGACCGGCTGGTCGACGTGATGGCGGCGGTCGAGTCGTGGCGCGAGTTGGACGACGAGGCGCGCGAATCCGTGCTCGCGGCGTTCGCCGAGTACGCCGAGGACGACGCCGTCGGGCCGGAGGAGGCCGCGGTCCGGACCGCGCTGGCGCTTCGGGACGCGGGGCTGTCGTCGGGCGCGTTCTCGCGCGTCGCCGACATCGACCGCGACGACCTCGAAACCGCCGCCGGCGCGCTCCGGGACCTCGACGGCGGCGACGTGGCCCGCGGCGTCGACGACGAACTCGACGACCTCCGTGACGCGCTCGACGCGACGGAGGCGCTCTCTGCGGACTCGCTCGACGCGATGGCCGAGATACGCGAGGAGGCCCGCGGCGGCGCGGAGTTCTCCGAGGTCGTCGTCGACTACGTGTCGAGCGAGACGGGAGCGGGCTACCGGCGGGTCCGGGACGCCACGCCCGACGAGGCGGTCGACGCGACCGATTTCGTCGACGCCACGCTCCGGGACCTGACCGGCGACCTCCGGGAGGCGGTCGGGGAGCGCGAGCGCTCGGTGGCCCGGCGACTCCGGGGCCGCATCGCCGAGTCGCGCGAGGCCGTCGACGCCGCCGCCGACGCGACCTCGGACCTGGCGTTCCACCTCTCGCTGGCCCGGTTCGCGGTCGACTTCGACCTCGCGCGCCCGACGTTCGTGGAGTCGGGGTTCGCGGTCCGGAACGCGCGGAACGTCTCGCTCGAAGCCGGCGGCGCGGACGTCCAGCCGGTCAGCTACGCGGTGGGCGACCACGACGTGTCCGGCGGCGACCCGAGCGCGCCCGCCGACTCGGCCGCCCACGCGGGACCGACGCCGCCGAGCGGCGACCGGGTCGCGGTCCTGACCGGCGCGAACTCCGGCGGGAAGACGACCCTGCTGGAGACGCTGTGTCAGGTCGCGTTGCTCGCCCAGATGGGCCTGCCGGTGCCCGCCGAGGCCGCAGAGGTGTCGGTCTCCGACGACGTCGTGTTCCACCGGCGGCACGCCAGTTTCAACGCGGGCGTGCTGGAGTCCACGCTCCGAAGCATCGTCCCGCCGCTGACCGAGGGGTCGAACACGCTGATGCTGGTCGACGAGTTCGAGGCCATCACCGAACCCGGGAGCGCGGCCGACCTGCTCCACGGGCTGGTGCGGCTGACCGTCGACCGGGGCGCGCTCGGGGTGTTCGTCACCCACCTCGCCGACGACCTCAAGCCACTGCCCGAGAAGGCCCGGAAGGACGGCATCTTCGCGGAGGGGCTGGACGCGGACCTCGACCTCGTGGTGGACTACCAGCCCAGATTCGGGACCGTCGGCAAGTCCACGCCGGAGTTCATCGTCTCGCGGCTGCTGGCCGGGTCCGAGGACCGCGCCCAGCGGGCGGGCTTCGAGACGCTGGCCCGGGCCGTCGGCGAGGAGGCGGTCCAGCGCACGCTCGACGACTGGTCGCCGGAAGCCGGCGTCGACGACTGAGCGACGGTCGAGACGCGCGCTACGGCTCACAGTCTACGCCGGCGCGCGCTGGCGCGGCCCTCGTGGCCGCGCCAAAACGTGCGAGGGAGGCGACCGCGTTTATGCGGTCGCCGAGGCTGGGGAGGCGTGAGGCTCCTGCTGTGCGGTCGCGGTGCCGGGCGGATGCGGTCGCGGTGCCGGGCGGATGCGGTCGCGGTGCCGGGCGGATGCGGTGCCGGGCGGTCGCGATGCTGCAAGCTGCGGTGCTGTGCGGTGACTCCTCGGCTCAAGCAGTAGTAGCAACTCGAATCCTACGTCTAACGGACCAGCTCGGAGCCAGAACGGCTCACCTCTCACTGACGCACCGACGACGCGGAACACCCAATTCCTTACTCCTCGCTCTCCTCGGGCGGTTCGCCCTGTCCGTCCTCGATGGTTATCTCGGTCGGCTCGCTGTCGGCGTCCTGCCACTCGGTCGACGGCCCGCCGCGTCGCGAGCCGAGGACGTAGCCCGCGGCGAACGCGAGCGCGAGGAGTGCGATGCGACCGAACGACGAGCCGCCGGCGTCGGTTCGTTCGTCCATACCCACCCCGACGGGAGAGAGCGACTTTGGGGTTGTGGTGGCCGACCTTCAGCCCTCGTGGCGTCGCACCTTGTCGAGAAAGCCAGTGAGCGGCTCCCGGATGGTGATTTCGGTTACCTGCCCCGCGTCGTCGTCGTAGGTGATGATGCCCGCCTCCTCCAACTTCGGGAGGTGAGTGTGGTGGAGCGCGGTCGCGATGTGGGTCCGGGTTATCATCGACACTCTGTCGGGGGGCTGCTGGAACTCCCGGCCGGCGACCTGGTCGGTCAGGTCCTCGAGCGCCACGGGGTCGGGCAGGCCGTCGAGGCAGGCGAGCGCGTGGCGGCGATATCGGTCGCTGAGAAGCGTGAGCACCTCGTCGATTCCGGGCGGCCCGCCGCGGTCGTCCTCGCTCGCGGCGGAATCGCCGGTCATATCCGACGATTTTCCTTCTCGCTTAAACAGCTATCGCATTCGGGCGACGGAGCGGGAATCGCGCCGTGCGGCGGTCTACCCCAGACTGCCCTCCATTTCGAGTTCGATGAGGCGATTGAGTTCGACGGCGTACTCGATGGGGAGTTCCTCGGTGATGGGTTCGATGAACCCAGAGACGATCATCTGCTTGGCGTCGTCGTCGTCCAACCCCCGCGATTGGAGGTAGAACACGTCCTCGTCGCCGATCTTCCCGACGGTGGCTTCGTGGGCGACGTCGACCTTCGACTCGTCGATCTCCATGTACGGCATCGTATCGCTGGTCGACTCGTTGTCGAACATCAACGCGTCACACTCCACGCTCGTCGAGGCGTTCTCCGCGCCCTCCGAGATGTGGACGAGACCGCGATAGTTCGTCCGCCCACCGTCCTTACTGATGGACTTGGATTCGATGGTGGAGTTGGTGTCGGGGGCGTTGTGGTAGACTTTTGCGCCCGTGTCGATGTTCTGGCCTTCGCCCGCGAACGCGATGGTGATGTTGTTCGCGCTCGCCCCGCGACCCTTCAGGATGGTGCAGGGGTACAGCATCGTGGCTTTCGAGCCCATACTGCCGGACACCCACTCCATCCGCCCGCCCGATTCGACGAGCGCGCGCTTGGTGTTGAGGTTGAACGTGTTCTTCGACCAGTTTTGGACCGTACTGTACTGGACGTGGGCGTCCTCGCCCACGAACACCTCGACGCCGCCACTGTGGAGGTTGTGCGTGCCGTACTTCGGAGCCGAACAGCCTTCGATGTAGTGGACCTCGCTGCCGGGTTCCGCGATGATGAGGGTGTGTTCGAACTGGCCCATCCCCTCGCTGTTCATCCGGAAGTACGCCTGGACGGGCATGTTGACCGTCACGTCCTCGGGGACGTACACGAAACTGCCGCCCGACCAGACGGCGCCGTGCAAGGCCGCGAACTTGTTGTCGCTCGGGGGGACACACGACGTCATGAAGTGCTCTTTGACGAGGTCTTCGTGTTCTTGGACGGCTTCGTCCATGTTGCAGAACACGACGCCTTTCTCCTCCCAGCGTTCCTGCATGTTCTGGTAGACGACCTCGGACTCGTACTGGGCACCCACGCCCGAGAGGGCTTCGCGCTCGGCGTCCGGGATGCCGAGTTTCTCGAAGGTGTCCTGGATTTCGTCGGGCAGGTCCTCCCAGTCGTCCGCGCCCGAACGTTTGTCGACGTCCGGCCGAATGTAGGGTACGATCTCCTCGACGTCCAGCTCGGTCAGGTCGGGTTGGCCTGGCCAGTCGGTCGGCAGCGGCATCTCCTGCCAGTGCTCTAAGGCCCGGAGGCGTCGGTCGAGCATCCACTCGGGCTCGTCTTTGTCCTCGCTGATGAGGCGCACGACCTCCTCGGTCAACCCCTTCTCCGACCGCACCGCCGAGTGCTCCTCTTTCTTGAACGCGAACCGCTCCTCCGTGTTGGTGTCCTGAAGCTCTTCGCTACTCATGTACTCGTACGTGGTACCGAAGCGCCTTAACTACGGGGTCGAACGCGGCGTCGAAGAAACCGGAAATCGTTACGGAGCGTCCCTCGGTGTGGTAATTTCGGTTGCGATTCGACCGGGCGACGGCTCGGTCGTGGTCGTCGTTAGGCTTCGCTGGTGTCGCTCGCGTCGGCGTCGACGCTGGCGTCGGTCCGACTGACCTCCGACTCGGAGGGACTCACGTCGGGGTCGGTCATCTCTTCGAGTTCGGTCTCTATCTCTTGGCGACCCTTCTTGAACTCGCCCATCGCTTCGCCGGTCGAGCGCGCCAGTTTTGGAATCTTGTTCGCGCCGAACAGCAGGACGGCGATGAGGAGTATCACCATCATCTCCATCCCGCCCGGAATCGGTCCGAACAGTGGAATCATCTCTACCATCTATCTTCAGCGACCGCCTCCTCACTTGTAGGCTTTTCCCCACGTGGGGCGACCGCGTGCGGGCCGACCGACCGCGACCTGCGAGCGCCGACAGTTCTTTTCCACAGGTCGTCGTTACGGCTGTCATGGGGGACGTAGCATCCGACGACCTCGCCGAGCAGTTGACCAGTAGCTGTCGCACCTCGGTCGGCGACGAACTCCGGAGCGTGACGTACTTCACCGAAGCCGACGAGCAACAGCTCTACCTCCGCGAGGACCTCGAAGCGGGCGCGGACATCGTGGGCTTCGCCGACGACGAGCGACTGGGGTTCCGGACCCAGACCGACTACGATACGAGCGAACTCGGCGAGTACCTGTTCACGGTCCGGGCGTTCGAGCGGGGCTACCTCACGCGGGTCATCGTCGGCGACCACGGCGCGTTCGTCACCACCGACGAGATGGGGATGGGCCAGTTCGAGGAGTTGGCCTCGGCGGTGCGGTCGGTGCTGGCCGACGCGGAGTCGTGAGGGCTCTCGTCGCTCCGATACGCCGACGATTAACTCGTTCCTGAAATACTAAACCCCTCCCCGACCAAACGCAGAGCATGACGCTCAGCGTCGGAGTTCTCGGCTATCGGTTCATGGGCAAGGCCCACGCGAACGCGCTCGCTCGCCTGCCGATGTTCTTCCCGGAGGCACCGGAGGTCGAACGCAGCGTGTTGGTCGGTCGCGACGAGGACGCGCTCGCGGACGCGGCCGACCGGCTCGGCTTCGAGCGGACGGCGACCGACTGGCGCGACGTGGTCGACGAGGTCGACGCCTTCTACAACCTCGGGCCGAACCACGTCCACGCCGAGCCCTCTATCGGCGCGCTGGAGGCCGGCACGCCGGTCCTCTGCGAGAAACCCCTTGCCAACGACCTCGAAAGCGCCGAGCGAATGGCCGCGGCGGCCGAGAAGGCAGGGGACGGAGTCCCGACCGCCACCGCGTTCAACTACCGGTTCGTGCCGGCCATCCAGTACGCGAAGAACCTCATCGACGCGGGCGAACTCGGCGAGATTCGACATTTCCGGGGGCGCTACCTGCAGGACTGGCTGGTCGACCCCGAGGAGCCGTGGTCGTGGCGCAACGACGCCGAGATGGCCGGCAGCGGCGCGCTGGGCGATCTGGGCGCACACACCCTCGACCTCGCGCGCTTCCTCGTCGGCGACGTCGAGCGCGTCTCGGGGCACTGCCGGACGTTCGTCGACGAGCGACCCGTGGAAGATTCAGACGAGACGCGCGAGGTCACGGTCGACGACGCCTACTCCGCGCAGGCCGAACTGGCGGGCGGCGTGATGGCGACGTTCGAGGCCTCGCGGTTCGCGACGGGCCACAAGAACGACCACGCAATCGAGGTCCACGGCTCGAAGGGCAGTCTGAAGTTCTCGCTGGAGCGACTGAACGAACTGGAGGTCCTGCGGGAGGGCGACCGTGGGTATCAGACGATTCTGGTCACCGACGAGGACGACCCGTACGTCGAGCACTGGTGGCCGCCGGGCCACGTCATCGGCTGGGAGCACACCTTCGTCCACGAGAACTACGAGTTCTTGTCGGCAGTGGCGGGAGAGTCTGAGGACTATCAGCCGGACTTCGCGGACGGACTGGCGGTCCAGCGCGCACTGGCGGCGATTCAGGAGAGCGACGAGCACGGGGAGTGGGTCGAGGTGGAGTGACTTATTCGGATTCGTCACCATCTTAGACGGCGTCGTTGGCTCCGCGAACTGAAACGGTCCCTGACCAACTCTTCCGGGAGAGATCCTTTATAAATAACAATAAAATCTGTAGGCCAAATGGTTTATATGGGGATTAGAATCTCAATAGTTTCTAATTAGAATATGTGGATGGGCGAGCGGTAGATTACTTATGCGGCGGCTTCTTCGAGGAACCTGTCAACACGGTCCTTCGTCAACCGTGTTTCCGCATCCATACTCATGTTGTGGAGGCTGTAGATGTTTCCTTCATTGATTGCGTACTCTACGCCTTCGAACACTTCATCCTCTTCGTTGTATTCTAGGTTGTCGCCGTAGACTTGGACGTGTTCTCCGGTTTCTATCTGTAGTTGGCTGGCTTTCATCGCCATATCGATAATTGGGTCACCTGATTCGCCTTCCGGAATATGTTTGTTGTAAATCTGTTCGAGTACCGGGTCACTGATAGAGATAGCTGTTTTGTCTATCTGTTCTGTGTCGCTTCGATCGATGAACCCGAGAAGTGGATGTACTGCTATCTTTTTCTCTTGTTCGTATGTTTGTATTCTTGAAGTGTCGCTTACTTGTTCTTCTCCTTTGTAGCCTTGGATGAATGCGTTGTATCCTCCTCTGGCGCCTGGAGGTACTTTTGTTTCATCGTTGTTGATTGGTAGGGTCCAGTTGTCTGTTGTGTCGACGAACCACCAGTTGAACTCTCCGTGTGTTTCGCCGTCGAAGTGGGTGTATTCTGTATCTGTTTTTTCTGGGTCTGCGTAGGCCATTACTGTTCCGTGGTTGCCTTCGTTGACGTATGTGGTTTCGATTATGTTTTCGTTGTCCGGGTTTTCGTCGTGGAGTTCGTTACAGATTTTTTGGAGTGTTGATGCGAGGTGGTCGTTTTCCGTACTCCAGTTAGTGAAATTGTTTTCGAGGTAGTGTACGTGGAGTGCGTTTCTTCCGAAGCTGAGTATTTCCTGTATTCTGTCGGTGTTTTGGAAGTCGTTTAGGTTCCATGTCCCGTCGTCTTCCTCAGAGTTAGGGTATTCAACGCTGCTTCCGTACTTGCTTCCTTTGTACTGTTCTTGTATTTGTTGTTTGTCTCCGTCTCGGAGATCAGCAATTAGCGTTGGGTACACCATTTCGTCGTTCCAGATTTCCTGTTGTTCTTTGATGGTGTTTCCGTTGAATGCTTCCAGTGGCTGGTTGAATTGGAGGTTGTCCCATTTTCTGTCTGTGGAGTAGTCTGAGTGTGGTGTGTCTACTTTCCAGGTCTGGGTTTCAGGGGTGAATGTGGAGGTGTATTGCTGTGTCCGCTCCTTCTGATCGGTAACTCTCGTGGTGAACGTGTTTTCGCCGGGGCCAATCAGTCTCTGTGGAAGGTCATATACGACAGGTATTTGCTCTCCACCACCTGAATCCTCATGGACCTGCTTTGGCTGATCCATGTGTCCGTTATCGAAACGGACAACGATGGACTCGATTCCGTCCAAATCCTTAACCTTAGCTTTGATTCGGGCACTGCGCTCTCTGTTGTCCTCGGTAACGATGGGAAGGAGATTGCGATTTTCGTGGTCCCGAACCGTTACTGTCGCCTCCCGATTGACTGTCGTTGTAGTCGTCCAGTGCGTCGTTTCGGGTGGCTCCGCCGACTCTTCAGGTTCCTCCCCGCTACAACCAGCGAGTACAGTGGTTATCGCTACTCCAATGCTTCGGAGGACTGTCCGGCGATTTGGTTGTCCCTTGCCCCGGCGGGAAGCGGCCGAGTCGAGAACTCCGCGGTGAGATTTGTCCATCGGTGTCGACTCTGTTGGCTCCATATTATCACTCGCTGATAAAAAGCTGGCTGATAGACGGAGCAATTCGTCACGGAGGAGGCGACTCGACTCAGTCCGGCTCAGAACTCCCGAACGCCCTCGTCGGTGACCACCGAGTCGAGCAGGTCGGTCGGCGTCGCGTCGTAGGCGGGGTTCTCGATGGCGAAGCCCTCTGCGGGTTCGAGCAGCACCTCGCTGGGCGACCGGAAGTCGTTTTCGAAGCGGAACCCCTCGCCGACCAGCTTTGCCGACGAGCCGATCACGGTCACGGGCACGTCGACCTGCGCGGCGGTCGCGGCCAGCGGGAAGGTGCCCACGCGGTTGTAGAGGGTGTCGTCGACGATGCAGTCCATCCCGAGCAGCACGCGGTCGCAGTCCGGCAGGAAGTGGCCCGACGCCCCGTCGACGATGAGGTGGGCGTCCACGCGGTCCATCGCGGCGAGCGTGCGAGCCGTCTTGCGGCCGAGGTATCGCGGTCGAGCCTCGGTGACGTACACCGTCAGATACCGCCCGTCGGCGACCGCGCGCTCGATGGTCTCCAGCACGGTCGAGGAGTAGTCGTGGGTCAGAATCGTCGCGCCGTCGGGCACGAGCGCCAGCGCGTTCTCGGCGGCCCGGCGCTTTGCGGTCTCGACCTGCTCGACCACGTCGTCTATCGCGGACTGGAGGCTCTCTTTCGCGTCGGCGACCGAGCCGTGGTCGGCGTCGGTGACCATCGAGACGACCGCGCGCTGGGTGGTCACCAGCGACGCGTGGGAGGGGTTGGCCCGCCGGAGCGCCGAGGAGTTGCGTTCGAGGTCGCGCTCGAAGTCCGCTATCGAGGCGAACTCGCGGTCGAGCAGGCCCGCCAGCGCGCGGGCGGCCTTCACCGCGACCACCGAGGAACTGTGGGTCTGCATCTCCCGAATCTCCTCGACCGTCTCGTCTATCATGTTCGAAAGGTGTCCGGCGCGGGCCAAAGGTCTTGCTTCTCGACCCGGGCTGTCGGTTCCGCCTTCCGACTGCGCTCGGCGATACTCTCCGACTACGCTCGGTGAGCCGCCGGTCCGGCGCATGCGGTGCTGTGCGTTGTTGTGCGGTACTGTGACTCCGAGGTCTCGGCCGAAGCTAGCACCGAGACGTCGTCTGTTCTCGTTCGAGCCAGTTTGAAGCTAGCGTCTCCCTCGACCGATGAGTACCGCACCGCACAGCAGGGACCCCACGCCTCCCCAGCCTCGGGACCGCATGAACGCGGTCCCTCCCTCGCGCGCGTTACTCGCGCGCGCCACCGCAACAGGACGGACGAATCGGCCATCCGAGCGTTTCCAGCGCAGATTCGCGGTATCGAAAAGGCGCGGACTCGAAGCCGAAACCGCCCGGTACCGAGGCGACGACCCTCGACAGCCACCTCGTCACTCCTCGCGGGACTTGAGCCACTCGTCGAGCAGGTCCCGGATCGCGGCCTCGCGGTTGTCCCGATGGTGGCGAAACGCGACGTCGTCTATCTCGTCGAGTTCCTCGGCGGCGAACTCCACGGTCACCGTCTCCATGTCGAGGTGGTCCCGTTGCATATTGGGAACACACCGAGATACGGACACAAATAAATCCGTCAGACGGACGCGTGACGCGACGGCAACATTCTCTCGAACCGATAGTTCTGGCGGCTCTCGTCCGGCGACTCAGCGCTCTTCGACCGCCTCCTTCGTGCGCTGGGCGTCGATGCCGAACAGGAAGCCCGCGACGAACAGGAGTTCGTTGCCGAGGTAGTACTGGTCGAGGACGTAGGTCACGAGACCGATCTCGGGCGTCGCGAACCCGAGGACCGCGAGGACGAGCGCGACGACGGCCGCCAGCCCCGCGACCCACCGGACCACGGTGCCGGCGAGCAGTCCGACGACGAACACCACGACCATCTCGAAGAGGGCCATGCCTCCGGAATCGGTCGGGCGCTACATCAAACCTGCTCCGGCGTCGGAAACGACGCCCCCGAGCCGCTACCCCTTGATGTTGCAGACCGGATACGTCCGCGCGACCCTGTCGCCGATGCCGAGCGCGTCCGACACCCGGACCACCTCGTCGACGTCCTTGTAGACGCCCGGAGCCTCCTCCGCCACGGTGGCCCCGCTCTGAGCTTTGACGTAGATGTGCTCTTGCTCCAGTTCGTCCTGCACGTCGCCGCCCCAGTAGTCGCGCTTGGCCTGCGTGCGGCTCATGGTCCGGCCCGCGCCGTGGGCCGTCGAACCGAACGTCTCGGCCATCGACGCCTCGCCGCCACGGAGGACGTAGCTGCCCGCCCCCATGCTCCCGGGGATGATGACGGGTTGGCCCACGTCGCAGTACGCGCCGGGGACCTCGGGATGGCCTGCGGGGAAGGCTCTGGTCGCGCCCTTCCGGTGGACGTAGAGTTCGCGCTCCTCGCCGTTCTCCACGGTGTGAACCTCCTTCTTGGCGATGTTGTGGGCCACGTCGTACAGCAGGTCCATCCCGAGCGTCTCCCAGTCGCTCCCGAACACCTTCTCGAACACCTGCCGGGTGCGGTGCATGATGAGCTGGCGGTTGACCCACGCGAAGTTGATGGCCGCGCACATCGCGCCGTAGTAGTCCTCGGCGAGCTGGCTCCCGGCGGGCGCGGCCGCGAGTTCCTTGTCCGGAAGCCGGGAGAGCAGTCCCGCGTGGGCCTTCTCGATGTCCCGGAGGTACTCGGTGCAGACCTGATGGCCGAGCCCTCGGCTCCCGCAGTGGATGAGGACGACTATCTGGCCTTCCTCAAGCCCGTAGGCGTCGGCCACGTCGTCCAGATACGTGTCGGTCACGCGTTGGACCTCGAGGAAGTGGTTGCCCGACCCCAGACTGCCGATCTGGTTCTTCCCCCTGTCTTTGGCCTTCTGGGGAACCTTCGCGGGGTCCGAGTCGTGGCGGACGCCCCCGTCTTCGCAGTGGGCGAGGTCCGCCTCGACCGCCCAGCCCTCTTCGAGCGCCCACTCCATCCCCCGGTCGAGGATGGCCTCGATGGCGTCGATGTCGCCGTCGACGATGCCGCCGCCGCCGAGCCCCGACGGGACGTTCGCGAAGAGGGCGTCGACCAGTTCCGCCTCGCGGCCGCGCACGTCCTCGTACGAGAGGTCCGTCTTCACCATCCGGACGCCGCAGTTGATGTCGTAGCCGATAGCGCCGGGCGAGATGCAGCCGTCCTCGGCGTCGATGCCGGCCACGCCGCCGACCGGGAAACCGTACCCCTGATGACCGTCGGGCATGCAGACGTTGTACTTCCGGACGCCCGGCAGGTGCGTGGAGTTCTTCAACTGCTGGAGCGTCTCGTCGTCGGAAATCTGGTCGAGCAGTTGCTCGCTGGCGAGCACCCGCGCCGGGACGCGCATGTCGCCGTCCTTCGGTATCTCCCAGACGTGTTCGCGGACCTCGTGGAGCGTCACGTCGCCCGCGTCGTAGGTAGTCGGGTCGTCGCTCGCGGTCATACCCGGTGGTTGGTCGCCCGACCGGAATACGTTTCGCCATGTCGTCGCCCGCTCACGCGTCGGCTTCGGGGCGGGACGCGTCGGCGTCGCCCCCGCCGGACGGCGGGTCCGCGCCCCGCCGCGGGCGCGACGCGCCGACGGGCAGACGGTCGCGGAGCCAGCCGTCGACCGCGAGCGGACCCGGCCCAGTGATGAACAGCATCGACACCATCCCGAACAGGGTGACGTGGGCCAGCACGGGGTCGTCGGGCAGGCCGAACAGCGTGAGCGTCAGCATCGTGAACGCGGTGGCGGCGGTCGCGCGGGTGAACAGGCCGGCGAACAGCGCGAGACCGACCGCCATCTCGGTCAGGCCCGCGCCGACGACCCAGAGGCCGGGGTCGACCGGCACCACGGCGGTCAGGTCGTACTTCTCGACCACTGCGAGCGCCGGTCCGGGCGCGAACAGCTTCTGGGTGAACCCCAGATAGAAGAAGTTGAACCCGAGCGCGAGTCGAACCAGCGTCGGCGCGTACGCCTCGTACGGGTCGGCCGCGCGGTTGAGCCACGCCGCCGCGCGGTGGACCGGGTCGAGCCGGCCGTACAGCGTCCCCTCGGCGTCGGCCACGCGCTGGAGGAGTTGGTCGGCGCTGGGTCGCCCGCTCCCGAGCAGGGCGATCGCGACCAACCCGCCGACGTACTCGCCGGCGAGCAGCAGCGTCGGCTCGCCGAGCAGGCCGACCAGATAGGCCCCGAGCCCGACCAGCGCCGCGAGCCGGGTCGCCAGTCCGAACAGCAGGAGGAAGCCGACCGCGAGCTGCAGGACGCGAGCGTCCGCGAGCACGGCCGGGCTGAACAAGTAGCCCGAGAAGCCCGCCCCGACCAACGGGAGTCCGACCGAGAGCCGGAGCATCCACGGCACGAGGTCGTCGTACCCCCGGAGCGTCACCCGGAGGACGTCGAGGTCGCGCGCCAGGGGCCTGAATCGGAGGTACGCCAGCGCCGCGACCACGACCGCGACCCCGCCGCCGCCCACGAGCGCGGCGTTGGTCGGCTCCGAAAGTACGTCCGCGAGGAAGCCGAGCGCGTTTCCGACGTCGGCCGCGCTGTCGACCACGTAGTCGACGTGGGCGCTGGCGGTGCCCGGAACGAGCAGTCCCGCGAGGCCGACCGCGGCGGCGAATCGTCGCCAGTTCACGTCGGCGTCGAAGGGCCGAGGAGCCGTAAACGTCGCGGCCCCCGCGCCGGCCCGTCCGAATCACGCGGTACGTCGCCTCAAACGTCGAAGACGACGTACGCGCGCCAGCCGTCGTCGACCGCTTCGAGCGCCATCTCGGAGTAGGTGACGGCCTTGAGGTCGCGCGCGCCCAGCCCCGCGAGGTCGACGCCGCGGGCGGTCCCCGAGAGGGCCCACTCGCCGTCCCGGTTCGGGGCGTCGCCACCGGGGTCGCGGACTTCGGCGTCGTTGTCGACCGGGAGGACGCCGCGCACGTCGCGCTGGTAGATGAGTTCGTCGAGGTAGTCGAACAGTAGCGCCTCGCGGCTCTCGGCTCGCACCGCGACCGCGAAGCGCTCGCCGCCCGCGTCGGGAATCCCGTCGCACATGGCCGCGGCCATCCCGTCGGCCGCCGCGGCGAACGTCGCCCCGAGCGTCGGGCCGGTCGCTTCGACCGCCACGTCCGCGGTGTGGTCGCGGAGTTCGTACCCCATGTCGGGGCGAACGGAGCGCACCCGGAAAGGCTTCCCCATCCGGCCGCGGCGTCCGGGCCCGCACGGCGGTCCGCGGTCGCGGCCGAGCCGACCACGGGCGGTGGAATTATATTGGCCACGGACCTACGCGGGAGTAGTGAGCGTCAACGTCGATTCGGAGATCGCCCGACCGGGTGACGGGAGCTACGTCGAGGAGGCGTGGCAGCTCAAGCAGCGCATCCGGAACGAGGACGGCGTGCTGAAACAGCGCAAGGGATTCTTCACCGACGCGTACCGACGCTCGACCGTCTACCTGTTCGTCACCACCGAGACCCGCCCCGACCGGGAGAGCGACGAGCGCGTGATGGGGTTCGCCGCCGTCCGGCGCGACGGCTACATCCTCTTTCTGGCGGTCGACCCCGAGTTCCGCGGCGAGGGCATGGGAAAGCGTCTCGTCGGCCGCGTGGCCGACGCCCACGACGCCGTGACCTGCCACGCCCGCGCGAGCAACGAGCAGGCGCTTGGCTTCTACGAGCACCTCGGCTTCGAGGTCGAGCGCCACGTCCCGAACTACTACGAGGACGGCGGCGACGCCTACTACCTCAAGCTCGGCAGGACCGGCGGCATCGCCGAGAAGCTCTCGGAGTTCGTTCGGGGCTGAGTCGCGGAGCGTTCGACGCGGGGGACGCCATCGCGAGGCCGCAGTCGGCCCGAACGGCCGCGTCTGGTCGGGCACCGCTCGCGACCGTCGGGTTAGTCAGATAGAATGAGACACTGGGTACCAAGGTTTATTACCTCACCCGGAGTAGGACCGCGTGGATGGCCACTGTTAGCACACCACCCATCGAACGGGCTCGGACCATCTTCAGCGACCTCGGCTACTCCGTCTGCGGCGACGGGGACGAGTTGCTCGCCGAGCGAAAGTGGCGCGCAGTCCGCGTGACGTCGCTGGCCGACGCAGCGGACGCGCCCGACGAGGGCGACCTCCGCTGTTTCGTAACGTGGGACGAGGACGCCCCCGACCTCCGGCGGGAGCTTCGAGCGGCCGACCTCGACTACGAGTGGGCCGTCATCGGCGTTCGAGAGTGTGGTGACTACGAGGTAGTTCGCGCACCCTCCACCTCGGCACCGGCGGTCTGAGACGCCGGCAGCCGGTCTTTCCGACCGACTTCTCCGTCGAGAAAGCGACTCCGAGCGGTCGCGCTATCGCTCGCCCAGTTTCTCCGCGGTCGCGGCCAGGCCCGCCTGCACGTCGACGTCCGCGCCCTGCGCGTCGAGCGCGTCGCCCAGCGCCGCCATCAGATACGACACCGTCTCGGGCCGGGCCGAGTGGCCCATGCAGCCGATGCGGAAGATGTCGCCGTCGAGGTCGCCCAGCCCGGTCGCGATCTCGAGGTCGTACTGGTCGATGAGGTAGTCGGTGACGTCGGTGTCGACGACGCCCTCGGGCACCCGGACCGCGTTGAGGCTCGGCAGCCAGTAGTCGTCGGGCGCGTTCATCTCCAGTCCCATCGCCTCGACGCCGGCCTTGAGCGCGCCGGCGACCTCGCGGTGGCGCTCCCAGCGTTCCTCGATGCCCTCCTCGGCGACGAGCCGGAGCGCCTCCCGGAGCGCGTAGACGTTCGTGATGGGTGCGGTGTGGTGGTACGCGCGCTCGTCGCCCCAGTATCCTTCGAGCAGCGAGAGGTCGAGGTACCACGACCGGGCGGGCTCGTCGCGGTCCAGCACCTTGTCCATGGCGCGGTCGTTGAGCGTGAGCGGGCTCGCGCCCGGCGGACACGACAGGCACTTCTGGGGCCCGGAGTAGGCCACGTCGACGTCCCACTCGTCGACGCGCAGCTCGACGCCGCCGAGCGAGGTCACGCTGTCGGCGACGACGAGCGCGTCGTGGTCGTGGGCCGCCGCCGTGAGTTCGGGCACGTCGGGCTGGCGGACGCCCGTGCTGGTCTCGGCGTGGACGAACCCGAACACGTCGGGGTCGTGGGCCGCGAGGGCGTCGGCCACGTCGTCGGGGTCGAGCGGCTCGCCCCACGGCGCGTCGACCTCGACGACCTCGCCCCCGGCGCGCTCGGCCATCGACGCCATCCGGCCGCCGAAGTAGCCGTTGGTCGGGACGAGCATCGTGTCGCCAGGTTCGACCACGTTGCCGATGGCGGCCTCCATCGCGGCCGACCCGGTGCCCGACACCGGGATGGTCCACTGGTTGTCGGTCCGGAAGGTGTACCGTAGCAGCTCCTGGACCTCGTCCATGATCTCGACGAACGAGGGGTCGAGGTGGCCGACCAGCGGCGTGCTCATCGCCCGGAGCACCCGCGGGTGGACCTCGCTCGGCCCGGGCCCCATGAGCGTCCTGTCCGGCGGCGTCAGTTCGCCTACCTGCGGTTTGTCTCCCATGCGACGACCTTCCCCGTCCGGTCACTTAAACGGTTGCCACGCGGCAGGTCGCGTTATGCCGGCGTTGGCCGGCGACGCCGGAACGTAACCCGGCGTTGGGCCCGAATGGCTCGGGCGAGCGGCTCGAAACCGACTGTTTCCCGGATTGAACGGAGGAAACGGTCGCACCAGTTTATCCGGTCGTCCGGCCTACGAGTAGTCGCCCCGACGGACGCGACGGGGGCGCGTCCGACGGGCGAGACGGGCCGAAACGGCACGACCGGACCAGCGGGAATCGCTACTGGGGTCGCGACCGACGGCGGTTGCGTCCCGCGGTCGACCCGGACCGGACCGATATCGGGGGAGGTCGGTCCGACCGGTCGACCCGCGGGCCGCGAACGGGGAGACCGCCCGTCCGGTCGCGACCGCTCGCGCGGCGTTCCGAGCCGTCCGTTCGGTGCGACTTCGCGCGCGTTCACGTTTTCGAGAACTCGTCTTCGAGAGGAAGAGGCTTATATCCGACCGGAGCCAACCCTCGACTCCATGATGGTCGGGCACGCGATGGTGGCGTTCGCACTCGGGACCGCCGTAGCCGCGCGGCGGTGGCCGGCCGAGCGCGCGCTGGCGTTCGGCGTCGTGGCGGGCGCGTTCGCCACGATACCGGACGTCGACATGCTGTACGCGGCGTTCGGCCTCGCGCAGCTCGACCCCACCGGCGCGCGGGCGTTCCCCGAACTGTTCTGGGAGACCTCCAACGTCGTCCACCGCTCGATCACCCATTCGCTGGTGGTCGGGCCGATAGCGGCGGTCGGGTTCGCCTGGGCCGCGTCGAACCGGGGTCGGATGGCGGCCGCGCTGGTCCTGTCCGGGCTGGTCGCGCTCGCGTTCCTCGCGAGCGACCTGCTCGGCGGGGCCGTCATGCTGGCGTTCCTGCTCGCGGGCGTCGCGGTCTCGCTCGCCGCCGACCGGTGGACGGACCTCGGAGCGAGGGACCTGCTGGTCGCGGGACTGCTCGGCCTGCTTTCCCACCCGTTCGGCGACGTGTTCACGGGCGCGCCGCCCCGCCTGTTCTACCCGCTCGACGAGTGGCTACCGGGCGGCGTCGCCGCGAACCCCGGCATGTTGGCCGACCGGGTGGTCCTGTCGGCCGACCCGACGCTCAACCTGCTCGCGGTGTTCGGGGTCGAACTCGCGACCATCTGGTTCGCCGGGCTCGTCTACCTCCATGTCACGGACCGGGGCGTCTTCGCGCATCTGGACGCCCGCGCGGCCGTGGGCGTCGCCTACGCCATCGCCGTGGTGGCGATGCCCGCGCCCACGCTGCAGGTGTCGTATCACTTCGTGTTCACGATACTCGCGCTGGCCATCGTCGGCGTCGCGCCGCGGCTCCTGCCCTCGCGACCGCTGCTGTCGGCGGAGTGGCACGAGACCATCACGTGGGGCATGACGGGACTCGGGGCGGTCAGCATCGCCGCGGTGTCGTACGCGCTGGCCTACGTGCTGTTTCCTGCGGGGTGAGCGCCTCGGTGCGACGTCCGCGACGCCGGGCCGGCGACCGCGGTCGCGCGCACGACCTGTGCTTTCTTGTCCCGGGGTTGCATAGCACCAGCTATGAGCCGTCCAGCGGGTACCCTCGACCGAATCGTGGAGGACGAGCGAATCAACGCCGGTCTCGGCTGGGCGTTGGTGGCGTTCCTCTCGCTCGTCGCGGTCGCCAGCTTCCTGCTCGGGAACCTGCTGTGGGCGGGATTCGCGGCGTTCGTCGTGGCGCTGGCGCTGATTCCGGCCGCCGCCAACCGCGACTGGTCCGTAATGCTCCCGTGGGAGGTGCTCGCGCTCGCCGCGTTCCCGATACTCGGTCGGACGCTGTCGACGATGGTGGCGACCTCGCGGGTCGCGACCTACCTCTCGGTGGCGGCGCTGGCGCTCATCGTCGCCGTCGAACTCCACGCGTTCACGTCGGTCAGGATGACCGCGTGGTTCGCGGTGCTGTTCGTGGTCGTCGCCACGATAGCGACCGTCGGCGCGTGGTCGGTGGTCCAGTGGCTCTCGGACGTCTACCTCGGGACGGCGTTCCTCCACAGCGAACACCGGCTGATGTGGGACTTCGTGGCCGCCACCGTCGTCGGCGGGGTGGCGGGCGTGCTCTTCGAGTGGTACTTCCGGCGGGTCGCGCGAGTCGCGCCGCGACTCCCCGACGGCGTGGGTGATGGCCGATGAGGGTCCGCGACGTCCTCCGCATCTCCGAGCGCCGACAGGGCCAGTTGACCCGCGTGATGGAGCTGGTGCTGGTCGGCGTCTTCGTCCTCGGCCTCGTCCGGGGCAGCATCGGCACGATGGTCAACGCGATAGTCGCGCTCGCGGTCACGTTCCTGCCGGCGCTCCTCGAACGCGACTACGACATCCCGATGGACGCCGGCCTCACGCTCTGGATAACCAGCGCGGTGTTCCTCCACGCGGTCGGCACGCTCGGCCCGTACCAGAGCCGCGCGATGGTGATGGGCATCGGGTGGGACAGCGTCACCCACACCCTCTCGGCGTCGCTGGTGGCGGCCATCGGCTACGCCACGACGCGCGCCATCGACCAGCACAGCGACGACGTCGAACTCCCGCCGAAGTTCATGTTCGTGTTCATCCTGCTGTTCGTGATGGCGTTCGGCGTCGTCTGGGAGGTCCTCGAGTTCGGCGTGGCCGGCCTCGCCTCGATAGTCGGCGTCGACTCGGTCCTGACCCAGTACGGGCTGGAGGACACGATGCGCGACCTCATGTTCGACACGGTCGGCGGCGTCATCGTCGCCATCTGGGGGACGGCGTACCTGACCGACGTGGTCGGCGCGCTCGAAGACCAGCTCGACGGCCGGGCGCGCAGGTCGGACTGACCGAAAAGCGCCTGCGAGCGGTCAGTCGGCCTTCGCCTGCCAGCCGCGAAGTCTGTCCTCGCTCACGCCGCTGACCTCCGAGGCCACCGTCTCGACCTCCGCGTCCTTGAGGTCGTCGAGGCTCTCGACGCCCGCGTCGGCCAGCTTCTCGGCGGTCTTCGCGCCGATGCCGTCGAGCGATTCGAGGTCGGTCCCCGACTCGCTCTCGCGGGCCTTGAACTCACGGTAGTTGCAGATGGGACAGCCCAGTTCCCACGGCTCGTCGCCGCTGTGGACCACGAGCTCCGGCAGGTCGTGCTCGTCGCAGCGGTCGTCGGTCACCTCGATGTCGCCTCGGCGGGGCAGCGGGAGCGAGTAGTCGCAGTCGGGATACCGGGTACAGCCGACGAGCCGCGAGCCGTTCTGGAGGTGCTTTATCGCCAGCTCCCCTCCCTCGTCCCCACCGCAGTCGGGACACTCGCCGATGACCTCGTCGTCGGCCTCCTCGGCTTCCTCGGCCTTGCAGAGCGGACAGCCGTGGACGAACGTCTGGCGGCCCGCGAGCATCTTCACGTGATGGAGGCCGTGGTCGTCGCACTCCTCGTCGAGGATGAGCGGCTTGCCCGTGTTGGGCAGCGGCAGGGTGTACTCGCAGTCCGGATAGCCGTCACAGCCCACGAAGTACGAGCCGTTGCGGCTCTGGCGGACGAGGAGTTCGTCGTCGGACTCCGGGCAGGGGCCGAGGGTCTTGTCGGCCTTCAGCGACTCCCGCAGCAGGTCGCCGACCTCCTCCCGGGAGTCCCGTAACTCCTCGAACACGCGTTCGAGGTACTCCCGGGAGTCGTCGGCCACCTCCGAGAGGTCGGCCTCGCCCTCCGCGATGGCGGTCATGTCCTCCTCCAGTTCGGCGGTCATCTCCTCGCTGACCACCAACTCGGCGAACTCCTCGGCCGCCGTCACGACCGCTTTCGCCAACTGGGTCGGTCTGGGCGGGTCGCCCTCGACGTAGCCGCGGTCGTAGAGCTTCTCGATGGTCTCGTGGCGGGTCGCCTTCGTCCCGACGCCCATCTGCTCCATGGTCTCGATGAGCCGCGACTGGCCGTACCGCCGTGGCGGCTGGGTCTGTTTGTCCTCGATGCGGGCGTCCGACAGCGCCAACGCCTCGCCCTCGGTCACGTCGGGCACGTAGTTCTCGCTGGTGCTGAAGTACGGGTACACCGCGTGATACCCCTCCTTCACGAGGCGCTTGCCGTTGGACTTGAGCCGGTGGTCGGTGCCGTCTGCCGCCACGCTCGCCACGACCTTGAGGTGTTCCCACCGCGCGGATTCCGCCACCGTGGCGAAAAACCGCCGGACGACGAGTTCGTACACCTCCCACTCGTCGTCGCTCAGGTCGCCGGGCGCGGGCACGTCCTCGGTCGGGTGGATGGGCGGGTGGTCGGTGGTCTCCTCGTCGCCCTCCGTGGGCGTGACGTCGTCGAGTTCGAGCAGCGCCTCGGCGTCGTCGCTGAAGCGGTGGTCGCCCGCGAACGTGTCGAGTAGCTCTTCGGGGTCGAGGTCGTCGGGGTACACCGTGTTGTCGGTTCGCGGGTAGGTGACGTACCCCGCCGTGTAGAGGTCCTCGGCGATGCTCATGGCGCGCTGGGCCGAGTAGCCGAGGCTCCCGGCCGCGCGGATGAACTGCGTGGTGTCGAACGGTGCCGGCGGGTCGTCGGTCCGGGTGCGCCGCGAGACGCGCTCGACGATGGCCTCGCTGGCCGAGTCGAGCGCATCGAACGCCGCCGTTGCGGCGTCCTCGTCCCAGACGCGCTCGGCCTCGTTGTCGTCGTCGTCCAGATAGAAGTACTGGGACTCGAACGCCGCAGTCGCGTCCTCGTCGGCCTCGTTCGCCTCGGCCGCCGCGTCGGCCGCCTTCCGCAGGTCGGCGAACAGTTCCCAGTAGTCCTCGGGGTCGAACGCCTCTATCTCGCGCTCGCGGTCCACGATGAGTTTGAGGGTGGGCGACTGGACCCGGCCCACCGAGATGAAGTCCTCGCCGAGTTGGCGCGCCGACAGCGAGAGGAACCGGGTGAGCGCCGCGCCCCAGATGAGGTCTATCTCCTGGCGGGCCTCGCCGGCGGCCGCCAGGTCGAAGTCCAGTTCGTCGGGGTTCTCGAACGCCTCGGTCACCTCGTTGTCGGTGATCGAGGAGAACCGCACGCGCTTGATGGGCACGTCGTCGTTGACCTCGCGCACGAGTTCCCACGCCTCCTTGCCGATGAGTTCGCCCTCGCGGTCGTAGTCGGTCGCTATAGTCACCGCGTCGGCCTTCCGAGCGAGCAGGCGCAGCGTCCGGACGATGTTCTCCTTGGTCGCTTTCTTCTCGATGGGCGCGTCGATGAGTTCGACGGGTTCGACGTCGCGCCAGTCGTTGTACTCGTCGGGGAAGTCGACGCCGACGACGTGGCCCGAGAGGCCGATGCACCGGCGGCCGCCCCACTCGTAGACGTTGACGCCGTTCCGGCGGTCGGCCTCGGCGGACTGGCCGCTCAAGATGTCCGCGATGCGTCTGGCGGCGTTGTCCTTCTCGGTGATTATCAGTTCCATCCCTCACCTCCGGGAACGGGGGAGTTCAGGTGCCGCTCCGGGGGTCGCTGGTCGGTCATCGTGTCCCCGGTAGGACAACTGTGGGGGTAAAGCTTTCGCCGAGGAAACCGCAACCCGGCGCGGCGACGGCTGGTCGGCGAGCCCGACACCCCCCAATCCGAATCGACGCCAGCGGGCGGACGCGCCGCGCCAGCGGTCAACGGGACCCGAGCGACAGCGGCGCGAGCAACGCCAACCCCAGCGCCAGCCCCAGCACCGGGGCGGCGGGCTCCGAGAACGCTCCGACCCCGAAGAAGTAGAGCGCGCTGCTCGCGACGACGACCCCGAGTCCGACGGCGAACAGGGCGACGGCGGCCCGCGAACGCCGCGACTCGAACGACTCGCGCCCGGACGCGGAACCGCCGATTCGGTCTCGGGGCTCGGTCATCGCTCCGTGGTGTTCGGTCGGCGGGTATAGTCCTTGTGGAGTCGCGCCGTCCCGGCCGAAGGCTTATTCGGCCGGCACCACAATCGCCGGATTATGACACTCTCCGACGTTTGCGCGCGTCCGCCGCGAGCAGTCCCCCCGTCCCGAGCAGTCCGTCCGCACCCGTCGCCGCGATGACGTCGGTCGACGACCTGTGGTTTCTGACCACGCAGGCCGAACAGCAGGCCGAACGGGCCCATCACCGACTCGCCGACGCCCACGAGGAGTTCCTCGACCGCACCCACTCCCGGCGGGTCTCCCGGTCGCGGTTCCGGACGCTGGCCGAGCGCATCGCCGACTGCGGCGCTCCCTACGGCGCGCACTCGGTGGTCTACCGGCCCTCGGGCGAACTCCTGCTGGTGTGGCACGCCGGCGTGGACATGTGGGTCGTCCCCGGCGGCGAACCCGACGCCGGCGAGTCGTTCCGCGAGGCCGCCGAGCGCGAACTCCGCGAGGAGGCGGGCGTCGACCCGAGCGCGGACGCGACCTGCGACGGACTGGCGATGAACGTCCGGGTGGACCTCCGGTGCGACGAGTACTCGACGTGGGGCGTCCTCCCGCTGTTCGAGGTCCGGGTCGAGGAGGAGGTCGCGCCCGACCCGGCGGACCCCGACGGCGAGATTACCGACGCGCGGTGGTTCGGGGAGTTGCCGGAAGAGACCCGCGACAGGGAGGATTTGCTGGCGTGGCGCGAGTACGCGCTAGAGTGAAATGGATAGAGAGAGGCCTCCGGGAGAGATTCGGTGAAACTGACGACAGACTGGGATGGTGAAAATTCGGCGAAGCTGACGACAGACTGGGATGGTGAAAATTCGGTGAAACTGACGACAGACTGGGATGGTGAAAATTCGGCGAAGCTAGCTACTGCCGAGACAAATGAGTGACCGCACCGCGACCGCACAGCACGGGCCTCACACCTCCCCAACCGCCTGCGTTGCTCGCTTCGCTGCGCTACTCAGCCCTCGCGCGGTTCGGCGCGCTCACGAGAGAGCGCGCCGGCACGCGCCACCGCGACTCCATTTCGGTATCGCGCGTTTCCACAATTCACGGTGGCGCGCGCTGGCGGACCCTCGTGGTCCGCCATCTCGCGCGAGGTCTGCGCAAGCGAAGCGCGCGCAGGCTCGTCAGAGCTCGCCTCTGACGGTAGCGGGGCGCTCTCGTGCGCCCCGAGGCTGGGGAGGCGCGAGGCTCGCGGCCGCGCTGCGGGGCTGTGCGGTCACTCATTTGTCTCGGCAATAGCTAGCGACGAGTGGGAACTGCCGGACGCTCTCGCGGCCGCCCTGTTCGCCGAAACCTTCCCGGTAGCTAGCGAGAGTGGGAAATTCGAGAGCTGTGGAGCTCCAACGCAACAAATCGATACCCGTTTCCGAACCGACGACACCCGGCTTCACCGTTTTATCCGTGCGAAACGCCGTCGCGCGATTCGGCCTGCATCCGGCGCAGCGCGGCCCGCGCGTTGCTGGCGTCGTAGCCGAACAGCACGTTTTCGCCGTAGGCCTCGGCGACTTCGGCCGCGTGGATGAGACTGTCCACGTCCACGTCGACCGCGTACAGTTCCACGCTGAACGGTCGGTCGAGCGCGTCCTCGAACCCGCTGGCGATGGTTTCGAGCCAGTAGGTCGTGGTGTAGGCCATGTCGTACAGCGGCACCACGAACTCGTCGACGTACTCGGCGAGCGCGTCGAGGTCGAGTCCCGAGCGCTCGTAGAGGTGGCCGGGATACGGGTCGGGATAGAGCGTGAGGTAGGTCCGGCCGGGGATGCGCTCGGCGGCCTCCGCCACGAACTCCGTGATGACGTCCGCGCGCCACGCGAATCGGTCGTCGAACTCGCTGGCTTCGAACCGCTCGGCACAGCGCTCGCAGTGGCAGTACTCCGCGCGGGGAAATCCCACGTCGTCGAGGCGCACGTCGGGGTTGACCTCGGCGCAGTCCTCGATTATCTCCAACATCCCCTCGCGGTAGTCCGCGCGGGTCGGGCAGACGTACGCCCAGTCGAAGTAGGGTCGCTCGCGCGTCGCGCGCTCGCCCGCGTCGCTGACGGGCGCGAGCTCCGGCCGTGCCTCGACCGCCGCGTTGTCGCCGAAACACGACACCATGTTCACCCCGTCGGCCACCGGTTCGGCCGACCGGCCGGTCACGTCCTTGACCTCGTAGAAACTCGCGTCGAACTCCGGCCACTCCAGTTCCTCCTCGTTGCGCGTGACGACGCCGAACATGACCCGAAGTAGGTGAGCCGGCGGGGTAAGTGGTTCGCTCTCGCGGCTACTCCCCGTCGCCGCCCCCGGCGTCGTCGCCTTCTCCGCCTCCGTCGTCACCATCTCCGCCGCCGTCGTCGCCCTGCCCGCGCTCGCACCCCTGCGGGAGGCTCGCGTTCTCGGCCGCCGGCCCGTCGGCCGACCCGACCCGCCACTCCGACGCGTGGCCCCGAATCAGCAGAGCCTCCTCGGCGGAGCCGTTCTCGACGGTGATCGCGGGGTCGTCGTCGCCGGCCTGCGGGTCGAACGCGGCGGGGTCGTCGGCCTGCTCGCCGAGCGTGGCGTTCGCGCAGAGGACGGCCGCGTCGACGCGCATCCGGTCGATGACGACGCCGGCCACGGTGGCGTTGCGCGTCCACTGGCGCTTGACGGTCCGGTTCTCGACGTTCGGGTCGATGAACTCCCCGCCGGGCACGTCGAGGACCGACTTGTTCCGCACGACGAGTCGCGTCGCGCTCACGTTCAGCAGTCGGCCCCGCTCGACGGCGAACTCGCCGACCGTGACGTTCGAGAGCGTGACGTTCGCTCTCGCCCCGTCGGGCGTCGTGGCGTTGTGGATGACTACCTCCTCGACCGTGGCGTTTCGGACCGTGGCGTCCCGGAGTAGCCACGTCTCGACGGTGACGTTGTCCAGCGATATCTCGTAGCTCTGGTCCGCGACGTTCGGCGCGCGGTCCCCTCGGTGCGGCTCGACGAGGGGAGCGGTGCCGGCGACCGAGGCGACCCCGCCAGCCAGCAGGAGCCCGGCGAGTCCGACGGCGAACGCGGCTCGTGGTCTCATCCTCCGGGCGTCTACGCCGATGCGCCGAATAAACGAACTCGACCGTTCTGACCGTTTTCGGCCGTAACGCGAGGTTTCGAGCCGGTTAGTCCCGACCTGTCGCGTTTCCCCGCGAGTCTAACGTTCGTCGGACGCGCCTGGGGTTCGACCTGCCGCGCGGAACCCCCTCGCCGGTCGCCCCGCGCCTCGCCCGGGAAACCGTTTTATTGTCTGCCGAGTACCACCCGGCGATGAGTAGTCGCCGTCCGGTACACCGCGCCCTCTCGATGCTCGTGTACTTCACCGCGATAACGCTCGGCGTCGGTGTTCTGGTAATACACCCGGCCCGGCGACTTCTGGTCGCACCGGTCCTGACCGGCGTCGCCGCCGTCGGTCACGCCGCGAAAACTGCCCACCTCGACGAACTCGGGTACGCGACGATGTGGCTGTGGCTCGCGGTGCTCGCGCTCGCCGTCGGCGTGATGGCGGTCGAGGCGTTCGTCCTCCCCCGGAATCTCCCGCCGGTAGTCGAACTCCCGGTCGCCCGCGCCCTCGGAACGCTCGGCCTCGCCACCGTCCTCGCCACGACCTACGTTCGCGGCGTGCGGAGCGCGAGCCGAAGCGGCGGTCGGGGGCCGTCGGCGGACTGACCGCCGCACCGGGTCTCGGACTCGTAATCGCCACGGCCGCGACCGAAACCTACGCGACGCCGATGTGGGCCGCCAAATCCTCGCGCAGGATGGTCTCGCAGTAGGCACATCGCACGCCGTCGTCGAGCACCTCGAACTCGGTGTCGACGGGCTCGTCGGCGTTGGTGATGCAGTCGTGGTTCGGGCACGACAGCACGCCGACGACGCGCTCGGGCCGGTCGAGGTACTGCTTCTCGACCACGTCGTACTCCCGGACGATGTTGATGGTGGCCTCGGGCGCGATGAGCGACAGCACGTCCACCTCGTCCTGGTTGAGTTCGCGGCCCTCGACCTTCACGATGTCCTTGCGACCCATCCGGTCGCTCGGGACGTTCATGCCGACGCTGACCGTCTCCCCGCCGGTGCCGTCGATGCCGAGGATGGCGAGGACGTTGAGCGCCTGCCCGGCGCGGATGTGGTCGAGGACGGTGCCGTCGCGTATCTTGCTGACGCGGAGTTCGTGGTCGCTCATCGGTCTCCCTCCAACATGAGGTCGAGCAGCGCCATCCGGACCGGCACGCCGTTGTGGGCCTGCTCGAAGTAGTTCGCGTACCGCGTGTCGTCGACCTCGGGCGCTATCTCGTCGACGCGGGGCAGCGGGTGCATCACGGTCAGGTCGTCCTTGGCGGCCTCGAGCGTGTCGAGGTCGATGCCGTACTCGCCGGCGACCTGCTGGTACTCGTTCTCGTCGGGGAAGCGCTCGCGCTGGATGCGGGTGACGTACAGCACGTCGAGTTCGGGCAACACCGCGTCGAGTTCGGTGTGTTCGCGGACGCTCGCGCCCGACTCGTGGAGGTCGTAGCGCACGTTTCGCGGGAGTTGCAGGCTCTCGGGGCTCACGAAGTGCTGGTCGGCGTCGAAGTTGGCCAGCGCGTGGGCCAGCGAGTGGACGGTCCGGCCGTACTTCAGGTCGCCCATGATGCCGACCGTGAGGTCGTCCAGCCCCGCCGACTCCCGGACGGTGTAGAGGTCGAGCAGGGTCTGGGTCGGGTGGTGGCCCGCGCCGTCGCCGGCGTTGAGCAGCGGGACGTCCACGAACTCGCTGGCCATCCGGGCCGCGCCTTGGCTCGGGTGGCGCAACACGAGCGCGTCGGCGTACCCCTCGACGACCCGCGCGGTGTCGGCGAGGCTCTCGCCCTTCTTGACCGACGAGGAGTCGACGCTCCCCATGTCGACCGCGTCGCCGCCCAGCCGCTTGATCGCGGTCTCGAAGCTCATCTTGGTCCGGGTGCTCGGCTCGAAGAACAGCAATCCGAGTATGGCGTCGTCGTGGCGCTGGGCGAACGCGGCCGGGTCGGCGTCGATCTCGGCCGCCCGGTCGAGGACGCGCTCGACGTCCGCCCGCGAGAGCTGTTTCGTCGTGACGAGGTGGTCGTGGTCCATCGAGTGGTATGGGTGCGGGCCGAGCCTTGAATCTCTCGGAGTCGGGTCGGAAGCGAGACTAGCGGTTGTCGGTGTGGACGCGGTTGCGGACGCTGTCGCGGGTTTCATTGGCTCAAGAATAGCGACGGTCGCGGTGACGGTTGCGGTCGCGGCGGTTGTCGCGGTGACGGTTGCGGTCGCGGCGGTTGTCGTTGCGGTCGCGGTGCTGTCGCGGTTCTCGTCGGCGCAAGCGCTAGGTACGGTCGCTGTCGTGGTTGACCCTGCAGACTCGTGGACGGCGACGAAGAAGCTAGCTATTGCCGAGACAAATGAGCGACCGCACTCGCACAGCACCGCAACCGCGACCGCAACCGCAACCGCGACCGCAACCGCGAGCCTCACGCCTCCCCAACCGCTTGCGGTCCTCGCGTTGCTGCGGTCCTCAGCCGCCGGAAGACAAACCGCGTCTTCCGAGCCTTGCTTCGCTTCGCTCAGCAAGACCTCGCGCGCTTCGGCGCGGCACGGAGGCCGCGCCAGCACGCGCCGACGCTGAATCACGAACAGTCGCCACTCCGAACTCTCCGTCCCGACCTCACTCCGCGTCGATTCGCGTCCCCGGCGTCTCCCCCGCCAGAAATTCCGCGAGCGCGTCCGGACCGAAGATGGAGGCGGGCGCGCCCAGTTCGAGCAGTTCCCGGACCTTCCCCGCCATCCCGCCGGTCACGTCGGTAGCGTCGCTGTCGCCGAGGTATGGGGCCACCTCGTCGTACGACCGAATCTCCGGAATCACCGCGTCGGCCTCGTCGAGGACGCCCGGCACGGTCGAGCAAAAGCCCACGCGGTCGGCCTCGACGGCCTCGGCGACCTCGACGACCACCTCGTCGCCGCTGAGGATGGTCACGCCCGCGCCCTCGTGGGCCACCACGTCGCCGTGGAGGACGGGGACGAACCCCTCGCCGAGCATCGTCCGGACCTGCCCGGTCGGGAAGGTCAGCGTCCCGTCGCGGTCCCGACTGGCCGCCGAGAACGGGTGGACCGGCACGGCGGGCACGTCCCGGTCGTGGAGCCGAGCCAGCACGAACTCGTCGAGGGTCTGCATCGAGCGGTGTATCTCGACCGCCGCGCCCGCCTCGTGCGAGCCCTCGGTCTTCGAGACGCCGTGGCGGCTGGCGTAGTGGTGGCCGAAGCTCCCCGCGCCGTGGACCACCACGAGGTTCGAAACGTCGGCCGCCAGCGCGTCGGCCACGGCGTCGGCCGCCGCGTCGAGCGCCGGGCCGTCCAGCGTCTCGGGGTCGTCTTTCTCCGTGATGACGCTCCCGCCGAGCTTGAGGACGACGATGTCGCCCGCCATCTCAGGCCGCCTCCACCCGGACGCCCTCGCGGTCGAGTTCGGCCCGAAACGCGTCCTCGCAGCCGGGCGTGAACGCCAGCGCGGTCTCGGTCTCGTCGGTCGGGTCGAGCGCGACGATACAGCCGCCCCCGCCAGCGCCGGTGAGCTTGGCCCCGAGCGCGTCCGCGTCGCGGGCGGCCCACACCATGCTGTCGAGCGACCGCGAGGAGACGCCCAGCGCCGCGAGCAGTCCGTGATTGAAGTTCATGAGCCGACCCAACTCCTCGAGGTCGCCCGCCGCGAGCGCGTCCTCGCCCGAGCGCACGAGGTCGCCCACGGTCTCGACCGTGTCGGCCGCGAAGTCGTACTCCTCGCGGAGTCGGCGCACGCCAGCGACCAGCTCGCCCGTGTCGCCCGACCCGCCGTCGAAACCGACCACCAGCGGCAGGTCCGGGGCCTCGATGGACCGGCAGTCGTCGCCCTCGACCCGGACCGCGCCGCCGACCGTGACGCAGTAGGTGTCCGCGCGCGAGGCCTCGCCGTCCTGGGCGTCGAACTCCGCACGATAGGCCCGGTCGGCCAGTTCCGCCTCGTCGAGTTCGACGCCGAGTTCGCGGGTCGCGGCGTCGATGGCCGCCGACACGACGGCGGCCGACGACCCGAGTCCCGCGCCGAGCGGAATCTCGCTCTCGACGTCGACGTCGAAGCCCGCGCTCGGAGCGTCGGCCGCGTCGCGGGCCTGCTCGACCGCCGCGTCGACGTACCGGACGCCCGCCTCGACCACCGACTCGGAAACGTTCACGTCGGGGGTCCCGCCGGCGTCGCTGCCGTACTCGACCGTGAACCCGTCGAGGCTCAGGTCCTCCGCGTGGACCCGGA
Organism: Halorussus halobius; assembly: GCF_004765805.1. Taxonomy (GTDB): domain Archaea; phylum Halobacteriota; class Halobacteria; order Halobacteriales; family Haladaptataceae; genus Halorussus; species Halorussus halobius. The sequence goes on along the minus strand of NZ_SBIU01000006.1, from coordinate 115,484 downwards.
TGCGGTCGTCGGCCCGCTCGGTGACGGTGACCCGCGCCCGGCGCTCGATGGCGCAGGGCACCGCCGGCTCGCCGTAGACGACCGCGTGCTCCCCGAACAGGTAGACCTTGCCCGGAGCGCTCGAAGTGACCATGCGGGAGGATTTCGCTCCGGGGGTTAACACGTTTGCGAAGCGATTCGGCCCGCCGCTCGCGGCGGCGCGGTCGGCCCGAGAGCGTCGAGGGGTAACCGAGCGACTCTGCGGGGAGCGACCGCGCGAGTCCGCGGCCCGCGAGGCGACGAGTCGCCGACAGCGGTACACTCAAGTCTCCGGCGGCCAACGCCAAACCGAATGACGGACACGGAGGTCGTCGTGGTCGGCGGCGGGTCGACCGGCTGTGGCGTGGCCCGCGACCTCGCCATGCGCGGGGTCGAGGTCACCCTCGTCGAGCAGGGCAACCTGACCCACGGCACCACCGGCCGGATGCACGGACTGCTCCACAGCGGCGGGCGCTACGCCGTCTCCGACCGGGCGAGCGCCGAGGAGTGCATCGCCGAGAACCGCGTCCTCCGGGACATCGCCGCCCACTGCGTCGAGATGACCGGCGGCCAGTTCGTCCAACTGGCGGACGATTCCGACGACTACTTCGAGGAGAAGCTGGCGGCCTGTCGGGACTGCGGGATTCCGGCCGAGGTACTGACCGCCGAACAGGCCCGCGAGGAGGAACCATACCTCACCGAGGACGTAAAGCGCGCGATTCGGGTGCCGGACGGCGCGGTCGACCCGTTCCGGCTCTGCGTCGCCAACGCCGCCAGCGCCGAGCGACACGGCGCGCGAATCGAGACCCACGCCGAGGTGGTCGACGTGCTCCGGGCGGAAAGTTCGGGACGCGTCGCCGGCGTCGAGGTGCGCCACGACTCCGGGCCGGGCGAACGCGAACACCGCAAAGCCGGCGAGCGCGAGCGCATCACGGCCGACCACGTCGTCAACGCCACGGGGGCGTGGGCCGGGCGACTCGGCGAGATGGCCGGCGTCGAGGTCGCGGTCCGACCCTCGAAGGGCGCGATGGTGGTGGCCAACTGCCGGCAGGTCGACACCGTCCTCAACCGGTGCCAGCCCAAGGGCGACGCCGACATCGTGGTGCCCCACGAGGCGACCGCCATTCTGGGCACGACCGACGTGGAGGTCGACGACCCGGAGGATTACCCAGAGGAGCGGTGGGAGGTCGACCTGCTGATAGACGAACTCTCGGACCTCGTCCCCATCCTCTCGGAGGCCCGGACCGTCCGGTCGTTCTGGGGCGTGCGACCCCTCTACGAACCGCCGGGCACCGGTACCGAGGACCCGACCGACGTCACCCGCGACTACTTCCTGCTCGACCACGCCGACCGGGACGGCGTCGCCGGCTTCACCACCGTCGTCGGCGGCAAGTTCACGACCTACCGGCTGATGGCCGAGGACGTCGCCGACCACGTCTGCGCGGAACTCGGCGTCTCCGCCACCTGTCGGACCGCCGACGAACCGCTGCCCGGCAGCGAGGACTTCTCGGTCCTCCGGGAGTACATGGACGAGTTCGGCCTGCGCTCGCCGGTCGGCCGCCGGAGCGTCCAGCGCCTCGGCTCGCGCGCCGACGAGGTGCTTTCGACCGAGGGGCCGAACCCCGTCCTCTGTGACTGCGAGGCCGTCACCCGCGCTGAGGTCCGGGACGCCATCGAGGAGTCGGGCACCGACCTCAACGCCGTCCGGCTCCGGACCCGCGCCTCGATGGGCAACTGTCAGGGGGGCTTTTGCTGTCACCGACTGGCGGCCGAACTCCACCCCGAGTACGACGAGGTGCAGGCCCGCGCGGCGCTCGACGAACTGTTCGAAGAGCGCTGGACGGGCGAGCGCCACGCGCTGTGGGGCGAACAGCTCTCGCAGGCCGCGCTCAACTACGCGCTCCACGCGACCACGATGAACCGGGACCGCGACCCCGCGACGCGGGACGGACCCCTCGATTTCGGGGCGTTCGACTCGGGCGGTGCGGAGGTCAGCGATGGCGATTGAGGACGACGTGACCGTCGTGGGCGGCGGTCTCGCCGGAATGGTCGCCGCGCTCGCGGCCGCCCGCGAGGGCGCGGCGGTCCGGGTGGTCTCGCACAAGGACTCGACCCTGAAGAGCGCCAGCGGACTGGTCGACGTGCTGGGGTATCGGCCCGAAGTCGGCGAGTCCGAGGCCGACGAGTCGGCTATCGGCGAATCCACGTCCGACGAACCCGAGGTCGGCGAGCGGTCCGGCGGACCGCTCGCCGACCCGTTCGACGCGATTCCCGGCCTGCCCGAGCGCCACCCGTATCGAACCGTTGGCGTCGGGACGGTCCGGGAGGCGCTCGCGCTGTTCGACGAGGTTGTCGGCGACCGCTACCGGGGCGGTCACACCGACCGCAACGCGCTGGTGCCGACCCACGGCGGGACGGTCAAGCCCACGGCCAGATATCCGGCGACCGTGGCCGATGGCCTCGCCAGCGACGACCGTTCGACCCTGCTGGTGGGCTTCGAGACCGTCACGGACTTCGACGCGCCCCTCGCGGCCGACCACCTCCGAGCGGCGGGCGTCCCCTTCGAGGTGCGGGGCGCGACCGTCCGGTTCCCCGGCGAGTTCCGGGCCGACGCCGCCAGAACTCGACTCGCGGACGCGCTCGACGCCGACGAGCGCGTCGAGGTCCGGGGCGGCGACGCCGGGCGCGGGCGGGACGCCTACTCGACCACGCTCCCGGCCCGGCGCGCGCTCGCGGAAACCGTCGAACCCCACCTCGGCGACGCCGAGCGCGTGGGGTTCCCGGCGCTGCTCGGCCAGCACGACCCCCCGAGCGTGGTGGCCGACCTCGAAGCCGAACTCGGCGCGGCCGTCTTCGAGGTGCCGACCGGGCCGCCCAGTCTCCCGGGGATGCGCCTCGACGGCGCGCTCCGGCGGGCCTGCCGGGACGCCGGGGTGCGGTTCACGACCGGAAATCCGGTCGTGGGCTACGAGGGGAGCGAGGACGAGCGCGTCCGGGCCGTCCGGGTCGACCGCAACGGCGCGGCCGTCCCGTTCCACGCCGACCAGTTCGTGCTGGCGACCGGCGGACTCGTCGGCAAGGGGGTCGACTCGGACCGCGAGCGGGTCCGGGAGCCGATATTCGACTGCCACGTCGCTCACCCCGACGACCGCTACGACTGGTCGGCCGACGGGGCGTTCGGCGACCACGCGTTCGCCCGGTTCGGGGTCGAAACCGACGACGACCTGCGACCGCTCGACTCGGCGGGGACGGTGGCGGTCGACAATCTGCGGGCCGCCGGTGCGGTGCTGGGCGGGTACGACTTTGCGGCGGAGAAGTCCGGCGCGGGCGTCTCGCTGGCCACGGGGCTGGCGGCCGGACGCGCGGCGGCGAAGGAGGTGTCTCGATGAGTGAAACTGAGGACGTGACCGACGCGAGCGACGAGGACGTGACCGACCCCGACGAGTTCGAACCGGTACAGGTGTTCGAGTCGAGCGAGGAGATGGACCTCCGACCGGGGAGCGACGACTGTTACAAGTGTTCGACCTGCGACACCAACTGCCCGGTCGCGGAAGTCGACGACGAGTTCCCCGGCCCGAAGTTTCAGGGGCCCGAGCAGTGGCGGCTCAAGCGCAAGGAGGACCACGACGTCGACGACTCGGTGCTGTCGTGTTCGAACTGCATGCGGTGTGACTCGGCGTGTCCCTCGGACGTGCCCCTGAGTCAGATGCACAACACGGCTCGGGGGGAGTACGTCGACGAGCAGATGGACAAACTCTCGCGGGAGTACGTCCGGAACCGGCTGCTGTCGAACTACGGCACGCTGGCGGGCCTCGCCAGCACGGTCCCGCGACTCGCCAACTTCGTGCTGAACAACTCGCTCGTGCAGGCGGTCAACGAGCGACTGCTGGGGGTCACGAGCGAGCGCGAGTTCCCCGAGTTCGCGACCGAGACGTTCCGCGAGTGGTGGACGGAGAGGGGAGGGTCGCGCGTCGAGTCCGACGAGAAGCGCGTCGCCTACTTCCACGGCTGTTACTCCAACTACAACACGCCCGAGGTCGGCAAGGCGACGGTCCGGGTGCTCGAACACTTCGGCTACGAAGTGCTGGTCCCGCCCCAGAAGTGTTCGGGCACGCCGATGTTCGCCAACGGGATGCTCGACGACGCCCGCCGGGCGGCCGAGACCAACGTCCGGGAACTCGCCGCCGCCATCGAGGACGGGGCCGACGTCGTCGCCTCGTGTACCTCCTGCTCGATGGCGCTCCGACAGGAGTACCCTGAACTGTTCGACTTCGAGGGCACCGCGAGCGTGGCGGCCCGGACCTACGAGGCGGCCGAGTTCCTCCGCGTTCACGAGGACCTCGACGGCGCGCTCGACGACGCCGAGGTCGACCTCGACGATTCCGGGTTCGCGTACCACGCGCCCTGTCACGCCCGGAATCAGGGCATCGCGGGGCAGGCGGTCGAACTTCTCGACCGCCTCGACGGCGCGAGCGCCGAGGACGTCGGCCCCTCGTGTTCGGGCATCTCGGGCACGTACGGCTGGAAGGCCGAGAAGTACGACGCCTCGATGGAGATCGGCGCGGAGATGTTCGAACACATGGACGAGGCCGACGCCGAGACCGGGCTGACCGAGTGTCCCACCTGCGCGATGCAGATGGAACACGGCACGCGCTACGAGGTCCGACATCCGATGGAGGTGCTGGAGGCGGCGCTGGTGGACGGCGAGTGAACGGCTCCGGGAGTCACGCCTCGCCCTTCGGACGCGTCTTGCCCTTCCCGCGCCACTCGTAGCCGTCCGGCGTCTCGACCAGCGTCCCGTCGGCCCGCCACCGCCTGACCACCGCGTCGAGTCCCTCCCGATACGTGGGATACTCCGGCTCCCAGTCGAAGTCCCTGCGGAACGGCCCCGCGCTGGTCGGCATCGGGTTGGTCAGCAGGCGAATCACGTCCTCGTCCGCGAGGTGCTTCGCCAGCCACCTCGGCACTCGCCGGGGGTCGGGCGCGTCGAGGCGGTCGGCGAGCGCGCCCAACAGCGTCGCGGTCGCCACGGGGTCGTCGTCGACGACGTGGTACAGTCCGGCGGCGTCGCCCTCGACCGCCGCCGCGAAGGCCGTCGCGGCGTCGTCGGCGTGGAGCAACGAGAGGTCGGCGTCCCGGCGACCGAGCAGGCCGCCGCCCGGAATCGGCATCTCCCCGTCGAGCAGTCGCTCGCCGAAGGTGCGGACGTGTGCCGAGTCGTGAGCGTAGAAGAACCCGCATCGGAGGACGACCGACTCGAAGCCCTCCGCTCGCCCCGCTTCGCGCGCGATTCGCTCGGCGTCGAGCGCCGACTGCGTGGTTGGGTCCGGGTTCGGGTCGGCCGACTCGTCGAACGCCGAGCCGTCCGGTCGGCGAGCGAGCCACACCACGCTGGCCTGCACGAACCGGTCGGCCCCCGCCTCGCTCGCCACGGCCGTCAGGTTGCGCGCGCCCTCGCGTCGCACGCGGTCGTTGCGCTCCCAGTCGTCGGCGGTCGGACTCTCCCCCGTGGGGATGGCGGTGGCGGCGTGGACCACCGCGTCGACGCCGTTCTCGGCTCCGGGGCCGCCTCCACTCGCGCACGCCTCGCGGAGCGACTCGCGGTCGAGTACGTCCCCGCGTCGGGGGACGCCGCCCGCCTCCTCGACCACCCGGTCGCCCGAGTCGTCGCGGGTCAGCCCGAGAACCTCGTGGTCCCGGTCGGCGAGTTCGCTCACGAGTCGATGCCCGAGGACGCCCGTCGCGCCGGCGACGAAGACTCTCATGCGTGAGGGGTCGACCGCAGGGGCGGTAGCGGTTGTGCCGAATCAGCGCGGCGGTTTTAAGAGGCCGGCGAGCGAGACGCCGGTCGTGCGACGCCTCCAGTTGACCTTCTACGCGCCCGACGCCGAGGTCCACCCGGTCCACACGCTGCTGGCCGAGCGCGACTACGTCGACCTCGCGGAGATGGTCCACTGGAACATGGTCGGGCAAACCATCGCGCACGTCTTCTACGTCGAGGGCGACCGCGAGGCGTTCGCGGCCGAACTGGCCGACGTCCCCGAAGTGCTGTCGTGCGACCTGACGCCGGTCGACGACCGGGGGTTCTACGCCGCCGTGCGTGCCGAGACCACGCCGCTCCTCCGGGAGCTGTTCGAGACGTACCGCGAGGGCGGCGTCGTGGTCACCTCGCCGCTCGAACACACCGACGACGGGGGCGTCACGTTCGAGTTGGTGGGCGACGACGACGCGCTCCAGTCGCTGAACGGGAACGCGCCCGACGACATCGAGTTCGAAATCGAGCGCGTCGGCGGCACCGCGACCACCACGGAGACGGCGGTCTCGGCGCTCTCGGCCCGACAGCGCGAGGCGGTCGAGGCGGCGCTGGCGCTGGGCTACTACGACGTGCCCCGCACCGCGTCCCACGAGGACGTGGCGGCCGAACTGGACTGCGCGCCGAGTACGGCGTCCGAACACCTCCGCAAAGCCGAGTCGAAGGTCCTCCGGGCGCTATTCGGGACGTAATCGGTCCTCAGTCGGTCCGCGCGGTCGGTGCCGGCTCCGAACTCCCCTCGGGACCGTATTCGAGGTCGTCGGTGTAGTGGTCCATCAGCAGGACGCCGGCCGCGCCGACCGCACCCGCGAGCAGGACCGCGCCGACGCGCGCGACGGGCCACGCGTCGCCCGCAGCGACGACGCGCTCGACCGGAAGCCGGAGCGCCCCGACCATCAGCGCGATGAGGAAGGTAAGCGTCACCTGCCGGTGGTTGGCGAGCGCCCACTCCACGACGCGGGCGAACGTGAGGATGCCGACCGCCATGCCCGCGCTGAACGAGACGACGCTGACGCCCGGCGCGAGCAGCGCGTCGAGCGGCCCGCCTCGGACGGTCTCGGCCGCCGCGTCGAGGAAGCCGTGAAGCGCTCCTATCATGAACTCGTACTGGCCCAGCAACAACAGCAGGAACGACCCCGATACGCCGGGAAGCACCATCGCACTGACGACGAGCGCGCCCACGGCGAACAGCAACAGTGGCGCGTGTGAGACCGTCGACCCGCCTTCCGAGGCTCCCGCGAGCAGGAACGCGACCGCGAAGCCGGCGACCGCGACTATCCTCTCGCCGGTGGTGTCGACCCGGAACTCGCTCCACAGCACGACCGCCGACGCCGCGATAAGCCCGAAGAAGAAGGCGTACAGCAGTGCCTGATGCGAATTTCGGACCGCGTCGATGATGCCGGTCACGCCCACGAGGGACGTGAACATCCCGGCCAACAACACCGCGAGGAAGGCGACGTCCATCTCGCGGAGGACGGCGACGATTCGACCGCGAGCGTCGGCGTCGTACGCCCGGGGCAGGTCGGTCAGCACGCGCGGTTCGAACGCGGCGACAGCACCGACGAGTCGCTCGTAGATGCCGGTTATCAGCGCGATGGTGCCGCCCGAGACGCCGGGGATTCCCTCCGCGACGCCCATGAACGCACCCTTCAGGTAGACCGAGAGCCACGCTCGCATTGGCTGTCGCGTACGGTTAGCGGGCGGAAAACGGTTTGCTTTCGCGGTGCTGGCGAATCACGCTCGAAGGCAAGAGAGCAGAGCGTCGACGCGGGCGGTTCGGTTCGCGTCGACCCTCCGAGCGCCCTCAGCCGAACGGCCTCATCGGGCGTCGTTGATTCGTGATTCGGTCGCGCTCGGTTAAGAATTTCGGACCGGGCACGCCGAAATGTGTCGACCTATTCACGTCTTTCCTCGCCGAATCGCGCGGCATGTCCGACTCCGACGAGCGCGACCACGGCGTCGACCACCGCGTTCTGGGACCTCGACGTGGTCGACCGCCGCCGCGAGTGAGGCGACTCGCGGCTGCCGACCCGCCCCGTCGATTCGGACGGGCGAGACCCCACAAAGTTCTTGCCGGTACTCGGAGAATCCCCGACAATGCCCTTCGACGACACCCCTGACCCCGCGAGCAGCGAACGCGGCTGTCCGAAGTGCGGCCACACCGAGACCGACGTCGGCAAGATATCGACGACCGGCGGCGGCCTCTCCAAGATGTTCGACATCCAGACGAACAACTTCCAGGTCGTCTCGTGCGTCCACTGTGGCTACTCCGAACTGTACCGCGACACCGGGTCGGCCGGGAGCGACATCGTGGACGTGTTCCTCGGGTAGGCCCCATGTTCGGAGTCACGATCGCCGTGCTGATGCTGGTCGTCTGCGTCGGCGGCGGCCTGCTCCTCTACGCGGCGGTCGCCGCCGAGCGCGACGGTCGGCAGGTGATGGACCGCGAGTCGGCCGAGCGGGTCGCCCGCAGGGACACCGACGACGACCGGACCCGCCGGTAGCGGAGCCAGTCCGACCGTCGACCGTCCGCGACCCGGCGGCGACGAGTCCGTGGACTCGACCGTTCGCGCCGGCGTCGGTCCAGCGGTGTCTCAGTCGCCACCGCCACAGACCGCCGCCGACCGGCCGTCAAGGCCGGTCGGCTCGCCGTCGAGTCGGTAGTCGAACGGCCACCGCCACAGACCGCCGCCGACCGGCCGTCAAGGCCGGTCGGCTCGCCGTCGAGTCGGTAGTCGAACGTGTACGCCGCGCTCCCGCCCGAGGCGTGGACGACCGTGACCTCGCCGGTGCGCTCGGAGCCGTCGCAGTCGCCCTCGGCGGCTCCGTCCGGAAACGCGAACGGCGCGTACGTCGTCTCGAACGGTGCGGTCCCGCCCGCCGGGACGACGAGGTCGGTCCGGGACGGCGAGAGCGGTCGGTTCGACCCGACGCCGACGACCCCCGGTTCGAGGCCGAGCGACGCTCGGTCGAACGACTCGGCCTGCGGGTCGACGGTCGGGTTCGGAACGTCGCCGTGGACGCCGACGAACCGGACGAGGAGCGGTGCCTCGCCCTGGTTCTCGACTGCGAACCGGGCGCGTCCGTCGGGCAGGACTTCGACGCCGTCGACGTGGGCGTGGACTATTTCGGGTATCCACCGGCGGGCCCATCCGTCCGGCGTCTCGGCTTTCACGCGGAGCGAACTGCCGACGGCCGTCGCCAGCCGGTCGGGGAACACGACCCTGAATCGGGCGGTCCCCCGTGGTCGCTCGACCGTCTCGTACTCCTCGTCGGTGTCGCCGTCGAAGAGGACGGCCCGCTGGACGTCGATCTCCTCGCGGAAGTCGACGACGAGTTCCGCCCCCTCGAACCGGTGTCCCGCGAACACGGCGGACGCGTCCGGCGGGTGGTCGGCGGTCGGGAGCGACTCCGCGCAGCCGGCCGTCAGGAGCGACCAGCCGGCACCGAGCGCCCCGAGGAAGCGACGGCGGTTCACGTCGGCCGAGAGACGGGGTTCCGGTCCGTGTCTTCTCTCGCTCACTCGCCCAACCCCCGCGTCGCCACCGCGCGTCGGAGGATGACGAACGCCGCGAGCGAGACGACGACGTAGGCCGCGACCGCGAGGTGCGTCGCCGTCGTCGGGCTCCCGATGGCGAGTTTGGCGACCGCGTTCGGCGGCGATTCGGGCAGGAGGTAGGTCGCGCTGAGCGCGATTAACACGCCCATCGAGAAGAGGAACTGGGCCTGCTTGCGGTCCCGGAACGCCAGCGCGGCACCCGCGCCCAGCGCCACGACGCCGGCCGAGAGCCCGGTCACCAAGAGGAGAATCTCGACCGGGTTCGAGATGGCGGTGCCGTTGAGCGACAGCAGCGCGAGCCACGCGCCCGCCTGGACCGGCGCGAGCGCGCCCATCGCCAGCAGCTTGCCGTCCACGATGTCGGTCCCGGTCAGGGGCGTGACCCGGAGCAGTTCGAGCGTGCCCCGGTCGAACTCCTCGGCGATGGCGTCGACCGCGACGCTCCCGCTGAGGAACACCGGGAGGAACATCAACAGCGGGAGCAACGCGGTGTAGGTGAACCCGAAGTACGGGCTCGACCCGTCCTCGGCCGGCGGGTCGAGCGGCGTGCGTTCGAGATGGGCGTCGAGGCGCGTGCGCTCGGCCTGCTCGAAGGCGTCGAGCGCGTCCCGGACCTGCGTGACGACCAGCGTGGTCCGCACGTTGCCGTCGGGCACGACCGCCTCCACGTCGGCCCGGCCGTCCGGCAGTCGGTCGACGTAGAGGACGGCGTGGACCTCGCCCGACTGAAAGTCGTCCATCGCGGTGTCGTAGTCGGGATACCGCACGGCCCGCCAGCCGTCCTCGCGGGCTATCACGGGCGCGAGCTCGTCGCCGCCCTCGCCGGCCACCGCGAACTCCACCTCGAATCCGCCCGAGACCGAGCCGGGGTCGTACAGCGAGACGAGTCCGACCGCGAGGAACGACGAGAACGCCGCGATGAACAGCTGGATGAGGATGGCGAGCACGATGGTCTTCTCGCTCCGGAGCGAGGCGAGCTCCCGGCGCGCGACCGTGAGGCGCTTATCCAAGGAAGTTCACCACCGTTAGGTTGTAGGCGACGTGGACCAGCACCGCCACCGCGAGCGACCCGAGGTAGGCGTTCCGACTCCGACTCGCGCCGAGCGCGGTCGTCGCCGCAGTTACCGCGTGGAGTGCGAGGGGCGCGAACAGCAGGCCCACCAGCACGAGCGGCGACGCCTCGATGCCAAGCCCCGTGACGGTGCCGAAGGCCGCCCGCCCGAGTTCGAGTTCCGGCAGCCCGACCAGTTGGGCGACCGCGACCGCCTTCTCGGCGAGGAAAAAGCCCAGCCCCGACAGGAAGCCCAGCCACGCCACCGACCGGAGCGACCGGTCGAACCGGTCGTGAGCGAAGCCGGCGTAGATGCCGACGCTCTTGGCGACCTCCTCGATTACGGCGATGGCGACCAACAGCGCGGGAATCGACACCGAGACCGGGAGCGCGAACAGGAGCGCGACCGCGAGCAGTTCCGCGACGAAGACGAACGGAATCGAGAGCGCGCTCACCGTCGCCACGCTCCGGGGACTCGAAATCTGGCCGTCGAGCGCGTCGAGGAACTTGAGCGGCACCGACCGCTGGGTGAACATGTCCTCCTCGCGGTAGACGCCCGCGCCGAGCGCGAACAGCGTCCCGGCGGCCAGAAACAGCGGGAGCGTCGAGAATACGTAGTCGACCAGCGGGACCCCGCCGCCGCCGAGCGTCCGGACCACGAGCGTCAGCGGCGAGATGGCCGCGATGGGGTGGACGTCGGTGAAGATGGCGGGGATGAACGCGTAGGAGGTCAACAACACCGAGAGCGCGACCGTGACGAAGGTGAGTTCCTTGAACGACCGGGCGAACATCGCGCCGACGAACGCGCAGGCCAGAAACAGCAACGCGATGGGCGCGACCGCCGCGACCGACACCGCCACGGTGGACGCTATCTCGGCCGGCGCGTCGCCGCCTGCGGGGGTCAGCCCCGCGATGCCGAACGCGGTCAGCGTGGCGATGGCGACCATCCCGAGCAGGTACGGCAGGGTCTTGCCCGCGACGATGTCGCCCCGCGAGACCGGCGAGACCAGCAGGAGTTCGCCCCGCGAGTTGATTCGCTCGTTCAGCACGCTGGAGGCGTAGGCCTGAATCACGAAGTTCATCGGCAACACGAACGCGAACGCCAGCACCAGCGACTCGAAGGGGAACGGCGGCGTGATGTCTGCGGGCGTGCCGCCGGGGTTGTCGGCGGCGAACAGCGAGGACCCGCCCCCGACCGAGGGCGGGGCGACCGCGCTCTGGCCGTCCGAATCGGTCGCGCTGTTCCCGTCGTCGCCGCTGCTCCCACCGCCGTCGCCGCCCCCACCGTCATCGCCGCCCCCACCGCTATCGCCGAGCGCGACCTCGCCGTCGTCGGGCGTCTGGGTGGCCGGTGGCGACTCGGCGGCTCCCGACCCGCTGGGTGCGGCCGAGACGTTCTGGGAGGCGTATCGGAGCGAGACGTTCACCGGAAACGCGGCGGTCCGGTTGGGTTCGAGGACCATCAGTTCGTCGTTGTACGCCCGGATGGTCGAGCCCAGTTCCGAGACGGCGGCCTGGCCCTTGGGCGTCTCTGCCCCGACCGGCGGTCCGCCGGGAAGAATCAGCACGTCGATCTCGCCGCGCTGGAACGCCTCGGTGTCGGGCTCGACCGCGACGAACGTCGAGTCGTTGACCACGGCGTCGTGGTACGGGCTGTCGTCGGCCACGCCCACGCGGTAGATGCCCTCGTCGAGCGAGATGCCCTCGCTGGCGACTAGCGGCGTGAGGCCGGCGACCAGCACGAGGACGACGCCGATGGCGGCGAGCGTCCGGCGGTCGAGTTGGCCCGCGTTCTTCGTGACCTCCCACCTGGCGATTCGGAGCGTCGCGTCCGCCTTCACGGCCGGCCCTCCACGTCCGGGGACCCCTCGGCGATGTCGAGAAAGATGTCCTCGAGGCTGGGCGTGTGGGTCTGGATGTCCTCCACTTCACCGCCGGCCCGCGCGGCGAGTTCGCGGGTCTCCTCGACCGCGTCCATGCTCTCGACCGTGCGCCGGTAGCGCCCGTTCTCGCCGACGCCGGCGGCCGCCCCGTCGGGGGTGACCGGCTCCGACCCCTCGACTTCGACCGTGGTGTAGACGCGGTACTCGGTCCGGCCGTGCTCCTCGCGGATGTCCTCGACGCTCCCGCGCGCGACGATTCGACCGTCGTTCATCACCGCGACGCGGTCGCAGATGCTCTCGACGTGGAAGAGGTTGTGGGCGCTGAACAGCACCGTCTTGCCCGATTCGGCGAGGTCGCGGGTGAACTCGATGATGTAGTTGGTGGTGAGGGGGTCGAGCCCGCTGGCGGGCTCGTCGTAGACCAACACGTCGGGGTCGTTGACCAGCGAGCGCGCGATGGCGACCTTCCGGGTCATTCCCTTGGACATGTCGCCGATGGGGCGCTCGCGGTGGTCGAGGTCGAGTCGGTCGAGCGTGTCGTGGATGCGCTCGTCGGCCGTCTTCCGGGGCACGTCGTAGAGGTCCGCGAAGAACCGGAGGTACGACAGCGCGGTCATGTCCTCGTACAGCGGCGACTCCTCGGGGAGAAAGCCCAGGTGGGCGCGCATCTCGGGGTCCTGGGCGTCGTAGCCCGCCACGCGGGCCGACCCGGACGTGGGCTCGATCAGCCCGGCGAGCATCTTGAGCGTCGTGGTCTTGCCCGCGCCGTTCGGCCCGACCACGCCGAACACCTCGCCTTCGGGGACCGAGAAGCTGCTCCCCTCGACGGCGGTGAACCCGCCGTACTGTTTGCGGAGATTCTCGACTTCTATCATCGCGATACTGGGGAGTGTTCACCGGGGGCACTTGATTTTGTGGTCGGCCGGCGGAACGAAGTCGACTGCCGGTCTCGCGCCCACCGAGCCGCCCTTTAAGTGGTTCTGGCGACAACGGGGAGATATAGAGGGAAGTGGGCCCGGTTCCGGGAGATTTCGGCCACGGGATTCTCCGACTCGTCTCGATTTGACCCCCGAGCCAGTGGTCCGAGCTTCGTCCCGGAACCGCCCGCAGCGAAACCGGGTCGGGTCGTCGTGGGCCGGTGTGACGTTCGTTTAAGTGATTCTGGCGACAACGGGTAGATACGACGGGAAGGCGGTCTCGTTCTGTGCGTGAGGATTGACCCGACGTCGTCGCGTCGCTCGCTTCGAAGCGTCGAACGTATCGCCGACTCGGCAGTTTCGCGAGGCGGACCTTTAAACTGTCCGGGCCGAGTACGCCGAGACGATGACCGACGGGGGGACCGACCCGCAGGCGACGTGGCAGTCCGGGGCGTTCGAGGACGAAGAAGCCCTCGAGCGCCCGCTGAGCCAGCGACCCGGCGACGGCGCGGTCGGACGCGCCGACCTCCAGCGCGACCGGACGGTGCGCAAGTGGGGGCCGGTGACGCCGAGCGCGACCCAGATCGGGCGGGCGGAGTCGCCCGACGCCGACCTCTCGGAGAGCGTCCGGCGGCTCCACGAGGAGCGCCACTCTGCGATGGCGGGCCACAGCTCGCGGATGCACCGGCTCGACAAGCTCCGCATCTCGCAGGCGCTGTGCAACGACCTCTCGCTGACGCCGTGGCAGCGCGACCGCGTGGTCGGCATCATGTCCGACCTCGACCTCACGGCGTTCGGGAGCCAGCGCGCGATTCCGAAGGTCGCGCTGGTCGTCATCCGCCACGTCGTCGACCGCGAGCGCGAGCGCCACCTCGGGCTCCACGACGAGGAGTGGATAGCCGGGCTCTCGCCCGAGCGACTCACCGACCTCTACGACCAGTTCCGCTCGATTACCGACGAGGCGGCGTTCTCGGAACTGGTCGCAAAGTACGACCTGAACGTCACCAGCCTCAACCGCCTCCGGCGCGTCCTGAAAGAACAGCTCCGCGAGCAGGGCCTCGAAGACGCCGTCTACGGCCGGAACCCCTACCGGGACCCGAACCTACCGAGCCTCGACGCGCGGCGGCCGGCCGACGCCAGCGCACGCGAGTCTCGGGCCGGTCGGGGCGACGGGGAGTAATCGGCTCGACGTCCGCGTCCGCGTCGAGGGGCGAGCGACGAGACGAGTGGCGTCGCCCTCGCGGGCGGGGCGGCCTACTCGTCGGTGGGGTCGTCGTCGAACGCCGCGTCGTCGTAGAACTCCGCGCGGAGGTCCTCGTCGTTGAGGGCGGTCGCGGTGGCCGAGAGCCGGCCACGGAGGTCGGCGAGTTCCTCGGTGAGGTGCTCGTACTCGTCGTTGGCGGCGAGTTCCTCGGGCGTCTTCTTGGTCTCCAGCGCGGCCTTCTTGTTCGCCAGCGAGAGGAACCGCCGCATCTGGGCGTCGTAGGTCGTACGCCGGAGCAGGGTCTCGACGGTCGAGAGCAGGTCCTCGGCGTCCGAGACCGGCTTCTCGAGGTAGGCGTCGAACCCGAGTTCGAGGATGTCGAAGTCGGGTTCGACCGCCGAGACGAGCGCGACCCGGCATGTCAGGTCCCGCTCGTGGATTTCGTCGAGGACGTCCTCGCCCGAGAGGTCGGGCATCCGGCGGTCGAGGAGCACCACGTCGACCGCGTCGTCGAGTTCGTCGAGCGCTTCGGAGCCGCTGTACGCCGTCCGGACCGTGTACTGGTCGTCCAGCCACTGGGCGTACGCGTCGGTTATCGGTCGCTCGTCGTCGACTATCAGCACTGTGGCGTCCTTGGGCATGATTGGGAGGTCGCTTCCACGCTGTAGTGAATCACTCATGTCGGGGCGGACTTAAACGGATGTGGGTCGGAGCGCTCGGTCGGCAGCCTCGCCGGTCGGTGCGAGCGTCGGACGGTGGCGTGGTCGTTCGCATGGTCAGTCGGTCTCCTGCTCGAAGGGCGATTTGGCCGTCTCGGGCTCGTATCCGCTGAGGAAGACGAGGTTCCCCCGCCCGACCTGTACCCGGGTGACGAGTCCCTTCTCCTCCATCTTCGAGAGCTTTCGACTCACCGTGGACTTCGACCACTCGGTCTCCTCGGTCACGTCGGCCTGCTTCATCCGACCCCCGTACTGGGTGAGTAGCTCCCTGATTCGGTCCTCGTCGGTGAGCATCGCCTCGTCGGGGAGTTCGTCCACGTCGGACTCGGCCGGGGGCGTCCCGCCGGGCGAGACGTCTTCGGCGTCGACGTCGGGCGTCGCCCGCTCCTGCCCGGAGAACACGCCGGCCAGCGACTCCCGGATGGACGCGAACAGCCCGTCGTCGTCGGAAGCCGAGACGTCGGTGTCGTGGGTCTGGACGTGGTCGCTGGTCGCGCTCCGGTCGCCGTACGTCTCGCTGACCGACCACGTCTCGCCGTCGTCGCTCACCTCGACCACGGCGTCGAACAGCGTCTTCAGCGCGTTGACCGTCTCCTCGTCGTGGATGTCCGGGTCCATGTGGTAGAAGCCGATGGCGTCGGCGGCCTGCACCCGGTGGGTGAGGATGTGGAGGTATCGGAACGCGGTGTCGAAGTCGACGTACTCCAGCAGGATGGTCAGCGTCTGGACCGCGACCAGCGTCTGGTTGCCGTTCCCCTCCCATCGGGTCAACTGCTCGCTCAGGGGCGCGACGATGTCCATCGGCTGGTTCGGGTCCACCCGCGAGACGGGCACGTCGTCCGGGACTCCGGACTCCCCCTCGGCCCCGGTCGCCTCCACGGTGTTGGCGTGGATGAACGCCAGCTCCGCGGGCAACCCGTCGACGTGGGTCCGCCAGTCGGAGACCCACGTCTCGGGCGGGGGCGTGTACGTGACTGCGGCGACGTTCGCGGACTCGGGGGGCGACGTCGCAGCGAGCAGTTCCAGACAGGCGCGGTTGCCGGTCGGGGTCAGCGGTGCGAGCAGGAGGACGTTGGAACACGCTTCTAACTGCTTCCTGTCGGATGTATCGATGTTCATTCGTTGTCTATCGTCGGGGTCGGTCAGGCGTCCTGACAAGCGGGCGAATCGAGCGGTTCCACAGTTACAGTCGGTGACGGTACGGCACGTATTAAGTCATTGCCTTCCAGGGACTTCCGCCGCCGGGGACGTGTCGTGCGGGGACGGCACGTCTCCACGGCTCGCACGGATGCGAGTCGCGAGGTGGGGCGTCCGGCCCGACCGAAGCCCCCCATCTCCTATCTCGAAAGAGATAGTCGGGAGGGAAAAGCTCGCGGTGGTATCAGTCACGGCATTTAAGCCCCCTGTCCGAACCCGGCCGACTCCGGGACTCTTTAAGCGGCGCGCTCGAATCGTCCGTCCATGCAAGCAGTCATCCTCGCGGCTGGGGAAGGGACGCGGTTGCGGCCGGTGTCGGGGTCGCGGCCGAAGCCGATGGTGCCGGTGGGCGACCGGCCACTGGCGGCCCACGCGGCCGAGGCGGCCGTGCGGGCGGGCGCGAGCGAACTGATATTCGTGGTGGGGTACGAGGCCGAGGCGGTCCGGGAGTACTTCGGGGCGGAGTACGCGGGCGTGCCGGTGCGCTATGCGGTGCAGTCCGAGCAGGCGGGGACGGCGGACGCGGTGCGGGCGGCCCGCGAGCACCTCGACGGGCCGTTTGCAGTGTTGAACGGCGACAATCTCTACGACGCCGACGCGGTCGCGGACCTGTTCGCGGACGGGCCGAGCGTGGGCGTCCATCGAGTCGCGGACCCACAGAACTACGGCGTCGTCTCGACGGCGGATGGCGCGGTCACGAGCATCGTGGAGAAGCCGGCCGAGCCGCCGACCAACCTCGCGAACACGGGGGCGTACGTGTTTCCCGGCGAGGCGCGAGAATGGCTGGACGTGCCCGCGAGCGAGCGCGGCGAACACGAAATCACCGACGTCTTCGCGCGCGTCGTCGACGAATACGACGTGAGTTACGCCGAGCTGGACCAGTGGCTGGACGTGGGTCGGCCGTGGGAGCTATTGGAAGCCAACGAGTGGAAGCTGGGTGAGCTCGACCGACGTATCGACGGCGACGTCCACGCCGACGCCGACCTCCGGGGCGAGGTGGTGGTCGAGGACGGCGCAACTGTGGACGCGGGCGTCGTCGTCGAAGGGCCCACGTTGATTCGGTCGGGCGCGAGCGTCGGCCCGAACGCGTACATCAGGGGCGCGACGCTCGTCTGTGAGAACGCGAAGGTCGGTCACAGCGTCGAACTCAAAAACAGCGTGGTGGGCCGGGGCTCGCACGTCGCGCATTTGAGCTACGTCGGCGACAGCGTGCTGGGTCGGGAGGTCAACTTCGGGGCGGGCACGAACGTCGCGAACCTCCGCCACGACGGCGAACCCGTAAAAATGACCGTGAAGGGCGAGCGGGTGTCGACGGGCCGCCGGAAGTTCGGCGTCGTGGTCGGCGACCGCGCGAAGACCGGCATCAACACCAGCCTCAACCCCGGCGTGAAACTCTCGGAGGACGCGACCACCGCGCCCGGCGAAACCGTCACGCGCGACAGATAGGCCGGTCGCGGCGGCTTCGACCGGCCACTGGTGCGCGCCGGCGCGGTCGCGGCGCGGTTGCAGGCGGTTTCGGCGCGGTCGCTCGGGGTCGCGGCGCGGTACGGTGTGGTCGTTGTCGTGGTGCGGTCACAGTGCGATTGCGGCGTCTCCGCAGCCTCGGTCTGCCCGAACCGGACCGGTAGTACCACGGAGCTAGCTACTGCCGATGTCCCGGAGTCGACGTCAACACACGGCACCGAACCCGTCCTACTCCCGCACTTTCGCGGTGTGCCACGCGTCGGCCGCGAGGTCGTCGAACGCCTCGCGCGCCTCGTCGGCCATCGGATACGCCCCGTGGTACGGGTCCGGGTCGCCCTCCGCTCCCGTCACGGTCCGGACGGCGTCGGCGATCGACTCGTAGTTGTCGCCCAGCACGTCCCGAATCAGCACGGGCAGCCCCGCGCGCTCGCAGAGTTCGCGGGCGGCCTCGCGGCCGATGTACACCCGCTGCTCGCGCGAGTCGGCGAAGACGAGCGCGAATGGCGGCTCGCCGAACTGGGCGGCGAGGAACGACTGGGCGGAGTCGTCGCCCCACGCGATTGCGCCGACGCCCTGCACCCGCCTGAGCGCCGTCGCGGCCGCCGAGCAGAACGGACACTCGCCGTCGTAGACGAGGACGCCGTGGTACTCCCCCATGGCTCGGAGTACGACGGTCGGCGGAAAAAGTCGGTCGGCCCGAGAATCGCCGGGTCGCCGACCGCGCGCTACCGCTTCGACCGCCCCGGCGGCAGGTCGTGGCTCGCGCGGTGGTCGAGCATCGCGTCGTACTGGCAGGCCCGAATCCGGAGGTCCGACGCGGGTTTGGCGGTGCAGGGCAGAACCAGCCCGGCCGCCTCGTCGGCGTCGTAGTAGCGCTTGGCGTCGGACTGGTCGACCTCGCCGTCGAGCAGTCGAGCGGCGCAGGTGGTACACCAGCCCTGCTGGCAGTCGGCGGGGAGCCAGACGCCCTGACTTCGGGCGGCCGAGAGGACGTACTCCGTCTCGGGGACCTCGACGGTGACGGTCTCGCCAGCCTGCTCGATGCCGCAGTCCTCGGGCACCTCTATCTCGACGGTGTAGCTCGTCACCTCGTTGTTTAGTTGGCAAACGCGCATGAACGTGATGGCTCCACAATCGACCTGCTCGCTGTCGGTCCTCGTCGAATCCGACGCGACAGCTACGTCCGGACTGAACACGGCTTCGAAAGCCCCCGCCCGCTCGCGGTCGCTGAGCGACATATCGGCGCAAACCGCGCGCCGATAGGGGTCGCTCAGACGACTACACTGAACGCGACCGGGCGGCCCCTTTCAGTCCCGCCCCGTCGTCCGGTTCGCCGAGCGCGACCCGGTGGAAGGTGTCACCGAGCGCAGTTCGGTCTAAGGCGTCGTCGAGCGCGTCCGCGGTGGAAGGCGTCACCGAGCGCGCGCGGTCGAATCGCGGCGAGTCGTCGACGCTACGCCGAGTCGTTGATGCGCCGGTTGGTCGAGTAGGGCGCGTCGCCGGGTTCGCCCCGGACGAAGTGGCCCGCCGGGTTTATCTCGCCGTCGCGCTCCATGCTGAGGAGTTCCACGAACCACGCCTCGTGTTCGACCTCCTCGTGGAGGATGCGCTGGGCCATGTCGTAGGTCCGGGGGTCCTTGCCCCGCGTCATGTCACAGACCTCGCTCCACGTCCGGATGGCACACCGCTCGGCCTCCAGCAGGACCTCCAGGACGTCCTCGGCGGTGAGGTCCTCGACCTGGAGTCGCCCGCCCTCGTCGTCGTAGGGGACCGGCACCTCCGCGTCCGGACACGACGCCCGGTCGGCGAACTCCCGGATGTCGTTGGGCAGGTGCCCCCCGAGTTCGTACACCCGGGGCGCGACCAACTCGAAGTGCGCGCGGTCTTCGAGCCGCGCGTCCTCGGTTATCTCCTTGTAGTCCTCGTGGCCCGCCAGATGCATCCGGAGGTTGGTGTAGTAGTAGTAGGTCGTGAACTCCGCCCCGATGGCGTCGATGAGCTTCTCGCGCAGTTCCTCGGGGTCGAGCCCGCGCTCCCGAATCGACTCCATCCCGACCCGTTTGCTGGTGTCGCCCGCTTCGATACTCCCGCTGGCGTGTGGCTTCTCGTCGGACATCGTCGTTCCCCCGTCCCGACCACGACTCACAATCCCTTAACCATTCTTCCCGAAATCGGAACGCCGGTTCCCGATTAGGAAAGCCGAGTCCCGTTTCGAGTCCCCGGTTCAGTTCCGCCCCACGGCGAAAGCGGTTAGCCACTCCGACCCTACCCGCGACTCGTGGACGAGACCATCGAGTGGCTTCGCGGACGACCCTACTACGACGCCCAGATCGAGGACCGTCGGGTCGTTCCGGGTCGGGACGGGGAGTTTCGCGACGTCGACCTCGAACCCAGACTCGTGGGCGCGCTCGACGAGCGCGGGATAGACGGCCTCTACCGCCATCAGGTCGAGGCCATCGAGGCGGTCCGGGACGGCGACGACGTCGTGGTCGCCACGCCGACCGCCAGCGGGAAGAGCTTCGCGTACACCGTCCCGGCGTTCGAGCGCGCGATGGACCACGGCGGGCGCACTCTCTACGTCGCGCCCCAGAACGCGCTCATCAACGACCAGGAGGAGACCCTCTCGGCGCTGGCCCGCGACCTCGGGTTCGGAAGCCGCGTCTCGGTCGCCCAGTACACCGGCCGACTCAGCAAGTCCGACAAGCGCGCGGTCAGGGACCGCCAGCCGACCGTCGTGCTCACGAACCCCGACATGCTCCACTACGCGCTGTTGCCCCACGCCCACCGGCTGTGGGACTGGTTCTTCCGGGGCCTCGAAACCGTCGTGCTCGACGAGGTCCACGAGTACCGGGGCGTGTTCGGGAGCCACGTCGCGCTCGTCTTGCGACGCCTCCGGCGCGTCTGCGAGCGATTCGACGCGGACCCCGACTTCGTCTGCTGTTCGGCCACCATCGGCAACCCGGTCGAACACGCCGCGACCGTGACTGGACGGGACGACTCGTCGTTCCGACTCGTCGACGAGGACGCCAGCGACGCCGGCCCGAAACACTGGCTGGTGTGGAATCCCCCCGAGTACGAGAACCCGCAGGCCGGCACGTCGGGCCGCCGCAGGTCCAACCACGCCGAGACCAAGCGGCTGTTCGCCGACCTCGTATCGAAGGGCTACCAGACGCTGGCGTTCACCCGCGCCCGGCAGGCCGCCGAGCAGTGGGCGATGGAGAGCGCCGACGAACTCCGAAACAGGGGCCACGGCGACCTCGCGTCGGACGTGACCGCGTATCAGGCTGCGCTGAAGAACGACCGCCGGACGGAAATCGAGGAGGGCTTGCAGGACGGCTCGGTTCGGGGCGTCTGGAGCACGAACGCCTTGGAACTCGGCGTCGACATCGGCGGCCTCGACGCCGTGTTGCTCGACGGCTACCCCGGCACCCGGATGGCCACGTTCCAGCAGGCCGGACGCGCGGGTCGGGGCGACGACCCCGCGCTGGTGGCGCTGGTCGCGGGCGAGGACCAGCTCGACCAGTACCTCGCGAACAACCCCGACGACCTGTTCGAGGGCGACCCCGAGCGCGCCGTGGTCAACCCCGCGAACGACCAGCTCCTCCCCGACCACGTGCTGTCGGCCGCCCGCGAGACGTGGCTCTCGCCTGACGACGACGGCTTCTTCGGCGAGTCGTTCCGGGACCTCGTCGCGGACCTCGAAGCCGACGGACTGCTGGAGCGCAGAGACACCGACGACGGGGTGCGCTGGACCTACGACGGCGAGGGAAGCCCCCAGCACGAGATGAGCCTCCGGTCCATCGACGACCGGGAGGTGAACCTCGTGGACCGGCGCAACGGCGAGACCGTCGCCAGCCTGCCGTTCGACGACGCGCTGACCGACGCCCACCCGGGAGCCATCTACCACCATCAGGGCCAGTCCTACGAGGTGGTCGACCTCGACCTCGACCGCGAGATAGCCGAACTCTCGCCGACGTGGGCCGACTACCACACGAAGGTCCTCCACGAGAAGGAGATAACGGTCGAGGCCGACCGCCGCGAGAAGCGCCTGTCGGCCCGCGAGGACGTGCCGGTCCGGTTCGCAGACGTGACCGTGCGCAAACAGATTACGGGATTCGAGCGCCGCGACCCGTCGGGAGAGACGCTGGGTCGGGAGTCGCTGGACCTTCCGGAGGTCTCGTTGCGGACGAAAGCCCTCTACTTCACCGTCCCCGACGACCTCGAAGCCGCGATGCGCGCGCAGGGGGACTTCGCCGGCGGCATCCACGCCGCCGAACACGGTCTGATATCGCTGTTCCCGCTCGAACTCCTCTGTGACCGCGCGGACGTCGGGGGCCTCTCGACGCCGATGCACCCCCACACCGGCGCGAGCACCGTCTTCGTCTACGACGGCTATCCCGGCGGCGTCGGACTGGTCCGGGAGGGCTACCGGACGGTCGAGGACCTGCTGGCGACCACCGCCGAGATGATAGGGGCCTGCGACTGCGGCGCGGTCGGGGGCTGTCCGGCCTGCGTCCAGTCGCCCCACTGTGGCAACGCCAACGACCCGCTCGACCGCGAGCAGGCCCGGTTCCTGCTGGCGGAACTGACCGACGCAGCCGGGCGTAGCGGGCGTGATTCTCGGCGCTGAGAAACGAGCCGCAAAGTTAAGTCGAGCGCCGCGAAACCCTCGACCAAATGGGTGACGACGAGGACATCGACGCGGTCCGCGAGCGAAAGAAGCGCGAACTCCTCCGGGAGCACGGCTCCGAGACCCCGAAAGCGCCCGTGTACGTCGACGGCTCGCAGAACTTCGCGGACACCGTGGCCGCACACGACGTGGTGGTGGTCCACTACTACGCCGGCGGCGGCGCGGGCCAGCGCCTCCACCCGGTCGTCGAGTCGGTCGCTCGCGAGACGTTCGCGGCGGTCGCGAAGGTCAACGTCGTCCACCACCAGAAGCTCGCGCTCGAACACGACGTCGAGAGGACGCCGACCATCGACGTGTACGCCGACGGCGAGCGCGCCGAGCGTGTCGAGGACGCGGTCGACCAGGAGACCCTGGCGGGGTTGGTCGAAGCGTATTCGGGATAGCCGACGGCCCGCGCCGCCTCGCCGGGAGTCGCTCCGACCGAAACCTCTTTTAGGGTGGCCTAATTTGGATTAGGCAAGCCTAAATCATGGCCGACTCCCTCGCCAGCATCCGCCGCGAGATCGCCGACCTGTGCGACGACGACGGCGACTTCTACGTCGCGTGCGCCGACACCGACGACTGCCCCGCGCCGCTGACCGGCAGGCGATTCCCCACCGAGGAGGCCGCCGAATCGGCGGCCGACCTCGCGCGGACCTACCGGGACGAACTCCGGGAGTCCGACGCCGACCTCCCCGAACGCCGGCTCTCGGTGTACGAACTGTCGGGCGAGGCGCTCACCCTCGTCTCGACCCGCGAGCGCGTCGGCGGCCTGCGCGAGAACGGCCTGCCCCGTACCTCCCGGTCGGTGATGCTGTCGGGCGGCGGCGAGCGCGAGTGGCTCCGGATGGACAACGCCCCGCTGGTCCACGTTCGGCGCGACGGGGAACCGCTGCCCGACGACGCCATCGAGCGCCAACTGGACTCGAAGCTCTGACCCGAGACCACCGACTCCCCGCCGTTCACCTCGCGGGCCTGTCGTATCAGTCTCGCTGCCGATGCGCGTTCCGAAACTACTTAGCGGCTGGTCTGCCCTCTCGCAACCGACCCTATGGCCGACCGCCTCGAAACCCTCCAGCGGACGCTCGACGACCTCACCGACCCCGACGGCGAGTACGCGGTCGTCTGCCCGCTCTCGGGCAAGCGACCCGTCCCCGTCCGGGGCCAGTCGTTCCCGTCGCCGGCCGCCGCCGAAGCGGCAGCCGACCTAGTAGTCGAGTACCGGAGCCTCCTGCGCGAGGTGGACCCGCACCTCGAAAACGTCCCGGTCGTGGCCCGCGACGAGGCCGCCGCCCCGCTCGACGCTTCCGAGCAGCGGAGCGCGAGGCGCGACCGCGCGGACGCCAGCGCGGGTGCGAGCGACCGCGGGGAGGACCCGACCGTCAGGCTCTCTGGTGAGAGCGACGACGAGTGGCTCCGGGTGACCGGCGCGCCGGTCGTCCGAATCCGCGAGGACGGCGAACCCCTCGACGACGCGGTGGTCGGACTGGCGCTGAACGAAACGTTCTGAACCACCCCGTCGGCCCGCGGCGTCACGTCCGCTCGCCGCGTCACGTCGGCTCGCGCCTCTCGCGGGGCAGGTCCGGGCGCGTCCCTCGTTCGGTGTCGCCGGCCGGGCCGGCGCGTGGTGCCGGCGGAACGCTCGGACCGGAGCGAACGCGACCGCGGGACTCGACGCGGGCCGCGAAATTCCCGCGTTCCAACACGCTTTTCACGTGACTCGTTCACGTATCGGCAACGAACCGCGCCGCCGACCGTCCCCGCGGCACGACGAACCACTCCGGCCGTCCCGGCCGACCGACTCGGCCCGGTCGGCTCCCATCGGAACGACCACCTCATGTCCGAGAAGCTCCCGACGCTCCCGTCCGACGGCGACTCGAAGCGCGACCGGCTGCGCGCGCTCCTGACGATAGCGTGCGTGGTGGCGGTCGTCCTCGCGGGCAGCGTCGTCCCGGCGATATCGGAGGGCGGCCTCGGGCGCACGCCGGTCGGCTCGGCCGTGCCCCAGCACGACGTGAACCTCTACGGCGACCCCGGAAGCGGCGGTGCCGGCTCCGGCCTCCCGGCCGAGGGGTCGATTCCCGGAGGGGCCGGGTCCGGCGGCGGACTCGGCGCGCTGAACCCGGGCGGCGAGACCTCGGTCGGCGGGTCGATGGCCGGCGAGAACGCCACCTTCCGCTCGCAGGACCCCTCGGTCCACTTCGTCGTGCAGAGCACCGCCCCGGCCTACTGGCGGACCGGCGCGTACGACGCCTACACCGGCTCGGGCTGGGAGCGGACCGGCGAGCGCCGGCCCTACGACGGCCCGATAGCCGGCGACGGCCTCCGCGACCGGGAGGTCGAGTACCGGGTGACGCTCAACCGGTCGGCGACCGCGCTCCCGAGCGTCTGGCGGCCCGCGACTCTCTCGGGCGACGAGGGAGTGACGACCGACTCGGTGCTGGTCACCGACCGGCGGGCGTTCGCGACCGACGACCGCGTCCCGGCGGGCGCGAGCTACTCGGGAGTCAGCCACCGACCGGCCGACGACCCCGACGTCCTCCGGACCGCGGGCCGGGCGTATCCGGACGAACTGGAGCGTCGGTACACCGGGCTTCCCGACGGCACCGACGAGCTCGCGACGTTCACCGACGAGTTGACCGCCGACGCCGACTCGCCGTACGACGCCGCCGTGCGCGTCGAGTCGTGGCTGGAGTCGACCAAGAACTACTCGCTTGACGCCGCCGCCCCGGAGGGCGACGTCGCCTCCGAGTTCGTCTTCGAGATGGAGGAGGGGTACTGCGAGTACTTCGCGACCGCGATGACCGCGATGCTCCGGACTCAGGACGTGCCCGCCCGGTACGCGGTGGGCTACTCCACCGGCCAGCGGGTCGCGCCCAACACCTACGAGGTCCGGGAGATGAACGCCCACGCGTGGGTCGAGGTGTACTTCCCGGACGTCGGGTGGGTGACGTTCGACCCCACGCCGGGCAGCGAGCGCCTCCAGTCCGAGCAGCGGGCGCTCGCGAACGAGACCGGGACCGACGCCGGCGACTACCAGCCGACCGAACCCGGCAGCCCCGGCGAGCGGCTCTCGCCGAACGGGTCGTCCGGGGAGTCCACCGACGCCGGGTCGTCGGAGGGCGCTGGCGAGTCCGACGGGACCCCCGGCGACGACGGCCCTCCCACCGCCGACGGAACGACGGGCGAGTCCTCGTCGGGCGGCGACGCGTCGACCGGGGCGAGCGACGACGCCACCGCGACGAGCGACGCCCCGACGACGGGCGAGTCCGGGACCGAATCCGGCGAGTCCGAGTCGGACGGCTCGGAGCCGACCACGACCGAACAGGCCCCGACGACCACCGCGTCCGGCGAGGACTCCCCGGACGACGACTCCTCGTCCGACGACGAACCGGACGACGACTCCCCGGACGACGACGAGTACGACGTGGCGCTCAACCGGACGCCGGTCCCGGGCGCGACGGTGACGGTCGAGGTCAGCGACGGCGGGAGCCCCGCCGCCGGCGTGGCCGTCCGCTTCGACGGCGAGCGCGTCGGCACCACCGGCGAGGACGGGACCGTGACCGCGCAGGTGCCCTACGTCGAGAACCTGACCGTCACGGTCGCCGACGGCGGCGCGAGCACGGCCGACGACGTCGACGCGCTCGGCGGCGGGGTCGACCCGCCGGACGGGTCCGGCGTCGCCGCGGTGCCGCCGGGACTCGACGCGCCGATGAGCCTGTCGCGCGCGCCGCTCCGGTCGCTCGCGCTCGACGCCCGGACGCAACAGTCGAGCCCCGCGGGCGACGGAAGCGGCGGCAACGGCACCGAGTACGAACTGGCCACCGACGCCTCGCTGTCGATGTCGGGCGACGTCGCGGTCGACTCGCAGGTGGTCGTGACCGCGACGGTCGAGGACGTGCCGGTCCGGAACGGGACGGTGGTGCTCGACGGCGAGCGGGTCGCCAGTACCGACCGGCGCGGGCGGGCCGAGGTCCGACTACCCGACGCGCCGGGGAACGCGACCCTCCGGGTCGAGCGCGGCCCCGTGGCCGGCGAGACCACCGTCGAGATACCGCGGCTGAACGTCTCGGTCGCCCCCGCGCTCCCGCTGGCGCTCCCCGGAACGCCGGTCGAGGTGGCCGCGACCTACGGCGGCGAACCCGCCTCGGACGCCCGGGTCGACGTCGCCGGCGCGACCGCGAGGACCGACTTCGAGGGCTTCGCGTCGACGGCCCTGCCGTTCCAGTCGAGCGCGGACGTGGTCGTCTCGGCCCGCGGCCAGACCGACCGGACCACCGTCTCGGGGCTGTTCGCGAACCTCGCGGCGGTGCTCGGCGGGGCGGCGCTGGTCGTCGGCGGGCTCGGCTACGGAGCTCGGCGGCGCGGCTACGGGCCGCGCCGCCTCGCGGGCCTGCTGGTCGCGGGCGTGCGAGCCGTCCCGGGGCTCGCGGTCGCGCTCCTGTTCGGCGTCGCGGACGGGCTCGAACGCCTCGTCAGCCGCGCGCGGGCCGCGCTCGACCGCCTGCTGGCGGCGCTCCGCGACCTCCGGGCCGGCGAGTCGACCGTCCGCGAACTGCTCGCTCGCGTCCGGGCGTGGTCGGGCGGACTGCTCGGCCGGCTCCGAGCCTGGTTGCGCGAGCGCGTCCGGGCCGCGCGGGCCAGCGCGACCGGCCCCGCCGACGAGTCGGTCGGCTCGCGCGTCCGAGCCGCGCCCGACGCGCCCGACCGCGACGCCGACTCCTACCGGACGCTCAGGGAGGCGTGGGCCGACTTCCTCGGCGTCGTCTCGGTCCGCGACCCCGAGTCGACCACGCCGGGGGAACTCGCCGCCCACGCCATCCGCGAGGACGACCTGCCGGCCGGCGCGGTGGTGACGCTCCGGGACGCCTTCCGGGACGTGGAGTACGGCGCGCGCTCGCCCGCCGACCGACTGGCCCGCATCGAGCGCGCGGTCGGGACCATCGAGCGGGCCGCCCGCCCGAGCCCCGACGAGTCGGCCGGCGGGGACGACCCCGAGCGCGGGGACGGACCGGAACGGGGCGGTCCGGCGGGCCGAGACGCCCCGGAGGAAGCGACCACGCCGGGAGGTGACGACTGATGCGCACCCGGCTTCTGGGCGGGCTGGGCGCGCTCGCGACCCTCGCGGCGGGCGCGGTCGCCTACCGGCCCGAACTCGTCGACGCCGTCCCGCTGGTCGACCCGCTCGTCGAGACCCTCCCGCCCGGACGGCTCCTGCTGGCGCTTGGCCTCGCCGTGCTGGCGTTCGCGGCCGTGACGGCGCGGGGCGGGTCGGCGGCGCGCGCGGCCGAGCGGGCGGCCCGGGCGAGCCCGACCGCCCGCTTCGCGCGGACCGGCACCGCGCCGGAGGTCGCGAGCGCGGCCGGCCGGGCCCGGACGGGCGGGTCGTTCGACGACCGGGTCGGCGCGGCGTGCTCGGGCGACGACCTCGCGCTCCGGATGGTGCGCGAATCGCTGGCCGACACCGCCGCGTACGCGGTCGCTCGCCCGGGCGGCCGCGAGCCGGAGGCGGCCCGCCGCGCGGTCGAGACCGGCGCGTGGACCGACGACCGGCTCGCGGCCGCGTTCCTCGCCGACGATGACGGGCCCGACGCCCCGCTGGCGGCCCGGCTCCGGGCGTGGCTCGACCCGCCGGCCGAGCGCCGACGTCGCATCAACCGGACCGTCGACGCCGTCGAAGCCGCGGCCGAGCGCGACCGGCTCGGAGGTGAGCGATGACCCGGACCCGGGTCCGGCGCTACCGGGGCGGGCTCGCGGGGACCCTGTTTTTGGCCGCGCTCGGCCTGCTGTACGCCGACCCTCGGCTGTTCGCGGCCGCGGTCGTCCCGCTGGGCTACGTGGCCTTCGGCGCGCTCTCGTCGCTGTCGGACGCGACCCCGCCCACCGTCGAGCGGTCGTTCGAGCCGTCGAGTCCCGCGCCCGGCGAGACGGTCGCGGTGACGCTGTCGGTCCGCAACGACGGCGAGTCCGCGCTCGCTGACGTCCGAGTGGTCGACGGCGTGCCCGACGAACTCGCGGTGGTGTCGGGCTCGCCCCGGGCCGCCGTCGCGCTCCGGCCGGGCGAGTCCGCGACCCTCTCGTACGCGGTCGCGGCCCTGCCCGGCGAGTACGAGTTCGAAGACCCCGCCGTCCGGGTGCGGACCGTCAGCGCCACCGACCGCGCGACGCTTTCGGTCGCGGCCGGCGGCGACGCGACCCTCTCGTGTGCCCGGTCGGTGGCCGCGCCGCCGTTCGCACGGGCCACCCCGCGGCGGGTCGGCACCCAGCGCACCGACGCGGGCGGGGAGGGAATCGAGTTCCACTCCACCCGGGAGTACCGACCGGGCGACTCCCTGAGTCGGGTCGACTGGCGGCGGTTCGCCAAGACCGGCGACCTCACCACGGTAGCGTTCCGCGAGGAGCGGTCGGCCCACGCGGTCGTCGTCGTGGACGCCCGACCAGCCGCCCGGGCGCGGCCGAGCGCCGGCTACCCGAACGGGGCCACGCTCTGTGCGTACGCCGCCCAGCGGCTCCACGAGGCGCTGGGCGGGGCCGGCGTGGCGACCAGCGTCACCGCGCTCGGGCTGTTGGACGAGGACGTGCCCGACGCACTCCCGGCCGAGGGCCTGCCGTGGGCCGACGCCGACGGCGTCGGGAGCGCCGAACTCGTGTTCGAGGCGGTCGCGCACGCGGCCGACCGGGACGCCCCCGGGGACGTGCCCGACGACGGGACCGGCGGGTCGCTCGGCGGGGGTCGGGCGTCGACCGGGAGCCGGGAGTCGGCCGCCGCGACCGCAGACGGGGGTCGGCCGGGCGACCGCCCGGTCGCGGACGACGAGACGGTCCGCCGGCTGCTGGCCCGCCTGCCGACCGACGCCCAGGTCGTGCTGGTCTCACCCGTGCTCGACGACCGGCCCGCGTCGCTGGTCCGCGGGCTGTCCGCGCGGGGCCACCGCGTCGCAGTCCTCGCGCCGGACGCGACCGGCGGGGCGCGGGACGGAACCGGCGACGCCGGGGACTCGCCGGGCCGGCGCGTGGCCGCGACGCGGCGCGCCGCAAGGCTCCGTGCCCTCCGGACCGCCGGCGCGACCGTGGTGGACTGGGACGTCGACGACCCGCTGGACGTCGCGCTCGAACGCTCGCTGCGGTCGATAGTCAACCCATGACAGACGGACAAATAGACGACCCCGACGCCGGACTCGGGGAGGCCAACTGGTCGCCGACCCGCGCCAGCACCACGCTCGCGCTCGTCGCGACCGCAGGGAGCGTCGCCGCGCTGACCGCCGCCGTCGGGGTCCGGACCGGCGCGCTCGTCGCCGGGGCGGGCGCGGTCTGTCTGGCGGTCGCGGTCCGGCTGCTCGCCGTCGACCGCTGGCAGGTGCCGGCGACGCTGGCCGCGAGCCTGCTGTTGGTCCCGGCGGGCGCGGGCGTCGCCGCCGGCGTCGGCTACGAGTTCGTCGTGGCGTTCGCGGCGTCGTTCCCCGCCGCCTCCCAGACCGGCGTGGTCGGCCAGAGCCTCCGCATCGTGGGCGTGCTGGCGGTGCTGTGGGGGTCGACGCTCGCGGTCTTCGGCGCGGTCGCGTCGATTCGGGGCGACCTCACGGGGCGGTCGGTGCGGCGGACCCGTGACCTCGCGGCCGGCGTGGCGCTACCGTCGGTCACCGCGTTCGTCGCGCTGGCCGGTCGCGCGCTGGTCGAGAACGTCGCGTCCGGGGCTGCCGGGGTGCCCGGCGAACTCCTCGGGAACGCGGTCGACTGGCTGGTCGCGCCGGCACCCGACCGTCTCGGCGCGCTCGGCTTCGGCGTCCTGTTCGCGGCGGCGTGTTTCGCTGTCCACCGGGCGGTCCGGACCCTGCCCCTGCGGGCGCTCGCGGGCGGGGCGACGGTCGGCGACGTCGAGGCGGTCGAGTTGGTGGCCGCGCTCGAACGGACGACGAATCGGCTGCTCGTCGTGACCGTGCTGTGGCTGCTGGCCGGGCTCTTCGTCTTCCTCTTCGAGGAGGCCGGCGTCGCGCGCGAGGTGATACCGGGGGCCGCCTACGGCCCGCTCGTGGAACTCACGACCGCGGCCGGGCTCCGTCGCGCGCTGGTCGGAATCGCGCTCGTCGCGGGCGCGGTCGCCGTGAGCGCGGCGCTGGCCCGGCGGTTCTCCCGCGTCTCGGTCCGCGAAGTACTGGCCGACTACGCGCCCCTCGTCGCCGGGCTGGGCGTGCTCGCGGGCGTCTTCGCGGTCCACGGCGCGGTTCGGCGGGCGCTGGTCGGCTTCGTCGCGGGGCGGCTCGACCGGCCCCTGGCCGGGCGGGTCCGCGAGGTCGCCGACGGCGTCGTGACGTTCTACGGCTCGGAGACGGTCGTCCTCGGACTCGTCGCCGGCGTGCTGGTGCTGGCGGCCCTCGCGCTGTTCGCGCTCTCGCTGTGGTTCCTGTTCGGGTTCGTCGGCGACCGGGCGGCCGGGACGGCGCTGGCCGGCACCGGGCTGTTCGCGGCCGCGGCGTTCGCGGGCACGGTCGGCGCGCCGCTGTGGGTCCTGCTGGGCGGGCTGGTCGCCGGGCTCGTCGTCCGCGACGTCGGGGCGTTCGGCGCGACGCTGGGCGCGGAGGTCGGCCGCCGCGGGATGCGCAGTCGGGTCGAGCCCCTCCACGGGCTCGCGTCGGTCGGCGTGGGCGGGCTGGCCGCGCTCGCGGCCGCGCGGCTGGCGGGCGTGACCGCGACCGACTGGGTCGGCGTCGACTCCGGCGGGACGTTCACCGCCGTCGCGGTCGCGCTCGTCGGCGCGGTCGCGGCGGTCGTGTTGCTGGTGCTGGCGCTGCGCTGAGACGCGAGGGCTACAGCTCGTGGGTCCGGGGCTCGTCGCCCGCCGGCTCGTGAGCCGGCGAATCGCCGATTTCCGAACCCTCGGCCGCGTCCACGGAGAACTTCCGGACCGATTCGCTCGGACAGACCCACACCTCGTCGGCGTACCAGCACAACAGCCGCGTCGCCTCGGCGTGGGCCTCCCGGGCGTCCCCCGCGGGGAGCGTCCCCACGTGGCGGACCGGGTCGCCGGCGTCCTCGCGAGCGAACACCGCCCACGTCGAGTCGGGCCTCGGCTCCTCGACCTCGGCTCGGCGCGCCTTCTCGACCATGCCGGGCGGTCGACTCGCGGACGGAAATTCCCGGGGCGGATTCCACGCGACCGACAACGGGACCGATGACGTTCGGGGCGTCGACGGCGGTGCGTGCGCGCGAACCGAAAGCGGCGTGCGCGAGCTACGGCGATTTGACCGCCGGCACCTCGACCCGGTCCAGCACGTCGTCGACGACCGCGCCGCGGTCGGCACCCCGGACGCTGGCCTCGTCGGTCAGCACGAGCCGGTGGGTGAACGTCGGCTCCGCGACGCGCTTGACGTCGTCGGGAACGACGTACTCGCGGTCCGATATCACGGCGCGGGCGCGGGCCGCCTCGAACAGGCGCTGGACGCCCCGGGGCGAGACCCCGACGGCCACGCGGTCGTCCTCGCGAGTCGCGCGGCCGAGCGCGACCACGTAGTCCCGGATTTTGGGGTCGACCCGGACCGACTCTAACACGCGCTGGACGGCGGGCACCTCCTCGCCCGCCATCACCGGCTCGACGCTGGGTGCCTTCGCGGTGCGGTCGGCCCGGCGGTCGACGAGTTCGCGCTCGCCCTCGAACGCCGGGTAGCCCATCGCGGTCTTGACGATGAAGCGGTCGCGCTGGGCCTCGGGCAGCCCGAAGGTGCCCTCCTGTTCGACCGGGTTCTGCGTGGCCAGCACGAAGAACGGGTCGGGCAGGTCGTGGGTCGTCCCGTCGACCGTGACCTGTCCCTCGCCCATGGCTTCGAGCAGCGCGGCCTGGGTCTTTGGCGGCGCGCGGTTGATTTCGTCGGCCAGCACCACGTTGGCGAACACCGGGCCGGCCGAGAACTCGAACTCGCCGGTCCCCTCGTCGTACACGTTCGAGCCGGTGATGTCGGCCGGGAGCAGGTCGGGCGTGAACTGGATGCGCGAAAACGAGAGCCCGAGCGCGTTCGCGAACGAGCGCGCGGTCAGCGTCTTGCCCGTGCCGGGCACGTCCTCTAGCAGGACGTGCCCGCGGGCGAGGACGCCGGTCAGCACGGTTTCGAGGAACTCACGGTCGGTGACGACCGCCGAGCCGACCGCGTCGAGGACGCGCTCGCATCGCTCGGTCGCCGTGGATTGGTCCATGACCGTGGGTCCGAGCGAGCGACAAAGAAGGTTCGGCCTCGCGCCGGCCGGACGTCGGTTCGGCCCGAGCGGTCCGGCCGCGACCGCGAGCGGCCCGACGTCGCGGCTGGCTGAAAGGTACGGTCCCCGGTTCTGTTCTAGAACCCGTCAGAACGTCCGCCCGGCTCGCGCCCGTGGGTCGAGCCGACCGGGACGGCGAGGCTCGCGCGAACCCGCCGGGAGATGGCGAAGAGAAAAGAAAAATTCTTTAATAAGAAAGATATGATGTCGAGTTTGGCCTAGATACTCGCTATCGGAGAACCAGATAGACGAAAGCGGAAAGTACCATCGGTGAATTTATAGGCCGTTGCTCGTATCACTCATCCGTAGGAGTTACCACTAATGTCGGAGAAACTATTCGAACGCACGAACGGCACGGACGGCGACGCCGGCGGCCGGGACGCGCTGACGGCGACCGGCTGCACCCCGGAGGTCGGCCGACGATGACGTGGAGCAATCAGGACTGGTGGCCGGACCTGTTGCGGCTGGACGTTCTCGACGACAACGCCGACGACGGCAGTCCGTACGGTGAGGACTACGACTACGCCGAGGAGTTCCAGACGCTCGACTACGAGCAGGTGAAGGCCGACATCCGGGACTTGATGACGTCCTCGCAGGACTGGTGGCCGGCCGACTACGGTCACTACGGGCCGTTCTTCATCCGGATGGCGTGGCACAGCGCCGGGACGTACCGCACCGCCGACGGCCGCGCCGGTGCCTCGGGCGGCCTCCAGCGTCTGCCCCCCGAGAGCAGCTGGCCGGACAACATCAACCTCGACAAGGCGCGCCGGCTGCTCCAGCCGGTCAAGCAGAAGTACGGCCGCAAGCTCTCGTGGGGCGACCTCATCGTGCTGGCCGGGAACGTCGCCCTGGAGTCGATGGGCTTCGAGACGTACGGGTTCGCCGGCGGGCGCGAGGACGAGTTCAAGCCCAACGAGGCCATCGAGTGGGGCCCCGAGGACGAGTGGGAGACGACCTCGCCCGACCGCTACGAGGGCGGCGAGGCCGGCAACCTCAAGGACCCGCTCGCGAACACCGTGATGGGCCTCATCTACGTGAACCCCGAGGGCCCGAACGGCGAGCCCGACGTCGAGGGGTCGGCGAAGAACATCCGCGAGGAGTTCGAGCGCATGGCGATGAACGACGAGGAGACGGTCGCGCTCATCGCCGGCGGCCACACCTTCGGGAAGGTCCACGGCGCGGACGACCCCGGCGAACACCTCGGTCCCGACCCCGAGTCGGCACCCATCGACGAGCAGGGGCTCGGCTGGGACCACGAGTTCGGCGACATCGGCGGGATGATCACGAGCGGTATCGAGGGTCCCTGGACCTCCGCCCCGACCCGGTGGGACACGGGCTACGTCGACAACCTGCTGGAGCACGACTGGGTCTCGGTCAAGGGCCCCGGCGGTGCCTGGCAGTGGGAGCCCGCCGACGCGGACGCGGTCGAGCACGCGCCGGGCGCGGACGACCCCTCGGAGGCCGAACAGCCGATGATGCTGACGACCGACGTCGCCCTCAAGCACGACGACGACTACCGGGCGGTGCTGGAGCGCTTCCAGGAGAACCCCGCCGAGTTCCAGCAGGCGTTCGCGAAGGCGTGGTACAAGCTCCTCCACCGCGACATGGGACCGCCCGAGCGGTACCTCGGCCCGGAGGTCCCCGACGAGACGATGATCTGGCAGGACCCGCTCCCGGACGCCGACTACGGGACCATCGGCGACGAGGCGGCCGCCGAGCTCAAGGACGAACTCCTCGCCACGGACCTGTCGGTCTCGCAGCTGGCCAAGACCGCGTGGGCGTCGGCCTCGACCTACCGCGACAGCGACAAGCGCGGCGGCGCGAACGGCGCTCGCGTCCGCCTCGAACCCCAGCGGAGCTGGGAGGTCAACGAGCCCGAGGAACTCGAGGTC
Source organism: Halorussus halobius (assembly GCF_004765805.1). Taxonomy (GTDB): domain Archaea; phylum Halobacteriota; class Halobacteria; order Halobacteriales; family Haladaptataceae; genus Halorussus; species Halorussus halobius. The sequence goes on along the minus strand of NZ_SBIU01000006.1, from coordinate 80,854 downwards.
GTCCTCTCGACCCTCGAAGGGATACAGGAGGAGTTCAACGCCTCGCGGACCGACGACGTGCGGGTGTCGCTGGCCGACCTCATCGTGCTGGGCGGTAACGCGGCCGTCGAGCAGGCCGCGGCCGCCGCCGGCTACGACGTCGAGGTGCCCTTCGAGCCGGGCCGCACCGACGCCACGCAGGACCAGACCGACGTCGAGTCGTTCGAGGTGCTCGAACCGAAGGTCGACGCCTTCCGCAACTATCTGGGCGACGGCGACTTCGAGGACCTGTACGACACGCCCGAGGAGCGGATGGTCGACAAGGCGGAACTGCTGAACCTCACCGTCCCCGAGATGACGGTGCTGGTCGGCGGCATGCGCGCGCTGGGCGCGACCTACGGCGACTCCGACCGCGGCGTCCTCACCGACGAACCGGGGACGCTGACCAACGACTTCTTCGTGAACCTGCTCGACATGAGCTACGAGTGGGAAGCGGTCGACGACGACGAACAACTCTTCGAGATTCGCGACCGCGAGACAGGCGAGGTCGAGTGGGAGGCCACCCGGTTCGACCTCATCTTCGGGTCGAACGCCCGGCTCCGCGCCGTCGCGGACGTCTACGGTGCCGCCGACGGCGAGGAGCAGTTCGTCGAGGACTTCGTGGACGTCTGGCACAAGGTCATGACGCTCGACCGCTTCGACCTCGAATAGCGACCCGCGCTTCTCACCGCTCTCGGCCCCGTTCCGCGCTTCTCACCGCTCTCAGCCCCGTTCCGCGCTTCTCACCGCTCTCAGCTTCGTTCCGCGCTTCGCTTCGGTTTCGATTCGGTTCCGCCGTCGGGGACGTCTCCCTCATTCCGCGACGGCCGCGACCTCGGCCCCGGAGAGCGATTCGAGTTCGTCCGGGGCTATCGGGAACACCGCCTCGGGCGTGCCGGCGGCGGCCCACACCGTCTCGAAGGTGGTCAGCGTCTCGTCCATCAGCGTCGGCACCTCGGCGTCGTGGCAGAACGGCGGCACGCCGCCGATGGACCAGCCCAGCACCGACTTTATCTCGCCGGCGTCGGCCATCTCGACCGACTCGGCGTCGAGCAGGTCCGCGACCCGGTCGGCGTCGACCCGATTCGCGCCGCTGGTGACGACCACGACCAGCGCGTCGTCGGCCCGCATGGCGATGCTGCTGGCTATCTGGGCAACGTCGCAGCCGACCGCCTCGGCAGCGTCCTCGGCGGTCTTGGTCCCCTCGGGGAACTCCTCGACGTCGACCTCGAACTCGTACTCGCGGCGGGCGCGCTCCGCGAACTCCTCGGCTCGTTCGTGCATGGGCGTGGGTTGTGTGGGCAGGGCCCAAATAGGTCGCGGTGACGGACGATTTCGCGCGACGCGTTGGCGGTCGTCACGGTCCCGACGCGCGTACGGCCGTCACGAACTCGACGCGTTCCGGCGGAACGCGTCGACCGCCTCGCGGGTCGGCAAGGCGGTCATCGCGCCCCTCGCGGTCGTCGTGAGGGCGGCCACGGCGTTGGCCAGCGACAGCACCGCCGACAGCGACGACTCCCCGTCGGCGAAGGCGGCGAGCGCGCCGGCGGTGAAGGCGTCGCCCGCGCCCGTGGCGTCGACCGCGTCCACGTCGTAGCCCCCGTGGGCGGCGGTCGCGGGCCCCCACGGCGCGTCGTCGGTGGCGTGTGCGACCGACCCGGACTCGCCGAGGGTGAGCAGGGCAGTGTGCGGTCCGAACTTGGTGACGGATTCGGCGAGCGAGGCGGGGTCGTCGGCCTCGATACCGGCGGCCGCGAGGTCCCCGGGCGTGGCCTTCACCACGTCGGCGCGGTCGAACGCTTCGAGCGCGAGGTCGGCGAACGCCGCGTCGGACGCCCAGAGTTCCGGGCGGGCGTTCGGGTCGAAGACCACGGTGCAGTCGCGGGCCGCCGCGCGGTCGGCGAGGTCGAGCGTCGCGGTCCGGCCCGGGTCGGCCGCGAGCATCACCCCGCCGAGCGCGACCCACGAGGCCCCGTCGAGCGCGGCGTCGGGGACGCCGCCGGGTTCGAGTCGGGTATCGGCCGTGCCGTCCCGGTAGAAGGTGAACGCTCGGTCGGCGTCCGCGTCGTCGGTCTCGGCGTTCGCGCGGTCGGCGCTGTCGCCCGCGCCGCCGGCGTCGCGGGTCACGAACGCCAGCGCGGTCTTGGCGTCGGGGTCGCGCTCGACGAATCGCCGGGGGACGCCGGCCTCGGCGAGCGTCTCGGCGAGGTAGTCGCCGAAGGGGTCCTCGCCGAACCGGGTCCAGAACCACGGCGGGTTCCCGAGGCGGGCGAGGCCGACCGCGACGTTCGCGGGCGCGCCGCCGGCGCGCCGCTCGAACGACGCCACGTCCGCCAGCGGGCGGGCGCTGTCCGGTAGGAAATCTATCAGGCTCTCGCCGGCCACGAGGACGTCCGGGGCGTCCCCGCTCCGGGCGGTCGAGCCGTCGTTGGCCGTTCCGGCGGTCGAGTGCCGGGCGTCCGAGTCGGTCATGCGTCCTCGTGGGTCGGCGGTCGGCCGGGAGCGTCATAGGCGTTGGCCACGCCGGGTGGAGGGCAGTCGCCGGTCCGCGTCCCTCCGGGGGACCGCCCGTGGCCCGTGGATTCTTACGGAGTCCCGACGAACGTTCGAGGACGCGAGATGACGGGGGATTCGACGGGTGAGAGACGCGAGGGGTCGGTCGGCCGTCGGGCGTTCGTTCGGAGGGCCGGCGGAGCGGCGGGAGCGGCCGGCGCGACCGCGGTCGGGCTCGGCGCGGGCGAGGACGCCTCCGCGCAGGCCCAGCGATACGAGTTCGGCGGACACACCCTCGCGTGGCGGGGCCGGTCGCCCGAGGGGATAGCCGACACCGAGAACCCGACCATCGAACTCGACGCCGGCACCGAGTACGAGTTCTGGTTCGAGAACGTCGACGGCGCGCCACACAACATCGCGGTGCAGGACGCCGACGGCAACACGCTCGAAGAGAGCGAGACCGTCTCGGAGGAGGGCGCGACCGCGTCGATAACGTTCACCGCCACGCCCGAAATGACCCAGTACATCTGCATCGTCCACCCCACCACGATGGTCGCCGACCTGGAGGTGAGCGGCACCGTCGAGGACGGGGCGGCCGACGGCGAGGACGCCGGCGGCCCCTCGGTCGAGTCGCTCGCGCTGGTCGGCGCGCTGGTCATGGCGTTCGTCTCGCCGGTACTGTTCGCGCTGTTCCTGTTCTCGCGGCGCGGAGAGGACGGGGAGGGCGAGGGTGACCTGACCACTCGGTAACCGCGTCGACGACGATACGAGCGTTCGGGGCCGGAACGAAGCGCCCGAGGACCGTTCAGAGGACGATGCTCTTCTTCCGGGTCATCTCCTCGATGGTCGCGTGGAGGCCCTGTCGGCCGATTCCGGACGCCTCGTTGCCGCCGAAGGGGACGTCGCCGAGCCCGTGGCTGGGCGCGCCGTTGATGCGGACCGCGCCGGCGTCCAACTCGTCGGCCAGTTCCATCGCGCGGTCGTAGTCGCTCGTGAACACCGAGGCGTCGAGCGCGAGATCGCCCCGGTTGGCGATTTCGACGGCTTCGGCCTCGGTATCGAAGGTCGTCACTGCGGCGACCGGGCCGAACTGCTCCTCGTGGACGATGCGGGCGTCGTCGGGCACGTCCGCCAGCAGGGTCGGCTCGAACGTCGCGCCCTCGCGGTCGCCGCCCCGGACGAGTTCGGCACCCTTCTCGACCGCGTCCTCGACGAGGTCCTCGACCCACTCGGCCTGCTCCTCGTCGATGAGCGGTCCCATCGTGGCGTCGTCGTCGAACAGGTCGCCGGGCTGCCACGCGTCCATCTCGGCCTCCAGTCGGTCGACGACCTCGTCGTGGACCGACTCGTGGGCCAGCACCCGACTCACGGCCGAACAGCGCTGGCCCGCGTACTTGAACGACCCCTTGGCGCACTCGCCCGCGACGTCGCTCAGGTCCGCGTCGGGGAACACCACGGCGGGCGCGTTGCCGCCCAGTTCCATGTGGAGGTTGACGATTCCGCTCTCCTTGGCGACGTGCTTGCCCGCCGCGCTGGAGCCGGTCATCGATATCATGTCGATGCGGTCGTCGCCCGAGAGCACGTCGCCGACGACGCTCCCGCGACCCGGAACGAAGTTGAACGCGCCGTCGGGCAGGTCCAGTTCCGCGACCACGTCGGCCAGAATCGCGGCGCTGACGGGCGTGTCGCTCGCGGGCTTCAAAATCACGGCGTTGCCGGCCGCGAGCGCGGGCGCGACCGACAGCGCGGTGGTCGAGAGGGGGTAGTTGTACGGCGTGATGGCGAGGACGGTGCCGATGGGCTCGTGCTTGACGATGGCGTTCCAGCCCTCGTGGCCCGCCGTGGTCCCCTCGCGGAACTCGCCGGTCATCGCGCGAATCTCCTCTTTGGCCCGGCGGAACCGCTCGGCCGCGCTCTCGACCTCGCCCCGGGCCGACGAGATGGGCTTGCCGGCCTCGCGCACGACGACCTCGGCGAGCTCCGCCTTGCGGTCGAGCAGGCCGTCCGCGATCGCGTCCATCCACGCCGCGCGCTCGGGAATCGTCGTCCCCCGGAGCGCCGACTGGGCGCGCTCGGCGGCCGCGAGCGCTTCGTCGGCCTGCTCGGGACCGGCGGCGGCGACCTGCGCGAACGTGCCGCCGTCCGCGAGGTCGGTGACGTCTATCACGTCGTCGGCGTCGCGCCAGTCGCCGTCCACGTAGAGGCGCTCCCGACGCTGGAGTGGTCGCTGTGACATACGTCCTACTTGGCGGTCCGCGCGTAAAATGTTTACTCAAAATCGGATTAACAGCCGCGCGGGCCTCCGGGACCGAAGCGACGACGCCCACCGCGACGCTCGGGACGACCGACGGTTCCCTCGCCGCGACGGCCCGGCTGGAAGCGTGTTGGCCGAGGTAAACCGGAGCGAGCGCGACCTCGTCGCGGACGTGCTCGCCAAGTAGCCTTAAGCGGTTCTCGCCCGTCAGTCGACGCCACGATGAGCCGACAGCGACAGGTCCGACAGCGAGCGGGCACCGTGGCCGACAACGCGGTCCGGCTCGACGCCGAGAAGGCCGAGCAGGTGGTGGAGGCGCTGAACGCCGACCTCGCGGCCACCTCGATACTCTATCACCAGCTCCGCAAGCACCGGTGGAACGCGGCGGGCCCGCAGGCCCGACAGCTCCGCGAGTTCCTCGCCGACGCAGCCGCCGAGGCCGAGCGCCACGCCGACGAACTGGCCCACCGAGTCGTCGCGGTGGGCGGCGTCCCCGTGAGCGACCCGGGAGCCTTCGAACGGTACAGCCCGGTCCCGTTCGAGGGCGCGGACGCCTACGACGCCCGGACCGCGCTGGAGAGCGACCTCGACGCCTACGGCGACCTCGTCGAGAGCGTCAGCAGCCACCTCGAACTCGCCGAGAGCCTGGGCGACCACGCCACCGGCCACGTCCTGCGCGAGCAACTGGTCGCCCTCGAAGAGCGCGCCCGCGCCCTCGACGGACTGCTCGCCCACGCCTCGCTGACGCTGTGGTAGTTCGTCGGGAGCGTCTCGAACCCAGCCGGCGATTCTCGGGGCTGATAATTCGCGGGGGGTTTATTGGCCGACGGGCGAACCGCACGAGACGATTCCCCCGATGGTGTCGAAAGCGTTCTTCACGGGGTCGAAGTACCTCGTCGAGGACAACGACGGCCGTCACGACTACCTGCGGTTCGACGACGAGCGATTTCTGAGCGCGCTCGCGGCGGCGGGACGGAAGGTCTACCGCGCGCCGTTCGCGGCCGACGAGGCGAAGGGGCGGTACCTCGCGGCGCTAGTCGCGATCAACGACAGCTACTTCGCGGCCCGCGAGTACGAGGACGACGCGACGGGCAAGTACCTGAAACACGACGAGCGGGCCGAGCGCCGGTTTCGAGTGCGGACCGCCCAACGGCTCAGCGACGCCGTCGCGGACCTCCGGTCGCTGCTGTCGGCGCACGACGCGCTCGTCTCGGCCGGCCTCGATCACGTCGACCGGACCGTCGACCCCTCGGAGCGGGACCGAATCCGCTCTATCGTCCGGTCGACCGTGCTTGGCTGTACCGACCGCGCGGTCGCCGAGGGCTGGCTCCCGGTCGTCGAGGCCTACTACTACAGCCTCAGCCCGGGCGAACTCGTCGCGGAGGACCGCGAGCGCCGGAAGCAGCGCCTCGAAGGCACCGAAGAGTCGGTCGGCATCCGCGAGCTCCTGGACCGTCCGGGGATGGAGCGTCTCGCGCGGGGCGACGTCCGGCGCATCCGACGACTCGACCGGGAGTCGCCCGGCGCGGACCCCCGGGTCTGGAAGCGACTGCTGGACGACTACCCCTGGTACGTGGCCCGCGACGACGAGGGAGACGACGGGGAGCACGACGACGGGGGCGATGACGAGGGGGACGACGGAAGCGACCGGACGCTCGCAGCCGACAGGACCCCCGACGGATGAACTGGAACCTTACAGCGCGAGCCACCGCGTCGTCAGGTCGGGGTCGAGCAGGTGCCAGCGCTGCTCGACCCGGCTCTCGACGCGCCGGAGTTCGACCACGGCGTCGAACAGCGCCTCGACGGTCGCCACCGACGCCGAGTCGTAGCCGCCCGGCAGGTGGTAGTGGCCCATGCCGTCGACTCGCTCGACGGTCTCGATGAGGGCGAGCAACAATCGGCGGAGAGTCCGCTCGTCGGACGCCTCGACCAGGGGTGCCAGCGAGTCGACGCACAGCCGGAGTTCCGCGGGCGAGAGCTCGCCCGCCTCGGCCGCGAACGACTCGACGGCCGCCTCGACTGCCCGCGAGAGGTCGCCGAGGTCGTCGCTCTCGACCGACGTGACCCGGAACGCCCGCCCGTCGCTCTCCCGGTCGCCGGCTTCCCCTGCAGCTCGACCGTCGGCGCGCCAGTCCACGACCGCGGCCGAGTCGCGGTAAGGACCCGACTGGACGCCGGCGAGTCTGGCGCGCGCGCTCGCCGGCCCGGCGTCGGTCGTCACGAACAGCCGGTAGCGCGGCCCGGCGCTCGACTCGCCCAGCAGGCGCTCGCAGCCCGCGTCCAGCGCGTCGGTCCCGACCAGCAGAACGTTACACCCGTTTCGCTTGAGGTCGGCCAGTCGCCGCCCGAACTGGCCGGCGGCCCCGTGCCCACCCCTTCCTTGCTCCCCCTGCATCGAATCACTAATGACGGGAATCGCAACAATAAGCGTTTCGGGCCCTCGAAAGGCGGTGTCGGGATGCGTCGACGTGACTGCAACCGACTCCGCGAACGCCCGCCAGTAGCCGGCAAGAAACCGGGGTTAGCCGTGGCCTTTCGGGTTCGGAAGCCCGACTGTCACGCGATGAGCGACCTGTTCAGTCCCCTCGAAATCCGCGACACGGAGCTACGAAATCGCGTGATGGTCTCGCCGATGTGCCAGTACAGTTGCGACGCCGACGGCCTCGCGACCGACTGGCACGAGGTCCACCTCGGGAGCCGAGCCGTCGGCGGGGCCGGCGTCGTGATGGCCGAGGCGACCGCCGTCGAGCCTCGGGGCCGCATCTCGCCGCGAGACCTCGGGCTGTGGAGCGACGACCACGCCGACGCGCTCGCGCCCGTCGCCGAGTTCGTGGCCGACCACGGCGCGACCCCGGCCATCCAGCTCGCCCACGCCGGGCGGAAGGCCAGCAAGACCCGACCGGCCGACGGGAGCCGGCCGCTCCAGCCCGACGAGGGTGGCTGGGAGACCGTCGCGCCCAGCGCCGAACCCTACCCCTACGACGACGAGCCGCCCGCCACGCGGCGCATGACCGAAGGCGACATTGCGGACGTGAAAGACGCCTTCGTCGCGGCCGCCGAGCGCGCCCGCGAGGCGGGCTTCGAAATCGCGGAGGTCCACGCCGCGCACGGCTACCTGCTCCACGAGTTCCTGTCGCCGGTCACCAACCGCCGGGAGGACGCCTACGGCGGCGACTTCGAAAGCAGAACGCGGCTGGTCCGCGAAATCACTGCGGCGGTCCGAGAGGTCTGGCCCGACGACGAACCCGTCTTCGTCCGGGTCTCGGCCAGCGACTGGCTCCCCGACCGCGAGTCGTGGACGGTCGAAGACACCGCGCGGCTCGCGCCCCTGCTCGCCGACGCGGGCGCGGACCTCGTCGACGTGAGCTCTGGCGGTCTGCACCCCGACCAGCAAATCCCCAGCACGGGACCGAACTATCAGGTGCCCTACGCCGAGCGCGTGGCCGAGAACACGGACGCGCTCGTGGGCGCGGTCGGCGGCATCACCGAACCAGCCCAAGCCGACGCCGTGATTCGGAACGACCGCGCGGACCTCGCCATCGTGGGCCGCGAGCACCTCCGGGACCCGTACTTCGCGCTCCACGCCGCCCAACAACTCGACGCCGTCGACCGCGCGGACGTGCCGGTGCAGTACCGGCGCGTGTTCGAGTGACGACGGGACCGACGCCGAACCGCTCCGGAGCGTGACTCCGAGTCCCACGCTACGGCAACCTATTTGTGCCGACCGGCCGCCCGCCATCGTATGGAGTACCGGCCGCTACCGTCGGACCGCGCCGAGGAGTTCCGGGAGTACGTCGACTACGCTTTCAGCCCCGAGGACGGGCCGGGAATCGACGACGAGGTGGCGCTCGACGACCAGCCCGGCGACGAGCGCGCGCTCCTCGCGGACGGCGAGTTGCTCGCGGTGTGTCGCCACTACTGGTTCCGCGCTCGCCTCCGCGACCGCTGGTTCGAGCTCCCCGGCCTCTCGGCGGTGGCCTCGCCGCCCGAGCACCGCCGGCAGGGCAACGTCGCCCGAATGTTGGCCGAGTCGCTGGTCGAGTACCGCGACCGGGGCGACCCGCTGACAGCGCTGTGGGCGTTCGAACACTCCTTCTACGCGCGGCAGGGCTGGGGACTCGCCACGAAGTTCGCCGAGTACGAGTGCGACCCCGAGACGCTCGGGTTCGCGCGCGACCGGGTCGACGAGTCCGGGCGGTTCCGCAGGCTCGACGCCGACGACTACCACCTGCTCGACCCCGTGCTGGCCGCCGCGAACGAGGGCCGCGAACTCGCGCTCGACCGCACCGAACAGTGGTGGCGCAAGCGCATCTTCGAGGGCTGGCAGGGCGACCCCTACGTCTACGGCTGGGCCGACGACGCGGGCGAGCTTCGGGGCTACGTCGCCTACCGCGTCGAGGACGAGGACGGTGGGAAGCGACTCGCTGCGGACGAATTCGTCGCGGCCGACCACGAGGCGCGGCTCCACTGCCTGCGACTGCTCGCCGACCACGACTCGCAGGTCGACCGCGTCAGCTTCTACGGTACGCCCGACGCCGACCTGTTCGACGTGGTCGACGACCCCGGCGACGTCGAGTGCGAGGTCAAGCCCGGGCCGATGGCCCGAATCGTGGACGTTCCGGCGGCGTTCGAGGCGTTCGCCGAGCCAGCCCCCGACGCTCCCGAGGGCGCGGCGACCGAGTTCACGCTCTCGGTGTCGGACCCGCTCGCGGACTGGAACGACGGGACGTTCCGGGTCGCGCTCGCGGACGGCACCGCGACGTGCGAGCCGACCGACGCGCCCGACGACGAGGCCGACGCGACGACCGGCGTGGGCGCGCTCTCGCAGGTGGTCGCGGGCTACCACTCGGTCGCGGACGCGGAGCGATTCGGCGACCTCGAAATCCGGACGCCGGCGGTCCGGGACGCGCTCGCGGCCGCGTTCCCCGAGCGCGAGGTCTTCCTGACCGAGGGGTTCTGAGACGTCGGGTTCGCTCGGGGGTCACCTGCGGTCGCCGTGATACGTCACCTCGACGCGACCCGCGAGCCGGACGAGAAGTGAGAGGCCGTACAGCGGCCCGACGTAGGTCAACACCCACGTCACGAACGTCTCGATCCACGAGGGGTCGTCGGTGACTCGCTCGCGGTACACCCGGTAGTACGACCCGTCGTCGAGTCGAATCGGCGTGTCGGGAACGTCGACTTCGCGCCGGGACGTGGTCTCGCCGTTCCGAGCAGTCTCGACCGTCACGGAAGCGAGGTCGTCGCGGTTCACGTCGAGGGATTCCCGTTCGAGGGCTTCCGCAGGGTCCGCGCGTTCGAGCCTCGCGTCGACCCGGTAGAGTCCGTCGCCACGCGGGGCCGACTCGTTGGTGACGTGCGTCGGCTCGTACAGCGTGCCGTCGAGTTGGACGTATTCGTAGTAGTCCGCCGAGTACGTCGAGAACGTGGGCGTGTGGTCCGGGTTGGAGAAGTAGACCCCGGTCGGAATCCACCCCTCGTCGAGCAGGTGGCGCTCGAAGCTACACGCCCGGAGGTCGCCGCCCCAGCCCGCACACTCGATGTCCTCGCTGAGCGGCGTTCCCGGCGGGAGGTCCGCCTCGCCGGCGTACTCGATTCCCTCGTCGGTCGTCACGACCTCGGCGCGGTCGTAGGTGTAAGTCGGCCCGCCCAGTCCGATAGCGGCGGTCCAGAGCGGTCCGGCGACCAGTCCGACCGCCAGCAGACCGACCAGTACGTCTCGGGCCAGCGGCGAGTCGGCTCGCGGGAGGGCCATCGACCCAAACCTGTAACCGGACCGAAAAATGCGTTGTGCTTCTCGACCCGCATTTCGGTCGCACGAAACGGGGCGACACTCCGGTTCCAGACGGCAGTGTTTAGATATGCGCACCCAACTACTGCCCGCGCTCGGTGACGCAACTAGCGCTCCTGGTGGGCTGAACGGGCGAGGGCTTTCGAAGACCTCTCGTTGCGGAAACTGGCGTATCCGAACACTCCCGGGAAAGCGCCCAAACTCTTTACGCCGCGACACCTACGTCCAGTCATGAGCGACGACCGCGACGACCGCGACGACCGACGCGACCGGCGGGAAGCTCGGCGCGACCCCGAGGACCTCGACGAGCGGGTCGCCGAACTCGAATCCCACGTCCGAGAGCTCCGGGACGAACTCGGTCGACCGCCGGAGGGTCCCGCCGGCCTGCCCAGACCGCCGACGCCCCGCGAGGTGCTGTCGTTCACCGGCGAGTACGCCATTCCGACCGCCATCGCCGTGCTGGAGGCCAACGTCCGCGCGCTGAAGGCGCTCCAGCGCGTCGTCACGGCACTCGACCCCGAGCGCAGCGCGGTCGGCCAGGAGCGCGACCGGCTCGAATCCCGGGCCGCCGACGCCAGCAGGGCGACGCTCGACCGGCTCGAATCCGCGCTCGAAGACGTGGAGACGACCATCCGGGAGAACGACCTGCCCCGCGAGGAGGAGGCCCGGAGCATCCTCGACGACGCTCGCCGTGTCAACCGCGAGATACGCGACCGGGTCGACAGCGAGCGCGAAGCGGCCGACGACGCACGGGAGCGCGCCCGCGAGACCGACCGCGAGCGACCGCGCAGGGACGACGGCGACCGACGCGTCGACGACGGAGGCGACCGCGAGCGCAGGAGGGCGTTCGAGGACTCGGACGATAGCCTCGACGGCGGAACGCGCATCGAGGTCGACGACGTGGACTCCGAAGGCCGGAACGCGGCCGCCGAGGACCGCGAGGGGGTCGACGAACCCGGTCCCGAGGTCGACGTCGAGGCCGAACTCCGGTCCATCAAGGACGAACTCGACGACGCCCGAAGCACGGGCGCGACGCCGACCTCGGAGTCGTCGGACCCCGACGACGAGTCGGCGGCCGACGACGCCAGCGAGGAAGCCGCCACCGGCGAGCGCGACGACGCGCCCGAGGACGGCGCGGACGAGAGCGACGCTGACGACGAGTAGTCGGTTCCGGATTCCTTCTGGGAAGCGTCGCCGGCTATCTACTCCGGCACGCGCTCGACGTCGGGGTCGCTGACCCACCGATAGAGTCGTTCCCTGAGCGTCGGTCCCGAGCGCCCGGCCCGCCCGGCGACCCACGCCAGCGTCGCCGCCCCGACCCCGAGCGCGAGCAGCGCGTAGTTGGCGGCGTCGTTGGTCGCGTACACGAGGTCGAGCGCGTACAGCTTCGGCGAGAGCGGGTAGAGCGGCATCACGCCCCACGGGTTCAGTACGTCCGCGAGCAGGTGGGCGACGACCGCGAACGCGCCGAGGAAGAACGCCCAGCACGCGCCCCGAATCGCCTCGCGGCGCGGGCGACCCCGCAGCGACGACGCCACGACCAGCACGCAGACCGCCCCGACCCCGAGTGCGAACCAGAGCGTGTGGGTTACGCCTCGGTGGACGAGGAAGGCGACGTCGCCGTCCACGTCCGGGAGGAGCGCGAACGCCACGACCACGCCGCCGCCGTAGAGCGCGTCGCTGTCGTATCGCCGCGAGAGCAGCGCGTAGCCGACGAGGGCGTACAGCGTCAGCGCGACGCCGTAGTGGCCCAGCGGGAACATACCGAATCGCCTCTCGGGACTCAATGTGAATCTATCGATTCAAATTATTGCGCGGGCAAACAGCGTCCGGCGCGGTCGTGGTAGGGTTGCGGCGCGGTCGCTGGGCGGTCTCTCACAGGTGACGGCAGCAGCTAGCTTCCTGACAGCGGTCACGGCCAGTTCGGGCAGCTCGAAGCTAGCTACTGCCGAAGCCGATGAGAGACCGCACAGCACTGCACCCCAACAACCGCACAGCACCGCATCTACTCCTTCCGGACCAGTCCCTCGACCGTTCCCGTCAGCACCGTCTCGCCGGCCTCGTTCTCGCAGGTGACCGACGCGGTGAGGTCGTAGCTGCGCTCGCGCTCCGCGACGGCGTCGATGGTCATCTCGCAGGTGACGGTTTCGCCGGTGTAGACCGGTTTCAGGAAGTCGAAGGTCATCGACCGGCCGAGGACGTTCAGGTCGCCGCCGAGTTTGGTCGGCATCGTGGCCGTGAGCAGGCCGTGGACCAGCAGGCGGCCCTCCGCGTCGGGTTCGAGGTGGCGGGGCTGGTCGTCGCCCGAGAGGGCGGCGAACGCCCGGACCTCCTCGGGCGTGAAGGCGCGTTCGAAGGTTCGGGTATCCCCTTCTTCGGGTGGTGTCATCGTCGCTCCTCGGCTGGCGTCGCGGTCACACCGGCTCGAACCGGTAGCCGTCCCACTCCTGGCTCGCCGGCTCGCGGATGCCCGCCTCGGGGTCCCGAAGCTCCTCGGCGTACACCGGCCGCACCTCGTCGCCGATGTCGACTTCGGCGTCCTCGACCAACTGGCCGATGGCGCGCACCGACTCGCCCTCGACCGAGAACGCCACGATTGCCAGCGAGTTGGGCTGGCGGACGCCAGGTGGGGTCGCGGTGTTGGTCGTCCACGTCACGACCGTCGCGGTCCGATCGCTCAGGTCGATTTCGTCGGTCTGTGCCTCGCCACAGTCCGGACACAGCTCGTGGCCCGGATAGGTCAGGTGGCCGTTCGGACAGCGGTGTGCGTGCATCGACATCTACGGCTCCTCCACGATAGTCGTGGTGACGCAGTTGCCAAACCCGCCGACGTTGCAGGCCAGGCCGACCTCGCAATCGACCTGTCGGTCGCCGGCCTCGCCGAGCAACTGCCGGTGTAACTCGTACAACTGTGCGACGCCGCTCGCGCCGAGCGGGTGGCCCTTCGACTTGAGGCCGCCGGAGGTGTTGACGGGCAACTCGCCGTCGCGGTCGGTGACGCCGTCCTCGACCGCGCGCCAGCCCTCGCCCTGCTCGAAGAAGCCGACCGCTTCGCTCTGGAGGAATTCGAGGATGGTGAACATGTCGTGGAGTTCCGCCACGTCCACGTCCTCGGGGCCGCGCCCGGCCATCTCGTAGGCCTCGCGGGAACTCTCGACCGCGCCGCCCATCACGGTGGGGTCGTCGCGCTCGTGGACGACGTGGGTGTCGGTCGCGCCCGCGACGCCCGAGATTACGGTGTACCGCTCGTCCGGCGCGTACTCGTCGGCCAGCGACTCGGGGCAGAGCAACAGCGCCGCGCTCCCGTCCGTGATGGGACAGAAGTCGTAGAGCCGCAGGGGGTCGGCCACGATTGGCGAGTCCATCACGGTTTCGAGGTCGACCGCCTTCCGGAACTGGGCGTGGGGGTTGTCCAGCCCGTTCCGGTGGTTCTTGACCGCGACCTTCGCCAGACTCTCGCGGGGCGCGTCGTACTCGTGGAGGTACCGGCGGGCGGTGAGGCCGGCGAAACTCGGGAGGGTCACGCCGTGCTTGTACTCGACGGGATGGGTGAGCGAGGCGATGACGTCGGTCGCTTCGGCGGTCGTCCGGTGGGTCATCTTCTCGCCGCCGACCAGCAGGGTGAGGTCGCTCGCGCCCGAGGCGACCGACTGCCACGCGGCGTAGACGCCCGCGCCGCCCGAGGCCGAGGTCTGGTCGACGCGCTGGGTGTAGGCCGGCATCGCCCCGAGGTCGTGGGCGAGCGCGTTTGGCGCGCCGGTCTGGCCCTCGAACTCCCCGCTGGCCATGTTCGAGACGTAGAGGTGGTCGACGTCGGCGGGGGTCGCGTCCGCGTCGGCGAGACACTCGCGACCGGCCTGCGCGAGCAACTCGCTCAGCCACGCGTCGCGCTCGCCGAACTCCGTCATCGACGCCCCGACGATTGCTACCCTGTCCATACCGTCCCGAAGGCCCAGCGGGACTTTATAACTCGGGGGTCGTGGCAGTTCGGAGAAGACCGAACGACGAGTGTGACGTCGAAAGCCCTCGGCCAGTTCAGTCCACCAGGGTTGGACGGTTGCGTGACCGAGCGCACGTAGCCGGTGGTCGCGCTTATCTGAGCTTCCCGTCTCGGCCGTGACATCTACTGCGGCGAATCGAACGCCGCACTACTCGACGCGGAACTCCGGCCCCGAGTCGGTGTCCTGGACCTCGACGCCGAGCGCTTCGAGGTCGTCCCGGAGGTCGTCGGCGCGCTCGTAGTTGCCGGCGTCGCGCTCGCGCTCGCGGACGTCCAGCACGAGGTCGACCAGTTCGTCGACGAGCCGGACGTCGCCCGCGGCGTCGCCCGCGAGCGCGAACCCGAGGACGCCCTCGCCGAGTTCCTCGAAGGTCTCGACCGCGTCGCGGAGCGCCCGGTAGTCGTACTCGTCGCGCTCGTCGACGTGGCTGTTGACCGCGCCGACCAGTTCCAGCAGCGCCGTGATGGCCTCGCGGGTGTTGAAGTCGTCGTTCATCGCGGCCTCGAACGCCTCGCGAGCGTCGGCCACCGCGTCCCGGAGGTCGCCGTCTTCGACCTTGGTCCGGGCCTCGACCGAGTCGACGGCGTCGACGGCGGCGTCGTAGCCCCTGTCGAGTCGCTCCCAGCGCTCGACCGCCTCGTCGAGGACCGCCTCGCTGTACGTCTGGCGGTTGTTGTACGCGGTCGACAGCAGGAACATCCGGACCGCGTTCGGGCCGAACTCCGAAATCGCGTTCCGGACCGTGAAGTAGTTCTGGAGCGACGACGACATCTTCTCGCCGCCGGTCTCCAGCAGTCGGACGTGGAGCCAGTACTTCGCGAACTGCTGGCCGGTCGCGGCCTCGCTCTGGGCGATCTCGTTCTCGTGGTGGGGGAAGACGAGGTCCTGCCCGCCGACGTGGACGTCGATGGTGTCGTCCAGATGCGTCGTGCTCATCGCCGAGCACTCGACGTGCCAGCCCGGCCGGCCCTCGCTCCACGGCGAGTCCCAGGTCTGGCCGCCGGGAGCTGCGTCGTCCGGCTGGGCCTCGCCGGCCTTCCAGAGCGCGAAGTCGGCCGGGTTGCGCTTCTCCGACAGTTCGGACGCCTCGCCCTGGGCCTCCATCTCCTCGACCTGCTGGTTCGAGAGCTTGCCGTACTCCTCGAACTCGGTCACGTCGAAGTAGACCGAGCCGTTCGACTCGTAGGCGTACCCCTTCCCTAGCAGGGTCTCCACGAGGTCGACGATTTCGGGGACGTGCTCGCTGACCCGGGGGTACACCTCGGCGCGTCGGAGGTTGAGCGAGCGCATGTCCTCGAGGACCTCGCCGACGAAGTGGCGGGCGACCTCGTCCTCGCTGTCGCCGAGACCGTCCTCGCCGACGCGCGCGACGATTTTCTCGTTGACGTCGGTGAAGTTCTCGACGTGGCGCACGTCGTAGCCCACCTGTTCGAGCCATCGATGCATCACGTCGACGTGGACCCACGACCGGGCGTGCCCGAGGTGGGCGAGGTCCGAGACCGTCAGCCCGCAGTAGTAGAGGAGAACCGAGTCGGGGTCCTGGGGCTCGAACGGCTCCTGCTCACCGGTCAGGGTGTTCGTCACGCGTAACGTCATCGCCGGCTAGTAGCCCCAGCGTTCGCTTTAAAGGTTCGATAGGAACACTTCGCGCCGACACTCGCTCGGGGCGACCCGCTGGGCCCGACCGACGCCTACTCGCTCCCGTCGGACCCGAGGGCGGCGGGCACGGTCGCGAGCGCGTCCTCGGCGACCCGCACCGCGTTCGGCCCGTCGCGCCGGTCGACCGCGACCACGAGCCGGCCGCCGGCAACCCCCGCGCTCCGGACGTCGACGCCCGCCGCGTCCAGCCGGTCGAGGAGGTGGGCCAGCCCGCGACCGTCCACCTCGCCCTCGGCGACCACCGCCGTCAGCGTCCCCTCGCCGGGTTCGAGACCGGTGTCCCCGACCGCGAGCGGCGCGCCACCGTCGTCGCCCGGCCCCGTCTGTCCTCCCGCGTTGGGCCATCCGTCCGTCTCGCCGAGTCCGCTCCGCATCGACACGCGGACGTCCCGTGGCTCGCGCTCGCGGTCGGGGAGCGACTCCGCGTACCGGCGCAGCGCGGTCGCGACCGACTCCGCGTCCCCGTCGACCTCGTCCGCGAGCGAGCGGGCCGCCGCCGTGTAGTTGACGACGCCGTCGCGGAGCGCGCCCAGCAACGCGGGGCGACGCCGGGCGGCCTCGCGGGCGTCTTCGGCCAGCGTCATGCGCGGGGCGACGCGGTCGACCGGCAAAAACGATGCGAAAGCTCGGTCGCGGGCGGGTCCCGCGCCGAGCGTTCAATCGCCGCGAACGAGCAGGTAGCCCGCCGTCGCCACGCTCGCCAGCGCGACTATCGCGCCGACCACCACCGCACCGCTGTTCGAGAGCGTGGCCGAGCCGACCGCCACCGCGACCGCGAACAGACCGAGCGCGGCGACCGGGCCGTCCGCGGCCAGCGACGCCGACACCGCCTCGTACCCGCCCGCCTCGTCGTCGGTCGCTTCCCTCGCGGGCGGGTCGGCGAAGCGCTCGTCGACGTCGACGGCGTCCTCGCGCTCGTCGGGTTCGACGACCGAGACGGTCACGTAGTCGGTCTCCGCGCCGTGGCCGGTGACCACCTTGAGCTGGCCCTCCACGGGGCGGGGTTCGTCCGCGACCTCGACCGTCACCTGCCGGGTCGAATCGGCGTCCACGAAGTGGTTGTTCGCGGGAATCGACGCCACCTGCGACAGCGCGTCGTCGAGGTGGAGGTGGACGTGGACAGGCGCGTCGCCGTTCCGAAGCAGTATCTCGAACGAGTCGGTCGCCTCGAACGACGCCGGCGTCCGGACGTCGTGGAGTCGGTCGTGGTTGAGCGAGACCGGGAGACTGTCTGGCACGACGGGTACTACCTCCGAGTCGGGGGAGAAAAAACTACGCCTCCGCGTCGCGCATGTCCGGCGGCAGGAGGTTCGGGATGCCGTCCTCGATCGGGAAGGTCTCGCCACACTCCGTACAGGTCAGGGTGCCCGCGAGGACCTCCTCGTCGTCGGTCTCGGTCGCGTCGAGTTCGAGCGCCTGTTTGTCGAGTGGACAGCAGATGACGTCCATCAGCGACTGTTTCATGAGAGAGCGTGTGGGCGGACGGGCCAAAAGCGTGACGGGTTGGCGGGCGGTCTCGGGCGGGGTCCCCCGCGTAGGCGAGTCCGCGCGGTGACGCTCGCGAACGCCCGGGCAGGTCACTCGAAGGGGTCTTCCAGCACGACCGACTCCTCGCGGTTCGGCCCGACCCCGACCGCGTAGATGGGAACGTCGAGTTGGTCGCTGACGTAGCCGAGGTACTCGCGGGCGTTCTCGGGGATGGCGTCGTAGCCCGTCTCGGCGACCGCCGACCAGTCCACGTCCTCCCAGCCGTCGAACGTGCGGAAGTTCGGTTCGCAGTCGCCCCACCGCTCGGTGGTCGCGGGCACGGTGAACAGTTCCTCACCGTCGAGGTCGTAGCTGTGGCCGACCTGCACTTCGTCCAACCCCGCCAGCACGTCGACGTGGTTGACCGCGAGGCCGGTGAACCCGTTCACGCGGGTCGAGTGGCGGAGCATCGGCAGGTCGAGCCAGCCCACGCGCCGGGGTCGGCCGGTGACGGTGCCGTACTCGCCGCCCTCCTCGCGGACGTAGGTCGCCAGTTCCTCGTCGTCGCCCTCGCCCTGCTCGTCGTAGCCGGGCGTATCGCCGACGACGCCGCCGAGTTCGGTCGGCATCGGCCCGCTGCCGACCCGAGTGAGGTAGGCCTTGACGATGCCGACGACCTCGCCGCCGCCGACCACGCCCGGCCCCAGGCCGGTCCCGGTGGCCGCGCCGCCCGCAGTGGGGTTCGAGGAGGTGACGTACGGGTAGTTGCCGTGGTCGACGTCGATGAGCGTCCCCTGCGCGCCCTCGAACATCACTTCGTCGCCGGCGTCGAGGCGGTCGGCGAGGAACGGGCCGGCGTCGACGGTCATCCGCTCCTCGCGCAGGCGCTCGCCGTAGCGCCGGTACTCCTCGTACAGCGACGCCACGTCGAACTCCTCGCCGATATCGACGCCGAACACGTCCTCGGCGAGCGCCCGCTTCTGGGGCACGACGTACTCCAACTTCTCGCGCAGGCGCTCGGGGTCGACCAAGTCGCCGACCCGAACGCCCCGCCGACCGACCTTGTCCTCGTAGGTCGGGCCGATACCGCGCCCGGTCGTGCCGACCTCCTGGTCGGACTCGCTCTTGGCCTCCTCCTCGATGCCGTCGAGCACGCGGTGGTACGGGAAGATGACGTGCGCGCGCCGCGCGACCCGGACGTCGGGGTCGAGGCCCCGCTCGCGGAGGTCGTCTATCTCCTCGAACAGCGTGGCGGGGTTGACCACGCAGCCGTTGCCGAGGACGCCGACCTTCCCCCGCACTGCACCGCTCGGAACCAGCGATAGCTTGTACTCGGTGCCGCCCTCGACGACTGTGTGGCCCGCGTTGTCGCCGCCCTGATATCGGACGACCACGTCGGCGGCATCGCCCCAGAGGTCCACGATGCCGCCCTTTCCCTCGTCGCCGAGTTGCGAGCCGACGATGGTTACGGTCATTACGCCGAGTGGTTCACCCGCTCGTCGTAAACCGATTTCGGTCCGTCGACCGTGATGATGCATAGTCGTGCCTAAAACCGAACCTCGCCCGGCCGAAACAACCAGTTTCGAGGATATCGACCGGGGAGGGGCCGACGCGCGGCTCGTCGGGAGCGCCAAAACCGTTAACTGTTCTCACTCTCAACAATCGGAACAGTAACAGCGCGCCACCGGGTGGACAGCAACATTTAAAAGCCTCTAAGACAAGTTAACACGTGCCATGATAGATCGACTGGAGAAGGAAGTCGATATGTTGGAGCGACATCTGCAGGTACTGAAGATGGTCATCGAGAGCGAGCCCATCGGCATCGTGAAGATGTCCAACGAGACGGGCTACCCCCACCACAAGGTCCGTTACTCCCTCCGCGTCCTCGAAGAGGAGAACCTCATCGAGCCGTCGAGTCAGGGTGCCATCACGACCGAGCGGACCGACGAGTTCGTGGCCGAACTCGACGGCAAGATAGACGAGATAAACGGGAAACTCGAGGGGATGAAGATCACCGAGAAACAGGAAGCCGAGAGCTAGAGTTCCGGAACGTTCAGGTGGAAGTCGCCGCCCCGCGACTCGACGAGACAGAGATGGTAACCGCGCTTGCGGGATAGTTTGACGAAACTCGCTCTCTTCTCGCGACTCAACAGGCCGCCGCTGGTCGCCGCCTCCGCGGTTTCGAGCGCCTCCGGCTCGAAGAAGCTCGCCGTGACCTGGAACGCGCCCGCGAGTTCGTCGTGGCTCCGTGACACGTCCGAGGCGGCGTCGACCAGCGAGCCCATCATCTCGCCGGTGGTGGGGTCCCGCGAGTCGTTGAGGTCGGCCACCACCAGCGGCTCGCCCATCCGGTCGCGCATGATGACGTCGAACGACTCCTGTCGGGTGTCCTCCCGGGTGTCGCCCGCGCTCACCGTGCCGTGGAGGTCGACCCGGTCTATCTTCGGAATCGCCTCGTATAGCTCCTTCAGGGCGTTCCGCTTGCCGGTGTCGCGTATCTCGTACAGCAGCTCCTCGACGACCCACGACGCGAACTCGTACTCGAACGAGCCCACGAGAAACGCCTCGAACGGCTCGCCGTCCACGCTGACCTCGTCGGCCTCGAACTGCGTGTGGTGTTCGAGCCGGAGGTTGGCGTTCACGTCGCTCCGGTCGACCTGTCCCTTCGCGGCCTCGTCGAGCGTGGCCTCGCCCTTGGAGTCGTACCGGACGAAGAGGTTGGTCCCGTCGAAGGCGTCGGCCTCGTCGAGTTGCCGGCCGACCGCGCTGGTGCCGGCCGAGGACGCGCCGTCGAGCTTGGCTTCGAGCCGCTCGACCTCCTGACTGAGCGCGTCGCGCTCGCGCTTGTACTCGTTGCGCTTGGATTCGAGGGACGAGAGGCGCTCTTTGAGCTGCTCGACCTGCTGTTTGCGCTGCTCGAGTTGCTTCCGGAGCTTCCGGATGCGGGCCCGGGCCTCGCTCGACTCCCCAGAGCCGTCGTCGGTGGTGCGCTCGGCCGCGCCCGACTCGCCGGCGGCCGTCCCCGTCGTCTCGCTCGTCCCGGCTCGGGACGTTCGCTCTTTGGTGGGTCGCCGACCGCGGGACTGCTCGCCGGACGCGTCGGCCCGACTCCGGTCGCCGCCCGCGGGAGTCGCGTCGGCCTGCGAGTCGTCCGAGGGCTCGTCGGGCTCGTCGCTCAGGTCGGGGTCGAGCGACGGAATCGTTGTGGTCTCGCGCCACTCGGCCTCCCCGCCGACCGCGCTCGACCCGCTTCCGGTCGAGTCGGCGGCGTCCGCCGTTCCGGCGGTCCCGACAGACCTGCCGCCCGCTTTCGCCTCCGACCGTGCACCGGCGTCGCCCGATGACCCGGCGTCGCCAGCCGAACCAGCGTCTTCCGTCGGACCGGCGTCCCGAACGTCGGGGCCGGTCGCCGCGTCACCGGACGTCGAGCGGTCGGCCGACGCGCCCCCACTCGCTCCGGCGGGCTCGCGCGTCGACGCTGTCCGGTCGGCGGCCGTGTTCCGTGCGCTATCGGTGGTTCGCCCGGACTCGGCAGGCCGCGACCGCTCGGACGCCGACGCTTCGGTTCCCGGCGAGGGGTCGGCCCCGCCCGCTTTGCTCGGACTCGACGCGGACTCCGCCGAATCGGTCGCCGACGCGTCCGAGGGCTCGGTCGTCCCGGCGTCCGACGACTCTCGGGCCGGGGCGTTCCGTCGCCGGTCGGACGCGTCCGCGTCGTCGCCCGAGGACCGGGCAGACGCGCCGGTGGCGGCGTCCGAGTCGGTCGTAGAGTCGGCGTCGTTCGAGCCCGAGCGACTGGCCGACGGGTTCGACGCCGCTTCGCTACTCGACCCCGCGGACCTCCGACCGGCGGCGTCGCGAGACGCCGCGTCATTGGCGGTCGCAGCGTCGCCGGACGAGCCGCCACCGCCCGCGCCGCTCGCCCCGGTACTACCGGGCGCGCCGCCACCGGACCCACTGCCGCCGGGCGCGGCGTCCGGTTCGTCGTCCGCGGGCTCGGGGACGTCGACGACCTTGACGTCGACGTCGGTGACCTCGTAGATGCCGACCTCGTCGGCGGCGCGCTCGAAGGCCTCCTCGCCGGTCACCACCTGCTCGCTCGCGCCGACGAACGCGACGCTCAGCGAGCGCCCGCCGTAGTAGGCGACGTAGTAGTCGCCGCTCAGGACGTTCTCGCTGAGTTCGACGAACCCCGTGAACTTCCCCTCCGTGAGCGTGTCGTCGACCTCCGACAGCGGCGTGTCGTTCGTGTAGTACTTCGCCCGCGTGTCCCCGCCCTGTTCCTGCATACTGAACAGCAGTGGGAGCGAGGGATGCGGTGCGGCGTACGCGGTCGCGTCCGCGTCCTCGAAGTCGTCGAGGGTCCCCTCGAAGACCCCGACGATTCGGCCGTTGAGCATGAACAGCCACGCCCCACTCCCCCTTACTGCCCCCGAGAACTCCCCGTCTGAGAGTTCGCGCAGGCCAGCGTACCCGTCGGCGACGGAACGGGTACTCCAGCTCTCGACCTGCTCGACCGTGCGCGGTTCCATATTACGTGGAAGCCAAAGCCGTTTCAAATATCTTGCGGCACATCACGACCTTTTGCTTCGGGCGGCGCACGAGAGCGCCTCCCCTGCAAAAGGGTGCGCAGCAAAAAGTGGCCTAGATGCGCGATTCCGCGTCGTCGGCGAGTTCCTGCATCCGCTTGCCGATGCGGCCGGCCTCGCTGAACTCGTCGTCGCTCATCGCGGTGGCGAGGGCGTTGCCGAGGACGAACACCGCGTGCTTGTGCTCGCTCTTGGACTTGTGGACGTGCGAGGGGTCGACGTCGAGTTCCTCGTAGGGGTCGAACAGCCCGTCCTGGACGCTCTCGCGGTCCTGGAAGTACTCCATGATGAGGACCATCTCCTCGTGGAGTTCGAGAAGCTCGTCTTTGTGCATGTCCGTGGATATGGAGGTGGCCGAGTTAAGGGTTTCTGAGAACGGTTCACAGGGAGCGTCAGAAGACGTACTCGTCCTCGTGGCCCATCATCCCCTCGTCTTCGAGGCCGGGGTCGCGGTCGTCGTCGTCCATCGGACCGCTCGTCTTGTAGGCCTTCAGGCCGGTCGAGAGGAGGTCCTCTATCGCCTCCTCCCGGTTGACGAACTCGCCCTGTTCGACCATCTGGGCGATCTGCATTTCGAGATGCTCCGGGATAGTTATCTCTACCTTCGGCATTGGAACATTGGTGGCTTCGGGAGGGGTGTTTATAAGTCTGACGGGGAGTGGAACCGGCGGCTGCTGCCGGTTTCGCGGTCCCGGGACCGACAGTTTAACTGCTATCGTCGGACGCCGAATCAGTTGAAGTCCCGTTTGCGGAATCCATAGCTCCGCGGGGCCGACGCTCCCCGGCGAACGACGAAACGCGGCCGCGGCTCACCGACTGCTGAGCATCTGCTCGATGGACTCCCGGATTCGGCTCGGACCCAGCGACTGCAGCTTCTGCTCCATCCGCTTCTGGTTGAAGTAGCTCGCGAACGCGAGGATGGTCGGCGGCCACAGGCCGACGAACAGCCCCTGCATCTTGTTCCCGCGTCCGAAGAACTGGTACCACGAGAGCGCGACCGACGCCGCCGACGCGACGATGGCGAGGTCCGTCGTCGACTCCTCGGCGGCCTCCATCGTGGACCGGTCGCCCATCTTCTGCTGGCTTTCCAGTGACATTGCGAGTGCGCATTGGCGCAGGCGCTCCTTTGTTATTCAGTCGGTGCCCGGCAGTATTGCTCGGTCGTTTCGAGCGTTCAGACCGTTGCCGGTCGAATCGGGTCGTTACCCGGCCGCAATCGCTGGTTGCGACCGGCTGCGGCAGCGACACATCGCGTTCGCGGTCGACGGCCCCCGCGAGTTCGACCCCGGTCGACAGGCCTACTTTCGTGGGACGCCCACTGGGGGACATGAGCGTCACGGACGTCACGGACCTCCACGAGGAGTTCGACGGCGACCGACTCCCGCCGGGCCAGCGCGAGACCAGCAAGTTCCCCGTGCTCTCGAAGGGCGGGACGCCCGACTGGGACCCCGAAACGTGGGAGTTCACGGTCACGGGCGCGGTCGACGAGGAGCTATCGCTGTCGTGGAACGAATTCCGGGAGCTCCCGACCGGGACCCAGCGCCAGGACTTCCACTGCGTCACCGGCTGGAGCAAGTTCGACTGTGAGTTCACGGGCGTCACCTTCCCCACGCTCGCCGAACGGGCGGGCGTCGACGACGACGCGGTCCACGTCATGTTCTCGGCGCTCGACGGTTACACCACGAACCTGCCCCTCGACGACTGCGACCGCCAGGAGGTGCTGTTCGCCTACGAGTTCGACGGCGAACCCCTCCCGCGCGAACACGGCGGCCCGCTCCGGGTGGTGACGCCCCACAAGTACGCCTACAAGGGCGCGAAGTGGGTCGACGGCGTGGAGTTTTTGACCGAACCCGAACGGGGCTATTGGGAGAAGCGGGGGTACTCCAACACGGCGAACCCGTGGAACGAGGAGCGGTACAGCTAGGCGGTCGGTCGACCGGGCAGGTCCGGTGTGCAGCCCGGCGGGACTGCTCGGCGCGCGTCGGTGGGACGTCGGCCTCGTCCGGGAGCCGTAACTCAGAAGGTGGTCAGTTTGCCTTCGATGGCACGCTGGGTGATCGACGTCACGTCGGCGAGCTCGCGGTCGATGATGGCCGTCATCTCGTCCTCGATGTCGGCGATTGCGACGCCGTCCTCGGTCGCGAGCTGGGCGTCGGCGACGTGGGGCTGGTCGATGGGGCGGCCGATCTGGCTGAGCAGCCGGATGCGGAGGTCGCGGATGCCGTCGACCTCGGCGACGACCTGCTCGGCGATCTGAGTCGCGAGGAGGTTGTAAATCTTGCCGATGTGGTTGACCGGGTTCTTGCCCGAGGTGGCCTCCATCGACATCGAGCGGTTGGGCGTGATGAGGCCGTTCGAGCGGTTGCCCCGCCCGACCGAACCGTCGTCGCCCTGCTCGGCGCTGGTGCCGGTGGTGGTGAGATAGATAGACGCCTCGTCGTCGCCCTCGCCGTCGGCGGTGTTGACGTAGACGCTCACGTCGCGGTCGGTGTACTCGCCGGCCACTCCGCGGACGAACTCCCGGACGGACTCGACGGTGTCGTCGTAGTCGGCGCGGTCCTCGACGTAGCTGTCGACCAGCGCGGCCGCGACCGTGATGTCGATGTGGTCGCCCTCGCGCTTGCCCATTATCTTGACGTCCTGCCCGAGCGCGGGGTTGTCGTCGGCGAACTCGCCGTTGAGGCGGCGCTCGGCGTTCAACACGATTTGCTCGGTCTCGGTCAGGGGCGCGTGACCCACGCCGAAGCTGGTGTCGTTGGCCATCGGGACGGACGCGCCGGCTCGGGGCTGGTCGCCGGTGGAGCCCTCGCGCTCTTCCGCTTCTTCGTCGTCGAAGACCTCCCGGAGGTCGCCGCTGCCCTCGCCGAGTTTCACGTCGACGATGACGTCGGTGCCGAAGTCGATTTCGGGGAAGTGCTCGCCGAGGTAGTCGCGTGCGGCTTCGAGCGCGATTTTCTCGGCGGGGATGGTCACGCCCTCGTACTCCTTGGTCGCCCGGCCCACGATGAGCAGGTAGATGGGTTCGACGACCTCGCCGCCGCCGAACTGGGGGTTTGCCCGGCCGGCGACCAGTTGGGTCTCGTCGGTGTTGTAGTGGAGGACGGTCCCGACGCGGTCGCGGTACGCCTGTGCGAGCGCGCTCGAGACGCTCTCGGCGATGCCGTCGCAGATGGAGTCGGGGTGTCCCAGCCCCTTTCGCTCAACGATCTCTATCTCCTGGTCCTCGACTGCGGGTCGGTCGATCGGTTCGACCTGCACGTTCCTGTCGGTCATTGCTTCCCCATTTCCGGTCGCGCAATCTATAACTTGCGGAAACGACGAAGGCCGCCAGTAATTACTGATGGTTATCCCCCTGGCTCGGATATTTCCGATGAGATACGGGCGTGCGAGGTTGTATCGGCGGATTCGGGGTTTCGGCGATCGAAACGAGCCAGCGTCCGCAGGACCGACGTGAGCGTGGGGAGCGCGGCCGTCCTCGATTCGGGAACTCGGCCGTTCCGGCACCGTCGAGCGAAGCGTCGCGAACCGTTCGGACGCCCTACGCCCCGGGTTCGGACTCCAGCAACAGTCCGAGATACGAGGTCCGAATCTGGTCGTCGGGGTCCAGGCCCACCTCGCGCAGAATCCCGTAGGCCCGCTCGCGGGCCGCCGGCACCGAGTCAGACCCCTCGACCTCGGTCTCGACCTCGACGAACTCGCCCAGACCCTCGACCGCATCGATCGTGACGGTGAACCCGTCGACCGCGTACCGACGGCGCTCCTTGCGGACGGTCGCGGCGGGCGCGAACCCCAGCGCGTCGAGGATGGCGTCGGCGGCCGCCCCGTCAGCGACCGCGGTCTCGACCTCTCGGCGGGTCTTCGACTCGGCCTCGACCAGCGGTCCCTTGTAGGTGAGTTCGGTAGTCGGGTCGTCGGACGGCTCCCCGGCGTCCGGGGTTTTGTCGTCGCCCGTGACCCGCTCCTCGCGCACCCGCAGGGCCTCGTCGGTCTCGGCGAACTCGCGGTGGGGCGCGTCGTAGTAGGTGTCCTCCTGGACGACCTCGTTCACTGGTTCGGCTCCGAGCTCGGCGAGTCGGTCCCGTACCTCGTCGTGGTCGGCTCGGACCTTCACTTCGACCTCGTACATCCTTACGGCGGCTTTCACCGTCCCGGGTCTTCGGGGTTGCGCTTCGACGGAATCGGTCAGTCGAGCCGAATCGCCCGCGACTGCTCGTCCGACCGGTAGACGGCGTCGATGACGCGCTGGACCTTGAGCGCCTGCTCGACCGTGTTCCGGTCCGGGCCCACGCCGCTCCGGACCGCGTCGAGGAACGCGCGCTGCTCGGCCCTGTGGGGGTCCTCGTTTCTCGTCTCTATCGTCGCGTTCGAGAAGTGGTCGGTGCCCTGTCGCCCCGTCTCGTAGAGGGTCAGCGAATCGTCTATCTTGTCGTAGGTCGCGCCCGCCTCGGTGCCCCGGACGACGAACTGCTCGTCGGGCGCGCGGTTGGCGGCCCACGCCACCTCCAGGGCGATGGTCCGGTCGCCCTCACAGCGGACGAACGCGCTGACCGAGTCGTCGACCGAGAACTCGCCCGATTCGGCGTCCTCGCCCCACATCTCCAGGTAGGCGTAGTCGTCGCGGCTCCCGAACTGCGACCGAATCGTGCCCGACACCTCCTCGACCGTCGGGAAGTCGTGGAAGTGCAAGGCGAGGTCGATGGCGTGGACGCCGATGTCGATGAGCGCGCCCCCGCCAGCGATCTCGTCGTTGGTGAACCACGACCCCCGGCCCGGAATGCCGCGCCGCCGGACGTAGTTGGCCTCGACGTGGCGGGTCCGGCCGAACCGACCCTCCTCCTGATACCCCTTCACGACCTCGATGGGGTTGCGGAACCGGTTGTGGAACCCGACCATGCAGAACCCCGTCGCGTTCCGGGCGGCCTCCGCGATGCGCTCGGCGCTCTCGAGCGAGTGGGCCAGCGGCTTCTCCAGCAGCACGTCCAGCCCGCTCCGGAGCGCCGAGACGGCGTACTCCTCGTGGAACTTGTTCGGCGTCGTCACCACGACCGCGTCGGCGTCCGCCGCGTAGAGGTCCTCGTGGCTCTCGAACGACTCGACGCCGTACTTCTCGGCGAACCGGGCGCGAGCGTCCGGATTGATGTCCATTCCGCCGACCACGTCCACGTCGTCGAACTCGGTGAGTCGGTCGGCGTGGTAGTGGCCGATGTTCCCCAGTCCGACGAATCCCACGCGGACCTCAGTCGTCCCCGGCATAGTCACTAGTGGTAGCCAACCCGGAATCGTTGTTAGGTGTTTCCCTTCGGGCGTCTATCAGCCCGCGGGAACGTCGGCATCGACGGACGCTCGGCCCCTGCGCGGCCGGCTGGTCGTCGGCCATCCTCCCGTCAGTAGAGTTGGCGCTCCTCCTCCTCGCGTTCGCTCTCGCGGTCGGCCTGCTCGCGTCGCTCCGCCCACAACCGTCGGAGCGCGGGGAGGTACGTGTTCTTGCAGTCGAGCGCGAACGAGGCGATGCCGTACGCCCAGAAGAAAAAGAGCACCGTCCCGCCGACCAGATAGAGCCACCCCAGCGTCGTGACCATCAGTCGTCGCCCTCCGCCTCGGTCTCGGTCGCGCCCGGCTCGGCGAGGGGAAACTCCAGCGTGTGGCTGACCGCCTCACCGGTTTCGGTGTCGAACAGGTGCACGCGCTCGCGGTCGAGCACGAGTTCGACGTCGCGGTCGCTCTCCAGGTCCGTGTCCGGGTCGACGCTCATCAGCAGTTGGCTGGTGGTCTCGTCCGGGTCGGTCCCCATCCCGCCTTCGGCGGTCTCGCCGGTCAGCAGGTAGACGAATATCTCGTCGCCCATCGGCTCCAGCACGTCCGTCCGGGCGGGAATCGACCGGGTCGGGTTCGCGAGGCCCCCGGCCTGCTCGCGGAGGTAGACGTCCTCGGGGCGCACTCCGAGGGTGAGTTTCTCGCCGGGCGAGACGCCCGGGAGCTGTCCCGGGTCGAAGGCGACGTCGAAGTGCGGAGTCGCGAGCCCGTCGGCGGTCACCTCCCCCGCCGCGAAGTTCATCGACGGCGAGCCGATGAAGCCCGCGACGAACAGGTTGGCGGGTTCGTTGTAGCAGACCAGCGGCGGCGCGATCTGCTGGAGTCGTCCCGCGTCGATGACCGCGATGCGGTCGGACATCGTCATCGCCTCGGCCTGGTCGTGGGTTACGTAGATGATGGTCGTGTCCAGTTCCTTGTGGAGTCGCTGGAGTTCCGTGCGCATGTGCACCCGGAGCTTGGCGTCTAAGTTCGCCAGCGGCTCGTCCATCAGGAACACCTCGGGCTCGCGCACGATGGCGCGCGCGATGGCGACCCGCTGGCGCTGGCCGCCCGACAGCTCGTCGGGCTTCCGCTCTAACATCCCCTCCAGTTGGACGATCTCGGTCGCGCGCTCGACCCGGCGGTCTATCTCCTCGGTCGGATAGTCGCGCAGCCGCAGCCCGAAGCTGATGTTGTCGTACACGTCCATGTGGGGAAACAGCGCGATGTTCTGGAACACCATCGCGATGCCCCGGTCTTTGGGCGGCAGGTCGGTCACGTCCCGCCCGGCGATGGTGATGCTCCCCGACGATGGCAGCGTCAGCCCCGCGATGGTCTCCAGCGTGGTCGACTTCCCACAGCCCGAGGGCCCGACCAGCGTGACGAACTCGCCGTCCTCGATGTCGAGGGACATGTCTTCGACCGCCGTTACGTCCGCGTACCGTTTCGTGACGCCGTCTAAGGTGACTGTACCCATGTGAATCACTCCTTGAGCGCGCCGGCCGTGAGTCCGCTGACTATCTTCTCCTGAGCCACGACCACGAGGATGGCTACCGGGAGGACGCCGACGATGCTCGCGGCCGCCATCAGGTTGTACAGCTCCGAGTACTGGCCCTGGTAGCTCAGGATGCCCCAGACGAGCGGGGCCCACGCGTCGGCCTCCCCGCTGGTCATCAAAAACGAGAAGAAGAACTCGTTGTACACCGAGATGAACGTGAGCACGCCCGCCGTGGCCACGCCCGGAGCCGACAGGGGGACGATGACCCGGAACAGCGCGCCGAGCCGCGTGGTCCCCTCAATGCGGGCAGCGTCCTCGAGCCCGTCGGGTATCTGGCCGTAGAACGTCGCGAGGATGAATATCGACAGCGGCATGAACAGCGCGCTGAACGGCAACACCATCGCGCCGGGCGTGTTGAACAGGCTGGGACTCGACACCCCCAACACCGACACGTTGCCGGTGAACAGCCGGAACAGCGGGATGATAAAGGCCGCGGGCGGGAAGTACGACACCGCCAGTATCAACAGCATCAGCGGCCCCTTCCCCGGGAAGTCGAGCCGGCCGAACACGTAGCCCGCGAGGCTCGCCAGCACCAGCACGATGGCCGTGGTGGCGACCCCGAGCACGAAGCTGTTGAACACGAACCGGTGGAACGGAACCGTGGTGAACACCTCCACGAACGCCCCGGGGTTGAACCCCTGGGGCACCGGCGGAAAGCCGAAGTCGGCGATGGCATCGTTGGGCGTCAGCGCCAGCACCAGTAGCCAGTAGAACGGGAACAGCGTCGTGAACAGGAAGAACACCGTGGCGACGTAGAACATCGCCCGGTAGGCCTTCCGGGGGTCGTCGATGGTCGAACGCACCCACCGCGAGAACGGCCCCCGCTCGGATTCGGTCGCCACGGTCAGGCACCTCCCGTGTCCGTGTCGGCGTACTTGACGATGTATATGGACACCACCACCCCGATGAGCGCCGCCGTGATGAACGCCACGGCCGCCGACGTCCCGTACATCCGCGACTCCTGGAACGACGTGACCACGAGACACGACAGCGACGGCACCGTGTTACATCCGGAGACGGTCTCGATGAGGCCGTAGACGCGCATCGCGCCGATGGTCCGGAACAGCATCGCCACCAGCACCGACGGCAACACCAGCGGGAGGGTTATCAGCTTGAACTGCTGGAACCTGGAGGCACCCGCGACCCTGCCGACGTCGTAGAGGCTCCGGTCGACGCTCTGGAGGCCGGCGAGGATGATGAGCGCCATGAACGCCGAGGTCTTCCACACGTCGGCGACCACGAGGATGATGAGCGACTCGACCGAGTTGTTCAGCGGCGTGTCGCCGAAGATGCCGAGCTGCTGGAGGATGGTCGGGCTCTGCTCGCTGACGAGGAACCCGATGCCGGGCTGGAACAGCAGGTAGAATATCATCCCCTGGATGACGATGGGCACCGCCCACGGGATGATGATGGCGACCCGGACCCACCGTCGGCCCCGGAAGTTCTGGTCGAGCACGAGCGCCTGCGCGAACCCCACGAGCGTCTCGAAGACGACGCTGACCACCGTGAAGATGAGCGTCACCGTCAGCGCGCTGGTGAACGGCGCGTTCAGGTCGAAGAAGGGCCGCACGATGAACGCGTCCCGCTCGCCGGTCAGCAACTCGACGTAGTTCCGGAGCCCGACGAACTCCCCCAGCGGGGCGCTCCCGAGCAGGTTGTCGGCGTGCAGCGACATCCAGAACGTGGTCACCAGCGGCCAGAACGCGATGAGCGCCAGCAACAGCAACACCGGCGTCAGCAACAGGTACGCGAACTGGGTGTCGCTGAGGTTCTCGACCCACCGGACCGCCGCGACGTAGGGCCCCGACCGTTCGGCGTCCCGAACGCCCCCTTCCGGAGTCGACATAAAACTCGTGTACTATTTGAATCGACTTATGCTTGTGCGCCCGATTCGTCCCGCCCGGGTGGACCGCGTCACGGTCCGTCGCTCCCGGGACGCGGTAACGACGAACCGGCGTATAACGCCTTCGGCCGGCCTTCGAGCCAGATGTCGGGACCACCCGTCGTCCGACAGGCGACGTGCCAGTGGCCCCTCGCGAGGGCGTCAGACTCGCGCCGCCGGCCGGAAGGAAACCGTTTTTCGCCCGCGCTCCGAACGTCGCGCCATGAACGTACAGGAGCTGGCTGAGCTACGGCCCGACGACCGGCGGGCGCTGTTCGACCGCGACGCCGGCGTCGAGGCGGTCCGCGACGACGTGGCCGACATCGTCTCGCGCGTTCGCGAGGAGGGCGACGTCGCGGTCCGGGAGTTTACCGAGGAGTTCGACGGCGTGCAGGTCGGCAACCTCGACGTGACCGACGAGGCCGAGCGCGCCTACGAGGACGTCGACGACGGGGTCCGCGGAGCCATCGAGGCCGCCGTCGAGAACGTCCGCGAGTTCCACGAGGCCCAACTCCCTGACGACTGGCGGCGGGAGTTCGGCGAGGGACGGGAACTCGGCCGGCGGTTCCGACCCATCGAGCGCGTCGGCGCGTACGTCCCCGGCGGCGCGGCCGCCTACCCCTCCAGCGCGGTGATGAGCGTCGTCCCCGCGACGGTCGCGGGCGTCGAACAGGTCGCGGTCGCGACCCCGCCGGCCGAGGACCCCGACCCCGCGACGCTGGCGGCCGTCCACGCGGCGGGCGCGGACACGGTGTTCAGCGTCGGCGGCGCGCAGGCCGTGGCCGCGCTGGCGTACGGCACCGAGCAGGTCGACCGCGTCCAGAAAATCGTCGGGCCGGGCAACAAGTGGGTCACGGCGGCCAAGGCCGAGGTCAGGGGCGACGTGGACATCGACTTCCTCGCGGGACCGAGCGAACTCCTCGTGGTCGCCGACGGGACCGCCGACCCGCGATTCGTCGCGGCGGACCTGCTCGCGCAGGCCGAACACGACCCCGAGGCCTCGGTCGCGGCGGTCACCGACGACGAGGCGACCGCCGACGCCATCGCCGAGCAGGTCGAGGCCCAGCTTCCCGACCGCGAGCGCGCCGAGGTGGCCCGCGAGGCGCTCGACGGCGACGGGAGCGGTGTGTTCCTCGCGCGCTCGCCCAGCGAGGCCGTCCTGTTCGCCGAGGAGTACGCGCCCGAACACCTCTCGATTCAGGCCGACGACGACGAGGCGATTCTGGACCGCATCGACAGCGCCGGCAGCGCGTTCCTCGGACCCTACACCCCGGTCGCGGCGGGCGACTACGCCAGCGGGACCAACCACGTGCTGCCGACCAACGGGCTGGCGAAGCTCACGGGCGGGCTGTCGGTCGACACCTTCCTGCGGTCGACGACCGTGCAGCGGTTGAGCAGGGGCGGGTTGGAGGACCTGGCGGGGACGATTACGACGCTGGCCGAGGCCGAGGGGCTGGAAGCGCACGCCGAGAGCGTTCGGAAGCGGTTCGAGGACGACGGGGAGTGAACGTTTTTTCGTGACCCTTGACCAACGATTCGGCGCGCGCTGGCGCGGTCGTTCATGACCGCGCCAAGCGTGCGAGGGCTGAGGACCGCAGCGAAGCGAGGACCGCAAGCGGTTGGGGAGGACGAGGTGCGGGCGCGGTGCCGTGCGGTTGCGGTTTCTCATCGGTCGAGGCAATAGCTAGCTTCGCGTTGCCGTCAACGACTGTCGTGAGAGATAGAAGCTAGCTACTTCCGAAACCTGTGAGAAACCGCACGGCACCGCGACCGCAACCGCACAGCACCGCGACAGCGCCTCGTCCTCCCCAACCGCCTGCGCTTCTCACTCGCTTCGCTCGTTGCGATGCTCGGCCCTCGCGCGCGCTGCTCGCACGCGCCGACGTTCGTAAAATTCGCTAGTCGAAAGTAAAATTCGTCAGTCGAGAAAAACCGTGTCCACATCGGCGACGTTGCGACGAGAGCCGAATTCGATTCCCCAGTTACGTCCGGAAACTCTCGCCACACCCGCACTCGCTCACGACGTTCGGGTTGTCGACGTTGAAGCCCGCGCCCTGCAATCCGTCCTCGAAGTCGACGACGCTGCCCTCGATGTAGTTCATGCTCGCGGGGTCGACGAACACCCGCAGGCCGTGGTGCTCGTACACCGTGTCGTCGGGTTCGGGCTCCTCGTCGAAGCGCATGCCGTACGACAGGCCCGCGCAGCCGCCCTGCTGGACGAACAGCCGGAGCCCTGCCATCTCGGTGTCGAGATTCTCGCTCTCCAGCAGGTCGAGCGCCCGCGCGGCGGCGTCCTCCGTGACCTCTATCTCGGGCGTGGTCGCCCCGTCGGACGTGGCGTCGGTACTCATACTCCGATAATTTCGCCCCCAGGGTGATAATCCTGACGCCGACGGCCGAACCGCTTCGGCCGGCGATTCAAGTCCGGTGGCCGCGACCCGTCCTACTCCTCCAGTTCGAACGCGACGGTGACCTCGGCCTGATACTCCCGGTCGGCGGCGCGAGCGAGTTCGACGCCGAGTTCGTCGACCTCTATCCACTTGACGTTCTCCAGCGTCTCCTCGGCGCGGTCGATGGCGTCGTCGGCCGCCGCGTCGAAGCTCTCGGGACTCGTTCCGATGAGCGTCACCTTCTTGAAGACCATGGCGTACGGAGTACGACCGAGTCGCGCTTAAAACCCCGCGTCGGTGGCGAGCGGTCGCGGCGGGGGACGGTCGCCGACCCTCACGCGCCGGAGAACGTCAGGTAGTGGCCGTCCGGGTCGCGGACTCGGACGCCGGCCTCGACTTCGCGCAGGGCACACGCGTCGTCCCGGACCGCCTCGGCCGCCGCGCTCGGGTCCTCGGCCGCGAACGTCAGGTCGGCGTGGAGGCCGCCGCGAGCGTCGGCGATGCCGAGTTGCGGCTCCCAGAGTTCGAGCGCAATCGGCCCCGAGAGGCGAGTGCGGCGACGCTGGTCGCCGCGGTCGACCACCTCGAAGCCGAGCGCCCGATAGAACGACTCCGCGCGCGCGAGGTCCTCGACCTCCAGCGCGACCTCGAACACCCCCGTCAGGTCTGCGTCGCCCGCCCCGCAGCCGCCGATCTCGACGCAGTTGCCGTCGGGGTCGTAGAAGTACAGCGACGTCGTCGCGCCGAAGTCGAACTCCACGAGGTCGAACGACGCCGAGAGCCGGTCGTACCACGCGTCGTAGCGTTCCGGCGGCGTCGCCAGCGCGTAGTGGGTGTGGACCCCGCCCCGCGGAACCGCGCCCGGCTCCCGCAGAACCAGTTCCGACCCCCCGACGTCGAAGGCGACCTCGCCGTCGGTCTCGCGGCTCGGTGCGCGGTCGAGGTGGGTCGCGTAGAACTCCCGGGCGCGGTCGAGGTACTTCGCTTCGAGCGCCAGCCGGTCGAACCCCGTGAGCATCGGGTCGGCGTACGGCCACTCGGCGCTTAAAGCCCGGTGTAGCCGGCGCTCGAACCCCGGTGTGGCGGCGGTCCGGGGCCGGCGGTCGGGCCACGGGAGTTCGAGTCGGTGGGAACTTTGGAGCTACGGCCCGTAGCGACGGGTATGCCGCTCAAGGAGAGCCAGTCCGCGACCGAGTACGAGACGGTCGACCGATGGGAGGGTGGCGTCGGGTGGATCGCCAACCCCGAGGAGACGATGGCGCGGGCGAGCCACGCGCTCGCGACCGACGCGGGGGTCTGGGTCGTCGACCCGGTCGACGCGCCGGGCGTCGACGACCTGCTCGACGAGTACGGCGAGGTGGCGGGCGTCGTGGTCCTGTTGAACCGGCACTATCGGGACGCCGACGAGTTCGCGCGCCGTCACGACGTTCCCGTCTACGTCCCCTCGTGGTTCGACCGGGTGGCCGACCTCGACGCGCCGCTGCGCCGGTTCGAGGGCCGGCTGCCGGACACCGACTACCGCCTGGTCGACGTCGTCGACTCGTTCGGCTGGGAGGAGGCCGCGCTGTACGACGACGAGTCGGGCACGCTGATGGTCGCCGAGTGCGTCGGCAACGCGCCGTACTTCACCACGGCGGGCGAGCGACTCGGCGTCCACCCCATGTTGCGACTCACGCCGCCGGCGGCCCTGCGCGGACGCCGGCCCGAGCGCGTGCTGGTCGGCCACGGTCCGGGGGTCCTCGACGACGCTCCCGGCGCGCTGGCCGACGCCATCGACGGCGCGCGCCGGCGGACGCCGAAGCTACTCGTCGACACCCTCCGGTCGCAGTTCTGAAGCGACCCCGACGGTGTCCGGCGGCTCCGGTCCGGCGATAATTTTTTGGAGCGTGCGACGAGAGAACGGGACATGTGCGCCGCCCGAGAGAAGAGTTCCAGTAGCACGTCCGCGAGGGCAGTTCCGTGACGCTCTCGTTCGACTCGGCGTCGGACGGGAACGGGGTGGAGATACGCGACCGCGTCGAGCGCCGGACATACACCCTCCACACGTCCGGGAGCGTCTCGCCGACCCCCGCAGATTCCGAGGACTTCCGGTTCCCGGTCGACGACGCCGCGGTCGTCGAGACCGACGTCGTCACGCTCCCGTCGCTGGTCGGGAGCTACGTCCGCGAACCGGACGGCACGATGGTCCTCGAGGTCCGGGAGGGTACGGACGCCCGCATCCCGGCCGGCACCTACGAGGTCGAGATCAGCGCGCCGATGAAGGTGTACCTCCGCGTGGCGGGGCCGTTCTCGGTCGCGGCGACCGACGCGGGCGTCCGGTTCGAGTTCGACTCCGAGGCGGCGGTCCGGGTCGGCGCGCGCTCGCACCACGAGCGGCCGGCCGCGACCGTCACCACGACCGAGCGCCCCCGAGACGTGCTGGCGGCGTTCTCGACGCTCCGGTCGGCGCTGAAGACCACCTCAGTCGAGCGGTCGTTCCCGACGCTCCGGGGTCACCCGCCGCTGGTGGAGGTCGGCGAGGAACTCCACGTCCCGGACGAACTCGACGTGCCCGAGACCGGCGTCCGGGTCGAACTCCCGGCCGACCTGCGCCACGCGGTCGTCGCCGCGCCGCTGGCGTTCTACCTCGGGGCCGAACTGGTTCCCGGGTCGGCCCCGCGAATCGTCACCGACGAGGGGTTCGCCTACGGCCTCGACGGACCGGCCGGATTCGAGGACGCGGTCGCCCGGACGCTCAAGCAGACGTTCCTGTTCGACTGCGTCGTCCGGACCGAGGGCTACTATCCGGTGGAGTTACGCGAGCGGAACGCGGTCGAACCCCTCGTCGACCTCGACTTCGCCGCCCTGTACGACAAGTCGCCCGCCGAGCGCCTCGAAGCTTACCTCTCGGTGCCCTACGAGGTCGTCGCGGAGCACGTCCCGGCGTGGAAGCTCGGTACGCACGTCGACCCGACGCCCGAGAACCTCCCGGCCGTCCCGTTCCTCGTGGACGACCTCGCGGTCGTGCGGACGCCCGACGCTCCCAGCGCGACCGCGCGGACGCCGACCGCCGACGCCGGGACGCTCGCCCGGGACGGCGCGTTCACCCGGAGTACGACGGAGGCCAACGCCGAGCCCTCGCTGGTCGACCCCGGTCGGACCGGCTCGGTCGAGCAGGCGTGGCTCGGGGACAGCGCGCCCGTCGACGCCAGCAAGGCCACGCCGACCGCGTTCCGCAACCGGCTCGCCGCGCGGACCGACGCCGACGCCGGTGACGCCGACATCGCGGTGGTGTGCAACGACACCGAGATGGACGAGGAGCGCGACGTGGTCGCGGAGGTGTACGGCTCCCGCGAGGACCTCCCGTTCGACGTGACCGTCCACCGGGACCTGACGACCGACGAGTTGCGCGGAGTGCTGGCCGAGGAGACCGCGTTCCTCCACTACGTCGGCCACATCGACGCCGACGGGTTCGCGTGTCCCGACGGCCACCTCGACGCGGCCGAGGTCGACGCCGTCGGGGCCGAGGCGTTCGTGCTGAACGCCTGCCAGTCGTACGACCAGGGGATGGCGCTCATCGACGCCGGCAGCGTCGGCGGCGTCGTCACGCTCAGCGACGTCATAAACAGCGGCGCGGTCCGCGTGGGCAAGACGATGGCTCGACTCCTGAATCGCGGGTTCCCGCTGCGGGCCGCGCTCTCTATCGCCCGCGACCGGAGCATCGTCGGGAACCAGTACATCGTCGTGGGCGACGGCAACCTCGACATCGCCCAGACCGAGAGCGGCGTCGGGTTGCTGTGCCAGATAGCGACCGGGGACGGGCAACACGAGGTGACCGTCCGGACGTTCGTCTCGGGCAGTACCGGGATGGGCGAGGTCACGTCGCCCATGTTCGGCGCGACCGACGAGTGGTACCTCGCGTCGGGCGAGATAGACACGTTCACCCTCTCGGACCCGGAGATGCGGCTGTTCCTGATGGACGAGAACGTGCCGCTGACGGTCGACGGGCGGTTCGCGTGGAGCGAGAACGTCGACCTCGAGGACCTCTGAGAACGTTACGGACCGCTGGTCGTGGTGAACAGCGCGCCGGCAGCGTTACCGGCCTGCGAGAGCACCAGCACTATCGTAAACAGGACGCCCATCATCCGGGGATTCTCCTCGAGATACGTCGCGAGGTCTGAATCTACCATTGCATCCAACGATAATAGCTATTTTATTATAAAATATTCTATAAATTTCCCCACACGAACATGTCTGACTCTAGTCTGGCGGACGGGATTCGCCCGGAAAAACGTTCGCCCGGGGCCACGGGCCGGCCGGCGAGTCCCGCGAGGCAGTATCGTTTTACGCTCGGGCGACCAAGCCGACGCGTGGTCTACGCGACACGGGGTCTGGTCGACGCGCTGTTGGCGCTCGCGGCCGAGGCCGAACCCGACGACCTCACGATTTCGCTGGCGGTGACGCCCGCCAGCGACCTCGACGGCGACGTGGCCGCACCGGCCGACGCCCCCGTGTTCACGCACTTCTATCCGCCCGAGACCGGACGGTCGCTCACCGCGGTCTTCGGCGTGGACCTCTCGGTCCCCGCCGGACAGACGCAAGGTCGATTCGTCTCACACCCGCGGGGAACCCTCGAAGTGGCCAAGACCGACGACCTCCACGAGACGATTCTGGTCGCGGTGCCGCCCTGGGAGGCGTCGTCGCTGGCGGCGTTCGACCGGTCGGGCCGCAAGCGCCCGCTGGAACTCGTCGACGCCGCACCCCCGCCGGAGTCGCTGGCCTGACTGCTACTCCAGGTAGCCGAGTTCCCGGAGCTGGCCGGTTATCTCCTCGAACTCCGCCTCCGTGAGCTTGCCCTCCTTCTGGTGCTGGATGACGATGCTCCGGAGCAGGAATCGCACGAGGTCGCTGGTACTGGAGAAGCTGGTTCCCTCGATGGTCTCGTCCACGCGCGTCGCGAGGTCCTTGGGAATCGAGACGGTAGTGTACTCGGTCATGGAGGTGTCTGGGGCCGCCCGCCGGATAGATGTTGCGTCCGGCTCCGACCCCGTGTGGCGGCGAACGCGCGCCGAATCGGTTCCCAGAGCGGCGCGCGGTCGACGGCCCTATCGCTCGAACGCGACGGCGCGTTCCGGCAAGTGTCTTTTCGATAGAGCGAGTGCGGCCGGTTCCGGGAGACTGGACAACGGAGACCGTCCGGGCGTGAGGACCAGCCGGAGGACTCGGGCTACATCCCCATGTCCTCGGCGGGTTCGGGGACCGGAAGGTCGCGCGGGGAGACGCCGAGCAGTTCCGCCGCGTGGTCGAGGGCCATGTCGAAGCCGTAGTAGCGTTCGCGTTCGTCGCCGCCCGCCCGGACCTTCAGCATGGCGTAGCCCTCGCGATTCTGGGCGACCACGACGGTCGCGCCGTCGCGTTCGAACGCCAGCACGCGCTCGTCGTCGGTCTCGGTGTATTCGGCGGTGACCTCGCCGTCGCTCGCCTCGCCTCGGGTCATGGTCGGGCGTTCGACCCGCCCCCAGTCGAAGCTGTCGGTTCCGACCCCCACGTTTATCAACCCGCTTGCACTACGGTCGCACGCTATGTCGAGCCACGGCCTCTCAACCGAGGCGTCCGAGGATAGAGGAAGTCGCCGCGGGGCGGCTGGTCGAGAAATTCTCCGCCGAGCGTAGCGCCCGCGCCGACGCGGACCGGTCCGAATCGACCCCTGCCGAGTCGAATCGCTCCCCGGCCGACGAGACGTTCGCGGTCACGGTCGCCGGCGAGACCCACGAACTCACCAGAGCCGAGGCCGACCGGTTGCGCTCGGCGCTCGGCGACGCGCTGACCGAGCGCCGCGAGTTCGTCCGAACCGTCGCCAGCCGCCGCGAGGACGGCAGCTACGTCGTCGAGCGCCGACGTGCCGACTCGTCGGGCCACCGGAAGGTGTTCGAGAGCCGCGCCGCGCTCGGCCGACTCTACGCCGAGCTTCCGACGGAGTTCACGGCCGCAGACGTCGAGCGGCCGGGGCTGACCGGCGGGCGACGCCACATGCTGGTCCGCCACTTCGCGGAGCATCCCGAGTTCGACTGCGAACTGGTCTCGCGCCAGCCCCTGACCGCGCGCAAGCGAACGGACGCGGCGAGCGAGGGCGACGCGGACGACGCGCCCGAACCGGGGACCGCCGGGCGTGGAACCGGAAACTGATTCCGTCGGACCAACCCTTTTCGGCCTCGCGGACGAGCTACCGCGCATGACAGGGTCAGATTCCGCGACCCCGCCCCGACCGTCCACGTTCTCCATCGTCGCGCGCGACCCCGAGACCGACGCGGTCGGCGTCGCGGTCCAGTCGAAGTTCGTCAGCGTCGGCTCCGTGGTGCCGTTCGCCAGCGCCGACGCCGGGGCCGTCGCCACCCAGAGCTTCGCCAACGTCGCCTACGGGCCCGAGGGACTCGACCTGCTCCGAGCGGGCGAGTCGGCCGAGGCGGTCGTCGAGCGACTGACCGAGGACGACCCCGAGTCGGCCCAGCGGCAGGTCGGCGTCGTCGGGCAGGACGGCTCGGTCGCCGCTTTCACGGGCGCGGAGTGCTTCGAGCACGCCGGCGACCGGCAGGGCGACACCTACACCGTGCAGGGCAACATCTTGGAGAACGCCGACACGCTCGACGCGATGGCGGCCGCGTACGAGTCCACCGAGGACGGCCTCCCCGAGAAGCTGCTCGCGGCGCTCCACGCGGGCAACGAGGCCGGCGGCGACAGGCGCGGCGAGCAGGGTGCGGCCCTCTACGTCGTCAAGCCCGAGGGCGGGTACGACGGGCGCAACGACCGCTGGATAGACGTGCGGGTCGACGACCACGACGCGCCCATCGACGAACTCGAACGCGTGTTCAAACTGTACGACGTCACCCTGCTCGAACGCGAGGACCCCGAGGAGGTCCGCGAGCTGTCGGGCGAGACGGCCCGGGCAGTGGCCGAGGCGCTCGGGGAGTCGGGATTCGACGCGGGCGAGCCGTCGCGGAGCTTCGGCGAGGCAGAGCGGGACGCGCTCGATGCCTTCTGCGGGATGAACAACTTCGAGAACCACGACCTCGCGGTCGTCGAGGACGCGCTCGCTCGCGGGTGGAACGACGCGGCGGGCGACGGCGAGCAGCGGCTGGTCGACGCCATCTGGCACGGCCTCTCGCGGCTCGACCGGAAGTGAGTCCGCCCGCCGGCGAGACCGACGTCGCCCGTTCCATTCGCCATACCGATTCTGAAACTTTCAGGTTAGAGCCGTTTCCGGTACGTTTAAGAGTTCGACGGGTGGCGCTAATGGTATGAGTGGACGACCGCTCGACGTGCTGGAAGCCTCCCTCGACGAGGAGGTAACAGTCAAGTTGAAAGGCGGTGAGGAGTTCGAGGGCACGCTCACTGGCTACGACCAGCACATGAACCTCGTGCTGGAGGACGCCGGGGACGAAGACACAACCATTATACGCGGCGACAACCTCGTCTCTATCAACCCATGACTGGAGCAGGAACCCCGAGCCAGGGGAAGAAGAACAAGACGACCCACGTCAAGTGTCGTCGCTGCGGCGAAAAGTCCTACCACAGCAGGAAAAAGCAGTGTTCGAACTGCGGGTTCGGCAAGTCGAGCAAGCGCCGCGACTACGAGTGGCAGAGCAAGGCCGACGAGTAGTCCCGGCGAGTTCCGGCGGCGGTTCTTTCTCTCTCGGTTCCGTTCGATAGCGGCCGGTACGTCGACCGTCGAGTCGAACCGAGGCGCGGTGCGGACTCGCGGGACGCCGACGTACCTATACACTTCCTTGCATACTTCTCCGCTATCGGCTCGGGAATTCGGCACGATAGCGAGGGTTTTTACTACCGGGCGCGCCCTATCCCTTCCCATGCCAGACGGCCGGGACGCGGCCCGAAGCGGTTCGACCGAGAGCGCCCGTTCGAGTTCGTCCGAGACGCCGACCGGGGGAGGGACCCCCGCCGACGGCGGTGAGGCCGCCGGGGGCGGAACCGGCGGTCCGACCGAGAAGTGCGGGGTCGTCGGACTCTCGCTCGCGGACCGGGACGCCGCGCGTCCGATCTACTACTCGCTGTACGCGCTCCAGCATCGGGGCCAGGAGTCGGCGGGCATCGTCACTCACGACGGGTTCCAGCAACACGACCACGTCGAGATGGGACTGGTCGGCGACGCGTTCGACGAGGACGACCTCGAGGACCTGCGCGGGAGCGCGGGCATCGGCCACGTCCGCTATCCGACCGCCGGGAGCGTCGACAAGTCC
The DNA here is from genome assembly GCF_004765805.1 of Halorussus halobius. Lineage (GTDB taxonomy): Archaea > Halobacteriota > Halobacteria > Halobacteriales > Haladaptataceae > Halorussus > Halorussus halobius. The sequence goes on along the minus strand of NZ_SBIU01000006.1, from coordinate 39,226 downwards.
TGCGCCCAACCGTTCACGGTGTCGTTCCGGAGCGGCGCGCTCGGGCTGAGCCACAACGGCAACCTCGTCAACGCCGACGAGGTGCGCGACGAACTCGCGGCCGAGGGTCACGCGTTCACCTCCGACGGCGACACCGAGGTCATCGCCCACGACCTCGCGCGCAACCTGCTGGAAGCCGACCTCGTGCGCGCGGTCAAGCGCACGATGGGTCGCATCCACGGCTCGTACTCGCTGACCATCACCCACGACGACACCGTGCTTGGCGTGCGCGACCCGGAGGGCAATCGCCCGCTCTGCATCGGTGAACTCGACGACGGCTACGTCCTCGCCAGCGAGTCGGCCGCCATCGACACGCTCGGGGGCGACCTCGTCCGGGACGTGCGACCGGGCGAACTCGTGGTCCTGAACCCCGGCGGCGAAGGGTTCGACGCGTACCAACTGTTCGAGCGCGAACACACCGCCCACTGCTTTTTCGAGCACGTCTACTTCGCCCGCCCCGACAGCGTGGTCGACGGGAATCTGGTCTACGAGGTCCGACGGGACCTCGGCCGGAAGCTCTGGACCGAGAGCGGCATCGACACCGACGTAGTGATGCCGGTTCCCGACTCCGGCCGGGCGTTCGCCTCGGGGTACGCCGAGGAGGCCCAAGAGCAGGGCGCGAACGTCGAGTTCGCGGAAGGCCTGATGAAAAACCGGTACGTCGGTCGGACGTTCATCATGCCCACGCAGGACGAGCGCGAGCGCGCGGTCCGGCTCAAACTCAATCCCATCAGGTCGACCGTCGAGGGCCGGACCGTCACGCTCATCGACGACTCCATCGTGCGCGGGACCACCTCGACCCAACTGGTCGAACTCCTGCGTGACGCGGGGGCCGAGGAGGTCCACGTCCGCATCGGCGCGCCGCCCATCGGTGCGCCCTGTTACATGGGCATCGACATGGCGACCCGCGAGGAGCTGATCGCGGCCGGCCGCTCGACCGACGAGATTCGGGAGGAGGTCGGGGCCGACAGCCTGGCGTACCTCTCGCCCGAGGCGGTCGCCGACGCGCTCGGCGAGGACAGCGCCGACCTCTGTATGGGCTGTGTCACGGGCGAGTACCCCTACGACGTCGAGGGCGAGTCGATGACGCCCGCCCACGCCGACAACGTCAGACCCGAGCTGTAGCGGCCCGTTTCGCTTCTCCACCCGCAGTGTTCGCCGTCACACGCCCGTCCCGCGAGTGGGTCGGTCAACGACGACCTCGGCGCGACTGCGGACCCATGAAGTGAGCGCTCCGGCGTGCGTGATGCGGAGTTCGTCCGCGGTTCGTCGTTCCGGGATTCGGCTGCGAGTCGCAGTGTTGCGAGTCCTCCGCGGTTTCGGCGCGCGCTGGTGCGACCCGCGAGTGGTCGCACCCGAGCCCGTGCGGTGCGGTCACTCACCGGAAGAGGCAGTAGCTAGCGTGAATACGCTCGAAGCAAACGAAGCGGCCGTCCGGAAGCTAGCTTCAGCCTCGACAAATGAGCGACCCCACCGTACCGCGACCGCATAGCACCGCGACCGTACACCACCGCGACCACACCGAGAGCGTTCGAAATCACAGTCGCGGTTCTCCCGGCTAGTCGGAACGCCGCCAGCCACCGGCCACAGACGCTACCCGTCTCGACGCCGACCCCTCGGTATGGTCGAACAGGACCTCGGGGAGGCCACAATCGCGTACGAGGGCCCCGACGGCGAGACGGTCGAGGAAAACGTCGAGAACGAACACGTCGCGTACTTTCAGGACCACTGGATGCTCCGGACCGGCGAGGACGAGCAGGGCCGCGACCGCGTGCGGCGCATCCCGTCCGAGCGGGTGTTCTACGTCGAGCGCACGGTCGAGGAGTTCGAGCGGGAGGTCGAGACGGTCCGCGACCAGGTCCAGTCGGTCGCCGAGGACCTCCGGTCGAAGCTCCTCGGCGGCGAGCGCGGCCCCGACGCCGACGACGAGGACGACCCCGAGGTGTACCGCATCGACGTCGAGAGCGGCGAGTCGGTGGGCGACGCCGACCACGAAGGGCAGTCCTGATTCCCCTGCTCGCGGGCGAAACCGGTACTGCTCGGCAGGTCGTGAGTCCGGCGCATGACTCCCAGCCCCGACTCCGACGGCGGGCGCACGTTCCGCGAGCAGCGATCGACGAGGACGCTTCGTCGACTGCAACCACTGGACCACCGGGTCATACGGCCGCCGATACTCCCCCCAGACATTATATCCTCATACAATTTATAGAAATTAATCGAGAGTTCCGACATGTCGACGTCCCAGTGACGCACCGGCGAACGCGGCTCAGACCGCGTACAACAGGAGGTAGACGACGACGCCGAGCCCGAACGAGGTGAGCCAGAGGGGAGCCGCGATCCGGCCAATTCGCGCGTGGGCAGTCCCCGCGAGCTCCGACGCGGGCCGGGTCAGCGCGAGCAGGAGGACGTAGTACAGCAGCGGGATGCAGGCAACCGCGAGCAGGACGTGAATCGCCAGAATCGGATAGTAGACGAACTGCTCGACGACCGCCGGGCCCTCGAACTCGGACGGGCCGACGAGTGCGACCCGGTAGAGGTACAGCGCGAGGAAGGTTCCGAACAGGCCCACGCCCGCGAGCATCCCCGTCCGGTGGCGCTCGACGTTCCCGCGCCTGATCGCGCGCCACGAGGCCGCGACCACGACGAACGCCACCGCGCTGACGACGGCGTTGACGTGGGGAATCGCCGCCAGCACGGCGTCGGGAGCGCGCGGGAGCGCGCCGGGGGGCACCACCCGGAGCGCGGCCGCGAACACGAGCGCGAGCGAGACGACTGTCAACAGCCCGGTCACGGCGGGGACGTTACGCTCGACGAACTGCTGCATGGCCGGGCATAGGGACCGGACCGAAATACGCCTTGCCGTCTCGTCGCGACGTCCGACCCGTCGCCGTCGGTCACGAGCGGGCGCTGGCGTCGTCGTGGCAGGGCGTGGCGACCCGGAGGTGAAACGAAAGGCCTTTTATTCGGTTGGCCACTACCTTGGAGTGCGAGACAGACCCAGCGAGCGTGGGTAGCCAAGCTAGGCCAACGGCGCAGCGTTGAGGGCGCTGTCCCGTAGGGGTCCGCCGGTTCAAATCCGGTCCCACGCATCGCAAGCGCGAGACACTCGCGCACAGGATGCAGGTGGAGTCCCTTGGGACTGCACCCACGCACAATTCCTTTCGGACGCTACTCGACAGCGACGGCCCTCGCGCGACCGGCGGCGGCCTGATTCGAGGCGGAACGCCGACCTACAGCCCCTCGAACTCGGCGATTCGCTCGCGCCACGCGTCGGGAATCGAGCGGGACTCGCCGGTGTCGGCGTCGACCGCCACCTGGACGGAGTGACCCTCGGCCGCGACCGTGTCGTCGTCGCGGACTTCGTAGTCCATCCGCAGCGACGACGACCCCAGTTCGGGGACCCGCGCTGCCACGGTCACGGGGTCGGTCGAGCGAATCGGTCGATGGAATTCGAGTTCGAGCGTGGCCAGCACGCTCCCGAACTCGTCGAGGGGCACGTCGAGCACCTCGCGGAAGTAGGCCACGCGGGCCTCCTCCACGAGGGTCGCGTACACCGCGTTGTTGACGTGGCCCATCGCGTCGAGGTCCTGAAAGCGAACGTCGACTTCGGTGGTGAACGAGTAGTCGGCCATCGCTCGCACGTCCGCGCCCGGCACAGTTCGATGTGTCGCTTTCGGTAGCGCGACCGCTCAGTAGGTCCCGGCGAGGTAGGCGTCGAGCTCCGCCACCCGGCCGGGCTCGTAGGTCCAGAACCCCCGGAACGACTCCGACTCGTCGGCCACTTCCTCGGCGAGGAGCGCGCACGCCTGTCGGTCGTCGCCGCCCCCGTCGAAGACGATGAACCAGAATCGCCCGAGCTCGTCGGCCGTCTGGGCGTGGACCGTGGCGTCCGGGAGCCCGGGGTCCCAGTCGTGCTCGCCGTAGAGGTGGACGTCGAGGTCGGTATCCCGGGTCAGCTGGCCGTACACATCCCGCTGGGGTTCCAGAGTCGAGAGCGACTGGAACCCCGCCCGGAGGGTCCCCCGTCCGCGTCGGTAAGCGCGGTCCTCGATTTCGCGGCTGGTCGCGAGCATCTGCTGGCGGTCGAACGCGACGAAGGTGGTGTCGGCGAGCAGGTTCATCGGGAGTCGGACGTCCGTGCCGGAACCGAGTTCGAGGTCGGACGCGCCCGGCGAGACGAGTTCGTGGGTTACCCGGCGCGGGACGCTACCGACGAACTTCCCGTCCTCGGTCACGACGACGAATCCACCGGAGCCGTCGTCGGGGAGCCGCTCGTGCTCGACGGTCACGCCGCGGGACTCGAAGTGGCGGGCGAACGCCTCGTCGCGCTCGGGGGCGAACACCGTAATCGTCCGACTGCCGGCGGTCACGTCCTCGACGAACGCTCGAAGGGTCACGCGTCGTCGCCTCGCTGTGGGTCCTCGTCCCGACCGCCCTCGGCGCGGCGTTCGTTCGCCCACCGGCGTTCGTCGGCGAGCGACCGGTCCAGCACCGTGACCAGCAGGTCGGACGGCTCGCCGAGTCGCGCCACGCCGGCGTCCCGGTCGTAGTCGACGACCCCCGCGTCGACGAGTCGCGGCAGGTGGACGTGGTGGAGGTCGATCCGAACCGCCTCGCGCTCGCCGGGCGTCACCGTCTCGGCTTCCGCCCGCCGGGCCCGCGTCCACCCCGACACCACGGTCGCCAGCTCGTCGACGTCGGCCGACCCCCGGTCGCGAAGGTAGTGGAGCGCCAGTCGCCGGCGCTCGTCGGCCAGAACCTCGAACGTGGCGTCGGCGTCGCGCGCCCGGTTCAGGTCGCTCGCGTCGTCGGACGACGAACTACCACCCTCGACCATATTGTGAGTTGTTCACACGTACTCGACCGACTAAGAGGTTTGGTACGCGACGCCGATTCCGGTCGCCTCGGTCGCGGGCTCGCCCGGCCTCGCCGTCGGTGCCGGGAGACGAACATACTTAGTCCGACGCTCCGTCGGTGCGGACATGACCGACCAGCGACCGTCACCGGCCGGCGACCGGCTGTCCGACCGTACTCGAACCCTCGACCGCTCGAAGATTCGCGTGATGTTCGACCTCGCCGAGGCGTACGACGGCGACCCGATTCGGCTCCAAGTCGGCGTGCCCGACTTCGACACGCCCGAACACGTCGTGGACGCCGCGGAGGCCGCCGCCAGGGCCGGACGGACCGAGTACACGGCCAATCCGGGCGTCCCCGAACTCCGGGCGGCCATCGCCGAGACGATGGCCCGCGAGAGCGACGTCGAGTACGCGCCCGAGCAGATAACGGTCACCAGCGGCGCGATGGAGGCGCTCTCGCTGGCGATGCTGGCGGTCGCCGGGCCGGGCGACGAGGTGGTCGTCCCCACGCCAGCGTGGCCCAACTACGTCAACCAGGCCCAGATCGCCGGCGCGACGCCCGTCGAGGTGCCGCTGCCCGCCGACTCGGGGTTCGACCTCGACCCGGAGCGAATCGCGGCGAACGTCACCGACGACACCGCCGCCGTCATCCTGACGAATCCATCGAACCCGACCGGCAGGGTGTACGACGAAGACCTCGTCTGCGAGGTCGCGCGAATCGCCGCCGACCACGACGCCTACCTCGTCGCCGACGAGGTGTACGGCCGGCTGACCTACGACCGGGCGTTCCGGGGCGCGGCGTCGTACGTCGACGCGCCCGAGAACGTGCTGACGGTCGGCTCCTGCTCGAAGACCTACGCCATGACCGGGTGGCGACTGGGCTGGCTGGCCGGGCCCCAGCCGGTGGTCGACGCGGTGTCGCGCATCGGCGAGAGCACGACCGCCTGCGCGTCGAGCGTGAGCCAGCAGGCCGCGCTGGCCGCGCTCACCGGCCCGCAGGAACCGGTCGCCGAGATGAAGGCCGCGTTCGAGCGACGCCGGGACGCGGTCGTCGAGCGGGTCGCCGAGATGCCGTCGGTGTCGTGTCCCCGGCCCGAGGGAGCCTTCTACGCGCTGCTCGACGTGAGCGTCCTGCCGGGCGACAGCCTCGACGTCGCCGAGCGCCTCCTCTCGGAGTACGGCGTCGTCACGGCTCCCGGGAACGGCTTCGGCGACGCGGGCGAGGGCTACCTCCGGCTGAGCTTCGCCAACGGACTCGACCGCATCGAGACGGGACTCGACCGCATCGAGGAGATGGTCCGGGCCGAGACCGCGTAGCCGAACCCACAGGTCGCCGGCGCTACTCCTGGGCCCGTTCGAGGCACTCCCCGATGAACGTGTTGTTGATGGCGAACACTTCGCCGTCGAGCGAGACGGCCACGCCGGTCGTCTCGTCGTGCGGGAAGTGCATCTCCACGGCGTCGTCGAAGCTCCGGACGGTGCAGTTCAGCGACCCGTGGTCGTACAGCCCCTCCTGATGGGGTTTTCCCATCCCTTCGAGCCGAACGTCCTGAAAGACGCGCTCGGTGGCGGCGGTCGAGTACCGCTCGGCCACGTCGTCGCGGACGTAGACCAGCTCCGCACCGTCCTCGTCGTACCGGACGACGCTCCGGAGGTGGTCGCCCACGCGTTCGCGCAGGAACTCCGTCAGCGCTTCCGCCGGTTTTTCTGACATCGTTCCGATAGTATTCGGGACGGATGATTCATCAAAGTTGACGATACTTAATGTGAAAGTTCTCGAAATCTGGTAACTATCGGCCGTCCGGCACGACCGGCCTACTCGCCGAGTTCCGCGGCCACGCGGGCTTCGAGTCGCTCGCGGAACCGGTGGCTGTCCTCGGCGTCAGTGACGACCTCAACGACCTGAGTCCCCGCGCTCCGGACCGACGCCTCGAAAGCCGACCGGAACGACGCGAGGTCGGTCGTCCGCTCGAAGTCCAGGCCGTAGAGGTCGCCGGTCGGCTCGAAGTCGAGGCCGTGGGGCGTCCGGAACTGGTCGGTAAACGGCGGGTCGAAATCCTCGATTGGGAGCATGTGGAAGATGCCGCCGCCGTCGTTGTTGATCTCGACGATTGTCGCGTCCACGCCACAGCGCGCGACCGCGAGCAGTCCGTTCATGTCGTGGTAGTACGCGAGGTCGCCCGTGACGAGGACGAGCGGGTCGTCGGTCGCGCTCCCCGCGCCCAGCGCGGTGCTGGTGACGCCGTCGATGCCGCTCGCGCCCCGGTTGCCCAGCGCCCGGAGGTCGGCCGCCCGGGGCCGACCGAACCGGTCGAGGTCCCGAACCGGCATGCTGTTCGAGACCACCACGGTCGCGGGGTCGGGCGCGTCGGCCGCGACCGCCGACAGAATCGCACCCTCGAACGACGGGGCGGTCGCGTCCTCGAACAGTCGGCCCTCGCGCGCGTCGGTCACGAGGTCCCAGTAGCGTCGCTCGGCGTCGGCGAAGCGGTCGCGCCACGACCCGTCGCCGCCGACGCGGACGCTCTCGGCGAGTCGCTCGGCGAATCGGGTCGGGTCGGCCGCGAGCAGGTCGGTCGCGGTGAACGTCGCCTCACGCCAGCCCGCCGCCGGGTCCACGAGGAACTGCCGGGCGTCGCTGGCTTCGAGGTACTGTCGGAGCACCTTCGAGGTGGGCGACGCGCCGAACCGCACCACGACCTCGGGGTCGGGCCAGTCGTCGCCGACCGCGCCGAGGTAGCCGTCGTAGCCGCCGACGACGGGAACGGGGTCCTCGCCAGCGATTGCCTCGCCGTGGCCGAACCGGTGGCCCGAGAGCGGGTCCGCGAGGACGGGAAAGCCGGTCGCGGACGCGAGGGCGGCCAGCGCCTCGCGGCCGGGCGTGGGGTCGTCCGCCGGGCCGGCGACGAGGAGGCCCCGGTCGGCGTCCGCGACCGCTCGCCGGACGGCTTCGAGGTCGCCGTCGTCGAGTTCCGGGCGGCCCGTCGCGGTGCGGACGAACGGCGACCGCTCCCCGTCGTCGTCGACGCGACCCTCCGCCGCGAGGGGCGCGCTATCCGGGAGGTCGTCGGGCACGTCGCCGGGCACCTCGACGGGTTCGAGCGGCTTGCGGAACGGGACGTTGAGGTGGACCGGTCCCGGCGGCGTGCCGGTGGCCTGGGCGACCGCTCGGCCCGCCGTCGTCCGGAGCGAGCGCAGAGTCCGGGCGTCGGGGTCGGGCTCGGGCAGGTCGGCGTACCACCGGACCGCGTCGCCGTAGAGCTTCCGCTGGTCGACGGTCTGATTCGCGCCCGAGTCCCGGAGTTCGGGCGGCCGGTCGGCCGTGAGGACGACCATCGGGACGCGGGCCTGACTGGCCTCGATGACGGCCGGGTGGAAGTTGGCGGCGGCGGTCCCGGAGGTACATATCAGCGGCGTGGGCCGGCCGGTTCGCTTGGCCCGGCCGAGCGCGAAGAAGGCCGCAGAGCGCTCGTCGAGGTGGGAGAACACGTCGAGGTCGGGGTGGCCGGCGACCGCGACCGTCAGGGGCGTCGAGCGGCTTCCGGGCGCGACGCAGACCGCCTCGACGCCGGCCCGGGCGAGTTCCTCGACCAGCGCGTCGGCCCAGAGGGTGTTGCGGTTCGGGGCGGTCATTGTTCGCCCCGAGTCACTCCTCCAGTTCGTCCAGAATCGGCGGGTACTTGAGCTGGACCTCCTCGTACTCCTCGTCGGGGTCGCTGTCGGCCACGATGCCGTTGCCGGCGAACAGGGTGGCGGTGCGGTCGTCCGCGACCGCACACCGGAGTCCGACCGCGAAGGTGCCGTCGCCCTCGGCGTCGAACCAGCCTATCGGGGCGGCGTACCAGCCCCGGTCGAACGCCTCGGTCTCGCGGATGGTCCGGAGCGCGGCGTCCGGCGGCAGTCCGCCGACCGCCGGCGTGGGGTGGAGCGCCTCCACGATTCGGAGGACGTGGTCGTCGGCTCCGGCGTCGGCCCCGTCGCTCGGGAGGTCGGCCTCGACGGGCGTCCAGAGGTGCTGGATGGTCGCCAGCTTCCGGACCCGGCGGTCCGAAACCCGGACCGACGCCGAGATGGGCGCGAGCTGGTCGCGGACGGTCTCGACCACGAGTTCGTGTTCGTGGGCTATCTTCTCGCTGTTCCGGAGCCCGGCTTCGAGGTCGGCGTCGGCCTCGGGCGTGTCGCCCCTGCCGACCGACCCGGCCAGCGCGTCGGCCTCGACGGTCCGACCCCGGAGGGTGGCGAGGCGCTCGGGCGTCGCGCCGAAGAAGGCCGCCTCCGTGGTCGGCTCGAACAGGAACCGGAAGCAGTCGGGGTACGACTCGCCGAGCCGGGCGAGCACGTCGGGGACCGAGAGGTCGCCCTCCAACTCGGCCGACAGCGCCTGCGCCAACACCACCTTCCGGAGTTCGCCCGCCTCGATTCGCTCGACGGCGGCCCGGACCTGCTCGGCCCACTGCTCGCGTGTCGTGCTCGAGCGCGTGGCCGCGACCCCCGGCGGGGCGGCGCGCTCGGGGTCGGGCGCGGCCGCGAGCGCGTCGCGGACCTCCGCGAGTTCCGATTCGACCGCCTCGGGGTCGGCGTCGCGTGCCGAGACGGTCAGCCACGTCTCGCCGTTCGCGCGGGTCAACTGGGTCCGAGGGAGGACGAACTCGGCCCCGGCGAACCCGTGCCACGGCGGGGCCGACTCGTGGTCGGCGTGGAACGCGAAGCCGCCGAACAGCCGGGGCCGAGCGGCGTCGGGGCCGTCGTAGTCGAGGCCGGCGAAGAGGTCCTCGGCCCGCTCGCGGACCTCGTCGAAGCGGCCGGGACCGTCGGCGGCGACCCGGGCCGCCGTCCCGCCGCCGGCGAACTCCGGGCCGTAGGGGCTGGTCCAGTAGGTCCTCGGCGCGTCCCGGCCGACGAGGAACCCGCGGGGGTCGCAGTCGGATAGCTCGCAGGTCCGGCTCACGAGCTCGGAGCCGGTCGGTTCGGTCGACACCTGTCCGTCACGGGGCGGAGACTCCATTCAGTCGAACTGTGGAGGCCGGAGCCTTTAGTCTAACTGTCTCGGACGTGAGCGCCGGAGGCAGGCCCGTTCCGTGCTCGACGGCCGCGCCCGAGCGGCAACGAGACGCTACTCGAACGTCGTCGTGCTCCGGACGCCATGACGGCAGTGAAGATAGTCAAGATAACTGGCACGGCCGACGAGTCGTGGCAGGCCGCCGCCGAGGAGGCGTTCCGGCAGGCCAGCGAGACGGTCGACCACATCTCCGGCGTCGAGGTCGGGACTGGACCGCGCAGGTCGAAGACGACGAGATCACCGAGTACCGCGCGACCGTCGAAGTCGCCTTCCCGGTTCACGACGACTGAGTGCTTCCCGGTTCACGACGACTGAGTGGGGTCGTCCCGCCAGTCACTCGCGGTCGGCCAGCACGGTCGCGGCCAGCAGCGGGACCACCAGCGTCGCCTCGGCCTCGACCTGCGTGTAGTTTTTCGCCTCGCGCTCGCCGTCGTTCGCGTCCTGCTTTATCTTGCCCCACGAGACCGCTTCGTCCGGCGGTGCGCCCGACAGCGAGCCGTCTCCCTCCATCCCGGTCGAGACGTACACCGCGTAGTCCGCGCCGCCCCGGAACAGGTTGGTCATGATGGCGTGGTGCTTGGGCACGCCGCCGCCCAGCACGACCAGTCCGGTCTCGTCCGCGAGCATCCCCTCGTCGATGAGTCGGTCGTAGTCCTCGACGATTTCGATGCCGACGTCCGGGCCGATGCCCTGCCGGTAGTAGTAGAGGAAGTTGCCGACCTCGGCGTCGGTCAGCGCCGGGCAGAACACCGGCACGTCGTTGTCGGCGGCCTGCTTCAGGACCGAATCCTCGTCGTCCAGCGTCTCGCCGAGTTCCCGGGCGAACTCGGTCGGCGTCCGTATCTCCTCGTCGTCGAAGAAGTCGTCGAAGAAGTCGTTGAGGTACGATTCGAGCCAGACGTACCGGTCGGAGGGGACGAAGATGTTGCCCAGCCGGTTGATGCCCCGCTCGCGCATCTCGGCCTCGTCGACGTCCCACTCGCCCATCTTGAACGGCTTTTCGGTCTTGATGACGTCCTCGGTTATCGACCCGGAGGTGGTGATGAGCACGTCCACGAACCCCTCGCGCACCAGCGCGGCGACGACCTCCCGGAGGCCCGAGGAGACGATATTGGAGGTCATCGTCAGGTACACTTTGGCGTCGGCCTCGTCCATCTTCGTCAGGAGGTCGACCGCCTCCGAGAGGTGAGTCGCCTGGAAGCCGGTCGTCTCGTAGGTCGAAAGCAGGTCGAAGAAGTCGAACTCGCCCCGGAAGTCGTGGCCCTCGACGTCGGCGGTGTCGAGGTCCTCGTCGCTCCCCGGAACGACGTGTTCGCGGCTCTCGTCGGTCATAGGGGAGTGTGGGCGTCACGTCGACAAGAGTCTTGCACTTCGCGGTCGGCGTGCGAGCGACGCCCACGGTCGGTGGTCGAGCGAGGACGATTCGAACGAGGGACGACGACCAGTGTGCGATTCCGAACGCGAGCGCCGGAACCGCCAGCGGCGCGAACGCGCGCCGCGAGCGGGGCGACGCCGCCGAGCGAGACCGAACCGGGCCGCTTTTACCCGGCGCAGGAGTAGCCCGATTCATGAGCTTCGAGGAAGACGACCGCGTCACCCTGCACGACGAGCACAGCGAGTACGACGGCGAAGAGGGACAGGTCACGCAGGTCATGGAGACCATGTTCGGCGACAGCACCTACACCGTCAGCTTCGAGGACGGCCAGGAGACCGGCATTCCCGAGGACTCGCTCGAGGCCGCCGGCGAGGCCGACGACGCGGACGACGCCGACGAAGAGTAGCGACCCGACGTTTTCTACGGAACGGCGTTCGACTCCGAGTCGCGTGCGGACGTCGCGCGTGCGTGCGGCGATTCGCGTACCGCGGCGGAAGCTGTCGCCACCCGGCCGGCCGCCGGTTCGGCCAAGCTAGCTTCTGGCTCGACCGATGAGGACCGCGACCGCACGGCACCGCGAACGCCTCGCGCCTCCCAACCTCGGCGACCACGTTTGGGTGGCCGCCTCCCTCGCACGCTTCGGTGCGACCACCGACGGGTCCCACCAGCGCGCGCCGGGCGGGCCGAGCCTGCATCGAACGAAACGGCTTTTTGAGTCCCCGGCGCGTACCCGCGGTCGATGGCCGAAGTTCCGTTCCACTACGTCGACCTGCGGGCGTTCTGCTACGCGACCGAGGACGACAAGCGCGTCGAGCAGGCGCTCCGGACCTACCTGCCCGAGGAGTTCGCGGTCGAACGCGCCGAGAGCGAGGGGTACCACGGCGACCGCATCCTCGTCCTCTCGGCGCGGGTCGAGACCGCCGACGAGATGCGCCACGTCCTCTCGAAGGTGGCCCAACTCCCGGACGTCGACGACCTCGTCGCCGAACTCGACGAGCGCGTCGACGACAACTGCTCGCTGTTCCTCCGGCTCGACAAGCAGGCGGCGTATCGCGGCGAGGTCGCGCTCGGCGAGGGCATCACTCTCCGCGCGAAGGTCGAAGCGTACCCCGCGAAGAAGGCCGCCGCGGTCGAGAACGCTCGCGAGGCGCTCGCGAACCTCTGAAATCGGTGCGACAGCCCTGGTCAGGGCCGAAAACGGGACGAGTCGGTCAGGGGTCCCGAATCAGTGCGCCGTGAAGCCGTCAATCATCCCGTCGCAGTCCGGGCAGGCGACCAGTTCCGACCCGGTGGACTTGCCCCCCAGCGGGTCGCCGTTCCGGTGGGTGCGCGAGTTCGTCCGCCGATTCAGCTCCGAACCGCAGTGTGGACATTCCATCATGGCTCTCACCGTCGCACTGTGCGAACAGTTACCACGTCCCGCGCGACCGGCATATACTTTGTGCTCTATACTATTATTCCCGACTATTTAGGGCGGGTTCGAAGCCGGCGCTCACGACCCCGGGAGGATGTCGCCGAGCGCGGCCCCGAGCGCCATCGGCGCGAACGCGACCGTCGTCTGACAGAGCGCCAGCCACGGCTCGCCCCAGTCGACCCGTCCCCAGCCGGTCATCAGGACGGCGGCCGTCGCGAACGAGATGGTCAGCACGCCCGCGAGCCGCCGGGGAACGACGCCGAAGAACGGCTCGTGAATCTCGACGCGCTGTATCTCCGCGACGTAGAGCAGGCCGACGACGATGGCGACGGTGCCGAGGACGGTGCCCACGAGCGAGACCGGATTTGCGGCCACGAACGCGCCGACCTCGAGCGTCCCCTCCTCGACCAGCATCGGCACGCCGAACACGACGCTTCCCACCAGCGCCTCGGAGGCGTCCCGGCGGTCGAACCCCCGGATGACCCGGCCGAACGCGCCGGTGGTCCGGACCCGGCGGGCGACCCGCATCGTCTCGCGGACCTGCTCGCGCTCGTCGGGGTCGTCGACGGTCTCCTCCAACTCTTCGAGTTCGTCGAGCAGGTCGTCGAGTTCGGCGTCGTCGGGCGGGGCGGACCGCCGCTTCGAGACGCCGGAGCCGGGCTCGCGCTTCGTCATGCGTGGGCACTCGCACCCGCCGGACAAAAGTTCCAAGGTCGCCGGGTGCGGTGGTCGGAGTATGCCAGCAGCCATCGTCACCGGCTCCTCGCGGGGCATCGGTCGGGCAATCGCCGAGCGGTTCGCCCGCGACGGCTACGACGTCGCGGTCAACTACGTCGAGAGCGCCCAGCAGGCCCGCGCGGTCGCCGACGCCATCGACGAGGAGACCGACGCCGACGCGGTCGCGGTCCGGGCGGACGTGAGCGACGCCGACGAGGCCGCCGACCTCGTGGACGCGACGGTCGAGGCGTTCGGCGGCGTCGACCACGTCGTGAACAACGCCGGCATCGACCAGCACGTCTTCACCGAGGACCTCTCGCCGGCGGACTTCGACCGGGTGATGGACACCAACGTCAACGGCGCGTTCAACGTGACGAAGGCCGCACTGCCCCACCTCCGGGCGTCGGCGGACGCCGCCGCTGGCGACCCCGCGCCGACGCCCTCCGTCACGAACGTCTCGTCGATTCTGGCCCACACGGGCGCGGCCGTCGAGTGCCACTACGCCGCGTCGAAGGCGGGACTGCTCGGCCTGACCAAGAGCCACGCCGACGACTTCGCGCCCGAGATTCGGGTCAACGCGGTCGCGCCGGGCCACGTCGAGACCGACATGACCGCCGACCGGACCGAGGCCGAGAAGCGCGAGGAACTGGCCGCGATTCCGCTCGGAACGTTCGGCCAGCCCGAGCAGATAGCCGACGCGGTGGCGTACCTGCGCGACGCGGGGTTCGTGACGGGCGAGACGCTCAACGTCAACGGCGGCGAGCTGATGCGGTGAGGTCGCAAACTGGAATTACAGCCTCGAACGCCCTCGGCGCGCTCGCGGTCGTCGGCCGCGAGCGCGCCTCGCCCGTTCAGTCCGCCAAGAACGACTCACTCCCCCGACCACTCGGGCTCGCGGTCCTCGAAGAAGGCGTCGATGCCCTCGTTCTTGTCCTCGGAGGCGAACAGTTGGGCGAACAGTTCGGCCTCGTACTCGATGCCGTCGTCGAGGTCCATCCGGCTGCTCGCCTTCACCGACTTCTTGGCGAACTCCAGCGCGAGCGGGCTCTTGTCGGCCATCGACCCCGCGAGGTCGTAGACCCGTTCCTCGAACTCGCCCTCCGGGTGGACCTCGTCCACGAGTCCGATGTCGCCGGCTTCCTCGGCGTCGATTAGCTCCCCGGAGAGAATCAGCCGCATCGCCTGGCCTTCGCCGACCAGTCGGGGGAGTCGCTGGGTGCCGCCGCCGCCGGGCATGATGCCGAGATTTATCTCGGGCTGGCCCAGTTTGGCGTCCTCGCGGGCGATGCGGGTGTCGCAGGCCTGCGCGAGTTCGCAGCCGCCCCCGAGCGCGTGGCCGTTTATCGCGCCGACGACGGGCTGGCGCAGGTCGTCGACGTACTCGTACACCCGCGGGCGGGCGCTGGCCTCGCGCTGCTCGAACGGGCCGCGCTCGCGGAGTTCGGTCACGTCCGCGCCCGCGACGAACGCGCCCGACTCCTCGGAGCCGGTGAGGACGACCACGCGCACGTCGCTCGCTTCGATGGCGTCCAGCACGTCCTTCAGTTCCGCCCGCAACTGGGCGTTGAGCGCGTTCCGGGCGTCGGGTCGCGACAGCGTGACGGTGGCCACGCCCTCGGCTCGGTCGCCGACCGCGACGTCGACCGTCTCGCACTCGGCGGCGACCTGCTCGGGCGCGCCGGGCGTCGGGTCGGCGTCGGCGCTCGCCGTGCCCTCGGCGTCCTCGTCGCTCATTCGTCGTCACCCCAGTCGCCCGACGTGCCCACGATTTCGCCGTCCTCCCAGACGTAGAACCCCTCGCCGGTCTTCTTGCCGAGCTTTCCGGCCCGGACCTTCCGGCGGAGAATCTGCGGGGGTCGGAACCGCTCGCCGAGTTCCTCGCGGAGGTGTTCGAGGATGTCCAGCCGCACGTCGAGTCCCACCACGTCGCCCAGTTCGATGGGACCCATCGGGTGGTTGTACCCCAGTTCCATCGAGGCGTCGACGTCGCGCGGGCTGGCGACGCCCTCCTCGACCATCCGCATGGCCTCGACGCCGAGCGCGACCCCGAGCCGCGAGGAGGCGAACCCGGCGGTGTCGTGCACGCTCACGACCGTCTTGCCGAGGTCCTCGACGAATTCTTCGGCGAACGCCACGGTCTCCTCGTCGGTCTGCTCGGCCACGACGACCTCCACGAGTTCCATGATGTGGACCGGGTTGAAGAAGTGGAGGCCGACGCCACGGCCGGGGTCGTCGAGCGCCGACGCGATTTCGGTGACCGACAGCGACGACGTGTTCGAGGCGATAATCGCGTCCTCGGGCGCGTGTTCCTCGACGTCCTCGAACGTCCCCCGCTTGAGGTCGACGTCCTCGGGCACGGCCTCGACCACGAGGTCGGCGTCCGCGACGGCGTCCGCGAGGTCGGTCGTGCCCGAGATGCGGTCGAGCGTCGCGGCCTTCTCCGACTCGGTGATCTTCTCGCGGTCGACGCCGCCCTGGAGATTCGCTTCGATGGAATCGATGCCGTCGTCGACGAACTCGCGCTCGATGTCCCGAATCGTCACGTCGTGGCCCGCCATCGCCGACACCTGTGCGATGCCGTGACCCATGGTTCCGGCTCCGAGTACCGCGACGTTCAGTTCGTTCATGACGGGTAAAACGGGGTTCGGAGCGCGGTTAAGCGTTTATGGATACTCGGACGACGGCCCGATGGTCGCGCGCTCGTCTTCACGAGAGGTGTCGGCTCGCGCTGGCGGTGTTGTGCGGTTGCGGTGCCGTGCGGTCGTTCCCTAGGCCTCGGCGATAGTTCGCTCGACTCACTCCGAATCCTCGCCCGGAACGAAGCTCGACTCACTCCGAATCCTCGTTCGGACCGAGCGAACAGCACGAAGCTAGCTAGCTACTGCTTGAGCCTATGAGTCCGCAACCGCACAGCCCGCACCCGCACAGCCCGCAACTGCATAACCCGCAACCGCACAGCCGCCCCGCACAGCGTCCGTCCTCGGTCACTCCGTTTCCCGGGGCCGCACCTTGAACCCGTAGCGCGTCACGCCCTCCTGCGTGTAGATGCGCCGCATCGTGGTCTCCACGCGGTCGCCGATTGCCACGTCCGCCGGGTCGGCGTCCACGACCTGCGCCGGGACGCTCGCGTTTTCGCGCTCGTCTCGCGGGTCGTCGCTTGGCTCCTCGCCGCTCGACCGTTCCGAGCAGCTTCGCGACTCGCGAGGCCCGTCCAGCGCGACCACCACCACTCCGAAGTCGCCCGACTGGGCCTGTTGCTCGGCGAACTCCGGCGGCGCGCCGCCCTGCGAGATGACCGTCGCGGCCTCCACGGTCCCGGTCCCCGGCAACTGCACCTCGTCGTACTCGTCGACCAGCGCCTTGCAGGCGTTGCACGCGCCTTCGGGCGGGAAGTTGAGGCTCCCGCAGTCGGGACACCGGCCGGCGACCAGGCGGTGGCGCTGGTCGAGCGTGCGCTTCCACGACGGCACGCTGACGTACGCGCCGCCGCCCTCGGGCGGTCCCGACGTCACCTCGCCGCGCTTGCGGAGGTACTCGGCGTAGGAAATCGACTCGCTCCCGTCGAGCGCGAGCGAGGCGGCGACGGCCTCGCCGCCTCGCTCACCAGTCGTCTCGACCAGCAGGGCGTCCGCGCCCGCGCCGCTTCCGAACGCCGCCGCGAGGGTTCGGTCCGCACCGTCTGCCAGCGCCGTCGCCAGACTCAGCGGGACGCTGGCCGCACCGGTGTCCCCGAGGTCGTGGACGGTCGCGCACGTCTGGACGGTCTCGGCGTCGACGCCGAGCGCGCCCGCCGCGCGGTAGGGGAGTTTGCCGTCCGGGGCCTGCACTGGGGCCGCGTCGACGTCGGCGTCGTCGAGTTCGAGGCGGTCGACCGCGCCCGCCAGCGTCTCGGTGAACGCCGCGCGCTCGTAACCGGTCGCGCCGAGGCCCTCGACCCTCTCCTCGCCGGTGGACCGGAAGCGCGTGCCGGGGAACGCCTCGGCGTACTCGGCCCGCGAGGCCACGGCCGCGTCGCCCGATTCCGAGAGGACGAACGCCGCCGCGCCCGCGCCGGCCGCGTGGTCCTCGGGACTGTCCGGTTCGCCGCGCGGGGCGTCCGCCGCGACGACGAGACCGACGCGCTCGTCGGTTGCGCCCCCGTCGGCGGCGTCCCGTCCGCTCGACCACGGCCCGGCCGAGAGCGCGGCGTCGAGCGCCCGCGTCCCGGCGCGCGTACTCCCGGTGAAGACGTGACGGGTCGCGTCGCCCGGAACGTCCAGCATGCCGCCCAGACGCGCCGACAGGTCCTCCTCGGCCATCGGCGGCGTGGTCGAGGCGAACGCGAGGAACGCCACGACCCCGCCCTCGCGGTCGGCCGCGTCGAGCGCGCGCGTGGCGGCCTCGTAGGCCATCGTCAGCGCGTCCTCGTCGGCGTCGGGCACCGCCTTGGCGTTCACGCCCGACGCGTGGAACTGGCCCCACGCCGACTCGAACTCGTCGGCCGAGACGCGAAATCGGGGCGCGTACGCGCCGACAGCCTCGATTCGCGGTGCGTCGGCGTCCGTCATGCCTCCACCCCCGACTCGCGCTCGAACAGGTGAACCACGGCCGCGCCGCCGCTGCCGCCGACGTTGTGGGTCAGCGCGCGCGTCGCGTCCTCGACCTGCCGGTCGCCCGCCTCGCCCGAGAGCTGTTTGAAGACTTCGGCGACCTGTCCGGCACCGGTCGCGCCGATGGGATGGCCCTTCGACTTGAGGCCGCCCGAGGGGTTGACCGGCAGGTCGCCGTCGAGCGCGGTGGCTCCCGACGCCACGAGGTCGCCGCCCTCGCCCGGCTCACAGAAGCCCAAATCCTCGTAGGCCAGAATCTCGGCGATGGCGAAGCAGTCGTGGACCTCCGCGAAGTCGACGTCCTCGGGGCCGAGTCCGGCCCGGTCGTAAGCGGTCTCGGCCGCGCGCCGGGACGCCTCGATGCCGGTGTACGAATCGCGCTGGAACAGTCCCACCGCGTCGCTGGCCGCGCCCACGCCCGCGATTCGGATGGGGTCGTCGGTGTACTCGCCCACCACGTCCTCGCTCACGACGACGGCGGCGGCCGCACCGTCGCTGGTCGGACAGCAGTGATACAGCGTCAGGGGGTCGGCCACGGTCTGTGCGCTCTCGGCGTCGTCGAGCGAGCACTCGAACCCCAGCTGGGCGTGGGGGTTGCTCGCGCCGTTGCGGTGGTTCTTGACCGAGACGTGCGAGAGCTGTTCGCTGGTGGTGCCGTACTCGGCCATGTGGGCGTCGGCCATCTGGGCGTACACGCCCGCGAAGGTCGTGCCCGACAGTCGCTCCCACTCGGTCTCGCCCGAGACGCCGAGCCAGTACTTGGTGGCGTCGCCCGAGGCGTCGGTCATTATCTCGACCCCGCCCGCCAGCACCACGTCGGCCATCCCCGACCGGACGGCCTGGACGGCCTGCCGGACCGCGTAACCGGACGCGGCGCAGGCGTTCTCGACTCGCGTGGTCGGGACGCCGTGGAGGCCGACGTGTTCGGTGGTCGCCGGGCCGGACAGCCCGAGTTGACGGCCGCCCACGCCGAGCGTGCCGACGACCGCTTCGTCAACGTCGTCGGCATCGAGGCCGTTCGGGACCGACTCGCTCGCCCGCTCGAACGCGGTGCGGAACAGCGACCGATAGCTCTCGTCGGGGAACGACCCGAAGTCGGTCTGGGCCGCGCCCGCGAGGTAGGCGTCGCGCATGGCTAGAGCGTGTCGGCCTCGGTGGAAATAGCTGCCGTTGTCGGCGGGTCCCGTGACCGACTCGACCGACCGATTTAACAGCTCCGTGCCGGAGCGTGACCTATGGTCCTCGACTCCGAAACGTCGAAGAACGTCCTCCTCGTCGCGGCCCTGCTCGGCCTCGCGGTCGCCGGCGCGGAGCCGGGCGCGGTGAACGCGCTGCCGGGCTTCTCGGACCACACCGGGCCGACCGAGATGGCGGTCGCGTCGCTCGAACGCCTCGATTCGGGCTGTGCGGACGAGGTGGCGACGTACGCGGGCGGGTCGGCCAGCGGCGGGAACTACTCGCAGGTGTCGTTCGTCGAGACCGGCGACAGTGAGGCCAATCTCTCGGCGTGGGTCGAGCGCACGTCGCCGCCGGGCGCGGACCTCAGCACTTTCCGCGTCCACGTCGAGTCCCATCCCCGGACCGACCCCGACGCCGACCACGTCGTCGACGCGTCCGCGAACGACTCGTGTGACGTCGGCATCCAGTACCGCATCGAGGTGACGACCGGCGGCGGCAACCCCGAGGGAATCCTGCCGGACGACCACGGGACGCGCGTCCTCTGGCTGGAGAACGGCGAGTACGCGGGCTGCTCGGCGAGCCACACCGGGTCGCTTCGAGCGCAGTGTCACCGCTTCGACTCGGCCCCCGACCGGACGTGGGCGAACGCGACTGCGGCCGACGAGTGAGCGGTGGTCGAGCCGAGGCTCGAGAAACGCGCTTCGACCGAGGTCGCCGGTCAGTCGGCTACGGTGACGAAGCTCGCGCAGACGTGCTCGAGACCGGGATTCGGTGAGCGACCCCCGGACGCGGCGGCGTTCCGGGACGGGCCGGGCTCCGACGACCAAAGGACTTTACCCCGCTCTTGCGAACTACTCTCTGACATGGCCTACAGCGACATCGAGACGGCCACGCGTGACGAGCTCCGGGAGCTACAGGACGAGCGACTCGCCGAGACGGTCGAGTACGCCTACGAGAACGTCCCGTTCTACCGCGAGGCGCTCGACGAGGCGGGCGTCTCGCCCGAGGACGTCGAGAGCGTCGAGGACATCTCGTCACTTCCGTTCACCACCAAGGAGGACTTCAGGGACGAGTACCCGGACGGCCTGTTCGCGGTCGACCACGAGGACGTCCGGCGCATCCACGCCTCGTCGGGCACCACCGGGAAGCCGAAAATCGTCGCCTACACCGAGGACGACCTGGGCGTCTGGAAGGAAGTGATGGCCCGGTCGCTGTACGCGGCTGGCATCCGGCCCGGCGAGACCGTCCAGAACGCCTACGGCTACGGACTGTTCACCGGCGGGCTGGGCTTCCACGACGGCATCGAGGAGCTGGGCGCGACGGTCATCCCGACCGGTGGGGGCAACACCGCGCGCCAGCTCGACATGCTTCGGGACCTCGACAGCGACGCGCTGTCGTGTACGCCCTCGTACTGCCTGTATCTCGCGGAGGCGGCCGAAGACCGGATGATGGACGTGCGCGACCTCCCGCTGTCCCGCGTCATCATCGGGGCCGAGCCGTTCACCGACCCGATGCGCGAGGAGATAGAGCGCGCGCTCGGCGTGACCGCGCTCGACGTGTACGGCCTCTCGGAGATAATCGGGCCCGGCGTCTCCATCGAGTGCGAGGAGGCCCAGAACGGGCTTCACGTCTGGGAGGACCACTTCTACCCCGAGGTCGTCGACCCCGATACCGGCGAACCCCTGCCCGCGGGCGAGGAGGGCGAACTCGTCCTCACGTCGCTCACGAAGGACGCGCTGCCGGTCCTGCGCTACCGCACGGGCGACATCACCTCGCTGAACTACGAGGAGTGTGAGTGTGGCCGAACCGTCGTCCGGATGGACAACGTGACCGGCCGGACCGACGACCTGCTCATCGTTCGCGGGGTGAACGTCTACCCGAGCCAGATAGAGGAGGTGATGCTCGACCTGGGCGACGTGGCACCCCACTACCGGCTCGACCTCTACCGCGAGGACAACCTCGACACCATGGAGATAACGGTCGAGCACCACGAGGAGTTCAAGGGGACGCCCGACGAACTCCGCGACCGCATCGAGTCGGAACTGCGGGACGTGCTGGAGGTCACGCCCGACGACGTCGAGGTGGTCGAACCCGGCGAGATAGAGCGCACCGAGGTCGGGAAGGTCCAGCGCGTGTTCGACCACCGGTAGGACCGACCCGCACGTGTCCGCGTCGTCAGACCGAGAAGACCACGCGGTATCGGGCGGTCGCGTTTGCGTCGTCGCCTTCTTTTCCGGACTCGACCCCGAGCGAGAGGTCGACGACGTACTCCCCGCTCGGCAGGTCGCCGGTCGACACCTCGTAGCGCTCGCCCGTCGTCTCGCCGGGTGCGAGCGTGACCGCGAGTCCGATGCTGTTGACCGACTTCACCTCGCCGCCCTCGGTGTGGACGTGGTCGCTTTCCTCGTAGGCGTCGGTCCAGAGCGTGCGTCGGCCGTCGTCACCGTCCGAGTCGTCGCGTTCCGAACCCTCGACCGGCCGGAACGACAGGACGCCGAACGGCGGGGGCGCGCCCGTCTCGACGGTGAGTTCGCGGTCGGCGTCGTTCCGGAGTTCGAGTTCCAGCTCGCCGTCGACGAACTCGGCCGTGAGCGCGACCGGGGCCGGCACGCGCTTCTCGACGTGGGTCGTGTAGAACGTGCCGTCGAGGAAGGCGTACCGGTGGGCGTCGAGCGCGTCCACGAACCCGTCGGGCGCGTCGTCGAAGCCGTACGCGCCCTCGTACGCGCCCGCCCGCCGGACCAGCGCGCGAGTCTCCTCGCTGGCGTGCGAGACGTCCCACACGTCGGCGGGAACGACGTCCGGGACCGACGTCTCGCTCGCGGTGACCGCGTACGGCGGCCCGTCGTCCTCGACGTCGACGGACACGGACACCACGTCGCCGCGGTAGTCGACCGCGCTGTACGAGTCGAGGAACTCCCGCAAGCTCGGCCAGACGTGCGTGAACTCCGCGCCGCCGTCGCGCGCGATTCGGAGCAGGCCGGACATCACCCGACCGTCGTGAGTGACGGCGGCCTCGTAGGCCTCGTAGTCGGCGACCGAGCCGTCGACCGCGGACCCGTCGACGGTCTCGGCGGTGATCGTCGTCGTCGGGAGGTCGTGGTCGAGCCGATAGTACGCGTCGGCCCGCTCGACGACTTCGGTTCCGGCGAGGAACGACGCCAGCCAGGCCGGCGGGTCGTCGGTCTCGTATCCCCCGTCGAGTGCGCGCTCGACGACCCGTCGCTCGCGGTCGTCGAGGTCCGCGAACGCGGTGAGCGCGCCGCCGGGGTCGTCGCCGAGGTCGTTCATCCGGACGGCGTAGTCGTACGTCTCGACGCGCTCGACTCTCGTCGAGTGAGCGTCGCTCGCGGTCGGTTCGGTCGTCGCCCGGTTCGAGGGCGAGCGGTCGGCGTCCGTCGTCGGGGCCGAAGACGCCGCGTCCATGGGGGAGCCGGACGTTCCGAGGCAGCCGGCCGTCGCCACGGCGCTGGCGGCGAGGAGGAACGGGCGGCGCTTCATACCGGTGGATGACGTCCGGGGTTCAAAAACGTAGGGGAATTAAACTACTTCCGGGGCAGTCCGTCGGTGCTCGCCCGCCGAACCGACCGACAGACCCGCCCGAACCGTTTTGTTCCTCGGCCGCGATACCATCCGAGGAGACCCCCGTGAGACTGTACAGACGGAGTCGGCCGAGCGGAGTCGGACGGAATCGGCGGGAGCCGACCGACCGAGCGGCGTCCGGGGCGGCGGACGCCCCGACGCCGCCACACCGGCGGCGAGCGGTCGGGAGCCAACGCGCCGGCGCGAGCGGGGGCTAGCCGCCGGCGACCATGGTCCCGTCCCCCGTGTTCGGAGCGGCTCCCGCCCGGTTCGGGGCGGCCCCCGAATTCGCGTCGGTGCCCGGATTCGAGGCGGTCGCCGCCCTGCTCGCACGGTTCGAGTCGCTCCCGCTCGGCCTGCAGTTCACCCTCCTCGTCGCAGTTCCGAGCGTCGCCGCCATGCTGGTGGGCAAGCGACTGTTCATCCCGGACCTGCGGCTCCGCGACCTCCTCCGGGAGTTTTTGCGGACCGACTGGAAGTACCTCGGCGTGGCGTGGGTCGTGACCGAACTCGTGAACACGCTGGCGCTGCACTTCCACGCGCCCCGGACGTTCACGGGGGTCATCTACGCCGTCGAGGGCGCGACCGTCGTGGCGTTCCAGTCGGTCACTACCGTCCCGCTGACGGTCCTGGCCACCGGCGTCTACCTCGTCGGCTTCCCGTTCGTCGTGCTGTTCACGTACTTCAAGCTCAAGGCCCACGACGAGGAGGAGGCCCACCGCTACGCGCTGGCGTACGTCGTCGTCGTGGTCTCGGCGGTGCCGTTCTTCCTGCTGTTCCCGGTGAAGGTGTCGTCGCTGTACCTCTCGACGGTCGACCCGCTGATGTACGAGCTCAGTCCGGCCATCCAGTACGGCATCTTCTCGACCGATACGCTGGTGAAGGCGTTCCCCAGCCTCCACGCCGGGCTGTCGGTGCTGGCGGCCGTCTACGCCCGCAAGGCCGGCGCTCGATACGCCTACACCGCCGGGGCGCTGGCGGTCGCCATCGTCGTCTCGACGCTGTATCTGGGCGTCCACTGGGTCACCGACCTCGCGTTCGGGGTGGTGTTGGTGTGGGTCGCCTACCGGCTCTCCCGGCGCGTGAGCGACCCGCGGTGGTCGGTGGCCTCGCGCGAACTCGTCTCGGCCCTCAGACGGTACGCGCCCGTGTGAGCGTTCGACCCCGCGCAGGCTGCCGTTTTTCATGCCTGATAACGCGCCGAACGAATAAGTAGGCCCGATTCAGTGGTGGGGTCATGGCATCTGCAAGCTCCGACGACCGGTTAGCAGGGCGTATCGACGGCGACTCTCTACTCGCGGACCTCGACGTCGACGACGAGGAGGTCGCGTGGCGAAAGGAGTTCACGGGCTTCGACGACGCCGACGCCGAACGGCTCGCGGGCATGAGCGGCCTGTTCGAGTCGGTCGCCGACGACGCGGTCGAGGAGTTCTACGACCACCTGACCGACTACGAGCAGACGACCGACGTTCTCGACCGCTCGACCCGGACCGTCGACCAGCTCAAGCGCACGCAGGCGGCGTATCTGGTGTCGCTGGCCGACGGCGAGTACGGCCGGGACTACTTCGCCGACCGGGCGCGCATCGGCAAGGTCCACGACATGCTCGACATGCCGATGAAACACTACCTCGGGGCGTACGCGCTCTACTTCAACTTCCTCGTCCCGAAGATCGGCGAGCGCGTCGTCGAGCGCACGGTCGAGCGGGTCGACGACGAGGCCGCCGAGGTCGTCCGCGAGGAGTTCTCGGAGGGCATCGAGGAGGTTCTGTCGCTGTTCCGAATCGTGAACCTCGACATGCAGGTGGTGAGCGACACCTACATCCACTCGTACCACGAGCAGGTCCGCGAGGCCAACGAGGAGATGGAGCAGATAGAGGAGGCCATCTCCGAGGACGTGACCGACTCGCTGGGCGACCTCTCGGTCGCGGCCGAGAACGTCGCCCGGAGCGCCGACGAGATACACCGTTCCATCGACGAACAGGCCGAGGACGTCGACGAGATAGCCGGCGAGATAGAGACCCTGAGCGCCACCGTCGAGGAGGTGGCCGCCAGCGCCGAGGAGGTCGAACAGACCAGTCGACGGGCCAAGCGACTGGCCGAGGACGGCCAGGACACCGCCAGCGACGCCATGGACGCCATGACCGACATCGACGCGGCGCGACAGGACGTGACCGACGACATGGGCGACCTCCAGGAGACGGTGACCGAGATAGACGAGGTGGTGGACGTGATAAACGACATCGCCGACCAGACCAACCTGCTCGCGCTCAACGCCTCCATCGAGGCCGCCCGCGCGGGCGAGGCCGGCGACGGGTTCGCGGTGGTCGCCGAGGAGGTCAAGAGCCTCGCCGAGCAGGCCAAGACCCAGGCCGGCGAGATAGAGGAGATGGTCGGCGAGATACAGGCCAACACCGACGACACCGTCGAGAGCCTCGAACGGACCGAGCGCCACGTCGGCGAGGGGGTCGAGAACGTCGAGTCCTCGATGGAGACCTTACGGGACATCGTCACGGCGGTCACCGAGACCGTACAGGGCATCGAGGAGGTGGCCGAGACGACCGACGAGCAGGCGGTCGCGGCCGAGCAGATTTCCGCGATGATAGAGGGCGTGTCGCGCCACTCGACCGACGTTGCGGAGGAGGCCTCGACCGTCGCGGAGGCGACCGACGAGCAGGTCGACCGAATCGAGAAAATCGGGCTGTCGGTCGAGCGACTCGAAGCGGACTGACCGGCTCGCTCAGAGGTCGCCGTTCGCGATGTCGGCGACCCGGTCCCGGTCGAACAGTTCCGCCTCGACGTCGTAGAGCTGTCGCGCGGTGCGCTCGGTGATGACGAGGTTCGTGATCGGGCCCTGATACAGCGGGCCGCCCCGATACACGTCGCCGTTCTCGACGGCGGTCAGCGAGCGCGCGACGTCGTGGTCCTCCATGAACTGGACCACGGTGTTCTCGAACTCCTCGGCCGTCTTGGCCTCCTGGCCGCGGATCGCCAGCACGTCGGGGTCGACCTTCAGGAGCGTCTCGTAGTCGATTTCGCCGCGACCGCTGTGGAAGTCCTGTACGTCGGTCTCGGCGAGCGCGTCGCGGACGCCGAGGTCCCGCCACTGCTTGAAGCTCGTGCCCTCGCTGACGAGGTAGGGGAGGAACGTCTCGGGCTCGTCGCCGCCCGCCCAGATGATGGCCACCGTGGGACGGTCGCCCTCCGACGGGACGACGCCCGACAGCGACGACTGGAACTGGTCGTGGACCTCGGCCATCGCCTCGTAGCGGTCGGTGCGGCCGAACAGCTGGGCGAGCTTCTCGAACGCCTCGTAGAGCGTGTAGTAGGTGTAGTCCTCGTGCCACGCGTAGCCCCGCGAGAAGATGCTGTTGCCGAAGAACGGCCCCACTTCGGTCGCGATGTCGTCGACGTCGTCCTCGGCCCAGCCGTTGTAGCGGTTCATCAGGAAGTTCGGGTCGAGGACGTGGACGTCGGCGTCGAGTTCGTAGAACAGCTCCTTGCTGACGCCGTCCTGATAGAGGTCGACCATGTCGCTCGTGTCGACCGAGACGCCGTCGATTTCGTCGTAGTACTGGGTGTGATACCGGCCACTGAGCCAGAGCGCTGCCGGCGGGTCGACCCCGAGCGCGACGCCCATGTCGGCCCAGCTCCCGTTGTTGGCCACCCACGTCTCGGGCAGGCCGTCGAGGGTCACCTCGCCGACCGGCTCCATCGTCGCCGAGTACGTCTCCCCGGCAGCGGTCGTCGTCTCCTCGTCCTCGGTGGTCGTCTCGGCGGCCGGGTCGTCGGCGGTGGTCGAGTCGGTGGTCGTCGCGTCGGTCGTCGTCTCGCCCGCCGTCGTGGTGGCGTCGCCGGTCGTCGAATCGCCGGTACAGCCGGCCAGAACGCCGGACGCGGCGAGCGCGCCGCCGAGTGCCAGATACTGCCGTCGGGTCGCGTCGGTGGAGTCGTCTCCGTCCATGTGTTTTAGGCCCACCTAAAACAGGTTAAGCGCTTCGGTTTAGGATGGCCTAAAGAAGGATTCAGGTGTCGCGGATGGCTCGCTTCGGGAGTATCTGGAGGTCGGGCTCGTACGACACCGCCGCGTCGACTTCGAACACGTCCGCGAGCAGTTGCTCGGAGACGACCTCCTCGGAGGGGCCCCAGTCGTATATCTCGCCGTCGTCGAGCGCGACGAGGTAGTCGGCGAACCGGGCGGCCTGCGAGATGTCGTGGAGGACGACCGCGACGGTCACGCCCTTCTCGCGGTTGAGCCGCCGGACGGTCTCGAGGACGCCCAGCTGATGGTGGAGGTCGAGGAACGTCGTGGGCTCGTCGAGCAACAGGACCTCGGTGTCCTGGGCCAACACCATCGCGATCCACGCGAGTTGCTTCTGGCCGCCGCTCAGGTTGGCGACGTCATCCTCGCGGAGCTCCTCGACGCCGGCGAGTTCGAGCGCGCGCTCGACCGCCTCGCGGTCGTCGTCGTCGACCGCCTCGAAGAACCCCCGATGTGGGTACCGCCCGTGGTAGACCAGCTCCTCGACGGTGATGCTCCCGGGCGACTCGTTCTCCTGGGAGAGGTGGCCGAGTTCGCGGGCCAGCTCCCGCTGGTCGTACGACTGGACCGCCCGGCCGTGGAGGTACACCGTGCCCCGGTCGGGCGCGAGGTGGTCCGAGAGCGCCTTCAGCAGCGTCGACTTCCCGCTGCCGTTCGGCCCGACCAGCCCGGTTATCTCGCCCTCGGGAACGTTGATGCGGTCGCACTCGACGACCGGTTCGTCGTCGGTCGCGTACGACAGCGACAGGTCCTCGGCCAGCACGGCGCTGTCGACGCCGGCGTCGTCCCCTGCGGACCCGCCGTCGCTCCGCTCGACGTCCCCGGTCTCCGCGCGAGTCGATTCCGCGTCGCTCGACGATTCGGCCCGTTTCGAGTCGTTACCTATCATCTCACATCTCTCCCATGTCCTGTTGCTTGCGCATCACGTAGCGGAAGGACGGACCGCCGGCGACGACGACGGCGACGGCGACGTTCCCCAGCACCATCGAGGCGAGCGACCGGTCCACGCGCTCGTACCACGCACCTGCCGCCTCGCCCTCCACGCGGACGTCGCTCTCCATCACTTGATTTAGGTAGGCCTAAACACCATTTAGAGGTTGCGATGTGGCGCGACCGACCCCGCCCGAGCGACGCGTCGCCGGGGTTCAGCCGCGTTGCTGTATCTCCTCGCGGAGAATCTCGCTCACGAGGTCGCCGTCGGCCGTGCCGCCGAGCGCGCCCATACACTCGCCCATCAGCCCGGAGAACGCGCCCATCCCCTCTTCGGCGACCTGCTCGGCGTTGCGCTCGACGACCTCGACGACGGCCTCGCGGACCGCCTCGTCGTCCGCGCTGCCGAGGCCCTCCCGCTCGACGGCCTCGGCGGCGGTGCAGTCGGGGGTCTCCGCGAGCGCGGTCAGGACCGCGCCCACGTTGCCCTTGGCCGTCTCGCCCTCGGCGACCAGTTCGAGGGTTTCGAGGACGTGACGGTCGGTCAGGTTCTCGACCGGCACGCCGTCGCGCCGGAGTTCGGTGACGGTGCTCTCGACGGTGCCGGCCGCGAGCGTGGCGTCGACGCCGAGTTCCTCGACCGCCTCCTCGAAGACTGGCATGCGCTCGCCGTACGCGACCTGTTCGGCCAGCCCCGCGTCGAGGCCGTACTCGTCCTGATAGCGGTCGACCTTCTCGGTCAGGAGTTCGGGCGTCTCGACCTCGCTGGGGTCGGGGTCGACCGGCGGCACGTCGGTCTCGGGGTACATCCGGGCCGCGCCGGGCAGGGGTCGCAGGTACCGGGTGGTGCCGTCCTCGTTCGCGCCCCGGGTCTCCTCGGGCACGCCTTCCAGCGCGGTCTCGGCGCGCTCGGCGGCGGCCTCGACCGCGAGGTCGGCGGTCTCGGGGTCGGCCGCGACGATGGCGACCGCGTCCGCCTGGCCCGCGCCCACCGCCTCACGCAGCGCCTCGACTTCGGCCTCGGTCACGCCGTAGGCCGGGAGTTCGTCGGTGTGGAAGATGCCGCCCGCGCCGTGGCGCTTGGCGTGGTCCGAGAGTTCGGTGCCGAGCCGGCGGTCGGGCTGGATTTCGGCCCCCACGAGGCCGTCGAAGCCGTAGAGCGGGACCGCGGTGACCTTGCCGCCCGAATCGAGCGCGCCGCCGATGACGCCCGATTCGGTGCCCTCGAAGGTGTCGGTCACGTCCACGGGGTCGCCCACCTCGGCGTCGCGCTCCCGGAGTTCGTCGCGGAGTTCGAGCAGTCGGACCTGCCGGTGGACCTCGTTGCGCACGAGGTCGTCGATGTCCTCCAAGCTCTGGACGCCCTTCATCTCGACGCGCGCGCCCTCCGCGATGGAGACGTTGAGGTCCTGCCGGATGGTGCCCAGCCCGCGCTTGACCTTCCCGGTCGAGCGCAGCAACATGCCGATCTGCTCGGCGGCCTCGCGGGCCTGCTCGGGCGAGCGGATGTCGGGGCTGGTGCCGATCTCCACGAGGGGGATGCCCAGCCTGTCGAGCGAGTAGCGCACTCCGTCGTCGGTCTCTTCGACGCGCTGGGCGCTCTCCTCTTCGAGCAGCAGGTCCTCGACTCCCACGGGGCCCTCGCTGGTGGAAATCTCGCCGTCGGTCGCCATCAGGGTCGAGCGCTGGAACCCGGAGGTGTTCGAGCCGTCGACCACTATCTTGCGCATGACGTGGGCCTGGTCGACCGCCTCCATGTCGAGCAGTTGGGCGATTTCGAGCACGACCTCCTGGGCCTCCGCGTCGAGTCGGTGGGGCGGCTCGTCGTCCTCCTCGACCAGACAGGTGGTGTCGTACGCCAGATACTCGAACTCGCGGTCGACCCGGCTCTCCTCGACGGCGGCGTCGTCTAGCTCGCCCAGTTCGCTCTTGGTCGGGTGGAGGTAGCGCGTGAACGTGCGCTCGGCGTCCTCCGGTTCGCGGAGGTCGGTGGGACACTCGCAGAACAGCTTGGTCTCGGTGTCGAGTTGCTGGTGTATCTCCAGACCCGCGACGAGGCCGAGGTCCTCGTAGTCGTGGTCGTAGTCGGTCATTACCGGCCACTCGGACCGCGAGGGGTAAAAAACCGTTTAGTCTCGGCGAGCGCTCCCCGGCGACCCGGACGGGCCGGAATCGGAATCGGAATCGAAATCGGAGCCCGATGCCGACCCGCTTCGGGGCTCGGTCAGGCTCTCCTGCAGTTTCTCGCCCAGCAACTCGCGCAACGTCGCGGCGTCTTCCCGGCCCAAATCGGCCGCCAGCGCCGCACCACCCGCCGAACTCGCGGTGTCGATGACCACGCTCGCGAGCCGCCAGCGTCGGCGTCGCTGGAAGAGCGTCCGGCTCTCGATGACGGTCTGGACCCGGTAGTACGGCACCACCTTGGTCGTCCGGGTCCAGAAGCCGTTTCGCGTGAGGACGTGGTCCTCGCCGACCGCGTAGCCCCGATTTTGCCACTTGAGACGGGCCGCGAGGGGCGCGAGCACGACGAACGCGAGGGGCGCGAGCGCGAGCCACTGCGAGCCGGGCACGCCGAACAGGGCGCGGGACCCGAACAGGAGTCCCGAGAGAACCGCCAGCCCGAGCGCGTACCTGATGGCGTACCGGGTCCGTGCGCGCACGGGCGGTCGCTCGAACGCCGGCTCGTCGAACGGCTCCAGTTCGTTCGCGAGTTGGACCACGCGCTCGCGGGTCGCCAGCGGGACCGCCGCCTCCGACCCGCCCGAGGGCGTCTGACCCGGCGCGTACCCCGCCGTCTCGACGGCGAGGGTGGCGTAGCCCACCCGGCGCATCAAGGCGTTCTCCCGGAGCGTAATCGTCTGGACCTTCTCCAGCGGGATGGAGCCGTCGTAACGCTGGAGCAGGCCGCGCTCGTACCGGAGTTCCTCGCCGACCCGACTCAGCCGGAAGCCGTAGTAGCGCCCGAAGGTGACGGCGGCGCTGACCGCCCAGAGGCCGGCCAGCAGGACGGTCACCAGCACGAGCCCGCCGACGAACGCGACCTCGGCGAACCCCGGGACGACGGGGAACGCCGCCGGCCCGAACGCCAGCAACGAGAGGTATCTGAGGTCGAACGACAGCACGCTCAGCAGGACCAACTCGTCGAGGTCGAGCGCGAACAGCTCCTCCCCGCGGTCGTCCGCTCGGCCGAACTCGCTCC
This sequence comes from Halorussus halobius, assembly GCF_004765805.1. GTDB lineage: Archaea > Halobacteriota > Halobacteria > Halobacteriales > Haladaptataceae > Halorussus > Halorussus halobius. The sequence continues at coordinate 8,248 of NZ_SBIU01000006.1, read as the reverse complement.
CCGAACCCTCACGGTCGAGCCCGTCGTCCGCGCGCTCCCGGTCGGCGTCCGCAGACCCATTCACGCGGCGCTTGCGGTGCTGTATCTCGCGCTGGAGCCGCTTGGCCTCGTCGTAGTCGACGTACCGAAGACTAGCCTCGGTCGTGCCGCCGCCGGCGGTCTCGACGTCGACGGCCGCGACGCCGAGCGCGCGCTGGACGACGTTCCGCGAGATGTCGACGTTCTGGATGCGCCCGAGCGGAATCTCGCGGTTTCGCCGGGAGAGGACGCCCGACGCGACGTCGAGACCGTCGTCGGTGAGTTCGTACTCGAACCGCCGGAAGTACGCGACCTGCCAGAGGGTGACGACCGCGACGCCCGCGAGCGCGACCAGCAGCGGCTGGTCGAGCGGAGCCGGGAGAAGGTCGGTCCCCGACAGCGACTGGCTCGCGAAGTACAGCATGAACCCGACGCTCGCGCCCCGGGAGAGCCCGCGATACGGAATCGACAGCGGGTGGAGTTTCATACCGCGTCGGACTCGCGCTCGCTCTCGATGGCGAGCCGCCGGAGCCGCTCCTGCAGTTCGTCGGCGCGCTCGGGCGTGAGCCCGGGGACGGTCACGTCGGCACCGCGCGACCCGGCGGTGTAGACCACGACGCTGGCCAGCCCGAGCGTGCGCTCGACCGGCCCGCGCTGGGTGTCGACGTGCTGGACCCGGACGAACGGGACCACGGTGTTGACCCGTGTTACGACGCCGCGTTCGAGGTAGAGGTCGTCCTCGCGCACCGCGAACCGCCAGATGCGGTACCTGAGTGTGGCGTGGACGACGCCGGCCACGAGCGCCAGCCCCGCCACGGCCACCACGAGCGGCACGCCCACCGCGAACACGAATCGGTCGACCGCCGCGGCGACCGCGCCCAGGGCGGTCGCGGTCACGACCGCACCGACCGCCCAGACGAGCCGCACCCGGGGGTTCAACGTCTCCATGGGGCAACGATGTACCTCCCGGCCGATAAGTTCCCCGTCCCGGGACGGCCCCGGAGCCCCTCCACGGGAACGGCGCGCCGTCTCCCGGAAATTTATATCGGCCGTTCGTGAAATCCCTCGCATGCGCGCCGAATCCGACCGCGACGCGAGCGAGTCGACCGCCGGGACCGCGTCGGCCGCCGAGGAGGGGTCGGACTCGCGGGTCCACGTCCGGCGGCTCGACGTCGCGGACACGCTCCGGTGGTCGTGGGTGACGCTGCGCGACCGTCCGGAGCTGGTCGCGCTCGGGGTCGCCGCCAACCTCCCGTCGATCGCGGCCGCGTTGGGAATCACGCGCCCGTCGCCGTCGGCCGACCTCGACGTCGCGGTCTGGACGTGGCCCGCCTACCTCGTCCAGTTGCTGGCGGTGGCCGTCGTCGCGGGCGTGGTCTACCTGAGCGCGGCCGACGCGGTCGCCGGCCGCTCGCGACGGCTGGCCGACCGGCTCGGCTCGGCCGTCCGCAGGCTGCCCGCGCTGGCCGCCACTGGCGTCGCGTTCGTGGTCGCGGTCGGCGCGGGGCTGTCCCCCGCGTATCTCGTCGAGGGGTCGTCGCTGGCCGCACTCGCCGTGGGCGCGCTCGCCGCGCTGTTCGCAGTCTACGCCTTCTACCGGCTGTTGCTCTCGTTTCCCGCCTGCGTCGTCGACGCGGCCGGTCCGGTCGCCAGCGTGCGCTCGGGGTGGGCGGCGGCGACCGGCATCGTCCGCAAGGTGTTCGCGGTCGGCGTCGTGTACGCGGTCGCCGGGGTCGCCTCGACCGCGGCGTCCGGGCTGTTCGGCGGCGAGTACGACGTGGCGTCGACGCTGGTCAGTTCGATTACCGGCGGGTTCGTCTTCCCGTTCTTCGGGCTCGCGCTCGCGCACCTCTACCTCGAAGGCAGTCGGAACCGCTGACGGCGCGGCCCACCGCGTCGGTCGGGGGCCCGCGACCGACGACTCAGCTCTCGCCCGCGCCGACGAGGTCGCCGTCGAACGCCGAGAGTATCCTGTCGCGGACGCTCTCGGCGACGTCGGCGTTCTCGCCGGTCTCGTCGAGTTCGAAGGCCGCGAGCGCGTCGGTCACCGCGTCGGCTTCCTCGCGCGACAGTTCGACGTCCCCGGTGTCGTCGACGTCGAAGACGACGTCGTCGAGCCACCCCTCGGTGACCCAGCCCGAGTCGTCGCCGGCCGACTCCGCGCGGTCGCTCCCGTACTGGTCGAACTCGAACGCGGCCGCGAGCCGGTCCTGCACGTCCTGAATCCGGGTCGCGCGCTCGCCGGTCGCGGTCAGTTCCTCGTCGGCGAGCGCGGCGACGACGACCCGGGCCTCGCCCTTGGTCACGTCGACTGTGGCGTTTGAGGTGGTCATCCCTGTCCGTGATACGATACCATCGGTGAAACGCGTGGCGGGCGAGTGGCCTCTCCGGGCCGTCGGCCGGCGTGGACTGGCCGTTCTCTCCATCTCGGCGTGCGCTAGCCGTTCTCTCCATCCCGGCGCGCGCTGGCGCGACCCGCACGTGGTCGCGCCATCTCGTGCGAGGTCGTCGGGAGCGAAGCGAGAAGCGCACTCGGCTGGGGCGGCGTGACTCGTGCTGTGCGGTCGCGGTGCGGTTGCAGTGCTGTGCGGTCGCGATGCTGTGCGGTCGCGGTGCGGTCGTCCCCTATGCCTCGGCAGAAGCTAGCTTCTACTCGTCTTCCAGCGGAGCAGTCCGTGTCACGAAGCTAGCTTCTGCCTCGACCGATGAGAAACCGCAGCCTCACCCTCCCCAGCCTCCGCCCTCGCTCCGCTCGGTCGTCCCTCGCACGCGTTGCTCGCGCGCGCCACAGCAACGAGCATCGAATATATAGCGGAACTCAAATTCGGCACCCGAAACGAAACCGGGCTCCGGAGCGAAAACCGCCCCTATGCGTTCTCAGTCGTCGCTCCCCAGAATGCCGCGATGGGTCATCGCCTCGGGGTCGACGACCGCCTCGGCCTCCTCCTCGCTGAGGTAACCCTTCTCGACGACGACCTCCTTCACGGTCTTGCCCTCCTTCAGCGCGGTCTTGGCGGCCTCGCTGGCCTTGTCGTAGCCGATGTGGGGGTTGAGCGCGGTCGCCAGCGCCATGCTCTGTTCGACCTGCGACTCGCAGTGGGCCTCGTTGGCTTCGAGTTTGCGGACGAACTTCTCGGCGAACACCTCCGAGGCGTTGGCGAGGAGTTCGGCCGACTGGAGGAAGTTGTGCGCGATGACCGGTTTGTAGAGGTTGAGGTCTATCTGGCCCTCGGCCGCGCCCGCGTTCACGGCCGCGTCGTTGCCCACGACCTGCTTGTGGACCTGATTGACCGCCTCCGCGACGACCGGGTTTATCTTGCCCGGCATGATGGACGAACCGGGCTGGTTCTCGGGCTGTTCGAGTTCGCCCAGACCGTTTCGCGGCCCCGAGGCCAGCAGCCGGAGGTCGTTGGCGACCTTGTTGAGCGAGCCCGCGACGGTCCGGAGCGCGCCGTGGGCCTCGTTCATCGCGTCGTGGGCGGCCTGGGCCTCGAAGTGGTCGTCGGCCTCGCGGAAGTCGACGCCCGTCTCCTCGGAGATGTACGCGGCGGCCTTCTCGGGGAACTCCGGATGGGTGTTCAGCCCCGTCCCGACGGCGGTGCCCCCGAGAGCCAGCTCCGAAAGGCGCTCGCGGGTGTCGTCGACCCGCCCGAGCCCCTTCTCGACCTGCGTGCGGTAGCCGCCGAACTCCTGTCCGAGCCGGACCGGCGTGGCGTCCTGGAGGTGGGTGCGGCCGGTCTTGACCACGCCGTCGAATTCGTCGGCCTTGGCGTCGAGCGCCTCCCGGAGGGTATCGAGCGCGGGCAGCAGGTCCTTCTCGACCGCTTCGAGGGCCGCGACGTGCATCGCGGTGGGAATCACGTCGTTGCTGGACTGCCCGAAGTTGACGTGGTCGTTGGGGTGTACCTCGCGGGTGCCGACCTCGCCGCCGTATATCTCGGTCGCGCGGTTGGCGATGACCTCGTTGGCGTTCATGTTCGAGGAGGTGCCCGACCCCGTCTGGAACACGTCGACCGGGAACTGGTCGTCGTGCTCGCCCGCGACGACCTCGTCGGCGGCCGCCACGATGGCGTCGGCCTTCTCCTCGGGAATCAGTTCGAGGTCGCGGTTGGCCTTCGCGGCCGCCTTCTTGACGACGCCGAGCGCGCGCACGAAGCGCCGCCCGAACGTGATGCCCGAGATGGGGAAGTTCCCGAGCGCGCGCTGGGTCTGTGCGCCCCAGTAGGCGTCGGTCGGGACCTGCATCTCTCCGAGGCTGTCCTGCTCGACTCGATAGTCCTCGTCGTCGCTCATACGTGCCGACGTTGGTCGCGGCCGGGCGTAAAACCCTCCGGAACGCGCCCGCCGCGACTCGGACGATGGGACGTCGGCCGCCCGTCACTCCACGTCCGGGTACGGCACGGGACCGTCGAGCAGCGGGTCGTCGGTCGACTCCATCCACGATTCGAGTCGGCTCCGGAGGTCGTCGAGCGCGTCGACGTGGTCGGGATGCGGGTCGGACCCGGCCGACGCGGGCTCGTAGCACGTCCGGTCGGACGCGAGGTTGTGTTGCTCGTGCGGGTCGGCTTCGAGGTCGTACAGTTCCTCCGCCGGGCAGTCCTCGACGTAGAACTCCTCGTGGACCGACCGGCCGGCGGGCGTCGGCACCACGTCGAGTGGGACGAACACCCGGGGCAGCACCGAGAAGTTCCGGACGTACTTGTATCGGTCCGTCCGGATAGCTCGCATCGGGTTGTACCTGTCGTGCCAGGTCATCTCCGCGAACACGTGCTTGCGCTCGTCGTCGGTCGCGTCGCCGCCTCCATCGTCGCCGTCCGCCGCGTCGCCCCGGACCAGCGGCGCGAACGACCGTCCGGCGACGCCGTCCGGCGGGTCGATGCCGAGCAGGTCCAGCAGCGTGGGCGCGAGGTCCACGTTGCTGAGCAGTTCCTCGCGGACGCGACCGCCCTCGACCGCGCCCGGCTGGTGGACGAGGAGCGCGGTCTCGAGGCCCGAGTCGTAGCAGGTCCCCTTCGCGCGGGGCATCGCGAGCCCGTGGTCGGTCGTGAACACGACCAGCGTCTCGTCGGCGATGCCCGCGTCCCGGATGCTCTCGCGGAACCGTCCGAACGCCCGGTCGAGCGTCTCCGTGGTCAGCGACTGGAGCGCGGCGACGTCCTCGCGGATTTCGGGTCTGTCGGGCAGGTACGCCAGCGGCTCGACCGCCTCGGGGTCGGGGTCGTCGTACGCGGCGTCGTCGACGTAGTCCCGGCGGAACGGCCGGTGGGGCTCCTCGACGCCGAGCGAGACGAAGAACGGGTCGTCGTCCTCGCGGTCGGCGAGGAACGCCTCGACCACGTCGACCAGCTCCAGCGCACGCTTGGTCTCGGTGTCTGTCGTCCCGTAGCCGAGTCGCTCGGGGCGGTCCTCGGGCACCTCGTGCTGGAAGCCCAGCAGGTGCGTGGAGTAGCCCGCGTCGGCGAGGCGCTTGGGCAGGGTCCATTGGTCGTCGTCGAGCCCCCAGCCCATGTGTGCCAGTCCCATGACGCCGTTCTCGTGGGGATACGTCCCCGTCATCATGCTCGACCGACTGGGCGAGCACTGCGGCGCGGTGCAGAAGTAGTTCTCGAAGCGCACGCCGTCGGCCGCGAAACGGTCGAGGTTGGGCGTGTCCACGTCGTAGCCGTAACAGCCCAGATACTGCCCGAGGTCGTGGCAGTGGACGAGGACGAGGTTGGGACGGTCCCGGGACGCGGTCGAACCCTGTCCGGTCATGCTCCCAGCGAACGACGGAATCGTCCTTAAGCGTCCCGCACGTCACTTTGGTTACTAATCCTCCCGCACGTCGCCTTGCTGGCGAGCCGTACCCCGCGGTCGGGACGGGGAGCGCAGTTCGGGGCGGCCCGAATCGAAGTCGTCGGACCCCGACGCCGAGCGAGGGCTATCGTCGAAACCCCCAAGGAGCCTCCGTGAAAACTGAACCCGCAGCCGCAACCGCGACCGCACCCGCAGCCGCGACCGCACCGACGAGCCGCCGATTCCTACTCGTTCTCTCCCGGCGCGTACGTCTCCAGTTCGAGCGCGTGGATGTCGGTGGTCATGTGGTCGCCCAGCGCGTCGTACACCAGTTCGTGTTGCTCGACCAGGGGAACGTCCTCGAACGCCGGGGCGACCACGGTGGCAGCGAGGTGGTCCTCGTCGTCCGCGCCGCGCGGATGCGTGACGGTCGCCTCGGCGTCGTCGAGGGTCTGCTCGATGAGTCGCTCCACGTCGTCGGGGTTCATGGGCGTCGGTAGGCGCGGGCAGCGTAAAAAGGTGCGAGTCGCGGCGGGGCGGGCGGCTATCGTCCCGCCGTCAGGGCAGCGCCCGAAGCGCCGCCAGCACGTCGTCGAGCGGGTCGTCGGTGACCGCCAGCGAGAAGCCGTCGATGCGGGCCATCCTCGGGGCGTGCTCCCAGAGCGCCTCGCGGTCGAGGCCGTGGAGGACCACCGCGTTCGGCGTCGGCGTGACCACGCGCATCGCAACCAGCGGCGACTCCCCGCGCGTGACGTTGGTGAACACCAGCGCCCGCGAGGTCGATTGGCCGTAGAGCCGGTAGAACTCCTCGCTGGAGAGCCGGGTGATGGCCTCGATGCTGTCGATGACCGTGTGGCCGGTGACGTGGTCGTGGTCGCCGTCGGCGAGTTCGGTCGCGCCCACGGCGTCGTAGAACCGGTCGAGTCCGACGGCGGTGGGGTACTCCCGGAGGTCGTTGACGATGTCGCTCTCGAATCCGGCCGACAGCACCCGGGCGTACTGGCGGATGCGGTCGCCGCCGCGTCGCTCGTCGATGTCGAGCAGGCCCCAGACGATGCGGGCGACCACGCCGATGCCCGGGCTCGCGCGCCGGCCCGACTCGTAGTCGCTGACGACCGACGAGGAGACGTCGAGGTGGTCCGCGAGGTCGGTCTGAGAGACGCCGAAGTCGGTCCGCCACTTCCGGAGGGTCGCGCCGGGGTCGTCGCTGAGCGTTATCTCGCCCGCGATGCGCTCGGCGAGTTCCTCGCGGGGGTCGGTGCTCTCGGGCATGGTGGCGAGTGGGCGGGACGGCCGGAAAAGTGCATCGAAATCGGGGTTCGACGTTCGCCGAACCCACCGGAACACTGATAGTGGAATCGGTTCCCACACCACGTGATGCCTTCGACCGTGGTACACGTCGCGCTCGCGGGACTGGTCGGGACGGCGCTGCTGGCCGACCGCTTCGACGCGAAGGCGGTGCTGGCGGTGATGGCCGCCACGGCGTTCGTGGACCTCGACGTGCTCGTCGGCTTCTGGATTCCCGGCGCGCACCGGGCGGCGTTCCACACGCTCGTCCTGCCCGCGCTGGTCGGCGCGATGCTGTGGTGGGACCTCCGGGGTCGCGCGCACCCACGGGTGCAGTCGCTGGTCGGTGGCGCGTCGAGATTCGGCCCACTCGTCGGGGAGCGCTCCCGGATTCGCTCGCGGTGGGGCGCTCGCGGCGTTCGGACCGCGTGGGTGAGCGTCGTCGCGGTGACCCTCGCGGGCATCGGCCCGGACGCGTTCTTCAACGGCGCGAACCTGTTCTACCCGCTCCACGACCGCTTTTACACCCTCTCGGGCGAAGTGCTGTACTCGACCCACGACGGCTTCGTCCAGACCATCGTGAACGTGAACTTCGAGGCGCTGGTCGACGCGGTGGTGCCCGACGGCGGCGCTGGCGGTGGGGGCGGAACCGGCGCGGGAGCCGGCGGCGGCCAGTCGGGCGAGCCCGCGTCCACGACCGAGAACACCCACTACCGCACGGGCGTCGACCCGGCGCGCGGCGACGAACCCGAGAACGTCGAGCGCGTGTTCCCCATCGCGATGACGGGCGAGCGCGCGCTGCTGGCGCTGACTGGCTACGCCGTGGTCGGCTATCGGGTCTGGGAGGAACGCCGGAGCGAGTGAGCGTACTGGACCGTGATTTCGTGTGGTATTGTTTCGATTTTGGGATGTTGTTGCGGGTGCGTTCAGATGTTGTTGCGGGTGCGGAGTGCTGTGCGGGTTCTCCTAGGCCTCGGCAGTAGCTAGCTTCTCCGTATCGTCTTGGTTGGCTTCTTTCCGTATCGTCTTGGTTGGCTTCTTTCCGTATCGTCTTGGTTGGCTTCTTTCCGTATCGTCTTGGTTGGCTTCTTTCCGTATCGTCTTGGTTGGCTTCTTTCCGTATCGTCTTGGTTGGCTTCTTTCCGTATCGTCTTGGTTGGCTTCTTTC
>NZ_SBIU01000005.1 GCF_004765805.1 Halorussus halobius | reverse complement strand
CGCGCTTCGGCGCGACCCGCACGTGGTCGCGCCGACGCGCGCGCCGGACGTGGAATGAAGCACCGAGCGGCGAATCGTCGAATCCTGCGTGTCGAACCCCGAGCGTCGAATCCCCGAGTATCGATTGCCTGAAAATCGTTTCGACCGCGGCCGACGCAGTACGCAACCGCTAACACCGTCGCCTGCGAACCGGCGAGCGTGACCGAAGACTCGACCGACGACGGAGCCGGGAGCCCGCGCGTCCGACCGTACGACCCCGACCGCGACGCCGACGACCTCCGGGCGCTCAAGCGCGCGTTCGAGATGGGGCTGGCGACCGACACCGGCGGCGAGGACAAGCCGGCCAAGTACGAGGCCAAACTCACCGACGAGTACGCCGAGCGATACCTCGACTGGGTGTTGTGGTGTACGAAACACGAGCGTCGATGCGTGACCGTAGTCGAGGCCGACGCCGAGACTGCCGACGGTGAGCCCGGCGACGCGGCGACCGACGACCCGGCGCTGGCGGGCTACGCCTTCGTCCTGCCCCAACAGCTCTCGATGATATGGGACGCCGCAGTGTTGAACGAACTGTATCTCCGGCCCGAGTATCGCGGAACCGGCGTCGCCGACGACCTGATGGCCGCCGTGGTCGCGCTCGCCGAGGACCAGGACCTCCCGATGGACCGACTGGTCCTCGACGTGGACCAGGAGAACGACCGCGCGCAGGCGTTCTACGACCGCCACGGCTTCGAGCAGTGGGCCGAGATGGTCGCTCGGGAGTTGGACGGGGAGTAGGCGAAGAGTCGGTCCGGAACGAGCCCGGACGGAATCGCTGGATTCGGTACGTTTGTCGTGCGAATTGACCGCTGCGAGTCCTAGACCGGTCTTCACAGTTTGAAGAGCAATATTACAGAACTCATGCTAACTGAACAGCGGTCGTCTGCGAGTATTAGTCAATTCGTGGGAGTTCCACTACGAACGTGGAACCTCGGGATTCGTTATCTTCGAGTCGAATGCTTCCGTCATACCCCTCAACTAGCGTCTGGACGAGAGTGAGCCCGCCACCACCATGCTTCTCGGTTTCATCCGCCTCGAACAGCATCTCCTTTTGGTCCTTGGGAATGCCCGGACCGTTATCGCTTAGGAACATTCTGACGGTGTCTCCATCCGTTTCCACAGCGACTTCGATCCGAGCGTCTTCAGCGTCGTTGTGTTCGACGGCATTCTCAAGCAGGTTGTCTACGACCGATCGGAGGCCAGCGTTCGCAGGCACCAGCGCTTGATTCGGGAAATCAGTCGCCACGGTAACGTCATACGTTGCTTCAGTTCGACCCGCTAATTCGGCAGTTATAGATACGAGATCAGTGGGTTCCAGCTGTGGCTCACCAACCAGGGTATCCGTGATCGCGTCCGTTGATTCAATTCGTGAGAGTGCTTCGTTTGCCTTCTCAGCTATTATCGCAGGTTCTACACCAGCCGGTTCACCGTTCTCGCCTCGTTCTTCCCCCTCGATGAGTTCCGCATACCCCTCTATCACGTTGAGATCGTTGCGAAGGTCGTGGCGAATGATGTCGTTGACGAACGCGAGCGCGTCCCTGACTGTTCGAGCTTCACGTGCGTCTTCTCGTGCCTGAGTACTATAGTAACCGACCAACAGCCCGGCTATCATCCCGACCTCTACCGAGATAAGGAGCGGGAAGGCTGGCTCGGTGAGGGACCGTCCCTCGATAGTTCGGACGAGGAACGTCGCTCCGAAAACGACTAGAAACACGAGGCTGCCTCCGATTGACCAGCCAACGATGCGTCGGCGATTCTCGGGTGAAGATTCAGTCCGGAAAAGCCAGTAACCACCATAGATAACTCCAAGCGCGAGCAGCCCATCCAGCAAGAACGCTATCGCCGGCCCGACCACATTGGTCAGGAGAACGAATTCGCGGGCGTGGTGACCCACTGCGAAGAGAAACAGCACCGCACCGATTCCCATAATAAGAGAAGGTGATAGTTTAGATATTCTTTGCCTAGTCATATCACACTGTTCCGTTCGTCCTTTATAGAAGTTCTGAAGGTCAGTTCTGGCAATGATTCGGTCGTACTCTATTGATAGATATTTCACCTGTACTCAACAGCTGCTTCATGTTCGATTCTGAACACGAATCTTCGCTATCGACCGAAAACGCTGACGACTACACCAATTTCGTGGTCACCGCGCCGCCGAGCGCGCCGAAGACGACGGGGTAGACCACGCCCGCGACCAGAATCCCGGTCACGGGGTCGAGCGCGATTGCGGCCTCGGTGTCGCCAAGCGCGTGCGTCCCGAGCGCGACCGTGAGGACCCACACCGGGAGGTAGCCCAGCGCGACGGCGGCACCGGCCGTGGCACGCTCGACGAGGTCGCCAGCGCGCGCGACCGCCGCGAGCGCCCCGGCGACCGCGAGGACGAGCGCGGGAACGACCAGCAGGGCGGCCGTCCCGTCGCCGGTCAGGACGTTGACGGCCTGCGTTCCGCCGAATGGCGTGGGAAATCGAACGTCCACGAAGTGAGCGTTCCCGAACAGCCACGCCACGCCCTTCCACGTCGGGACCGCCGTCCCGCCGAGCAGTTCCGAGACGAAACCCACGCTCCGGAGCGTCTCGGCGACCGCGTCGGCCCGCGCGACGTACGCGACGAGATAGCCGGCCAGCCACGCGAGGACGCCCGAGACGACGCCGCGACCGAGTACGCCCCGCGTCACGAGCCGTCGGCGCGCGACCGAGGCGCTTTCAGTCGTAGTCATGTGTTCGACGCGCCACCGACGGGACGAGTATCTTGTGGCTCACCGTCGCCGACTCGGTCTGTTGGCCGACGATTCCCGCCGTGGCTTACCGCCGCCCGGGGATTCAAGAGCGACGAACGGGAACCTCCTGCAAATGATTCTTCGAGACGCGCAGGTTCTCGACGGCACCGGCGAGCGGTTCGAGGACGCCACGCTCCAGTTCGACCCCGAGTCGGGCCGGGTCGACGCCGTCGGCGACGCCGACCCGCGCGGGGACGAACCGGCCTACGACCTCGGTGGCAAGACGGTCGTCCCCGGACTGGTCGACGCCCACGTCCACTTCTCGCTGTCGGGCGAGGCCAGCGTCGACGAGGTGGCGTCGATGAGCGACGCGGAACTCGCCCTTGTCGAGGCCCGGAACGCCCGGACGACCCTCGAAGCCGGCGTGACCGGCGTCCGCGCGATGGGGGCGCGCGACCTCGACGTGCTGGTCCGGGACCGCATCGAGCGCGGGGACATCGCGGGCCCCCGAACCGTCGCCAACTGCCGGTCTATCACCATCACCGGCGGGCACGGCCACCACCTCGGCCGCGAGGTCGACGGCCCGACCGAGTGCCGGAAGGCGGTCCGCGAGCAGGTCAAGCGGGGCGCGCAGTTCATCAAGTTCATGGCGACCGGCGGGGTGACCACGCCCGGTACCGACCCCGACGCGCCGGCGTTCACCGACGCCGAGATGGACGCACTCGTCGACGAGGCCCACCGGCGGGGCGTCCACGTCGCGACCCACGCCCACGGCGCGAGGGGCGCGCGCGCCGCCATCCGAGCGGGCGTCGACACCGTCGAACACGGGACCTTCCTCGACGAGGCGACCGTCGACCTGCTGGTCGCCGAGGACGTGACGCTGGTGCCGACGCTCTCGGCCCCGTACAACATCGTGGCCAACGCCGACCACGCCACCGACGAGAGCCTCCGGAAGACCGACGACGTGTACGAGCGCCACATCGAGTCGTTCCGGCGCGCGGTCGAGGCCGGCGTCGACGTCGCGGGCGGCACCGACGCCGGCACGCCGTTCAACTACCACGGCGCGAACGCGACCGAGGTGTCGTTCATGGCCGAGTACGCGATGGCCCCGATGGACGCCATCGTGGCGATGACCGGCCGGTCGGCCGAGGTAATCGGTCTGGCCGACGCCGGCACGCTCGAACCCGGAAGCCACGCCGACTTCCTCGTGCTGGACGAGGACCCGCTCGACGACGTGGCGGCGCTCGGCGACCCCCGGACCGTGGTCAAGGGCGGCGAGGTCGTCGCCGGCGACGAGTTCGGTCCGGGCGGCGTCGGCGAGCGCGGCGAGTGACCGTCGGGGACGCGCGGTTCACCGCGCTTCTGTCGTCGGTCGACCGCGACCGACTGCCCGTTCCGGCCGGTGGAACAGCCGCCAGTAGCGCTCGGTGCCACAGCGGCCAGTAGCGCTCGGTGCCACATCTGCGGTCCTGGTGGACTGAAAGGGCGAGGCGCGCTCGCGGGCCGAAGGTCCGTGGTCGTCTCCGCAGGCGACTATTCGCGGCGGGCGTTGCGGAGAGCCGCGAATATCCTGCGGAGCGGCCGCGAGCGCGTCGAGGGCTTTCGAGGCTGTGATTGCGGTTCCAGCGCTGTCGCAGAGTGCGTCGAGGGCGTTCGAGCAGACGACTCCAGTGCGAACTGCGCGAGTGCGAGGATTCGGACAGCGGAGACGTTCAGTGCGTGAACACCAGTATCCGGTCGGACTCCCGGACGACGCAGAACCGGCCGCCCGGCGGGTTGAAGCTGTTGTGACGCTTCTCGGATATCAGCAGTTCGTCGAACGGCTCCTCGCAGGCCGGACAATCGAGTCCCTCGCGGTTCTCCCACAGTTCGGTGTCGCCCGCGTCCTTCCGGAGCTTCAGGGCGTGTCGGTGGTCGTGGACGTCGAAGCGTTGTTCGGTCATAGCCGATGGTCGTAGCTCGGGTTTCGCTCACTCGTCCTTCGTCGCTTCGGTCCACTCCTCGCGGGTGACGGTGTACCGATGGACGTCGACTGGACCGTCGCCGTCGGTCCCGCCGTTCCTGAGCAGCCCCTCGTGTCGGCCGCCGAGCCGCTCGACGTACTTCTCGATGGCCCGGCGGGACTTCTCGTTGCCCGCGTGGTGGTCCACGGCGACGAGTTCGAGGTCGAGGCGTTCGAAGGCGACTTCCGCGAGGGCCGCCGCGCGCTCGCCCGAGTACCCGCGACCCCAGAACGGCTTGCGGAGCCACATCCCGAAGGTGGCGGTCCGGCGCTCCCAGTCGGGATGCATGCCGGTCATGCCGGCGAACTCGCCCGCCTCCGGTTCGCCTCGCTTGGGTCGAATCACGTACGTCGCGTCCTCGCCCTCGCGCCGGGCCTCGGCCTGCGAGCGCAGGAAATCGAGGGTCTCCTTGGGCGTCCGATGTGGCACCCACGAGAGGTAGTCGGTTATCTCCTCGACGTCGGGGTTGCGCTGAGAGGTGTGCTGATAGACCTCCAGGGCGTCCACGTTCTCCGGCGTGAACGCTTCGAGGACCAGCCGCTCGGTCTCGATTCGGTCCGGGAACATGGGGAACGCCTCGGAGCCCCGCGAGAAAAGTGTTGGCCGGGAGTGGGACTCGGTGGCAGGGTCGGGACCGGCCGTCACTCGTCGGACTCGCGCTCCGGGTCGCCTCCCGGCGAGTCGGTCGTCTCGACGCGCTCGCGGAGCCAGTCGGTCGCGGCCCCGACCGCCTCGGCGTCGGTGCCGGTGACCTTCAATCGGCCGGGCGTCTCGTCGACGCCGGGGTAGCTCCCGACCGCCGCGTCGAATCGCTCGCGGACCTCGTCGAGTCGGTCGCCGAGCGCGCCCTCGGGCTCCGCCGTGTAGAGCGTCTCGGACACCACGTCGCCGCCGAAGTCGTCGGCGACCAACTCGAAGGTCGCCTTCATCTCGCGCGGGATGCCCGGCAGGACGTAGACGTTCTCGACCGCACAGCCCGGTGCCCACCCGACGTCGGTCGTCAGGGCGCGTCCGCCCTCGGGCAGCGACGCCGCGAGGTCGAGGTCCATCCGCAGGTCGTACTCGTCGACCATCTCGGGGTTGTCCTCGCGGAACTGTCGGGCCTCCGCTTCGAGTCGCTCGCGCTGGTCGGGGTCGACCGCGAACGCCCGGTCGAGGCCGTCCGCGACCGCCTCCATCGTCACGTCGTCGGGCGTCCCGCCGATGCCGCCCGTGACGAGTACGGCGTCGAAGGTTTCCGACCACTTCCGGACGGTTTCGGCGATTACTTCCCGGTCGTCGGGCACCGTGAGGATGCGCCGGACGCGGCCGCCCCGCTCGTCGATGCGGTCGGCCAGCCACGACGCGTTGGTGTTGACGGTGTCGCCCGCCAGAATCTCGTCGCCCACCGACAGCACTGCCACGTTCATGGTCGGCGAGTGGGTCGTGGCGGACTTAGCCGTGTCGGCGGAGTCCGTGCGCATCGTGACCACCGACGAGGACCCCGAGTTCGGACTCCTCTCAAACTACGACGCGGGAAGGGTACGATGGAACGGTTTTCATTCGAGGCGATACCGGGAAGCGAATATCATCAGCGGAAAGAGCGCGAACGAGAATCCGATCGCCGGCCCAACAAAGACGACCTTCGATAATTCGTGTGCGACGAAGATACTTACCCCTAACTCGTCCCCGTAGGGGAACGTCGGCCAAGTGAGATACGCACCGAACAGCAGTACAGCGAGACCGAGAGAGAGGACCAAGGGGACGAACTGTCGACGGAGGCGCTCGTACGGGGTGTTCCACGCTGTTATACTCAGTACGAGTGCCGAACTCAGAATCGCCAACAGGGAGCCGCCAACGACGACGAGACTTCCGACGGTAACCGCGACCGAGGGGAGGTCAGCCTGCAACAGTACGGCCCACGCGGACAGGCTCAACAGAAAGAGTGGCCAGATACTGATTCCGAGTACATAGCCGTAAGGTGGTTCGAGAAACCGGTGGTGTAGCCGCGGTTCCGGCTCGGGGCCGGCGGTGCCCACCCACCGTTCGAGTGCCTCTACCGCCATGTTATCGCGTTCGCCCCCACATGATATAAAACTGACTGAAAAGTGCCGGCGTACCCTTCTTGCCGTTGGAGGGGAAGAGTCGGCCGGCCAGAGAGCGGAACGGCCGAGAGCGAACCGTCCCACGGGCCGGAGTTCGTCGTCGCGTTTGCGCGGGTGTTCAATCGCCGGGACTAAACTGGGCCGTCACCGTTCCGATGTCGCGTCGACCCCCGTCCTCCGAAGCGCGCTCTCCGCAACCACTAAACGCGGCTCGCACCTACCCACGCCCAATGACCGACTGGACCGAGAAGTATCGGCCCACCTCGCTCTCCGAACTGCGCGGGAACAACAAGGCCCGCGACGCGCTACAGGAGTGGGCCGAGACGTGGGACGACCACCGGGAGGCCGCCATCCTCCACGGCAGTCCCGGCGTGGGCAAGACCTCCGCCGCCCACGCGCTCGCCAGCGACATGGGGTGGCCGACCATCGAGTTGAACGCCAGCGACACCCGGACCGCGGACGTGGTCGACCGCGTCGCGGGCGAGGCCGCCAAGAGCGGGACGCTGACCCAGCAAAAGCAAGGCGAGGTCGGCCGCAGGCTCGTCATCATGGACGAGGCCGACAACCTCCACGGCAACGTCGACCGGGGCGGGTCGCGGGCCATCACCGAGGTCGTCAAGGACGCCGGCCAGCCGATGGTGCTCATCGCCAACGAGTTCTACGACATGTCGAACACCCTCCGGAACGCCTGCCGGGAGATCGAGTTCCGGGACGTGTCGGCCCGCTCCATCGTGCCCGCAATCCGCCACATCTGCAAGCAGGAGGGCATCGAGTACGAGGACGACGCCTTGCAGGCCATCGCCGAGAAGAACGGCGGCGACCTCCGGTCGGCGGTCAACGACCTGCAGGCCATCGCGGAGACGAGCGAGCGACTCACCGCCGCCGACGTGGAGGTCACGGGCGAGCGCGACCGGACCAGCGGCGTCTTCGACTTCCTCGACGCGGTGTTCAAGGAGATGGACGCCCGGAGCGCGCTCGAAGAGTCCTACGACGTCGACGAGACGCCCGACGACCTACTCAACTGGGTCGAGGACAACGTGCCCAAGGACTACGAGGGGTCGGAACTCGCGACCGCCTACGAGTTCCTCGCGAACGCCGACAGGTGGCTCGGCCGCGTGCGAGCCACGCAGGACTACTCCTACTGGCGGTACGCCGGCGACAACGTCGCGGCCGGCGTCGCGGCGGCCCGCGAGGGCGAGAAGGGCGGCTGGACCCGGTACGGCCCGCCGAGCTACTGGCGGAAACTCGGGAGTTCGCGCGCCAATCGGAACAAGCGCGACTACGTGGCCCGGGCCATCGCGGAGGCCGACGGCGTGAGCATGTCGACCGCCCGCCGGGAGATGCTCCCGTTCCTGTCGGCGATGACCCACCACTGCAAGAACCGCGACCTGACGGTCGCGATGACCGCCAAGTACGACCTCGACGCCGAACACGTCTCGTTCGTCACGGGTTCGGGCGAGGACACGAACAAGGTCCAGGGCATCGTCGAGGAGGCCGAGGACCTCCGGGAGGAAGCGGCCGTCGAACACTCCGGGAGCGCGTTCGAAGGGGCGACTCGCGACGAGTCCGACGCCGGCGCGTCCGACGACGGCGGCGGGACCGACGGCGTCGAGAGTGGGGAGGGCGACGACGGCGCGGGCGACGACGGCGATTCGGGCGACGACGCGCAGTCGGGATTGACCGACTTCGCGTAGCGTCGCGCCCCCGACCGTCCGGTCGCGTCGGCGGGGACGGCCCTCCTACCGGGGCGGCCACACCAGAATCTCGCCGTCGCCCCGGACGGTCACGTCGTGGCCCTCGTACCGGAACGTGACGGACGTCTCGGTGTCGCGGTCGCGCATCGACGCGACGAACTCGTGGAGCGCGTCGGGGTCCATGTACTCGTAGAGGGGCGCGAGTTCGGTGACGGAGGCGTCGGTCGCCCGCGAGATGGCGCTGGTGACCGCCGAGTCGAGCGTCTCGCTGCCCGACCAGTCGGCCTGCACGCGCAGGGGTGTCTCGGAATCGTACTCCATCGCGTCAGCCGTGTGCGGTTCGGTCTTCGACATGGTGTCTCGCCACTTCTCGCAAGGGCGGACAGGTGCTTCAACCCCCCAAACCCTGAAACGCGATTGCGGGGCCTGAGAGCGGGTTGGGGCCGAGTTAAGCCGACTTCAGCGACGTAACCCGTCGATACGTGCGGTAGGGTCGACCTAACCCGGAGAAACGGCGCGTGGAACGGTTCGACTGGTGACGCGACCTGCTGAAACGGCGCAATCCCTTTTTCGCTCCGCGTCGCACGAGTCCACGAATGGGGACGCGACCGTCCGCCGTCCTGCTCGTCGCGGTACTGTGCGTCTCGGCCGTCGCGGGGTCGCTCTCCGGTGTGGCGACGTCGACCGACAGCGCGACCTCGGCCGGCGCGGCGACCCAGACCGAATTCCACGGCGTGACGCCCGACACCGTGGTCATGGACGTGCAGGTCCGCGAGAACGGGTCGGCCGCGTGGAACGTGACCTACCGGACCCGACTCGACGATTCGGACACGGCCGCGGCGTTCCGGAGCTACAGGGCGGACGTGGCGAACAACTCGACGACGTACAGCCGGCAGTTCGTCGACCGGATGACCGGGACCGTCCGGAGCGCCGAGCGCGCGACCGGGCGCGAGATGGCCGCCCGGAACTTCGGCGTCCGCGCCGAGGTGCGGGAGTTCCCACAGCGGTACGGCGTCGTGGTCTACTCGTTCGAGTGGACCGGCTTCGCCGGGACCGACGACGGCCGGTTGCGGGTCGGCGACGCCCTCTCGGGCCTGTTCCTCGACGAGAAGACCCGACTGCTCGTGACGTGGCCCGACGGATACGACGCCGCGACGGTCCGGCCGGAACCGGACGAGCGCCGCACCCGGACGGCCGTCTGGCGGGGACCGACCGACTTCCCCGCCGACCAGCCCCGGCTCGTCCTCGCGCCGCCCGCGACCGGCGGCCCGCTCGACCGCCCGTGGGCCGACGCACCGCTCGGGGTGGGACTCGCCGTCGTCGCGGTCCTCGGCGTCGGAATCGCGGGCGGGTGGTGGCTCCGCCGGGACGACCGCGCGAGCGCCGGGACCGACGGCGAGCCGCCGGAGCCGCCCGAGGACCTGCTGAGCAACGAGGAGCGCGTGCTGCGGCTGCTCGAACGTCGCGGCGGCCGGGTCAAGCAGAAGGCCGTGGTCGACGAACTCGGGTGGACCGAGGCGAAGACGAGTCAGGTCGTGGGAGCCCTCCGCGACCAGGGCGAGATAGAGAGCTTCCGGCTTGGTAGGGAGAACGTACTCGCGCTCCCCGGCGAGCGTCAGGAGTCCTGAACCGTCCTTAATCCGGGTTAATCCGGATTGAGTAACGGCGGCTTGTTGTCCGCCGAGCGCGTGGTAACGAGCGATGAGACTCGCCTTCGTACTGGTGGTCGTCGGGGTCGCCCTGGTCGCCGGGACCGGCGTCGCGACCGCGACGACCGACCAGCAGACACCGCCGCCATGGCCCGGCGACGGCCCGCCCGGCAACGACTCCGCGACCGCGAACGGCTCCGCGAGCGCCCCGCCGGGCCAGCAGTTGGCCGGCGCGGTGGGCGCGCAGGGAGCCTCGGTGGAGGGCGAGCTCTGGAACCGCACCCTCACCGACCGGCTCGCCGACGCCGGGACGCCGGGCGAGCGCGCCGGGGTGCTCGCCGAGGAGACCGACACGCTGGCGGCGTACCTCGGGGTCCTCGAGGGAGTCAAGTCGAACGTCACCGGCGCGCGGGCGGCCGGCGAGATGGGCGACGGCGAGTACCGCGCGACCCTGTCGGCGTTCGTGGTGCGAGCCCACACGGTCGAACTGCGAGCCAACCGCACCGCGCGGGCGGCCCGGAACCTGTCGGTCGTCGCGCGCGAGCGCCACGACGTCAACGTGACTCGCGTGCGGAACGTCTCCGAGCGCGCCCGGGATCTCTACCGGTTCGAGGACGAGCTCGGCCGAGAGGTCGTCAACGAGACGCTGACCGACGAGCGCGCGCTGACCGGGATGGCCGTCGAGACCGACGAGTCGAACCGGACGGCCGACGCGGACGGGGCGACCGAGGACTCGCGGGCCGGCCAAGGGCCGGCGAGCCGGGTCAGTGGACCCGGGTGAGGAACTCCTCGGCGCGGTCGGTTTCGGGGTCCTCGAAGAACGCGGTCGGCTCGCCGGTCTCGACGACCTCGCCGTCGGACATCAGCACGATGCGGTCGCCCACCTCGCGGGCGAACCCCATCTCGTGGGTCACCACCAGCATCGTCATCCCGCCCTCGGCGAGTTCGCGCATCACCGACAGCACCTCGCCCACGAGCTCGGGGTCGAGCGCGGAGGTCACCTCGTCGAACAGCATCACGTCGGGGTCCATCGCGAGCGCCCGAGCGATGGCGACCCGCTGTTGCTGGCCGCCCGACAACTGGTTGGGGTACGAGTCGGCCTGCTCCCGGAGCCCGACGTCCTCGAGGAGGCGCGCGCCGATTTCGACGCTGTCGCGCTCGGGCACGCCCTGCACCTTGGTCGGGCCGAGGGTGACGTTCTCCAGGGTGGTCTTGTGCGGGAACAGGTTGAAGCTCTGGAACACCATCCCGATGCGCTGGCGGAGCCGGTTGACGTCCACGTCGGGGTCGGTGATGGACTGGCCCTGGATGCGGACCTCGCCGCCCTGAATCTCTTCGAGCCGGTTCGCACACCGCAACAGCGTCGACTTCCCGCTGCCGCTCGGTCCGATCACGACCACGACCTCGGTCTCCTCGACCGCGAGGTCGACGTCCTTCAGGACGTGGGTCTCGCCGAAGTACTTGTCCACGCCGTCGAACGCCACGGCGGGCACGTCACGCATCGGTCTCACCCCACTCGGCCCGGCCTTCGAGGTACCGGACCAGCTTCCCGAGCGGGAGCGTGATGGCCAGGTACGCCACCGCCACGAGGACGATGGGCGTCCACGCGTCGAACTGGTTGCTGTTGACGTTCCGGAACACGCTCATTATCTCGGGCACCGCGATGACGGTCAACAGCGAGGTGTCTTTCACGAGGATGACCTGGTCGTTGCCCAGCGCCGCCAGCGCGTTCCGGGCGGCCTGGGGCATGACGACCTCGCGCATCGCGTCGATGTACGACATCCCCAGCGACCGGGCGGCCTCCATCTGGCCGTCCGGGACCGCGCCGATGCCGCCCTTGATGGCCTCGCCCGCGTAGGCGGCGTGGTTGAGCGAGAGCGCGATGACGGCGGTCGGGATGTTCCAGTTCGAGATGGGGAACTGGCCGGGCGGCCAGAACGCCGGGATGCCCAGATAGATGATGAATATCTGGAACAGCAGGGGCGTCCCCCGGAAGAACTCGACGTACCCCGTCGCGATGGACCGGGTGAACGTCGTCCGGGAGACCCGGCCCAGCCCGACCATCACCCCGCCGACCAGCGAGAGCACGCTGGACGCGATCACGATTTTGAGTACCAGCACGTAGGCGTCGAGGAATCGCGGGAATATCGACGCCAGCAGGTCGTAGTCGACGTAGTCGCTCAGTATCCAGTACAGCAGGAAGAACACGCCCGCGGTGAACAGGGCCGCGACGCCGACGCCGAACCACTTGACCCGGCGGTCGGTGACGAGTCCATCACTCGTGGAGCGTTCGACGGTCGTTTCGTCCGGGTAGGTTCCAGCCATAGCGAACCGATGTTTGTCAAGGGAACTGCGATTGCCAAAAATCGCTCGTTCGGGGGTCTCGGTCGGTCGAGCCGATTACTCGAAGTACTCGGCGTATATCTCGTCGTAGCGACCGCTCTCGCGGACGGCCGCCAGCGCCTCGTCGACCGCTTGCCTGAACGCGTCGTCGTCCTGCCGGAACGCGATGCCGTACTCCTCGACCGTCAGCGTCAGGTAGTCGGGGGCGTCGTCGCCCTGGTCGGCGGCCTCGCCCTCGCCTTCGAGGAAGACGACGCTGTCGCGCTCGGAGACGTACTGGGCGTTGACCGTGTTGTCGTTGATGACGGCGGCGGCCTGCCCGTTGAGCAGGGCGTTGAACGCGCCGCTGATCTGGTCGTAGCTGTCGATACTGAGGTCGCCGTCGAACTCCGACTGGAGCTCCTCGGTCGCGGCCTCGCCGGTCGTCCCCTTCTGGACCGCGACGGTCTGGCCCTGCAAGTCGTCGAGGCTCTCGATGTCGCCGTTTTCGAGGACCGCGACGGTCTGGTACGCCGTGAAGTACGGCTCGGAGAAGTCGACCTGTTGGGCGCGCTCGTCGTTGATGGTCATCGCCGACATGATGAGCCGGAAGTTGCCGTTGTTCAGGCTCGGGATGATGGTGTCGAACCCGGTCTGCTCGAACTCGTATTCGAGACCCATCTCCTCGGCAAAGACGGCTTCGGCGACGTCGACGTCGAACCCGACCAGCGTGCCGTCCTCGGTCCGGTACTCGAACGGGTTGTACGGGATGTCCGAGCCGATGACGACCGGTTCCTCGACCTCGTAGTCGGCCGAGTCCTCGGCGGTCGTCTCTTCGGACGCCTCGGCCGTCGTCTCCTCGGACGCCTCGGTCGTCGTCTCCTCGGTGGTCTCGTCCGAGCCGCTCTCCTCGGTAGTTTCGGTCGATTCGCCCTCGTCGTCGCCGGACTGGCCCGTACAACCCGCGAGTAACAGTCCCGCACCGACGCCCGCACCGCTCGTAACGAACGTACGTCTGTTCATGGCTCTGTTACTGGTCCGTACCACGCCGGAGGTTTACACCTTCCTATTGCGTACAAATACGGTAACGATAGTCATATTTATCCGGGAGCAAGTGAACCCCCGCGTCCGGGGCCGACGAGCCACACCGGCCGGGGCCCGGCTACGCGGATTCGGTGGTCGTCGCGCCGCCCGCGTCCGTCTCGTCGGCTCCATCGGTCTCGGTCCCCGCGTCGGTCTCCGTGGTGGTTCCCCCGCCGCGTTCGAGGATGCTCCGGGGCGGGTCGCCCGGGAAGTACTCGCGGTATATCTCCGCGTACCGGCCGCTCTCGATGACGGCCGCCAGCGCCTCGTCGACCTGCTGGCGGAACTCGTCGTCGTCCTGCCGGAACGCGATGCCGTACTCCTCGACCGTCAGCGTGAGGTAGTCCGGCGCGCTCTCGAACGCGTCGGCGGCCTCGCCCTCGCCCTCCAGCATCACGACCTCGTCCTGCTCGTCGGTGTACTGGAGGTTGACCGCGTTGTCGTTGATGACGGCGGCGGCCTGCCCGTTGAGCAGGGCGTTGAACGCCCCCGGAATCTGGTCGTAGCTGTCGATACTGAGGTCGCCGTCGAACTCCGACTGGAGCTCCTCCGCCGCGGCTTCCCCCGTGGTTCCCTTCTGGACCGCGACGGTCTGGCCCCGCAGGTCGTCGAGCGAACTCACGTCGCCACTCTCCAGCACTGCGACGGTCTGGAACGCCAGAAAGTACGGCTCCGAGAAGTCGACCTGTTGGGCGCGCTCGTCGTTGATGGTCATCGCCGACATGATGATTCGGAAGTTGCCGTTGTTCAGGCTCGGGATGATGGTGTCGAACCCGGTCTGGACGAACTCGTACTCCCGGTCCATCTGTCCGGCGAAGACGGCCTCGGCGACGTCGACGTCGAATCCGACCAGCGTGCCGTCCTCGGTCCGGTACTCGAACGGGTTGTACGGGATGTCCGAGCCGATTCTGATGACTTCGTCGTCCTGCGCGCTCGCGAGACCCCCGAGCGCGACCGTGCCTGCGATTCCGGCGCTCCCCCTGACGAACGACCGCCTGTCGATGTGCATCTGATTTCCCCCACGGACACGTCCACGCGGCGGCACATAATCGTTGGTCGAAACGTCGACGTTCGGACGGTAGCGCGCCTAAAATCAGCCTCAGTCGTCGCTCGGAACGCCCTTGGCCGACTCGCTCGCGGTGGCGTCGGGCGCGCGGTCGGTCTCGTAGGCCCACAGCGTCGTCGCGAGCAGCGACCCGAAGATGACCAGCGCGGCCGCGTGGTGGGCCACCTGGACGACCGGCGTGTAGACGAACACGGTCGCGCCGCCCAGCACTATCTGGAGCGGCGTGGCCGCCAGCGCGAGGGTCGCGGCCCCGCGAATCCGGCGCTGGCCGCGGTACTTCCACGCGCCGACCGTGGTGCCGAGGATGAAGAACCCGGCTATCATCGCTATCAGGCGGTGGAACCACTCGACGAAGCTCGGAAACGTCTGGGGAATCAGGCCGCCGTCGCAGAACGGCCACTGGGCCGAACACGACAGCCCCGCGCCCATCGCGGCGGTGTAGACCCCCAGCAGGATGAGCGTGAAGGTGAGACCGGTGGTGACGGCCGCGAGGTGGCGAAATCGGACCATCAGCGCTCGCCTCCCGTCTGCGCGACTCGCCCCGTCTGCCCGACTCGGTGAGTGTGGACGTACACGGTTTGAACTCCCTTGCCGAAAGTTTCGACCGGTCGTACTTAGGTCTGTTCGACCGTTTCCGGGCGCTGGGAACGAGCGAAGAATCACCGAAGTCGCCCCATTCAAGGCGGTCGCTCCCCACCCGCCACGTATGTCCAAACGCGAGCGCCTCGACGCCCTCCTGGCCGAGCGCGACCTCGAAGCCGTCTGGTTCGCCCGGCCGAACTCGGTCGCGTGGCTGACCGGCGCGAACAGCGTCGTGGACCGCGAGGCCGACGTCGGCGTCGCGGCGGTCGGCTACGACGGCGACGGGCTCGAAGCCGTGACGAACAACGTCGAGGCCGACCGGCTCCGCGACGAGGAACTGCCCGACGACGTTCGGGTCGCCGCGTTCGACTGGTACGAGTCGTCGCTGGCGGAGGCCGTGGCCGACCGCAGCCCCGACCCCGCCGCCGCCGACTTCGACGTGCCGGGCATGGCGTCGGTCGACGCCTCCCCGCTCCGCCAGCCGCTCACCGACGCAGACGTCGAGACCTATCGCGAACTCGGCCGCGAGACCGCCGCCGCCGTCGAGGCGGTCTGTCGGGAGCTCCAGCCAGGCGACGCCGAATCCGAGGTCGCGTCCGCGCTCCGGGTCGCGCTCTCGGCGCGGGGCATCGAGTCGCCCGTGGCGCTGGTCGGCGGAGCCGAGCGCGCCCGCCGGTACCGCCACTACACGCCGACCGACGCCGAACTCGGCGGCTACGCGCTGGTGTCGGTTACGGCCCAGCGCGACGGCCTTCACGCCAGCGCGACCCGGACCGTGGCGTTCGCGTCGGAACTCGACGACGAGTCGCTGGCCGACCTCCGCGAGCGCCACGACGCCGCCCGGACCGTGGAGGCGACCGCGCTCGCCGCCACCCGCGAGTTCGCGGGTGGGGGCGAGCGCGGCGAGACGGCCGGCACGGCGAGCGACGTGTTCGCCGCGATTCGGGACGCCTACGAGGCGGTCGGCTATCCCGACGAGTGGCGCGAGCACCATCAGGGCGGGGCGGCCGGGTTCGCGGGCCGGGAGTGGTTCGGTGCGCCCGACGCCGACGACCCCGTCACCGCGCCGATGGCCTACGCGTGGAATCCGACGGTCGCGGGTGCCAAGAGCGAGGACACGGTGCTGGTCGCGGACGGCGAGCTCGAGGTGCTGACCGACACCGGCCGGTGGCCCACGACTGCGGTGGCCCCACGAGAGGACGACGCGACGGTCGAGCGGCCCGACGTGCTGGTGGTGGGCGACGAGGCCTGAGGAGTTCGACGCCCGTCGAACCGTCGTTCGACGGCTTCGGATAGTTTTTTAGTCGCGGGTGCGATGTGTCGCGCCATGGGACTCGACGAAGATTCGCTCGACTATCACAGCCGGGAGCCACCCGGCAAGATCGAGATCGCGACGACGAAACCCACGAACACCCAGCGCGACCTCAGCCTCGCGTACTCGCCGGGCGTGGCCGCCGCGTGCCGCAAGATAGACGAGACTCCCGACGACGCCTACAAGTACACCGCGAAGGGGAATCTCGTCGGCGTCGTCTCGAACGGCTCGGCGGTGCTCGGGCTGGGCGACATCGGCGCGCAGGCATCCAAGCCCGTGATGGAGGGCAAGGGCGTGCTGTTCAAGCGGTTCGCCGACATCGACGTGTTCGACGTCGAACTCGACCAGGCCGCCCCGGAGGAGCTCATCCGGAGCGTGAAGGCCATGGAGCCGACGTTCGGCGGCATCAATCTCGAGGACATCAAGGCTCCCGAGTGCTTCGAGATAGAGGAGACGCTTCGCGAGGAGATGGACGTGCCCGTGTTCCACGACGACCAGCACGGCACCGCCATCATCTCGGGGGCCGCCCTGCTCAACGCCACCGAGATAAACGGCAAGAATCTCGAAGACCTCGACATCGTCTTCTCGGGCGCGGGGGCGTCGGCCATCGCCACCGCGCGGTTCTACGTCTCGCTGGGCGCGCGCAAGGAGAACATCACGATGTGTGACTCCTCGGGCATCATCACCGAGGACCGCGCCGACAGCGGCGACGTCAACGAGTTCAAGGCCGAGTTCGCCCGCGACGTGCCCGAGGGCGACCTCGCGGACGCGATGGCGGGCGCGGACGTGTTCGTCGGCCTCTCGGTCGCCGACATCGTCTCCCAGGAGATGGTGCGGTCGATGGCCGACGAGCCGGTCATCTTCGCCATGGCGAACCCCGACCCCGAAATCAGCTACGACGACGCCAAGAGCGCGCGCGACGACACGGTCATCGTCGCCACCGGGCGCTCGGACTACCCCAACATGGTGAACAACGTCCTCGGGTTCCCGTTCATCTTCCGGGGCGCACTCGACGTGCGCGCGACCGAGATAAACGAGGAGATGAAGGTCGCGGCCGCCGAGGCGCTCGCTGACCTCGCCAAGCAGGACGTCCCCGACGCCGTGGTGAAAGCCTACGGCGACCAGCCCCTCCAGTTCGGCCCCGACTACATCATCCCGAAACCGCTCGACCCGCGCGTGCTGTTCGAGGTCGCGCCCGCGGTCGCCGAGGCCGCGACGGAGTCGGGCGTCGCCCGGAGCGAACTCGACGCCGACGAGTACGTCGAGACGCTGGAGGCCCGGCTGGGCAAGTCCCGCGAGATGATGCGGGTCGTCCTCAACAAGGCCAAGTCCGACCCCAAGCGGGTCGCACTCGCGGAGGGCGACGACGAGAAGATGATTCGGGCCGCCTACCAGATGGTCGAGGAGGGCATCGCGGAGCCGATACTCGTCGGCGACCGCGAGACCATCGAATCCACCGCCGACTCGCTCGGACTGGCGTTCGACCCCGAGATCGCCGACCCGTCGACCGCCGACCACGACGAGTACGTCGACCGACTCTACGAACTCCGGGGACGGAAGGGCATCACTCGGAGCGAGGCCGAGGAGCTGGTCGCCAAGGACAGCAACTACTTCGCCAGCGTGATGGTCGAGCAGGGCGACGCCGACGCGATGCTGACCGGGCTGACCCACCACTACCCCTCGGCGCTCCGCCCGCCCCTGCAGGTCGTCGGCACGGCCGACGACGCCGAGTACGCCGCCGGGGTGTACCTGCTGACGTTCAAGAACCGCATCATCTTCTGTGCGGACACCACGGTCAATCAGGACCCCGACGAGGAAGTGCTTGCCGAGATAACCAAACACACGGCCGAACTCGCCCGCCGGTTCAACGTCGAACCCCGCGCGGCGATGCTGTCGTACTCGAACTTCGGCAGCGTCGACAACGAGGGCACGCGCAAGCCCCGCCGGGCCGCCGACGCCCTCCGCGCGGACCCCGAGGCCGACTTCCCGGTCGACGGCGAGATGCAGGCCGACACGGCGGTCGTCGAGGACATCCTGAACGGCACCTACGAGTTCTCGGACCTCGACGACCCCGCGAACGTGCTCGTCTTCCCCAACCTCGAAGCCGGCAACATCGGGTACAAGCTACTCCAGCGGCTCGGCGGCGCGGAGGCCATCGGCCCGATGCTGGTCGGGATGGACAAGCCGGTCCACGTCATCCAGCGGGGCGACGAGGTCAAAGACATCGTGAATCTGGCGGGCGTGGCTGTCGTCGACGCCCAGCAGAACGAGTAACGCGAGCGAAGCGCGACGGCATTCAAGGACAACATCGAATTTATCCCTCCGTGCTGCGTAGGGGACGCCGATGGGGGAGCAATCGCGGGAGACAGACCACGCCGGCACCTCCGCCGCGCGCTGGGTCCGGGGCCCGGGCGAGCGCCGACAGGCCTTCGACGCGCTCGCGGAGGCGTCGGCCGACGGCATCATCATGCTCGACGACGACAGCGTCATCCGGTACGCCAATCCCGCCGTCGAGCGCATCCTGGGCTACCCGCCGGGGGAACTCGTCGGCGCGTCGAAGATGACCATCATCCCCGAGCGCCTCCGACACGTCCACGCGGAGGCGCTCCAGCGGTACCTCGAAACCGGGAACAAGCACATCGACTGGACGTACGTCGAACTACCCGGCCAGCACGTCGACGGCCACGAGGTGCCCCTGGCCATCTCGCTCAACGAGTTCGTCCACGACGGCGAGCACTACTTCGTCGGGACGTTCCGGGACATCTCCGCCCGGAAGGCGGTCGAGCGCGAGTTGGAGAAGCAAAACGAGCGGCTCGAACGGTTCGCCAGCATGCTCGCCCACGAGCTCCGGAATCCGTTGCAGGTGGCCCAGATATACCTCGACTTCGTCCACGACGACGGGGACGGCGCGACAGTCGCCAAGATAGCCGACGCCCTCGACCGCATCGACGAGATAATCGAGGTGCTGTTGATGCTCGCGCGCGGAAACGACGGGGTCGACGGTCGGGAGACGGTCGACCTGTCCGAGGTCGTCGCGGACGCGTGGGCGAACACGTCGACCGGCCGGGCGACGATAGCGGTCACGACCTCGCAGCGATTCCGGGTGAACCGGACGCACCTCCAGCAGTTGCTGGAGAACCTGTTCCGGAACGCGGTCGAACACGGGTCCGCGGGCGACGGCCCGCCGGACGGTACGTCCGCCGAGCGCGACGACCCACCCGTGACGGTCCGGGTCGGTCCGCTCGACGACGGCTTCTACGTCGAGGACACGGGGTCGGGAATCCCCGAGGCCGAGCGCGAGAAGGTCGCCGAAGCGGGTTACACGACCGACGAGGACGGAATCGGGCTGGGCCTGACGTTCGTGGCCGAGCTGGCCGACGCCTACGGCTGGGCGTACGCCATCACCGAGAGCGCCGAGGGCGGCGCTCGCTTCGAGTTCACCGGCGTCGAGACGGCGACCGACGAGTGACGCGACGGCGGACGGCGGCCGGGAGCGATTCGCCCCCGAGCGAAAGTGTCGTGTGTACCCGGCCCGACGCCACCACCATGCCCAAGTGGCTCCAGAGCGGCCGGCGGCGCGACCTCTGCGTCCTGCTGTACGAGGCCGACGAGCTTCGCGGCCAGTCGCTCAAGACCCGACTCGAAGACCGCTACGACGCCCGAATCGACTCGAAGTCGTTCTACGGCGCGCTGGAATCGCTCGAAAACAAGGGGTTCGTGGAGCGGCGGACCGACGGGATTCACGAGGTGTACGCACTGACCGACGCGGGCGAGGCGCGGGTCGAGGAGCAGTACGAGTGGATGCGCGAGCGTATCGAGTAGTCGGGAGACTGCGTCGTCAGTTCGGGGGTCGACGGAGGAGTCGAGACGGGGCCTCGGAAAGCCCCTACCCGGTCACTCCAGCAGTTCGTTCGCGATGGTGTTGCGAAGGACCTCGCTGGTCCCCTCGTAGATCTCGTTGAGCTTCGAATCGCGGTAGTAGCGTTCGGCCGGGAAGTCCTTGGTGTAGCCGTAGCCGCCGTGAATCTGGACGCCCTCGTTGGCGACCTCGCGGGAGACCTCCGAGGCGTAGAGCTTGGCCTGGGCGGCCTGCTTGACGTAGTCCTCGCCGCGAATCTTGCGGTCGGCCGCGCGGTGCATCAGCATCTTGGCGGCCTGGACCTTGGTGTCCATGTCCGCCAGCTTGTGCTGGATGGTCTGGAACTCCGAGATGGGCTGGTCGAACTGCTCGCGGTCCTGCGAGTACTCGAGGGCGTCTTCGAGCGCGGCGCGCGCGATGCCGACCGAGCGGGCCGCGATGGTGATGCGGCCGCCGTTCAAGGTCTTGAGCGCGTGGACGAACCCGCGACCCTCCTCGCCGAGTCGCCGGTCCTCGGGGATGCGCATGTCGTCGAACCGCAACTCGGCGGTCGGACACCCCTTGTCGCCGAGCTTGTCCTCGGTGCCCTCGACGTGGAAGCCCTCGTCCTCCTCGGGCCGGACGACGAACGACGAGATGCCCTTGTTGCCCGCCTCGGGGTCGGTCTTGGCGAACAGCGTCACGGTGTCGGCGACCGAGCCGTTCGAAATCCAGAGCTTCCCGCCGTTGACAACGTACTCGCCCGCGTCGGCGTCGTACTCGGCGGTCGTGCCCATCGCGGGCACGTCCGACCCCGCGCCGGCCTCCGAGAGCGCGAACGCGCCGACGTCCTCGCCCCGGTTCAGCGGGGTCAGATACTCCTGCTTCTGGTCCTCGTCGCCGAACTCGTAGAGCATGTTGCCCGCGAGGCTGGTGTGGGCCGCGACGATGGTGCCGACGCCGCCCGACCCGCGCGAAATCTCTTCGAGGCCGATGGCGTACGAGTGGTAGTCGAGGCCGGCACCGCCGTACTCCTCGGGGAACGGCATCCCCATCAGCCCCAGTTCGGCCATCTCGTCGATTAGGTCGGCGGGGAACTCGTCGGTCTCGTCTATCTCGTGGGCGCGGGGCTTTATCTCCTCGTCGGCGAACTCCGCGACCATGTCGCGAATCTGCTCTTGCTCGGGCGAGAGGCTGAAGTCCATGCGGAGGAGATTCGGCGGAGTCGTCCTTTACTTTTCCCTTCGGAGCGCTCGCCAGCACCACTGTTGCGCTGGGCACTCGCGCATCGCGTCCCCACTCACTCCCCGTCCATCGCGTCCGCGAGGACCGCCTCGACGAACTCGCCCTTGGCCTCGGTGTAGCTCGGTCGGTCGTCGGGATACGCGTCGGCCAGCTCGCGCTTGAGTGCCTCGTACTCGGCCGCGACCTCGGGGTTAGCCCGCAGATAGTCCCGGAAGGCGACTTGCTCGCGGTAGCAGTCGCTGTCGCGCTCGCACAGCGAGAGGTAGTGGGTCCGATTCGTCCGCGGCCCCCTGGCCAGGAACAGCCGGTCCGCGACGCCGTCGTTCGGTCGGTATTCGTAGCCGAGGTCGTCGAGGACCGGGACGAGAGCTCTCGCCTCGTCAGCGTCGTCGACGACCGCCAACAGGTCGACGACGGGTTTCGCCGGGAGTCCCTCGACCGCCGTGCTCCCGACGTGCTCGAAGTCGTCCGACTGGAGTCGGTCGCCGACGGCCGACGCCAGCCGAGCGACTTCCGCCTCGTACTGGCGCTTCCACTCGGGCCGGTGGGCGACGAGTTCGACCGTCCCGCGTTCGAGTCCCGTCATCGGTTCCGTGGTCCGGTCGCCTCAGAACAGCTTTCGCCGGACGTCGTCGGCCGCGAGCGCGCCCTGAAACAGCGTCGAGACCGCGGGGTGGCGCGGTGCGACGCTGGCCGCACCCAGCAGGAGGAACGCCCGCGTGGGCTTGCCGTTCCGCAGGGCGAACGCGGCCTGCGCGAGCAGCATCGCGACGTTGAGCCGGCTCTTCTGGAGTTTCAGCGGTGCGCCGACCAGCACCTTGGCGGCGTCTTTCGGCGTCGGAAGCATATCCGTTCGGACGGGGGCGGTGAGAATAAACGTTGGGCCGACGGACCGACGACCGAGTCGACCAGTCCGTCCCCGGGTCGTGCGGGCCCGGATACCCCGGTTTCGACGCCCGCGTCGGAGCGTGCCGAAACATGTTTCTATTGTTGGGTGAAAGTTCCTCACCGATGCAAGAACTCGACGAGACCGACCTCGAAATTCTCCAGTTGCTCGTGGCCGACGCCCGCCGGCCCTACAACGAGATCGCCGACGCGGTTGGCCTGTCCCCGCCCACGGTCTCGGACCGAATCGACCGACTGCGGGAGTTCGGGGTCATCGAGCGATTCACGGTGGACGTCGACCGCTCGCTGCTCTCGGAGGGGGTCGCGGTGCTGGTCGACCTCACCGTCGAACCGGGCCGGGTCGCCGACGTTCGCGCGGACGTCGAGGACATCGACGGCGTCGAGCACGTCTTCGAGACCGCCGACGGGAGCGTGGTCTTCCACGCCCGACTGGTCGACGACGCGGTCGAGCCCCTGCTGGCCGACGCGGTCGACCTCGACGCCGTCCGGACCTACGACGTGCGCCTGCTGTCGGACTCGTCGTGGTTCCCCCAGCCCGGCGACGCGGAGTTCGCGCTGACGTGCGACGAGTGTGGCAACACCGTCACCAGTGAGGGCGAGTCGACCCGCATCGACGGCGAGCGCTACCAGTTTTGCTGTTCGTCCTGCCAGTCGCGGTTCGTCGAGCAGTACGAGGAGCTGAAGGAAGCGGCCTGACGCCGCTCTCTCGGGGCCTTCGCCGGACGCCGTCGCTCGTCGGTCCCGCGAGCTGCCGGTTCTGCCCCAGGGAACGCGACCGCGACCGAAGGACGAACCTTTATCATGATGCTTTCGGTACTGGTCGGAATGTAAGCCCGGCGCAAGACGCTCTCGCGGCCGAACTACGACCATGCACCCTACCGACTCCCCCAGGCCCGTCGCTCGATTTCGGCCCGTAGCGAGCGGTCGGTTGGCGCGGCGTTCCCGCGGGGCGCGGCGCGCCGAGCGCGCTCGGCGCTCGGGAGGTTGGTGCGCGTGAGCGACCCCGAGTTCGGCGAGCGCGAGTACCTCTGTTATCGCCTGCTCGCGGAACTCGACGAGGCCGCGCCCAACGCCATCTCGCGCTCGAAGTTCCACAAGTTGAGCTGTCTCGTCGCCCGCCACCTCGACGCCGAGTTCGACCACGACGCCGGCCTGCCCCGCTACTGGTACGTGTACGGCGAGGTGGTCGACGAGCGCACCCTCGAGGGGGAGTTCTACATCGCGCCGTCGGCCAACCACTGGCCGGGCCGGCGCTACCTCCCGGCCGACGACGTCTGCGACTGGCACTTCGCGGTCCCCGACGAGCGCAAAGCGGTCGTCGACGAGGCGGTCGACTGGGCGGTCGAGCGGTTCGCGAGCTCGAACGCCGAGGCCATCGGCAAGCACTTCTACCGCAAGCACGTCCCCAACGAGTTCGTCCGGACGTACAACCGGCTCCGGGAGCGACTGGAGCGGGTCGACCTCGACGAGCAGTCGACGCTCGGGGACTTCGGGATGACCGACCACTCCACGCGCGGGTTCGTCGTCGACTCGCTCGAACGCATGGTCGACACCTACCCCCGCGACGACTACCCCGAGGCCTACGAGCTGTTCGTGGAGTGGCACGACACCGTGGAACTGCTGGTCGACGCCGACGACCCCGACTACGCCGCGGTCGAGGAGTTCCTCGACTCCTTTATCACGATGCTGAGCAAGGTCGAACTCCGATTCCACCACCGCCAGCACATCCCCGACGAGCGCATCAGGGCGTGGGAGGACGAGCGCCTCGACGCCAAGGAGACGTTCGCCGCGAAGCTGACCGAGAAGCGCCGGGACCTGCTCGACGGGCGGTCGGGAGTCCCGCCCGACCGCCCCGACCGCGAGGGGCCGGCCGACTCCCCGGGCGACGCGTCGGTGTCGTTCTCGCGGCGACTCGACTCGTTCGACTAGGTATCCTTACAAAAACGCGCTTCCGGGAACGGTTTTGAGGGTCGGTGGTATACCTCGCGACATGGCGACGAGCGAAACAGATTCGGAGTTCGTCCCGGTCGCGGACGCCGACGACCCCGAGCGCGCGCGGACCCACCTCGTCGCGACCGCGCGCTACGTCTCCGCCCACGTCCCGACGCGACGGTCGGCCGAGCAGACGTTCACCATCGCCTCGCGACTCCGTCGCGGGGAGGCGGTCCACGAGGCGGATTAGTTAGGGTATCCTACTATTGGTCCGTCGCGGCGAGTTCGGCCCGCCTGCTCGCGCGCTCGTCGAGCGCGGCCCGCCGCTTTTCCTCCTGCTCGTCGGTCGGACACCGGAGGTCGGGGACGCTCGCCGGGTTCTCGTCGTCGTCCAGCGCGACGAAGGTGAAGAAGGAGGTCGCGGTCTCGCGGCGCTCGTCGTTGCTCGGGCGCTCGGCGTACACGTCGACCTTCGCCTCCATGCTCGACTCGCCGGTCTCGAAGACGTAGGCCTCGGTGACGACCACGTCGCCCAGGTCGATGGACGCCAGGAAGTCGACGTGGTCCATCGACGCCGTGACCACCTGCCGGCGCGAGAACCGCCGGGCCGAGATGGCACCGCAGATGTCCATCCAGTGGAGGACCGACCCGCCCAGCGCCCGGCCGAGGTTGTTGGTGTCGTCGGGCATCAGAATCTCGGTCGTCTCGGTGTGCGACTCCGCGAGCGTGGCGGTCTCGACGGCGTGCTGGTTCATGTGCTCGCGAGTCGACGCTCCGCCCGGATAAAACTACCTCGTTTGTACTATACAAAATGAATTTTCATAACTGGCGGTGCGCCCGACTCCCACCGCTAGCTCGACTGCCGCGCCGGCGCGCTCGACCCACAGCGCAACCTATAGCGGGCGCGAGCGAGAACGACCCGCCATGTCGTGGTACGTGCTGTTCGTCGCGGGGCTGTTCGAGATCGGGTGGGCCGTCGGACTCGAATACTCCGACGGGCTCTCGAAACCGCTCCCGACGGCGGCCACCGCGGTCTCGCTCGTCGTCAGCATGGTCCTGCTGGCGAAGGCGGTCGAGGAGCTTCCCGTCGGGACGGCGTACGCGGTCTGGACCGGCATCGGCGCGGTCGGGACGGCCACGCTCGGAATCGTGCTGTTCGACGAACCCGCGACGCTGTCGCGCTCGCTGTTCATCGGAGCCATCGTCGTCGGCATCGTCGGACTCCACTTCGTCTCGGGCGGGCACTGAGTCTCGGGTCGGGCGAACACCGGACTCGACGGTGAACACATCGGTCCGGGTGGCGGTTGCGGCTGCGGTGGCGGTGCTGGGCGGGCGGTGTCGGTGCTGAACGGGCGGTGTCGGTGCTGGGCTGTCTCTCATAGGCATCGACCATAGCTAGCTCAGTCCGTCCGGAAACGGGCAGGCAGTCGAGAGAAGCTAGCTCAGTCCGTCCGGAAAGACGGGGAGATGAGAGTGCGAAGCTAGCTACTGCCTCGACCTGTGAGAGACCGCACCGCGACCGCACAGCCCCGCGACGGCGGGCCTCACACCTCCCCAGCCGATTGCGCTTCTCGCTGCGCTGCGATGTCTGCGACCCACGTTCGCAGATCAGCGGGACGCCTCGGCGTCCCGCAAGCCTCATCCCTCGCGCGAATTGGGGCGGTCACGAGGACCGCGCCAGCACGCGCCGGAAGAGATTCCAATCCAGCACGCGCCCCATCTCGAACTCCGGATTCGAAACCCGATGTAGTCGCCGGGTCGAGCCAGCAGCGCCCGACGGCTCCGCCCGGAACGCCGAGTCCGAGTTTGGAAACGAAAATGGAGCGGCGAATAACCTGGTTCGAAAAAGAATCGGGGGGCTCGAAACCCCACTTCCATTAGGGACAAATCGCTTGAACGTGGGCCCCCTACGATACGACAAGGTGACTACTATGTCCCGAACAGCACGCCTCGATGTCCGAGGCATGAGTTGCGCCAACTGTTCGAACACCGTCGAGGGTGCGCTCGGGGAGTTGGCGGGCGTGACCCGGGCGGACGTCAACTACGCCACCGACGAGGGGACCGTCGAGTACGACCCCGACGAGACCGCGCTGGCCGAAATCTACGCGGCCATCGAGGACGCGGGCTACGACCCGGTGGCAGAGCGGGTGACGGTCGGCATCTCGGGCATGTCGTGTGCGAACTGCGCGGAGACCAACGAGGCGGCGCTCGAAGCCACGCCGGGCGTCGTCGAGGCGGACGTCAACTACGCCACCGACGAGGGGACGGTTCGGTACAACCCCAACGACGCCGACCTCGGCGACCTCTACGCCGCCATCGAGGACGCGGGCTACGAACCCATCCGCGAGGACGAGCCGAGCGAGGACGGCGACAGCGGGTCGTCGAGCGCCGACCGACGGGACGCCGCCCGCCAGGAGGAGATTCGCCGACAGCGCAACCTCACGCTGCTGGGCGCGGCGCTGTCGCTCCCGCTGGCGTTTTTCATGCTCGAACACCACCTGTTCGACGGCCTGCTCGGTGACGCCGTCCTCGGCGTCCCGCTCGGCTGGGTGATGTTCGGGCTGACGACGCCCGTCCAGTACCTGCTCGGCAAGGAGTTCTACGAGAACTCCTACACCGCACTGGTGAGAAACCGGACCGCGAACATGGACGTACTCATCGCGCTGGGCTCCTCGACCGCGTACGTCTACTCGGTCGCGGTCCTGCTCGACCTGCTCGCGGGGAGCTACTACTTCGACACCGCCGCGTTCATCCTCGTGTTCATCACGCTGGGCAACTACCTCGAAGCCCGGTCGAAGGGGCAGGCCAGCGAGGCGCTCCGCAAACTCCTCGAAATGGAGGCCGACACCGCGACCGTCGTCCGGGACGGCGACGAGACCGAGGTTCCCGTCGAGGACGTCGCGGTCGGCGACGTGATGGTGGTCCGGCCCGGCGAGAAGGTCCCGACCGACGGCGTGGTCGTCGACGGCGAGAGCGCGGTCGACGAGTCGATGGTGACCGGCGAGTCGGTCCCGGTCGAGAAGTCGCCCGGCGACGAGGTCGTGGGCGCGACCGTCAACGAGAACGGCGTCCTGAAGGTCGAGGCAACCAAGGTCGGCGCGGAGACCGCGCTCCAGCAAATCGTCCAGCTGGTCAAGGAGGCCCAGAGCCGCCAGCCCGAGATTCAGCAGCTCGCCGACCGCATCTCGGCGTACTTCGTGCCCGCGGTCATCGCCAACGCGCTGTTGTGGGGGACGGTCTGGTTCCTCTTCCCCGAGGCGCTGGCCGGCTTCGTCGACTCGCTGCCCCTGTGGGGACTGGTGGCCGGCGGCCCCGAAGCGGCGGCGGGCGGCACCATCTCGACGTTCGAGTTCGCGGTGGTCGTGTTCGCCTCGGCGGTGCTCATCGCCTGCCCCTGCGCGCTCGGGCTCGCCACCCCGGCGGCCACGATGGTCGGCACTTCCATCGGCGCGCGCAACGGCGTGCTGTTCAAGGGCGGCGACGTGCTCGAACGGGTTCGGGACGTCGACACCGTGGTCTTCGACAAGACCGGCACGCTGACCGAGGGCGAGATGCGGCTGACCGACGTGGTCGCGCTCGGGGCGTCGCCGCCGGACTCACAGTCCGGCGGCGACGCCGACGCGGCCCCGGACGGCGGAGAAACTGCGCCCCGCTCGGACGGCGGCGCACTCGAAGCGCCCGAGCAGGAGGTCGACGAGGCGTTCGTCCTCGCCGCCGCCGCGAGCGCCGAGACAGGCAGCGAACACCCCCTCGCACGGGCTATCGTCGAAGGCGCACGGGAACGCGGCCTCACGGTCGAGGACCCCGAGAGCTTCGAGAACGTGCCCGGCCACGGCGTCCGCGCGAGGACCTCTCACGGCGAGGTGCTGGTGGGCAACCGCAAACTGCTCGACGACGAGGGCGTCGACCCCTCGCGTGCGGAGGAGACGATGGAGCGGCTCGAACGCGAGGGCAAGACTGCGATGCTCGTGGCCGTCGACGGGGAGCTGATCGGCGTGGTCGCCGACGCCGACACGGTCAAGGAGAGCGCGACGGACGCGGTCGCCGACCTCCGCGGCCGCGGCAAGGAGGTCATGATGATAACCGGCGACAACGAGCGCACGGCCCGCGCGGTCGCCGAGCAGGTCGGCATCGACCCCGGGAACGTCCGCGCGGAGGTCCTGCCCGAGGACAAGGCCGACGCGGTCGAAGCCATCCAGTCGGAAGGTCGCGAGGCCATGATGGTCGGCGACGGCGTCAACGACGCGCCCGCCTTGGCGGCGGCCTACGTCGGCGCGGCCATCGGCTCAGGGACCGACGTGGCCATCGAGGCGGCCGACGTGACGCTGATGCGCGACGACCCCGCCGACGTGTTGAAGGCCATCCGAGTCTCGGAGGGGACCTTAGCGAAAATCAAGCAGAACCTGTTCTGGGCGCTGGGGTACAACACCGCGATGATTCCGCTGGCGAGTCTGGGCCTGCTCCAGCCGGTGCTGGCGGCCGGCGCGATGGCGTTCTCCAGCGTGAGCGTGCTGACCAACAGCCTGCTGTTCCGGCGGTACACGCCGGACGAGGATTATCGCCTCCTGTACAGGTGGCGATAATCCGAGGAGGCGTGTGCCTCGACGGAGCTTGTCTCCGTCGGCGGTACACGCCGGACCACGACTACGAGTTGCTGGGCTTCCTGCGTTGAGGAATCCCTACAGTCGGTCGATTTTCGGTCGCGGAAAGGTTGACAGCCCCCGAGCGAGAACTGGAGCACGTGCAACTTCCGCTATCGACCCCCGGCGGAACGACGCTGTTCTCGCCGTCGGTCGCGGCCATCGCGGTCGGGACGGTCGCCCTCTGGTGGCTCGTCCGCCGGCTCTCGTCGCATCTGAGCCGACGGCGACGCGAGTCTTGAGCCCCGAAACTCACAGGACCCCGAGAACGAACCCGACACCCATGAGTCCCAGCACCGCCGCCGAGAACGCCGGCAGGTAGTCGGTGTAGCGCTCGACGCGCTCCTCGTAGCGCTCGTAGCCCGCGATGAGCAGGAGCGTGAGCGCCACGATGCCGACGATGACGGTGAGCGCGTAGGCGCTCATCAGCGAGAGGCAGTACTCGGAGCCCGCACACAGCGCGATAATCTCGAACTCCTCCTCGTGGGCGAACCCGAGGACGAACGCGAAGCCCGCGATGCTCCACAACCCCCGGTCGGCGGCGTCCTCGGCGGAGCCGTGAGCGTGTCCGCCGACGAAGGGAAGCGCGAGTTTGAGTCTGGCGAAGAGACCCCGCTCCTCGCCGTGGTCCGAGTGGTCGTGGCCGTACGAATGGTCGTGGTCGTCGTGGCCGTGCGAGTGGTCGTGATCGCGCGAGTGAGCGTGTCCGTGGTCGTCGTCGTTGGAGTAGTCGTGGCCATCGTCCGCGTGTGAGTGACCGTGCCCGTGGCTATCGTCGTCGCCGTGCGAGCCACCGTGAGAGTGACTGTGCCCGTGTGCGTACTCCCTGACGCCGAGGAGTATCAGCAGGACGCCCGCCACGAGGTCCACCGGACCGCCGATTCGGACCCCGAGCGCGTCGATAGCGATGGGCTCGTTGACCTGCATGAGTCCGAAGTACGACTTTGCGAAGAAGAAGGCCACCACCATGGCGATGCTGCTGACCAGATGCCCCACGCCGATGATGACGCTGGCAGCGAAGCCGTACAGCCACTTGTTCGACTGCTCGAGCGCGTAACTCGCGGCCACCGGCCAGCCGTGACCCGGCTCGACGCCGTGGACGGCCCCGAGCGCGACGGCACCGGCGAACAGCCCGACCGCGTCGCTGGGGGGCATCGTCGCGGCGTACGGAGACGCCGCTGAAAGGGGTTGTCATCAGTCGCCAGCCGGACGGCTCCCCCATCCGCGTCGCGGGGGTCGGCTCGGCCGACAGTCGGCCCGCACCCGAGGATTTAAGCGTCGAGTCGGTGGAGACGTGACCGACGCGAACGCCGTCCCGCCGTACAGGGACGGCCAGGACTTCCACGCTCGAACCATGACCGACGACCCGACAGCCGAGGACGGACCGACCGACGAAGACGGGAGAACCGACGAGGACGCCGCCGCGAGCGACGGAACCGACCGGGACAGGCGACTCGTGGCGGGGTGGCAGGGCCGCTACTTCGAGGACTTCGAAGTCGGCGACGTGTACAAACACCCCTACGGGCGGACGGTCACCGAGACCGACAACGTCTGGTTCACCAACCTGACGATGAACTGCAACCCGATGCACTTCAACGAGGCGTACGCCGCCGAGACGGAGTTCGGCGAGCGACTGGTCGACGGCACGTTCGTCATCGCGCTCGCGGTCGGGATGAGCGTCGTCGACGTGTCCGCCAACGCGACCGCGAATCTGGGGTACGACGATATCCGCCACCACGCGCCCGTGTTCCACGGCGACACCATCTTCGCCGAGAGCGAGGTGCTGGACAAGCGCGAGAGCGACTCGCGGGACCACGTCGGCATCGTGACCACCGAACTCCGGGCGTACAATCAGGACGACGACCTCGTGCTCTCGCTCGAACGCACGCCGATGGTGCTCAAGCGCGAGTCCGCACGGCCGTCGGCGGCCCGACCCACCGGCTGGCCCGAAGGCGTCGGTACCCAGCCCGAGGACCTCGATTGATGGCCGAATCGGACCGACTGTCGGGCGACCTCCCGCTCCGGGACGCCGAGGAGGCCGCCGACGCCGTGCCCGACGACGCCGCGCTGCTGGTCAGCGGCTTCGGCAGCGTCGGCTACCCGAAGGCGGTGCCCGAAGCGCTCGCCGACTCCGGCCGGGACCTCGCGCTGACGGTTGTCAGCGGCGGGAGCGTCGGCGGCGAGATAGACGCCGCGCTGGTCGAGGCCGACGCGGTCGGGCGCCGGTTCCCGTTCCAGGCCCGCCCCGAGATTCGGGCGGCCGTCAACGACGGCCGGGTGGCGTTCGCCGACCGGCACGTCGCCGGCGTCGGCGACGACGTGCAGTACGGCGGTCTCGTGGCGACAGACGCGACGAGCGTCGCAATCGTCGAGGCGGTCGCGGCGGGCGAGGACTGGCTGGTCCCCTCGACCTCGCTCGGCCAGACGCCCGCGTTCGTCGAGGCCGCAGACCGGCTCGTCGTGGAGGTCAACGCGGCCCAGCCCCGGGCGCTCGAACGATTTCACGACGTCTACCGGCCGGGGACGCCGCCCGACCGCGAGCCGATTCCGGTGGACAGCCCCGGCGAGCGCGTCGGGAGTCCGAGGGTCGAGTTCGACCCCGGGAAACTCGCCGCCGTGGTCGAACTCGACCGGCGCGACGACCCCTACGAGTTCCGGGAGCCGACCGCCGACGATCGCGCGATCGCCGCCAACCTCTGTGAGTTCCTCGAAGCAGAGGTCGAGCGCTCGGAGCTGTTCGCCGAATCCGTGCGGCTCCAGTTCGGCGTCGGCAGCCTCGGCAACGCCCTGATGGGCGCGCTCGGCGACGCCGACGTCGGCGACCGCGACCTCGTGTACTTCGGCGAGGTGATACAGGACGGCCTGCTCGACCTGCTCGACGAGGGGCTGTTGCGGTCGGCCAGCGCGACCTCGCTGGCGCTGTCGGCCTCGGGCCAGGACCGGCTGTTCGCCGACGCCGAGCGCTACGCCGAGGACGTGGTGTTGCGCCCGACCGACGTGTCCAACAGTCCGGCGCTGATCGACCGGTTCGGCGTCGTCGCCGTCAACAGCGCGCTGGAGGTCGACGCGTACGGCCACGCCAACTCCACCAACGTCGGCGGGACGCGGATGGTGAACGGCGTCGGCGGGAGCGGCGACTTCGCGCGCAACGCCGCGCTGTCGGTGTTCGCGCTCCCCTCGACGGCCTCCGACGGCGACGTCTCGCGGGTCGTTCCGATGGTCCCGCACGTCGACCACACCGAACACGACGTCGACGTCGTGGTCACCGAACAGGGCGTCGCGGACCTGCGCGGCACGTCGCCCCGGGAGCGCGCCCGACTGCTGGTCGAGGAGTGTGCACATCCCGACTTTCGCGAGCGACTGCGCGCGTACCTCGACCGTGCGCGCCGGGGAGGCGACGACGCCGACGGTGGCGAGGGCGCGCGCGGCGGCCACCTTCCCCACGACCTCGACGCCGCCTTCTCGTGGGACGAGTGAGCCGTCGGGTCGCGTCCACTCGGGCCGAGCGGGTCACTCGCGCTCGGCCTCGCCCCGGTCGAACGGCGAGCGGTCGGCCAGTCCGAACAGGCTGCGGAGGGTCGCGACCGGACTCGGCCGTCCGGCGAACGACTGGAGGAGGTACATCGCGACCACGGCGGCGAGCGCCCCGGCCTGGACGGTCCGCGAGGGGTAGACCATCGCGAGCACGCCGGCGGCGAAGAACGCCAGCCGCGAGGCGGCGGTCGCGACCTGCCCGAACTCGAACGGGTAGTTGATGCCGTGGATGACCGCGATCGCTCCCAGCAGGGCGAACCCGCCGGAGGTCAGCGTGAGCGAGTCGAACTCGGCGGAGACGATTTCGGGGTGGTAGACGAACACGAACGGCAGGATGAAAAGCGGCGCGGATATCTTGATGGCCTCCAGACAGCTCCGCCAGAAGTCCGCGCCCGCGATGCCGCAGGCCACCGCCACGCAGGTCGCGATGGGCGGGGTCAGCCCGGCGAGGATGGCGGCGTAGAACACGAAGAAGTGGCTCGCGAGTTCGGGGAGGAAGAACTGGCTGATGAGCGTGGGCGCGACCAGCAGGGCGACGATGGTGTAGGAGGCGGTCGTGGGCATCCCCAGCCCGAGCACGATGCAGATTATCATCGAGAGGATGGCCGCGACCAGCAGGACGCCCCCGGAGAGGTCGAGCAGCGCGAGCGAGATGGAGGTCGGCACCCCGGTCGCGGTCAGGATGTCGACCACGCCGTTGATGGCCGCGAGGATGATGGTCACCGGTGCGAGGACGATGACGCCCTCGCGGGCCCCGTCGAGGGTCTCCCAGAGCGTCCGCTTGAGCGCCGCGACCGCCGGCTCGTCGCTGATGCCGGCCCCCGACCGCATCACGGGTATCGACACGCCCGTCAGCAGCATCGTGGTGGCGGTCCACAGCGCCGCCGTCATCACGGTGACCTGCTCGACGCCGAGCTTGTAGATGAGGACGCCCATCGGGAGGCCGTACTTCAGCCCCTCCATCAGGAACTCCTCGCGGGGGAGCGGGTCGTGTACCAACCGGTCGGCGTTGGCGTCGGCCAGTTGGGGAGCCGAGACGTAGTGGACCGCGACGAAGATGGTCAGAGACAGGATGGTCGCCGGAATCAGTCCCGCGATTATCACGTCGACGTACGTGATGCCGGTGATGAGCGACGCCATGATGAACGCGCCAGCCCCCATCACCGGCGGGAGGACCTGCCCCGCCGTCGAGGCGACCGCCTCGATGGCGCCGGCGGTCTCGGGCTTGACGCCGTTGCGCTTCATCAGCGGAATCGTAAAGGAGCCGGTCATCCCGGCGTTGGCGGTCTGGCTCCCGTTGACCGACCCGATGATGGCGCTCGACAGCACGGCGGTCTGGGCGATGCCCGAGTCGATGTACTTGGCCGACCGGAACGCGAGCCGCATGATGAGGTCGAACGCGCCGTAGGCCTTCAGGAACCCCGCGAACAGCAGGAACAGCGCTATCCACGCGGCCACGAGCTGGGTCAGGAACCCGAAGAAGCCGTCGACGCTGATGACGACCGTCCGGAGGATGCGCTCGGCTCCCAGTCCCCCGTGCTGGAGCGGTCCCGGGGCGTAGGCTCCGAAGTAGCCGTACGCGAACCCGACCAGGACCACCGCGAGGAACGTGGGGCCGAACGACCGCCACGTCAGGTAGATTATCACGACCGAGAACGCGACCGCCATCGCGTACTCGTGGGACAGCGCGCGGCCCGCCCGCTCGACGTACAGCGCCTGGAAGTTGACCCACATGTACGCGGTGGTGACGGCGACGTCGAGCGCACACAGCGACAGCACCGCGGCGTCGAGCCGGTTGCCCGGCCCGTACGCTTCCCGGAGGTCGTCGAACAGGTTCGCGCGGCCGTCGCTGTCGGTCAGCGCCATCAGTTCGGTCAGCACGTACAGTTCGAGGACGCCGCCGAGGAACAGGACGCCGTACCGGGCTCGCGCCCAGGTCTGGTCGTAGGCGTACCAGATGACGGCCCCCCAGAAGACGACCGAGAGGGCTATCAGGAGGTTCCGCATCGACACCAGTTCGGCGTCCCACGGGTCCTCGCGGTCGAATCCCACGTCGGATTCGGGCTCGGCCTCGGCGGTCGCGTTCGGAGTTGGTTCGCTCATGTCACGTTCGGAGTGGTTTACTCGTGGTTCGGGGCTCGCGCGTTCCGCTCGCGTCGTTCGATGGTCGGTTCGCTCCCGTCGACGTCACGCTGGTCGGGTCGGCATCGGCGGGGAACCGATGCGGGGCGGGGATTACTCGTTCGTCTCGCCCCGCGTCCACTCGTCGTTCCAGACGCCGTTGTCCTCCCAGTAGTTCGCGACGCCCGGGTGAATTTCGAGTTCCGGCATCACCGCCTCGGTCATCGACTCCACGCCCGAGTGGTCGAGCGCGGTCGGGTCCGCCTCGCGGATGGCCTCCCAGTGTTCGCTGGAGAGGCGCGCGACCTCGCGAGTCGCCTCGGCGGGCACGTCCGGACCGAACGCCCACTGGCCCGACAGCACCCACGAGACGGTCTCGTCGGTCACTCGCGTCACGTCCTGCTCCCAGCCGTAGGGCTCGATCTCGGCGAGCCGCGCGCCGCCGACGCTCTCGA
Organism: Halorussus halobius; assembly: GCF_004765805.1. GTDB lineage: Archaea > Halobacteriota > Halobacteria > Halobacteriales > Haladaptataceae > Halorussus > Halorussus halobius. Next base: position 321,910 of record NZ_SBIU01000005.1, on the reverse strand, counting down.
TGGCCTGCCGGAAGCTGTCGTCGACCTCGATGGCGTAGAGCTGACCGTTGGACCGCACGTCGACCTCCTGGACCCAACTGGAGAGGTTGACGCCGTTCGCCCCGTAGATGCACAGCGCGTCGACCCGGCCCTCCTCGACCGCGCCGGCGATGTCGCTGGTGTCGAGGTTGAGAATCTCGTTTGGCTCCCACAGGCCGGCCTCCTGGATTATCTCCTCGGTGAGCAGCCGCGTCCCGAAGCCGGGCTGGATGGGGTAGATAGTGTACCCGCCGTCCGCGAGGTCCGCCGTGGACTCGATGCCCGACCCCTCCATCGCCACCCAGTAGATTTCGAGGTTCGTGAACACGAACCCCTGCATCGGGAGGCTCTCGACCGGTTCGTCGGCGAACGGCCCCTCCTCGTTCATCGCCTTCGACAGCGAGTTGTTGTCCACCCCGATGGACGAGAGGTTGCCGTTGTCGAACTCGTAGAGGTTCGCCGTCCATCCGTCGGTCACCTGGACCGAGATGTCGAGGACGTCGCTGTGCTGCTGGGCGGCGCGCGCGAGCGCCTGCCCCGCCTGCTGGGTCGAACTCCCCGACGAGGTCCCGCCGATGACTATCTGGTAGTTCTGCGTCCCGTCGTCCGCCCCGGCGCTCCCCGAGTACCCCGCGACGCCGATGACGCCCAGCGTCGCCGCGCCTTTCAACACGTCCCGTCTGGCCTTGTCATTCCCCGGCATGCAGTGGCACCCACCACGACGCCCCACATAAATATAATGTATTTTCATTATATTATCGGCTGATATTGGTCGCGGTCGTGGATAATATCCGACACTCGGATGGCGGCGGGCGGCCGACGCCCCGCGAGCGCGTTCGTTCGTCGCCGCCTCGGCGGGGACCCCGACCGGTCTAGCTCGCACGAGCGCCGCCATCGAACGTTACTTCGCGACGAGGACCGGCCGGTCGGCGTCGAGGACGACGCTCTGGGTCACGCTACCGAACACCGCCTTCCCGACCGGACTGCGCTGGCGGGCCGACACGAGAATCGCGTCCGCGGCCACCTCCTCGGCCACCTCCAGAATCGCGGCGGCCGGGTCGCCGCGGACGGTCGTGACCGTCGACTCGATTCCGAGGTCGTCGAGGTGCGCGACGGCCCTCGAAACCGTGTCGGGTACGCCCTGCAGGTCGTCGATGTCCTCGTTGATGGACTCTATCATCGCGGCCCCAGCCTCGTCGGCAGCGACCTCAATCTCCTCGTGAACGTGCAAGACGGTGACCGAGAGGTCGTCCCGGCCGGGCAGCGCGCCGAGTGCGTCGAGTTGCGTGGCCAGTCGTTGGTCGCTTTCGTCGACCGCCGCGAGGACGCGGTACATGGAGGCAGATTCTACATGATTATTCATAAGGTTCGCGGTCGGCTGGTCCACCGGAGCGGTCGCGGCCGGACCCACGGAGCGGTCGCGACGGGGCCCAGCGTCGTCGAGCGCACGCGCCGCCGGACTCACTCGGCGGCCGCGGTGACGTCGTCGGGCGGTTCGGTCGCGAGGACGCGGACGACGAACCCGGCTCCGACCAGCGCGAGCGCCGCGAGCATGACCCAGCTCGCGCGGTAGCCAACCGCGTCGGCGAGGTAGCCGAACGCCGGCGGTGCGACCAGCGCGCCGCCGGTGAGCGCGAGCTGGCCGCCGCCGGTCGCACCGCCCATCTCCTCGGCGGGGACCAGCGTGGCCATGCAGGAGTAGTAGACGCCGGTGAACCCGAGGGCGAAGAATCCGAGCGCGACGAACGCGGCCGCCGCCGCGAGTCGGCCGTCGGCGAGCGCGACGACGACGAACAGCGCCGCGCTCGCCACCGACTGGACGAGCAGGATGGCACCGATGCGACGTCGGGGCTCGCCGGACAGGACGTCGCTCAGCCAGCCCGTGACGACCCGGCCGACGCTCCCCGACACCTGGAGCGCGGCGAGCACGAACCCGCCGAAGGCGACCGACGCGCCGACCGACTCGTCGACGTAGATGATGGTGTAGCCGGTCGTGGTGAACAGGCCCGCGCCCAGACAGAATCCGGCGGCCGCCAGCGACCGGTAGGGTCGGTTGCGCGCCAGCCGCCGGAAGTCGGGGTAGCTCGCCTCCTCGGCGCTCCCCGAGCCGCGGTAGGCGAGCCAGAACGCCACCGCGACCGCGAGGCCGCTCGCGGCCGCGACGTAGAAGCCCGCCTCCCAGACGAGGACGCCAGCGATGCCGGTCACGAGCAGCGCGCTCGCGCCGCTGCCGGCCGTGACCCCGACCTGCTTGAGACCTATCGCGAGGTTCTGGCGGCCGGGCGGCGTGCCGTCGAAGATGGCCTTGTTCGTGCCGGGCATCGCCGTGCCGTACAGCGAACCGAGCGCGAACGCGCTGCCCAAGAGCGCGGGGTACGACCACGCCTGCGCGACCAGGACGGAACCGGTCGAGAGGCCGAGCAGGCCCACCGTGAGCGTTCGACGCTCGCCGAATCGGTCGGTCAGCGCGCCGAGCGGCAGCAGGAAGACGGCGTAGCCCAGCGTGAGCGCCGTGACCACGAGGCCGACCTCGGCCCCGGAGAGTTCGAACTGGTCGCGGAAGAACGGCGTCGCCGCGAACACGGCGTAGTAGCAGACGCTCGCGGCGAGCTGCCAGAGGAAGACAAGCGAGACGAGCCGGTAGAGCCCCATCCACGCCTGCTAACGACGGGGACGGGGAAAAGCGGTCGGGTCGGCGGAGCGTCCGAACCGTTACTGGACCTGCTTCGAGAACTGCTCGCGCACCTTCTGGACCTTCGGCTCGGCCTGAATCGAGCAGTACTGGTCGTTGGGGTTCTTCTCGTAGTAGTCCTGATGATACGCCTCGGCCTCGTAGAACTCTTCCAGGGGCTCTATCTCCGTGACGACGTCGCCCTCGTCGTAGGCTCCCTCGGCCTCCAGCGCCGAGACGAACCGCTCGACGGTCTCTTTCTGCTCGTCGTCGTGGTAGAACACCGCCGACCGGTACTGGGTGCCCACGTCCGGCCCCTGCCGGTTGAGTTGCGTCGGGTCGTGGACCGTGAAGAAGACCTTCAGCACGTCCTCGTAGTCGAGTTCGTCGGCGTCGTACTCGACCTGCACGACCTCGGCGTGGCCGGTGTCGCCCGAGCAGACCGCCTCGTAGGTCGGGTCCTCGACGTGACCGCCCGCGTACCCCGACGTGACCTCGACGACGCCGTCGAGTTCCTTGAACGCCGCTTCGGTACACCAGAAGCACCCGCCGGCGAGGGTGGCGGTCTCGGTGTCGGCATCTCGCGTCATGCGCTGGCGTAGGGGACGCGGACGGTTAGGTCTGCGGGAAGCGGCGGGGAAGCGTTCGGTTTCGGCGTCGGTCGAGTGGTAGTCCTCGAAACCGCGCCGGTTTTACCGTCCGTTCCCGTACGTCGCGCCGTGAAGAACGTCACGGACAGAATCAGCAACCCCTTCGGGATGCGGCCGCCCTGCGCCGCCGACGCCTCGGCTGACGGCGGTAGTGCGACGCAGGGTGACGCCTCCGCAACGCCGGGCGTCTCGGCGGTCCACGGCTACGGCGACGCCAACGCCGACTTCCACCTCGTCGGCGACCATCCCGGCGTTCACGGCGGCCGGGAAACCGGCGTCCCGTTCACCGGAAGCGCGGCGGGCGAGCGCCTCCAGTCCGTGCTCCGCGAGGTGGGGCTGCTCGGCGACGCCGACGGCGACGCCCCGGCGGTCGAGAACCTGTTCATGAGCTACCGCCACGCCTGCCCGCTGCCCGGCGACCGCGCGCCGACCGACCGCGAGTACGACGACATGGAGCGGTTCTTCGACGCGGAGTTGCGGGCCATCGCGGCCCACGTCCTCCTGCCCGTGGGCGAGCCCGCGACCCGCCACGTCCTCCGGACCTACGCCGCCCGCGAGGCACTGCTCGACCGCGAGGGGATGGCCGGACTTCACGCCGAACACGTCCCCGGCCGGGGGTTCCTCATCGTTCCGATTCGAGAGCCGAGCGAGTGGGACGACGGTGACCAGACCCACGGCGGCGACCGCGAGCGCCTCGTCGCCTCGCTGTCGGACCTGCTGGCATCGGACTACCGCCAGACCGCCGACCTGAGCCGGTTCGTCGCGACCGAGGACACCTACGAGGTGCGGTAGCGCGAGTCGCCCCGAGCGAATCGAGGCCGGCGCGGCTCACTCGTACGTGCGCCCGCCGGGGACGACGACCTCGAAGACGCCCCTGACCGCCCCGACCACGAGGTCGAGAACGAGCGGGAGCAGCGGCAACACGACCACGACGCCGACCAGCGCGCCCGCCGCCACCGCCGCGACCTCCAGCGGCGACGTGGGTTTCGGTATCGCCATGCGAGTTACGACGGCGGCCACCCTGAAAACGGTAGTGCCGTTCTCGGGGCCGGAGCCGACGGAATCGCGTCCCGCCGGACGGCGAGGTCGGTCCGCTACCGGTCGTCGAGCGGGGCGTCGAACCCCGCGCCGCAGCTCCGTCGGCGCGTCGCCACTTCACCGGGTCGGCGTCCCGCCCTCGGGGGTGGACCCGGTCGGTGATGGCGCTGGCGGAGCCGTGCGGGACGCGAACATACCCGGTTCGCGACGCCAGTCACCCCGGCGCGAGTTGAACGCCGTTTCCGCCGCGCGAGTGGAGCGAACCGCGAGAGGGAAAGCGACTTGTCGGCCACGCGCCGAGTAGGACCGTGAAGCGCATCCAGCTCGGAAACACCGTCTTCGAGGGGCGGAACGACGCGTACCTGTTCGGCGCGGACGGCGACACCACCGCGCTAGTCGACACCGGCGTCGCGACCGAGGACGCCCGCGAGCAACTCCGGGCGGGGCTGGCCGACCACGGCGTCTCGTTTTCGGACCTCGACGTCGTCTTGCTCACCCACTGGCACCACGACCACGCGGGGCTGGCGGGCGAAATCCAGCGGGCGAGCGGCGCGACCGTCTACGTCCACGAGGCCGACGCGCCGATGGTCGAGAGCGCGGACTCGACCCACGCCGAGGAGATAGCCGAGCGCGACCTGTTCGAGCGCTGGGGGACGCCCGACGAGAAGGCGGCCGAACTCCTCGACTTCCTCGACCTCCACGCCGAGATTCAGGGCGACCCCCCGACCGTGGAGACGTTCGCGGACGGCGACCGATTCGAGGTCGGGACCGCGGAGCTCGAAGCGGTCCACCTGCCGGGCCACGCCGCCGGGCTGACGGGGTTCGCGTTCGACGGCGATGGCGACCAAGGCGGGGACCAGCCCCGCGAACTGCTGTCGGGGGACGCGCTCTTGCCCAAGTACACCCCGAACGTCGGCGGCGCGGACCCCCGAGTCGAGGACCCGCTGGGCACCTACCTCGACTCGCTGGCCCGAATCGTCGATGGCGACTACGCGCGAGCGTGGCCGGGTCACCGCGACGCCATCGACGACCCGGCGGGCCGGGCCCGCGAGATAATCGACCACCACCGCGAGCGAACCGAGCGCGTCCTCGAGGTCCTCCGCGAGCGCGGCGTCGCCGACCCGTGGACGGTCAGCGCCGACCTGTTCGGCGAGCTCTCGGACATCCACGTCATGCACGGCCCGGGAGAGGCGTGGGCGCACCTCGACCACCTCGACCGTCACGGCGTCGTCGAGCGCACTGACGCCGGATACGAACTCGTCGACGACGCGCCCGACGTGGACGCGCTGTTCGAGTGAGCGCGCGTCGCCGTTCCCGCACCTATCTATCCCGCTCGACCTGAATGAAGGAAATTATTTATTAGGGGGCCGTGAATCCCCCAAGACGGACAATGTCGGGCGCGAATCCCCGCGTACTGCACGTCGAGGACAACGACTTCTTCGCACGAGTCACCGCCTCGGTTCTCGGTGACGAGTACGACATCGACGTGGTCAGGGCCGCCGACGGGGACGCCGCGCTCGGCGCGCTCGAACGCGAGCGGTTCGACTGCATCGTGAGCGACTACCGGATGCCCGGCATGGACGGGCTGGAGCTGTTCGACGCGGTCAGGGACGCCGGGCGGGAGCTCCCGTTCATCCTGTTGACCGGCGGCGGGAACGAGCGCATCGCGAGCGAGGCCATCACGGCCGGCGTGACCGATTACCTCACCAAGAGCGACGACGAGAAGCAGTTCGCGATGCTGGCCAACCGCATCGACAACGCGATCACCCGCCACCGGACCGAGCGCCTCGCCGAGCGCCAGATCGTCGTCAACGACCTGCTCTGGGACGTGAGCCAGTCGGTGCGTCGGTCCTCGTCGCGGGAGGCCATCCATCGGACCGTCTGCGACCGGCTCGCCGACTCGCAGCCCTACGCCCTCGCGTGGATCGGCGAGGTACGCGAGTCGACCGCCACGGTCCGACCGAAAGCGACCGCGGGCGTCGACCGGCGATACCTCGACGCCGTGGCCCTCGACGACGACCGGACGGGCCGCGACCGGGCCGCGGTCCGGGACGCCGTCCGGACCCGGTCGGTCCGGGTCGAACTCGACCCCGACCTCGGCGAAGCGTTCGACGCCGACTCGGACGGGAGCGCCGACCGATACGCGGTCGCGGCCGTCCCGCTGGCGTACGAGGGCGGCGACTACGGCGTGTTGAGCGTCTGGTCGGACGCCCGCTACGCGTTCGGCGAGACCGAGCGCCGGGTGCTCTCGAAGTTCGGGACGGGCATCACGTCGGCCATCGACTCGGTCCGGACCCGGAAGGAACTCGTCCGCCGGGAACAGCGCCTCCAGGTGTTCAACCGCATCCTCCGGCACAACCTCCGGAACGACCTCAACGTGGTACTCGGTCGCGCAGACAACATCAGCGAGCGGTTCCCGGCGGCCCGGGACGAGGCCGAGGTCATCAAGCAGAAGGCGGCCGAACTCATCGATATCAGCGAGAAGGCCCGCGAGGTGGGACAGACTCTCGACAGTCGGGGCCGGACGGGCACGAAGGTCGACGCGGTCGAGTGCGTCGAGCGCACGTGTGCGGAGTTCCGCCAGTCGTACCCCGACGCGGACATCGACGCCGAGCTCCCCGACTCCGCGCGGGTGTACGCCGACAAGACCCTGGAGGCCGCGATAAACGAGGTCGTCGAGAACGCCATCGAGCACAACGACGGCGACCCGACGGTGACGATACGGGTCGCGACCGTCGACGACGAGTGGGTGAACGTGACGGTGCTCGACGACGGCCCCGGCATCCCGGCGGCCGAGCGCGAGGTCCTCGCGGAGGGCGAGGAGACCGAACTCCACCACGGCAGCGGGCTCGGCCTGTGGCTGGCGAACTGGATCGTCGGCAAGTTCGGCGGCGAGGTGCTGTTCGACGAGTACCACACCAACGGCGGTGCGGTGACGCTCCGACTCCGACGCGCCGAGGACGCCCTCGAACCCCCGGAACCGAGGGCGTCCGACGGGAAGTGAGCGACGGGGGTCGCCACAGCGCCGAGTTGATTCGACGATAGATATATATGGATAAAATAACTAATGGCGTAGTATGAGCACCGAAGCGAGCGGGTATCTACAGCAGTTCAAGCAGGCCGAGTACACCGGAAAAAACCGATGCACGCCGTGCACCGTGGTCAACGTTCTCATCGCGGCCGTCGGCGGTGGCGCGGTCGGCGTCGCGGTCTCGGTTCCGGGCGGCGCGGCGGTGTTCGCGCTCTCGCTGGTCGCCATCTACTTCCGGGGGTACCTCGTGCCGGGGACGCCGACGCTCACCAAGCGGTACTTCCCGGACTGGGTACTGGCGAGGTTCGACAAGCTCGAGGACGAGCGGCCCGAGGTCGCCGACGAGGAGCGCGAGCCCGAGGCGGTGCTGGCCGACGCGGGCGCGGTCGAGCCCTGCGAGGGCGTCGACGACCTCTGTCTCGACGAGTCGTTCGCCGACGAGTGGTACGACCACATGGACGCCATCCGGGAGGGCGGTACCGAGAAGAGCGACCTGAGCGACGTCCTCGACCTCGACGAGGGGGAGCTCTCGTTCGACGAGCACGACGACGCGCTGGTCGCCCGATACGACGGGGGTCGGCTCGGCCAGTGGGAGTCGCGGGCGGCGTTGATCGCCGACCTCGCGGCCGCGAAGGCGCTCGAAGGCCGCTACGCCGACTGGGGCCGCCTCAGCGTCACCAATCGGAGCCGCGTGCTGAGCGGCCTCCGCATCTTCCTCGAGACCTGTCCCGACTGCGGCGGCGACATCACGATGGAGCAAGACACCGTCGAGTCGTGCTGTCGCACGATGGACGTGGTCGCGGTGAGCTGTGCCGACTGCGACGCGCGGATTCTGGAAGTCGAACACGACCAGTAGATGGGAGCGCTCGCCGAGCGGCGGGTCGCTCACACCTCGGCGACTGCGAAGAACGTCTCGGGGCGCTCGTCGGCGCGGACCACCTCGAACCCCGCGTCGTCGAGCAGGCCCACCGCCTCGTCCCGGTCGAACCGCTCGTCGGCGGGCGGCCCGCCCTCGCCGTCGCCGTTCGCGCTCCAATCGGCGACTACCAGCCGTCCGCCGGCCCCGAGGACGCGCGCGACCTCCCCGAGCGCGCCCTCGCCCGCGAACTCGTGGAACGTCATGGTCGAGAACGCGGCGTCGAGTTCGCCGTCCGCGAACGGGAGGTCGCCCACGTCGGCGGTCACGAGCTCGACGTTCTCGGGGACGCCCTTCCGGCGGTAGACGTCGTGCATCTCCGACTGGACGTCGACGGCCCGTACCGCGGTCGCGAACGGGGCCACGTCGTCGGTGAAAAAGCCGGTCCCGCTCCCGAGGTCGGCCACCCGCCCGAGGTCGACCGCGTGGCCGGCGTCGGCCGACGCCCCGGCCGTGTGACCCCGTCGGCCGGGCGCGAGCGCGCCGACGAGTTCCTCGCGGGAGAGGTACCGATACCGCGACTCGTCTTCGAGTCTGTCGGCCGACGCGGGGTCGAACGTGTGAAAGCCCATGCCGGAGATGGGGATTCGACCGCCTTAACGACTCGGGGCGGTCCCGGGCGTCGGCCGGCGCGCCGGCGGTCAGACGTACCGCTCGACGAGCGACCGGAGCTTGGGCTCGGGCTGTGCGCCCACGACCTGTTCGACCTGCTCGCCGTCCGCGAACAGCAACAGCGTCGGCACGCTCCGGACGCCGTACTGGGCCGCCAGCCCCTGCTGGGCGTCGATGTCGACCTTCGCCACGGCCGCGTCGGTGTCGGCCGCGATGGCGGCCACGGTCGGTTCGAGCATCTTGCACGGGCCACACCAGTCCGCGTAGAAGTCGACCAGCACGACGTCGTGGTCGGTGGTCACGGCCGAGAACTCCTCGACGCTCTGGACGTGGATGGGGTCTTCCGGGGCGGACGCGCCGGCGTCGGTCGCGTCTTGGCCGCCGGAGACCTCCTCGCCCAGGAGCTCTTTGCGCTTCTGCTCGCGGATGGCGTCGAGCGCGTCGTCGGTCATCGACTGCGCGTAGTCGCCGCGACGCTTTAACTGTTTTGCACGCATAGGACAATACCGGTCGATGCCGACCGGCCTCGCCCGCCCGGCTCATTCGAGCGCGTACAGCAACCCGTCGCCGGTCCCGACGAAGACGCGTCCGCCGGCGGGGACGGGCGACCCGCTGACCGGTGGGTCGACGCGGACGCGCCAGCGCTCGCGTCCGCCGGGCGTCCACGAGGTCAGTTCCCCGTCCCCGCCGACCGCGTAGACGCCGCGCTCGCCGACGGTCGGCCCGCCGGAGAACGCCTCGCTCGCCGCCGTCCACTCCGATTGCCCGGTCTCGGCGTCGACCGCCCGGAGCCGGCCGTCGAGGCAGGCGACGTAGAGGACGCCGTCCGCGAGCGCGGGCGAGGCCTGCACGCCGTCGGGCGGGGCGAGCCGCCAGACCTCCTCGCCGGAGTCGGCCGCCAGCGCGACCAGCGGGCCGGTGCCGGTGGGGACGTAGACGAGTCCGTCGCCGACGACCGGCGCGTCCACGGGGTTGTACCGGGCCGACTCGCCGAGCCGCCGGGACCACACTTCCGCGCCGTCGCCGAGGTCGATGGCGTGGACGGTCCCCTGCGTGCCGGGGTCGCGCTGGTCGTCGTCGCGGGCGGCCGCGTAGACCACGCCGTCGGCGACGGCCGGCGCGGCCCACACCGACGTCTCGACCGGGAACTCCCACCGGACGGTGCCGTCCTCGCGCTCGACGGCGACGACCCGGCCGCCGTCGCCGGAGGAGTGGCCGCTGATTCCGATTCCGACCACGAGGGCGTCGTCGGCGACCGTGGGCGACGACTCCGGATAGTCGAGGTCGGTCAGCCAGCGCCCGTAGCCGACCGTCCGGCCGAACGCACGCAGTCCGCCGTCGGCCGCGACCGCCCGGAGGCCGACGCGGTACGGGAGTGCGAGCGCGTCGTCGGCCAGCGCCGGGGTGAGCGGGGCGTAGCCGTCGGCCGAGTCGTGCCACCGGACCCCGCCGTCGGTCGGGTCGAGCGCGTACAGGCCGTCGTAGGCGGTGTTGGCGTACACCGCGTCGCCGACTATCGGCTGGGTCGAGTTGCGGTAGTAGCTCCCGCCGACGTGGACCCACGACGCTGACGGCTCCTCGGCCGGCCCCGCGGCGTCGGGGTTGTGGGCTGTGTTGGCGGCATCGAAGCCGAACTGGGGCCATCGCTGGTCGATTGGGACGGGCTCGGAGCCGGTACAGCCGGCCGTCACGGCCGCGCTCGCGGTTGCGGCCGCCGCGAGGAACGCGCGCCGGGAGCAGGTGGAGGGCATCGGTCGGGGCGTCGGGGCGACGGGCGAAAAGGATTTCGTCGGCGATGGGCCGATAGGGCCGTGCTCGGCGCGTCAGGACGCCCTGAGGCGCGCTTCCAGCTTCTTCACCCGGGTCGCCAGCGCGAGGAACGTCGCGGCGACCGTGATGACGACCGCGCCGGCGGCCGCGATTTCGTGGGTCGGCGAGGGGTGCGAGAAGCCGTTCGCGAGCGCCTCCTGGCCCGGGAGCGCGGTGTGGTGGGGCGTGCCGACGACCGGGACGAAGTAGTCGACCACGTCGTTGAGCAGGTACCAGCCCACCGCGACGAACACCGCCCCGACCGGGAAGTCGCTGTAGCGGTGGAGCACGAACGCCTCGGCGACCATGCCGAGGTGGCTCCAGAACAGGAAGTTGTACATGAACACCGAGTTGTACGAAAAGCCGTCCGCGAACGCCAGCAGGGTGAACGGCGTCCACAGCCCGAGCTTGAGACAGCCCACGAACGCGAGGGCGTTGACCACCTCGGAGTTACGCCCCAGCTTCCACAGCGCGAGGCTGGCCGCGACGAACAGCGTGGCCATCGGGCTGTCGGGCACGAGCGGCCACATCACCGGCGGCTCGACCCCGAACTGCAGCGTTATCAGCGAGTCCGAGAGCGGGACCGGGTGGAAGCCGTAGTACCAGAAGCCGAACGCGGTGCCGACGAGGTTGACCGCCACGATGGCCCACGCGTACCGGAGCGCGAGGTCCTCAAGTCGCTCGGGCAGCGGCGCGACGTAGCGGGGCAGGTCCGCCCGACCGGGGAGCATGTGCGGGGCGTCTCGCGTCCGGCGCATAGCTCTGACGGTTGTGCGCCGCGAGTCCGGGTTATCGGCCGAACAGCCGCTTCAGGAGCCCCCGTTCGGTGGGTCGCTCGGCCAGCACCAGCGAGGTGTCGATGCGGTCGAGTACGTCGAAGTGGAGCGAGTCGGTCACGAGTCGCGAGAGCAACCCCTGTTCGGTCGCGCCGACCAGCAACAGCGTGTGGTCGGCGGCCTCCCGGGCGATGGCTCCCTCGACGTCGCCGGAGTCGTCGACGACGCGGTCGACCGCCTCCAGGTCGTGGTCGGCAGCCCAGTCGGCGAGGAACTGCTCGCCGGCCTCGCGCTCGTCCGGGCCGTCCACGACCCGCAACAGCGTGACCTCCCCGGCCGCGGCCGAGCGGAGCGCCCGCGCGACCTCGGCGTTCAGGTCCGCGTGGGCGTTGTCCACGACCGGCAGGAGGACCCGGGAGACGTCCAGCCCGCGGTCCTTGAACACGAGGAAGTCGGCCGGGAGCCGGCTCGCGAGCTCGTCCAGCGGGCGCTCGGCCCGACCGGCCGACCACAGCCGGTCGTCGCTCCAGCCCATCACCACGAGGTCGGCGCGCTCGCGCTCGGCGACGTCGAATATCTCCTCGAACGAGCGGTGCGAGACCACCGTCGAGGTCTCGAAGCCGACGTCGTAGCTCTCGGCGATTCCCCGTATCTCGGCCATCTGCTCGTCGGACGTGGCGACGATGCGGTCGGTCTGGTCGGCGCTGTACCCCCGGGGCGTCCGGTCGGGCATCTGGACGACGTGGACGACGTGGACGCTGGCGTCCACCCGCTGGCTGGCCAGCGTACACGCCAGCTCGACGAGCGCAGTCTCGGTTCGCGGGTTCGAGATGGGCACGACGATGCGGTCGCCGCCGTGTTCGGCGAGGTCGATTCCCTCGCCGGTGTCGACCAGCGGGACGTACGACCGCCCGGTCATCCCGCCGAGCAGCCACTCGCGGACCGAGAGCTGCCGTTGGGCACCCTCGAAGCGCGCGGACTCGAGTCGGTGTTCGGTCGTCTGGAAGTAGTTGACGGCGGTGACGAGCACCACGCCGCCGACGGTGTTGCCCAGCAGGACCGGCAGGACGAACTCCACCAGGCCGACCCCGAACGCGAGGTCGCCGAGCAACACCAGATACACCATCTCGGTGAACGAGACCACCGAGTGGTAGAGGTCGCCCAGCGGAATCGACAGGAACGCGATGTAGACGACGACGACCCGGGAGATGGTGTCGCGGGCGGCGTACTCGACCCAGACCACGCCGGCCACGATGAGCCCGGCGAACGCCGCCTTCGAGAACAGGCTCAGCCACGCGGTGTCGACGCCGTGCTGGGCGATGTCGGCCGCCACCGTCGCGGCGTCCGGCGAGAGCACGCCGCCGAACGCCAGCGCGGCCGCGCCGAGCGCGCCGCCCGCGAAGTTGCCCGCCAGCACGACCGTCCAGTTGCGGAGCAGCGCCGGGAGGCTGGCCACTCGCTCTAACGTGAGCGCCACCGGCGGGAGCGTGTTCTCGGTGTAGAGCTGGTAGCCGCCGATGATGATGTAGATGAACCCCAGCGGGTACAGCAGGGCGCTCAACACCGGGTCGCCACCCGTCGACGCGGACAGCGACACGTACAGCAGGAACGTGATGGTGATGGCGAACCCGGCCGCGAGTGCGCTGAAGAACAGCTCCCGGCTCCCCGACGTTATCTCCTCGTCGGCGGCGGCGACGATGCGCTGGAAAATCTCGTCGGAGGTGAACCGGTCGCGGACGACCGAGCCGACCGCCGGTGCGCCGCTCCGGGACCGCTCGACGGCCTCCCGCACCGACTCCTCGGGGTCGGGCTCGTCCCGGCCCGATTCGTCAGCCTCGCTCATATCCGTACTGTCTCGTAGAAAAACTAAGCGTTTGGCATATCGGTCGATGCCGGCGCGCGGACCGTCGCGACCCGCCGGGCTCCGGCAACGCCGAGGCCAATCGGTACGCATTAACGGGTCGGGTCGAAATCGCCACCATGGCCGACCCAACGGACGTCGAGCAGCTCAAGCGCGGCAGCGAACTCGTCAAGCGCGGATTCGCCCGGATGCAGAAGGGCGGCGTCATCATGGACGTGGTGAACCGCGAGCAGGCCCGCATCGCCGAGGACGCGGGCGCTGTCGCGGTGATGGCGCTCGAGGCCGTCCCGGCGGACATCCGCAAGCGCGGCGGGGTCGCCCGGATGGCCGACCCCGCCGACGTGGCCGCAATCGTCGACGAGGTGTCGATTCCGGTGATGGGCAAGTCCCGCATCGGCCACACCAAGGAGGCCCAGATACTCGAATCCGTGGGCGTAGACATGATAGACGAGTCGGAGGTGCTGACCCCCGCCGACGACCGGTACCACATCGACAAGCGGGAGTTCACCGCGCCGTTCGTCTGCGGCGCGCGCGACCTCGGGGAGGCGCTGCGCCGCATCGACGAGGGCGCGGCGATGATCCGCACCAAGGGCGAGGCCGGCACCGGCGACGTGAATCAGGCGGTCCACCACCAGCGCGCCATCAAGAGCGCGATTCGGAAGCTAGAGGGGATGACCCGCGAGGAGCGCGAGGCGTTCGCCCGCGAGATAGAGGCTCCGGCCCCGCTGGTCCACGAGACCGCGGAGGCGGGCCGGCTCCCGGTGGTCAACTTCGCGGCGGGTGGCATCGCCACCCCGGCCGACGCCGCGCTGATGATGCACCACGGCTGCGACGGCATCTTCGTCGGGTCGGGCATCTTCGGCGCGGAGGACCCGGAGGCGATGGCCGACGCCATCGTCGCCGCGACGAACAACTGGGACGACCCCGACCGGCTCGCCGACGTCAGCAGGAACGTCGGGTCGGGGATGAAAGGCGAAGCGAACGCGACCCTCTCGGACGAGGAGAAGCTGCAGGGACGCGGGAACTGACGAGTCCGCGCCCGACGATGGGGCCAGGCTACGGGTTCCGGTTCGGGCGCTCGATGACCCTGGCGACCGAGAGGACGGCGTCGAACTCCGGCGGCGCGCCGGCGACCTCCACCTCGCGCGATTCCCGGTCGTACTCGACGTACTCGACCTCGTCGGCTTTCGGAAGGTCGCGGTGGTGTAACTCCACTTTGACGTTCTCGAACTCGTCGTCCGAGACCGACGCCGTCGCGGCGTCGGTCGTCCACTCGGCGACCTGTTCGGCAAGTTCGTCGACCGGGACCGGCCCGTCCGCTTGTTCGAGATAGTACAGCGCGTATCGGCGACGTTCCGCACTCAACAGGTCGAAGACGCGGTCCAACGTTGCCATCGACGTCAGTTTTCCGCCCGACGGAATAACGATTCCGTCGCGGGGCGATACTTGTGACGAACGCGAACGTGTTCGCCATCGGACGGCGTCGAGCGAACGGAGACACTCCGGTCGACCGACATGAAAACCGATATAGTGGCGCTGTCCGATGGCTCGCCCATGGCAACAGCGGACGACAATCGCATGGTCTGGCGCGCGATGTCCGTCGTCAGCGCCGGGATAATCGCGGCCGTCGCGTTCGCCTTCCTCGACGGCACGATTCGATGGGTCGCGCTGGGCATCGCAGCACTGGAACTCGTAGTCACGCCGCGGTTCATGCAGTGGGCGGCCGAGCAGGAAGACGCCTGAGCGGCGGATAGCACCCGAAGAGAACCGGCTCTACGAGTCGAATATCTCCGCGCCCGGCCCGATTTCGGTCCGGTAGGCGCGCGCGTCGACGCCGCTCTCCTCGAACGCCCCGACCATCGCGGCGGCGACCGCCCGGCGACTCGCCCAGTCCCGGCAGACCGCCAGCACGCCGGGGCCAGCGCCCGAGACGGTCACGCCGGTCGCGCCCGCCTCGCCGGCGGCCTCGGCCACCGCGTCGTAGCCCTCGACCAGTTCCGAGCGCGCGGGCGTAACCACCGGGTCGGTCGCGGCCCGGCCGACGAGTTCGGGGTCGCCCCGGCACATCCCCGCGACCAGCGTGGCGGCGTTGCCGACCGTCTCGACCACGTCGTCCATCGCCATCGAGTCGGGGACCACCTCACGGGCGTCGCGGGTCGACACCACGGTCTCGGGCAGGCAGGCCACGACCGGAATGTGGGCGTCGACGCTCGTCACGCCGTCGTCGGTCACGACCGTAAAGCCGCCGAGGATGGCCGGCGCGACGTTGTCGGCGTGGGCGTCGCCCGAGACCACCGCCTCGCCCTCGGCGGCGATTCGGACCAGTTCCTCGCGCGAGTGGCCCCGGTCGTAGAGTTCGTTCAGCGCGACCGCCGCACCCGCCGCGCTCGCGGCCGACGAGCCGAGCCCCGACGAGGGGCGGACGCCCTTGTCGATTCGAATTCGGGCCGGGGCGTCGAGTTCGCTCGCCACCACGCCGGCCGTGTTCTTCGCGGGGTCTGTCGGGACGAAGCTCTCGCCCGCGCCGGTCACCTCGATGGTGGTCTCGTCGGCGCGCTCGACCCGCACCACGTCGGCCGGATGGGTCAACGCCGCGCCGAACACGTCGAACCCGCTCCCCAGATTCGCGCTCGTCGCCGGAGCCCGCACCGTGAGCATGCACGTTGGTTGTGAGGGGGTGTGCAAAAACCCTCCGGGGACTGCCCGACGCTTCGTTCCGTCCGGTCCGGGTCGCTCGGTCCCGCGGCCGCTCGACACCCTTTTTGCCCGCGACCCGGTGTGTCGGCCCATGCGACTACTGGTGGTCCACGCCGACCGCTTCGCGTTCGAGACCGTCGCGCCCGCCGAGGTAGGCGGCGACGCGACCGGCCGGGCTTCGGCCGGGGTCGACGAGCCGCCGGACTCGGGCCGGGTCGACGACTGTCTCGCGGTCTTCGCGACGGTCGAGCGCGCGGACGCGGCCGACCTCGACGCCGCCGCCGCGAACGCCGCCGCCGAAATCCGGGCGGTCGCCGACCGACTCGGCGTCGGCGCGGTCGCGCTCTACCCCGTCGAGCACCTGAGCGACGAGAGCGCCGACGCCGAGCTGGCCGCGACCGCGCTCCCGGCGCTCGGGGCCGACCTGGACGCCGACTTCGAGGTGGTCCGCGCGCCGGTCGAGTGGCACGCGGCGTTCGAAGTGTCCTCGAAGGGCCACCCCCACGCCGAGCGCACCGTACGGGTTGGCCCCGACCGTGAGGCCGACGACCGCGCCGACCGAGACGCCCCCTCGCCGACCGACGCAGCCGAATCGCGGGTCGCGTTCCCGGACGGCGACGTGGTCGACGCCCGCGAGGCCGTGACGGACCGACGACTGGACGACCCGATGCGGTCGTTCGTCGCGGCCGAACTCGGGGACGGGAGCGCCCGCGAGCCCGACGCGACGGACCTGGCCGACCCCAGTGAGGTCGTCGAACGCCTTCGCGAGGCGGGGCTGGCCGACGCCGATAGCGCGGGCGGCCTCCGGTGGTTCCCTCGGGGAGCGCTCGCCCGGGACCTGCTCGCCGAGCACCTCACCGGTCTCGCGGTCGAGTACGGCGCGACGGTGATGGAGACGACCGGCGGCGGGCCCGGAGCGGTCGACCGTCGGCCCCCGTCCGAGGGCGACCGCCCGCGCCGCCGGTACGGGCTCGTCGCCCGCCCAGCGCCGGACGGCGGGCCGACGCTCTCGACGCCCGAGATTCGCGCCGCGACGCGCGACACCGAGCAGGCCCGGACGGAACTCCGCGCGCAAGTCGACCGCTGTCGGCGGGCCGTCGAGAGCCTCGGCTCCCCGTGGGTGGCGAGGGTGCGGACGACCGGCGAGTGGTACGACGAGAACGACACGTGGGTCGCGTCGCTCGTGGCGACCCTCGGCGCGCCGACGCTGGTCGAACCGTCCACACACCGCGCCGGCCCGTCGTTGGCGGTCGAACTCGCGCTCGTCGACGACGCCGGCGCGCCCGCGGTGAGCGCCCGGGCCGAGTACGACCCGGCCACCGACGGTGCCGGCGCGACCGTCCGCGCCACGCCCGTCGACAGCGTCGAGCGCGCGCTGGCCGCCACGCTGGGCGCGCGAGACGGGGACGCCCACCCGCGGACTCCGACCTGGCTCGCGCCCACGCAGGTCCGGTTCGTTCCGGTCGACGACGAGCACGCCGACCACTGCGACGCGCTCGCCGGGGACCTCGACGCGGCGGGCGTCCGGGCCGACGTCGACGACCGCGAGGCGACGGTGGGCGAACGAATCGCGCGCGCCGAGGCCGACCGCGTCCCCTACTACGCCGTCGTCGGCGACCGCGAAGTGAAGCGTGGCGGTCGCGGGGAGGACGCGCTCGCGGTGACGGTCCGGGCCGAGGGGCGCGAGCGGGAGATGGACGCCGAGACGCTGCGTGCGACCGTCCGCGACGCGGTCGACGAGTTCCCGCGCAAGCGACGGTATCTCGCCCGACGACTCGGCGAGCGGCCGGACGTTCCGGGCCGATAAACGCTGAATCGGCCCCGCGAATCGGGACGACGTCGGGCGCTCGGCCCGAGCGACCGGTTCAGTCGGCCTTCGCCGGGCTGTCGGGGTCCGAGTCAACGCCGGGGATGTCGCCGACCGCGGGTTCGTTCTCGTCGTCCTCGCCGACCGCGATGCCGCTGGTGACGATGGTCCGGACGCCCTCCTCGACGGTCATGTCCACGTCGTACACCCGGTCCTCGGGGATGTGAGCGAGGTAGCCGCCCATCACGGGGTTGGGCGCGAACGGGAGGAACATCGCGACGAGGTGGTCCTCGCCGACCGCCTCGCCGATGGCCGGCGGGGAGTCGGCGGTCTCGAAGCCGAGGACGTACGACCCTTCGCGGGGGTACTCCACGACCTTCACGTCCTCGAAGTTCTCGGCGTCGCTCTCGAGCATCACGTCGCCCACCCGCCGGACGCTCCGGTAGACGGTCCCCACGCCCGGAATGTCGCCGAGCGCGCTGTCGACCGCCATCACGATGCGCTGGCCGTACCTGACGTGTGCGAGCGAGCCGACTCCGACCACGGCGGCGAGGAGTATCGCGACCGCCACGAGTTCGGGGACGTACTCGAACACCGCGCCGTAGATGCCCAGGCCCGCGAAGAACTGGGCGATCCACAGCGACCGGAGGACGTCGACCAGTCCGGTCCACTCGAGGACCGCGACCAGCGGCGTGAACGCTCCGGCGACGAAGTCGATTATCGTCGACAGCACCCAGACGGTCACCACCAGCGGAACGATGATGGCGAGCCCGGTTATCACTACCCGGAGCAGTCCGTCGTACACTGACTCCCCCCGCTCCCGCGCCGCTTCCGTCGGCGTCTCGGCGTCCCCCATCCGTATCACTACAAGTCAGTTCTCGACAAAAGGGATTGTGGCGGAATCGGGGACTCGGCCCGCCAGCGTCGCCTACGTCGGCCGCACGTCAACGTCTCCCTATTTCGGCCGCGCGCCGGTCCCCGCGCGGTCCAGTTCCCCGAGTTCGATTCGGCTGCCGGTCGTGGGAACGCCCTCGTAGGGGTCGTCGGCCAGCAGCAGCGAGCCGTCGAGGTCGGCGTAGTCGAGCAGGGGCGCGAGGTGGGCGGCGGCCGCGATGGCGGCGTTCGACTCGACCATGCAACCGAGCATGACCGCCAGCCCGTGCGCGCGAGCGGCGTGAATCATGCGCTTGGCCTCGCGGAGGCCGCCACACTTCATCAGCTTCAGGTTCGCGATGTCGGCCTTGTCGGCGATTCGCGGGATGTCGGACAGGGTGATGCAGGACTCGTCGGCCGCGATGGGCAGGGCCGACCGCTCGCGGACGAATCGCATGCCCTCGGGATTCCCGGCCGGAACCGGCTGTTCGACGAACTCGAGGTCGTACTCGGCGAGCGCGTCTATCTTCCGGACCGCCTCGCGCGGCGACCACGCCTCGTTGGCGTCGACCCGGATGGTGGCGTCGGGCGCGGCCGCCCGGACCGTCGAGACGATTTCCTCGTCGCGGTCGGTGCCGACCTTGACCTTCAGCTTGGAGTGGCCGCGCTCGATTGCGGTCTCGGTCTTCTCGCGCATCCGCTCGGCGTCGTCGATGCCTATCGTGTAGGTGGTCGGGATCGCGTCCTCGGGGTCGAGCCCCCAGTACCGAGAGAGGGGTACGTCGAGGCGCTTGCAGACCAAATCGTGGAGCGCGATGCTGACCGCGCATCTGGCGGCCGGGTTGCGCTCGACCGTCTCGCGTAGCCGACGCTCGATGCGGTCGAGTCGGTGGGGTTCGCCGACTTCCTCGACGACCGACAACAGGTCCGGCAGGACGGCCTCCACGGTGGCGGCGGTCTCGCCGTAGTGGCTGGACGGCGCGGCCGCGCCGACGCCCTCGTTGCCCTCGTCGTCGGCGATTCGGACCACCACGTTCTCGACCGACTCGCTCGTCCCCCGCGCGATGGTGAACGGGTACTCCAGCGGGAGCGAGACGCGCTCGAACTCGGTCGAGAGGCTCACAGAATCGCCTCCAACACCGCGTCGATTCCGGCGTCGTCGCCGTCGCGCTCGCCGAACCGCACCGGGTCGGTCGCGGGCGCGTCGAGGTCGGCGGCGAACGACTCGACCGCCGCGCGGGCCTCGGCGTCGTCGGCGATTCCCTTCGTGTTGAGCGCGCCCGCAGCGACCTCGGTCTCGTGGACCGGGCCGGCGAGGTCCTCGTAGAGGTCGACGTACTCCGGGACGGGCGGCAGGTCGAACTCCTCGTAGCCGTGGACCGCCTCCCGGCCCGCCTCGTGACAGAGGACGAGCCGGTCGGCCATCGACCCGTGGAGGATGCCGCAGGTCACCGCCGAATAGGCGGGGTGGACGATGCTGCCCTGGCCCTCCACGAAGAGGTAGTCGTAGTCGTCGCCGCGCTCGACTAGCATCTCCTCGACCGCGCCCGCCGTGAAGTCGCTCACCACGCGGTCGACCGGGTTCCCCCAGCCCTCTATCATGATGCCGGTCTGGCCGGTCGGGACGAACCCGGCGTCGACGCCGCGCTCGCGGGCGGCTTCGAGGAGTTCGAGCGTGGCGGTCATCTTGCCGACCGAGCAGTCGGTCCCGACCGTCAACACGACCTCGGCGTCGACCTCGCCCGCGACGCCCTGCGCGACCGTGAGGTCCTCGGGCGGCTTGCGCACGTCCCAGACGTCGCAGTCGTTGTCGGCCGCGAGGGCCGCGAACTCGTCGTCGTCTTCGAGGAAGTAGTGGAGGCCCGAAATCAGGTCGCAGCCGCGTTCGAGCGCGGTCCGGACGTCCGAGCGCCACGACTCGTCGAACCCGCCGCCGATGGGCGCGATGCCGATTATCAGCGCGTCGACCGCGGGCGCGTCGGCCATCTCGGCGACGATGGGCGCGTCCTGCACGTCGGGAACGAACTCGGAGACGCGCTTGCCGGCGTTGTCGCGGTCGAGCACGGCTTCGATCTCGTAGTCGGAGTACCGGAGCAGCCCGACCGCCGTCTTGGCGCGGTCGGGGAACTTCTCGTGAGCGAGTACGGCGACCTTCATGCGTAGAGGCAGGTCGGACCGGGGCTTAAAGGTCGGTGTGGCGGAAACGACGGGTTTCGGATGGGTACGACCGACCAAGGTTGCGCTCGGTGAATCAACCGCTAATCCTGGCGGACTGAAAGGGCGAGGCGGGCTCGCGTTCATTTTAGTCGTCTCAGCGACCTCTCTCCGGAGCGAACGTAGTGAGCGGAGGAGATGTCGCTGAGCGACCGCGAGCGCGCCGAGGGCTTTCGAAGAATTGTTCGCTGTTGCAGTGTCTCAATCGTGAGTGTGCCGAGGGCGTTCGAGAATCCGTAGTCGCGCGAACGAGGAACCTATTTGGGGCCGCCGACCCCACGCCGACACATGGTGTCCGACATCTTCGACCCCGAGGCGTGGGAGCCTGCGGGACCCGAGTTCGACGACCTCACCTACCACCGCGCCGTCGACTCGGGGACGGTCCGCATCGCGTTCGACCGCCCGGAGGTCCGGAACGCCTTCCGGCCCGAGACGGTCGACGAACTCTACGACGCGCTCGACCACGCCAAGCGCCAGACCGACGTGGGCTGTATCCTGCTGACGGGCAACGGCCCTTCGCCGAAGGACGGCGGGTGGGCCTTCTGCGCCGGGGGCGACCAGACCGTCCGGGGCGACGAGGGGTACGAATATCGCGGCGAGGAGGGCGACGACCGCGAACCGGACGAAAGCGCCGGAACCGACCGGACCGCGACGGGCGGCCGACTCCACATCCTCGAAGTCCAGCGGCTCATCCGCCACGTCCCGAAGCCGGTCGTCGCCGTCGTCCCCGGGTGGGCGGTCGGCGGCGGCCACAGCCTCCACGTGGTCTGTGACATGACCATCGCCAGCGAGGACCACGCGGTCTTCAAGCAGACCGACCCCGACGTGGCGTCGTTCGACGGCGGATTCGGCTCGGCGTACCTCGCCAAGCAGGTCGGCCAGAAGAAGGCCCGCGAGGTGTTCTTCCTCGGGAAGAACTACGACGCCGAGGAGGCGGCCGAGATGGGAATGGTCAACGAGGTCGTCCCCCACGAGCGACTGGAGGAGGTCGCCCTGGAGTGGGCCGAGGAGATGAACGCCAAGAGCCCGACCGCGATGCGGATGCTCAAGTACGCGTTCAACGCGACCGACGACGGGATGGTGGGCCAGCAGGTGTTCGCGGGCGAGGCCACGCGACTGGCGTACATGACCGACGAGGCCCAGGAGGGCCGGGACGCCTTCGTCGAGGGCCGGGACCCCGAGTTCGACGAGTTCGACTGGCACTACTGAGCCGCCGCCCCGTGACAGGGCTTAACAGTGTGGCCGGCGAATCTTCGGTGAGGGACCGTCCGTGACTTCGATAGCCGAGTTCACCCTTCCGGCCGGCGAGTTCCCGCTCGGACGCGCGTTCGCGTCGTTCCCGAACGTGGTGTTCGAACTGGACCGAGTCGTCCCCAGCGCCGACACGGTCATGCCGTACTTCTGGGTGCGGGGCGCGAGCGTCGACATGGCGGCCGTCCGCGACCTGCTCGCCGACGCCCCCGAGTTGCGGTCCGTCGTGCTGATGGAGAACCTGGGAGACAGGGGCCTGTTCCGGGCCGAGTGGGAGCCGGCGTTTCTGGGCATCATGAGCGCCATCGCCGAGACCGACGTGACCGTGGTCTCCGCGTGCGGCTCCGAGAGCGGCTGGACCTTCGAGCTCCGGGCCGAGCGGACCGAGGCGATATCGGCGTTCAAGGAGTACTGCGCCGACCACGACATCCCGGTCTCGCTGGCTCGACTCAGCCACCTCTCGGAGGCCGCCTCGGAGAGGGGGTTCGGTCTCACGCCCGAACAGCGCGAGGCGCTCGTGCTCGCCTACGAGGCGGGGTACTACGACCAGCCCCGCGGGACCGACCTCGACGCGCTCGCGTCGGAACTCGACATCAGCCGACAGGCGTTCGCCGCCCGGTTGCGTCGGGCCTACCGCACGATGGCCGAGAACGCGCTGACGGGCGACTCCGCCGACCCGACTTAAGCGGGTTGCATAGGTAACGGGGAAGTTGACCCGTCGCGCGCGAGTAACTGGACGCGATGACCGACGAGGCAGTTCCCGGATCGACGTTCACCTACGACGTTTCGCCGTCCGAATCGCTCAGCGAGGGGGTAATCGCGGCGGTGGCGGCCGCGTCCGACACCGACCCCCTGTCGCTCGTTCGCGCCGACGAGGGCGATTTCGAGCCGCTGTACAGCGTAATCGACCCCGACGCGCTCGACGCGATATTCCACGGGAGCGACTCCGGGTCGCGCGCCTCGGACGGCAGGGTGACGTTCACCTATCACGGCCACGAGGTCCAGGTCGACGGCGACGGCCGGATAACGGTCGCGCGGACCGCGCTGGCGGCCAGCGGGGACTGACCGGGCGGGAGCGGCCGTGGGCCGGGTCGTCTCGCTCGCGCGCCGGGAGGTCGTTCTCAGTACGTGAAAATCGCGTCCGCGATTGATGAGGGATTCGTCCGTAGGGTCACTCGAACCATGATTCGAGCGTTACGCTCCCGGATCGGCCTGATAGAACTCGCACTAGCCGTGTTCAGTGCGGTCGGCGTCCTGCTGACCGCCGTCGCCGGATACGCCGCGGTATCGACGCTGAGTCTCCCGGTATCGGGGTCGCCGGGCCTCGCGGTCGCAGTGCTGTCGGGCGCGTCGCTGGTCGCGTTCGTCGCCGCGGCCTCGAAGCTGCTCCGTCCACAGAATCCGAGCCAAGTCCGCTGAAAAACGTCTTTTCGACGCTTCTACCGCCGGAGTGCGACCCACAGCGTCGCGACCGCCACTACGAACATCGCGGTCGAGAGGTCGTACGACTGGCTCGTCGCCGCCACGACCGCGGCCGACGACCCGCCGAGCGTCCCGGCCAGCACCGTCGCGAGCACCGACCCCGTGCAACTGACGCAGGTGGCCAGACCAAGCAGGGCCGACGCCGCGCCTCGGGTGGTCCGTGCGAGCGCGGCGTAGGCCAGCGCCGCGAGGCCGACGTAGCCGACCAGCTTGAACGGGACGGCCGAGACGTGGACCGCGCCGCCCGTGACCGACAGTATCGGCCCCCAGCCCGGCGTCGCGGCGAACACCTCGATCGTCCCGATTCCGGCGGCCCCGCCGGCCGAGACCAGACCCCCGACCCAGCAGAGGACGAGGAAGTACCCCGCCGCGAGCGCGGCTGCGCCCGCGGTCCGGCGGTCGGTCGGTCGCGGAATCGGCGCGTAGGCGAGCGCGAGCACGGCGGCGTTTATCCAGACGAACGGGTAGACGAGGTACCGCCAGGAGACGACCTCGGCCCCCGTCGCCCCGAGAGATGCCGCCACGACGACCGCCTCGACCGCGGTGAGTCCCACCAGCGTCCGGCCGACGCGCGCGAGCCGTTCCAGCCGGGCGTCCGGAACCGACGCGGAACGCGGGCTCGGGAACGACGGCGTCGGCGACATCGGTCAGTTGCCCGCGGGACGGTTCGAGTCGGCGCTCATCCCGTAGGCCACCGCGATGGCGGCCAGCAACGCCACCTCGAATCCGGCTACCGCGACCAGCGGGAGCTCGACCCCCAAGATGCCGAACAGCGTCCGGAGTTCGATGGCGACCGGGACGCTGAACCCCACGAGGACCAGGACGCCCGCGCGAGTCAGGGCCATCCGACCACCTCCGCGAGCGCCCCGAACCAGTCGACGACCACGGGGAAGCCCGGACTATCCCCGAGCAGTCCGGCGTCGGCGATGATGCTCCCCAGCGGGAGCGTGTACGCGAGTATCACCAGCACGACCGCGATGCCGGTCCAGAGCCGGAGATTGTCGAGCACGAGCGGGCTCGCGTCGGCCCCCGAGAGGGGCTCGACCAGACTGTCGTCGACCGGGTTCTCGATGGGGTCTTCGATGGACGACAGCAGCATGTTGAACAGGAACAACACGATGGACACGAACAGCAAGACGCCGCCGAGCGCGATCTGGATGCGCAGTTCCCCGACCGACCCGAACGCGGCCGAGAAGTCGAAGTTCTGGTACTGGGGTTCGGCGGTCCGGCGCGGGATGCCCACCAGCCCGGCGCGGTGCATCGCGTTCGACATGAACACCATGCCGATGAACCACAGCACGACCTGTAGCAGGCCGATAGGGCGGCTGTAGAGTCGCCGCCCGGTCAGCTGGGGCACCAGCCAGTAGGAAGCGGCCATCATCGTCAGGGCCACCGCCGTCCCGACGGTCATGTGGAAGTGGCCCGGCACCCACAGCGTGTTGTGGACGAGGTAGTTGATGTTCATCCCGGCGTTTATCATGCCCGAGAACCCGCCGGCCGCGAACATCAGCCCGGCCAGCGCCATCCCGGTGAACGCGGGGTCGCGCCACGGGAGCGCACCCAGCCACCGGAGTCGTCCCTCACCGCCACGCTGGCGTGCGCCGTGTTCCATGCTGGCGACCACGGTGAACGCGGTCAGCAGGCTCGGCAACAGCAGGAACATCGTGTTCGTCATCGCGATGAACTTGAACCCCTCCGCGATGCCGGGGTCGAGGTACTGGTGGTGGATGCCGACCGGCGTCGACAGCAACAGGAACAGCACGAACACCACTCGCGCGAGCGGGTCGCTGAACAGCCGGCCGCCCGCGAGCTTCGGCAGGACGGTGTACCACAGCAGGTAGGCCGGCATCAGCCAGAAGTACACGACGGGGTGGCCGAAGTACCAGAACAGCGTCCGGGTCAACAGCGGGTTGACCGTCTCGAAGATGCCCAGCGACCACGGGATGAGGAAGGCGACGACCGAGACCGCGACCCCGAGCGTCGAGAGGTACCACATCAGCGTGGTCGTCAGCACCATGAACGTCTGGAGCGGGATGCGCTCGTCGGGGTGGTCCGACCGCCACTCCCGGAAGGCCAGAAACCAGTCCGCGCCGGCCATCCACGTCCCGACGATGAACATCGCGAGCCCGATGTAGAACAGCGGATGGGCCTGCAGCGGCGCGTAGAAGGTGTACAGCACGTCCGCGCTCATGTCCACGCTGGGCACCAGTCCGCCCAGAATCGCGACCGCCGCCAGCACCGCGCCGGTCGTGGTGAGCCCGAACCACGCCCACGTCAGCTTGATGTTGGGCAGCGGTTGCTCCAGGCTCCGCGCGATCGCCCACGTGAACACTCCCATCAGGAAGAAGATGGTAAACACCAGCGCGAGCAACACGCCGTGACCGGTGAGGACGGTGTAGTAGTCGGCCGAGCTGATGAACCGGACGAAGCCCGTCCGGTGGAGCGCCTGAATCAGGCCGAACAGCGCGCCGATGCCCAGCGACGCGAACGCGACCGCGAACGTCGCCTTCACGACCGCCGCCTCGTCGGGGTATCGGTCGACGAACGTCGCCATCTCAGGCACCCCCCTGCGTCCCGTTGAACTCGCTCTCGGGGACCACTCGCAGCGTCCCCTCCATGGCGTGGTGGGCCGCCCCGCAGTACTCGTTGCAGAGGAGGCCGTACTCGCGTGGCTCGTCTACTTCGACCGTGAGGGTCGCGACCTCGCCCGGAATCGCCATGGTGTTGGCGTTGGTCCCGACCACCTCGAAGCCGTGGATGACGTCCGCCGAGGTGACGTGGAAGGTGACGGAGCTGTTGGCGGGGACCTCTATCGCGTCGGTGGTCCCCGGCTGGAACGCGAACTGGCGGGCGACCACGTACACGTCGTATCCACCCGAGTCGGACGCGTAGACGCCGGGGTCGCCGAACTGGGGATGGTCGCCGAGCGCGTCGGGGGTGACCGCCTGGTTATCGTCGCCGATCATCTCGACGCCCGCGCCGACCGCGCCGTACGTGACCGTGCCGATGAATCCGACGATCAACAGCAGTCCGGCACCGAGCCAGAGCTTCTCGTAGGCGTGAATCTCCATGTTATCCCACCACCGTAATGCCCCGTCCGAGGAACTCCACGAAGTACATGAACACCCACATCACGGACAGAATCGCAAAGTACGCGAGTATCAGCGTCAGCGTCCCGATGGGGTCGAACTCGTCGTGACTCAGCTCTCTTTCTACGTCCTCGGGTGCCGACCCGACGACGTAACCTCGGGGACGGTCCTCCGCGTCCGTCGCCCGAGCCGGCACCTGTCGGTCCTGTTCGGTCGACATACTCGGCAGTACGAACACAGTATATAAATTCGACGGCCCGATTCCCATCCAGTGAAAACCGGCGAAATGCCGTACTTACACCCGACCGAACGTCCCGTATGGACGCCACCGAGAACCAGACGCTGCTTAAGTCGACGCTCTCGAACCGTTCGCCCCGGAGCTTAAGTGCGGTCGCGCTGCTCGCGCTCGCGCCCGTCGCGACGTTCGCGCTCACTCAGGACGCGATGGCGGGCGCGGTCACCGCGATAAACGTCGTCCTCATATTCACGAGCGTCTATCTGCTGCTGTCGCCGACCGAGGGCGGCGGACACGGGAGCGACGACCCGACCGCGTGACGTCGATGGCCGCTCCGCTCCACGGAACCGGTGGGCCGGTTCCGGCCGGCAACCTCGACGCCGTCGTCTTCCTCGCGGTCGGCTTCCTCGGCGGCGCGCACTGCCTCGGGATGTGCGGCCCCCTGGTGACCGTCTACGCCGACCGGCTGAAGGCCCGCGAGGGGACCGGCGACGACACCCTGACGCTCCGGCAGGTCCGCCAGCACCTGCTGTTCAACCTCGGTCGGACCGCCGGCTACGCGGTCGTCGGCGGACTGCTGGGCGGGCTCGGAGCCCTCGCGGTCGGCGCGGCCGGCGAGCTGTTCGCGGTCGGGCGGAGCGTGCAGGCGGTCACCGCGCTCGCGACCGGCGGGTTCGTCGCGGTCACCGGCGTCTCGTACGTCGGCGGGTCGACCGCCCACCCGTCGCTGGGGCCCGTCGACGACCTGTTCGGGCGCGTGAGTTCGGCGCTGACCGGCCGGGTCGACGAGTTCGTCGGGGACGCCCGCATCGCGGGGCTCGGCGCGGTCCACGCCCTGCTCCCGTGTCCGATTACCTATCCGGCCTACGCGTACGCGGTCGCGCTCGGCGACCCGGCGCGTGCGGCCGGGCTGCTCGCGCTGGTGGGCCTCGGGACGCTCCCGACGCTGCTGGCCTACGGCACCGTCTTCGGGTCGCTGTCGGCGAGCCCGCGCCTCCACCGGCTGCTCGGGGTGGCGTTCGTCGTGCTGGGCTACCTGCTGGTCGCACACGGCCTGGACCTGCTCGGCGTGGCGGTCCCGCGCGTCCAGCTTCCGCTGCCCTCGCCGGAGTACCGACCGCTGGGGTGAACTCGTGAGCCTGAACACCGCATCCACCGACGGGTCGGCCGCCGACGAGTGTACGCTCTGTGGACTGGCGACCGGCGGCGAGCCGGTGACCGACGAGGCGGTTCCGGGCGGCTACTGCTGTCGGGGCTGTCTGGAGGTCGCTCGAACCCTCGACGACGTGGAGTCAGCCGACGTCGAGGAGATTCGGGCCGACCGCGAGACCGGGACCGACGACGCGCCCGACGACGCCGAGTACACCTACCTCGCGGTCGACGGGATGCACTGTGCGACCTGCGAGACGTTCGTCGAGTCGGCCGCCGCCGATGCCGAGGGCGTCTACGGCGCGGACGCCAGCTACGCCACCGACATGGTCCGGGTCGCCCACGACGACGCCGACCTCGGCTCGCTGGGCTCGCGGCTCGGGCGCTACGGCTACGACGTCGGCGACCCCGAGGGCGGGGGCGACGACGAGCGCGCCGACGCTCGGCTGGTCCGATTCCTCATCGGCGGCGGCGTGTTCGGCATGATGGTGATGCTGTGGTACGTCCTGTTCCTCTACCCGACCTACCTCGGGTTCGAGCCGCTGGTCGACCTCGGCGGCTTCGACGGCCTCTACCTGTTCGGCAACGTCTGGCTGATGAGTTCCATCGTGCTGTTCTACACCGGCTTCCCGATTCTGCGGGGTGCGGTCGTCAGCCTCGACGCCCGCCAGCCCAACATGGACCTGCTGGTC
Organism: Halorussus halobius; assembly: GCF_004765805.1. Lineage (GTDB taxonomy): Archaea > Halobacteriota > Halobacteria > Halobacteriales > Haladaptataceae > Halorussus > Halorussus halobius. Next base: position 293,039 of record NZ_SBIU01000005.1, on the reverse strand, counting down.
GCGCTCGCGGCCACCAGTTCGTACCTCTACAGCACCGTCGCGGTCGCGCTCGGCCGGACCCACGTCTACTTCGACGTGACGGTCGCCATCGTGGTGGTGGTCACGCTGGGCAACTACTACGAGGACCGAATCAAGCGCGCGGCCGCCAGCGGCCTCTCGGAGCTGACCAGCGCCCGCATCGAGGAGGCGACCCGCGTGACGCCCGAGGGCGACCACGAGACCGTCGCGGTCGAGGACCTCGCGCCCGGCGAGCGCGTCCTCGTCCGACCGGGCGAGCGCGTGCCCGTCGACGGCGACGTCGTCGAGGGCACCGCCGCCGTCGACGAATCCCTCGTGACCGGCGAGTCGCTGCCCGAGACCAGACGCCCCGGCGACCCCGTCCTCGGCGGAACCGTCGTCACCGACGACCCGCTGGTCGTCGAGGTCGGCGACGACGCCACCAGCACGCTCGACCGGCTGGTCGACCTGCTCTGGGAGATTCAGAGCTCGCGGTCGGGCGTCCAGCGGCTGGCCGACAAACTCGCCACCCTGTTCGTGCCGACCGTCCTGGTCGTCGCCGCGGTCGCGTTCGGCTATCGCCTCGTCGGCGGCGCGCCGGTCGCCGACGCCCTGCTCGCGGGCCTGACCGTCCTCATCGTCTCGTGCCCGTGCGCGCTGGGGCTGGCGACGCCGCTGGCGGTCGCCTCCGGGATTCGAGCGGCCACCGACCGGGGCGTCGTGGTCGCCTCCGACGCCGTGTTCGAGACCGCGCCCGACGCCGACGTGGTGGTCCTCGACAAGACCGGGACGCTCACCGACGGCGCGATGACGGTCCGGACGGTCACCGCGGACGACGAAACCGACGCCGAGGCGGTCGTTTCGCGGGCCGGCGCGCTCGAACGCTTCTCGGCCCACCCGATAGCCGAGGCCGTCGTCGACGCCGCGACCGACGCGGGCGACCTCCCCGAGGCCGACGACGTAGAGACTCACGACCGGGGCGTGACCGGCGTCGTCGCGGGCGCGTCGGTCGCGGTCGGCCACCCCGACATGCTCGACGCGCGGGGGTTCTCCCGCTCCGAAGACCTCCGGCGCGCGGCCGGGGACGCCCGAGACGCCGGACAGGTGCCGGTCGCGGTCGGGTGGGACGGCCGGGTTCGAGGCGTGGTCGCGGTCGGCGACGCGCCCCGCGAGGGGTGGGACGAGGTGGTCGCCGACCTCGCGGTCGGCCGCGAGGTGGTCGTGCTGACCGGCGACGACGAGCGCGCGGCCGCCCGATTCCGGGCCGACTCGAACGTCTCGGAGGTGTTCGCGGGCGTCCCGCCCGAGGCGAAGGCCGAAACCGTCGAGCGGTTGCGGGCGCGCGGGACAGTCGCGATGGTCGGGGACGGGAGCAACGACGCGCCCGCGCTGGCGGCTGCGGACGTGGGCATCGCGCTCGGGAGCGGCACCGACCTCGCGGGCGACGCCGCCGACGCGGTGCTGGTGGACGGCTCGCTCGACGCGGTGCCGGCGGTGTTCGCGGTGGCTCGGGGCACCCATCGGCGCATCCGGCGCAACCTCGGTTGGGCGTTCCTCTACAACGCGGTCGCCATCCCGCTGGCGGCGTTCGGCCTGCTCAATCCGCTGTTCGCGGCGGTGGCGATGGGCACCAGCAGCCTGCTCGTGGTCGCCAACTCCTCGCGGTCGCTGGACTGACTCAGGCCGGTCGCCTGACTGACTCAGGCCGGTCGCCCGCGCCGCCGAAATCACAGGTGCTATGGCGGGCTCGCCGCAACTACCGACATGAGCGACGTCGCAACCGAACGCTCCAGACGGGAGGCGTGGCTGATGGCGGCCCGGCCCCACACCCTGCCGGCGGCCGCCGCGCCCGTCGTCGTGGGCACCGGGCTCGCGGTCCACGAGGGCGTGTTCGCGCCGCTCCCGGCGCTGGCGGCGCTGGTCGGCGCGGCCCTCATCCAGATCGGGACCAACTTCGCGAACGACTACTACGACGCCGTGAAGGGCGTCGACACCGACGACCGCGAGGGGTTCACCCGCGTCACGCAGTCGGGGCTCATCCCGCCGACGCAGGTCAAGCGCGCGATGTACGCCACCTTCGCGCTGGCCGTCCTCGTCGGGGTCTATCTCGTGTGGGTGGGCGGCGTCCCCATCCTCGCAATCGGGCTTGCCAGCGTGGTCTCGGGAATCGCGTACGCCGGCGGCCCCTATCCGCTGGGCTCGCACGGGCTCGGCGACCTGTTCGTGTTCGTCTTCTTCGGCGTCGTCGCGGTGACGGGCACCGTCTACGTGCAGGCCGCTAGCGTCCTCGCGGGAGCCTTCCCGACCGCGATTCCGGAGGGGACGGTCACGCTCGCGGCGCTCGCTGCCAGCCTCCCGGTCGCGGCCATCTCCACGAACATCATGGTGGTCAACAACGTCCGGGACCTCGAAACCGACCGCGAGGCCGGCAAGACGACGCTGGCGGTCCTGCTCGGCTATCGGGCGAGTCGGGCCGAATTCGTCGGCATGCTCGCGCTGGCGTACGCCACCCCGTTCTGGTTCTGGCTCGCTGGGGACCACTCGCCGGCGGTCCTCCTGCCGCTGGTCACGATTCCGTACGCGGCCGTCGTCACGCGGACCGTCCTGACCGACACCTCAGGCGAGGCGCTCAACCCCGCGCTGGAGCGGACCGGCAAGCTGCTGGCGGGCTACGCCGCGCTGTTCGCGCTGGGGCTGATAGCGTGAACGTCGGCCTGCGGCCCTTCTCGCTCCCGCTGGCCGAACCGCTGGACACCGCGCGGGGCACCGTCGAGCGCCGCGAGGGGCTGCTGGTCCGCGTCGAGTCCGGAGATAGCGAACCCGGAGCCAGTGCTGTGGGCGTGGGCGAGGCCACGCCCCTGTCGGGCTGGACCGAGGGCGACGACGAGTGCGAGGCGGCGCTCGACGAAGCCGCCGAGGCGGTCGAGGCGGGCGCGGACCTCGAATCGGTCCTCGCGGACCTCGACGACGCCCCGGCCGCGCGCCACGCGCTCGACCTCGCGCTGGCGGACCTGGGCGCGTCCCGCGAGGGCGTCGCGCTCTATCGCTACCTCGGCTCGGCCGACCGGATCGAGAGCGTCCCGGTGAACGCCACCGTGGGCGACGCCCCGGTCGCCGAGACGGTCGCGGCGGCCGAATCGGCCGCCGACGCGGGCTTCGACTGTGTGAAACTCAAGGTGGGCGCGCGCTCCGTCTCGGCCGATATCGAGCGAATCGACGCCGTAGCCGACGCGCTTGACGGGGTCGGACTCCGGGCCGACGCCAACGGGGCGTGGGACCGCGCGACGGCCCAGCAGTTCCTCGACGCGGTCGGCGACCGACTCGCCTACGTCGAGCAACCCCTGCCCGCGACCGACATCGCGGGACTCGCGGCGCTCTCGGGGCCGGTCGCGCTCGACGAGACGCTGGCGCGGGTCGCGCTCGACGACGCGCTCGACGCCGACCCCGAGGCGGTCGTCCTCAAGCCGATGGCGCTGGGCGGGCCGCGACCCGCGGTCGCGGCCGGCCGGCGCGCCCGCGAGGCGGGCGTCGAGCCTGTCGTCACCACGACCGTCGACGGGTCGGTCGCACGGACCGCCGCGGTCCACGTCGCGGCCGCGATTCCCGACCGACCGGCCTGCGGGCTCGCGACCGCCAGCCGGCTCGAATCCGACCTCGGGCCGGACATCGCGCCGGTCGCGGACGGCCGAGCGGTGGTCCCGCAGGGCGCGGGCAACGGCACTGCTGACACGTGGGGGCACCGTGACTGACCCCCGTCGAGCGGGCCGGTCGCGCGCCGAACCGGCGCGCGACTGGCCGACGAGCGACTGGCTGGCCCACCGGGCGCGAGTCTCGCCCGGGGCGACCGCGCTCGTGGACGCCGAGGCGGGGACCGAACGGACCTACGCCGAGTTGGACGCGGCGGTCGAGCGGACGGCGGGCCGGCTGGCGAGCCTCGGCGTGCGCGCGGGCGACCACCTCGGCGTGGTGCTGGAGACCCGTCCCGCGTTCGTCCGGCTCGTCCACGCCGCGATGCGGCTGGGCGCGGTGCTGGTGCCGCTGAACGTCAGGCTCGCTCGCCCGGAGCTGTCCCGGCAGGCCGACCTCGCGGAGCCGACCCTGCTGGTCTGCGAGGCCGACACCGAGGCCGACGCGCTCGCGCTCGGTGAGGTCCCGGTCGCGTCAGTCGACTCGCCGACCGAGGCGTCGGTCGCCGCGCTGGCCGAGCGCGAGCCCGACGAGTTCGAGTCGGCGTCGTGGTCCCGGTCGGACCCCCAGGCGTTGCTGTTCACCTCCGGCACCACGGGCGACCCGAAGGCGGTCGAACTCACGACCGGGAACCTGCTGGCGAGCGCGACCGCCTCGGCGTTCCGACTCGGCGTGACCCCCGACGACCGGTGGCTCCTCTGCCTGTCGATGTACCACATGGGCGGGCTGTCGGTGGCGCTCCGGTCGGCGCTGTACGGAACGACGGTCGTGCTGCAGGAGGGCTTCGACGCGGGCGCGGCCGCCGACGCCGTGGCCGAGTACGCGGTCACGGGCGTCTCGCTCGTGCCGACGATGCTCCGCCGGATGCTCGACGCCCGCGAGGACTGGGCCGACTCGCTCCGGTTCGTCCTGCTCGGGGGTGCGCCCGCGCCCGAGGAACTGCTCTCGCGGTGTGCCGACCGCGGCGTGCCGGTCCACCCGACCTACGGCATGACCGAGACCGCCTCCCAGATAGCCACGGCCCGCCCGCGCGAGGCTTTCGAACACGACGGCACCGTGGGTCGGCCGCTGCTCTGGACCGACGTGACCGTGGTCGACGTGGACGCAACCGGGGGCGAAGGCGCGAACGAGAACGACGGCGAGCCGGACCCGCTTCCGGCGGGCGAGGTCGGGGAACTCGTCGTCTCGGGGCCGACCGTGACGCCGGGCTACTACGGCGACCCCGAGGCCACAGACGCGGCGTTCGGCGAGTACGGCCTCCACACCGGCGACGTGGGGTATCGGGACGAATCGGGACGCATCTGGGTGCTGAATCGGCGCTCGGACCGCATCGTCACGGGCGGGGAGAACGTCCATCCCGGCGCGGTGGTCGAGGCCCTGCGCGACCACCCGGACGTGCGCGAGGCGGCGGTGGTCGGCCTCGACGACGACGAGTGGGGCGAGCGCGTCGCCGCGCTCGTGGTGCCCGAGGCCGGCGCGGACCTCTCGGTCGCGGACGTCGACGCTCACTGCGAGGGGCGACTCGCCGGCTTCGAGCGCCCCCGGACCGTGGCGTTCGCCGACGAACTGCCACGGACCGCCTCGGGAACCGTCGAGCGCGAAGCCGTCCGGGAGCGTCTGCGCGCGGCCGACGGACGGGACGACGGGGGCTGAGGCGCGTTCCGACGCTCGACTTCGACCGGTTACCGCCCGTCGTACACCACGTCGCCGTCCACGACGGTCAGCGCCACGTCGACGTTCTCGACGTCCTCGGGATGTTCCCACGGCGAGCGCTCCAGCGCCACGAGGTCGGCCTTCTTGCCGACGTCGACGGTTCCCAGTCTGTCCTCGTCGAACCCGGCGTAGGCCGCCCCGCTGGTGTACGCCCGGAGCGCCTCGGTGACCGAGAGTCGCTGGCAGTCCTCGGGCGCGTTGACGGCCTGATGCACGCCGAACAGGGGGTCGAAGGGCATGCAGTCGCTTCCGAACGCGAGTCGCGCGCCCGCGTCGAGCAGGTCCGCGAACCGGTCGGCCTTCCGCCTGCGCTCGGCCCCGAGGCGGGCGTCGTAGAGGCCGCCGTCGTCCGCCCACTTGAGGAAGTTGGGTTGGACCGACGCCACGACCCCCGAGTCCGCGAATCGCTCGACGTTCCCGTCGGAGACGAGTTCGGCGTGTTCGACCCGGTGGCGCGATTCGCCGGGGTCGTCGGTCGTCTCGTACGCCGAGAGGACTTCGTCGACCGCCTCGTCGCCGATGGCGTGGGCCGCGAGCTGGTAACCCTCGCCGTCGGCTCGGTCCACGAAGTCCCGGAGTTCGTCGGGCGCGACGACCCACTGGCCGGTTTCCGAGGCGTCGGAATCGGCGTACGGCTCCGAGAGCCTGGCCGTCCGACCGCCGAGGCTCCCGTCGGTGAACGTCTTGACCGCACCGACCCGAACGAACTCGCTGCCGTGGTTCGTCCGGAGGCCGGTCTCGACCAGCGCGTCGAGGTGGTCCGACCAGTAGTTGAGTCGCACCCGGAGCGCGAGGTCGCCGTTGCGGTCCATCTCGCGGTAGACCTGCGGGGCGCGCGAGTCCCGGACCATGTCGTGGACGGCCGTGACGCCCACCCGATGTGCCTCGCGCTGGGCGGCGTCGAGCAGTTCGCGGGTCCCCTCGGCGTCCGGTTCGATGGCCTCGTAGACGACGTCGACGGCCTCCTCGACGACGACGCCGGTCGGCTCGCCGCCCTCGGTCCGGACGTCCGCGTCGGGCATCTCGTCGGCGTATCGGTCGAGCGCGACCGAGTTGACCGCCGCGATGTGCATGTCCTCGCGGAACGCCGCGACGGGGCGGGCCTCGCTGGCGCGGTCGAGGTCCTCGCGGGTCAGGTACCGCGACTCCGACCACGCGCTCTCGTCGAAGCCAAAGCCCAGAATCCACTCGTCGGCGTCGCCCGCGTCGCCGTCCGCACTCTCGGCCAGCAGGTCGACGCAGTCGTCGGGCGAGTCGGCCGCCGAGAGGTCGGCGTGGACCAGCGAGCGCCCGAGATACTGGAGGTGGGTGTGGGCGTCGACGAAGCCCGGCAGGAGGACCCGACCGCCGAGGTCCACGACGTCCGTCTCGACGCCGCGCAGGAAGTCGACCTCGTAGGCGTCGCCGACCCGGACGACCTCGCCGTCCCGGACCGCCACCGCCTCGGCGGCGTCCCCGGACCCGTCGAGCGCGCGGACTGTCGCGTTCGTGAAGATGCGGTCTGCGGCCGCTGTCATACCCGTGGAGTGCGCCCCGACCGCGTTAACCGTTTGGGAACCGGCGGCCCGTCCGACGGCGAGACGGCCCCGACGTCCCGGCGGGCGGACGCGCCCGCCTCACCCGTCAGCGCCGAGGACCGACACCCAGCCGTCGCCGCAGGCGACCACCTCGTAGCCGCAAAACGAGAACCGGACGACGCCGTCGGCCCTGGCGGTGCCGTCGTAGCGGTCGCCGAACAGCGCGTCGAGCGCCTCCGGGTCGACGGTCCTGGCCAGCGGGGCGAGCCGGGTCGGGTCGGCCTCGGACGCGTCGGCCACCGCCGCGACGACGCCCTCGCTGAGGGTCTGGTCGTCGGGTACTTCGTAGGTCAGTGCCGTCTCGCGGCGTAGTCGGGGGTGGTTCTCGCTCATGGTAGTTCGTGCGTTCGGGGCACCGCCTCGGACGGGGGAGTCCCGAACTGGCATTCGAGACGTGGCGACGTACCCTCGCGGGTTCGGCAGCGAACGGGTTTATGTCGGGGTCACTCTTCGACCGCGAGCGTCGCGTCCACGAGGTTCCGGAGGCCCCGGCGGAGCCGCTTCGAGACGGCGCGGGGCGAGACGTCCGCGCCCGCTGCGAGTTCCTCGATGGTGATCCCGCGCGGGTCGTCGAAGTAACCCCGCTCGAACGCCGCCACCACGGTCCGGCGCTGGTCGTCGGTCAGCCCGTACTGCTCGCCGGCCTCGATCGCCGCGAGGGTGTGAATCCACTCCAGTCGGAGGTCGACGTCGTGGTCGGCGCAGTAGCGCTGAAGCGCGACGACCGACTCGTGGTCGGGCGACCGGAGCCGGAGCCGCCAGAACTCCTCCCACCGATACGCCTCCAGCAGGGTCACGCCCGACTCCGCGATGCCCGCGACGAGTCCGGGGGCGGCGGTCCACGTCGCCCGGACCAGCGCGCCGCCGTCCACGCGGTCGGGCACCGCGACCTCCTCGACGCTCGCGTCCTCGGCGAGCGTGGTCACGAGGGAGTCGACGTCCTCGCCCCACGCCCAGAAGAACGGTAACACGGCGTCGCCGGTCGGGACGATGCGGTCGAGTTCGACCCGCACGTCGGGCGTCTCTTCGAGCGCGCGGCCGAGCGGAAAATCCTCGACGGGGACCGAGACCGCCGCGATGACGCTCATGGCGTTGCGGTTTCGGGGCGACCCGGTAAGGGCGTTTGGGCGGCGCGGCCCGGCGGGCGAACGTGGGGGTATCGGCGGGCGTCCTTCGGGCGGAGCGTCCGCGACTCACCCCGCGAACGGTGCTGACGGGACGATCGCGGCGGCGGTGAACGCGTCGGCCAGAAAGAGGACGAACGCGAACCCCTCGTCGAACCGGTGCGTTTCGGTCGTAACCGACGCGTAGACGTAGGCCGCCAAACTGAGGACCATGTCACCACCTACCGACCGGCGGAGTTAAAATTATCCCGCGCGGTGGTCGGTTCGTGGATGGGTGCTGGGCGGATGCGGTGCCGTGCGGATGCTGGGCGGGGCGGATGCTGGGCGGGGCGGATGTTGGGCGGATTCGGTGCCGTGCCGATGCGGTTCTCACGGGCCGCGACAGAATGTGGCACAGACGTTCCCGAAAAGCCACGCGCGACACGACGGACGACGACGCGACGAAGCGAGCGACTGCCGGAATCTCCGAGCAACCCCGACCACCCGCCCCAGTAGACGCGCTCGGTGCAGTCGCTCGCGTCATCCCTCGCGCGCCGGAACCACAATCGAGCTCAGGACGGGCCCACGCGCAATCCGAACCAAGCGCGAGCACCTCCGGCAGTCGGCCGGTCGTTACCGCGGTCGAGAGCCGGTCGACTCGGACCGACCCGTTCTCAGCCCTCGTAGCCCGCGTAGTCCATCAGCTGGGCGAAGATGTCGCTGTCCATCACGTCCTCGTACACCAGCCCGGTCAACATGCCGCCGGGGTAGGTCCGACCGTTCATGACGTGGTTGACCTTGTGGCAGTGCATCAGGTAGACGCCGGGGTCGGCGTCGGCCTGGAACTCGATGGTGTGGCGCTCGGCGGGCGCGATGTTGGTGATGTCCTCGCGGTGGCGCGCGGCCTCCGGAATCGTGCCGCCGTCCTTCTCGACCAGCTCGAACCGGTGGTTGTGGACGTGCATCGGGTGGGACATGTACCCGCCGTTGACGAGGTGGAGCCGGACCGTGTCGCCCTGCGAGACGATGATGGGCGAACCGTCCTCGGGGTGGAGCGTCCGGGGCGCGGACTTGCCGTTGACGGTGAACACGTCGGGCTGGCGCTGGCGCGGGTTGTAGCTGGCGTCCTCCCCGCCCATCTGCCGGGGAAGTCGGGAGTCCCAGTCCTTGAACGTCAGGAAGTGCTCGCGGTCCGCGGGCTCGTAGCCCTCGGGGTCGACCCGGAAGATGCCGTACATCCCCATGTCGATGTGGCGCTGGGTCTGGTAGTGACAATGATAGACGTGGGTCCCGGGAACGTTCGCGGGAATCTCGTAGGTGTGGGTCTCACCGGGAGCGACCGTGATGCCGGTGGTCGTGGGCACGCCGTCGTTCTCCCACGTCTTGCGCGTGCCGTGGAAGTGGAGGGTGTGGGGACGCTGGCCCTCGGTGTTGTCGAGCGTGACCTCGATGTCCTCGCCCTCGGTGGTCCGGAGGATGGGGCCGGGCACGCTCGGGTCGCCGTCGTCGGCCTTGAACGCCCACACCTGCGGGAACTCTATGGGTCCGCCCAGCGACTCGGTGGGGTGGACCGCGTGTCTGGCGGGGAGCGAGCTGAGGGTCACCTGTCCGCCCTGTTCGTCCACGTCGACTACCTCCGGCGGGCTCGTGTAGGGAAGGTCGTTGTCTTGCATGGCTTGCTGGTCGGTCGTCTGGGACCGGGTCGCGGTCTGGTCGCGGCCGCTCGGAGCGGAACAGCCCGCAGCGGCGGCGAGTCCGCCTGCACCGGTCGCCTTCAGGAAGTCGCGTCGTGAGGGTCCGTTTCCGGGGGCTCCGAATTGGGTCATTGGTACACCTGTAGGTTCAGAGGGCTACTTAAAGAGCGGGGACGGTGATTCCCACCAGGTGAAACCCATCCGAACACGTTCGCCACCGTCGAGTACCGCGTACGGGGGCGGCCGGCCGTTCCGGAAGTCGAACGAGTTATGTACCGCCTGTCGGAACGTGGGGGTGGATGGTTCGAGACCCGGCGGGACTGGAGAACGGTCCCGACCTCGAAGCGGTTCTCGACGCCCTCGACGACCCGGACTGCCGGGTCATCGTTCGTCACCTCGAGGAACCCATGACAGCCAGCGAACTATCGGACGCGACGGGCGTGCCGCTCTCGACGGTGTACCGGAAGCTCGACCTGCTGAGCGAGGCGTCGCTGCTCCGCGAACTCACCGAGGTCAGGAGCGACGGTCACCACACCACGCGCTACGAGGTGGACTTCGAGGAGGTGTCGCTGTCGCTGACCGAGGACCATCGGTTCGACGTGGCGGTGGCCCGGCCCACCCACTCGGCGGAGGAACGCCTCGCGGACATGTGGTCGGAGGTTCGAAAGGAGACATGACCGACGTCACACCCCTCGTGGTCGCGCTCAAGACCGTCACGCTCGTACTGGGCGGACTCATCACCTTCTTCGCGTTCAAGGCGTACCGCCGGACCGGCGCGCGCCCGCTTCGGGCGCTCGCGTTCGGCTTCGGCGCGGTCACGCTGGGGTCGATGGTCGCGGGCGTGCTCGACCGAATCGTCCTCACGGGCGGCGACTACGCGCTGGTCGCCGAGAGCGCGCTGACGGCGGTCGGCTTCGGAGTAATCCTCTACTCGCTGTACGTCGACTGAGCGGGTCACATCGTCCCGGTGCGCTCGGCGACGACCGCACGCTCGTCGTCGCTCACCGCGACCACCGTGACGCTCACGCGGTCGCCGTCGGAGACGGCCGGCGAGTCCCACTGACCGACGGTCCCGTTGCTGTAGGTGACGCCGTCGCCGTCGACGACCACCTCGTCGCCCACGTGCTCCAGCTCGACGGTACGGCGGTCCTGGCCGACCCGAATCCGGACCGTCAGCGCGTCGGCGTCGGCGTTGGCCATCCAGGTCACGGTCCCCCGGTCGTTCTCCTCCGAGAACTCGACGGAGACGGTAGCGAACGTCGTGGTCTGTCCGTCCGCGAGGCCGAACAGTTGGGCCCCTGTCGAGGTGGCCAGCAGGACCGTGATGGCGATCAGCAACACCGCGCCGAGGGTGGGCGACGTGGCTCGGTCGTCGGCGGCGAGTCGAGGCGGAAGCATGGTGGCTGGTCACCCGAACGCGCGACCGACGGGGCCTTTGTTATGCGCGTCGCCACCGGCTCGAAGCCCCCGGCTACGGGGTCGTCGGGGGCGTCCTGTCGCCGGACAGGCCCGGCGTACGCCTCGGCGTCGGGCGTGTGTTCCCGCGGGGCCGAGTTCGGTTAGCCGACCGATGCATTTCTATTTGGACCGGTTCGGGAAAACACGCGGCGCGACGACCATCTGTACCAACCGGCGTATTTTACACAATCGATAATTAGATACATGTGGGCCTCCGTTGTCATTCCGTTTGCATGTCCGAGAAATCAAACGTCTCCCGTCGGTCGTTCCTGGAGGCGACCGGCGGGGCGGCATCGGCGGTCGCGCTCGGGGGAACGGCGGCGGCTCAGGAGACCACGACCGAAGGCGGGCAGGAGACCACGACCGGGGACGGCGGGACGCTGAACCTCATCAACTCCACGATGAGCACGCTCGACCCCATCCAGTCGACCGACACGGCCGGCGGTCGGGTCATCCAGCAACTGTTCGACGGCCTGATGAACTACCCGAACGCCGAGATCGAGGTCGAGCCGCTGCTCGCCACGGACTACGAGACGTCCGGGGACTTCACGACCTACACGTTCCAGCTCGCGGAGGGCGCGCAGTTCCACGGCGACTTCGGCGAGGTCACGGCCCAGGACTTCATCTACTCGTGGGAGCGCCTCGCGGCGTCCGACGAGTCCCGACGCGCGTACTTCATCCTCGAATCCATCGGCGTCGAGCACGAGACCACGACCGAGACGACCCAGGAGGGCGAGGACGAGGAGGTCTACCAGCCGGGGAGCCTGGCCCTCGAAGCGGTCGACGACTACACGCTGGAGGTCACGCTGTCGGAGCCGTTCCACGCCACGCTGGAGATACTCGCGTACACCGCGTTCGCCGCGGTCCCGGAGGGCGTCGTGGGCGACATCGAGGGCTACGACGGCGAGATGGAGTACCAGGAGTTCGCGACCAGCAACCCGGTCGGGGCCGGGCCGTTCCAGTTCGAGGCGTGGCAATCAAACGACCAAGCGGAGGTGTCCCGGTTCGACGACTACCACGGGGAAGTGGCGTCGGTCGACGCGGTCAACTGGGCCATCATCGAGGACGACAACGCCCAGTACACCTACGCGATGAATCGGAACGCCGACGCGTTCAACATCCCGACGCCGTTCTACGACCCGAACCTGGTCAGCGTGGAGGAGACCGACGACTCGGGCCGACAGATCGGGTCGTACGGGCCCGTGCGAAACGACGCGACGCTCAACTACCTCGCGGTGGCGACCATCAACACGTACTACGTCGGCTTCAACACCGACGCGGTCGAGAAGCCGGCGCGGCAGGCCGCCGCGTACGCGCTGAACCAGCAGCAGGCCATCCGGCAGATATTCAAGGAGCGCGGGGCGGCGGCGTACCACTTCACGCCGCCCAACATCTACCCCGGCGGCTCCGAGGCGTACGCCCAGCACGCGGCGGACAACTACCCGTACGGCTACAACGAGGCCCGGATTCAACAGGCCCAGCAGGTGATGGAGGACGCCGGCTACGGGCAGAACAACCAGTACGAGTTCACGTTCACCATCTACGAGGGGTCGGACACCTGGCAGCAGGTGGCCCAGCTCCTGCGCGACCAGCTCGCCAGCGCCCACATCCAGATGAACATCGAGAGCGCGCCGTTCTCGACCCTGCTCCAGCGCGGGCGGGAGGGGAACCTCCAGTCGTACTCGCTGGGCTGGGTCATGGACTGGCCCGCACCGGACAACTTCCTCCAGTTGGCCTACCCGCCACAGACCGACACGTCGATGGACGCGCCGGTCTCGTACGTCAACTGGTCGGACACCGAGGCGGCTCAGCAGGCCATCGACGGCTGGGAGCAGATTCAGAACAACAGCGCGCCGACCGACGAGGCCGAGCAGGCCCGAAACGAGGCCTACGTACGGATGGAGGAGGCCAACTGGGAGGACGTGGCGTTCCTCCCGGTGTACCACGAGACCGACGAGCTGTTCTGGTACGACTACGTCGACATCCCGCCGTTCGGACCGGCCGACTTCAGCCGCCAGAAGCTCAACACGGCCCAGTTGAGCGAGCAGTCGGAGTAGCTCGGCGCGACCGTCGGGCTGCTGCCCGATTCGGAACCGGTTCGACTCGGAGCCGCGACGTCTCCGCCCGACGGACGCCGTTCTCCTGAGGTCGGGTGTGGAACGACGACGAGCGAGACGCCAGCGAGCGGGAACCGGCGGTGAGAAGGCGACAGACGAGCAATGGTGACGGACGAACGTCGCCGAAGGAGCTACGGCGACGACCCGGTCTCAGACGCGATTCGCGACCCTCACAGCGGCGTCCACTCGGTCTCGACGTTCTCCCGGGGGACGCGCCAGCGCTGCTGGGCGTCGTGGCCGTACGCGCCGGGGTCGACGGCGCGGAGTTCGACCACGGCGTCGACGTGGGGGACCAGCGCCTGGACCGCGTCGGCGTCGTAGTCCCGCGGCAGCACGTAGTGGGCCATGGCGTCGTGGGCGCGCACCCGGTCGCCCACCGCGTCGAGGCACGTCGCGACGACCTCGACGTCGTAGTGGTCGAGCAGCGGCGCGAGCGAGTCGATGCCGACCCGGAGGTCGGCGGGCTTCAGTCGGGCGGCGTCGGCCCTCACGTCGTCGATGGCCTGGCACAGCGCCGACTGGAGCCCCGTCAGCTCGGGGTCGGCGATGCGGACCTCCTCGATGCCGGCCAGTTCGGGCGGCGTGTCGGGGCTGGTCGCGGCGGTGACCGACCGCGGTGCCTCCGCGTGGTTCACCACGCGGGTCGTCTCGGTCAGCGGGCGCGGCGTCTCGGCCGGGTCGGGGAGGCGCTCGGCGACGCTGGTCGGCGTCGCGTCGGTGACCGCGAGCACCCGGTGGCGCAACACGTCGGCGTCGCCGAGGAGCTGACCGCTCGCCCGGGTGAACAGGTCCCGCGACGTGTCGCCGACCACCAGCAGCGCGCAGCCGGTCGCCTTGAGTTCGTTCAGCAGGTTTACGAACGCCTGGAAGTCGTCCGGCGGTCCGTCCGCGCCTCGTTCGAGGGGCCCGTCAGTCGCCATAGCTGTCTCGTGATGCTGATACAACCGGCATAGTTATAAATTTTCTCCCGTATCAAATCTGTATTCATTTCTCTCTCCGGGTTACCCGCGCCGTGAGTAATATGGTGCTGGACGTCGTGTCTTCACGTGAGTCCCTCGAAATTATCTCTTTTCATCATATTTTTATAATAGGTAATATTTAGAAAAGAAGAAAGCACCGCGAATTGAACGCTAGCCTGCAATGGCGAACACGTCCGACCTCAAAGAGTGGCTCGCGGAGAATCCGAAGATGATGGGCGCGCTGTCGATGCTGCTACTGTTGCTCAGTCAGGCAGGGAATGTGGTTGCAGGTTCTTGCGGTGGGAGAGCAGGCCCGTAATTTCAAAGCCAGACGTCGGTCCACGTTAGTTCGTTACCCACGATTATCGGTTCCGGAGTAGACGTAAAGAGTTCCCTGAACGAATTCATCGGAACCTCCGTTTCTACACCGGTCCCGGTCGCAACGTGTTGGTATTTAGAACCCGGAACGTACAACCGCACTGTCGAGCCGATGTTATAACTCCGAATCGGATACGAATACGATGTGATCCGTATCTCGTCGGAATTTGTAGGGTTCTGCGGATTCGGGTCAACGTGATACATCGTCGGAATTCCGTTCTCGCATTGACTCAACGTCACACCGGGGTCCCCCAGAACCACGTAGTCCCCGCCCAACGACGTGTACTCGCGGACGATGGTCATCGCGTGGCCGATGCTGAATCCGTGGTGGAACAATCGCGCCAACGTCTCGCCGACCTCCATCGCGCCGGAGTTCCAGAGGTCGGCCAGGCTCACGACCGCCGCGCGGGCACCCGCCGCCACCAGTTCGGCCCCCTGGTCGTGGGACCGACAGCCGTTCAGTAGGACCGTCTTCGCGCCCGTGGCGTCGAGAGTCCCGGCGTCGAGGATGCCGTCCACACACTGGAAGCCGAGGCCGTCGATGTGGCCGATGAAGTGGAACATGTCGCTGTCGCGGGCCAGCAGGTCGCGGAGTTCGGCGGTCGTCACGCCGAACTCGCAGGTGACCTCGGTGCGAAGGTCCTCGCGGGTGCCGTATATCTCCGCGGTCGAGTCGAGTTCCTCGCGCATCTCCTCGTCGTTGCAGACCACCGTGATTTCGACCCTGCCGTCCTCGGAGGTCGTGCGGTCGTGCTCGAACGCCGGCTTGAGGAGCTTGGTCCCCTCGATGGGGGTGCGGTCGCCGACCCACGCCTGTTCGAGCGCGTCGACGTCCGGCAGCGGGATGTACCCGCCTTCGCCGGGCACGCCGCGGGCCGAGTCGGCCGACCCGTCGTCGCTGGACTCGTGGTCGCCCGGTCGGTCGCGGCCCGATTGCTCGGGCTCGCCTTCGAGCTCGCCGCTCCGACGGAACGACCCGCGTGGCCGAGCCGACCGGAGGAAGTCGTCCCCGCCCGCGCTCGCGCTCCTGACGAACGAGTCGACCACGTCCCCGGTCTTGCGCTGGCTCTCGGTCGGCGACCACGGGTCGCGGTCGGCCGGCTCGACCGCCACCAGCGAGAGGTCGTTGACCACGTACGGCAGGAGTTCGACCGTCTCGGGGTCGGGCCGGACGTGGGTGACCCGGTGCCACGGCGACTCGATGGCGGCGACCGCCTCGTCGGACACCGACAGGTACGCCGCGAGCCGGTCGGCCGGAGGCGCGTCGTACAGCCCCGCGAGGTCGCGGTCGACGCGGGATTCGAGCACGTCGCGCTCGTGGAGGTCGTCGGGGTACAGCCCCTCGGTCCGGACCACGCAATCGAGGAAGAACACGCGCTTGAGCAGCGACTCGACCGACTCGCCGACCGCTCGGACGTCCGCACCAAGCGAGCGGTCGACGCCCGAGGCGGCCGTCAGGCGGGCGGTCTCGCCGGGCACCACGTCCGCGCCGAGGTAGTACGCCAGCGGCGCGACCGCGTAGACGTGGCCGTACTCGGCGGGAATCGAGACGGTGACGCCGGTGTCGGGCGCGTCGAGGCCGTCGGGGACCGAGAGCTCGTCGCCGCGGGCTATCTCGGGCGGGTGGCCGCGCAGGGTCGGCCACGCCCGCTCGGGCGAGGCCGTCTTGAGCGCCGACCCGAACGTCGATACCGCGGTCATCATCGCCTCCGGGTCGTCGGGCACCGTAACCGTCGCGGCGGGCGCGCTGTGGTACGACCGCGCGCCCACCTCGACCGCGACCGTCCCGTCGAACTCGATACCGACCTCGTCGCCGGTCGTGTCGACGGACATCCCGCCTGTGACTCGGAGGTAGAGCTTGATGGGCGAGTGGAGTTCGAGCAGGTACTCGTCGGCGGGGAACTCCCGGACGGTCGGCAGGTCGACCGACGTCCGGTGGTCGCCGTCGGGCGTCCGCACCTCCATGGGGACCATGTACGGGAGCGCGATGCGGCCGCACCGAATCTCGCAGGCCGTCGCGACCGGGAAGGCGAATCGGTCGACGTCGCCGCCGCTCGGGTCGACCGGCGCGTCGGTGTACAGCGAGAAGTGTCGTGTCTCGATGGGGTCGACGACGTCGAGACCGGCGTGCTCGGGCAAGGGCGCGAACGTCGGATGAGTGGACATGGGAATGACGACCCCGGAACCTGTACGTGTTGGTCACAGTCCGACGTTAAAAATCCTCGGTCGAAGGGTGGAACGAACCTCGTCGTCCGGTCCCTCAGCCGCCGTCGCGTCGGTCTCGGCGACCGCTCGGTCTCACTCGCCTTCGGTTCCGCCGGTCCCGGTTCCCGCCCCGTCCCCGCCGTCGACGCGCTCCATCTCGGGCGTCCCGGCCGGCACGCGGTACTCGCGGAGGAGGTCGGCCCCGCCCGGCGCGTCCGTGGTCCGGTCGACCGCGTACGCCGAGTACACGGTCTCGTCCCGGCTCACTGCCACCGTGGCGTACCCCCAGTGGCTGCTGTCGAACCACTCGACGTGGGGGTTGACCGCCTGCAGTCCCGCGACGACGGTGTCCGAGTCGGGCAGGTCGCCCATCGAGACGAGGTTGTCGCTGCTGACCGCCGGAGCCATGAACTCCACGCCCACGCGGTCGCCGGTCCCCGTCGCCCCGTCGCCCGTCGACCCCAGCCCGTAGTCGGTCAGCAGGTACCCCGCGAGGTAGCTGTGCATGTCGCCGGTGAGCGCGACCACGTTCTCGACGTCCGCATCGGCGAGGGCCGCGGTGATGCGCTGGCGCTCCTCGCGGTAGCCGTCCCACGCGTCGGCGTTGACCCTGACCTCCGCGTCGGAGACGAACCGGAACGCCGACGCCAGCACCTCGTTCCCCCACAGCGTCCACCGGGCGTCCGAGCCGGTCATCCCCTCCAGGAGCCACTCGCGCTGGTCGCTCCCGAGCATCGTCCGGCCGGGCTCCTCGGCCGCGGTCTCGACCGACGCTGCCGGTCCGGCGTCGCCGGCGGCCGGCGGCGTCGACCGGTAGAGCCGCTGGTCGGTCAGGAACAGTTCCGCGAGGTCGCCGAACCGGAGCGACCGATAGAGCCGGACGTCCTCGTGGAGCGCGTCGGGGTCGAGTTCGTCGTCCCCGCCCGGGTCGTAGCGTATCCGCGCCGGAACGTACTCGGTGTACGCCCGGATGCCGTCGACGTACAGGTCGCGCATGAACTCCGGGTCGTCGCCGCGGGGATGGGTCGCGCTCGCCGGGGCGTCGGCGTCGTAGTCCCACCACCGGTCGTCGACGATTTCGTGGTCGTCCCAGACGTGTATCATCGTGTGGGACCTGAGCGCGCGCCGGAGGTCGGCGTCCGACCGATACGTCCGGTAGAGGTGGCGGTAGTCCGCCAGATCGCGGGCGTGCTCGTCCCCGCTGGGCAGGTCGATGGACCGGTCACCGACGCCCTCGCCGCCGGTCTCGTAGATGAAGTCCCCGAGGTGGAGCAGGAAGTCGGCCTCTTCCTCGGCCACGCGGGCGAACGCCCCGAAGTAGCCGTGGCGGTAGTTGTTGCACGACGCGACCGCCAGCCGGAGCGACTCGGGGCTGGCGTCGGCCTCGGGCAGGGTCCGACACCGGCCGACCTCGCTGGCGTCGCCGTCGTAGACGAACCGATAGAAGTAGCGACCGTCCGGCCCGAGTTCGCCGTCTACGTCGACCGTCGCGGTGTGGTCGCGGTCCGGGCCGAACGCCTCGGGCGGAACGGTTCCGCGATACGTCGTCCGGTCGAACGACTCGTCTTCGGCCACCTCGACGCCGAGTTCGGTCTCGCCGTCGTAGGCGTCGGGAGCGACGCGGGTCCACAGCAACACCCCGGCCGGCGTCGGGCCGCCGCTGGCGACCGACAGGGGGAACGTCGAGGCGTCGTCGGTCCGCTCGACCGCGAGGGCCTCGGCGGTCGCGTCCGGGTCCAGACGCGCGGCGGTCACGTCTCCCGCCCCAAGCGCCGACAGCGCGCCGCCGAGGGTGGCCGCGCCAGCCGCCGCCAGCACGCTCCGCCGGGAGGGGTCGTCCTCGCGCGTCGCGTCGCCGCCCTCGGCGCGGGAAGTGACGCGGCCGTCCGGACCGTCGCCGGAGCTCGGTTCGTCGGAGCTGGTCGACGCGCGCGTTCCGTCGGGGTCCTCTGGCACGCGTCAGGTCACGCCGTAGACGTGCATATATTCCCCGGCCAGGAGGGACTCGCCCGGCAGGTCGGTCGCGGAGCGACCCGGTCGAGACGCCGGGACCCGAGCTACCCGAGCAGGTCGCGGTAGTCGGGGTGGACCCACGCGTACTCGACGTCGCTCAGGCCCTCCCGGGCGTCGGCGTTCCGGGCGAGCGTCTCGGCCTCGGCCTGTCGGACGCCCTCGGCGTCGAACGGGATGGCCGAGACGAACACGCCCTCGTAGTGGTAGACCACGCGGTCGCCGCCCGATTCGAGGCCGACCAGCGAGTAGGCCCCGTTCGCCCGCCGGAGAGCGCTCGCGGCCATCAGGTAGACGTCCGCGCCGCCCCGCTCGCGGGCGATGGCCGCACAGAGCTGGTCGAAGACTTCGGTCCGGCCGGTGGCGTGGGCTGAACTGGCCATGGGGTGACCTCGCGTCGGGAGCCTAAAGGGGTCGGCCAAGCGCGGTGAAACTGAAAGTGGCCGGGTCGGCTGTGGCGGGAGCCGTCGCTCGCAGCGCCAGTATTGCCAGCATCTGGAGTTTGATGTCGCTCCGCGGTGACGCCGGGAACGCAGACCTGACCGACAGTCAGTGTCTGTCATCCCGGGCTGGTATCCCGATATCACTACCCCCAAACTGGTTCCGGAGCGAATCCGTCCCGGCGAACGCCCACAGCCAAAGCGCCCAAATCCGCGCGCGCCGAGTACCGACCGTGTTTCCCGAGGAGATCGAGACCGAGCGGCTCCGCCTCCGTCGTCTCTGTCGGGCCAACGTCCCGCCGAGGCGGCTCTACCGTCACATGCGGGCCGACGCGCCCGACATGGGCGAGATCAGCGAGTACGTCATGTGGGACCCCCACGAGAGCCCGCAGGACACCCGCGAGTACCTCGGCGAGGTCGAGCGCCAGTGGGACGACCGCGAGCAGGCGACCTACGCCGTCCTGGTCCGCGAGCGCGAACTGGCCGACGGCGGCGCGACCCGCATCGGGAGACCGACCAGCGAGGCCGACTCGGGCTCGCTCGAACTCGCCGGCACGACCAACCTCCACGTCGACTGGGAGCGCGGGTCGGCCGAACTCGGCATCTGGCTCCGCAAACCGTTCTGGGGCCGGGGCTACTCCGGCGAGCGCGCGGCGGCGCTGCTTGCGGTGGCGTTCGACCGTCTCGACCTCGATGTCGTGGGCGCGTCCCATCAGGACGGCAACGACCGGTCGCGGCGCGCCATCGAGAAGTACGTGACGGCGTTCGGCGGCGAGTACGACGGCCTGCTCCGCGACTTCGTCCCGGCCGACGGGGAGGGCCGGGACCTCCATCGGTACACGGTCACCCGCGAGCAGTACCGGGACGCGGTCGCGGACGACGGCGAGGACCCCGTGAAATAGGCGCGCCGATGGGTTCTCCGTCGGTCGTCGCGCGCTGGCTCGACGGACGCGGATTGTCCGTCGGCGTCTCGTCGAACGACGTGGGGCGCGGCTCGTGGGAGCGTGCCTCCACGGCGCGGCCGCGGTGCAGTTGCGGATGCGGGTGTGGGTGTGGTTGCGGTTTCTCCGATGCCACGGCAGTAGGTAGCTCCGAACGAGTGTCGAGGAGATGATGGCCCTGCGAGCCACGTCACGAACTGCGAACCACGTCACGAGGTACGACGCCGCGAACCACACTGCTACGAGTTACTTCCGGGAGCCGGGCCACCGCGAGAAGCGAACTGTCGCTCGGCCCGAGGAAAACCGCAGGGCACCGCAACCGCGTGTCTGACCGCACGACACCGCAACCGCACGGCACCCGCAAACTGCACCGCTCACACGGGTTCGAGGCGCGACGAGTCGCCTAGTCGTCGGCCTCGCTCGCGGACGCAGTGGCCGTCCCGGAGGGCGCGACGGCCTCACCCGAAGACGCCGGGTCGGCCGCGGCTCGAAACCGCTCGGGGAGGTGGCCTCGAAGCGCCCGCGGGACCAGCGGAACGAGGCGCTCGGCCAGTCCGGCCAGCGACTTCCGCGCCAGGACGTACGCCGTCGAGACCGCCAGGACGGCGGCGACGAACACCTGCACCGGGCGGTCGTACACCGCGAACGCGGGCGCGCCGAGCGCGACCGCGACCAGCAGGTCCTCGGGCGCGCCGTCGTACCGAATCCACCGCCGGGGACCGAGCCACCGGCCCCGGAAGTGGTCGTACACCGCGCGCTCGGAAGTGGCCCGCCACGGCTTGAGCTCCAGGCCGCCGCCGAGCACGTCCGACAGCGAGTGGGCCGCCGCCCCGACCAGAAAGCACGCCAGCGCGACGGTGGCCGGCCTCGGGGCGAAGGCGGCGACCGCGACGGCCGGGAGCGCGGCGGCGCTGAAGTACACCGGGTAGTGGAGCGTCCGACGGTGGCCCGCGTACAGGTCGAGGTCGGGGAACACGCTCCCCGCGACCGACGCGACCAGCGCGGCCGTCCCGAACTCGGGGGCGACTGCGAGCGTCGCGGCCGCCAGCGCGACCCCGAACAGGGCGTGGGTGGTCGCCATCATGGTATGCCGGATAGTCGCCGAGAGTATAAATCCGTGGCGCACGGACGGTCGGAATCCGAGGGCCAAAACGGCTCCGGACGCAAGGCCAACCCGTGCCGACGCGAGACCTCTCACAGCCCCTGGACGCCGACGCGACCGTCTATCCGGGCGACCCCGCGGTCGAACTCGCCCCCGCCGCGACCCACGAGACCGACGGCTACCGCGTGACCGAACTCCGACTCGGGAGCCACGCCGGCACCCACGTCGACGCGCCGAGCCACACCGAACCCGACGGCAGGGACCTCGACGCGTTCGACCCGGAGGAATTCGTCTTCGACGCGCGGCTCGTGGACTGCTCGGACGCGAGCGCCCGGGAAGCCATCGAGCCGGCGGAACTGCCCGCCGACCCCGACGCCGAGTTGCTCGCGGTCCGGACCGGCTGGAGCGACCGCTGGGGCACCGAGCGCTACGTCGACCACCCGTACCTGAGCGAGCGGGCGGCGGCCCACTGCGCCGACCGAGGCGTCCACGTCGGCCTCGACGCGCTGAGTCCCGACCCCACCCCGAGCGGGCCCGCGCCCGAAAGCGGCGACGAGCCGACGGGCGTCCCGGCCCACCGCGAACTGCTCGGGAGCGGGCTGTTCGTCGTCGAGAACCTGACGGGGCTGGCCGACCTCCCCGAGCGGTTCGAGCTCCGGGCGTACCCGCTCGCGCTTGCCCGGGCCGACGGCTCGCCGGTCAGGGCCGTGGCGGTGTGGTGAGCCGTCGAGTGTGACCCCTGTCGAGCCGACCGGCGCGTCAGTGCGACGACGGCAGGACGTCCTTCACGGGGTAGAGCTCCTCGCGGATGCCCTCCGCGTCGCAGTCGTCGCTCGGACACCGATAGTACCAGCCGTCGTCGGTCGCTTCGGACGCCCGGAATCGCTCGCCGCACCGACCGCAGAACAGCAGCGAGTCGAAGTCGTCGTCGGCTCGCGAGAGGCCCGCGTCGTCGGTGCCGGCCTCGCGGCTCTGCAGGAGTTGGTTCATACAGAGGCTACCCCGGCCTACTACAAAAGCCCCATCGTTTTTCCCGCTCGAGCCGAGCGCGGCCGTCGACGCCCGCGAACGACGGCCGGACGGTGGGTCACCGCTCGCGCAGGTACCACGCGACGCCGAGCGCGGCGAGGACCACGAGCCCGCCGGCGAAAAACAGCAGTCCCGGCGGCAGGGTGGCGGCCGCGTCGCCGGCCGCGTCGACGGTCGTCGGCTCGACCGCGTCGGTCGCGGCTCGCGTGGTCTCGACGAGGTCGGTCGCCGCGTCGCCGCCCGCGTCGGCAACCGTCCGGGTCGTCTCGACGGCCTCCTCGACGGTCGTGGGCTCGGCCGCGTCCTCGGCTCCGGTCGGTTGGGCGGCCTCCTCGACGGTCGTGGGCTCGGCGGTCTCCTCGGTCACGTCGAAGATGCCCACGTCGTCGGACTCCGTGGGCGCTGGCGTCGCGGTCTCGGTCGCGTCGGCGTTCGGCCCGGCCCCGTTTGCGCCCGGAGAATCGGTCGCGACCTCCTCGCTCGCGTTGGTCCCAGCGCCGTCGCCGCCGCCCGTCGCGCCGCTCGCGCTCGTGGTCGTGGCGCCCCCCTGGCTCGCGGCCGTCTCGGTCGCCGCGTCGCCGGCTCCGCCGCCGCCGGCGTCGCCGCTGTTGCCCATCGCCAGACTCGGGAGCAGCGAGCCCTCGCTGGCGAACCGCTGGACGACGAGACTCGACAGCGCCAACACGCCGAGCCCGCCCAGCAGCCGGGAGAGCGCGTCCTCGAGCCCCGACGTCTCGTCGTCGCTCCCGGCGAACACGACCAGCGGTTTCGCGGCCGGGGCGTACACCGTCATCTCGCGGCCCTTCTCGGAGTAGACGGTGTCGACGCCCTCCACGAGGTCGGCGTCTGTCAGCTTCTCGAGGTGGTACCGGACGTTCTGGATGGAGGTGTCTATCTCGTCGGCGAGCGCGGAGGGCGTCGCGGGCTCGTCGTACAGCGCCGCGAGCAGGTCCCGGGCGGTCTCGGACTGGAGGGCCGCGAGCAGGTCGTCGGCGTCGTCGCTGTCCACGCCGATGACTCGCGGTGCCCCGTCCTCGCCGGCGGCCGGGTCGGGGCTGGAGGGCAGCAGGTCGGCCATACGGACACGTTTGCCCCACCCGAACCATAACGTTGTCCCTGCCGCGTCATCGGATTCGGTGGCAGTCGAGACGCCGGGGGATAGAGCGGACGCCGGCCCGGCTACAGCAGGGTGCCGTGTTCGTCTATCTCGCCGCGGGCGATGCGGGTCGAGGAGATGCGCTCGCCGTCGTCGGCTCGGACGTGGGGCACGACGATGGCGTCGAGGCGGGCCAGCCCGCGCTCGGCCCGCCGCCGGTTGATGTCGACCAGTTCGTCGTCGGTCTCGGGCGAGACGACCAGCGCGTCGAGCGCCGGGTCCTCGTCCGCGAAGCCGTGCTCGTCGTCGACCGCGCGTATCTCGACGTTCCGACCCCACTCGTCGAGGTCCGCGACCGCCTCGCGGAGGACCCGCTCGCGCTCGGCGTAGCCCGGGACCGACCGGTCGCGGGTCGACGTGGCGAACTCGTCGGTGGTGAGCCCGACCACCACCCCGTCGTCGCCCGCCCGCAGGGCCTCGCGGAGCATCGCCCGGTGGCCGTCGTGTAGCGGTCCGAACGTTCCGGCGACGGCGACGCGCATACCCGTCCTTGGCGGACCAGCGCCATAGGTCTGGTGCGAATCAGAGCGTCCGGACCGACTCGGGCGAGACGGTCAGCCCCCGGTCTCGTAGCGCCACCCCGCGAGGTCGGACACCGCCCCGTCGCGGTCGACGGCGCGCGCGCCCAGCGGGCACCCCGCGCTCGGCGCGTGGTCGAGCGTCGCGGCGTCGCTCCGGCCGGAGACGGTCGCGACCGCGACGACGTAGTCACACTGGCTCTCCCACCAGACCACGCGGTCGAGCGCGCCCTCTGGGTCGGCGGCGCTCACCTCGAAGGTCCGGCGCTCGGGCGAGTCCCGGGAGACCGGAATCGGGCCGTCGGGGGCCACCAGTTCGACCGTGGGAGCGGTGTTGCCCTCCGGACCCACCTCGACCGTCCACTCGGTCGACCCGATGGACTGCCCGCGTCCGCCCGACTCGTCGCGCTCGTAGGCCTCGACCGTCACCTCGTGGGTCCCCGTCGATTCGAACGGATACGTGGTGGCGGTTCGGCCCCGACCGCCCGTCTGGCCGTGGAACGCGCCCGGCGCGACGTACTCCCGTCCGTCGACGTACCAGTCGGTGTCGAGGTGGCGGTTCGGATAGCCGGGCGCGGCGGCCTCGAAGAGTACGGTCGTGCCGGGCGTCGCGGTGATTTCCGCGTCGGGGGCCGCTCGAACCAACCCCGGGTCCGAGCCCCCGGAGTCGGGCGTCACCGGCGAGCCGTTCAGCGAGACCGACGCCGGGCCGGCGAGTTCGAACCGCGTCACCTCGCCGGTGAACTCGAACGTGTCGCCCCCGCGCTCGGGCCCGACGTGGCCCCACGCCCGATACCCCGCCACGTCATCGTCGTCGTCGACCTGCTCGACCGAGCCGGTGACCGCGAACTCGTAGGCCGCGACCCCGCCGCCGTCGCTCTCGATGCGGAGCTCGTTCGTCCCCGAGTCGGGGTCGAGGTTCGCGCTCGTGAGGGTTCCGTCCGGTTGCGGGAACCCGGCGGTCCGAGTCCGGGTTCCGCCCCGGTAGAGCGTCGCCGGCCCCGCGAGGACGACCGCGTCGAGGTCGCCGGTGTACTGGAACCTGTCGGTGTCCCGGTCGGGACCGACGTGACCCCACGCTCGATTGCCGTCGACGTGGTCGCCGTCGCCGACCTGCTGGAGCGACCCCGTCACCGTGAACTCGTACGCTGCGACGCCCCCGCCGTCGCTCTCGATGCGGAGTTCGTTCGAAAGTTGCGGTCCTGCCCGGGTCGATGGACCGAGCGCGAGCACACTCCCGACCGCCGCCCCGGTCTGGAGGACCCACCGCCGCGAATGCATTTTCCCCATAGCCGACACCACGATGCGCCACGGGAAAGCGTTTGGTCCCGAGTGACCGTTCCATTCGGCGACGCGACGACCGCATGCGAGCCCGACGATGGCGCTACAGGGAGTCTCGCCGCGCGAGCGAGGGCTTTCGAGGGATGAGCCACATCGGGGCCCACGGTCACGCGGTCGCTACACAGCGCCACGGGACCGGCCGGCTCACCGGAGGTGGGACTCGAACGCCGCCGCCACTTTCCGGAGGGTGCGCCGCCACGTCGCCCGCCGGGCGAAGACGTGGTTCTCGTCGGGGAAGTACTCGGCCTCGTAGTCGTTGTCGTGTTCGAGCATCCCTTCGACCACCACGTCGAGCTGTTCGAAGTTGACGTAGGCGTCGTCGGTCCCGTGGAAGTTGTACAGCGGTGCCTCGTAGTTCTCGAAGTGGGTCCGTGGACTCGCGGCGTCCCACTCCTCGCCCGCCTCCCAGGGCGAGCCGCCGAGCAACACCGACTGGGACGACTCGATGGCGGGGAACTTGGTCTCGTGGGCCCACTCCTCGTAGCACTGGAGGTCGGCCAGTCCGGCGAGGTTGATGCCGACGTCGAACGCCTCGGGACGGGTGCCGAGCAGCTGGAGTGTGGCGTACCCGCCGTACGAGAGCCCCCAGATGCCGACCGAATCCGAGGTGTACGGCCGGTCCCGGAGATACGCGGCTCCGGCCGCCACGTCCGCCATCTCGACCCGGCCGTAGCCGTCGGCCAGCGCCTGCCGGAACGCCTTCCCGTAGCCGATGCCGCCCCGGTAGTTGACCAGCAGACCGACGTACCCCCGATGGGCGAGGTACTGGTGGAACGCGTAGGCGAGCCCGTACGCCCGGGAGGGGTGCCAGCCGTCCCGCATCTGTCGCATCGGCCCGCCGTGGACCCACACCACGGCCGGCAAGTCGGTCGCCCCATCGGCCACGGCGTCGGTCTCGCGAGGGTCGAACAGATAGCCCCTGATCTCAGTCCCGTCGTCGCTCTCGAAGCCGACCGGTTCGGGCGGAACGGGGGCGACCGGCCAGTCGTCGACTCCCGACTCGAGTATCCGGACGGCTGAGTCCGTCTCGGCGTCCGCATCCGAGACCGACGCCAGCCGGAGCTCGGGCGAGCGCTCGCGGTCGGCGTGGACGTAGGCCAGTCGGTCGCCCGACGGCGACGGCCGCGGATACACGTTGGTCCCCGACGAGGTGACCAGGGGCGTGACTTCTCCGGACGGGACGTCGACGGCGAACACGTGGCGCTGACCCGCCTCCCGGCGGTTCGACGCGAACGCCAGCGTCCGGTCGTCGACCCACTGGGGCGACGAGCCCGCCACCCCTTTGTCCTCGAACGCCCCGGCCGTCAGCTGGCGGCGGTCGCCCGTGTCGGCCTCGACGAGGTGGACGTGCTCCCAGCCGTCCAGCGGGAGCGCGAGCGCGAGCCGGGACCCGTCGGGCGAGACGGTCGGCGCGCCGGTCGAGACCACACCCTGGTCGTCGGTCTCGCGCACCAGGACGGTCCGATCGCCGGTCTCGGGAGCGACCGCGACGACCGACCGGACGGTCCGACGCTCCGCGATGCGCTCGAAGACGAGCCGGCCGTCCGCGAGCCAGGCCGGATTGTACGAGGAGGCGGGGGCGTCGGTCCGCCACACGAGGTTGCCCGTCCGTGGGTCGACAACCCCGACCTGTCGGGCCTCCCGGTCGGTGAACGAGAACGCGAGACCACCCTCGGCCCCCCACGTCAGCATGCGCTCGCCCGGCAGGAACGTGTCGTGGCTGGGCAGGTCGAACGTCCGCTCGAGGCCGCTGTCGACATCCCGTACCGCCACCCGGCCGTCGCGATAGAAGGCCACCATGTCGCCGTCGGGCGACCACTCGTGGTGGGCCTCGCCCTCGGGCGACTGCGCGACGAGTTCCAGCGACCGGTCGGCGGCGTCGCCCCGGTAGGTCTCGCCCGCGTCAGTCGTGACGACGAACGCGGCGGGGCGAGCCTCGGGAGCCCACTCGAACGCGGTGACGTGGCCCTCCCCCGGCGAGACGCGCCGTGGTTCGGAGTCCAGTGAATCCGTGTCCGCGACGTACAGCGCGCTCCCGTCGTCCTCGTAGACCAGCGCGGCCAAAAACCGGCCGTCGGCGGACCACTCGGGCGCGCTCGGATACTCGAGGTCGAGCACGTCGGATATCGAAAGGTCAGTCATCGGGACGACCCCCGACCTGTGACGTTCCCGTCGAACTCTCGGGCGAACGGTGTCATCTGCTCGGAGAGTGGCTCCGCCGGGGTGTTAAGTGTTGACTCACCGGCAGACGAGACGCGCGGGGACGTCGGCGCATCCGCGCGAGTCGGGCGTTCGAACGCTCCTCGATAGCCGACGAGCGGCCCACCACGGCGACCGCCCCGACAACAGGCGTGGCGAAATCGAAAGCGTGCGGGAGGACGACGGTTATGCGCTCCGGTTCACCAGCCACGCGTACACCGCGTCGCCGATCTCGGCGATAGCGTCGCTGCCGTCTCGCCCGTGCTCGAGACGGTCGGCGAACACCGCGAACACCAGCGGCGAGTCGTTCGAGTCAGGGTCCGAGACGTATCCCGTGTCGAGCGCGGCGGTCGGGATGCTCCCGGTCTTGTGGGCGATCGGCGTCTCGAAGGGGAGGTACCGCGGGAACGACGTCGCGTGCTTCTGTTCTTCGAGCGGAACGACCAGCCGGTCGTAGGCGGCCGACGAGAGGGTCGCCTCGTGGAGAACGTCCGCGAAAAACCGTGCGCAGTCGGCTGGCGTCGTCGCGTTCGCGGGTTCGCCCTCGGGCCACTCGCGCGTCACGTCGAGGTCGTTGTCGCCGAGCGTCGCCATCAACTTCCGGCGCAGGCGGGTGTCGGCCATACCGAGGTCGCGGGCCGACTGCTCGATGCGCTCGATTCCGACCTCGTCGATGAGTTCGTTGGTGGCGGCGTTGTCGCTGATGGCGATCATCGCCCGCGCGAGGTCCTGGAGGGACGGTCGGGTCTCCGAGAGCAGGTGAAAGAGGCCGCTCCCCGCGACCCGGTTCTCGGGCGCGATTTCGCGCGGGCGGTCGAGACCCCCGAGACGCCCGTCGTACTTCTCGTAGAGGGCGTAGAGGACGGGGAGCTTGATGACGCTGGCGCTGGAGAACGTCTCGGCGGCGCGCGAGCGGTAGACGACCTCGAAGTCGTCCGGGCCGCGCGGGAACCCGAGGAAGACCCCGAGTCGGCCATCGAGCTTCCGGGCGTAGTTGTCGACGTAGTCGGCGAGGTCGGCGTCGGTTTCGAACGTCGGTCGGTCCGGCCTCATCCGTGTCGGACCTCCTCGCGTGCGGGGAATTCGGTCCGGAGTGCCTCGGCGAGCACCGTGACCGTTTGATTCACGTCGGCGAGCGAGACGGTTTCGACTGGCGAGTGTGTGTACCGACACGGGACCCCGATAGCTCCCGCGTGCCGACCGCCGCGGACGCGCTGGAACTCGGTCGCGTCAGTCGTGCCGCTCAGCAACACCGCGTGCTGGACCGCCGCGTCGCTGGTGTCGGCGGCGGCGGTGAGCCACTCGAACGTTTGGCGGTCCACCAGCACGCCGCCGAACAGGTACTCGGAGGTGCCGTCGCCAAACTCCACCACCGGCCCCTCGCCGACCGCGACCGTCGGGTCGGCCGGGTCCCCGGCCGGGAAGTCGTCGGCCGGAAAGACCTCGACTGCGAGGGCCACGTCGGGGTCGACCGAGAATCCGGCAGCCCGCGCCCCCCGGAGGCCGACCTCCTCCTGGACGGTCGCGACGTAGTGGACGGTTGCGTCGACGTCTTCGGTCCGTGCCACCGCGAGGAGCGTCGCCAGCGCGATTCGGTCGTCGAGCGCCCGCCCAGCAATGCGGTCGTTGGCGAGCCGGGTCACCTCGCGGTCCCACGTGGCGTGGTCGCCGGGTCGGACGTTCAGGTCGGCGACGTCGTCGGGGGACGTCGCTCCCACGTCGATGACGAGGTCGTCGGCGAGCGACTCTTTCTCCGATTCGTTCATGTAGTGGCGCGACTTGGGGCCGATTACGCCGGGAACCGCGTCGGGGCCGACCACGACCTGCTGGCCGGGGAGGTTGCCCTTGTAGTGGCCGCCGAGCATCCGGTATTCGAGGAATCCGTCCTCGGTGACCTCGTCGACGAGCAAGGCGAGTTCGTCGGTATGGGCCGCGAGCAGTATCTCGGGCGCGCTCGAATCACCTTCGCTGGTGGCGATCACGTTGCCCATCTCGTCGACCGCAAGCGAGTCGACGTGCGGTTCGACGAGGTCGGCGAACACGTTCGCGACCGGATACTCGTCGCCCGGTGGCCCGCGTGCGGCGACGAGTCGCTCGAGTTCCTCGAAGTCGACCGTGGAATCGTCGGACATGTCGTGACACGTTCTACTGGAACGGAATAATCCCACGGGAACGACCCACATACTTCCGGAACCGAAGAAGCGTGGGTCGCCTCCGAACGCGGCGGCTGTTCCCCGCCAGCCGTCCAGAGCGGTCCCCGAAAGGCGATTTCGATGCGCGGTCGGGGTTCAACGCGACGAATCCCGGTCGGACGTCACCGTCCATGCTAGGCCAACCGTTTTTACTGACCTACCCCTTCCGCTGACCTATGGACCTCTCCGCGCGAAAAGCTCGCCTCCTCGACCACTCGGACAGAGTAGCGCAGTTCGGGACACCGCTGTACGTCTTCTGGGAGGCCGATCTCCGTCGCAACTACCGGGAGGTTCGGTCGGCGCTCGACGACCACTATCCCGACTCCACAGTCCACTTCGCGGTGAAGGCCAACTACAACCTCGGCGTGTTGTCGGTGCTTCGCGACGAGGGCTGTCACGCCGAGGCGTACGCCCGATGCGAACTCTCGGCGACGCAGGCGGCGGGGTTCGACCCCGAGAACGTGCTGTTGACCGGGATGAACCGACCCCTCGAGGACGTCGAGCGGGCGCTGTCGCTGGGCGTCGAATACTTCCTCGTGGACAACGAAACCGAATTGGCGAACATCCGGGAGGCCGCAGACCGGACGGATTCCGGACCGAAGGTGCTGATTCGCGGAAATCCCGCGATGGAAGTGCCGACCCACCCGGAGGTCGCGACCGCGACCCGCGAGAGCAAGTTCGGGCTGGACATCGAGTCCGGGCGCGCGCTCTCGGTCGCGCGGGACGCCGTCGACGCCGAGAATCTGACCCTCGCAGGCGTTCAGCTGCACGTCGGGAGCCAGATTCGCGGCGTCGAACCCTACGAGGTGGCGGCCCGCGAGATGCTCGCGTTCGCGGCCGAGGTGCGCGACGAGACCGGCGTCGAGATAGACGTACTCGACCTCGGCGGCGGCTTCCCGGTGCCCTACGACGAGGACGTTCCCGACACCGAGGCCATCGTCGCGGCGATGGCCGACGCGGTGCGGGCGGCCGCGACCGACCACGACCTCTCGGAACCCGAGTTGTTCGTCGAACCCGGTCGCCGACTGGTCGGCAACGCCGGAACCCTGCTCGCGGAGGTGGGCGTGGTGAAGGAAACGCCCCACTCGACGTTCGCCGTGCTCGACGCCGGAACGAACGCGGTGTCTTCCTACTGGCCCTACCCCATCTACGCCGCCTCGTCCGGGGAATCGACCGCGACGTACGACGTGGCCGGACCGCTCTGTTACACCGGCGACGTGATTCAGGAGGGGGTCTCGCTCCCCGAACTCGACCCGGGCGACGTGCTCGCCGTCGACCGCATCGGGGCGTACTCGCTCGGAAGCGCGAGCCACACCAACGCCGAGCCCAAACCGCCGGTCGTGCTGGTGCGCGAGTCCGGTGATGTGGACCTGATTCGCGAAGGCGAGACCTGCGAGGACGTCCTCGGCGACGACCTGGTTCCTGGGGACCTCGGCGAGGGGTGAGAAACCGACCTCGCGGAGCGAAAGCGTTGAGTCGAGGACACACGAAACGGTAGCAAGATGCGACGACTGCCGACGTCGAGCGGAGCCTTCGACGACGAGGAAAGCAGCTGGACCGCCGGACTTGTCCCCGACGCGGTGGTGCTGCGCGGCCTCTCAGTCGAGGTCCGGGGTCCCGATAGGATGGCGCTCGGCGAGCCCACCCGATTCCGGATCGCCATCCGGAATCGGCTCCCCCTGCCGGTCTCGGTCACGCTCCCGACGAGTCGGTTGTGGGGATGGCAGGTAGACGGGGTCCCCGAGGCCGACGAGCGCGGATACGACGCGCCGGACGCGAACCGAACGGTCGTCTTCGCCCGCGGCGAGCGGAAGGTTTTCGAGGCCGCGTGGGACGGCCGCATCCGGCGTTCGAGCGTCGACGGGGACGTCTGGACGGACCAGGAGGGGCCGTGTGAGTTCACCGGCTACCTCGCGGCCGACGACTGGGAACGCCGGGGACTGTACGACCGAACCGAGGTCGTCGTGGAGGAATAATCCGGAAACTGAGGGCGGTAGCCTGGGCTCGGCCGGGCGAGAAGCCGGGCACCGGATTGATGGCTAGTATGATAGGGCCCACTTATTTACCACCTTTCGACTTGCTATCGGGTGACACGGTCGCGCAGGACCGTACGACCAATCATGTCCGACGAATATTCGACAATCGACCGGCGTCGCTTCTTGGCGACGTCAGGTCTTCTGGGCGGGACGCTGCTCGCAGGTTGTTCCGGGAGCAACACGGACGAACAGGCTACGACTACCACCGCTGGAGACACCGACGACACCGGCGGTTCGACGACGGGCGACCAGTCGGACGGGGGGACAACGGACCAGTCGGAGGCCCCGCTCGGCGGCACCTTCATCGACTCGACCGCGGAGGACGCTCCGACGCTCGACCCGCGGATGAACGAACTCGCGTGGGTGAACAGCTTCCTCCCGTACGTGTTCGACACCCTGTACGTCATGAGTCCGGACGGGTCGGAGTTCGTGCCCCACCTCGCCGCCGACCAGCCACAGCAGGAAGACGAGACCACGTTCGTCATCCCGATACGCGACGACGTGACGTTCCACGACGGGGAGGACCTCACCGCCGAAGACGTCGCCTATACCATCAACTGGATTCTCGAGCCCGACAACGCTTCGCCGAACCGGGCGAACCTCGACTTCATCGACGAGGTGGAGGCGACCGGCGACTACGAGGTGACGTTCAACCTCAGCTACCCGTTCGCGCTGTTCCAGCTGAACCTAACTGACATGAACGCCCCGGTCGTCCCCAAGCACATCGCCGAAGAGCAGGGTCCGGAGGCGTTCGGCGAGAACCCCATCGGCTCGGGGCCGTTCCAGTTCGAGAGCCAGGAGTCCTCGTCGCACGTCGAACTGACGCGCTACGACGACTACTTCCTACAGCAGCCAAACCTCGACGCCGTCCGGATGCGCATCATCCCCGAGGCGCAGGTCCAGTTCGTCGAACTGGCGTCCGGCGGGGTTCACGAGGCGAACGTCCCCAAGG
Source organism: Halorussus halobius (assembly GCF_004765805.1). GTDB lineage: Archaea > Halobacteriota > Halobacteria > Halobacteriales > Haladaptataceae > Halorussus > Halorussus halobius. The sequence goes on along the minus strand of NZ_SBIU01000005.1, from coordinate 260,235 downwards.
ACCTCCTCGGGCGGGCCCGGTCCGAGGACGGCATCGAGATGTCCCGCGTCCCCGAGTTCGACTACAACGGGCTCCTGTTCAACACGATGCGGGAACCGTTCGACGACGTGCAGGTGCGCGAGGCGATGCAGTATCTCGTCGACTACGACGAGATACTCAACGCGACCGCGGGCGACCTCGGCGAGCGGAACTACGGGTTCATGCCCCAGGAGGTCAACGAGAGCTGGGACTTCCCGTGGGAGGAGTGGCGCGACGAGTTCTACCCCGAGCAGGACTACGAGCAGGCTCAGTCGCTCCTCGACGACGCCGGTTACGGGGACGGGTACGGCGAGACCATCACCATCTCGTCGCTCGCCAGCTCGAAGTTCAAAAACATGGCCATCGTCCTGCAGGACGAACTCAGCGAAATCGGCTGGGACGCCGAGGTCCGCGAGGTGACGACCGGCCAGTGGCTCGACCAGCTCGACACCGGCGACTTCGACGTGAACATCTACGGCTGGTCGGGCGGACAGGACCCCGACGGGTTCTTCTACTACCTGTTCCGGGACCTCCGCAACGACGAGGGCGGACTCGACGATGGCGTCGCGGGCAACGCTTCCGCGAGCTTCCTCTACCAGTCCGAGGACAGCGAGGAACTCCAGAGAATCGACGAGCAAATCCGGGAGGCCCGGCAGGTCATCGACCAGGACGAGCGCCGGGAGATATACATCGACATCGCCGAGTCCCTCCAGGGGATGTACCCCCACATCCCGGCGTTCTCCGAGGCGGGCGCGGTTGCGTGGAGTACGAGCGTCCAGGACTACGAGCCGTCCGCGTTCGAGGCCCAACCGCTCTGCAACCAGTGGTCGAACTCCTACATCGAGGAGTAACGGTCAACCATCCGCGTTTTAGTTATCACATTGCAACGAAAAGTAGAATGCCGACCATCCGAGAGACATGAGCCTGTATAAATACACGATACGCAGAATACTCCAGATACTCCCCGTGCTGTTGGGCGTGTTCACGCTCACGTTCGTAATGATACACGCCCTTCCCGGAAACCCGGTCAGAATCTACCTGGGCGTCAATCCAAGCCAGCAGCTCGCCGACGAACTGATCCGCCAGTACGGCTTCGACCAGCCGCTCTGGAAGCAGTACATCGACCACATGGTCCGGCTCCTCCAGTTCGACCTCGGCGAGTCGTTCATGCGTAAACAGCCGGTCAGCGAACTGATGATCGAGCGCGCCGGGCCGACGCTGCTCCTGATGGGCACGTCGTACCTCATCGCGCTCCCGACAGCCCTGCTGTTGGGCGTGTACGCCGCCGCCAGGCACAACCAGTTTGGCGACCACGTCTCCCGGTTTTTCGGGCTGGCGGGGCTCTCGACGCCGAACTTCTGGCTCGGCCTGATGCTCATCTTCCTGTTCGCCTACGAGTACAGCTACTTCCCGGCGTCGGGGTACGTCTCGCCGCTCGAGGACCCCGTCGCGGCGGCCAGACACCTCGTCCTCCCCATCATCACGCTGGCGACCGCACAGACTGCCACGCTCATGCGGATGACCCGGTCGAGCATGGTTGAAGAACTCTCGCAGGATTACATCGAGACCGCGCGAGCCTACGGCCTGCCCGAGCGGCGCATCCTGCTCCGACACGCGTTCCGGAACGCGCTGTTACCGCTCATCACCATCGTTGGGCTTCAGTTGTCGTTCCTGATGGACGGAAGCGTCGTCGTCGAACAAATCTTCGCCATCCCCGGAATGGGTCGGCTCGGCTACCACGGACTGCTCGACCAGGACTACGCGGTCATCATCGGGCTCAACGTCGTGTTCGCCGTGGTGTTCCTGGTCGGCGTCTTACTGACCGACCTCGCCTACGCCTACATCGACCCGAGAATCAGATACGACTGAAAAATGAGTACGAAATCAACTGTCGCCGACTCGGAGTTCACGGATAGCGGAATCGTCTCGACGCTCAAAGACCTTCGACACAGCCCCACGGCCCTCGTGGGCGGAGTCATCATCGCCCTCCTCGTGGCGATGGCGCTCTTCTCGACCGTCGATAAGGTCTTGCTCGACCGACAACTCATCACCGCGCTCCACGCCGACCCCCTCGAACACGACCAGATAAATGCGTACGCACCGCCATCGGCCGAACATCCGATGGGGACCGACCAGTTCGGCCGGGACGTGCTCGCCCGCATAATCTACGGGAGCCGCATCGCGCTCGCAATCGGCGTCATCGCGGTCGGCATCTCGTTTTCCGGCGGTATCCTCGTCGGCTCGTTCGCCGCGTACAAGGGCGGCTACGTCGACGACCTGCTGATGCGATTGGTCGAGGTGCTGTACGCGATTCCCGCGCTCGTACTCGCCATGACGTTCATGGCGATCATGGGACCCAGCGTCTACAACCTCTTTATCGCCTACGGCATCATCGGCGTTCCCGCGTACGCGCGGGTGATGCGCTCGGAAGTGCTCTCCATCCGGGAGGAGGAGTACGTGGACGCCGCACGCGCAGCGGGGCTGCCGACCCACAAGATACTCCTTCGGGAGATCGTCCCCAACGGCCTCGCGGCGGTGTTGGTGCAGGCCACCCTCTCGATGGGTGGAATCATCATCGGGGCTGCCGCCCTCTCCTTTCTCGGGTTCGGCGTCCAGCCGCCGACCGCGTCGTGGGGCCGGATGCTCAACGACGCCCAACAGGCACTCCTCGTCGCGCCGTGGGTTGCGGCGTTCCCCGGAATCATGATATTCTTCACAGTTATGGGATTCAACATGCTCGGGGACGGCCTGCGCGACGCGATGGACCCCAAGACCTCGCTCAAAAACGACTTCGACGAGGACGACCTGCCGATGCCGGGCGACGACTCGAACCTGAGCGGCCCGGCCGGTGGTCCGACCGGAACGGACACCCGGCCCCAGTCGGGAGGTGACGACTGATGGCGCTGCTGGAAGTCGAGGACCTCCGGACGTACTTCTACACCGAGGCGGGCATCGTACAGGCGGTCGACGGCGTGAGTTTCGAGGTCGAGCGCGGCGAGACCTTCGGGCTGGTGGGCGAGTCCGGCGCGGGCAAGTCCGTGGCGGTCAAGAGCCTGCTCGGGCTCATCAGACCACCCGGGCACGTCGTAGCCGGCGACATCCGGTTCAAGGGCGAGGACCTCACGGAGTACTCCGAGGCGGAACTCCGGGAGCAGGTTCGGGGAACCGAGATTTCGTACATCTTCCAGGACCCGATGAGCGCACTGAACCCGGTGTTCACGGTCGGCACCCAGATATCCGAGATCATCGAACACCACCGCGACGTGAGCCACGGGGAGGCGTGGGACCAAACGGTCGAACTGCTCGACGACGTCGGTATCCCGGACCCCGGCGAACGGGCCAACCAGTACCCCCACGAGTTCTCGGGCGGGATGCAACAGCGCGCGCTCATCGCGATGGCGCTGTCCTGTGAGCCGAGTCTCATCATCGCCGACGAGCCGACGACCGCCCTCGACGTGACGATTCAGGCCCAGATTCTCGAGCTGTTCGACGATATCAAGACGAAGTACGACACCGGCATGATATACGTGACCCACGACCTCGGGGTCGTCCGCGAGGTCTGCGATCGGGTCGGCGTGATGTACCTCGGAGAAATGGCCGAAACCGCACCCTACGAGGAGCTGTATCGCAACCCCAAACACCCCTACACGCAGGCGTTGTTGCGCTCGACGGTGACGGCCGACCGGCGGACCGACGCACTCGACCCCATCGAGGGGTCGATGCCGAGCGCGGTCGACCCGCCGTCGGGGTGTCGATACCGGACCCGGTGTCCGGTTGCGTTCGACGACTGCTCGCGGGCCGAACCCCCGGACTACGACATCGGACCGGACCACGCGGCCGCGTGTCTGCGCTACGAAGAAGGCGGTGACGGGGACCCGAAACTCCACGAGACCGGTCGGCCCGACACCGGCGTCGGTAGGACGGGAGGGGACCGATGAGCTCGTCCGTCGAACGTCGCCGGGACGAGGCTGCCGACGAGCCCCTGCTCAGCGTCGACGGGTTGAAGACCCACTTCCCGGTCAACTCCGGGATTCTCGGCTCCATCGAGTACGACCCGGACGCCGACGGCCTTCCCTTCGGAATCGATGATTCGAACGTGAAGGCGGTCGACGGCGTGGACTTCGACCTGTATCCGGGCGAGACGCTGGGCGTGGTCGGCGAGTCCGGGTGCGGGAAGTCGACGCTCGCGCGGACCGTGGTCGGCCTCGAAGAGCCGACCGACGGCGTGATACGGTTCGACGGCCGGGACGTCACCGAGTTCGAGAGCGAGGACGACCAATGGTTCCGCGAGAACGTCCAGATGGTGTTTCAGGACCCGATGAGCAGTCTGAACCCTCGCCGGAAGATCGGTAAGATAATCGCCGACCCGCTCGAGGCCGCCGGATGGAGCGCCGAGGAACGCGAGAGCCGCGCCGTCGAACTGCTCGAACAGGTCGGCCTGAAGGGCGAGTACTACGGACGATACCCCCACGAGTTCTCGGGCGGCCAGCGCCAGCGCATCAACCTCGCGCGGGCGCTGTCGATCAACCCGGACCTCGTCATCGCCGACGAGCCAGTCAGCGGACTCGACATGTCGGTACAGGCCCAGATACTCAGTCTGATGAACGACCTCCAGGCGGAGTACGGGCTGACCTACCTCTTCATCACCCACGACCTCGGGGTCGTCCGGAACATGGCCGACCGCGTGGCGGTGATGTACGTCGGCGACTTCGTCGAAACCGGCCCGACCGAGCAACTGTTCACCCAGCCCCACCATCCCTACACTCGGTCGCTTCTCGAGGCGGTTCCCAATCCCGACCCCGACGCGACCGGCGTGATCGCGGAGTTGGAAGGCGACGTCCCGAGTCCGACCGACCCGCCGTCGGGCTGCAAGTTCCACACGCGGTGTCCCGCGTTCGTCCTGCCCGACGGATTCACCGAGGAGAGCTACGCCGAGTTCGCCGACTTCAGAGACGACGTGGCGACCGAGGACGTCGACGCCGTCGGGTCGCCCGAGACGGTCGTGGAGTCGTACTTCGACCGGGAGCTACCGAGCGACGCCCGGCGGGCGGTCGAGGACGCCGCCGAGGCCGCGGCGCGGGACGACTACGACGCCGCGCTGGAGGCGCTGTCGCCCCACCAATCGGTCTGTGACTCCGTGCAGCCCGAACTGGAACGGATTTCGGGCCCGACCCACCTGTCGGCGTGTCACCTACCGACCGACGACCGCGAGGAGTTCCAGTGGTGACCGACCCGACCACCCACCTCACTGACATCGAGGGCGCGAGCGTCTCCGCCCTGGCCCGCGACGAACACGGCGAGGTGGTCGCGAGCCACGACGCGGATAGAGCGCTCGCCCCGGCGTCGAATACCAAGCTCCTGACCGTCGCCCTCGCGCTCGACGTGCTCGGCCCCGACTATCGGTTCGAAACGCGAGTCGAAGGTCACGGAAGCGCTCGGGACGGTCGCCTCGACGGCGACCTCGTCGTCGTCGGGACGGGCCAGCCGGACCTCGGATACGACGACCTCGAGAAACTCGCCCGGAACGTCGCCGAGGAGGTTGAGGTCGTCCGGGGAGACCTCCAGCTCGACGGGAGTCGGTTCGGCGACCAACAACTCGGGCCCGGTTGGACGTGGGGCGACCAGCGGTACTACTACGGCGCTCGGAGCACCGCACTCGCGCTCGACGGGAACCTCCTCACGGTCGAAGTGACCTGCGACGAGTCGGGTGACTTCGAGGTGGGCGTCGCCCCCGACACGGGGGTCGTCGCGGTCGAATCCGACATCGACGTGGGCGAGGACGACCTCCGTATCTACGCGGCCCCCGAAACCGGCGTGATACGGGTCGAAGGGTCGCTCCCGGCCGGAACTGACCGGACCGAGCGCGCCCCGGTCGCCGAGCCCGAGCGTCACTTCGGGGAGGCCTTCCGCGAGGCGCTCGCCGAGGCTGGCGTCGACGTGGCGGGCGAGGTCCGCGTCGGGCGGGGTTTGGAGGGGACCCCCGAGTTCTCGGCGCGCGTCGAGTCCGAGCCGCTGTCGCACCTCGCTCGCGAGATGACCGTACACTCGGACAACTTCGTGGCCGAACAGCTCGCCCGCACGGTAGCCGCCGAGCGCAGCGACGACCGGACCGGCACGTGGGAGCTGTGGAGCGACCTCGCCACCGACTTCCTCGAGGAGCGCGGTGCCGTCGCGTGTCGAATCCGCGACGGGTCGGGGCTGTCGCGGTACAATCTCGTGACAGCCCGCGCACTCGTGAACCTGCTCGAATGGGCGCGCGAACAACCGTGGGCCGACGCCTTCCGGAACTCGCTCCCCGAATCGGGCGAGGGGACCCTACGGAACCGGCTCGGCGACGTGCCGGGCGTCCGAGCGAAGACGGGAACCCTCACGGGCGCGAGCGCGCTCTCGGGCGTCCTGCACCGGGATGGCGACCCCGACGTGACGTTCTCGGTCGTGTTCGGTGGGCTGGCGGGAGACGTCGAGGCGGCCCGCCAGCGACAGGACGCCTTCGTCCGGGCCCTCCGGTAACCCACTCCGTCGCGCCGGAATCGGCAAGCGGGTCCCGCCGCGGAGCGTTCGGTGGTCGGCGTGACCGGCCGCCCCGCGGCGGCGTGCAGCGACGAACCACCGGTCGACCGGCCCCTAGTATCGCCCGCTCGCAACGATGGCGCGGAACCGCCTGCGAACGTCTACGATGCCGCCGTTCTTGCCGTGGTAGACCTCGTTCGTCAGGAGGACGCCGAACCGGTCGCGAGCGAGGTCGATCCAGAGCGACGTGCCGGTGTAGCCGGTGTGGCCGACGGCGTCGGTCGACCAGCCCAGCGGGGCCGAGCCGCCGCGGACGAGTTTCCAGCCGAGACCCCGCGGCTCGTCGAGTTCCGGGGTGCGGTCAGTCGAGAGCGCGGCTACCGTGCCGGCCGAGAGAACGCCACCGCCGTCGAGCAGCGCCCGAGCGAACCGGGCGAGGTCGGTCGCGGTAGTAAACAGCCCCGCGTTGCCGCTCGCGCCCGCGAGCTTCCACGCGATGGGGTCGTGAATCTCGCCCCGGAGCGTCCGGTTGCGGTACTCCCGGTCGAAGGTGGGTGCGACCGAGCCGACGTCCGCAGGGGGCGACCCGACCCGCGAGTCAGTCATTCCGGCGGGGTCGAAGACGAGGTCACGCGCGAGTTCGGGGAACGGCCGGCCGGTCGCTCGGGACGCGACGTCCGCGAGGTGGACGTAGTTGAGACAACTGTATTCGACCCGCTCGCCGGGCGGCGCTTCGAGGAGGTCCCGCGAGTAGAGGTCCGCGAACGCCTCGTCGGGCGTCTCCCACGCCTCCGAGAAGGCGTACGGTCGTAATCCCGAGGTGTGGGTCAGGAACGCGTCGAGCGGTATCTCGCCACGCTCGCGTCCGTCGAGCGCCGGGACGTACGCGCCGATGGGGTCAGCCATCGCGAGGACGCCGCGTTCGACCAGCGAGAGCACGACCGTCGCGGTCACGACCGGCTTGGTGAGCGACGCGGCGTCGAAGACGGTGTTCGGGGTCGCGGCGGCTCCCCGCTCGGGGTCGACCTCGCCGACCGCGAGCAGGCGATCGACGCCGTCGCTCGACCCGACTGCGGCGACCGCGCCGGGGTAGACTTCAGCCACGACACCCGCCGAGAGGAGCGAGTCGAGGGGGTCGTCGGCGTCGTATTCGGCGCGGTTCGGACCAGTCATCGGTAGTCGGCGGACGCGTGGGTCATCTCTGGCAGGGGTCCGGTTTCCGCGTCCGCCGGCAAGCCGTTGGCCCTGGCGGGCGAGCCCAACGGGCCCGCCCCGTCGTTCCCGTCGTCAGTTGCCGCGACGACCCCGCCGTCAGTCGACCACCCGGACGCGCCGGGAGCGCCCGGGGCGACAACGCCGGGGGCGGACGACTCGGTCACCGATACCTCCCGTCGCGCCTGCTGAGCTTGTCGAGAAAGAGGTTGAGCACTTTCTGCTCGCCCTTCCGGAGGTGTTCGAGGACGGTCGGGTTGCTCACGTCGAGTCGCTCGCCCACCGCATTGGCCGACACCTCCCGGGGCCAGTTGTAGTAGCCGACCTCCTGGGCCTCCATGAGGCTCTCGGTCTGGCGTTCCGAGAGCCGGTCGGACGCCTTGTCGACGAAGTCGGCGAACTCGACGTTCTCCTTCGAGTCGGCTCGCTGGATGGCGTCGATGTCGACGTCGTACTCCGCGCACATCGAGTCGATAATGTCGCCGAGGCGGTCGGCCTTCACGAGGACCGTCCAGTACTCGACGCCGTCGGTGATGTAGACGGGATCGACCGGCATGAACTCCGAGTTGACGATGTTGGGGACGACGCTGGTCGACCGGTCGTAGTTGACGACGGCTCGCGCACGCTCGGCGGACTGTTTCAACACCGCCACCTCGTCGACCGCGCGGTGGTCGTCTATCGATTCGATGAACTCGGAAATCGGCACCTCGCCGTCCGAGACGAGCAGGAAGTCGCCTTTCACCTGTTCGTCGGTCGGATACAGGGACTTCTCGAGGAGGTGCGTGTCCGGGAGGTCGGCAGTGACTTCGAGGGTCCAACAGCCGGGATGCCACAGGTGAAGCTCGACCTGCTTGTACGTGATATCTGCGTCCTCGTCGGAGAAGAGGGTGACGCTCATGTGTGACGATAGCACGAGACGAAGGACATTAATGTATTGTTCGTGGTGAGTTTCGCGTCGTCGTCACGCCGTCTTCGAGCCCGGAGGTCGGGCATCACGAGCACCCCCGAGAGGTCGTCGGTCGGACCCCGCCCAGTTCGGGTTCGATTCCACGTGCGCCGGCGTTCCGGACTGACTGCGCGGTCTGGTTCGGCGTCAGCCCCGAACGCGGCCTCCGTTGCGGTCGGCGTCGCGAGCGACCTCCCGTTCGGGGTCGGAACTACGGACGTCCCCGACTCAGAGGAGTCGGGTCGCGAGTTCGAACTGCTCGTGGAGGCGCTCGTTGTACCGGTCGGCGTCGGGGTCGAAACTGTCGACGACGACCTCGTCCGCGTCGCCCTCGGCGTGGACGAACCGCTCGCCTCCGAGGCTCATCGCGACGTGACCGGGGAAGAATAGCAAATCGCCGGGAGCGAGCCTGGCGGGGTCGAGTTCGTCACGGGCGACCTCCTCGCCCATCCGGCGCTGGAGGTCGGCGTCCCGGGGAAGCGTCACCCCGTTCCGGCGGTAGGCCATCCACGTCAGCCCCGAGCAATCGATTCCCTCGACGGTCATGCCGCCCCAGACGTACTCGGTGCCGAGGTATTCGCGGGCAGTCTCGACCACGTTTTCGGGAGTCGGAGCCGACGGGAGCGCCGCCACGGCGTCGTCGGGCACCGAGTGTTCGACGCCGGTCCGGAACCTGACGCGCGTCGGGTCGCCGTCCTCGACGACTTCACACTCGGTGCCCGCGTAGAGGAGTCCGGGGTCGTCTCCCACGTCGGCCGTCGCCGCCGAGATCACGGCGTCGGCCCGGACGTCGGTCGGAACTCCGAGGGAGTTCCCTTCGACCCATCCGACGTACCCGCCCGGTGTCCGAACCCGTCGCCACCCGTCGGAAGCGTCGTACGCCGTCACGTCCGCGCCGTAGAGTAGCTGGGTCACCTGCTCGGCGTCGGCGTCGGGGTCGTCGCGGACCGGCGCGACCGGCACGGTGACGGTCCGGTCGTGGGCCGACCGCTCGAGCACCGTTACGTCGGTGGCTCCGACCGCCGCGTCGGTCGTGGCCTCGACAGCCGCGACCGCGCGGCGCTTCAGGTCGTCGGTCAGGACGGCTCCCGAGAGCAGAACAGCGCCGTCAGCGAGAGCAGCGGACACGTCGAAGACCGTCGCGCGCGGGTCGGGCGCGTGGTCGATCTTACACTTGGTGAGAACGCGGGAAACGTGTCTTTCCGAGCGTACCATCTTCCTACGCGTACTCCTCGTCCGGAGGTGTTAAGTCTTGACCGTCGGACCGAGCGTTTCGACCCGCGAGGGCGGCTCAGAACGCCGTCACCACTTCGATGCCGACGACGCCGAAGTCGTCCATCGCGTCGAGGCGGTCGGGCACGTCCGCGAGCGCGACCTCGTCGGTCACCAGTGCGGCGGGCGAGACCGTCCCGCGCTCGACCATCCGGAGGAGTTCGCCGTACCGCGTGGGCGGCATCCCGCGCGAGCCGAGGAAGGTGATCTCGCTCTGGGTCATCGCGTCGGTTGGCAGCGAGACCTCGCCGCGCTCCTCGTCGGTGGTCAGCCCGAACTGGAGGTGCTGGCCCCGCGCCCGGAGACAGGCCACCGAGTTGCGACACGTCTCGGCGATGCCGAGCGCGTCGACCGAGACGTGCGCCCCGCCGTCCGTGAGGTCCCGGACCTCCGAAGGCACGTCCACGACCTCGCTGGCGGGAACCGTCTCCGCCGCCCCGAGTTCGCGGGCCTTCGCCAGCGCCGCCTCGTCGAGATCGACCGCGACCGGGTTCGCGCCCAGCGCGTCGGCGACGTGGACCGCCGAGAGGCCGACGCCGCCGCAGCCGTGGACCGCCACCCAGTCGCCGGGCGCGAGGTCCGCGCGGTGGGCCAGCCCGTGGTACGCCGTGGCGAACCGGCAGCCGAGGCTGGCCATCTCGGTCGGCGAGACGCCGTCGGGCAGGTGGACCGCGTTGTAGTCGGCGTGCGGGACGTGGACCTGCTCGGCGAACGCGCCGGGCGCGTCCGCCTCGAAGCCCAGCGCGAGGCCGTCCTCGCAGACGTTGCCGTGGCCGTTCCGGCAGTGCTCGCAGTCGCCCCGGCCGAGGTTGAACGGGACGGCGATGCGGTCGCCCTCGCGCACGCGCTCGACGCCCGACCCGACCGCGACGACCCGGCCCGCCGGCTCGTGGCCGAGAATCTGGCCCTCGGGGACCCGGTCGTCGGCCCACTCGCCGTGGCCCTTCCACGCGTGCCAGTCGCTCCGACAGATGCCACACGCCTCGGTCTCGACGACGACGCCGTTGTCGGCCGGCTCGGGGTCGGGCACCGACTCGATCTCGAGCGGCTCGCCGTACTCGGTCAGGACTGCTGCTCTCATGCGGGATGGATACGACCGGCGGCGGTTAAATCGGGCGGGTCGTGGCAGGGTTTCGGTGCGGTCGCCACGCGACTCCGAGGGCGATTCTCGGCGGCCGTATAAACACTGCGGGCGACCGAAGACCCCGAAACAACCGGTTACTGGCCGGGCTAATCGTTGCTTACGGGTGTGTAGGTACTGGATAACAAAGTGGGTAGGATGGCGTGTATCTATCGCCGAGGGCCAGACATGACCACGACCGACAACAGACTCACCAACGGCGACGACACGATGGCGGAGAACCGATGCCAGAGCTGCGGTTCGTTCGTGACGCGGGACTTCGCACGCGTCTTCGGCAACAACCGCAACGAAGTGTTCGGCTGTCTGGAGTGCATGACGGCCACGGAGGTCAAGAAAGGCGGCGCGCGCGCCGACGAGGTCGACACGACGAACCTCATCGGCGGACGCGACCCGCTCCGATAACGTCTCGAACTTTAGTTCTCGTCGCTCTCGACGCGCTCGACGACCGCCTCGGTCACGTCCTGCGTCGTGGCGCTCCCGCCGAGGTCGGGCGTGTGCGGTCCGTTCGCCAGCGTCGCCTCGACCGCGCCCCGGACGCGCTCGCCGGCCGCGTCGTGGCCAAGATACTCCAGCAACAGCGCGGCCGACAGTATCATCGCCGACGGGTTGGCGACGCCCTGCCCGGCGATGTCGGGCGCGCTGCCGTGGACCGGCTCGAACAGCCCGCGCTCGTGGCCCACGTTCGCGCTCGGCAGGAGGCCGAGTCCGCCCACCAGTCCGGCCGCGAGGTCCGACAGCACGTCGCCCGCGAGGTTCGGGCACACCACGACGTCGTAGTCCTCCGGACGCTGGACGAGGTGCATCGCCAGCGCGTCCATCAGCGCGTCGTCGTAACTCACGTCGAACTCCCCGGCGACCGACTCGGCGGTTTCGAGGAACAGGCCGTCGGTCCGCCGCATCACGTTCGCCTTGTGCGCGATGGTCACGTCGAGGCCGCGCTCGGCGGCGTACTCGAAGGCGTAACGCGCGATTTCCTCGGACGCCGACTCGGTAATCACGCGTGTCAGTGTCCGCACGCCCGGTGCGACGTCCGTCTCGTGGCCCGCGTAGACGCCCTGGGTGTTCTCGCGTACGAACACCATGTCGGTCTCGGGCTGGAGCGCGTCGACGCCCGGGTACGCCCGGACGGGCCGGACGTTGGCGAACGCCCCGACCGTCCGCCGGAGCGGGATGACCACGTCGGCCGCCGTCTCGCCCGCCGCGCCGAACAGCGTCGCGTCCGCGCTCGCCGCGAGGTCGCGGGTCTCGTCGGGCAGGGCGGTCCCGGTCTGCTCGCGCACCGCGTCGCCCGCTTCGCCCGCGACGAACTCGAAGTCCGGGTCGACGGTCTCCAGCACCTCGCGGGCGGCCGGGACGACCTCCCGGCCGATGCCGTCGCCGGGAATCACCGCTATCTTCTCGGTCATCGCTCGGTCACCTCCCCGGCCCCGGTCGCGGTAGCAGATTCGACGTACGGGAGGCTCCGGGCGGTCTCGGCGACCGCCTCGGCGTTCGACTTCAGGAGCGCGGTCGTGTCCCAGACGCCGTCGACCAGCGCCCTGCGTTGTGCGTCGTCGACGGTCGCGTCGACCTCGCGGTCGCCGTAGGTAACCGTCTCGTCGGCCACGTCGACCGAAATCTCCGCGTCCGGGTTCGCGTCCACGTAGTCCTGCAGCGCCTCGACCGCGTCGGCATCGGCCGTGACGGTGGGGACGCCGAGCGCGAGGCAGTTGCCCGCGAAGATTTCGGCGAAGCTCTCGCCCACGATGGCGTCGATGCCCCAGCGCTTGAGCGCCTGCGGGGCGTGTTCGCGCGAGGAGCCACAGCCGAAGTTCGAGTTGACGACCAGCACCGAGGCGTCCCGGAACCGGTCCTCGTTGAACGGGTGGTCCTTGGGCTCGTCGTCGTCGGTGAATCGCACGTCGTGGAACGCGAACTGGCCCAACCCGTCGAAGGTGACGACCTTCAGGAAGCGGGCGGGGATTATCTGGTCGGTGTCGACGTCGTTGCCACGCACCGGAACGCCCGTGCCCGAAACCGACTCGACCGTCTCGACCGCCGGCTCGTCGGCGGTCATCGCGCCACCTCCGGGTCGGTCGACTCGGAGTCGGGCAGGTCGCGCTCGTCCAGCTCGCGAACGTCGGTCACCGCGCCCTCGATCGCGGCGGCCGCGACCATCCGGGGGTTCATGAGGACCGTCCGGCCCTCCTTGCTGCCCTGTCGCCCGACGAAGTTGCGGTTCGACGACGACGCGGAGGCCTCGTCGCCCTCCAGTTGGTCGTCGTTCATCCCGAGACACATCGAACAGCCCGCGCCGCGCCAGTCGAAGCCGGCCTCGCGGAACACGTCGGCCAGCCCCTCGCGCTCGGCGGCGGCCTTCACGCGCTGGCTGCCGGGGACCACCATCGCACGCACGTCGTCGTGGACCTCCCGGCCCGCGACCACGCGGGCGGCCCGCCGGAGGTCGGGCAGGCGCGCGTTGGTACACGAGCCGAGGAAGGCGACGTCGATGGGGTAGCCTTCCATCGTCTCGCCGGGTTCGACGCCCATGTGGTCCTGGGCGCTTCGGGCGGTCTCGCGCTTGTCTTCGGGCAGGTCCTCGGGCGCGGGGATGGGTTCGGTGACGCCGACGCCCTGTCCGGGCGTGGTGCCCCACGTCACCATGGGTTCGAGTGCGGACCCGTCGATGACCACCTCGTCGTCGTATTCGGCGTCCTCGTCCGACCGAATCGACTCCCAGTAGGCCTTTCGCGCCTCGAATTTCTCGGGGTCGTCGGCGAAGGCGTCGGTCCCGGCCAGCCACTCGTAGGTCGTCTCGTCGGGGTTGACGTAGCCCGCGCGCGCGCCGCCCTCGATGGACATGTTGCAGATGCTCATCCGACCCTCCACGTCGAGGTTCTCGATTGCCTCGCCCGCGTACTCGTAGACGTAGCCCACGCCGCCGTCGGTACCGAGCCGGCGGATGATTTCGAGGACGACGTCCTTGGCCTCGACGCCGTCGCCGAGGTCGCCCGTGACCCGAATCCGGCGCACGTCCTTTTTCTCCATCGCCACGGTGCCGGTGGCGAGGACGTCCCGAATCTGGGAGGTGCCGATGCCGAACGCGAGCGCGCCGAAGGCCCCGTGGGTCGAGGTGTGGCTGTCGCCACACACCACCGTCATGCCGGGCTGGGTCAGCCCCTGCTCGGGACCGACGACGTGGACGATGCCCTGGTCGCCGGTGTCCGGATGCGAGAAGTCGATGCCCGCCTCGCGGACGTTGTCCTCCAGTTCGGCCATCATCTCCTCGGCCGCGCCCTCGTAGGGTCGCTCGCGGCCGTCGGTCGGCACGATGTGGTCGACCGTGGCGTGGGTGCGCTCGGGGTAGGCCACGTCGAGGTCGCGCTCGCGCAACATTCCGAACGCCTGCGGGCTGGTCACCTCGTGGACGAGGTGGAGGCCCACGAACAACTGGTCCTGTCCGGTCGGGAGTTCCGTCACCTTGTGGCGGTCCCACACCTTGTCGTACAGCGTGCGCTCGCTCATCGATTCCACCCGCGACGTGTCGTATTATCGGAAAAATCGTCCATCGTGTGTCGGTCTCGGTGCCAGTGGGAGTTTACTCTTCGGATTCTACGGGCTCCTCGCTTGCGCCGCGCTCGAACACGCGGTCGACCTCCTCGCCGTCGCCGTACGGCGGCGTGTGGTCGACGTCCCGCATGGGCGTCGCGGTGGCCTCGCTCGACTCCTCGTCGTCGTCGCGGGCGTCCCGACGGCCGCCGTCGGCCGCGACGACCGGCCCGCGCTGGAACGGCCGGTTCGTCACGCTCGGGTCGCCGTGGGGGTTGGTGTGGCTGACCTCGCCCATCGTGGTCGGCGCGCGGTCGGCGGTCGGTGCGTCTCGGCTGGCGGTCTGGTCTCGGTCGGGTCGGCTCGGTCGGTTGGCTCGTGTCATTGTCTCAGTCGTCCGCAGTCGCTTTCTCCGGGTCGTCGGTCGCGTTCGATTCGGTCTGCTCGTCGTCGGCCCACGCGAACAGCTCGCGGAGCTGTTCGCCGACCTCCTCGATTTCGTGGTCCTTCTCGGCGAGCCGGCGCTGGCGGTAGGCGGGTCGGCCGGCCCGATTCTCGGTTATCCACTCGCGGGCGAACTCGCCGTTCTGGACCTCCTCCAGCACCTGCTCCATGTTCTCGCGGGTCGACTCGTCGACTATCATCTCGCCGCGGGTCAGCCCGCCGTACTCGGCGGTGTACGACACCGAGTCCCACATCTCCGACAGCCCACCCTCGTACATCAGGTCGACGATGAGCTTCATCTCGTTCAGACACTCGAAGTAGGCCATCTCGGGGCTGTAGCCGGCGTCGACCAGCGTCTCGTAGCCCATCTTGATGAGTTCGGTGACGCCGCCACACAGGACGGCCTGCTCGCCGAACAGGTCGGTCTCGGTCTCCTCGCGGAACGTGGTCTCGACCACGCCCGCGCGGGTACAGCCCAGCGCCTTCGCGTAGGCCAGCGCCTCCTGCTTGGCCTCGCCCGAGGCGTTCCGGTAGACCGCCAGCAGGCCGGGCGTCCCCTCGTCGTTCTCGTAGTTTCGCCGGACGAGATGGCCCGGCGACTTGGGTGCTATCATGGTCACGTCCACCTCCTCGGGCGGCTCTATCTGGCCGTAGTGGACGTTGAACCCGTGGGCGAACTGGAGCGTGTCGCCCGCGTCGAGTTCGTCCTCGACCTGCTCGTACACCGTCGGCTGGACCGTGTCGGGCACGAGCATCGACACGACGTCGGCCTGTGCGGCGGCCTCGGTGGCGGTGGCGACCCGCAGGCCGTCGGCCCGCGCGGCGTCCCGGGAGGCCGAGTCCTCGCGCAGGCCCACCACCACGTCGACCCCGCTCTCGTCGAGGTTCTGGGCGTGAGCGTGGCCCTGACTGCCGTAGCCCAGGACCGCGACCGTCTTGTCGGTGATGTGCTCGCTGTTCGCGTCGTCGTCGTAGTAAACCGTGGTATCGAGTTCGTCTGTCATTGTCGTCCGTCGGGTGTCTCGTCCGCGTTCGTCTCGTCGGTCGATGCGTCGTCCGCGTTCGTCTCGTCGGCCGGCCGCTCGCCGGGCGTGGTGGGCGCGTCGCCCCGCGCCAGCGCGGTCTGACCGGTCCGGGCTATTTCGACGATGCCGAACCGCCCGAGCGCGTCGAGCGCGTCGTCTATCTCGGCCGGGTCGCCGGTGAGCTGCACCGTGACCGTCTCGGGTCCCGCGTGGAGGGTCTGACCGTCGTACATCCGCGTGACGGCGTGGACCTCGTCGGGCCGGTCGCCCCGGACCTTCACCACGACCAGTTCGGCCCGCACCGCGTCGTCGTCGAGTTCGCCCACCGAGACGACGTGGCGGAGCTTGGCGAGTTGCTTCTCGACCTGCTCGATGCCGGCGTCGGTCTCCTCGACGACCAGGGTGAGTCGGGCGTGACCGTCGACGGTCGTCGGCCCGACCGACAGGCTCTCGATGTTGAACTGCCGGCGGGCGAACAGCCCCGAAACCCGCGACAGGACGCCCGGCTCGTGGTCGACCAGCGCCGAAACCACGCCCGTCCGTGGCTCGCGCTCGGCCTCGGCGTCGGGGTCGACCCGGACGCCCTCGGCGTTGCGCCGGCCGTCTGGCTGGGGTCGCTGGTCGGGCGACGGGCCGGGCAGGCCGGCGTCGCGTCGGTCCGAACCCGCTGGCTCGCGCTCGGAACTCATAGCTGGTCCTCCGAGAGCGCGAACTCCCCGTTCGCTCCGCCCGAGGGCACCATCGGGTAGACGTTCTCCTCGGGGTCGACCCGGAAGTCGACGACCGAGGGGCCGTCGTACGCCAGCGCGCCAGCCACGGCGTCGGCCACCTCGTCGTCGCTCTCGACCGCGAACCCCTTCGCGCCGAACGCCTCGGCGAGCGTGTCGAACTCCGGGCACCAGCCGTACTCGGAGGCCGAGTGGCGGCCCTCGAAGAAGGCGTCCTGCCACTGGCGGACCATCCCGATGTACTCGTTGTTCAGCACCGCGACCGTGAGGTCGAGGTTCTCCCGCACCGCGACCGCGAGTTCCTGCATCGTCATCAAAAACGAGCCGTCGCCCTCGAAGCTGACGACCTCCCGGTCGGGAGCCGCCAGCTTCGCGCCGATGGCCGCCGGCAGGCCGTACCCCATCGCGCCCAGACCGTGCGAGGAGACCCACGTCCGGGGCTCGGTGAACGTCCAGTGTTGGACCGCCCACATCTGGTGCTGGCCCACGCCGGTCGTCACGACGGCGTCGTCGTCGGTGGCCTCGTCGAACGCCTCCACGACGAACTGCGGCTTCAGGGGCTCGTCGTCGGACGTGGCGTAGGTCATCGGATACTCGGCCTTCCACTCGCGGCACTGCTCGCGCCACGCGGCGTGGTCGTCGGCGTCGGCCAGCTCGGCGTCGAGTTGCGCCAGGACGGTGCCGGCGTCGCCGACCAGCCCCACGTCGGCCGCGACGTTCTTGCCGATTTCGGCGGGGTCGACGTCGACGTGGACGAGTTCGGCCTCGGGCGCGAACGTCTCGACGCCGCCGGTCAGCCGGTCGTCGAACCGGGTGCCGACCGCCAGCAGGGCGTCGCAGTGGGTGACCGCCATGTTGGCGTAGCCCGTGCCGTGCATTCCGACCATCTCCAGCGCGAGGTCCTCGTCCTCGGGGAACGCGCCGACTGCGGGCATCGAGGTGGCGACCGGGACGCCGTACTCGCGGGCGAACGCCCGGAGTTCGTCGCTGGCGTCGCCCTTCACGACGCCGCCACCCGCGAGTAGCAAGGGTTTGTTCGCGCGTTCGAGCGTGCGCGCGGCGGCCGCGACCGACTCGGCGTCGGCCTCGGGGCGGGGCTCGGGCACGTCGGGCGTCGGCTCCTCGGCGTCGGCCCGGGTCTCGCCCTGCGTCACGTCCTTGGGCAGGTCGACCAGCGTCGGGCCGGGGCGTCCGGCGGTCGCGCGGGCGAACGCCTCGCCCACGGTCGCGCCCACCTCGTCGGCCGACCGGGCGAAGTAGTTGGTCTTGGTGACGGGCGCAGTGACGCCGGTGGTGTCGGTCTCCTGAAACGCGTCGTCGCCCACGAAGTCGGTCGGCACCTGTCCGGTGAGCGCGACCAGCGGGTCCGAGTCCATGTCGGCGTCCGCGATGCCGGTCACGAGGTTGGTCGCGCCCGGCCCGGAGGTGGCCAGACAGACGCCGGGCGTGCCCGAGACGACGCCGTACGCGTCGGCGGCGTGGGCGGCGGACTGCTCGTGGGCCATCACGACGTGGCGCAGCTCCGAGTCGTACAGCGCGTCGTAGACGGGCATGATGGCCCCGCCCTGCACGCCGAACAGCGTCTCGGCCCCGGCGCGTTCGAGCGCTGCGACGACCGACTCCGCGCCGGTCGTCGCTTCGGCGTCCGCAGGAGGCGTCTCCGCCGGGTCGTCGGCGGTCGGGTCGGTCTCGGCGGTCGAGCGGGCGGCCTCGGGCGCGTCGAACGCCGGTCGCGCGCGCTCGCTCACGGTCGCTCACCTCGCGTCGGCCTCGCGGTCGCCTCGGCGGTGATGGGTCCCGAGACCGGGCGCGCGGTTATCGGGGCGGATGCGGAACGGTTCGCCGTGCGCGGCGCGGTCGCCCGAGCGCGGCGCGGTGCGGGATGCTGTGCAACTGGTCGTGTCGGCGTCGGTCGTGTGGGTTTCACTGGTGGTCGAGCGCGTGCTGAGACGTTCGGCAACGATGCGAACTGACGGTTCGGAGAAGTGGTGGTGTAGGGGGTCAGACCCCTACAATAATCAGCTCGCGCTCGACAGCCACACCGCTCCCGACGAGCGTGCCCGGAGTGGTGGTGGTGGTCTGTCGCATCCGTACTCGATTGCTTGGAACCCGTGGGGTCATAATACCCGCCCTGGTGGCAACGTTTGTGCGAACCGCCGAGCAGTGACACAGTCCGGACTGGTGAAACGTTCGACTGCCGCCCCGAGTCGGGGCGTCGGACCCGCTCCGACGCCGCCACGCGCCGCTGGTCGGGCGGGGCGAATCGGGCCGAGCGCATCAGGCGCTCGCCTCCGGTTCCTCGCGGGCCACGCCGGCCTCGCGGGCGAACCGTTCGAGGTCGCCGACAGTGACGCGGTTCTTCTCCGCGCCGTAATCCTTGACTCGGCGGGTGACCGTTCGTACCTCCTCGTCGGTCGGGTCGAACCCGCAGTCCTCCAGTCGCTTGCGGACCGAGTTGGTCCCCGTGTGCTTGCCCAGTACGAACTCCCGCTCGACGCCGACCATCTCGGGGGTCATCACGCCCGGCTCGAACGTGTCGGAGTTCTCGATGACGCCGGCGGCGTGGATGCCGCTCTCGTGGGCGAACGCGTTCTCGCCGGTGACCGGCTTGTTGGCCGGGACCGGCACGTCGCTGTACTCCTCGACCATCGCCGAGACGTCGGCGATTCCCGTGGTGTCGATGCCGGTGTCGACGCCGTAGACGGACTCGACGGTCATCACGACCTCCTCGTAGGCCGCGTTGCCCGCGCGCTCGCCGATGCCGTTGATCGACACCTGGGCCTGGTCGGCTCCCGACTCGAACCCGGCGACGGCGTTTGCCGCCGCCATGCCGAAGTCGTCGTGGGTGTGGACGTCGATTCGCGCGTCGGTGTGGTCGTCGACCAGCCCGACGAGGTCGCCGAACCGGCTGGGCGTGGCGACCCCGCAGGTGTCGGGGATGTTTATCCAGTCGACGCCGACCGCCGAGACCGCCTCGACGATCTCGGTGAGGTACGCCTCGTCGGTCCGAGTGGCGTCCATCGGCGAGAACATCGCGGTCGCGCCCGCCTCTTTCACGCGCTCGACGGCCGCGACCGACCGCTCGCGGACCTGCTCGCGGGTCGAGTGCATCGAGTCCTCGATCTGGACGTCGCTGGTCGAGGCGAACACGTGGACCATCTCGACGCCGGAGTCGAGCGCGGCCTCCACGTCCTCGTCGACCACGCGGGCCAGCCCGCAGGTGGTGGTCGAGGTGCTGCCGGCGATGTCGCTGACCGCCCGGAACTCCGCGTCGGAGTTGACCGGGAACCCCGCCTCGATGACGTGGGTGCCCATGTCGTCGAGGGCGGCAGCGAGGTCGCGCTTCTCGGCGTAGGAGAAGGACGTACGCGGTGCCTGTTCCCCATCCCGCAGGGTCGTGTCGAAGACCCGTGCAGCGTCGAATTCGCTGTTAGTGGCTAACGTGCCATCGAAGAACTCGACCCGCCCGGCTGGTACCGGACGAGTCCGTGTCGTTGTGGGACATCGTACTCGCTGGTGGGGCCACTCTCCTACTTAAGCCTACCGCTGCGACAGATTTCCGGCGACGTTGGACGTGTCAGTTACTGACGGATTAGGTGCGTAATCGCGAGCCATCAACGACCTACGTCGAGTGGGTACTCCTTAATCATCCTTAAACTCGTATCCCTTACAGGATTTTTTATTCGTGGTGGCGCGGCTTGGATTGGAGGTCGTCTGCCCGGAACAATCGGGCGCGCGAGAGAGCCGACCCGAACGCCGGCGCGCGCTGGCGGCTCGTGAACAAACCGCGCACGCTCGCGGTCATCGCCGTCCTCGCGGCAGGCAAACGCCCGTTGAGTTCGTTGCGGTGCCCAGCCGGACGACCGAGTAAGGGGTAGGGTTTTGTTCGGGGGGTGCGACCGGACGTACATGGGAAACGGCTTCGACCTCGACCTCCAGACGGTCGAGCAGGAGATCACCGACGAGGGCGACGGCGACGCTGACCGCCGAATCGTCCTCGGCGTCCTCGACGGCACGACCGACGAGCGCGAGTGGTTCGAGACGGTCGACGGCGGCGACGTCCTCGTCCTGGCGGTCGAGGGCGACCTGTCGGAACTGGCGGCCGACCTCGCCCAGTTGGTCAAAGAGCGCGGCGGCCAACTGGTCCACTTCCGGGAGTTCCTCGTCGTGACGCCCCCGGACGTGACGGTGGATTCGAGCCGGCTGTGATCCGGGTCGGGCCGGACCGAGCGAGCAGCCGGAAGGCGGCACCTCGCGCGGTCGGACCGCGCTACTCGTCGTACTCGCGCTTGAATCCCCGGAACTCGGTGCGGTGGGCCTCCTCGTCGCTCAGGATGGTGACCGCGAGGTCCTCGGTCACGGGGTCGTCGGCGTCGGTCGCCGCCGAGATGAGGTCGCGGTACGTCTGGATGGCGTCCTCCTCGGCGTCGAGCACGCCGTCGATGACCGACAGCACGTCGGTACTGTCCTCGGGCGGCTGGAGGCTCTCCTGTCGGGCCTCGAAGTCGTAGGAGGCCGGCGGGCGCTCGTCGAGTTGCTTGAGCCGCTGGCCGAGCTGTTCGGCGTGGCCCAGCTCCTCCTGGATGTCGGCTTCGAGGCTCTCCTTGACCTCCTCGGCGCTCACGCCGTCGAGGACGATGGAGTTGGTGAGGTAGTTCATCACGGTCTCGATCTCGTCCCCGTAGGCTTCCTTGAGCAGGCTGGTGACTTGTTCGCTCGTCATGCGTTCGTAACTACGGCCGGTGGCATCCTTATGGTTGTGGTCGCGGCGTCGTTGGGACCGGAGTCGGACGCTCTCGTGCGGTGAAATTACGGTGTTCGGTCGCGCGATGGACTAGCGGTATTCGGCGGCTCAGGTGTCGTTTCAGCGGTTCAAGCTAGCCTTCCGTTCCCACACATCTCCACACGGGGGACTGTCGGAGGAGCGAGCGACTACCGACGCCGCCGAGTACCCGCGCCGGCCCGCACCGCGACCGCGCAGCGAGACTCACACCTCCCCGACCTCGGCCAGCGCCTGAACGCGCTCGTCCGCCGCCGCCGCTACCGGGACCGGAGTTCGTCGAGTACCGCCAGCGTCCCCTCCGAGTACGACTGGTCGACCACCACGTCGGCCGCGTCTCTGGCCTTCGCGTCGGCGTTCGCCACGGCGTACGACTCGCCGGCCACGCCGAACGTCGACACGTCGTTCTCGGAGTCGCCGACCGCGACGAACGCCTCGGGCTCGCGGTCGAGCAGGCGCGCGACCGACTTCAGGCCGATGCCCTTCTCGACGCCGGGCGACTTGACGTGGTAGGCGTAACCGGTGTCGACCACCTCCAGCCCGTGTTCGGCCGCGAGCTCCTCCAGTTCGCCCAGCGGCCGGTCGCGGGCCACCGCGATCTCGGTCTCGCGCCACCGATTGACCGTGTCGGGCGCGGCCCACCCGAGGTCGTAGCCCTGCTCGGCCAGCGCCTCGGCGACCCGCCGGGGAGCCTCGCCGTCGCCGTTGACCGTCATCTCGCCGGCCGCGAGGACGACGCCGCCGTTCTCCGCGATGACGTACTCGGGAATCGCGAGGAAGTGACACAGCGCCACCGGGTACGGGAACGACTTGCCGGTCGCGACCACGACCGGCGCGTCCCACTCCGGGAGCACGTCGAAGAATCGCGGGTCGATGGAGTCGTCCGGCCGGGTCATCGTGCCGTCGATGTCGAGGACGAGCGGCGGAGCCATGCGTGGGCCTGCGCGGGCGACTCGTAAAAAGCGGTCGTTCGCGCTCGGCGAGGGGACGCGCTCAGGCCTCGTCGTCGCGCGCCCAGTCGCGCGAGCGCTCGACCGCCTCGGTCCAGCGGCCGTACTTGGCGTCGGCGCGGTCGGGGTCCATCTCCGGGACGAACTCGCGGTCGACCCGCCAGTTCGCGCGGAGTTCGTCGAGGTCGTCCCAGTAGCCCACCGCGAGGCCGGCGGCGTAGGCCGCCCCGAGCGCTGTGGTCTCGTCGACCTCGGGCCGGACGATGTCGAGGTCGAGCGCGTCGGCCTGCAACTGGCAGAGGAAGTCGTTCTCGACCGCGCCGCCGTCGACCTTGAGCCGCGCCGGCTCGATGCCCGAGTCGGCGACCATCGCCTCGACCACGTCCCGGGTCCGGTAGCCGATGGCTTCGAGCGTCGCGCGGACGACGTGTTCCCGGCGCGTGCCCCGCGTCAGCCCCAAAATAGTGCCGCGAGCGCGCTGGTCCCAGTGAGGCGCGCCCAGCCCCGCGAACGCCGGGACCACGTACACTCCGTCGGTCGAGTCGACGCTCCGGGCGAGGCGCTCGGTCTCGGCCGGGTTCTCGACCAGTCCCACGTCGGCCAGCCACTCGATGGCCGCGCCGGTGACGAAGATGGAGCCTTCGAGCGCGTACTTGGCCGGCTCGCCCGACCGCTGGAAGCCGACCGTGGTCAGCAGACCGTGGTCGCTGTCGACCGCCTCCTCGCCGGTGTTCAGCAGGACGAAACTCCCCGTACCGTAGGTGCTCTTGACCTCGCCCGGTTCGAAGCAGGTCTGACCGAACAGCGCGGCCTGCTGGTCGCCCAGCGCGGCCGCCACGGGCACCGCCGCGCCGAGAAAGCCCTCGGGGTCGGTAGTGCCGTAGAAGTCCTCGTCGCTTGAGGGTCGGACCTCGGGCAGGCAGGCCTCGGGGACGCCGAACTCCCCGAGCAACTCGTCGTCCCACGCGAGGTCGTGGACGTCGAACAGCATCGTTCGCGAGGCGTTCGTGACGTCCGTGACGTGCCGGCCGGTCAGTTTGTATATCAGCCACGAGTCGATGGTGCCGAACAGCACCTCGCCGTCGGCCGCGCGGTCCCGGAGGTCGGCGGGCCGGGCGCGCCGGGTCTTGATGGGCGCGGCGTTCTCCAGCAGCCACTCGACCTTCGTCGCCGAGAAGTAGGCGTCGGGCTGGAGCCCCGTCTTCGCCCGAATCTCGTCGGCCACGCCAGTCTCACGGAGCGCCTCGACCCGGTCGGTGGTCCGGCGGTCCTGCCAGACGATGGCGTCGTGGACCGGCTCGCCGGTCGCCCGGTCCCACAGCAACGTGGTCTCGCGCTGGTTGGTCACGCCGATGCCGGCCAGTCGGTCGGCCGCGACGCCGGCGTCCGCGAGCGCCGATTGCGTGACCGACTTGGCGTTCTCCCAGATTTCGACCGGGTCGTGTTCGACCCAGCCGGGTTCGGGGTAGCGTTGCTCGTGGGTCTCGTAGGCCTCGCCGACCACCGTGCCCGCGCGGTCGAACACCATGAACCGCGTACCGGTGGTCCCCTGATCCAGCGCGCCGACGTAGCGCTCGGTCATGCGTTGGCGTGTGTCGCCCGGGGTGATAACGCTACGGCTCCGGGAACCGGCAGTGGACGGACACGCCAGTCCGCTGGGACGACGCGCTCGAAGCCCTCGGCGCGCTCGCGGTCGCTGAACCGGCTGGACCGCCGATATCACGCTCGCTGGCTCGCGATTTCACCGCTCGTCAAACGCGTCGCGGTGTGCCCTCGCGAGCCGTTCGCCTTGCCCCTTCCCGAACTTTATGTTTCACCGAGCGAAGAGTTCGTGGCATGCCAGAGCCGCCCGAGACCGAGCGCAGGGAGGTCGTCGAGACGCTCCACGGCGAGGAGATTCGCGACCCGTACCGCTGGCTGGAAGCGGACGACGACGAGGTCCGCGAGTGGGTCGACGAGCAAAACGAGTACGCCGACCGCGTCATCGCCGGCGACGCCCGTGACGCGCTCGAACCCCGGATGGCCGCTCGCGCCGAGGTCGCCCAGCGGGGCGTCTTCGCGGCCCGCGAGGCGGGCTACTTCCAGTACGTCCGGGACGCGGGCGACGACCGCGCCAAACTCGTCTTTCGTCCGGACCCCGACGCCGACCCGACCGTCCTCGCCGACGCCAACGAGTGGGCCGACGGCGAGTCCCTCGACTGGTACTCGCCCTCGCCCGACGGGTCGCTCGTGGCCTACGGCGTCGGGGAGGACGGACAGGAGGACTACGACGTGACGGTCCTCGACGTCGAGTCCGGCGACGCGGTCGCGGTGGTCCGGGACTGTGGCCGGACCGACCCGTCGAATCTTGCGTGGACCGACGCGGGATTCTACTACGTCACCACGGGGTCGGCGACCGACGGCTCCCAACTCGACAAGGCGATTCGGTACCACGAACTCGACGACGCCGAGCGCGCGGTCGGGGACTCCGGGACCGACGATTCCGAACGACCCGCCGAGTCGCCGGCGGCCGACGACCCAGTACTGACCGACGACGTGGGCGAGCACGTCTGGCCCCAGCTCGTCGCCGTCGACGGGACGCTCGTCGCCGTCTTCAGCGAGGGGTGGCGCCACGCCGACGTGTTCCGGTGGGAACCGGACGAGGGAGCCGACGGCCCCGGCGACGGCGAACTCGTCCGACTCGTCGCGGACGTCGACTCGTCGTTCGTCGCGGTCGCGGGCGAGGACACCGTCTACCTGCTGACCGACCACGACGCACCTCGGTCGCGCGCGTTGGCCTGCGACCCGACCGCGAGCGCGGCCGACCCCGACGACCTGCGGGAAGTGATTCCCGAGCGGGAGGCCATCCTGACGGACCTCGTCCTCGCGGGCGACTCGCTCGTGGCCCACTACCAGCGCGACGCCCACTCGTCGCTGTCGGTGTACGGGACCGACGGCCAGCGCCGCCACGACGTCGCGTTGCCGGGCTACGCCGCCATCGGCCGCGAGGGGCTGGCGGGCAACCCCGACGCGCCCGAGTTCTTCTTCCGCGCCCAGTCGTTCGAGCGACCGCCGTGGGTGGCTCGCGGCGACGCGACCACCGGCGAGACCGAGGTGCTCGTCGAGCGCGACCCCGAGTCCGACCTCGACCTCGCGATCGAACAGCACTTTTTCGAGTCGGCCGACGGGACCGAGGTCCCGGCGTTCGTGGTCCACCGCGAGGGGCTGGACCGCGACGGCGACAACCCGGCGGTCCTCTACGGTTACGGCGGCTTCCGGCTGACCCAGACCCCGTCATACGACCGGTTCCGGACGCCGTTCCTCGAAGACGGCGGGGTCTACGTCCACGCCAACCTCCGGGGCGGCGCGGAGTACGGCGAGGAGTGGCACCGGGCGGGCACCCGCGAGGACAAGCAGAACGTCTTCGACGACTTCGTCGCGGTCGCGGAGGGCGTCATCGACGCGGGCTACACCCGGCCCGAGCGCCTCGCCCCGATGGGGCGGTCGAACGGCGGCCTGCTGGTCGGCGCGGCGGTCACCCAGCGCCCGGACCTGTTCGGCGCGGCCTCGTGTGGCGTCCCCCTGCTCGACATGCTCCGGTTCCACGAGTTCCTGCTGGGCGAGTCGTGGACCGTCGAGTACGGTCACCCCGACGACCCCGACGACTTCGCCGCCCTCCGGGCGTACTCGCCGTACCACAACGTCGCCGACCGCGAGTACCCCGCCGTCCTCTTCGAGACCGCCGAGGGCGACACCCGCGTCCACCCGTCCCACGCCCGGAAGATGACCGCCCGGATGCAAACCGAGGCGGAGGGCGGCCCCTTCCTGCTCCGGACCGAGACCGGGACGGGCCACGGCGTCGGGAAGCCCACGTCGATGCTCGTCGACGAGCACCTCGACCGATGGGCGTTCCTCTACGACCAACTCGACGTCCTCGACTAGGCGCGGTTCACGTCGCGGTCGCGTTCCCGGACTCGACCGCGCGCAGGTCGGTCGTCATCCGGACGTCCTCGGGCACCGCGTCGGCGACGTAGGCGGCCTCCCCGCCGCAGGTCGCGGGCGAGAGACACGCCTCCCGGCGGGGCGAGAGCGCGCGCACGGTGCCGTCGGCCCGGCGCACCGGCAGTTCGAGCCGATACGAGAACCCGCTACCGGCGCGGTTGCCGACGAACACTTCCAGGTCCACCTCGTCGTCGTCGCCGACCGCGACGGCGGCGTCCTCGCCGGTCGCGTTCACGCGCGGGCCGACGAGGCGGGCCGTCCCGTCCTCGACCCGCAACTCGACCGAGACGTTCTCCGGCGTGCCCTCGACGGCGTAGTAGGCCTGCCCGCCCGCCGCGGAGAGCCGGGCCGAGACCCCCTCGGCGCGGGCGGGGAGCGCGAGCGTGGCGTTCGCCGCGACCGCCTCGCCCTCCACGGTCCGGACGCGGTCGAGCGCGGCCGCGACCGACTCCCCGGTCGCGGGTGCCCACTCGCCCCGGTAGACGTACCGGTAGTGGGTCCGGTTCGGGAACGACGACACCACCTCGAACGTCGCCGGGTCGTCGTCGAGCGCGTACACCACCGCGCCGTCGTAGCCGGGGTCGTTGCGGAGGTGCTGGAACGGGTGGTTGAGCCAGTCGCCGTACGGCGTCGGCAACAACACCACGGCGTCCGAGAGAGCCCGGTCCGCGAACGGTTCGTAGGCGTCCCCGTAGGCGGCCGTGGTCTCGGCGTTCTCCGAGACCGTCGGCGCGAGCGCGCCCGCCGTCGCGCCTCCGAGGACGAGCACTCCCGCGAGCGCGAGGGCGACCGGGACCGCACGCGACCGGTCGCCCCCGTGAGGTCGCGCGAGCCGGCCGGCCCACGCGCGCACGCGGTCGAACCCGGTGACGGTGGCGCTGGCGGCGAACGCCGCCGTCGGGACCAGCAGGTCGAAGTGGTAGTACGGCCCGAGCGCGGCGATGAGGCCGTCGCCGGGCGCGGTCAGGTCCCCGAGGATGTTGAAGTTGCCCCAGAAGTAGACGTTGCCGACGACGACCGACGCGAACAGCCCCGCGAGGACGGCCCGAGCCTGCGCGTCGGTGAACGACCGCGACCACTCGCGAGGTCGGAGCCGCGCCCGCCCGAGGAAGCCGGCGACGCCGGCGGCCGCGAGCAGGGTGCCGACCGGGCCGCCGATTACCCAGTCGGTGAACAGCGCCCGGACCACTCGCGCGTTGGCTCGGAGCGCGAGTGCCGGGGTGTAGTCCTCCTCGTGACCCAGTATCTCCCGATAGCCGAAGCCGAGGCCGTCGTGTGGCGCGAACGCCTCGTAGGGGAACGTCCACGGCGACCCGGTCACGGCGGCGTTGTACGCCAGCGCGACCCCGACGCCCGCGAGCCCGCCGAGCGCGGTCAGCGACAGCCGGCTCGCGCGCGGACGCGAGAAGCCGACGCCCAGCGAGTACAGTGCGTGAGCGATGAACGGCGTCGCGAACAGGACCGACGTGTAGGGCCGCGAGAAGAACGCGACGCCCACCGCGAGGCCCGCCAGCAGGGCGTAGCCGTAGCTCGTTCGGGCCGAATCGTCGGCCGACGATTCGGCCCGCGCGGCCCGAACGTACGCCACCGCGAACAGCAGGTTCCAGAACGTCGTGGGCGCGTACGGCAGGAACACCGACGAGTCCACGACGAACAGGGGCGAGGCCAGCAGGAACGCCCCCGCGAGCAGTCCGGTCCGGCGGTCGAACGCCTCGGTCGCGAGCATCGTCATCAGCGCCACGTTGCCCGCCGCGAGTAGCGCGAGCGTGATTCGGGGTTCGCCCAGCAGTTGCCCGACGGCGAACATCGCGGCCGGGACCGGCGCGTACTTGGGATACAGCCCCGCGCCGTCCGCGACGAAGAACCACGGTCGGAACGCCTCGGCCACCGGCGGGAACAGCCGGAACTGGCCGTCGAGCAGCAGCTTGGCCTGCTGGAGGTAGACGCCCTCGTCGTGATTTATCGAGTGGTAGGGAAAGAGTTCGGTGGCGACGACGAACACCGTCGCGGCCGCGAGCCCGGCGAGTCCGGCCGCGAGCAGGCGAAATCGTCGTCGGTTCATCGCCGTCGCGAGTCCGTGCCGCCGTCGGAGGCCACCTCGTCGGGGTCGGACGCCATCCCCTCGGGGTCGGCCGCCTCGCCGGTCGCCTCCGAGAGCGACCCCGACACCCGGCTGTCGAGCGCGCCGCCGCCCTCGCGGGGCGGGTACCACGCCAGCGTGTGGTCGGCGTCGAGCTCCACCCGGACCGGCTTGCCGATGTCGAGCTCCTCGACGTGGTTGTGCTGGCAGTGGACCACGTCGCCGTTGTCGAGTTCGACCCGGTAGACGAACGAGGGACCGGTGTACTGGCGGTGGATGATGTGGCCGTCGGCCGCCGACTCGTCGACCACCACGGCTTCGAGGTCGTCGGGCCGGACCAGCACGTCGAGGTCGGTGCCGGCGTACTCGCCGCTCAGCCCGTTGAGCCGCTGGGGCGCGAACGTGCCGATGGGCGTGACCACCGCGTCGTCCTCGAACCACGCCGAGAGGAAGCCCGCCTGTCCGAGGAACGACGCCACGAACCGCGACTCGGGGTGCTCGAAGACGGTCTCTGGCGTGCCCACCTGCTCGATTCGGCCGTCGTGCATCACGGCCACGCGGTCGGAGATAGACAGCGCCTCCTCCTGGTCGTGGGTGACCGAAACCGCGCTGACGCCCGCCCGCTTGAGAATCCGGCGGACCTCCTCGCGCATCTCGACCCGCAGGCGCACGTCGAGGTTCGAGAACGGTTCGTCGAGCAATAGGATGTCGGGTTCGGGCGCGAGCGACCGCGCGAGCGCGACCCGCTGTTGCTGGCCGCCCGACAGTTCGCCCGGCCTGGCGTCCCGGTGGCCCGACAGGTCCACGAGGTCGAGCAGTTCGTCGACGCGGGCGTCGGTCGCCTCCTCGTCGGCGTCAGTCAGCCCGAACGCGACGTTCTCGGCCACCGTGAGGTGGGGGAACAGCGCGAAGTCCTGAAAGACCAGCCCCACGTCGCGGTCCTCGGGTTCGACGTGGCGCGAGTCGTCGGCGACCGGTTCGCCGCCGAGGCGCACCCCGCCCGCGTCGGGGCGTTCGAGGCCCGCCATCATCCGGAGCGTGGTGGTCTTGCCACAGCCCGAGGGGCCGAGCAGGGTGAGGAGTTCGCCCTCCCGGACCGACAGCGACAGGGAGTCGACGGCGGTCTCGGCGGCGTACTCCTTGACAACGCCGTCGAGTTCCAGCACGGTTTCGGCGTCGTCGAACTCGTCGTCCTCGCCGGCGGTCCCCGTCGGGTCGTAGGTCGCCCCCGTCGAGTCGGGATTGGTTCGTTCCATGGTGTGGTCGTCGGCCTGTTCGGGTCGGGCCGCGTCGTTACTCATCGCTTCGAGCCTCCTGTGTAATCAGGCTTCCGTCCTGCTTGAGCAGTATCACCATCGAGAGCGCCGAGACGCCCACGAGCATCAGCGCGGGCACGGCGGCCTGCCCGTAGTAGCCCGCCTCCTGGACGCTCCAGATGTAGGTCACCAGCGTCTCGAACCCGGTCGGGCGCAACAGCAGTGTCGCGGGCAACTCCTTCATCGCGGTCAGGAACACCAGCGCCGCGCCGGCGATCACGCCCGGCGCGATGAGCGGCAGGGTCACCTTCCGGAACGCCGCGCCCGGCGTGCGGCCGAGCGTCCGTGCGGCCTCGGTGAGTTTGGCGTCGACCTGTAGCACCGACGACCGGGTGGTGCCGACCGCCTGCGGGAGGAACCGGACCACGTACGCGAACACCAGCAGCGGGACGGTCTGGTAGACGGCGGGCGCGTACGACGACCCGAAGTACACCAGCGCGATGCCGAGCACGATGCCGGGGGTGGCGTAGCCGACGTAGGTCGCGCGGTCTAGCAGCGCGGTGACCACCGACCGATACCGCGCGGCGAGGTACGCCACCGGCACCGCCGCGAGGGTGGCGACCGCCGCCGCCAGCAGCGAGACGTACGTGGAGTTCCAGCCGTACGCCCACTCGAACGCGAAGCCGCCGCCCGCGTAGCCCGGCCCGCTCCGGGTGAGCCACATGAACAGCACCCCGACCGGCACCACCAGCGCGAGCGTGACCACGGTCGCGCAGAACAACAGCGCCGGTAGCTTCCACGCGCCCAGCGGGGTGCGGGTCGTGCGCCCGCCCCCGCCGGCGTAGCTCTCGCTGTCGCCGTCGCCGATGCGGGACTCGAGCGCGACGATGACGGCCGTCACCGCGAGCAGTTCGAGCGACAGCAGCGCGGCGGTGTCCCGACCGAAGGTGTTGAACTCGACGTAGATGGCCTGCGTGAACACGTTGAACCGCATGATGTTGGGCGTCCCGAAGTCCGAGAGGGTGTAGAGCGCGACGAGCAAGGCTCCGGCCGCGATGCCCGGCGCGATCTGGGGCAGGGTCACCCGCTTGAACGCGGCCCACCGCGAGTGGTTGAGGGTCCGGGCGGCCTCCACGAGCCGGCCGTCGAACGACAGCAGCGACGCCCGGGTGGTCAGGAACACGTACGGGTAGACGAACAGCGTCAGCACGAGCGCGGCCCCCTGAAAGCCGTAGATGGTGGGAATCGACTCGATGCCGAATCCGGCGAGCGCGTCGGCCAGCGTGCCGCGCGGCCCGAACGCCGAGACGAACGCGAACGCGCCGATGTAGCTGGGCACCACCAGCGGGAGCGCGAGCGCGACCGTCCAGAACCGGCGGAAGGGGAGGTCGGTCTCGACCGTGAGCACCGCCAGCGGAACGCCGAGGAGGACCGAGGCCACGGTGACGGCCGTCACGAGCGCGACGCTGTTGACCAGGATGTCGACCGTCGACGACCGGGCGAGCAGCCGCACCGACGACTCGACGCCGACGTCGGCCGCGCGGAGAAATATCCACAGCAGCGGCGAGAGGACCGCGACCGCGATGCCCGCGCTGAGCAGCGTCAGCCCGACGGGCAGCGAGTCGCCGTCCTCCGCGACGCCGACGCCGGCGCGCGCGACGTAGTCTTCGAGTCGGTCGAGTACGGTCATAGTCGGTCGAGTCCCGTCATTCGGTTATCTCGTCGAGGTCGCTCACGTCGCTTCGGGTCGGATGGGCCGGCTCAGAGCACGCCGACCTCGCGCATCAGCCGGAGCGTGGGTTCGAGGTTCGACAGCTCCGAGAGGTCGAGGTCCGGGGGGCTGAGTTCGTCGATTGGGGGTAGGCCCCCGACCGGCGGTACGCCGGGTATCATCGGGTACGCGTAGGTAGTCGTTGCGAAAAACTCCTGCGCTTCGACCGTGAGCAGATGGCGAACGAAGTTGGTAGCCAGGTCCTGCTTGTCCGACCCGTCCAACACCTGCGCGCCGCTGACGTTGACCAGCGAGGCTGCGTCGTTCCGGGTGAACGCGAGGTCTATCGGCGCGTTGGGTCGCGAGGCCTTCACCCGGAGCACGTAGTAGTGGTTGGCGAACCCGGCGGCGATCTCGCCGTCCGCGACCGCGTTCGAGGTGAGGAACTCGTTCGAGTACTCGCTCACGCCGTGGTCGAGCATCCCCCGGAGCCACTGGCGAGTGGTCTCCTCGCCCTGGGAGACCCGCATCGCGGTCACGAACGACTGGAACGCGCTGTAGGTGGGTCCCCAACCCATCGCGTCTTCGAGCGCGTCGGTCTCGGGGAACTCCGCGACCTTGTTCGGGATGTCGTCGGCCGAGAGCTCGTTCGTGTTGTACGGAATCGCCCGGGCGCGGCCCGCGACGCCGACCCACTGGCCGCCGGGGTGGAACGTGTCCGGGACGGGGTCTAACACGTCCGAAGGGAGGTCGGCCGCGACGCCCTGCTCGGCCACGTAACCCAGCGACCCCGCGTCGACCGCCCAGAACACGTCGGCCGGGCTGGACCCGCCCCGGGACTCCTCGACGATGGTGTTCGAGAGCTGGGCGCTGGGCGCGGACCGCAGTTTCGGGTCGAAGTCG
Organism: Halorussus halobius; assembly: GCF_004765805.1. Lineage (GTDB taxonomy): Archaea > Halobacteriota > Halobacteria > Halobacteriales > Haladaptataceae > Halorussus > Halorussus halobius. The sequence goes on along the minus strand of NZ_SBIU01000005.1, from coordinate 227,750 downwards.
GGGTAGACGTCCCGGAAGCGGTCGAGCAGGTCGGTGTAGAGCCCGCCCTCGCCGCCGCCGAGGTATATCTGCAAGTTCCCCGACAGCTCCGGGAGGTCCTCGATTCGCGTCCCCGACAGGTCCGGTCGACCGTCCGCGTACGGCCCGGACCCCTGGAACGAGTCCACCCCGCCTTCGCCCGCCTCGGTCGTCCCGCTCGCGGTGGTCGTTCCACTCGCGTTCGTGGTCGCGCCAGCGCCGGTCGTCCCGCTCGCGGTGGTCGTCCCCTGTTCGTCCGAACCGGCAGTACACCCGGCGAGTGCGGTCGCCGTCGCCGCGCCCAGCGCCAGAAATCGACGCCGGCTCGACTGGTTGGAATCAGACATCGCTTATTAGATTAGGCCAGCCTAAAACTCTTATAACTACTGGTTTTCGCCCGCGGGACGCGGGGGGTGGCGTCGTCAGTCGTCGGCCGCGGCGGGCGTGGTCCGGACCGGACGGAGTTCGTCGAGCGCCGCCAGCCAGTCGAGCATGTACTCGCCCACGTAGTTGAAGAACGCGCCGTTCTCGTACTCCTCGAAGTCGCCCTCGGCGAGTTCGGTCCCCATCGCCTCGAAGACTGCGGCGAAGGCGTCGGCGTCGCTCGTGGCCCCATCGCGGTCCGTCGAGCCACGGGCCTCGCTACCGACGCCGTCGACGACCTCCCAGAGGTGCTCGTTGAGTTCGAGGCCGGGCACCTCGTTGGTGAGGTCGCCGAACGTCGAGCGCGGGGCCTTGTTGTGTTCACAGAGGGGCCCGCCGTTGTAGATGGTCTTGTCCAGCACGTCACAGGCGCGCTTGAGGAACACCCCCGACCAGATGTCGTCGAACCGGCCCACGTCCCAGCGGTTGTCGTCCATCGGAAGCTGGTAGAACGCGGGGACGACCTCGCGGCGGAACGCGAGGTTCATCGAGCAGACCGTCAGATAGTTGCCCTCGGCCGCCACGAAGTCGCCGTCGTAGTCGTCGGCGCTCGTCCGGGTCTGGGCCTGCCCCTGCAGGTCGCCGTCCATCAGGATGCGGACCGCGTCGAGGTCGGGCACGTTGGTCCACAGCCCCTGGGAGGCCACTACGTCCGAGACGTGCGCAGTGTCGGTCTCGACGGTCTCGTCCATCGCGGAGTAGGGGTAGCCTCGGGGGTAGAGCCCGTGTTCGTCGGCGTTCTGGTAGAGGACGTTGACCCAGTTCTCGTCGGAGGCGACCCGCTCTATCTCGCCCGCAAAGCCGAGGTTGGCCATGTGGCGGCCGAAGAAGTCGTACTCGTCGTGGGGCAGGGTGTCGTCGTCGATGAAGAAGCCGTACTCGAAGTCGTTGGCCCACAGGTACAGCAGGCCGAAACTGGTCTCGGCGTGGCTGGCGGCGGGCACGAGGTGGTCGTACTCGGCGATGCCGTGCTCGTCGTACCACCGCTCGCGCCGGGACCCGTCGAACACCTCGCCCGAGACGCCCTCCTCGTCGAGCATCGCGCGCATCTCGTCGGTGTCACAGAAGTCCTCGGTCACCAGCACGACGTGGAGGCGGTCGAGGTCGAAGCCGTGGTCGCGGGCGTTCTCGAAGTAGGCCCGCATGCACTCGTACTCCCGAATCGTCGGGACCACGACGCAGATGTCCGGTGTGTGGCTCATTCGTTACCCCAGAGTGATTTAGGCAGGCCTAAAAAGGTGACTATCCGCGCCGGGAGTTCGGCGTTCCTAACGGGACACCTGCTCCGCACCCCGGTCGAACACGTCCGAAATCGGACCCAAGCACCCGGACGCCCAACCGTCGACCATGGGCGGAACCGACCTGAAACGCCGGACCGGAATCGTCGTCCTCGTCGTCGCGAGCGTCCTGCTGTTCGGCCCGGTCGCGCTCGGCCTGCCCCCCGAGCGGGTCGTCGGCGCGTTCGCGGTGCTGGGGCTGGCGGCCGGCGCGTACCTCGTCGGCACCGCCGAGGACGGCCGGCCGGTCGAAGCCGCGTTGGGTGCGCATCGCATCGGCGCGGCAACCGGAGCTAAGGGGTTCGGCGTCGTGGTCCGGACCATGGACGACGAGACGCAACTCCGGGGCGGAATCGCACTGCTCGTCGTCGGAGCGGTCGTGCTGTTCTCGCCGCTGGTGATGGAACTTCGGTACACGCTGCTCCTGCTCGCGGCGGCAGTGCTGGTGCTGGCGGGCGGTGCGTTGCTCGTCGGACTGTCGCGTCGCGGGCGGGCGGTCTGACGAGCGGGCACCGAACGCTGGCCGGAGCGCAGACTCGACCGTCTTGGCGACGCCGAAAATCGAGAACGAGCGACAGGTCCAAATAACTGACAGCCGAATCGGCCGGACATGGCACTCGACTACGAGCGCGAACGCGAGCGCTTCGAGTGGGACGTTCCCGACGACTACAACCTGCCCGCCGTCATCGAGGACCACGCCGCGAACTTCGGCGACCGGGTGGCGGTCCGGTTCCGCGACGACGAGGGCAACGAGGCCGAGCGCACGTACGCCGACCTCCGGGACGACATGAACCGGTTCGCGTCGGCGCTCGCCGACCTCGGCGTGGGGAAGGGCGACCGCGTGATGCACCTGTTCCCCCGCCATCCCGACGCGTTCGCGGTCCAGTTGGGCGCGCTGGCTCGCGGCGCGCTGCTGGTCCCCTGTTCGGCCATGCTCAAGCCCAAGGACATCGCCTTCCGGGCGGCCGACTGCGAGGCCGGGACCGTGGTGGTCCACGAGAGCCTCACCGACATGGTCGAGCCCGTGCTCGACGAGACGCCGTTAGAGCGCGTGGTCGTCCTCGACGCCGAGGGCGCTCCCGACCGCGAGGACTGGCACGCCTTCGCCGACCTGCTCGACGGGCGACCGACCGACCACGACGGGCCGGAACTGGCGGCCGAGGACCCGATGTCCATCAACTACACCAGCGGGACCACCGGCCAGCCCAAGCCCGTCCTCCACCGCCACCGGTGGCTGCGCTGTTTCGAACTCATCAACGGCCGCTACTGGTGGGGCGTCGACCGCGACACCGACTTCTCCGAGGAACTGCTGTGGGCGACCACCGGCACCGGGTGGGCCAAGTGGTTCTGGAGCCCCGTGGGCGTGGGGCTCACGACCGGCGCGACCCAGTTCGTCTACGACGGGGAGTTCGACCCCGAGACGTTCCTCGACCTGCTCGAATCCGAGGGCGTCACGCGGCTCTGCGCGGTCCCGACCCAGTACCGGATGTTCACGCAGGTCGAGGGGCTCGACGAGTACGACCTCGCGCTGACCGAAGCCGTCTCGGCCGGCGAACCGCTCAACCGCGAGCCGATTCAGGCGTTCGAGGACGCGTTCGGCCTCACGCCGCGCGACGGCTACGGCCAGACCGAGACGGTCGCGCTCGTGACCAACTACCCCGGCATCGACGTGCGGCCCGGAAGCATGGGCAAGCCCGTGCCCGGCATCGACGTCACCCTGCTGGACACCACCGACGAGGCGGAAGTCGACGTCGGCGAGACGGGCGAGATCGCGGTCCCGGTCGACAGCCCGGCCATCTTCGACGGCTACTACGAGAAGCCCGACCTCGACGAGCGGACGTTCGCGGGCGAGTACTACCGGACCGGCGACCTCGCCCGGACCGACGAGGACGGCTACTTCTTCTTCGAGGGCCGGGCCGACGACATCATCATCTCGTCGGGCTACCGCATCGGCCCGTTCGAGGTCGAGGACGCGCTGGTCGGCCACGAGGCGGTCGCCGAGGCGGCCGCCGTCGGGAGCCCGCACGACGAGCGGGGCAACGTCGTCAAGGCCTACGTCGTGCTGGCCGACGGCCGCGAGGGCGACGACGACCTCGTGGCCGAGCTCCAGGAGTACATGAAGTCCGAGACGGCCCCGTACAAGTACCCCCGACGCATCGAGTTCGTCGACGAACTCCCCAAGACCTCCAGCGGGAAGATTCGCCGCATCGAGTTGCGCGAGCAGGAGCAGACGAAGTTCGGCGAGTAGCCGAGTCCCGATTCCACCCGCCGCCGGAGGCCGTCGGATTGATTACCCCGGTGTGAGAAGCCGGCGAGTACGATGAACCGCACCCTCGCAGCCAGTTCCCTGTTGGCGCTGTTCGTGGTCACGGCCGGTTGCACCGGCGTACTCTCCGGACCCATCACCGTCTCCGCGAGCGAGGCGTCGGTCGACGACGCCGCGCTCGGGGACACCGGCTACGAGCACAACCGCACCGAGGCGATGAACGTCTCGCGGACGGTCTCGGTCGCCGGCCAGTCCCGGAACGTGACGGCGACCAACTGGATAGCCGAGTACCACGCCTCGGTCGGCATCGAGGGCGTGGCCGAGCAACCCGTCGCGGCGTTCGTGGTCTTCTCCAGCCCGAAGGTGGAGGTCCTCGGCCAGTCGTTCAACCCCCTCGACGAGTTCAGCGACCGCCATCTCGCCGAGACGTTCGTGTCCCGGATGGACCGGGTCGAGAACGTCCGGCAGGTCGACAGCCGCAACCGGACGATGCTGGGCCAATCCGCCGAGGTCTCGGAGTTCGAGGCCAGCGTGACCACCGCGATCGGCATCCAGTTCGACGCGACCCTCCACGTCACGCGGGTCGAGCACGAGGGGGACTTCGTGGTCGCCCTGGCGGTCCATCCCCAGCAGATAGACGGGGAGAGCGACGTGAACCGGCTGCTCGACGGCGTCGAGCACGGCGAATAAAGCGGAAAAGAGGCGCGATTACGGCGCGCCGACTACAGGAAGTCCTCGACGTACTCGGCGACCTCGTCGGGCGTGTCGCCGACCGGCACGCCCGCGTCGTTGAGCGCTTCTATCTTGCTCTCGGCCGTCCCGGTGCCGCTGCCCGAGACGATGGCTCCGGCGTGGCCCATGCGCTTGCCCGGCGGGGCCGTGCGGCCGGCGATGAAGCCCGCGACCGGCGTGTCCATGTGCTCGGCGATGTAGCGGGCGGCCTCCTCCTCGTCCTCGCCGCCGATCTCGCCACACATCACCACGGCCTCCGTGTCGGGGTCGTTCTCGAACAGTTCGAGCGCGTCGATGAAGTCCGTGCCGATGATGGGGTCGCCGCCGATGCCGATGGCGGTGGTCTGGCCGATGCCGCGACTCGTGAGGTTATCCACGACCTGATAGGTCAGGGTGCCCGACCGCGAGACCAGCCCGACGTCGCCGGACTCGAAGATGTTGCCCGGCAGGATGCCGAGTTTGGACTCACCGGGGGTGATGATGCCCGGACAGTTCGGGCCGATGAGCCGGGTGTCGACCTCGCCGAGTCGCTTGTACACCTTGCTCATGTCCTGGGTGGGGATGCCCTCGGTGATGGCGACCACGAGGTCGACCGGAGCGTCCAGCGCCTCGAACACCGCGTCGGCCGCGAACGCCGGCGGGACGAACACGACGGAGGCGTCGGCGTCCTCCTCGCGGGCCGCCCGGTCGACGGTGTCGTAGACCGGGACGCCGTGGACCTCCTGGCCGCCCTTGCCGGGCACCGCGCCCGCAACGACGTTCGTGCCGTACTCTATCATCTGCTCGGCGTGGAAGTTGCCCTCCCCGCCGGTGATGCCCTGCACGATGACTCTGGTGTCGTCGTCGACTAGCACACTCATTGTTCCACCTCCGCGTCCGCGTACTCGACAGCGCGCTGCACGGCGTCTTCGAGGGTCTCCTCGACGGTCACGAGGTCGTCGTTCAGAATCTCGCGGCCCTCCTCGGCGTTGGTGCCCGCGAGCCGGACGACCACGCGCTTGGGAATCTCGTCGAACTGCGAGAGGGCGTCGTTGATGCCCTGCGCGACCTCGTCGCCCCGGGTGATGCCGCCGAAGATGTTGAACACGACGGCGTCGACGTTCTCGTCGGAGAACACCATGTCGAGCGCGTTGGCCACGCGCTCGGCCTTCGCACCGCCACCGATGTCGAGGAAGTTGGCGGGCGAGCCGCCGTAGTGGTCCACGAGGTCGAGCGTGGTCATCACGAGGCCCGCACCGTTGCCGATGATGCCCGTGTTGCCGTCGAGGCGCACGTAGTCGAAGCCGTACTCGTTGGCCTTGGCTTCGAGGTCGTCCTCGGCGGCTTCTTCCTCCATCTCCGCGAGGTCGGGCTGGCGGAACAGCGCGTCCTCGTCGATGTTCATCACGGCGTCGGCCGCGACGACCTCGCCGTCGCTGGTTATCATCACGGGGTTGATCTCGACCTCGCTGGCGTCGCTGTCGTCCCAGAGCTGGAACAGCGTGGTCAGGATGGACGCGACGTCGGAGGCGAACTCGCGGTCGACGCCCGCGTCGTAGACGGCCTTCCGGGCCTGATAGGGGTGCATCCCGAACGCGGGGTCGACGTGCTCGCGCGCGATGGCGTCGGGGTCCTCCTCGGCGACCTCCTCGATGTCGACCCCGCCCTTGGTCGAGACCATGGCGACCGGCTTGCCCTCGCCACGGTCCATCGTGACGCCCACGTAGAGTTCGTTCACGAAGTCGACGGCCTCCTCGACGAGGACCGTCTCGACGGTGTACCCTTTGAGGTCCATGCCGAGGATGTCCTCGGCGGCCTGCTCGGCCTCCGCGCGGTCGTCGGCCAGCTCGATGCCGCCGGCCTTCCCGCGCCCGCCGACGTGAACCTGTGCCTTGACGGCGACCGGGTAGCCGATGTCCTCGGCCGCCTCGACGACCTCGTCTACGGACGACGCCAGCGTCGATTCGGGCGTCGGAATCCCTGCGTCGGCGAAGACCTGCTTCGCCTGATACTCGTGTAGTTTCATCAGTAGCTCGGCCGGTACTTCTCCCGTCCGAGAGTTAGTAGTATCGAAACGAAGCTCGGTCGAGCGCGCGAAAAGCGGCAAGAAACGTGGGTTGGACCGCCCGCGCGGTCCCGTCGGCGACCGCGTCACCGGGTGCCCGGCCGACCGCTGGAGTCGTCGACTTGCTCCTCGGCCTTGCCGCGAACGTATCCGAACGTTTCGCCGAGGGCTTCGCCGGCGTCCGGGAGTCGATTCGCGCCGAACAGGAGCAACGCGAGTACCGGGACGATAGCGAACTCGATAGGCCCCAAGTTCGATGAGAGGAAGTGATGGTCTGTATTCGTTACGTCGCTATCGGCGTGGGTTCTACGGAAAGACGGGCGTATTCTGTGAGTATCGATGGGCTTCGAGATTCGATTTCGGGGAGCGGTTGTCACTCCTCGGCGTAGAACCGGACGAGTCCGCACTCGGGACAGGCGCGCGCCGAGAGGTCTTTCGATTCGGTCACTCCGAGCGACCCCAGAAAGCCGTCGCGCTTCTCCCCGCTGTCGAGCGTGAGTCCGAAGCCGTCGCTGGTATGCACGTTCACGCGTTCCATCGTCACGCCACAGTCGGGACAGCGCGGGTCGGTGTCCATGCCCGACCGTAGGACGGTCCGCGCCTTAAACGTCAGTTCGTCGTGACCACGTCGATGACCGCCCTGTCGTCGAGCGCGTGGTCGGCTCCGACCTGTCGGTCGGTCCGGCAGTCGATGCCGTGGAGGAATCCCTCGCCGATGTCGCTGTGGACGTGGTAGGCGAAGTCCTCGGCGGTCGCGCCCTCGGGCAGCAGGAAGCAGTCGGGCAGGACCTCGCCGCGCTCGTTGCCGAGTCCGTTCGCGCCGCCGGGGAAGACGGGAACGACGCCCAGCTCGTCGAACAGCGCGGCTTCGAGCGCGCGCTGGACGCCCGTGCCCTCGTACTCGTCGACGAACCCCGCGATGGCGTCGAGGCCCTCGCGCTGGTCGGCGGCGAGGTCGCCCACGATTTCGAAGTCGGCGTCGCCGGGGCGGTACTCGACGACGCCCTGCTCGTCGGCGCGCTTGAGCGCCTTCTCGGCGTGGGCGCTGACCGGGACGAACGTGAGGTGGTCGTAGTCGGGGTCCGACGCGATTTCCTCGTAGTTGGCCTGCGCCTCGGGCGTGTCCATCTTGTTCGCGGCGACGACCATCGGCTTGGTGACCTTGCGAATCTCGCGCGCGAGGTCCTCGCGGTCGGTCTCGTCCCACGTCGCGGGGTCGAGGTCGAGCCCGAGCGACAGAATCTCGCGCTTTATCTCGTCTTTGTTCGTCCGGAACGCGCTCATCTGCTCGGCCAACTCGACCTCGATGTCGTCGTCCTCGCCGTCGTAGCCGGTCTCGTAGCGCTCGATGCCCTTCTCCAGGACTTCGAGGTACCACATGTCGAGTTCGTCTTCGAGGAAGTCGATATCCTCGCGGGGGTCGTGGCCCTCGGTGGGTTCGCCCTCGGCGTCGGTCGTGCCCGAGAAGTCGACGACGTGGACCAGCACGTCGGCCTCGTTCAGGTCGGTGAGAAACTGGTTGCCGAGGCCGTTGCCCTCGTGTGCGCCGGGAATCAGGCCCGCCACGTCCACGAGTTTCGTCGGGACGAATCGGGTGCCCTCCTCGCAGAAGCCGACGCTCGGGGTACACGTCTCGCCGAACTCCGGGGCGGCACACTCGACCCGGACGTAGGCCTCGCCGACCGAGGGGTCGATGGTCGTGAAGGGATAGGCTCCCTCGGGCACGTCGTTCATCGTCGCGGCGTTGAAGAAGGTGGACTTGCCCACCGAGGGTTTGCCCACGAGACCGATTCGGTAACTCATTGCTCCGACGTGGCGGGTCGGCGGCTAAAAGCCTCTCGAAGCCGGGAACGAGAGCTAAGGTTTGACACGGGTGAGAGTCGCACGGGGGCCCCGTTCTCGTGGGTTCTTGACCGATGCCTTCAGTAACTCCCGTGGACTCTCGACCAAGCCTACGGTCGGCGCGCGCCGGCGCGAGTTCATCTCGCGCCAAAACGCGCGAGGGCTGAGTAGCGCAGGCCTTGGCCGAGCAACGCAAGCGGTTGGGGAGGACGAGGCCGTCGCGGTGCTGTGCGGTCGCGGTGCTGTGCGGTTGCGGTGCCGTGCGGTAACTCATCGGTCGAGGCAGTAGCTCGCTTCGCGTCTCGTCCGACGCTGGCGGTCGCTGCGTGAGGACGTGATTCAGTCCTCCCGGAAACTGCGACCGTACAGCGAGTCGTGCTTGAACCGATGAAACCGCCACCGCAACAGAATCCGCGACCACCTCCGCCACCACAACAGCCACCACATCCGCATCCGCCACCGCAACAGCGACCACATCCGCCACCGCGACCGCACGGCGAGTCACGCTTGAGCCAATGAGAACCGCATCCGCAACAGCGACCGCCACCGCAACAGCGACCACAACCGCCTCCGCGACCGCAACCACCGCCACCGCATCCGCAACCACGCTCGCACCCACGACTACCCGCTCCTCGGACTGCCTTTTTGTCGCCGGCCGTCGTGCGTTCCGTCGATGATTCCCCGACCGCCCCCGACTCACGGGCCGAACCGATGACGCTTGCGACCCGACTCGCCACGCTCGCCGACCACCTTACGACCCGACTCGCCACCCTCGCCGACCACCTCTCCGTCCTCGCTCAGTGGCTACTCTACCGGATTCTCCTCCGTCTCGAACCCTTGCGCGAACGCCTGCCCGGACTCGGCCGCGACCCCGCGCTGTGGGCCTTCGGCGCGCGCGGCGGCGAGGCGTTTACGGGCAATGCCAAGTACCTCTACCTCCACGTCGCGGCCGAGCGCCCCGAGGTCAGGCCGGTGTGGCTCTCGAAGGACCCGACCGTCGTTTCCGACCTGCAGTCGGCCGGCTACGAGGCGTATCACTGCTACTCGCTCCGGGGACTCCTACTGAACCTCCGCGCGGGCGTGGTGCTGTTCACGCAGGGCCACCGCGACCTCGCGATGCCCTGCTGTGCGGGGGCGTTCGCGGTCCAGCTCTGGCACGGGGTCCCACTCAAGCGCATCTCGTGGGACGCCGAGTTCCCCGACCTCCCGCGCCCCGTCAGACTCGCCCACGCCGACATGGCCGACGAGGTCGACCTGCTCGTGGTCCCGGGCAGCGCGCTGGTCGACACCTTCGCGTCCGGCCTCCGAATCGACCCCGACCGGATGGCGCTGGCGGGCTACCCGCGCGTCGACGCGCTCGAAGGGGCGATTCCCGGCGAGGACGTGGCGACCGACGCCGGCGCGCTGGCTCGCGTCCGGGACCTCGCAAGCGACGGGCGACTCGTCGCCTACCTGCCGACCTACCGGGCGCGGACCGACGAGTCGGTCGCCGACCACCTCGACTTCGCGGCGCTCGACGACGTTCTGGCCGAGCGCGACGCGACCCTCCTCGTCAAGGCCCACCCGAAGGAATCGCTCGACGTGCCCGACGACTGCTCGCGGGTCGTCTCGCTCCCGCCCGGAACCGACCCCTGCCCGCTGCTCCGGCGCGCCGACGCGCTCGTGACCGACTACTCCTCGGCCTACGTCGATTACCTCGCGCTCGACCGCCCGCTCGTCTTCTATCCCTACGACCGCGACGACTATCGCGCTCGCCGGGGATTCTATCTCGACTACGACGCGGTCACGCCCGGCCCGGTCGCGGAGACGTTCGCTGGTCTGCTCGACGGTCTGGACCGCGCGCTCGCCCGTCCAGAGGCCGACACCGAGCGCAGGCGGGCGGTCCGCCGGCGACTCCTCGACGCCGACCCGACGGTGCGCGATGGCGACGCGACGACCGACCGGTCGGAGCCCGACGAGTCGCCCGCTCCGCGCTCGGCGACCGTCTACGCCCTGATTCGGGGGCGACTCGCCGGTTCGAGCGACTCCTGACCGGAGGCAGGCGACGCGGGTGCGTGGAAAGCAAGCTTCAAGTCGGCCTTGTGCCAACCCCGGACGAAGCGCCGACGGTCCGTTCGGGAGTGTCCGAACCCCCATGGAATCGACGACCACCACGACGCGACAGGCCAGGCAGAATCGACGGGACGCGACGCTCATCGCCCACCGAGGGTTCGCGGGCGTCTACCCCGAGAACACGGTCGCGGCGGTCGAGCGGGCGGCCGCCGAGTCGGTCGGCGGCCGCCCGCCCGAGATGGTCGAGGTCGACGTCTACCCGACCGCGGACGGCGAGGTCGTGGCGTTCCACGACGACGAACTCGGCCGGGTGACCGACGCGCCGGCCGACCTCGCGGGTCGCCCGGTGTGGGAGGTCCCCTACGACCGGCTCGCGGCCCTCGACGTCCTCGGGACCGGCGAACCCGTCCCGCGACTCGCCGACGTACGCGACGCCCTCCCGCCGGAGGTCGGCCTGAACGTCGAGTTCAAGAACCCCGGAACCGACCGGATTCGCCCCGGCGAGAACCTCCCGTCCGGCGAGCGCGCCGAGCAGGCCGACCTGTGGCGTGACTTCGCCGAGACCGTCCTCGCGACGGTGGCCGGCGACGACCGCGAGGTGCTGGTCTCGTCGTTCTGCGAGGGCGCGCTGGCGGCGGTCCGCGAGGTCGCGCCCGACGTCGACGTGGCGGTGGCGTTCGCCGGCTCCATCGCCGACGGGATGGAGGTCGCCCGGCGCTACGACTGCGAGGCGGTCCACCCGCCGTGGAACGCCGTCGCCGGCACGCCGCTGTTCAACGCCGAGTACGACTCGCTGGGGCCCTACGAGGACATCGACCTCGTGGCGGCCGCCCACGAGGAGGGCCGGGCGGTCAACGCGTGGACGGTCGAGAGCTGGTATCAGGCCGACCAGTTGCGCCGGGCGGGCGTCGACGGCCTCATTGCCGACTACCCCGGCGTCGTCCGGTTCGACGACGACGCGGCGTCGGGACGACGTCGATAGCTGGGGACGCCCCGACTACCAGTCGAGTTCGTCCAGACACTCGCCGCAGTATCGCGCGCCCAGCATGTTCGACGAGCCACAACGCCCGCAGTCGACGGTCTCCGAGCGCGGCCGGTGGGTTCCGGAGCGCCGACCGGGGTCGCCCGCATCCGCGCGTCCGCCGCCGTCCGCACGCGGGCGTCGATTCTTCAGGGCGCTGTCGGCCATCCGCGACACGTCCGCCGGCGCGTCGTCGCGCTCGGCGAGACTGGTCAGGAGGGCGTCGTCGCGGAGTCGTCGGAGGCCCGCGAGCAATCCGAGGTACAGCAGGGTCGGCGCGGCCACGACGACGCACGCGACCGCGAGTCGGAGGGCGAGGGTCACGTCCGGCGGAGGTGAGCGTGGCGGCTTAGTTGTACCGGAACGGCGGGGTTCGGGTGGCGTCCCGACGCAGCTGGGGGTCTCGGGCGACCGAGCGCCGAACGCCGGCGGCCCCGGTGCTCTCACTCCCTGATGGGGCGGTAGGTTCCGTTGATGTCCCACTCGTGGATGCAGTAGGCGTTCCCCGCTCGCGCGCCCGACTCGATTCGCCAGCCCGTCGCGTCGGGGTCCCAGACGTCCCGGCGTCCGCACTGCTGGCACTCCCGTTCGGTCGGCGGGTCCAGTTCGACCATGGCGTGAGAGAAGCGGGGGCAGACACTTAAGTCGGTCCACTGGCCCAGAGTTTGCCGGGCGGCCCTGCCGCGCGTATCGACGGCGACCGAGGAGCCGAACGCCCAGCGTTCGGAGGAGCCGAACCGGCCGAGGGCCTCCGTGGGCCCTCGCCGGCCCACCGCGTGTCTGGACGCTGTCAGTACCGGAGCCCGTAGTTATTTACGACGCGAGTTTTTAGGTTAGCCTAAAATGGTCGGCGACACCCTGCGAGACCTGCGCGAACGAATCGCGGACCGCCACGAGGCTGACGGCCGCTTCTACGTCAGTTGCGCCCGCACCGGCGAACGCCCCGTCCCGGTCGCCGGGAAGCGGTTCCCGGACCGCGAGACCGCGACCGAGGCGGTCCAAGCGGCGGCCGCCTACCGGGCCGAACTCCGGCGGTACGACCCCCGGCTCCCGTGTTACGACCTCGTGGTCTCGGAGGACCCGTTTCTCGACTCGGCGGCGGCCGAGCGCGCAGACCGGGGCGACCGCCTCGACGCACGGACCGACGGCGGGACCCGGATGGACTTCTGCCACGACGTGGCGGCCGCAGTGTTCGAGGCGCTGTCGGCGCTCGACGCCCGGTCGGTCGAGCGGGCCGTGATGGACGCGTACCTCTACTCGGCCGAGTCGGTGGCGGACCCCGACGACCTCTGTCTGGTGTTGCTCTCGACGATGGCAGCGGAACTCGACGCCCGACTCGACCCCGACCGCCAGCACGCGGTCCTCCGGAGCGCGGCCGACCGCCTCGGCGTCGAACCGACGGCCGAGGACCCGGTCTCGACGACGCTCGGCCGGTTCGCCGGGCGGTCGCTGCTCGACGACTACGCGGTCGCGCCCGAATCCGATTCCGCCCCGGACGGGCGGTCGTGGGCGGTCACGCTCGACGGGTACGCCTTCGAGGCGTCGACCGGAAATCTGCCGACGCTCCCGCTCGCGGTCGAACTGCTCGGCCGGTGTCCCGACGGGGCGATAGCCATCACCGACGTCAGTCGCGTCGGCGACGGGTGGGAGTGCGTCGTGACCGCCGGGGTCGACCGGTCGGTCGGCGTCGCGACCGCGGCGGTGGCCGACGATTAGGTCTCGAAGTCCGGCAGGTCGTCGGGGGCCTCGTACTCGCCGTCCCAGTCGATGTACTCGTCCTCCAGCACGTCGCAGACTATCTGGCCGAACTCGGTCAGCGCGGCGTTGATGCCCGAGACCGTGTTCCACGAGTCGACGTCGGGGTGGTAGTCGCGTTCCTTCCAGTCCTCGGGGATGCCCGGCGCGTGGTAGCCCACGCGTGTTGCGAACGAATCCCAGAAGAAGTCGTACTCCGCGAACATCCCGAGGTCGCGGGCGATGGCGAACTCGCCCTCGTCGAGGTCGGTGTGGGCCGCCCACTCCTCGAAGGCGTCGTCCCACGCGCCGTCTTCGAGGTAGTTTTCGAGTTCGTCGCGGCGGTAGTCGTCGCCCTGCACGTCGGCGTCCTCGTACTGCGAGACGTCCACGTTCGTCGAGAGCGAGGGCGGCGCGGGCGCGTCGACGTCGAGTGTCATGCCGGTGGCTACGCTCCCGCCGGCCAAAAAGGTGATTCTCCGCGCCCGGCGGTCGGTCGCGCCCGGCCGACCGCCTATCTAAATAGTAGTATGTTCGGCTCTATTCTACTGTAGAGGGATACGACGTCAATTGACACATCTATTGAATATTTATAGTGCCAACGAAGGGTTTATCATGAGTCTACCTGATTCTCAACCCGTTGCATGACGGATACTCGACTCACGCGGCGGAAGCTACTCGCGGGTTCGGCGGCAGCGCTCGGTGCGGGCACTGCCGGTTGCATCGAAAGCTTGCAGGGCGGCAGCGGTGGCGGGGGCGGCGAGAGCTACGACGTCGGCTACGGTGACTACGAGACGACAGTCAACTCGGCGGACTTCCCCACCGACGAGAAGCTGTACTTCTACTGCGTCCAGTCGGGCTGGATGAACTGGCCGTCGGTGATGGAGGCGTTCAACGACGAGTACGGCGTCGAACTCAACGACGACGACCGCTCGTCGGGCGAGGCGCTCCAGGACGCGCGGTCCCACGCCCAGAACCCGACCCACTCGGGATTCAACGGCGGCTACACGTACAACATCCAGGCCCAGAAGGACGACCTCACGCAGGCGTACAAGCCGGCCAACTGGGACAAGGTCCCGGACGACGCCAAGACCGACGACGGTCACGTCACCGGCACCCGGAAGGTCACGACCGCGCTCACCTACCGGAAGGACATCTACGAGGAGCGGGGCCTCGACGAGCCCGAGACGTGGGAGGACCTGCTCCACCCCGACATCATGCAGGACCTCGCGCTCCAGACCCCGCAGGCCGCGGTCGGCCTCGCGGCGGCGCTCTCGATCAACAGCGCCCGGGGCGGCTCGCTCGACGACGTCCAGCCGGTCGTCGACTACTACAACCAGATTCAGGAGGGCGGCGCGGAGTTCACCGACAACTTCCTCGCGCAGTTCACGCGGGGCGAGTACGCCTCGTTCATCCGGTACGACTACTCGGGGCTCGACATCAAGTACAACAACGACGACATCGCCGAGGAGGACGTCGGCGTCGCCATCCTCGGGAGCGAGGACGGCAACCCGAGCGCGTACAACGCGCTGTACGGCTACTCGCTGCTCGCCAACGCGCCCAACGAGGCGGCCGCCAAGCTGTTCATGGACTACGTGCTCTCGCTCGACGGCCAGCAGCACTTCCTCGACGCGTACGTCCGCCCGATTCGCGCCTCCGAGATGGAGATGCCCGACGACTTCATCGACCAGAGCGAGTACGAGGGGACCGAGTTCACGGTCGACCAGCAGGAGCTCATCGACAAGCAGGAGGGAATCATCGAGGACATCACTCGCGGCGCGAGTCTGTAATCCATGGCTGCAGGCGCAGACGCAGACGTTTCCGAGGCGCGAATCGGCGAGCGATTCCGGTGGGCGGTGTCCTCGCTGCGGTCGCCGACCACGGAGCGACAGCGCGAGCTCCGCCGAGTCGTCGCGCTCTGTTTCCCGTTTCTGGCGCTGCTGACGTTCTCGGGTATCTTTCCGCTGACCGAGATGTTCCGCATCAGCTTCTCGGAGTCGCGACTGACCACCGAGGGGTTCACGCTCGAATACTACAGCCAACTGGTCACCGACCCGTACTACCGGACCATCGCCGTCAACACGCTGTGGTTCGCGGCGGCGACGACCGTGGCTTCGATAGCGGTCGCGGTCCCGGTCGCCCACTCGCTGGAGAAGTACGACCTCCCCGGGAAGTCGGTGATACTCACGGTGCTGTCGTTCCCGAACAGCCTGCCGGGCATCGTGGCCGCGTTCATGATTATCGTGCTGTTCGGCAACACCGGCATCGTCACCAACTTCATCGCCGCACTGTCGGGCCAGTCGCCCATCGACCTCGCGATGGCCACCAGCGTCGTCGGCCTGTTCTTCGCGTATCTGTACTCGATGATTCCGCGCGCGCTGCTGTTGTTGCGCGGGACGTACGCCGAGGTCAACACCGACGCCGAGGAGGCCGCGCGTAGTCTGGGCGCGTCGCCGCTGAGGACGTTCTGGTACGTCACGCTCCCCCAGATAAAGCCGGGGCTCATCGGGGCGTGCATCCTGGTGTTCCGGACCGCGCTCGCCATCTTCGGCACCATCCTCATCCTCAAGAGCCTGCTGGTCTGGACCCTCCAGATAGACCGCGAGATAGCCCAAGGGTTCAACATCGCGCAGGCGTCGGCGATGGCCACGGTGTGGTTCGCGTTCGTGTTCCTGTTCACGCTGCTGGCGCTTCGGTACACCAGCGCGGAGGTGAGCATCTGATGAGCACCCGCTTCGACGAGGGCAGCCTCTCGGCGCGGTACGGTCGACAGTTCGTGACGCTCGTGCTGGCGGTCACGCTCGTCTTCCTCGCGCTCCCGGTCGTGATGACGTTCGTGAGTTCGTTCGCGGGCGAGTGGATGGGCGCGCTCCCCAGCGACTTCGTGACTCTCGAACACTGGAACGACGTCGTCGTCGGCACCGGCGTCGGCGCGGACGTGTCCGTCGGCTCGTCGCTGGCGTACAGCGCGGGCCTCGCGCTCGGCGGCGTGGTCATCAATCTGGTCGTCGGCGTGCCCATCGCGTACGCCATCGCGCGCTACGAGTTCTGGGGCCGCGACTGGGTCAACGTGTTCGCCATCCTGCCGCTCGCGCCCGGCATCATTCTCGGCATCGCCTTCCTCCGGACGTATCCGGACCTCTCGACGTCGGGCATCGCGCTGGTCATCGGCTACTCGCTGCTCAAGGCCCCCTACATGGTGATGGCGGTCCAGTCGAGCTTCCAGTCGATGGACCTCCAGCAGATAGAGGAGAGCGCGCGGTCGCTGGGCGCGTCGTGGCCCCGGACCTTCCTGACGGTCATCGTGCCCAACGCCAAGGCGGGCATCGTCGCCGGCTCCATCATCTCGTGGACGCTCGCGGCGGCCGAGTTCAACTTCTCGTACATCGTCTACTCTCGGGGGACGCCCCCGCTCTCGATATTCCTGTTCAACAACATCACGAACGCGTCGTTCCTCAACGCCGCCGCGGCCGTGTCGGTGTTCTTCCTGCTCATCGCGCTCGTGACCATCTCGCTCCAGATCGTCGGCAACAGAGGCGCAGTACGGAGGATATGACCCATGTCTGAAGTCACACTACAGAACGCGACGAAACGGTTCGACTCGACGCTCGCCGTCGACGACGTCTCGCTGACCATCGAGGACGGCGAAGTAATGGGAATCGTCGGCCCATCGGGCTGTGGCAAGACGACGACGCTGCGGATGGTCGCGGGGTTCGAGACCCCGACGAGCGGGTCGATACGCTACGACGACGAGGACGTCACCCACGTCCCGCCCGAGAACCGGAACGTGGGGCTGGTCTTCCAGTCGTACGCGCTGTTCAACAACATGACGGTCCTGGGCAACGTCACGTTCGGCCCGAAGATGCAGGGCGTCGGCCAGGAGGAACGCCGCGAGCGCGCTCAGGAACTGCTCGAACTCCTCGACATCGGCGAGCTTGGCGACCGCGACCCCCAGACCCTCTCGGGCGGTCAGCAGCGCCGGGTCGGGCTCGCGCGGGCGCTGGCCATCGAGCCACACATCCTGTTGCTCGACGAGCCGATGACCGGGCTGGACGCCAAGCTCAAGCAGACCCTCCGGAAGGAACTGGGCGAACTCCTCGCGGACTTGGGCGTGACCACGCTGTACGTCACTCACGACCAGGAGCAGGCGATGTCGATGTGCGACCGCATCGCGGTGATGAACGACGGCGTGGTCGAGCAGGTCGGCGCGCCCAGCGAGGTGTACGAGTCGCCCGCAAACGAGTTCGTCGCCAACTTCGTCGGCACGTCGAACCTGCTGGAGGGGTCGATAAGCGACGGCCGGGTCGACTTCGGGTTCGCGCAACTCGACGCCGGCGGTCTGCCCGAGCGCGAGGACGCCACCCTCGCGGTCCGGCCCGACGACTTCACGGTCGGCGAGGGGCCGATAACGGCCGAGGTCCGGAACCTGTTCTACCTCGGCGAGAAGGTGCAGGCCATCGTCACGCTCGACGACGGCACCGAGTTGACGCTCGAACTCGACCGCCACCGCGACGCGCTCTCGAAGGGCGACACCGTGACCCTCGACATCGACGCGACTCACGTCCACGTGGTCCGGCAATGAGCGGCGAGCCAGCTACGAACGCCCGCGACCGACCCGTCGCGGGAGCGCTCGTGGACCTCGACGGCACGGTGTACCGCGGCGACGGACTGCTCGCCGACGCCGACGAGGGAATCGAGGCGCTCAGGGCCCGCGGCTCGGTGGTGTTCGTCACGAACAAGCCCATCGAGCGCCGGGCCCAGTACCGCGACAAGCTCGACCGACTCGGCGTGCCCTGCGACCGCGACGACATCATCACCTCGGCGACCATCACCGCCGACTTCCTCGCGGACCGCCACCCCGACCGCTCGGTGTTCGTGGTGGGCGAGGACCCCCTCCGCGAGGAACTCCGCGAGGCCGACCTCGGCGTGACCGACGACCCCGGGGCGGCCGGCGTGGTCGTCGCCTCGATGGACCGGTCGTTCGACTACGCCACCCTCTCGGACGCGCTGGCCGCCCTCGACGACGGGACGCCGTTCTACGCGACCAACCCCGACCGGACCTGTCCGGTCGCGGACGGCGAGATTCCGGACGCCGCCGGGATGATCGGCGCGATAGAGGGCGTCACCGGCCGGGAGCTCGACCGGGTGCTGGGCAAGCCCTCCGAGACCACCGTCGAGGCCGCGACCGGGCGACTCGACGCCGACCCGGCCGACTGCCTGCTGGTGGGCGACCGGCTCGAAACCGACGTCGCGATGGGCAACCGGGCGGGCATGACGACCGCGCTCGTGCTGACGGGCGTGACCGACCGGTCGGACCTCGAATCGGCGTCGATTCGGCCCGACCACGTCGTGGAATCGCTCGCCGAAATCGGCGAGATACTGCCGTGAGCCTCCCCGACGACTCCGGCGACGGGGGCCTCGAATCCCGGGGCGACGACCGCCCGGCGATACTCGCCCACCGGGGCTTCGCCGGGGCCGCGCCCGAGAACACCGTGGCCGCCGCGCGCCGCGCCGCGGCCGGGCCGGGCCGCGCGGCGATGGTCGAGGTCGACGCGATGCCGACCGGCGACGGCACCGTGGTCTGCTTCCACGACGACCGCCTCCACGCCGAGGGCGGGAGCCGGGGACTCACCGACGCTCGCGGGACGGTCTGGGAGACGCCCGACGACGTCGTCCTCGACGCGGAGGTCCTCGACAGCGGACAGACGGTGCCCCGACTCGCGGACGTGTTCGGTGCGCTCTCGGACGACGTGGGCGTCAACGTCGAGTTGAAGAACCCCGGAAGCCACGACCTCAGGTTGGCCGAACCGCTCGACCCGGCGGAACTGGCCGACCGGCGAACGCTGTGGGACTCGTTCGTCGGGGACGTTCTCGCGGTACTCGACGACCACGACAACGACGTGCTGGTCTCGTCGTTCTACGAGGCCGCGCTCGCGGCCACCCGCGAGGCGGACCCCTCGGTTCCGGTCGGGGTCCTCGCGTGGGACGCGCTCGACGACGCCCTCGAAATCGCGGCCCGCTACGACGCCGAAGCGGTCCACCCGCCGGTGAACCTCGTCGCGGGGACGCCGTTCGCCGGCGAGCCGGGCCACCTCGACGCGTCCCCGGACGTGACGACCGACGTGGTCGCCCGGGCCCACGACGCCGGGCGGGCCGTGAACGTCTGGACCGTCTCCACGTGGTATCAGGCCGCACAGCTCCGGCGGGCGGGCGTCGACGGCCTGCTCGTGGACTACCCGTGTCTGCTGGCGGCCGACGACAGGACTTAACGCCGTCCCGGCCGAACGCCCGGACATGATTTCGGCAGCACGGATGGCCCAGGTCGACGCCAACGCGGCGGCGCTGGGCGTGCCGCGCAAGCAGTTGATGGAGTCGAGCGGCAACGCCGTGGCCCGCGAGGTCCGGGCGGTCGTCGACCCCGGCGCGCGAATCGCAATCGTCGCGGGCCGCGGCAACAACGGCGGCGACGCCTTCGTGGCCGCCCGCTTTCTGGACGACTACGACGTGTCGGTCCGCCTGCTGGGTCGCGCCGAGGCCATCGCGACCGACATCGCCCGCGAGAACTGGGCGGCGCTCGGGCGCGCCGAGTACGACCTCGCCGAGGTCCGCGACTCGCGGGACCTCGACCTGCCCGACTGCGAGGTGGTGGTCGACGCGATGCTGGGCACCGGCGTCGCGGGCGCGCTCCGCGAGCCCGAAGCCAGCGCAGCGGCGGCCATCAACGACGCGGACGCCACGGTGGTCTCGGTCGACGTGCCGTCGGGCGTGGACGCCGACACCGGCGAGGCGGCGGGCGTCGCGGTCGAGGCCGACCGCGTGGTCACGTTCCACGACGAGAAACCCGGCCTCGCTGCGCTCGACGCCGAGGTGACGGTCGCGGACATCGGCATCCCGCCGGCGGCCGAGCGGTTCGTCGGCCCGGGCGACATGCGCCCGGTTCGTCGGGGCGGGCCCGGCGACGAGTCCCGAGCCTACGTCGTGGGCGGCGGCCCCTACACCGGCGCGCCCGCGCTGGCCGCCCAGGCCGCGCTCCGGGCTGGTGCGGACCTCTCCTTCGTCGCCGCGCCCGAACCCGTGGCCGACGGGATTCAGGGCTACGCCGAGGACCTCATCGTCCAGTCGTACGAAGGCGACCGGCTCGCGCCCGAGCAGGTCCCCGACCTCGTCGCGACCGCCGAGCGCTACGACGACGTGGTGGTTCTGGGCCCCGGCCTCGGCACTGCCGACGAAACCCTCGTCGCGGCCGAGCAGTTCCTCGCCGAGTTCTCCGGGCCGACCGTGGTGGACGCCGACGCCCTGCCAGTGGTGCCCGACGTCGACACCGACGCCGCGCTGGTCTGTACGCCCAACCGCAAGGAACTCGCGAAGATGGGCGGGCCCGAAATCGAGTCGGACGAACCCATCCGCGAGTACGCCGACGAGATAGAGTCCTTCGCTGCCGACCTCGGTCACGTCGTCGTGGCGAAGGCGGCCGAGGACGTCGTCTCGGACGGCGAGCGCACCAGAATCTCGCGGGCGGGCACGCCCGGCATGCGGGTCGGCGGGACCGGCGACACGCTCGCGGGGATACTCGCTGGGCTGCTGGGCGACCACGACCCGTTCCGAGCGGCCTGCGTGGCGGCATACGCCAACGGCCGCGCCGGGGAACTGCTCGCCGACCGCCACGACGGACTGGTGGCGTCGGACCTGCTCGACGCCCTGCCGCGCGCACTCTGGGGTGAGGGGGATGAGTGAGGGCGACGGGAGCGACCTGACCCACACCGACGAGGAGGGCGACGTCCAGATGGTCGACGTGGGCGACAAACCCGACACGGCGCGTCGCGCGGTCGCGGCGGGGGAGATTCGCCTCCGGCCCGACACCGTGGCGGCCATCCGCGACGACGAGGTGAGCAAGGGCGACGTGCTGGCGACCGCGCGGGTCGGCGCGGTCCAAGCGGTCAAACACGCGTGGGAGACCATCCCGATGTGCCACCAGATTCCCGTCACCAACGTCGAGACCGACTTCGAACTCCGCGAGGACGGGGTCGCGCTCGAAGTCGCGGTCGAGACGACCGGCAAGACCGGCTGCGAGATGGAGGCGCTGGAGGGCGTCACGACCGGGTTGAACGTGGTCTGGGACATGGTGAAGGCCGCGGAGAAAGACGCCGACGGCCAGTACCCGGACGCCGCCATCGAGAACGTGCGGGTCGTCGAGAAGGTCAAACGCGAACTGGAGTAGCGCCGCGGGAGCGAGCTACAGGTCGGCGTCGCGGAAGCGCAGGTGACCCAGCACCACGGGAATCACGGTCCACGCGACCAGAACGACCACCATGAACCAGTCTTCGAGGTAGAACGGGGTCGGTCCGGAGACCCCGCCCGTCAGCGCGGCCGGGCCGCCACCACCCGCACCGGGGAGGTCGGCCCCCGAGAGGGCGGCGTCGACGAGTTGGCCGAACGCCCGCGAGGGGTTGAGTCGCTCGACCAGCAACTGCCACGCGGGCACCGACGCGCCGGGCGTCGGCAGGTTCCCGGTCCGGAGGTAGGTTATCGCCAGCATGGCGAGGTCCCACAGCAGCGCGAACACGAAGAACGCCCCGACCGCGAGCGACATGGCCCGCGAGCGGGTCGCGGTCGCGGCCGAGATGCCGACCGCGAGGCCGACGAACGCCACTCCGAGCGCCGCCGTCAGCACCGCGACCGACGCCAGTTCGGCCACAGCGAGTTCGCCGTAGACCACGAGCGCGACCCCGCCGGCCACCAGAAACCCCGCCAGAATCCCCGCGACGACCACGGCCGACCGCCCGACCAGTTTCCCGACGGTCACGTCCGCCCGCGAGTGGGGCGCGCCGAGCAGAATCTTGATGCTCCCCGACTCGCGCTCGCCCGCGACCGCGAGGTAGGCCGCGACCAGCGCCGTGATTGGCACCAGCGTCGTCGCGAGGTCGGCGGCGAAACTGTAGCCCAGCACCGGCCCGCCGATGCCTATCAGTTCGGGGGCGAGCGTGGCCACGCCGAGCAACAGTGCGAATATGCCGACGATGCCCCACAACATCCGCGACCGGACCGCGTCCGCGAAGTCCTTGCGTGCGACGGCGACCCAACTCATCGCCGACCCTCCCCGCCGACTGCTTCCGTGGCTCGCTCGGTGGTGTACGTCGTGAACAGGTCCTCTAACGACGACTCGCGGGTCGTGAGGTCCCGGACCGTCGCTCCCTCCGCCCGGACCCGGTCGAGGACGGCCAGCTTCGCCTCCGGTTCGAGACAGGTCGCCCGGATTCGACCGTCGAGTGCGGTCACCTCGCTGACGCCCTCGATTTCGAGCGCTTCGATTCCCTCCGGAACCCGGTCGACCACGAGTTCGACGGTCGACCCGCTCCCGACCGACTCGCGCAGTCCCTCGATGGTGTCGACCGCGACGAGTCGCCCGGCGCGCATGATGCCCACGCGGTCGCAGACCGCCTCGACCTGCCCGAGGACGTGGCTGGAGAAGAACACCGTCGTCCCGCCGTCGGCGAGGTCGCGGACGATTCGGCGGACCTCGCGCGCCCCGTTGGGGTCGAGCCCGCTCGATGGTTCGTCCAGAATCAACAGGTCGGGGTCGCCGACCAGCGCCATCCCGAGGACGAGTCGCTGAGCCATCCCCTTCGAGTAACCCCCGACCGCGCGGTCGGCGTCCTCTGCGTCGAGTCCCACGAGGTCAAGCACGCGCTCGGGGTCGTCGTCGGCGCGCTTCGAGTCGACCATGAACTCGACGTGCTTGCGGCCCGAGAGGCGATCGTACAGGCCGTACCCCTCGGGCAGGACGCCCACGCGCCGGCGAATCGCTGTCGACTCGGCCTGCGCGTCCCGGCCCAGCACGGTCGCCGACCCCGAACTCGGCCGCACGAAGTCGAGCAATACGTCGATGGTGGTGGACTTGCCCGCGCCGTTCGGTCCCAGAAAGCCGAACACCTCCCCGGCCTCGACGGTGAGGTCGAGGTCCTCGACCGCCGTCACGTCTCCGAACCGCTTGGTGAGCCTCTCGGTCTCGATGACCGCCATGGGCCGGATACATCGAATCCGCAATTATAGCTACGCGTCAGTTCGACGCGGACGAAAGCGACAAAAATCGGGCGGTCGTCAGGCCGACGCCGCGCTCGCCAACTCCCCGGCCTTGGCGCGGGACTGCTCGACGATGGCGGGCCGGGCCTCGAAGTCGACGACCACCTCGCTGTCGCCGTAGGTCACGTCGTCGACGCGGGCGTGGTCGTGAATCCACGACACCACGCTCATGGTGTCGTCGGTCATCGGCAGGACCAGCTTCTCGCGCTCCCAGTCGGGGAGTTCGTCGTCGATGCGCGCCCGCAGGCCCGCCAGATTCAGCTGTTCTTTCCCCGACACCGCGATGGGGTTCGGGGCCAGCGCCGACAGCGCCTCGGTCTTCTCGCGGAGTTCCCGCTCGCTCACGGCGTCGATCTTGTTCAGCACCGTCACGATGGGGGCCTCGTTGCGCTCGTAGAGGGTGTCGTGGGAGGTGACCAGCTTCTCGCGAATCTCGTCGATGGGCTCGCTCACGTCGACCACCAGCAACACGAGGTCGGCGTAGTACACCGCGTCGAGCGTGGACTTGAACGACTCGACCAGCCAGTGGGGCAGGTCGCTGATGAACCCGACCGTGTCGGTGAGCAACACGTCCCGGCGCTCGACGTCCATCTTTCGGGTGGTGGTGCCCAGGGTCGTAAAGAGGCGGTCCTGTGCCTCGGCCGTCGTGTCGAGGTCGGGGTGCAACTCCTCGTTCTCGCCAAGTTCGAGGTCGGCCGCGAGGCTCTGCATCAGCGTCGACTTGCCGGCGTTGGTGTAGCCAGCCATCGCCACGAGGTCGAACCCCGACTCGCGCCGGCGGTCCCGGCGGTCGGCCTCGGTCCGCGCGATGGCGTCGAGTTCCTCCTCGATGCGGCTAATCTGGTCCTTGATGTCCTGCTCGCGGCTCTCGTCGTACTCGCCAAGTCCCATGAACCCCGGCCGCTCGTCGCGCTTGGCGAGGCTCGTCTTGGCCTCCGCCCGCGGGAGCTCGTACCTGAGTTCGGCCAACTCGACCTGCAGTTGCGCTTTCCGCGTCCGCGCGCGCTGGCCGAATATCTCGAGGATGAGCCGGAAGCGGTCGATGACGCGAGTATCCTCGGGCATCTGCTGGCCGAGGTTGAACGTCTGGTACGGGCCGAGTTCGTTGTCGAACACGACCACTCCCGCCCCGGTCTCGGCGACGGCTCGGCCGATCTCGGCGGCCTTGCCCTCGCCGACCTGCGTGGCCGGGTCCTCAGTGCGGGACTGGGTGAACACTCCCGCGACCTCGTAGCCCGCCGCGCGGGCGAGGTCCTCGATCTCCTCGGTGTCTGGCGTGCCGTCGTCGACTCGTTTCGCGATTATCGCTCTCATAGGAACAGTTTGCGGGCGGCGTACGCGGCGTGGTGTGCAGCCTGCACGGTCTCCCGTTCGGCTATACTCTCGACGTACTTGAAACTCGGGCCGAGGAACTGCTCGACCCGAATCGCGGGCTCCTCGTAGAACTCCCCGCGCTCGGCGACCACCGGGCAGTCGGGTGGTTCCGGGAGGCCGTCGACGGCGTCGGCGACGACTCCGGCCGCGTGCTCGAACGTCGGCGGGTTCCGACTGGTGGCAAAGCCCATCCCGCGAACGGAGTCGAGTCGGTTGGCGTCGACTCCGGCGTGGACCGCCGCCGCCACCATGAGGTACTCGCCCGACTCCTCGTGGCGACCGCTGACGTCCACCCCGACGACGCTAGCCTCGCCGGGCCTTCACCTCGGTTCGGCCGGCCGCGGTGCCCATGTTCCGGCGTACGAGTTCGGCCCATTTGAATCAACCGCCGCGAGTCATGGCCCGGAGAGGTCACGCCACGCACGGGAGCGGAGTCGACCGTCAGTCCGACCGGGACTCGGCCACCGTCGTCTCGCGCTGGTCCGCCCGCGTCGCACTCGTCCACGTCAGTTCGCGGTCTCTCAACACGTCGAGGACGCTTTTGACCATCACGAGGTCGTGGAAGTGCTTGTATCCGACGACGAAAAACGGCGAGTAGAGGACGTATCGAGGGCTCTCACCCTCGATTCTGATAGCGAGGAGGTTCACGAGGGCGACGATAGAGACGAAGAGCGCGAACACCCACAGGACCGCGAGCAGGCCGGTCGTCACCGCGAGATAGGCGACGACGCCCAGAATCAGCCAACTCGCCACGGGCATGAACCCCATCGTGACGAGCGCCAGCGGCAGATGTATCCGCCGGAGATAGCGGTTATCGGGGTTCACTCCGTCGAACAGGTGTTTTTTGACGGTCATCACGTTTCCGCGATACCACCGCAATCGTTGCTCGTAGAGGTCCCGCCACGTGTCGGGACCCTCGGTGTACACGACCGCCTCGCTGAATCGGACCTCGTACCCCTGCTTCAGCAGCTTCATCGTCGTGTCGTAGTCCTCGGTCAAGGTGTGCGGGTCGTATCCGAGGACGTCGTCGAGCGCACGGCGACGATACGCGCCGAGACAGCCAGGAACGATGGGGACCGCGCCGACGTAGTCGAAGAGCCGCCGGTAGATGTTGATGCCGAAGACGTATTCGAGCGTCTGGCACTTCGTCACGAACGAGTCCCGGTTGAACAGTTTGACGTTGCTGGCGACGGCACCGATGTTCGGCTCGACCTCGAACGGGGCGACGATTTTCCGGAGCGCGTCGGCGTCGACCACGCTGTCGGCGTCCACCGTGACGATTATCTCGGTGTCCGCGAACAACAGTCCGTAGTTGAGCGCGGCGTACTTCCCGCCGTTTTTCTTCCTGACTACGGTGACCCTCTCGGACTCGTACTGCCGGGCCTCCTCGTAGGTACGGTCGGTGCTTCCGTCGTCGACGACTACGATTCGTTTCTTCCCGTCGGGATAGTCGGCGTCGAGGAGGCTGGCGACGGTTCGGCCCACGTATCCCTCCTCGTTGTACGCCGGAACGAGTACCGTAATCGGCGGATACTCCGACGCGGATTCGAACTCGCTCCGCGCGCTCGACGCGTGGGAGAGCGCCGCGAGCATGACGAACCAGTAGGTGAACACGAGCGCGATGGCCGCCAACTGGACGAACGCGACCGGCGAGCGCGGCATCCACCCGAGCGCGAGGACCGAGACAGTACAGACGGCAAGCGCGACGCAGAGCGTCTTCGGCGAGCAGACGTGTCGATACGCCGGCCGGTACTCGACGACGACGTACGACCAGCCGAGGTACGCCGCGACGACCGCCGCGTACGACCCGAGTGCGTAGAGCGTCCGCCGGTCCATCGCGTCCACGAGCAGCAGGTACGCGCCGAGCGTCACCAGACAGACGAGTATCGAGCCGGGGTCCCGGGCGGAGAGCCGCGACGCCATCACCGCGCCCCCGGCATCGAGTGTGACGTGAGTCGCTCCCACAAGTGCCGTCCGGCGTCTGCGACGCGCTGGGACGCGGGTTCGGAGTCGTCGCCGGTCGCCTCGACGCGCCACCCCTCGGCAGTCCGAGTCAGTCGTCCGTCCCGGTACTTCCGAGCGAACTCGCCGACCGTCATGAACGCTACGTCCTCCTTCGATTGCATGTGGTGGATGAGTCCGCGGAGCCGGTCGCGCTTTGCCTCGTCGGTGAACGTCGGATAGTGGAGCATCTGGACGTACACCTCGCCGTTCCGATACGCCTCGTCGAATTGGCGTTCGAGATGTCGCTGGTCGTGAAACTCGTTTGTCGTCCAGTTTTTCACGAACGACTGTGCGTTGGGCAGGTGGACGACACCGCCGTCCTCGAACGGCCCCGTCTCGTCGTAGTACTCGGCCGCGAACCAGCCGCCGCCGGAGACGACGGTGTAGTTCCGGGCCGCGAGCGCGCTCGCGGTCTCGTCGTCGTACGTGTCGAACGGCGGCACGAACGTCGCCGGCGTTCGGTCGACGCAAGATTCGAGCGCCCTCGTCCCCTCCGCGAGGAGTTCGCGCTGGCGGTCCGGAGCGACGCCGCCGAACTCGCTACCGCCGTGGAACTCCGACCGTCGCTCGTGGGTGTAGCCGTGGAGCGCGTACTCGAACGTGTTCGGATGCTGGCGCATCTGTGTCCGCAGGTACCGACAGAATTCCCCCTCCGGGTCGAGTCGTTCGTCGCCGATGGCGGGGACGACGCCCTGCGTTACCGGCACGCCTTCCTCGACGAACACGCGGTCGACTGCACGCATCTGGTCCGAGCGGTAGTTCGGTTGCACGTCGTCGTTCCGGAAGACGACGATAGTCCGGTAGTCGGTCGCGGTGCTGTTCGCCGACCCGTCCGCACGGTCGGTGACGGCGGCCGTCCCGAACACCCCCACGGCCGACACCGAGACGGCGAGAAAGAGGACGGCGACGACCAGCACCCGCCTCGGCCAGCGCGACTGGCGGGCCGACTGGTCGGCCGCCGCGATGCGGTCGCGGACGCTCGCAAGCCGGTCGTCGGTCCCGTCGGCTTCGCCCGCGTCCTCCGCGTCGGGTCGCTCACCTCCCGCGAAGTTGTACCCGCACTTCGCACACGTCGAGGGCGAGCCTCGGGCGACGTATTCGACGTCCTCGCACGCCGTCTCGCATTCGGGACAGACCACGCCGTCGTCGGTGACGAACGCCGACACCGGTTTGATGGCTCCGCACGACTCGTGTTCCATCGCGCGAAGCGGACGCACGGCGGGAGACCCGCAGTTCGGACACGCGTCGTCCGTCTGCGCTCCGTCTGGCATTATCGGATAGTGGACACGTTAAGAGTTAGTTATACGCCGTTTGCCGGCGGTTACGAGCGCCCTACGCGACTCCGGCTTCCGAGTAGCCTTCCTCTGTCGTCACGTCGGTCGCAGTCGGCGACAAGCGCTGTGATTCCGGCCGCTTCGTCCCTACCGAGCGCACGCCGCCGACCTGACCACAAGAGTCTTAATGTCTCAATGAGGGAGATTCGTCCATGGACGTAGGTCTAGATCCACAGCAACTCGGCCTCGAACTCGGGACGGGCGCGGTCATCGGTGCCGTGATGGGGTTTGCGGCCAAGAAGGTCGCGAAGGTCATCGCCGTGCTGGTCGGTCTCGAACTCGCGCTGTTCAAGTTCCTCGAATCGCGGGGCATCCTGTCGGTCGACTGGGACCGGCTGAGCGCCGGCATCCTCCAGACCGGCGAAGTCGCGCAAGGGAGTACGCCGCCCTCGTGGGTGAGCAGCATCCTCTCGACGCTGTCCATCGGCGCGGGCTTCACCGGCGGCTTCATGGTCGGCTTCAAGAAGGGATAGTTCGGCGCTGGCTCTCGGAGCGTCAGCGCGTCTGAATTTCGTCCTCGTCTTTGATTATCTGGGTCTCGGCCTCGCCGCTCGTGTGTTCGTTCACGAGGTCGTAGAAGTCGTTTTGCATCCCCGCCGGGAAGGTGAGCACCCCGACCCACGAGCCGTCGTTCTGCCACTCCTCGCGCTCGAGGTCGCCGAACTGGCGAATCTTGGCCTGCGCGCTCCCGGCGTAGTCGGCGGGCACCTGCACCGCCACGGTCACCTCGTCGAACCGGATGGGGATGACCGGCTTGAGCGCGTCGAGCGCGTCGTCGACCTGCGGCTCGACCGGTTCCATCGGGTCGATGCGGAAGTCGGTCTCCTCCAGGGCGGACTCGATGCGCTCGGGCGGGTGGGGTGCGTCGTCCATCTGGGGGTTGACCGCGTTGCGCGCGATGCGGTTGACCAGATTCCTGTGCTTCTGTTCTTGCATCTCGCGGCGCTGCTCGGCGGTGATCTGTATCTCGCCGCGCTCGATGACCTCCGGGATGATCTCTAGGGGCTCGGTCGTCTCGAACACCTCTTCGAGCGCGCTCTCGGCGGGTCGGTCGCCGCGGCTCGCGTTCTCGAACACGTCCTCGGCCGCGATGACGTCCTCCAGTTCGCCGTCGAACTCGCCGCGCCTGATGGCCAGCGCGGCGTCAGGGTCGACCAGCACCTCGAACCGCTCGCCGTGGGATTCGAGGCGCGCCGTCACGGCCTCTTCGAGTGGTATCATAGGCTACGGTAGTCCCCGCCGTCTCAAATAAGCTTGCCCTCGGCGGATTCGGTCGACGAGACCCCGGGTGGGGTCGGGAGCGGCCCGCGTCACTCCTGGGTCGGTCCGAACTCCACGAGCGTCAGCTCCCTATCCAGCATGCAGTAGTCGTGGGGCGGGTCGCCCTTGATTTCGGTTATCCGGCGGTCCTCGTCGAAGTCCACGCCCATGGGCTCGCAGTACTCGTGGCTCGGGCACTCGGTGTGCGGGCACGGCCCGGCGAGGCTGGCCTTGCTCCCGGCGTAGGCGTTCTTCGCGGGAACGTTGGCAGTCACGCCCACCGGTTCGACCTCGACCGCCGTGACCCCGGTGTCGTGGACGCCACACGCCAGCGTCTGTGCGCCCTCGCGCACGTCCTCGACCCGGTAGCGGACGCCCTCGCGCAGGTTGAGACACTGGTCGCGGTAGGGACACCCCTCGCAGGCGGGGGCCTCGCCCCGGTAGACGAACTCCTGTCCGGTCTCGGCGAGGCGAGTTCCGACGAGCGTGATGGATGACATAGCAGGTCGTACGGAGGCCTCGCGGTTAAGCCCCTCGTCCCGCGCAGCCGGTGATGCGACCCTAGGCGTCCCGACGCTCCTCGGCCAGTCGCTCGGCCGTCGCGCGCAACTCGTCGTCGAGGTCGTCGACGAGCGACCGGAGCATCGCCGTACACTGTGGCGACCCGAGCGCCCGCACCGCCTGGCGGCGATAGCGGTCGGCCAGCGAGTCGTCGCGCGCGAGGTCGGCCAGCATGTCGCACTCGTTGGCGGTCCTGAGCCCGTCGATGGCCTCCTCGCGGCGCTTCTCGCCCTCCGTGTCGTCCCCCGCTATCTCGAAGTTCCGCTCGGGCGTGCTCATGGAACGCTAGCCGTACGCTATCGACGATTATAGTCGTTGAGGTGCGGGGCCGCGAAGCCGACGGCGCAGAAACGACTCGTGGGTTTCGACTGCGACTGCCTGAGAATGCTCGCTAGGGGATTTGAACCCCTGTCACTGGCTCGAAAGGCCAGAATGATTGGCCGGGCTACACCAAGCGAGCGCGCCATCCGGAGCGTCCGGACGTACTCGGACAGTTGGCCTGGACGCTTATAAACCCCACTAATTCAACCGACGCCAGTGACGCGGTCCGGCCGAAGAGTCGACTTCCGCCGTCACGTCTCGAACAGGACCTCGATAGGAGCGTCGAACTCTATTTTCCCGTGGTCGGCTTTCCCGTGACATCGCTTACAGAGAAGTACGAGGTTGTCCTCGTCGTGTGCGTCCTCGACTGCGAGGTGCGGAGTCTGCCGAAACACTCGAACCGGGATTACGTGGTGGACTTCGAGGCGGCGATTGCTACCGTCGTGTCCGCAGTGCTGGCACACGCCGTCCCGCTCCCGAACGCGCTCACGAGCAATCGACCATCCCGAACCGTACCGATGACTGTAACCGCCGCGCCAGTTGGGGTTGTCTTCACCTGCTGTCGACTCGCTCATCTTTTTTCGGGTCTCCGGCGGTCGAGTCGTTCCTTCCAGTGAATCGGCAATTCGTTCGCGGACGTCGTCCGGTATCTCGTTGTCCGTGTGTGACTCCGACATTCGCCGACGGGTTTCCTCGGAGAACGAGCGGTTCGCCAGCGTTTCGGAGATTTTCCGCTTCGTGTCCTCGCTTCGCTCTCGACCGTACATGGGATGGTTCTCCCCGCGAATCTCTCGGGTCGGGATGTCGTATCGCCGCATGTACGTCCGGACTGTCGCGGGCGAGACGCCACACTCGTCGGCGATCTCGCGCTGGATGAGCCCTTCCTCCCAGTACTTGGTTTCGAGCCACCAGCCATTCCGATATCGCTTCATCGGTAGTCACTTGTGACTACATCGCTTATAAAATTCAGGTCGGTGGCGGCCGAATCGGGGCGACCTCAGTTCGCGTCCGCTCGAACTGGCCTCACTTCCCCTCGAACTCCGGCTCACCGTCGCCCATGAACGCCGTGACGCCCTCCATCAGGTCGTCGGTGTTCATGAGGTGGCCGAACGCCTGGGACTCGACTTCCAGTCCGGCGTCGGTGTCGTCTCGGCCCGCGAGCATCGCGCGCTTGGTGTACTGCTGGGCGACGGGCGGGCCGGCCGCGAGGTCGGCCGCCAGCTCGAAGGCGCGGTCCTCGAACTCGTCGACGGAGACGACCTCGTTGACGAAGCCGTAGTCGGCCATCGTCTCGGCGTCGAAGCGGTCGGCAGTGAAGATTATCTCCTTGGCGCGGCCCTCGCCGACGACGTGTTTCAGGCGTTGAGTGCCGCCCCACCCCGGCAACAGACCGAGGTCGTGTTCCGGCTGGCCGAACTCCGAGCGGTCGCTGGCGACCCGGAGGTCCGCGCAGGTCGCCAGTTCCATCCCGCCGCCCAGACAGTAACCGTCGACGGCCGCCACCACGGGCATCGGGCTGGATTCGAGCTTGCCGAACGTCTCCTGGCCCTTCTTCGAGAGTTCGACCGCTTTCAGGGGGTCGCCGCCGCCCGCCGCCATGCTCTGGACGTCCGCGCCCGCCGAGAAGGCGTCGTCGCCCTCGCCGACCACGAGCAGCGCGCGCACCGCCTCGTCGTCGGCCAGCGTCTCGACCGCGTCGGCGAGTTCGTCCAGCAGGTCCTCGCTGACCGTGTTCATCCGGTGGGGGCGGTCGAGCACGACCTTGCCCACCATCTCGCCGGGCTTCTCGACCCGGACGGTGTCGTAGTCGTAGCGGTCGCTCCCACCGCGGTCGCCGTCGCCGCCGTAGAAACCGCCGTCTTCGGCGGCCTCGCGGAGGTAGTCGGCGGCCTCGTAGCGAGCCGCGCCGGTGTCCTCGTGGCGGTCGTCGAGTTCGTCGACCAGCGAGTCGAGGCCGGCGTCGTCGGCCATCTTGGCCGGGCCGTCGGGGAAGCCCGCGCCGAGCATCACGGCCTCGTCGATGGCGTCGGGGTCGGCCACGTCGCCGCCGACGAGCTTGGCGACCTCGTTGGCCATCACCGCTTGCAGGCGGCGGACGATGGCTTCGTCGCCGGCGTCGGTGGGTACCTCCGCACCGCCGTCGTCGTAGTCGTAGAAGCCCTCGCCGGTCTTCTTGCCGAGGGTCTCGGCTTCGACCTTCTCGGCGAGGAGCGGGCAGGGCTCGTAGGCGTCGCCCAGCACGTCGTGCATGTAGTCGAGCACGTGGTAGCCCACGTCGATGCCGACCTGGTCGGCGAGTTCGAAGCTGCCCATCGGGAGCCCCAGTTCGAACTTGGTCGAGCTATCGACCTGCTCGACGGTGTACTCGCCCGACTCGACCAGCCACGCCGCCTCGTTCATCAGCGGGACGAGGATGCGGTTCACGACGAACCCGGGGCTGTCCTTCCGGACGCGGACCGGCGTCTTGTCCATCGCTTCCGCGAGGTCCTCGGTGAGGTCCAGCACCTCGTCGTCGGTGTGCGCCCCGGAGATGACCTCCACGAGCTGCATCCGGACCGGCGGGTTGAAAAAGTGCATCCCGCAGAACCGCTCGGGGCGCTCGGTGACCTCCGACAGTTCGGTGATGGAGAGGCTGGAGGTGTTGGTGGCGAAGACGGCCTCGTCGGGCGCGTACTCCTCCAGTTCACCGTACACGTCCTTCTTTATCTCCATCTTCTCGGGGACGGCTTCGACCACGAAGTCGGCGTCCTCGACGGCCGCCTCGAAGTCCACGAGGGGCGTGACCCGGTCGAGTGCGGCGTCGGCCTCGTCGTCGCCGATTTGGTCGTTCTCGGCGAGCTTGCCGAGGCTCCACTCGATCTGGTCGTAGCCGTCCTGGACGAACTCCTCGTTGATGTCCCGGAGGTTCACGTCGAACCCCGCGAGGGCCGCGACCTCCGCGATGCCGTGGCCCATGTTACCGGCTCCGAGAACCGCGATGGTGTTGATATCGTCGACTTCCATGTTCGAAGCCTCGGTTGCCGGGCGTTTCAACGTTTCCCTCTCGAGGCTAGAAACTCCGTCCGAGTTTACTCCGGGTTACAAAGGGATTTACGGGAGTGCGTGCAATCGTGACGCATGGACTTCGGACTCTCCGACGAACAGCAGGCCATCCGCGACGAAGTGCGACGGTTCGCCGAGAACGAGATCGCGCCGGTCGCCAGCGAGTACGACCGCGAGGAGAAGTACCCGTGGGAACTCATGGACAAGGCCGCCGAGATGGGCCTGACGGGTGCGAACATCCCTATCGAGTACGGCGGCGCGGGCTACACGCCCCTCGAAACCGCGCTCGTGGTCGAGGAACTGTTCGCGGTCGACCCGGGTATCGGCCTCTCGATAACTTCGGCGGCGTTCGGCGCGGACGCCATCCGCGAGTTCGGCACCGAGGAGCAAAAGGAGGAGTACCTCCGGCCGGTCGCGGAGGGCGACGCCATCATGGGCACCGCCATCAGCGAACCCGACACCGGGTCGGACGTCTCGTCGGTGTCGACCCGCGCCGAGAAGGACGGCGACGAGTGGGTGCTCAACGGCAACAAGATGTGGATTACCAACGGGTCGGTCGGCGACTACTTCGTCGTGATGACCGAGACCGACCCCGAAATCGAGGACCGCTACTCCGGGTTCTCGCAGTTGGTGGTGGAGGCCGACCGCGACGGGTTCGAGTCCGAGAAGATAACCGGCAAGCTGGGAATTCGAGCGAGCGACACGGCCGAACTCATCTTCGACGACGTGCGCGTCCCCGAGGAGAATCTGGTGGGCCAGCGCGGGATGGGCTTCCTCCAGCTCATGCAGTTTTTCGACGAGACCCGGACGATGGTGGCCGCCCAGGGCGTCGGCATCGCCAAGGGAGCCTGCGAGCGCGCGCTGGAGTACGCCCAGGACCGCGAGCAGTTCGGCCGCTCCATCTCGGAGTTCCAGGCCATCCAGCACAAGCTCGCGGAGATGCACACCCAGACCGAGGCCGCGCGCAACCTCACCTACAAGTCGGCGTGGAGCATCGACAACAAGGACGACCAGCTCACCCAGCTCGCGTCGATGGCCAAGGAGTTCGCCTCGCGCGTGGCGGTCGAGTGCGCCGACGAGGCGGTCCAGATTCACGGCGGCGCGGGCTACGTCGACGACTTCGACGTCGAGCGCCTCTACCGCGACGCCAAGATAACCCAGATTTACGAGGGGACCACCGAGATTCAGAAGAACGTCATCGCGCGCGAACTGCTCGGGAAGGGAATGTAGGCGACGCGCGGTCGCTTCCGGTCCGGCTCGAGCCTCTCGACGAAACGTAATATTTTTGCCTTTTCTCGAAGACGAAGCGTAGCATGCTCTCGCGGAGACGGGTGCTCCGACTCGGCGCTTCGGGGACTCTCGTGACGGTCGCCGGGTGCAGTCGCTTCCGGACGAACGGAACGAAGCCACTGCAGGTCAGCGTGATGAACGTCACCGAGGAGTCACACTCCGTGACGGTGTCCGTTTTCGACGACGCCGGAGACCGACTCGTCGAACAGGACGCCGAGATAGCGGCCGCAGAACCCAACGACGGCACCCAGATACACGCGGTCGTCCGAACCGAGTCGTATCCCGAGGCACCGACGTTTCGAGTCGAAGCGACGCTCGACGACGACGTGACCCGCGAGACGTCGGTGCGGGGACGGTGTGACTCGGCGTTCGACGGCGTAAACGTCATCGCCCGGATTCACTCCGGGCCGGACCTGACGATAGACGAGTCCTGCTTCTAGTCCCGAACTGCGAGGTGGAGTCCCGGTCGATTCAAATCTGCCACGTCCACCGCGAGTCCAGATAGTACCGGTAGAGTCCGCTGATGAAGATGGCGAAGCCGTTGGCGAGCAGGTACATCAGCCCCGCCCAGTTCACGAACGCCCACAGCAGTCCGACCTGTAGCGGAATCGCCGACCCGCGCACGACGTTGGTCCGCACGAGTCCGAGGAGGAAGTCCGAGCGCGTGGTGTGGCCCGCGTGCTGGAACGTCCACGCGTTGTTCACGAAAAACTGGAGTACGATGGTCACCTCGATGGAGGCGGTCGCGGCCACGAGGTAGTTGAGGTCGCCGAACTCCACGAGCAGCCACAGCAGTACCGTCTGGATGCCGGCGGCGAACGCGCCGACGGTCACGAACCGGTAGAGCCGCACGACGGTCGGGTGGTCCATCGCGGCGCGGTACAACGAATCGTCCACACCCGCCCGAAGAGTTCGAGCGGGGAGTACGTTCTGGTTTCGGCGAGGGCACTGGTTCGGGGGGAGACCGCGCTAGCTTCTGCCCGAATGGAGAGGGAGAGGAACAGACCGCGTTAGCTTCTGCCTGTATGGAGAGGGAGAGGAACAGACCGCGCTAGCTTCTGCCTCGACCGATGAGTTACCGCACCGCGACCGCACAGCGGGAGCCTCACGCCTCCCCAGCCTCGGGGCGCATAAACGCGCCCCTCCCTCGCGCGCGTTGCTCGCGCGCGCCGAAACACGCAGACAGAGTCTTCGGGCATCGCATACAGGTAGTCTTCGAGCATCGCACACAGGTCGCCTTCGAGCATCGCGCGAGGGAGCGTCACGGAAAACGGCGACTGACGCCACGGGAGACGACCGCTGACACCTCCGGGGGCGACGACCGCCGCCTCAGACCTCGTACTCGTCCTCGCGGAACTGGACGTACTTGCCGTTCCGGTACGTGCGCTTGGTCATCTTGTACTTGCCGACCAGTCGCGCGCCCCGGATGCCCGACGAGACCCGGTACTTCAGCAGTCGCCCCTCGCCCTCGTCGGCCAGGATGTCGCTGGCGACCGCGAACGCCTTGTCCCAGTCGTCGGGTCCGTAGTCGGCCACGATGTCCGCAAAGGTGACGTTCCGGAGAATCTCGTCGCCGATGGCCTCGTGCCACCGGTCGTTGTAGCCGTCGAGTCGGCCCTTCCCCGCCAGCTCGCCCGCGATGCGTCCGGTGCGGACCGCGACGTGGTACCCGCCCTCGTGGAACGCCGACGTGGTGCCCATCGCGCCGCCCGCGACGGCGACGTTCGCGGCGGTCGGCGACTCGATTGGGCGCGTCGAGGAGATGGGGTAGGTCTCGGTGCCGCCGCGCTTGCCCCGACCCTCGACCAGCGGGAAGTCCGAGAGGTCGTACTCGTCGCCGTACTCGCGTTCGAGCAGGCGCTCGATGTAGGTTCCGCCGCGCGGAATCCGGTCGTCCTCGGGCCGGAGCAGGTCGTAGTCCTCCCGGTTCGGAATGGCGTCGACGTCCATCCCGATGGGCATCGTGAGGCCGACGCGCGCGACCGTGCCGTCGTTGGGGAACACCCACGGGTACGCGGTCTCGCCGGGCATCAGCCCCCACCAGAACTTGAGCGACCGCTCGTCGAACAGTTCCTCGGGAAACTCCCGGTACTCCTGGTAGGCGATGTGGTTGGCCTCGTTGGGGGCCAGCACCTCCGAGACGGGGCGGTCGTCGGGCGCGAACCGGTCGAGGACCCGCATCGTGACCTGTCGCTGTGGGCCGTCGGCCAGCACGAGGTAGTCGGCTTTCACGTCCTCCCCGTCCGCGAGCTGGAGGGTGTGGGTCGGCGAACCCGACAGGTCGGACTCGACGTCGGTGACGCCGGTCCCCACGCGGTACTCCGCGCCGGCGGCCTCGGCGCGCTCGCGGAGCCAGTCGTCCATCCGGGCGCGGTGGAAGGTGAACCCGAACCCGTCGTACGACGAGTCGATGCCGGTGGCTTCGAGGGTACACGACTCGGTCGGGCCGAAGAACTCGGTCCGGTCGAGTTCCTGTAGGACCACCTCGTCGGGGATCTCCTCGTACGGGATGCCCATGATGTCGACCCAGTAGTCGAGCATCCCCGCCGCGTCGGTCGAGTCCGGTCCCAGCTGTTCGCGGTCGGCCCGCGGGACGCCCTTCTCGACGAGGAGCGCGTCCGCCCCCTGCTCGGCGGCCGCTCGCGCGGCGGACGCCCCGGCCGGGCCGCCGCCGACGATGGCCACGTCGACTCGCTTCATACCCCTACGGTTCCGCGCCGGGTATTAAAGAATTCACCTTCCGGGTTGGGGACGACGCCCGGATTCGCTCGGATGTCCCGTGTCGCCGACGAGCGAGCGACCGCATTCGGCGTTTCGAACCGAAATGCTCATGCGCGCGCTGTCACACGAACGACCCGTGCGAGCGATTGTCAATGGAACGGTCCACACGCTGACCGAGCGCGGGACCGTCGACGGCGGCACGGTACTGGTCGACGGCGCGGAGATAGCGGCGGTCGGAGCCGACGGCGAAGTAGACGTCCCGCCGGACGCCGAGACGTTCGACGCGGGGGGTCGACACGTCACGCCCGGCCTCGTGGACGCCCACAGCCACGCCGGGATGGCCGAGTGGGGCGAACCCGAGGACGGCGACTTCAACGAGGTCTCGGACCCGGTGACCCCGCACGTCAACGCGCTCGACGGGTTCCACCCCCGCGACGACGAACTCAAGCACGCGTTTCAGGGCGGGGTCACCACCGTCTCGGCTCGGATGGGAAGCGCGAACGTAATCGGCGGCATCATCTGCTCGATGAAGACCTACGGCGAGGTGGCCGACCGGATGTTCATCCGGGAGGACGGCATGAAGGCCGCGTTCGGCGAGAACCCCAAGCGCTTCCACGGCGACGAGAAGGACCGCCAGCCCGCAACCCGGCCGGGCGTGGCCGCCACGCTCCGGCAGGCGCTGATGGACGCCGAGGACTACGCCGAGCGTCGGGCGTCGGCCCGCGAGGCGGGCGAGCCGTTCGAGCGCGACCTCGGGCTGGAGAACCTCGCCCGCGTGGTCGAGGGCGAGTTGCCCCTGCGAGTCCACGCCCACCGCGCCGACGACATCGCCACGGTGTTCCGAATCGCCGACGAGTTCGGCATCGAGGCCCTGTCCATCGAGCACGCGACCGAGGGGTACGTCCTCGCAGACGAGTTCGCCGAGCGCGACGTGCCCGCCGTGGTCGGCCCCTCCATCTCGTCGGCCACCAAGTACGAACTCCGCAACATCACCTTCGAGACGCCGGGCATCCTCCACGACGCCGGCGTGAAAGTCGCCATCCAGACCGACGCACCCATCCTTCCTCAGGAGCACCTGGACGTCTGCGTTGGGCTGGCGGTCCGCGAGGGGCTGCCCGAGGAGGTCGCGCTCCGAACCGTCACTCGCAACCCGGCCGAGATTCTGGGCATCGAGGACCGCGTGGGCACGCTCGCGGCGGGCACGGACGCCGACGTCGTGGTCTGGGACGGGCCGATGTTCGACCTCGACTCGGACGCCCGACAGGTGTTCGTCGAGGGCGAGCGCGTCTACGACCGCGAGCGCGACGACGTGGACCCCCGTGACGACTACGCGTGGTGACGGTCGGCTACCGACTCCGACGTGGAATCGTCGGGCTGGGTCCGGCTCGTCGAATTATCACGAGCGAAAATCGACGCCACGTCTAATATACGTCACCGAGTGTCCGCGAGTATGTCCGAAGACGAGTCGTCGTCCGAGCGCGGGCAGGTGGGCATCGGTACGCTCGTCGTGTTCATCGCGATGGTGCTCGTCGCCGCCATCGCGGCCGGGGTCCTCGTCAACACCGCGGGATTCCTCCAGTCCAAATCCGAGCAGACCGGACAGGACTCGACCGCGCAGGTCTCGAACCGCGTGCAGGTCGTGAGCGCCTACGCCGAGGTTGGGTTCACCGACCTCGGGTTCCCCACGGCGGGTGGAACGTACAAGAGCGGTGGGGACGTCGTCGACTACGCCGAGGTCGTGGTGACCAGCGGTTCGGGGGCTGGCACCGTCGACCTCAGGGACGCGACGATAACGTGGAACGGACCCAACCGGACCCAGCACCTGACGTGGCGCGACCCGTTCGACCGCGAGGAAAACGCCGCGAAGATAGCCGCCAACACGACGCGGTTCTCGGCTGTGAGCCTCACCGACGACGACCCGGCGCTGCTCGACGAGACCGGCGACCGACTCAAGATAGCCATCGACGCGGAGGCCATCTCCGACGATGCCAACGACGACGCGTACGTCGGCGACACCGACCCGCCGGGCGGGTTCTACCCCGGACAGGAGGCCACTATCCGCATCACGACGAGTTCGGGCGCGGTCACGACCTATCAACTGACCGTGCCGGACACGCTCGCCGGCAAGCACGCGGTCTCGCTCTGAACGCGCCGCCGCTGACGGGAACCTATTTCCCGATTCCGTTCCGTACTATCGACCGACACGAATGAGTCCCACCACGCGGACCCTCGCCCGAGCGGTCGAGCGCGCCATCAGGTACGGAATCGTCACGGTCTTCGGCGAGGGGTTCCGCCGACGGAATCCGGGGGCGGTGGTGAACGCGGCCGTCACGTTCGCGGCAACCTTCCTGCCCGACGCCGTGGAGACGCTGTGGAACGTCGAGTTCCGCCCGTGGCAGCGCGTCTACGCCGGCGTCGCCATGCTCGCCCACGCGGTCGGGATGCTCGGCCCGTACGACGAGACGTGGTGGTGGGACCACGTGACTCACACGCTCTCGGCGACGCTGCTGGGCGGGGTCGTCCACGCCGTCTCGCGGCGGCGCGACCGCGACCCCCGGCCGCGCGTGCTTGGCGTCGTCGCCGTGGGCGGCGTGGTCTGGGAACTCGCGGAGTACGCCATCCACGCGGTCAGTCGCCGACTCGGCATCGAGCCGATTCTCGTGACCTACAGCAAGCGCGATACCCTCCTCGACCTCGTGTTCGACGCGGTCGGCGCGCTGGTGGTGCTGGCGCTGGGCGACCGACTGCTCGACAACTTCGTTCCCAACGACGACTGAATGCCGAACTCAACTCCCGCCAGCGGCCGGGTGGGCGTGGCCGACGGCTCGCTCGAACAGCGAGTACGCCAGCAGTCCCGCGACCGCGCCGATGGCGTGGCTCCCGACGACGGTGCGCTCGGTCCGGTCGATTCGGCGCTCGAACGCTCAAACGCTTTGCAATCGGGACGGGCCGTGTACGGCTGTAGACTGGAACCCGGCTGCGGTTGCCGTCACGGTCGCGGTCGCGGTTGCTGTCGCGGTCGCGGTTGCTGTGGCG
Source organism: Halorussus halobius (assembly GCF_004765805.1). Lineage (GTDB taxonomy): Archaea > Halobacteriota > Halobacteria > Halobacteriales > Haladaptataceae > Halorussus > Halorussus halobius. Next base: position 187,318 of record NZ_SBIU01000005.1, on the reverse strand, counting down.
GTGGCCGTTCTCATTGGCTCAAGTATCGATGTGGTCGTTGTTGTGGCGGTCGCGGTTGATACTGCGGATTAGGTCGCAGTCACGGTACGGCTTTCAGGAACACGAAGAGAATTGCGGTCACGACCGGTGAACCACGTCGAACCGACACCGCGACCGCCACTATCACTCCACCAGTGAACACCGCCACCGCAACCGCGGCCGCCACTGTCGCTCGACCAATGAAAACCGCCACCGCAACCGCTACTATCACTCGACCAATGAAAACCGCCACCGCCACCGCGACCGCCACTATCGCTCGAAAGCGCTACGCCAGCCAGTCGTCGGGCTTGGTGTCGTAGTCCACTTCGTCGGCCGCGATGTCCTCGACCTCGCTCCAGTCGAGGTCCCGCATCGTGAACTCCTCGCCGTCGTATCGCAGGAGCTTGCCCACCTCCTCGGGTTCGGGTTCGCGGTCGCGCCGGCGGGCGATTTCGGCGTCGCGGTCGTCGACCTCCTTCACGATGGTCTTGAGGTTGACCGGCCGGCCCCAGAGGTCGAACGCGCGTTCGAGCGTGCGCTTGGCCTGCTGGAGGTCGAGCATCACGCCGTTGTAGTGGTGGCCGAGCAGGAGTTCGTTCCGGTTGTCGTAGTTGCCGTCGTACACCGCGACGGTGGGCTTGCCGAAGTTGGTGAACTGCAACATCAGCTTCTTCTTGACGTCCTCGTAGTCGGTGCTGGCGACTCGGTAGTCGCCTGTGGTCTGGCTGAACTCGTAGGTGAAGTACTCGTTGTCGGTGACGAACTCCTGGGTCAGGAAGCTGTCGAGGAAGGTAACGTCGTTGTGGCTCTCCCGTACTTCCCGCATCCGGTCCCAGCCGGTGGCGTACTCGACGTCCGCGACGGCCTCCTCGACCGCGTCGTACCGGGCGTCGTCGACGACGTACCGGGCGAACCGTTCGAGGTCCTGCTGGGAGGTCGACCGGAGGAACCCCCGGTTCTGGCGCTTGCACAGCGAGAAGTGTCGCTCGGCCAGCCCCTCGTAGGTCAGCAGCTTCCACGGGTACCGCTCGACGTCTATCTCGCCGGCCTGAGCCCGGTCGAGCGCCTCGCCGTCGACTTTCTCCGGCACGAGTGAGTGTAGCTCGCCGAGGTTTTCGGGGTCGATGCTGTCGATTCGCGGGTCGGGCGCGAGCAGGTCCTGTATCCGGTCGAAGTCGACCGTGTCGTGGAAGTTGCGCCACGTGACGCCCTCCACGCGCAGGAGCTTCCGGGCGACCTCCCGGCGGTTCTCGGTGTTCTCGACGTACTCCCACAGCTCCTTGCCGAGCTGGTAGGGGTTGAGGCCGGGCGAGTTGAGGACCCGGGCCTGGTGGTCGGCGTACTGGAGGAACTCGTCGTCGCCCGCGAACGCCTCCTCGCCCATCATCATCGACTCCCAGTAGGAGTTGTGATTGACGAATCCCGCGCCAGCGTACCGATGCGTCTCCTCGACGGAGATGTCGTACACCGTCCCCTCGTCCGCTTCGATCTCGACGACTTCGTCGGTCCACGACTCGTCTTCGAACCACGCTAGTTCGTCGAGGTAGGTCCCGAGAGCGTCGGCTTTTTCGGGGTAGCCGAATCCGATCTCGTCGGCGAACCGCTTTGCAGACCGGCCCGTGAGGTGGACGTGGTAGCACCCGTCGTGCTGTTCGCGTCGCCGACTCAACACGTCGAAGTTCGTCAAGAGCAACTGTACGGTCTCGCTCATCGCCTCGCTCGTCGTGCTGAGGATGGCACCCTGCTCGCCAGCGTAGCCGTCAGCGTCCATCAAGCCTCTGATGAACTCGGCCACGACCGACTTCGGCGACCGAAGGACGTGTTCGGGCACCGCCTTTTCACGGGCGGCGTTTCCGACCGGAAGTCCGAGTTCGTTCACGAGCAGGTCTTTGAGGTTCTCCGAATAGGCGTAAACCCGCCAGCGCGAGCCGTCTCGTTCGACCTTCGGGTCGATCCCGAATAGCTCGTCGGTCAATCCAGCGAACTCCTCGGCGTGGTCTCTTTGTGCCGTCGTGAATCCGACGTGGCGCGAGTCTGTGGAGACGTGGCCGTCGCCGACGAAGAGCCCCAAGAACCTCCCGAACCGTTCGTTCACCTCGCCCGGAACTCGGATGGGTTCCCGTTGGGCGACGCTCTGATTCTCACCCTCGTATCGGGTTAACGCATCCTCTATCGCGTCGGCCTTCTCCGCTCGCCCGGTCTTCCGGTACCGCATCACGGTCCAGACCGACACGCCAGCGTGTTCGGCGACGTCTTCTAAGGTCACGTAGTCCGGAGTATCCCACTCGATAGACGCGAACTCCTCGGGCCAGACACCGTTGCCACCAGACACTTCGATCTCGTCCCCTTCAGTTAGTTCGTCCAACCGGACCCACGAACCGTCGGGACGGCGGATGCGGTGGTTGTTCGACCCCGTGAGTTCGAATCCCCGACGAGTTTCGATAGTCACGGTCTCGTGATTAGGGATGACGTTGGAGTCGTAGACCGCTCGTGTCTCTTCACCGTCCGAAACGGGCGTGTGGTTCTCGACTACCCTCTGCATCGAAACGAGCCCGTCCGACGTGAATATCGGTGTCTCGGGAGCCACACAGGCCCAGCCCTCGTTCATGACCTTCGTGAGCTTCTGGGCCGCGAAGTAGTAGGATTCGGCCCGGAGCATCTCCAGAATCTCGCGCTGCCACTCGGTCATCTCCTCGGCCTTGCTCGACTCCTGGTCGTAGGCCTTGCCGTGGTCCCGGAGGAAGGCCAACACGTCCATCTCGGGCTCGTCGAGGTCGGCCGTCGCGTCCTCGTCGAGGTCTTCCTCGTCGAACACCTGCTGGACCACCTCGTCGCTGAGGTCCATCTCGTCGAGCTTCTCGGCGAGTTCGGCCTCCTCGACCTCCTCGTCGGCGTCCTCGCGCTCGTACTGGCGCTTGAACGGCTCGTGCTGGTCGATGTTGTCTTCGAGACACAGCACGCTGTCTATCCACTCCTCGACCGCCTCGCGGTCGACGTCGGGGTCGGCCATGTACGCCTCGATGCGCCGGGCGTGGCGTTCGAGCATCGCGGCGGCGTCCAGCTCGTCGGCGAACATCCGGTACCACCGGTTGTTGGCGAAGAAGTCGGCGTGGGCCTCGACGTGGGTGATGACCGCCTTCTGATCGGCCAGCCCGTTCGACTCCTGGAGGAACGCGTGGGAGGGGTCGTCGTTGATGACGATCTCGAACGCCTTCCCGCCGGCGTACTGGCCCTGCTTTTGCTGGCGGTCGTACTGCATTCCCCACCGCCAGTGGGGGTAGCGCTCCTGGAAGCCGTTGTACGCGATGAGCTCGTTCATCTCGTCGTAGTCGACCACCCAGTAGTTCACGTCGTACGGGTCGAGTCCGAGCGTCTGGGCCAGCTTCCGGGCCTCGCTCGCGGGTTCCTGTAGCGGTTCGGCCGCCCGTTGGGTTCGGGGTCGCTCTCTCATGGGTCTGTCTCCGTAGTGGGTGTCACGATTCGGCCTCCGTGCTGAGTATCTCGTAGATGGCGTCGGTCACGTCCTCGGGGCTGTTGACGTAGCTCACCGCGACCTCGTCGGAGTCGGCGAAGTACTCGTCGACCTCCTCGGCGTGGGTCGCGTTGATGGCCTTCCCGTCGGGCTGGGTCTCGACGTAGGCGTGGAGGTTGGCCGGAATCTCCTCCATCAGCGGGACCACGTTCTCGCTGGTGTCGTTCCGGGAGTTCTCGCTGTCGCCGGCCGCGAACACGTAGCGGTTCCACTCCGACCACGGGTAGCGCTCGTCCAGAATCGCGGCCGCGAGCTCGTAGGCCGACGATATCTTCGTTCCGCCGCCCGACCGGATGCCAAAGAAGTCCTCGCGGGAGACCTCCCACGCCTCGGCGTCGTGGGCGACGTAGACGAACTCGGCGTTGTCGTACTTGCCGGTCAGGTACCAGTCCAGCGGCGTGAACGTGCGTTCGACCAGTTCGCGCTTCTTCTCGCGCATCGACCCCGAGACGTCCCGGATGTTGACGACGACGACGTTCTTCTCGCGCTCCTCGATTATCTCGGGGTAGCGGTAGCGCTCGTCCTCCTTCCGTAACGGGACGTGCCGGATGCCCTCCTCGGTTATCTTCCGGGCGGCCGACCGCTGGTCGGTGTTGTCCTCCATCTCGTCGATGCTGGACCACCTGGTGCGCTCGTCGGCCGGAATCGCGTCGTACTGCTCGTCGAGCCAGTGCTTCGAGACGTTGATGTTGCGCTCGCGCGCCCACTCGAACGTGCGCTCGGGGCCCCAGCCCTCGACCTTCAGCGCCTCGCGCACGTAGTCGGGGTCGAAGTCCATCGCCAGCTTGCGCTTGAGCCCCTCCTTGAACATCCGCTCGAAGTCCAGCGTCGAGTCGGGCCCCGTGCGGGTCATGTCGGTGAAATCGCCCTCCATCTCCTCGACGACCTCCTTGCCCTTCGGTTCGAGGTCGAGGCCGAGTTCGTCGTCGAGTTCCTCGGCGAACTCCTCGGGGTCCATCTCGTAGTAGTCGTGCTCGCCGCCCTCCTCGCCGGGGTCGTCGCCCTCCTCGCCGTCGTCGCCGGGCTGGGGCTGGGGCTCGCCGACCGGGTCGCCCACGTCGGGGTCGCCCTGCCCGACGCCGCCCCGGTCGCGCTGGTCGTACGCGAACTCCGGCAGGTCCACGATTTTGATTGGGACGTTTATCTCGTCGGGCAGACTCCGCCCGAGGTCGCCGTACTGGATGAAGTCCGCGAGGTCCTCGCGCTTGGCCTCGCCGACCTCGCGATAGCGTTCGAGGTCGTCTCTCAGTCCCATTTGTAGCTCACCTGGCTCATGACGTGCTGGCTGGTCAACTCGGCCGACGCCTCGGAGTAGCCGTACAGTTCGACCAGGTTGGCTATCGTCTCGGCCTTCACGGCGGCCGTCTCGGTGTCGGCCGGCGGGTCCGACCACTGGGTCGGGTCGAAGTCCTCGAACACCCGTCGGACGTCGTCCCAGTCGTAGTTGGCCAGCACGGTCCGGATGATGGGAATCTCCTTGGGTTCGATGTCGCCGACCTCGAACCCCTCGTCGCGGTTCTCCCACGCGTGGCGGTTCAGGGCGGTGATGACCTTGTTGCGCCGGAACTCCTCGACCGCCGGCGAGGGCGCGTGGTCGGTCCCGTAGCTCTCGGGGGAGAACCGGCCGAGGTGGTCGGTCTCGAACACCTTCATCTTGAGCGCGTCCGGCCCGACGCGCTCGCCCCGGTCGTTCTCGATCGTCTCGTCGGTCGCCCACGCGTAGACGTGCTCGACGTACTCCTCGACGGTCTCCTCGTCGACGCGCTTGTCGGCCATCATGGCGTCGAGGACGTCCTCCTGCTGGCGCTGGAAGACGTGGTTCTTGACTGGGACGAGCCGGTTCTCGTACTCGGTGCGTTCGGCGGTCGAGAACACGGGCGCGCCCGTCAGGCGCTCGGCCATCGCGTCGAGCACGTCCCGGGGCATGACGACCTCCTCGACCGGGTAGTCGGCGTGGGCGCGCTCGCTCCCCTCGTTGAGCAGGTCGGCGACGACGTCCCGGGTGTAGGTCACCGGGATGCCCTGCTCGCCGTCGTCGGCGTCGTCGTCGAACTCGAAGTCGTCCTTGTCGAGGCGGTCGTCGCCGTCGAGCAGGTACCCGCGGTCGAACAGCTCCGCCTTGTCCACGAGGTCGAGGCCCGCCGGCACGTCCTCGCCGTCGAGTCGGGTCACGACGCCGTACAGCGCGGCGGCCTCGACGGCGTGGGGCGCGAGTTCGCGCCGGGAGACGCCGTCGTCGTCCTCGCTCCGAACCTGTATCGTGAGGGACTCGCGGATGCGCTCTTCGAGCTCGTCGTAGCTGTCGGCCCGCCACACGTCCGTCTCGTCGGTCAACTCGCGTCGGACGAGTTCGGCTTCGAGGCTGAGGTTGGTGAGGTACTTGAACCGCCGTCGGTCGAGCCGGCGCTTGAGCGCCTTCAGCGGGTCGGCCCCGCCGGCGTCGGCGTGCTGGTTGAGCTGTGCTTCGAGGTCCGGGTTCGAGATGATGACCAGTTGGGTGTCGACGTCCATCCCGATGCCCTTGTCGAGCTTGACGGTCTGCTCGTCGGGCACGTTGAGCAGCTTCTGGAGCAGGTCGGCGTGCTGGGCGGCGTCCTCCACGATGGTCAGCAGACCGTTGCCCTGCGAGAGCACGCCGTCGTAGCTGAACGCCTGGGGGTTCTTGCGCCCGCGCGAGTCGAGTTCCTGCAACATCCCGCGCATCCACGACCCGACCAGCCGCTCTTTGGGCGGGCCGGCGTCCTCCGAGTGGAGGACGCCGATGCCCCGCCCCACGTCCACGACGTAGTTTTTCACCCGCAGGTGGCTCGGGTCGGTGATGGCCGAGAACAGGTCGTCCTCCCCGGCCCGGCGGTACTGCTCTTCGAGGTAGTCGTACGCCTCTCGACTGAACGGGTCGAGCGAGCTGTCGACTTTCACGTCGATGTGGTCGTCGGTGCGCTCGTTCAGCCGGGCGAGGACGTCCTCGCGGACCGGCTCGGGGAACACCGAGAGCGGGTTGGCCTGCACCGGGCTCGCGAACCAGTTCTCCTCGTCGGCGGCCGCGCGGTCGTCGCCGTAGCCCAGACCCCGGGAGTCGCTGGCGCTGGCGACGTTCCACTCGACGGTGTAGCGCCGGCCGGCGTCGGTCTTGGAGAACTCCCGGAGGCCGTTGACCAGACACCGCTTGAGCTCGGACTTGCCCGTCGCGGTCGGGCCGTCGAACCAGATTATCTTCTCGGCCTTGCCCCGCTGGGCCGCGATAGAGCGCAGGTCGTCGACGAACGCGTTGAGGACCTCCGTGTTTCCGAGGATGGCGTGCTCGCCGTCGTTGTGCGGGTCGTCGAAAAAGCGGTAGCGCCGCTTCTCCTCGCCCTCCTCGACGACCGTCCGGGTGCCCATCGACTCGATGGCTTCGAGCAGGTACTTGCTGGCGTGGGCCGCCACGGTCGGGTTCCCGAACGCCTCCTCGACGAACGCCGGGAGTCCCTTTGGCTCCTCGTAGGTCTCCCGGAGCTCGCGGTCGGCGGCCTCCACGAACGTCTCGCCGTCCGGGGAATCGTCCCGGCGCGAGGGGTCGTCGCGGCCGCGCGTACGGTCGTCGCGATCGCGGCCGGTCCGCCCGTCGTGGCCGGTCGCCACGGTCAGTCCTCCATCTCCGCGCGGGCGACCTCGGCTCCGGCGAACTCGAGCACCTCCTTGGCACCGTCGCGCGAGTACCCCTGGTCGACGAGCGCCTCGACCCACGCGTTCTGCTCGGCGTCGTCCATCTCGTTGGACGACACCAGCGCCGAGAAGTTGATGTTGTGCTTCTTGTCCTCCCAGAGCTTGCGTTCCAGGGCCCGCCGGAGCCGGTCGTTGTCCTGCGGGTCGAACGGCGAGCCCTCGCGGGCGCGCCGGCTGACCCAGTTGCTGACCTCCTGGCGGAAGTCGTTCTTGCGGTCGCGCGGGATGTCGAGTTTCTCCTCGACCGCCCGGAGGAAGCTCTCGTCGGGGTCCTGCTCGCGGCCCGTGAGTTCGTCCTCGACCGTGTCGTCGTCGATGTACGCCATCACGTGGTCCATGTACTTCTCGCCCTGGCGCTGTATCTCCTCGACGTCGTAGGCTAACGCGTGGCGCACGTCCTCGATGGCGCGGTCCTTGTACTCCTCGCGCACCAGTTCGAGGTAGCGGTAGTACGTCTCGAAGTTCTCCTGGGGAATCGAGCCGTGGTTTTCGAGGTTCTCCTCGAAGTGGTTGAACACCGACAGCGGGCTGAGAAAGCCCTTGTCGCGGTGGGTGGAGTTCATGATGGCCTCGGCGATCTCGTCGCCCACGAACCGGGCCGAGACGCCCTCCATCCCCTCGCCGATGTCGGCCTTCTCCTCGCCCTCCTCGCGGAGCTTCTTGACGTCGACGTCCTCGCCCTCGTCTATCTCGCCGTTGTACGCCTTGACCTTCTGGAGCAGGTCGACCGTCTCGGTGTCGGGCTCCTCGACCCGGGTGAGCACGCCGAACAGCCCGGCCATCTCCAGCGTGTGGGGCTCGATGTGGACGTCGGGCACGTCGGCGTTGCCCAGCATCTTCCGGTATATCTGGGCCTCCTCGTCGTACTCGAGGACGTACGGGAAGTCGATGCGCTTGGTCCGGTCGTTGAACGCCTCCATCTTCTCGTCGCCCTTCTTGTCGCGGTACTCGGGCATGTTCGTCCGACCGACGATGACCTGGTCGATGTCGATTCGGGGGTTGTTCTTGGGCTTGATGGTCTGCTCCTGGGTGGCGTGGAGGAAGTCGTAGAGGAACTCCCGCTGGAGCTTGAGCAGTTCCTCGCCGCTGAAGATGCCCCGGTTGGCGTTGCAAAAGGCCCCCGAGTAGTCGAAGGCCCTGGGGTCCGATTCGCCGTAGATGGCTATCTTCGAGTAGTTGACGTCCCCGGTCAGTTCGGTCTCGTCCTGGTTCTTCTTGTCCTTGGGCTCGAACGTCTCGACGGCCTGGCGCTTGTTCTCGTCGGCGGTGAGTCGCACGACCTCGACGTGGTTTTCGAGCACCTGCTGGATGTCGTCGTCGTAGTACGCCAGCAGTTCGTCCATGTAGAACGCCGACGCGGGGTCGAGGCTCTGCTCGTTCTGGATGGTGTACGGCGCGTCGAGGTTCTCGTTGAGGTCCGCGACCACGCGCTGGCGCTGCTCGACCGGCAGCAACACCAGGGGGTCCTGGTTCATCGGCGACCGGACCGTGTCGTCTGCGGGGTCCTGGTCGTGGACGACGTCACAGAGGTTGGTCCACCGGTAGGTGTACATCCGGCCCTCCTCGCGGAGGGTGTAGTCCTCGAAGTAGGTCCGGACCTGCCGGTCGAAGTCGGACTTGCCCGACCCAACCGGGCCGAGCAGGAGCTTGATGCGTTTCTGGGGCCCGAGCCCCCGAGCGCCCGACTTGACCTTGTTGACGAACTCGTGGATGGCGCGGTGTATCTCGTGGCCGTAGAAGGTGTTCTCCCCGTCGTGGAGCGGGTCCTCCGAGGCCAGCAGGTACTCCACCACCCCGGCGTCCTCGTCGTACTCCGTGCCGTAGTAGTCGAACATGTCCGCGACCCGCTGGTGGGCGTTGCGGGCCACCTTCGGGTCGCGGGACACCTCGTCGAGGTACCAGTCGAACGACTTGGTCTCGCGGAGGTCCTCGGGCATCGATTCCTGGTAGCGCTGGCTGAGTTCTTCCAGTGTTTCTGTCATCGTATCACGCGTTTGGTTGGGAGAGCGCAGAGAGAGCAGGCGACTGCCGAGTCGCAGCCACGGTCGGAGTATGTGGTAGTCGCACACGCACTAAGGTCTGGCGGCCCCCCTGCGATTCGGCAACGACACCCGGGCGTAGCGCCGCCGCCACGTCCCCCGTCCGGGCCGCCGTGTCCCTGCGCGGACGCAGGGGTCGTTGTCGAGCCGTCATGTGCGTGCCATCCCACTCCCCATCCACGGCGTCGACGCGTCGGAGGGCGACGATATCGGAACGTGAACAGGTTCTGGTAGTCGCTATCGAGTACCGTGTGGGTCGCTACCACCGATACTATCTATTGGTTGTGTTCGAGCATCATATACCTTCGCATCTATCAGATATCATGATAAGCTGAGTGATTCCATTGAAACCCGTGATCTCGGTGACCCCCCTGCCATCGGCGTGTCGATGTGGATTGTTAGCACGTTCTACTTTTAAGAGAATCCGCGCCGAACCGTCCCGCTCCCGACCGCCAAGACCTTATCGGGCGGCGACGAACGACCGGACATGACCGACGGCGACGCGTCCGAGGCGACGTCGGGCGTGGGGAGTCCGGACGGGGACGGTCGGGACGAGCCGAACCTACCGGCGGGGTGGCGCGTGTGGAACGACGAACCGGGCGGTCGGCGCATCCTCGCGTATCGGCCCGACGTGTTCGACACCGAGCGGTTTCCCCCGGCCTGTCTGCCGACGCTGTACGTCGCCGCGGGCGCGCCGAACCGGCCGGCCGCCGAGGCCGAGTACGGCACTACCGACGCGTGGCGCGTCCAGTTCTTCCTCGAACCCGAGGTGGAGCTGGTCCCAGCTCGCACGTACGACGACCGCGAGGCCGCGCTGGCGGGCGCGCGCGAACTCGCGGCCGAGTTCGCACGCGGGGAGTTGGACCACCGGGGAGCGTATCAGGTACCCAGGGAGGCGTACCTCGACCGGCTCGACGACCTCACCAGCGGGTGACCGCAACCGACGATTTATCCCCCTCCGCCGTAACGCCGAACACATGCCCGAACCGAGCGACGACTCCGACAGCACCGACGCCGCCAGCCGTACCCCCGACGAATCCGGCGGTCCCGACGTACTCGTCTTGCGTCGGGGCACCCACGGCATGCCGGTCGACGAGTACGTCGACCGGCTCCGCGAGCGCCTGCCCGACCGCGACGTGCGGCTCGCCGAGACCCCGACCGAAGAGCGGGAACTCGCGGCTCGCGCGCCCGTCATCACCGGGATGGAGGTCGACGACGACTTGCTGGACCACGCCACGAACCTCGACCTGTTCGCCTGCGCGTACGCCGGGACGGGCCATCTCCCGATGGACGCGCTCGAAGACCGGGGCGTGGCGGTCACCAACGCCTCGGGGGTCCACGGGCCGAACATCGGCGAACACGTCGTGGGCAACCTGCTCGTGTTCGCCCGGCGGCTCCACGAGGGATGGCGACGCCAGCAGAACCGCGAGTGGCGACACTTCCGGGCCCACGAGCTACAGGACAGCACCGTCACGGTGGTCGGGCTGGGAGCCATCGGGCAGGCCGTGGTCGAGCGCCTGCAGGGATTCGGCGTCGAGACGGTGGGCGTACGCTACACCCCCGAGAAGGGAGGCCCGACCGACGAGGTGGTCGGGTTCGACGGACCGGGGTTCGAGGACGCGCTGGCCCGGACCGACTACCTCGTGCTGGCGTGCCCGCTGACCGAGACGACCCGCGGGCTGGTCGGCGAGTCCGAACTCAAGACCCTGCCACCCGAGGCCGTGCTCGTCAACGTGGCTCGCGGGCCGGTGGTCGACACCGACGCGCTGGTCTGGGCGCTCCGGACCCACAACCTCCGGGGCGCGGCACTCGACGTGACCGACCCAGAGCCGCTGCCCGAGGACCACCCGCTCTGGAATCTGGAGAACTGCCTGATAACGCCCCACTGCTCGGGCCACACGCCCGAGTACTACTCGCGGCTGGCCGACATCGTGGCCGAGAACGTCCGGTGGCTGGACGCCGGCGAGGAGCTGGACAACCGGGTGGCGTGAGCGGCCGGCCGCGCTGCCGCCCGCCGTTCAGGACAGCAACTACATTTATCCGCATCGCTCCCGACGTTCGAAATATGCGAAAACGTCTCAGGCGCGTTCTGAACCGAGCCAAGTACGCGGGAATGGGAGCCGCCGTCGGCGGAACGCTGGGCGGACTCGTGAGTCGGCGCGGCGCGAGCACCGGAGCCAGCGTGGGCGCGCTCGTGGGCGCGACCGTCGGCGAGAAGCGCGGGTCCGTCGACGCCGTGGTCGAGCGCGTCCGCGAGGAGCGTCCGACCGAGCGCGTGTTCCTCGCGGACTGACGTCCCGAGACCAGGCACCGAGGACTCCCGACGACGCGCTCAGACGTTCTCCGGCGGGAACACCATGCCCCGGTCGTCTTGCACCGCTTCGACGAGGTCGGCGATCGTGTCCTCGGGCCCGAGCTGGTAGGATTCGAGGATGGCCTGTAGACACGACGGCGAGTACCGAACCCGCACGTTCGACTCGGTGAGCAGGATGCCCAGCACGTCCTCGACGGCCGTCTCGGTCGTCAACTGCTGGGCGTACCACCGCAGGAGCCCGTCGAACACCGTCCCAACGTCGTCGGAGAACAGCTGCTGGTGGCTGACCGCGCCCTCGGACTTGGCCGCGACGTGGAACCCGTACTTGGCGCTGGCCCCTTCGAGGTCGGCCTCGAGCCACTGCTTGACCGCCCCGGAATCGACGCCCTCGCCGGTCGGAATCGCGTCGCGGCCGTTCGGGGCCGGTCCGGCGTCGGCCCCGCCAGGGTCCGCCTCATCCGACCCACCGGCCTCCCGGCGGTCGTCGGGGACCTCCGGGTGCTGGTCGGTACCGATGACGAACCGTCCCTCGTCGAGTTGGACGACGTTGTCCTCGTCCTCGATGTCGAGGTCGTCGGGGGACAGGGCCGACCTGTCGTCGCCGCTCGCCGCTTCCTCGGTCGGGAGCGGCGGTTCGTCGAGGTTCCGGCCGTCGTCCGGCGTCGGACACATTGTGGCATACTACCGCTCGATTTCACATAAATTCTCCGCCTGTCTCGGGGCACCGGTCGGACGGGCGTCGGCACCGACCGAGCAACCGCCTACCCGCCGACGACCGCCAGCACGCGGGCGAAGAGGAACAGCATCGTGGCGACGCCGAGCGCGACGAACAGCGTGTTCTCGGCCGTCGGCGAGCCTGGTTCGAGGGGTTCGAGCTCCGGTCGGTCCGGGTCGGCCGAGTCGGGAGCGTTCGGGTCGGCGTCCTCGCCCACCTCGTCGACGTCGTACTTCCACTCGGACATGGCCGGCGGTACGCGGTCGAGCGCCAAAAGGGTGGCCCCGACAGCGAGGTCCGGCGTCGCCGGGAGCGGCGCGTCCGACCCACGCGGGTCGCTTCCGCGGTGGTCCGTTCCGCGGCGGTCACGTCCGGTCGGGACGTGTCACGTCGCCGTCGTACACCACGCCGCGCTCGGCGTCGAGGGTCACGGTGTCGCCGTCCCGGACCTCGGGGTCGAGGGGCGCGCCGCTTATCATCGGCACGTCGAGTTCCCGCGCGACCATCGCCGGGTAGCCCGTCATCCCCGGGCGGGCGTCGACGATGCCGACCAGTGTGGCGGGGTCGCCCGCGAACTCGCCCTCGAACTCGGGTTCGACCGCGAGGACCGACCCCGCCGGCACGTCCGAGAGGTCGCCGTCGGCGGTCCGGGCGACCGGCGCGGCGACCCGGCCGCTGACGACGCTCCGACCCGTCGCGATGGTCTCGGCCGCGACGTGGACCTTCAGCGTGTTGGTCGTGCTGGTCCCCTCCAGTTCCGACATCATGCCCGACAGGACGACCACGGTGTCGCCGCTCTCGGCCGCGCCGGCGTCGAGGGCGGCCTGCACCGCGTTCTCGATGACGTTCTCGACGCCCGAGGACATCGGGGTGTACTGGGCGTCGACGCCCCACGAGAGCGCGAGTTGGCGGCGCACCTCGTCGTTGGGCGTTGTCGCGACCACGGGGACCTGCGGTCGGAACTTCGCCACCTTGAGCGCGGTGTAGCCGGACTCGCTGGCGGCCACGACGGCCGACGCGCCGATGTCGCGGGCGAGGTAGCGCGCCGACCGGGCGAGGGCGTCGGTCCGGGCGTCGTCGGCGGGCGGGACGCGCTGCTCGCGAATCTCGTCGTACTCCTCGCTGGCCTCGACGTCCCGGACGATGCGGTCCATCGTCTCCACGACGCGCACGGGGTGGTCGCCGATGGCGGTCTCGCCCGACAGCATCACGGCGTCGGTGCCGTCCAGTACCGCGTTCGCCACGTCCGAGGCCTCCGCTCGCGTGGGCCTGCGCGCGGTGACCATCGAGTCGAGCATCTCGGTCGCGGTGATGACCGGCGTGCCGGCCTGCTGGCACTTCCGGATGATGCGCTTCTGTATCATCGGCACGTCCTCGAGCGGGCACTCCACGCCGAGGTCGCCCCGGGCGACCATCACGCCGTAGGCCGCGTCGATTATCCCGCCCAGGTTCTCGACCGCGCCCCGGCGCTCGATTTTGGCGACGACGGGGATGTCGGCACCGAGGTCCTCCAGCACCTCGCTGACCTCGAACACGTCGGCGGCGCTCCGGACGAAGCTCGCGGCCACGAAGTCGACGCCCTTCTCGGCGGCGAGTTCGAGCTCCCGGCGGTCGGAGTCGGTCACCACGTCGAGGTCGAGCTCCACGCCGGGGACGTTGACGCCCTTCCGACTGCCGAGGTCGCCGCCGCTGTCGACGCGGGCGACGACGGCGTCGGAGTCGCGCTCCCCGTCCGACTCGACGGCCTCCACGGTGGCCTCGATGCGACCGTCGTCGAGCAACACCGCGTCGCCGGGCTCGACGTCGGTGATGGCGTAGCTCAGCCCGACCTGTTCGGGCGTGGCGTCGTCGCCGACCACGAACCGCACGGTCGAGCCGGTTTCGAGGTGAACGGGGTCGTCGAGTTCGGCGGTCCGAATCTCGGGTCCCTGCAGGTCGAGCATGACCGCGAGCGGGTCCTCGGTCGTTTCGTCGACGTCCCGGACGCGGTCGACGAGTTCGGCCCGGTCCTCGCGGCTGCCGTGGCTCGCGTTGAGCCGCGCGACCGACATGCCGGCCTCGGCCAGCCGGCGGACGGTCCGCCGGGAGTCGGAAGCGGGCCCCAGCGTGCACACGATCTTGGCGTTTCTCATGGGTCGGCGTACGCCCGTCCCTGGCAAAAACCCCCGGTGAGCCGGTCACGTTCACTCGAAGGCGAGTTGCTCCACGAGCCCAACCGCTTATTGCGTCCGCCTCGAAAGACGTAGCTATGCCCACGTACGCCTCGCTGGTTACGGTACGCAAGGACTTCCAGAACCCCCAGGAGCTCACGTCCATCTGGGGCGACATCCGCGCCGACCTCGAGGAGTTCGACGCCGAGTTGACCGACACCTACGCGGTGCTGGGCGAGTACGATTTCCTCGTCGTCATGGACGCGCCGGACCGCGACGCCGCGTATCAGGCGGGCATCGCGCTGGAGCGCCACGGCCTCGACGCCCAGACCATGGAGATCGTCCCGACCGACCGGCTGGCGCAGGTCGTCGAGGACGTGTGAGTCCGGCGAGCGACCCGCGCGCTACGCCGGCTTTCTCGCCCGGACCAGCGCCGTCAGGTTGGCGAACTCGGCCACCTCGCCGCGCTCGACGGTGACGCCGTAGGCGGCCTCCGCCTCGGGCGTCCGGACCAGTTCGGCGAGTCGCTCCCGGTCGGCGGCCGGCGGGTCGGTCCGGTCGACCCAGTCGGCGAAGTCGAGGTCGAGCCGCCCGGCCGTCGCTCGCTCGACCGCCAGCCCCGCGTCTCGCATCCACGTCTCCCACCGCGAGAGCGGGTGGGCCTCGACGTGCGAGCCGTCCCGAAGCGTCTCGACCCGATTCACGAAATCGGCCAGTCCGGGGTCCTCGGGCGCGGCGACGTCCTCGAACGCGAACACGCCGCCGGGCGCGAGCACCCGGCTGGCCTCCCGGACGAACGCCTCGGGGTCGGGGAAGTGGTGAGCCGCGACGCGACAGGTGACTGCGTCGAACGTGCCCGGACCGAACGGCAGTCGCTCGGCGTCGGCGACGACGCCGGCCACCGGGAAGTTCGCCGCCGCAGTCCGGACCATCTTCGGCGTCGCGTCGGCCGCAACGACCGCCTGGACGCCGGCCTCCGCGAGCGCGTTCGCGGTGTGGCCCGCGCCGCAGGCGACGTCGAGCGCCCGCGAGGCGTCGGCCGACCACGCGGCCAGGGCGTCGAGGTCCTCGCCCGCCCGATGCACGTCGCTGTCGAGATACGCGTCGGCGGCCGCGTCGAACGACGCCATCGCCTCGCGCTTGGCGCCTCGACCGTCGTCGGAGTCCATGGCGGGGCGTCGTCGCCCGGCGGCATGGGCGTGGCGGTGGTCGCAAGAATCGTCGGACGTCGGGGGCGGTGCCGGCCTACCGAACCTTCGTCCCCGGCTCGCTGTCCTCGTGAGTCGTCAGCAGGTCGGCGTCCTCGCCGGCCGCCAGCACCATGCCGTCGCTCTCGACGCCGAACAGCTCGGCCTTCTCCAGGTTCGCCACGACGACGACCTTCGTCCCGGGCAGGTCGTCGAGGTCGTGGAGTTGCTTGATGCCCGCGACTATCTGGCGGGTCTCGACGCCGATGTCGACCTCGAGCCGCGCGAGGTCGTCCGCGCCCTCGATGCCTTCCGCGGCCTCGATGCGGCCGACGCGGACGTCGAGGTCCTTGAACTCCTCGAAGCCGACGCGCTCGTCGGCGACGGGTTCGAGGTCGACCGCCTCGGGGTCGTCGCCTTCGGCGTCCGCGTCGTCGGCCGCCCCGTCGTCGGCCGTCGCGGCGTCGATTCGCTCCTCCAGCTTCCGGTTGAGTTCGTCGACCCGCTCGTCCTCGATCTTCTCGAACAGTTCGTTCGGTTCGCCGAACTCGCCCGGCGGCGATTCGAGGCAGGCGTCCAGCGTCGCGTCGTCGACCGCCCCGTCCTCGCCCAGTTGCTCCCAGAGCTGCTGGGCCTTCCCGGGCAGGATGGGTGCCGACAGCACCGCGACCGCCTTGGCTATCTGGACGCAGTCGTAGATGACCTGCTCGGCGCGGTCGGGCTCGTCGTCCGTCAGGTTCCACGGCTCGTTGCGCTGGATGTACTCGTTGCCGAAGCCCGCGAGCGCGACGGCGGCCTCGCCCGCCGTCTTGAGCGAGTAGTCGTTTATCGCGGCCTCGAAGTCGGCGACGGCGTCCGCGATGCGCTCACTGACCTCCTCGGAGGTCTCGGCGTCCGGAGCACCGCCGTAGTTGCGCGCCGCAAAGAGCAGGCTCCGGTAGGCGAAGTTGCCGAGCGTGCCGACGAGTTCGCCGTTCACGCGCTCCTGGAACTTCTCCCACGAGAAGTCCACGTCGTGCTGGAACCCGCCGGTGGTGGTGAGATAGTAGCGCACGAGGTCGGGGGCGAACCCCTCGTCGAGGTAGTCGTCGGCCCACACCGCCCGGTTGCGGCTGGTCGAGAACGCCTTCCCGTCGAGGTTGACGAAGCCGCTCGCCAGCACCGCGCGCGGCTCGTTGTAGCCCGCGCCACGGAGCATCGCGGGCCAGAACACGGTGTGGTGCTGGATGATGTCCCGGCCGATGACGTGGATTATCTCGCCGGTGTCGGCGTCGGCCCACGTCTCGGGGTCGGCCTCGTCGGGCGCTCCGGCGTCGGGCGCGCCCGCCTTCCACGCGGCCTCCCAGTCGAAGACGTCGTCGCCGACGCGCTCGCTGTACTGCTTGGTCGAGGCCACGTACTCGATTGGGGCGTCGACCCAGACGTAGAGTACGAGGTCCTCCTCGCCCTCACCCGGGTAATCTATTCCCCAGTCCATGTCGCGGGTGATACAGAGGTCCTGTAGCTCGCCCTCAATCCACTCGCGGGGCTGGTTGCGGGCGTTGTCGGTTCCCTCCAGTCGGTCGATGAACCCCTGCAGGTACTCCTGGAAGTCCGACAGCCGCAGGAACTCGTGCTCGCGGGTACGATACTCCGCGGGGTTGCCGGTCAGGGTCGAGGTGGGGTCCTCGATCTCGCCGGGTTCGAGGTGGCGCTGGCAGCCCTCGTCGCACTCGTCGCCCCTGGCCTTCTCGCCGCAGTACGGGCAGGTTCCCTCGACGTAGCGGTCGGGGAGCGGCTGGTCGGTCTCGGGGTCCCACGCGACCTGAATCTCCTTCTCGAAGACGTGATCGTTGTCTATCCACGACCGGACGAACTCCCGGGTGAGTTCGACGTTGGCGTCGTCGTGGGTGTGGCTGTAGTTGTCGAACTCGACGTCGAACTCCGGGAACGTCTCGGCGTACTTCTCGTGGAGTTCGAGCGCGTACTCCTCCGGGTCGACGCCCTCCTTCTCGGCGTTGACCGCGACCGGCGTCCCGTGCATGTCGGTCCCGGAGACGAGCGCGGTCTCCTGGCCGAGCGTCTCCAGGGCGCGGACGTAGGCGTCGCCGCTGACGTAGGTCCGCATGTGGCCGATGTGCAGGTCGCCGGTCGCGTACGGCAGGCCGCACGTCACCACCGCCGGACGCTCCGTGGGGAAGTCGTCGTGGCTCATACTACCCAATCCTCCTTCGCGGGTGTAAAACCCGCCGATTTCCGTGTTCGTGCATGCGCGTCGTCGTGACGTGGTCGTCGAATCGATTCTCGGCGCGCGACCGCGTCGTCCGCCGTGGTAGCCCCGACGGACGACGCGGTCGCGACTGGCGGGCGATTCGGTCGGCCGGTCGGGTTTCCCCGCCGCGAGAAACCGTCCGCGTGTCACGGTCCGGGCGGGTCCTCCCGACGCTACGCGTCGCTCGGCGTACGCATACGCATAGCGCGGGCGGGTGCCGTCGAGCGTTCGAGCGCGCGGACGAGTCCGCGTGCTCGAACGCCCCGAGTCGGGTGAACCGTGACTGGCACGCCCGACGGTTGGGGGTCGCGATAGGTAAACGTTCGTCCGGCGCGCGACTCGTCGCGTGCGGGACCTCGGCCGTCCCGTCGCGTGCGGAACCTCGACCGCCCGCGCGGTCGCCGCGCGCGGCGACCGCGCTGCGTCCTTGCACGCCGTCAGCGTTCCCCTTGCCCACACGTCAACGTTTAACCGCCCGGATTGCGTGCGTGGAGTCATGCCCACGCGCGTACCCGACGCCGAGTTCCGGGACCGACTCGCGGCCGTCCGCGACCGCCTCGCCGGCACCGACGCCGACGCCGGAGTCTGGTTCGGCGCGACCAGCATCGAGTACCTGACCGGCTTCGACCACGTCCAGACCGAGCGCCCGGTGGTGCTGGCGGTGACCGACGACCGGGTCGCGGTGACCGTGCCCCGACTCGAAGTCGAGCGCGTGGAACCCAACCCGCGAATCGACGCGGTCCGCCACTACTTCGACTACCCCGGCGGGGAGCCGATTCGCACGGCGGCCGGAATGCTGTCGGACCTCGGCGTCGAGTCGGTCGTCGCCGACGCCGACGGCGCGCCCGGCGTGATGGGCTACGAGGGGCCGACGCTCTCGGAGTTCGTCGACGTCGAGAGCCAGAGCTGGGTCGACCGGATGCGCTGGGCCAAGTCCGACGCCGAGGTCGAACTGATACGCGAGTCCGCCCGGTGGGGCAACCTCGCCCACCGCTACCTCGCCGACTTCACCGAGGTCGGCGAACACCCCGCGACCGTGAGCCAGCGCGCCTCGATGGAGGCCTCGCGCGCGATGCTCGACGCGCTGGGCGACGAGTACGTCCCGCGAACAC
The DNA here is from genome assembly GCF_004765805.1 of Halorussus halobius. GTDB lineage: Archaea > Halobacteriota > Halobacteria > Halobacteriales > Haladaptataceae > Halorussus > Halorussus halobius. The sequence goes on along the minus strand of NZ_SBIU01000005.1, from coordinate 168,295 downwards.
GGGCGGACGGGCCCGCCCACGCGGGGTTCATCACGGGCGAGCAGACCGCCCTGCCCCACGGCCACACCGCCAACCGACGCCTGCAGGAGGGCGACGTGCTGGTCACGGGCGCGAGCGCCAACGTCGACGGCTACCACTCGGAACTGGAGCGCACGATGTTCCTCGGCGAGCCCTCCGACGAGCAGGCCCACTACTTCGAACTCATGCTGGAGGCCCAGACCATCGCCATCGAGGCGCTCGGGCCGGGCGTCCCGCTGGCGTCCGTCGACGAGCGAGTGACCGACTACTTCGAGGAGCAGGGCGTGGCCGACCTGGCTCAGCACCACGTCGGCCACAACATCGGACTGGGCGGCCACGAGCCGCCGTACATCGACCACGGGTGGACCGACCACTGCGCCGAGCGCGAGGGCCGGGAGGACGCCGACGCCGAGATGGAGCCGGGCCACGTCTACACCATCGAGCCGGGCATCTACACCGACGAGTACGGCTATCGCCACTCCGACACCGTCGCCGTCACCGAGGACGGCGTGGACTGGCTGACTCACTTCCCGCGCGACTTAGAATCGAACGTCATCCGCGTGGCGTAGTCGACCGTCGTCCGCGTGGACGAACCACGAACGGCAACAGCGAGCCCCCACAATGCTACAGCTGGGACTCGTTGACCGACAGGTCGGAGTTGCGAACGAACTCGACTTCGACGGTGGCCCGGGTCACGTTCTGGTCGTAGACCAGCGTTGCGGACTCGCCCTCCGGAATCGCGAACACGGTCCAGACCGGAACCGTCTCGCCCGGTCCGATGGGGAGGTTCAGGAACCCCGCGTGTCGCGCCAGCGTCTGGTTGGCGTGGGTCGTCCCGTTGGCGCGCAGCTTGAACGCGGTCTGCTTCAGGGGCACGGAGCCGTTGCCGGTGTTGTTTATCGCCATCCGCACCAGTACCAGCTGCTGGCCCTCGGGGGCCGGGTAGACGAGGTCGTCGGACTCGTTCATGTCGATGCTGTCGGTCACCTTCGCGTTCCACGTCACGTGGAGGCTGGCGTTCGCACCCTCCGGCGCGGTCGACTCCGCCGAGATGGCGTCACCCCCGCCGAGGAACGGCACCGACGGGCCGAACAGCACGCCCGCGCCGACCAGCGCGACCACCACGACGACCGCGACGAGGGGCACGTCCGAGGTGGCCTCGGCGGCGCGCGACGCGAGGTCGGTCGCCGCGTCGAGCGGCGAGCCGTCGGACCCGCCACCGCCGCCGTCCCCGCCGTACTGCTCGGCGAGGCCGGTCAGCTCCTTGCGCTGGAGGACCCGCTCGATGCCCTCGCCGTCGAGCAACTCGACTCCGGTGCCCTGGGCCACCTTCTCGGCGTGCTCGGAGAACGTCCCCGCCGTGACTATCGCGCCCTCCCCGACGTCGTACTCGTCGCACAGCGACCGGAACTGCTGGACCTGCTGGCCGCCGACTTCGCCGTCGGCGATCGCCCAGACCAGCCCCTCCTCGCCGGTCTCGGGCCGCTGGAGCGCCACGAATATCCGGCCGTCGTCGTCCTTGATCTGGGTCTGCCAGCCCTGCCGCTGCCAGAGCTCCGCCACGAACTGCCCGAACGCCGACCGGTCGATGCTCTCGAACATGCTCTCACGGGGACCTGTTTGGAACCATATCCTCAGTCATCGTATATAAAACGTCGGGCCCTCGGTCGATTCGCGCGTCTCGACGCTACAGTCGGCGAGCCGCCAGCGCGAGCGCGGCCGCCAGTGCGAGGAGGTTCGTGGCGGGTCCGAATCCGGGAACCGGAACCAGGCCGCCGCCACCGTCGTCGTCCTCCCGAACGGGTCGCTCGGTGAGCACCCCGTCGCTCGAATCCATCGCGACCTGGGTGATGCCCTCGGCGGTCGTGGTCGACGACCGGGTCGTCGTGGGGTCGTTGCCCCCGCCGGCAGAGGTAGTGGGGTCGGGCGTCGCCGTCGGCTGGGCCGTCGTCGGTGGCTGGGTCGTCGTTGGGGCGGGCGTCGCGGTCGTGGGGTCGGCCGTCGTCGGGGGTTGAGTCGTGGTCGCGCCCGCGACGACCCCCGGGACGATTCGGTCCTGGTCGCGGAGGCGGAACTCGAACTCGCTGCCCGGTTCGAGGTCCGAGAAGTCGAACGTCGCCCCGAACGTGCGGTCGTCGCTCACTTGGAGTTCGACCTGCTCGAACAGCGGCGGGGTGAGGTCTCGCCCGCGGACCGTGAGGTTGATGGTCGTTCCGGGGGTCAGCGTCGTCGTTCCCGAGATGGTGGTCTCGCCGTCCACCACGATGGCGTCCCTCGGGCTCTCGTCGTCCAGTTCGACCCGGCGCTCGACCACCCGGAACTCGGTCGAGACGTTCTGGGTCGAGTCCGCGAGTTGGCCCTCCTCGGGCACCACGAACGAGACGCGGTAGCGGTCGCCCGGCTCGATGTCGTGCTCGCCGGTGTCGACCGCGAGGTGGAACCCCCCGCTCCCGGGGTCGAGGAACAGGCGTTCGACCGCGTCACCACCGAACTCGTTGCCCGGTCCGTTCATCGGCGGGTTCGTCTGGACGAACTCGACCGCCAGGTCACCGCCCTCGCCCAGCAGCGACTTGTCGGGCGACCCGCGGACGCCGAGCAGCCCGTCGAGACCGGTGGCGTCGACTTGCAACAGCAGCCAGTCGTCGCGGGCGAGCGAGTCGTTCCACGGAGCCTGGGACCCAGACCGAACGTCGTCACCGCTGGACCACTCGGGCACGTTGGCCGACCGTGGCGCGATGCGGGCCGTGATGCCGGTGGTCGCCCGCTCCCGAATCGCGAGGTTGGCGAGGTCCTGCTCGACGCCGCCGACCGTCACGTTCAGGTCGTACTGAGCGACGTCGAGCGGCGCGTCGATGGAGTCCGAGAGCAGCGTACGGCTCCTGACCGAGCCGTCGGCCGCCCACACCATCTCGCCGAGCGAGTAGTTGCTCGCCTCCCCGGCCTTGTAGGTGTTGAGCCGCAGCTTCGTGGTGCCCGAGCCCACGCCGACCCGGAGGACGAACGCGCCGTTTCGGGACTTGATGTTCACGGTCGCGGCCGAGTCGGCGTCGACGGTGATGTTTGCGACGTCGCCGCGCTCCTCGTAGAACACGCCCTCCTGGAACGAGGCACCCGACTGGGCTGCGGCCGGGCTCGTGGCGACCCACGGCGCGACTGCCGCCGCGAGCACGACCGCGGCGAGGGCGACGACACACCACTGCCGGAGGTTCGCTGACATGGCGGGGTGAAAGTAATCGGGGTTTGTGAGCCATCCGTAATAAATCCGTCTGGTGACGGATGCGCCCGAGCGCGGTCGGACGACGAGCCCCGGCGCGGTTCACCCGCGCTCGCGGAGGACCTCGTAGGCCTCGTTCACGCGCTTGAACTCGTCCTCGTCGCCGCCCTCGCGGTCGGGGTGGACCGACTTGACCCGCTCGCGGTAGGCCCGCCGCACGGCGTCGGCGTCGGCGTCCGGGTCGAGGCCGAGCCGTCGGTAGGCCTCGGTCGGGCTCGGACCGTCCTCCCGCCGGACGCCGGGCGCGCGTCCCGAACGCCCAGCCCTACCTCGGCTCTCGGTCGCGCCCGCCCCCGCGGTGGGTCCGCCGGCGGTCCGCCGCCGCTCGCGCCCGTCGACCCCCGACCGTGCGCGGGCACCGAACCCCCGGTCGGGACCGCCCGCGAACCGGGAGCGAGCGTCGGCGTCGTCGCGCTCGCGCGGACCGTCGTCGCGGGGGCCGGAAGCGAGCCCGCCGAGCCCGAGCCCGCGATACGCGCTCGCGTCGCCCCGCTCGGCGCGCTCGCGGAGCCGCCCGCTGGCCTGATACCAGAGGAAGTAGGCCGCCGCCCCGAACGGCACCGCTACCGCGAGCAGCGCCGGGCTGTAGACGAACGCGAGGACGAACTCGACGGTGGCGAGTCCGGCGAACACCGCCGCCAGTCCGAACAGGATCGTTTCCTGCTTCACACTCCCACGTCGCGTTCCGGGACCGTAAGCGTCCCGCTATCGGTGATGCGGTCACGGTTTCGGCGGTGACGTTTGCGGTGGTGAGTGCGGTCGCGGTGGCGGCTCTCACTGGCTCAAGGATAGATGCGGTCGCCGTTGTGGTTGCTGTCGCGGTAGCGGTCCGGAGCAGTGCCGCGCGGTGCTGTGCAGTTCTCCTCGGCTCAAGCAGGAGCTAGCTTCGCCGTCTTCCAGCTGGGAAACTGCATCGCGAAGCGAGCTTCTGCCTCGACGACGTACTGGCACTCGTAGCGTGAGAAGCGCTCGATGCACCGGAGGCTAGCTTCTGCCTCGACCGATGAGGGACCGCACGGCGTAAGCCTCACGCCTCCCCAGCCTCGGGGCGCATGAACGCGCCCCTCCCTCGCGCGCGTTACTCGCGCGCGCCGAGAACTCGGGTAACAGATAATCCCACTCCGATGCCGGCCGCGTCCCCCGACATAGCAAGACCCATCCCGTCGTACCTCCAATCCGGACGTATCATGGACGAGAGCGCCGAGGAGACCAAAGTCGAGTGGCGCGAGTGGGGCGAGGCCGCTTTCGAGGAGGCCCGAGCCGAGGACAAACCCGTCCTGCTCTCGCTGTCGGCGACGTGGTGTGCGTGGTGTCACGAGATGGACCGCGAGGCGTACAGCAACCCGATGGTGGCCGCGAACGTCAACGACTCGTTCGTCCCCGTCCGGGTCGACGTCGACCGCCAGCCCCGCGTCCGCGAGCGGTACAACGTCGGCGGGTTCCCCTCGACCGTGTTCTGCACGCCCGACGGCGACCTCCTGACCGGCGCGACCTACCTCGGCGTCGACGGGATGCGGCAGGTCGTCCAGCGGGTGCGGGACCTCTGGAGCCACAAGGGCGAGGACGCCGCCCGAATCCCGCGAAGCCTCCGCGAGGACCCGCCGGCCGGCGAGCTCTCGCCCGAAATCGAGCGGCTCGTCGCGGGCCAACTCGACGACAAGTTCGACGACAGCTACGGCGGGTGGGGCGACAGCGAGAAGTTCCCGCTGCCCCGGACCGTGGAGTTCGCGCTCAAGCGCGAGCAGGCGCTGGCCACGCTGTCGGCGGTCAGCCAGCACCTGTTCGACACCTACGAGGGCGGGTTCTTCCGGTTCGCCGACGGACGCGACTGGAGCGGCGTCCACCACGAGAAGCTGCTCTCGACCAACGCCGGGCTGGTCCGGGCGTTCGCCAACGCCTACCTCCACACCGGCGACGAGACGTATCGGGAGCCCGCCGAGCGGACCGTCGAGTACCTGACCACGACGCTGTGGCGTAGCGCGAGCGACAGTTCGGACGCGCCGAACGCCTTCGCGGGGAGTCAGGCCCCCGGCGCGAGCGACGACGACCCGGACGTCAGCGACTACTACTCGCTCGACCCCAGCGACCGCGAGGCCGCCGACCCGCCCGCCGTCGACCCCACGGCGTTCGCCGACGGCAACGCGATGGCGGTCGACGCGCTCCTGACCTTCCACGCGTACACCGACGGCGAGCGCGCCCGCACCTACGCCGAGCGCGCGCTCGAGTACCTGCTGTCCGAACTGGTCGAAGACGGCCACGTCTGCCACTTCGCCGGGGACGCCGCGGAGACCGACCTGCTGGCCGACCACGCACACCTCCTCTCGGCGCTGACGACCGCGTATCAGGTGCTGGGCGACGACGCCTCCCTCGACGCCGCGCGCGGGGTGGCCGACGTCGCGCTCGACGAACTGCGGACGGGCGACCCCGACGGGGCCGAGCCATCGCCGTTCGTGGACGGTCCCCGCGAGGGGCCGGGCCTGCTCGACCGGCCGCTTCGACCGCTCGACCACAACGCCGAGATGGCCGACGCGCTGGTCGACCTCGCGCTGTTGACCGGCGAGGACCGCTACCGCGAGGCCGCCGAGCGCGCGGTCGCGGCGTTCGCCGACGCTGCCGACCGGTTCGGCGTGCAGGTCGCGGCCTACGCCACCGCCGCCGCGCGACTCTGCCGGGACCCGCTCGTGGTCGAGGTGGCCGACGAGGCCGGGTCGGACCTCCACCGGGCCGCGCTCCGGGTGGCCGACCACGAGAAGGTCGTCGTGCCGGACGCCGACCTCGAACCGGGGACCGCCGCCCTGCTCGTCGAGGGCGAGCGCTCCGACCCTGCCGCGACGCCCGAGGAGCTGAACGAGCGCGTCGCCGAGCGCTGGGACTGAGCCGGTCGACGCGCTCGCCGGACCGTCCGCCACGACGGGGGCGGTCGGGGCCATCGTGGGATGCGTGCGGCCCCACGTATCAAAAATAATATTACCGAACGGCCGACAGTATCTCCCGATGGACCCACGGACAGCCTCGCGCGACGACGTTGCGGGCCGAACCGGCCGACGAACCGGGGACCGGCGCTCTCCGGACCGACTGCGACGGGCGGACGCGCGCGCCGCCGAGTCGCAGTCTTCCCAACGGCCATGACCGAGCAGGTCGCCCACCCGTTCGGGAGGGCCTACTCGAGGAGCGAGCGGGTCGTCGAGCGCGTGAACCGCGCCAGCAATCGGCTGGGTCTGCTCGGGTTCTTCGGCTCGCTGGAGCACCTGCGGTTCGTCTCGCCCGTCTTCGAGCTCGCACAGCTGTTCTACCTGTTCTTCCCGCTCCTTTTCGTCCCGTTCGTTCTCGGCGCGGTCCGGTTTTTCGCGACCCGAGTGCGAACGGCGGTCTCGGGCGGCGAGTCCCCGGACGACGACTCCCACGAGCGCCCCGAAGGGTGGGTCGAGTCGGGGTACGAACGGAGCATCTTCAAGCGACTCCAGTTCCTGTGGCTGCTCGTCCACCCCAACATCGCCGTCCGCGGACTGTTCCAACTCCTCGGCAACCTGCTGATCCTGCTCCGGCGTCGGGGCGACGTCGTCGACGCCGACGGCTACGAGAGCGACGTCGACTACCGGCTCCCGTTCGACGGCGACTGGACGGTACTCAACGGGAGCCCCGACCCGCAGTACTCACACTCATGGTCGCTCCTCCAGCAGCGGTACGCCTACGACTTCGTCAAGACCAACGAGCAGGGACGCACCCACGACGGGAGCGGCGGCGTCGAGTCGTTCTACTGCTTCGACGAGCCCGTACTGGCTCCGGCCGACGGCACCGTCGTCACCGTCAGGGACGGTCATCGCGATTACCACCGCACGTCCGGCTGGTTCGACCCGTTACAGTACCGACTCGTGGGCAACTGCGTCGTCATCCGACACGCCACCGACGAGTACAGCGTCCTGGCGCACCTCAAGAACGGCAGCGTCCGCGTCTCGGAGGGCGACACCGTCGAGCGCGGGGAACAAATCGGACGCTGTGGCCATTCGGGCAACTCGACCGAGCCACACCTCCACTTCCAGGTGCAGGACCGTGCGAACCTCTACCTCGGGATGGGACTGCCCGTCGCGTTCTCCCGCGTCACGACCGACCACCCCGACGGCGAGCGGACCCGTCACGACCGGACGTACGTCCACAACGGGCAGGTCGTGTCCCACGACACCGAGGCGTGAGGCCGGTACGGTCGTCGGCTCGTGCGCGCGACGCTCGCCCGACCCCGCGTTCGCGCCGCCGGATACAACGGTCCGAGAGTTTATAGTTCCCGAGCGTCATGCCCGCACATGGCCAGTCTACGAGACCTCGGACTCTCCGAGTACGAGGCGCGAGCGTACCGGTCGCTTCTCGACGCGGGTCCGACAACCGCAAAGGAGTTGTCGCGGGCCAGCGACGTGCCGATGGGCCGCATCTACGACGTGCTGAGCAGTCTGGAGACCCACAGCCTCGCTCGCTCCCAGAGCGCGAGCCGACCCAAGAAGTACGTCGCGGTCGAACCCGACACCGCCCTCAACCGCCTGCTGGACGACAAGCTCTCCGAACTGGAGGAGCAGGCCGAGCAGTACGAGAGCATCGTCGGCGACCTCACCGACGAACTCGACGCGGCCGAGCCGGTCGAGGAGGGGTTCTGGACCGCGGCGGTCGGCTCCGAGGAGTCGGTCGATTTGCTGGTCGAGCGCCTCGACGCCGCGGACGACCGCATCGTGATGGTCGCCACCGATTCGACCGCCCAGTTCGACATCGGCGACGTGGGCGACCTCGTGGCCCGTCACCTCGAGGCCGCGCTCGACCGCGGCGTCGAGGTCTCGCTGCTGATGTCGCCCCACCTCGTCGACACCCTCCCGCCGAGCGTGGGGGAGCGTTACATCGACACCATGGCCGGCCACCCCGCCTTCGCGGTCCGGACGGCCGACGACCTCCGGGGAACGTTCAACCTCATCGACGACGCGGAGGTGTGCATCGAGGTGGCCCACCCGCTCGACCCCGACGAGGCCTTCGCCATGATAGACATGAAAGACCCCGAGTTCGCGGCCGACGTCCGCGAGGAGTTCGAACCCCGGTGGGAGGCGGCCGAGCCGCTGTCCATCGGCCGGCCGTAGGAGGGGCGTCGGCGGCGCGCTCGGTAATTCGGCTTCGCTATCGGAAGCGCGTAACGGTATGCGACTTTATCGAACGTCGGTCGTCGAGCTATATCGAAGCTGTGACAGCGATGAAGAGCACGAGCAGGACGAACGGGGCGACGAGTGCGCTTACGACGGTTCGTCGGGGGCGTTCACGCCGGAACTTCCCGGCGACACCGTAGGGGAGACCCAGCCCGAGCGCAACCGAAACGAACATCGCGATATTCCGGAGGAGTTCGACTCCAGCACCCGGATAGCTGCCGGGCGTGTCCATCGTCGCCAGAAATCCGACGAAGGCCGTAGCGGCGATACCGAGCACTCCCCAGACGGCTAACAGGGCGACCTCCCACCGGACGAGCGGTTCTGCGAATCGGACGTACGCAACCAGCGAGATCACGAGCGGGAGCGCGAAGATAGTGAACAGCTCGAGGGTTCCGCTCCGAAGTGGGGAACGAGGTATATTTGCGACCAGGAGAACGATTCCGAGGACCGAGAGCCCGACGATGACACCCGAAAGCGTCCGGGCGTCACGCGTTCGCGTGGAAGCGGCCATGTCGACGTGTAACCTTCGTGTCAGCAAGTATCTTCCGGTGCCCCGCTCCCCACTGAATTATCGAACCGCCCGATTCGATTTCGCGTCAATCCCCGATACCGAGTCCGTGCTGCTATCGAGTGGCGGGGAAGCGATGTGCGAGCGGCCGCTACCGACCGAACAGCCGGTCCCGGAGCGACCGGGTCCGGGACCGCTCGGCGAGCAGCACCGAGGCGTCGAGCGCGTCCACCGCGTCGAGGGCCGGCGACCCCCGGACCAGCCGCGAGAGCATCCCGCGCTCGGTCGCGCCCAGCACGACCAGCGAGTTCTCGCGCGCGCCGACCCGGATGGCGTCCTCGACGTCGCCGGTCTCGACTCGGAGGGTCGCGTCGCCGAGTCCGTGGTCGTCGGCCCACTCGCGGAGGAAGCGCTCGGCGGCGTCCCGGTCGCCGTCGGTCGCGACGTGGAGCAGCGTGACCGCCGAGCCGTACTCCGCCCGGAGGTCGGTCGCGATCTCGGCGCTGAGCTCGGAGTCCGGGCCGCCGGCGGTCGGCACCAGAATCCTGTCGGGGTCGAAGTCCCGGTCTCGCAACACGAGGAAGTCACACGGGAGGTCGGCGGTGAGTTCGTCGAGCCGCCCCTCGATGCGGCCGGGTACGCCGTGGGAGTCGGGACCCCAGCCCATGACCACGAGGTCGGCGTCGTGAGTCCCGGCCACGTCGAATATCTTCTCGAAGCTCTCGTGGGAGACGACGGCGTGGGTCTCGACGGGGACGCCGAACGTCTCGGCGTCCGCCCGGGCGTCGGCCAGGAGTTGTTCGGAGTCGGCGTCGATGTCGTCGAGGTGTTGGGCCCCGTACTCCAGCGTGGTCTGGTCGGGGACTTTCACCACGTGGACCGCGTCGACCCGCCCGCCGCGCTGCTTGGCGATGGCGCTGGCCAGCGTGATGAGCCCCCGTTCGTGTTCGGGGTTCGCCAGCGGCACCAGCACCCGGAACGAGCCGCCGTCGGGCGCGACGGTCTCGGCGGCCGACACCGCGCTGTCGGGCAGCCGCTCGGAGCGCCGGAGGACGTACTGGCTCAGGACGCCCTGCTTGTCCGTTCGCGACCGGGCGTAGACGAAGTACCACACCACCGCGCCGGCCACCAGCGCGAAGCTCAGCCCGATGATGACCTCGCTGATGAACGCGATGAGCGCGAACGAGGTCACCATCCCCGCGATGGGCGTGAGCGGGTAGAGGGGGACGCGGTAGTCCGGGTCGTAGTCGGCCACGTCGGCCTCGCGCATCACGATGAGCGCGACGTTCAGCAGGCCGTAGATGACGAGGTGGAGGACGCTTCCCATCGTCGACAGCGTCTCGATTCCGCCGACGGCGATGAACGCCAGGATGAGCCCGCCCGTGACCGCGATGGAGCGATAGGGCGTCGAGAACCGGGGGTGTATCTTGTTGAGGTCGGGCGTGACGATGTTGTCCCGGCCCATGGCGAAGTTGATGCGTGAGGACGCCAGAATCGAGGCGTTCGCGCTCGACGCGGTGGCGAGCAGGCCGCCGAACAGCATCGCGATCGCGCCGGCGGGACCGAGAATGAGTCGGGCCACCTCGACGACCGCGATCTGGTCGGTGCCGAGCGCGTCGATGTACCCCGGCTCGACGACCGCGCTCATCACGAACAACACGAGCGCGTAGATAACCGTCACGAGCAGGACGCTCCCGATGACCGCTCGGGGCAGGTTCTTGCCGGGGTCCTTTATCTCCTCGGCGACGCTGGTTATCTGGACGAACCCGAGGTAGGAGACGAAGATGATGCCGGTCGTGTTGAACATCGCGCCGAAGCCCTTGCTTTCGGGGAGGTTGGTCGGGTCGGCCTGTAGCCCGCCGACGACCGTGAACACGCCGAGGATGGCCACGAGGACGACGACGATGATGTTCTGCAGGCGGCCGGTCTCCTTCGCGCCGACGTAGTTGACCACGACGAACAGCGCCGCGCCCGCGAGCGCGACCAGTTTGACCGACGAGAGCGTAATCGGTCCGAGCACGAACCCGTCGGGCAGCGAGAGGATGTTGGCGACGTACTGGCCGAACCCGACCATGTAGAACGCCGAGGCGAACGCCAGCCCGAGCCAGTTCGACCAGCCGGCGATAGAGCCGAACAGCGGCCCGAGCGCGTGGTTGACGTAGTAGTACGCCCCGCCGGACTTGGGCATCGCGGTGCCGAGTTCGCTGGCCGACAGCGCGGTCAACAGCGCGATGCCGCCGCCGACCAGAAACGCGCCGACCGCCAGCGACCCGGCCTTAGAGATGGCCTGCCGGGGCAACACGAAGATGCCCGCGCCGATCATCGTCCCCACGCCGATGGTGAGCGCCGCCAGCGGGCCGAGGTCCTTGGCGAGTTCCTCGTCGGTCATCCACCTACCTCCGGGGTCGGGAGCGACACCACGGGACGGTCGCTGTCGGTGGCCAGCGACAGCGCCACGTCGCCGGTCAGGAACCGGGCGAGCCGGCCTCCCTCCCGCGGGACGAACACGATGGCGTCGGCGTCGACGTCGGCCGCGACCCCCCGGATGCCGTCGGCGACGTCCGTGGCGTAGGTGATCTCGGTCCCCACCTCGACGCCCGTGAGTTCGGCGCGAGCGGCCTCGAACGCGTCTTCGGCGACCGCCTCGCGCTGCTCGACGCCCGCCTTGTCGGGGACGCCGCCGGCCTTCTCGACGACGAACGCGAACGTCACGTCGGTCCCCGAGAGGTCGAAGTGCTCGCGGAGCGCGCGAGCGGTCGTTCGGGCGTCGTCGGACGATGCGACCGGGACGAGTATCGCGTCGAACGTGGGCGTAGACATGGGAGCGTTAGGTTCGGCGTCGGTTACGACTGTGGCGTCCGCGAACGGTCGCTCGGCTCTCCAACGATTCCGCAAACGAAGTTGGTCATCGTTCGGGGAGACCGAACGAACGGACTTAGTTCGTTCGGAACCCGGAACGAGGCGTCCGCGCGGCCGCGACGGGCCGAATCGGGGAGTACGACGCCGACACCTTAGCCTCCTTAATATTCCTTCCAGAAAGCGTTTTACCGGACGGCGTCGTCGAACGTGGAACGATGAGCACGGAACCGGCCACGACCGTCGACGAGACGACCTACGTCCCCAAGGCGTGCGCGTACATCACCCGCGACGGGAGCGACAGTCGGGGCGACGCCGGCGGACCCCGGACGGACGGGGGCGACGCCCGGAGCGGCCGCGAGCTCCTCGTGTTCGAGGGGCCGGGCCACGACGGCCTCCAGATACCGAAGGGAACCATCGAACCCGGCGAACGCCCCCGCGAGGCGGTGTTCCGGGAGGTCGTCGAGGAGAGCGGACTCGGCGCGCTGGGCGACGCCCGGCACCTCACGACCGACGTGTGGACCCGACGGCGGGCCCGCCGGTACGTCCGGCACTTCTTCCACGCGACGGTCCACGACCCGCGCGACCGCTGGACCCACACCGTGACCGGCGAGGGCGAGGAGGTCGGCGCTGAGTTCGAGTTCTCGTGGGTCGACCTGCCGCCGAGCCGGGAGTTCGCGCTGTCGCTCGACGACTACGTCCACCTGCTCTGATTCCCCGATATCACTCGCCGGCAATGCGCTCGCGGCGCGAGACGGGGGCCGACGCGCCCGGGCCGCGCCGCGGGGCGACTGACGCGCCGTGGCCGACGGACGGGGTTTTTAAGGGTACAGCGAAACGGTGCCGGCATGTCCCTCTCGCCGCAGCGATTCGTCGTGGAGACCGTCCCCGTCGTCGTGATACTGCTGTTCTGGAACCTGCTGGCGTGGGCCGCCGCCTTCCAGAACGTCGGCAGCCCCGTCCGCACGGCCGGGTTCGTGATGGCCGCGCTCTACGTCGCGGTCCGGGGGGTCTCGCTCTCGGCGACGGTGTCACCGCCCGCGACCCTCGACGTGGCGTCGATTCTCCGCGAGAACGCCCGAATCGCGGTCCCCGCCGGCGCGTGGTTCGTCGCCGCGATGGCGGTCTCGCTGGTCGGGTCGTACGTCGTCGAACTGCCGCGCGTACTCGCTCCCGTCGCGGAGTCGCTGGCGGGCGCGGGACTCGGCGTCGTCGGTCTGTACGCGGTGGCGGCCGGCACGACGGCGGTCCGGGGCCGAGCGCGGACGGACGACACGACCGCCGACCGCTGACCGACGCGCGTCTCGAACGGTTCGACAGTCGGTCCCCACGCCCCCGAACTGTCGAGTCATCTGAAGGTCCCCGCCCGAACAGGGGAGAGATATTTATACCTACATAGTAATAGGTAGAAGAGTGCCGAGCATCGTCGACGCCCTCGCGCAAGCGCCGCTGAACAGTGACGTCGTCCGAGTCGCGCTCGCCGCCGCGCTCGGGTTGTTCCTCGGGCTGGAGCGCGAGTGGTCACACAAGGCCGCGGGCATCCGCACGTTCACGCTCATCAGCCTGCTGGGAGCCGTGTTCACCCTGCTCGACCACGAGGTGTTGCTGTTGCTGGGCGGGTTGCTCGTCATCGTGCAGGGGCTCATGCTGGGCGTGCGCGGGCTGCTGGCCGACGACGAGGCCGACGAGGGGCTGTCGCTGACGACCTCCGTGACGATGCTGGTCGCGTTCGGCGTCGGCGCGCTCGTGATGGACGGGTTCATCCTCGTCGGCATCACGGTGGCCGTGCTGTCGTCGCTGCTGCTCGTGCTCAAGCGCGAACTCCACAGTTTCGCGTGGGGGATGTCCCGCGAGGAACTGCGGTCGGCGGTCGAGTTCGCCATCCTCGCGTTCGTCATCTATCCGCTCCTCCCCAACGAGGAGTTCGCGTACGGCATCCAGCCCCGGACCGTGTGGCTGATGGTGGTCACGGTGGCCGCCATCGGCATCGTCAACTACGCGGTCGTGAAGACCTACGGCGGCCGGGGTATCGCGGTCACGGGCTTTTTCGGCGGGCTGGCGTCCTCGACCGCCGTGGTCGGCACCATGCTCGACCACGTCAAACAGCGCCCCGAGGCGGCCTCCTACGGCGTGGCGGCCATCCTGCTGGCCGACGCCGCGATGGCGGTTCGGAACCTCGCCATCGCGCTGGCGTTCACGGTCGGGGGCGACGCGCCCGTCCTCTACGGGGCGGTGTTGCCCCTCGGGGCGGTCATCCTCGGGAGCGTCGCCATCGCGGCCTACACGGCCGACTGGTCCGAGCAGGTCGACATCGACCTCGAGAGCCCGTTCTCGCTCCGGAACGCGCTGAGCTTCGGGGCCATCTTCCTGCTGGTCATCGTGGCCGGCGCGGTCGCCCAACAGCAGTTCGGCTCGGCCGGGTTCTACGTGACCGCGCTCCTCTCCGGGCTGGTCTCCAGCGCTGGCGTGACCTCCTCGGCGGTCCTGCTGTACATCGGGGGCAACCTCGCCCACGAGACCGCCGTGTTCGGCATCCTGCTGGCGACCGCCTCCTCCATCGCGGTCAAGGCCGCGCTCACCCTCGCCGCGCCCGACAGGTCGTTCGCCTACCGGGTCACGGCGTGGAGCGGCGTCCTGCTCGCGGCGTCGGCGGTCGCGGCGGTGGTGGCGACGCTCTGAGTTGGGTCGCGGCGGTGGTGGCGTCCGTCGACGGGGGGAGGACACGAACTCGAGGACGACTCGTCGGGAATGGCGCTTTACCTCGCAATAATTAAAAGCCGGCTGGCCATATCCCGTGCCATGGACCGAGAGGCCGCGGAGCCGACCGTCGAGGAGATGCCCGGCAAACGGGCCGAGGAGTGGGCCGACTACCACCACCAGTTCTCGGCTCCGAGCACGTACGTCTACGACTTCGTCTGGGACTTCACCGAGGACGCCGAGGGACCGTTCTGCACCGACGTCGACGGCAACGTCCTGCTGGACTTCACGTCCCACGTCGCGTCAGCGCCGCTGGGGTACAACAACCCGAAGGTGATGGAGAAGTTCGACGAGTTCGGCCTGATAGACCCGACCAAGATCGCCGGCCAGGACTTCTACGCCGCCGGCGGCTGGCCGCCCGAGGAGCCCGAGTTCCCCGGTCCGACCCAGTTGATGGAGCGAATCACCGACCTCACGAGCCACTACGACATGGATACCGTCTTCCTGTCGAACTCGGGCGCGGAGGCGGTCGAGAACGCCATCAAAATCTGCTACGCGCAGGGCGGCCACCGCGCGTTCACGTTCGACGGCGCGTTCCACGGTCGGACGCTCGGTGCGCTCTCGCTCAACCGCTCGAAGCGCAACCACCGCAAGGGCTACCCCGAGGTCGGCGGCGTGATGTCGGTGCCCTACCCCGCGACCGACGAGGAGTACGAGCGCGCGTGGCTGACCGACGGCCCCGGCGGCAACGTCGTCGCCGACAAACTCCACGCCGAGCGGGGCGTCGTCGACCCCGCAGAGGTCGCCTACCTCATCCTCGAACCCGTGCAGGGCGAGGGCGGCTATCGAGTGCCCCACGAGGGGTTCGTCGCCGACCTCGCGGCCATCCGCGAGGAGTTCGGCGTCCGCATCATCGCCGACGAGATTCAGTCCGGGCTGGGTCGGACGGGCGAGATGTGGGGCGTCGACCACCTCGACCTCGAACCCGACGTCATCACCTCGGCGAAGGGGCTGCGCGCCGGCGCGACGGTGGCCAACCGCGACCTGTTCCCCGACGAGAAGGCGCGGCTCTCCTCGACGTGGGGCGCGGGCAAGATAGTCGACGCGATGCAGGGCGTGTTCACCGTCGACGCCATCGAGGAGTACGACCTGCTCGACAACGTCACCGAGCGGGGCCGCCAGCTGCGGGAACTCCTCGAAGACGCCGACCTGCCCAATGCGGTCGACGTGCGCGGGCGCGGCCTGATGCTCGCGGTCGAGTTCGACACCAAAGAGCGCCGCGAGGCGGTCGTCGAGGCGGCGCTCAAGCGCGGCCTGCTGGTCCTGGGCTGTGGGTACAAGACGGTCCGCATCCTGCCGCCGCTCGACGTGACCGAGCGCGAGATCGAACTCGGCTTCGACGTGTTCCGCGAGTCGGTCGAAGCGGTGGCCTGACCGGGCGAAGGTCGTTTTCGATTACTAGTTCGCGGGCGTTCTCGACTACTTTAACCTCGACTACTGTACCTTCGTCGGCGCGCGCTGGTGGGGTCCTCGTGAGCGCGCCCAAGCGCGCGAGGTCCTCGTGAGCGGACGCGAGCGAGGGCTCGTCAGCGCTCGCCTCTGACGGTGGCGGGGCGCGTTCGTGCGCCCCGAGGCTGGGGAGGTGTGAGGCTCCCGCTGTGCGGTCGCGGTGCGGGGCGGTTGGAGTTGCGGTCACTCATTTGTCGAGGCAGTAGCTAGCTCGGATGCACTTGGGCCGGAGTACGATGCGGTCGGGAAGCGAGCTACTGCTCGAGCCTCTGAGTACCGCACCGCAACCGCAACCACACAGCACCGCAACCGCGACGGCGGACCTCACGCCGCCCAGCCTCGGGGCGCACGAACGCGCACCGCCGCCGTCAGCGCCGAGCGCTGGCGAGCCTTGCCTCGCTCAGGAAAGCGCCACCGCGCGCCGAGTCGTCCGGTCGCCGGAGCGTCACGTCATCGACCAACGCGGGCAATCGTTGAATCGAATCGAACCGAAAGAACGCCATCGAGTACCGCGACGCGAGACACTCGGTAACGTGACCCTTTAGTCGCCCGGCCGACTCTCCCCGCGTATGAGCCAACTCGCGGCGCGCGACCCCGCCGTGCGGAGCTTCGAGGCGACCGTCGAATCGGTCGACGGCCGGCGGGTCACGC
The DNA here is from genome assembly GCF_004765805.1 of Halorussus halobius. GTDB lineage: Archaea > Halobacteriota > Halobacteria > Halobacteriales > Haladaptataceae > Halorussus > Halorussus halobius. The sequence continues at coordinate 151,608 of NZ_SBIU01000005.1, read as the reverse complement.
TCGACCGAACGTACTTCTACGCCGAGAGCGGCGGCCAGCCCGCCGACCGGGGCACCGTCGGCGGCGCGGTCGTCGAGGACGTCCAGCGGGACGGCGACCGAGTCGTCCACCGCCTCGGCGACGACCCCGACTTCGAGGCGGGCGAGACCGTGCAGGCCGAGGTCGACGACGAGTTCCGGACCTACTGCGAGCGCGCCCACACCGCGAGCCACGTCCTCTACGGCGCGGGCCGCCGCCTGCTCGACGACCTCGGCTACGGCGGGTTCGACATCGGCCAGCGCAAGATTCGGGTCGACTTCACCACCAGCACCGACGTCGACGACGAGGTGCTGGCCGAGCTAGAGCGACTCACGAACCGCGCGGTCTGGGACTCCCTGCCCGTCTCGTGGGCCGAGATTCCCCAGCAGGAGGCCCGCGAGCGCGACGACGTGGCGTTCAACACCAAGACCGAGGAGGGCGTGATGAGCGACGCCGACACCGTCCGCGTCGTGACCGTCGCCGAGTGGGACTGGGCGGCCTGCGGCGGCACGCACGTCTCGAACACCCGCGAAATCGGCCCCGTGACCGTCCTCGACCGCTCGAACCCCGGCGAGGGGCTGACCCGCGTGGAGTTCGCGGTCGGCCCGACCGCCATCCGCGAGCGCGCCGAGAGCGTCCGGGCCGCCCGCGAGGCCGCCCGAAGCCTCGACGTGGGCGTGGCCGACCTGCCCGAGGCCGCCCAGCGAGTCAGCCGCGAGGTCGAGACGCTGGAGGCCGACCTGCGCCACGCCAGAGAAGAACTGCTGGCGGCCCGCCTCGACGACCTGCGCGAGGACGCAATCGAGCGCGACGGCGGCGAGTGGGTGGTGGGAACGGTCCCGGAGTTCGGTCCGAACGAGGTCGCCGACCGCGCGAAGGAACTGGCCGGCGAGAGCGCGGACGCGCCGGACGCGGTGGTGCTGTCGGGCGCGGACGGCGCGACCTTCGTCGTGGCCGCGACCGGCGGCGACCCCGACGCGGGCGACGTGGTCGACGAAGTGACCGCGGCGTTCGGCGGCGGTGGCGGCGGCGGCCCGACGTTCGCGCAGGGCGGCGGTCTCGACGCGACTCCCGAGGAGGTCGCAGCGTTCGTGCGCGAGTGATCGCGGGCGGTCCGCGCGGTCGTCGCGGCGTCGGGGCTCGAACCCCGAACAGGCAACTTTTTCCACGCACCGTCCGTCACTCCGGGTATGAACCTCTCCGAGGAACAGCGGGCGATGCGCGACGTGGTGCGGGAGTTCGCGGTCGAGGAGATTCGACCGGTCGCGCGCGAGTCCGACGAGAACCAGACGTTCCCCGAGGACGTGTGGGACGGGCTCGCCGACCTCGACATGACCAGCCTCACCGTCCCCGAGGCGTACGGCGGTCTCGACGTGGACCGGCTCACGTACAGCGTCGTCAACGAGGAAGTCGCGTACGGAATGCTGTCGGTCGCGACCGCGCTGTCGGTCCACTCGCTGGCGACCTCCTGCATCGCGGAGTTCGGCGACGACGACCAGAAGGAGCGCTGGCTGCCCGACATGGCCGAGGGCCGACCCGTGGGGGCGTTCGCGCTCTCGGAGCCACAGGCCGGCTCGAACCCGGCCGAGATGACGACCGAGGCCAGACGCGAGGGCGACGAGTACGTGATAAACGGCAAGAAGCAGTGGATAACCAACGGCGAGCGCAGCGGCGTGGTCGTGTTGTTCGCCAAGACCGACCGCGAGGACCCCCGGTCGGTGACCCAGTTCGTCGTGCCGAAGGACGCCGACGGACTGGCGGTCGGCAAGAAGGAGGACAAACTCGGCCTCCGGGCGAGCGACACCACCTCGCTCGTCTTCGACGACGTGCGGATTCCCGCCGAGAACCGTCTGACAGAGGAGGGGAAGGGTCTGTCGGCGGCGTTCCACATCCTCACGGGCGGACGCATCGGCATCGCGAGCCAGTCGGTCGGGCTGGCCCAGTCGGCCCTCGACGAGGCCGTGGCGTACGCCACCGAGCGCGAGCAGTTCGACCGGCCCATCGCCGACATCCAGACCATCCGGCACAAGCTCGCGGACATGAAGACCCAACTGGAGGCCGCCCGCCTGCTCACCCGCGACGCCGCCCGGCGCGAGGACGCGGGCGAGAACGTCGAACTGGCGGCGAGCATGGCCAAGTACTTCGCCAGCGAGGCGGCGGTCGACGTGACCAACGAGGCGGTCCAGATACACGGCGGCTACGGCTACACCACCGACTTCGACGTCGAGCGCCTCTACCGGGACTCGAAGATAACCACCATCTACGAGGGGACCAGCGAGATACAGAAGAAGGTCATCGCCCGCAACCTGCTGGACTGACCGACCGCCGCCTGCCGACCGGGACCGGCGGTCCCGGTCCGACGCACCGAATCGCGACGACCCGACGGACGACCCGGACGACCGATACCTCTTTTTCGGTGCTGGGCCTACCGCGTGGCGTGCCCCGAAACGACGCCGGTCCCGACCCCCGAGCGGTAGTGTACGACCTCGACGGCACGCTGGTCCGGCTCGCGGTCGACTGGGAGCGAGTCGAGCGCGAGGTGAGCGAGCTGCTCGAACGCGAGGGCGTCGACGCCGAGCCGCTGAGCGCGTGGACGCTGCTCGACGCCGCCGAGGACGCGGGCGTCGGCGCGGCGGCCGACGAACTCATCGCGGCGGCCGAGCGCGAGGGCGCGCGGGCCTCCCGACGACTCGCGCTCGCCGACGAACTGGTCGACCGCGAGATACCGGTCGGGGTCTGCTCGCTCAACCACCACGAGGCGGTCCGGCTCGCGCTCGCCGAACACGACCTCGCCGAACACGTCGATTCGGTCGTGGGCAGGGGGACCGTCCCCGAGCGGAAACCGCATCCGAGGCCGCTGCTGGCCGCGGTCGAGGAACTGGACGTGCCCCCCGAATCGGTGCTGTTCGTCGGCGACTCGGCCAGCGACGGGGAGACCGCCGAGCGCGCCGGAACGATGTTCCAGCGGGTGTGAACCGCCGCGGTCCCGGGACGCGCTCGGCGACTCGCGAGGGGGGTTTCGGAACTGCCCGTTGTGGCGGTTCCCCGGCGGCCCCGACGAGTCCCCGGCTACTCGAACACCGGACTGTCGTCCTCCAGCGCCTCGATGTCGTCGGCTATCTCGCGGACCTGCTCGGGGAACAGCGCGACCTGGACCTCGTTGCCGTCGTCGTCCTCGCAGACGACCTTCACGCGCTTGTCGCCGAACTCCCGGGCTTCGGCCGACTCGACGTCGAACAGCTTCGCGGTGCCGGACTTGTTCGAGGGACCGACGTTCCGGATGGTTCCGTCCGTGAGTTCGACCATGAAATCGTCGAGTATCAGGTTGAGCACGGACTCGGGTTCGGCGCGGACGGTCTTATAAGTGAGCGGGTCGGGGGGAACACCGGCACGTCGAAAACGGAATCGGCTGTGAACCGTAGGGAACGGAGTCGACAGCGAGACGCGGAGGACGAGCCGGCGACGAGACGCTAGCGACTGCTAGCGCCAACGAGTCACCGCAACGGCACCGCCACCGCGACTGCGACGCCACTGGTACCGCACGGCACCGCCATCGCGCAGCGAGAGCCTCACGCCTCCCCAGCCTCCTCGTTCGCTTCGCACAGTCGTCGCTCGCGCCAATGATGGCGCGACACGAAGCCGCGTCGCGGGAGCCACGCGGCCACGAGCCGTGCCTCGCGTCGTTCGGCAAGACGCCAGTGTGCGCCGAGTGAGAAAGATGGGTAGCGTACGCACCGCGAAAAGGGCGAGTTATCGCACGCAAACCCCGACGCTCGAATCGACGGACTCGACGGTCATCCGACCGTGAAACAGACGGTGGCGTCGAGTTCCACGAGTCGGATACACACCTCGTCCGCGTGCGCGACGACCAGTTCGTCCAGCGCCGCGAACCCCCGGAAGGCGTAGCCGAACACCAGCGCGGCCGGGACGGCCCCCGCGACCAGCGCTCGGAGCGTCGAAGTGCCGTGGACCGTCCGGAGCCCGACCACGAACAGCACTGCGCCGTAGGTGGCACAGAGCGCCCGCAGGGTCGGGCTCGGAATCCCCGCGAGCGCGCACGGCGCGGTGGCGTACGCGACGGTCTGGACCGTCTCGCTGATACCGGCCCGGTCGGGGACCGCTACCATCAGGACGAGCGTCTGGACGGCGGCGATGAGGTGGAGCGCGGCGGGCGCGACGAACAGCGCGGCCACCGCGACCCCGAACGCTGCCGAGAGGCCGGGTCGCCCGCCGAGCGTCGGGGCCGCGCCGGGGACCAGCGCGAACCGGGTGGCCTCCTCGACGACCACGACGGCTATCACGAACACCAGCCCCGGAGCCTGGTCGCCGGGCGCGACCCCGCGCTCGAAGAACCGCCGAGGCCGGACCAGCACCTCGACCCACGCGCGGGCCAGCGCCGCGGGACCGCGCTCGCGTCCGCCCGAGGGATTCTCGACCCACTGCGTCACGGCTGGACTAGTCGGCCCGAAGGATATGACAGTTCCGACATCGGGCCTCGTAGGACTCCTCGGCTCCGACGAGGACGGTCGGGTCGTCGACGTGGGCCGGTTGGCCGTCGATGAGCCGCTGGGTTCGGGTCGCGGGCTCGCCACACGCCGCGCAGATGGCGCGGTACTTGTCGACGTACTCGGCCAGCGATATCAGTTCGGGCACCGGCTCGAACGGTTCGGCCCGGAACGTCTGGTCGAGTCCGGAGACGACGACCCGGCGGTCCCGGTCCGCGAGGTGCTCGCAGACGTCGACGAGTTCGGTCGAGAAGAAGTTGGCCTCGTCTATCGCCACCACGTCCTCGCCGTCGAGTTCGTCGACGACCTCCCAGACGCCCTCGTCGGGGTCGACCACGGTGGCGTCCCACTGGCGACCGTCGTGCGAGCCCACGGTCTCCTCGCCGTAGCGGTCGTCGACCGACGGCTTGAACGCCGCCACGTCCTGCCCGGCGATCTCGGCCCGCCGGAGCCGCCGGAGCAGCTCCTCGGTCTTGCCCGAGAACATGCAGCCGGTGACCACCTCTATCCACCCGCTGTTGGTTATCTTGTGCACGTCCCGAGTCCGCGCAAGCGACCGGCAAAAGGGTTGCCGATTCCGGGTCGTGGCCGGGACCGAGTCGGGCGGCCGGCGAGTCAGACACCGCCCAGCACGTACCGCCGGACGCCGAACTCCGCGAGCGCGAGGACGCAGGTCCCGGCCGCGACAGCCGGCCCGAAAAACAGCGCGTAGAGCGCGAGCGGGTCGGACTCGCCCCGAACGCCGAGGAACGCGACCAGCACGAGGACGGTCGCGCCGAACAGCGCCGCCAGCGGGACGACGAGTCCCCAGCGCGCGTAGCAGTAGTACGGAACGGCTGCCTGCGCGCCGAGCGCGAGGACGCCCGCCAGCGTCCACCCGACGAGAGTGAGCGGGTCCGCGACCATGCCCGAAACGAACGCGTCGGCGGCGAGTCGCGCGCCGGCCCACGCGCCGACGCAGACCAGCGCGTACGCCAGTCCGCCGCCGACCGCTACCAGTTCCGGCCGGTGGGTCGAGTCGCCGAGCGCCCGCGACAGGACGACCGGCGCGAGCGCGGCGGCGAGGCCGACCACGCCCGCGACGCCGAACGTGAGGAGCCTGCTGCCGAGGACTGGGTCGGGCGTTCCCGGCATCGAATCACTTCCGGATGCGGACCACGCCGTCCTCGAACACCCGGCTGTTCGGGACGATGTACTCCTCGTCGTTGCTCTCGATGCGCGTGACGAACACGTCGACCTCCTGGACGACGCCCCGGTCGTCGCCCACCCGGACCTCGTCGCCGATGCCGTAGGGCTGGTTCAACAGGAGGTAGACCCCGGCCGCGCTCGACCGCAGGAGGTCCCGGAACGCGACGGCCGCGAACAGGATGGCCGCGAACGCGTACGCCGCCAGCAGGATGAGCAACGCGCCGACCGCGACGCCGATCTGGGCGAACGCGACCAGCGCCGCGAGGAAGACGATGGTGTACTTGACGAGCCGCGGGAGGAGACCGACCTCCGGGAGCTTGACCGACCGGAGGCGCTCGCCCACCACGAGTTCGGCCTTGTCGGCCACGACGAACCCGGCGATGAACACGAGGATGGCGATGAACAGGTCCGGGATGAAGGTGAGCACGCCGCTCCAGAACAGCTGGGCGTTCAGCAGGTCGGCGACGTTGAGCGCGATGAGCACCACCACGCCGTAGATGAACCACGAGCTCAGCCTGGCGACCAGCGTGACCGTGTCGGTGCCCAGACTCTGGGCCGTGCGCTCGAACGGCGTCCGCTCGACCGCCTCGGGGACGCCGGCGGCGGTCAGCAGCCGCTCGTTGAGCTGGCCGATGACGTACCCGGCGAGGCTCCCCACGAACAGGATGAGCACCGCGAGCACGTACTGGAACTCCTCGCGGAGGAGTACGGTCCACTCGGGCTGCATCGGCGTCATCAGTACGCCTCCGGGTCGAGTTCGAGTATCAGGTCACCGCCCTTGAACGCTCGAACGAGGCCGTCGCTCTCGCTGAGTACGATGGCGGTGGCGTTGGTCTCGCGGGTGACGCCGGCGGCCGCCATGTGGCGAGTGCCCAGCCCCTTCGGGATGTCGACGCCCTCGGCGGATGGTTCGAGGTAGCGGTACGCCGAGACGATTTTGCCCGCGTCCGAGATGACGAAGGCCCCGTCGAGCCGCGAGAACTCCTTGAGCATCACGTTCACGATGGGGTCGCCGACGTGGACGTGGGACTTCTCGAAGGGGTTGTAGGATAGCGGGCGGGACTTGTTCATGACCTTGCCGGCGTCGCCGACGACGAACAGCGCGCCCACGGGCTCGCCCTTCTGACCCTTCCGGCCGAGTTCGATGGCCACCTCGAAGACGTCCCGGATGACCCCAGAGTCGGCCCGCGAGTTGGCGAACAGGTCGTAGACCCCCGAGTGCATCGAGTCGCTGGCCCGCGCCCGGGTCACGGTGTCGGTCTCGCCGTCGAAGACGCTCAGCGCGCAGACGACCACGTCGCCGTCGTCGACCAGCCCCTGTTCCAATCCGCCCTCGATGCCGAACTCCACGCGTTCGCGGACGTCGTCGAACGACAGCGGCAGTTCGACGAACGCCTCGGCTCCCACCGCGTTCTCGGGCGCGACCACGACCAGTTCGGCGTCGAGTTCGGTACAGCGTTCGTAGTAGGACCCGCTTGGCGAAAACAGGAAGAGCGCGTCGGCATCGTCGGTGACGTCCGTCAGGAGTTCGTCCACGTCGGCCATTGGGCGAAACCACTCAGCGGCCGGAGAAAAGGTTTGTGGGGGAGCGGACCGGTCGATTCGCTGTCCAGTCACCTCGTCGAGTCGACTCGGCGTGTCGATTCGAGGCTCTGTCCGTAGTCGCTCGGACGCCGGCGTGCGTCGTGACTTCGAAGCCTTTTCACTCGGACCACCGCCACCGATTCCGCATGGATAGACGGACGCTCGGTACGGTGTTTGCGGTTCTCGGGGTCGCCCTCCTCGCCTCGACGCTCACGGTCAGCGCGCTCGTCGCGCCCGACCGGAGCGTCGACGCCGGGAGTGAGAACCAGACGCGCGAGACGCTCGTCGGCGTGCAGGGCGGCGGTCCGGGGTGGCACGACCACGGCAGCGTCGAACTCTTCGAGGGCGACGACGTGGCGTGGCGCGCCGGCGACACCGACAGCTACTTCGACGTGACGATGCTCGACAACGGGAGCGTGATGGCCGGGTTCATGCAGGGCGGCTACGAGGACTGCGGTCCCTACGAGTCGCCGTGTACCCGGACCGGGTTCCGCGTCATCGACCCCGAACCCTCGCCCGAGGTCGTCACCGAGCGCTCGTTTCCCGTGAGGTCCCCGACGAACAGCGAGGTCCACGACGTCGAGCGGGTCGGCGACGGCCAGTTCCTGATGACCGACATGGAGAACGAGCGAATCGCCATAATCGAGGACGGCGAGACAGTCTGGGAGTGGCGCGGCGAGTCGTTCTACGACGCGCCCGACGACCCCACGACCACGGACTGGCTTCACATCAACGACGTCGACGCCATCGACGAGGGCCGGTATCTCGTCTCGGTTCGCAACGCCAACCAGATTCTCGTGGTCGAGCGCGGCGAGGGCGTCGTCGAGGTCGTCAACGAGGACGACGGCGACGACTCCTCGTGCACCCAGAGCAACCAGTTGCGTGACGCCGACGGCGACGGCGACGTGCGGTGTGGCGACCCCGACGTGCTGTACCACCAGCACAACCCCCAGTGGCTCGGCGACGGCGCGATTCTGGTCGCGGACAGCGACAACAACCGCGTGGTCGAACTCCACCGCAACGCGAGCACCGACGAGTGGGAGGTCGCGTGGGAACTCGACTCGGCCGGCGGCATCCCGTTCGACTGGCCCCGCGACGCCGACCGGCTCGCGAACGGCCACACCCTCGTCACCGACACGCTGAACAAGCGCCTCGTCGAGGTCGACGAAAACGGGACGGTCCTCTGGAGCGCGCCCGTCGACCGGATTCCCTACGAGGCCGAGCGGCTCCCCGAGGGCGAGCGACCAACCGGCGAGCGCTACGGCGAGGTCAACACCGCGACGGCCGCCCGGCTTCCCGTGCTGGACCCCGCGGTGAGCCTCGCACGCGGCGCGGTGCCCGGGCTGCCCTACTGGTTCGCCGGCCTGCAACTGGGACTGTCGCTGGTCGCGGTCGCGTTGGTCGGCGGGGGAGGGTACCTCCGGCGGACGGCGGAGTAGTCGCGTTCGATTCGGCGGGCGGCGGAGTAGTCGCGTTCGATTCGGCGGGCGGCGGAGTAGTCGCGTGCGCTCGGATGGCCGTTCGCGAGCTACCGACCCGCGGTGTGGCCGATGCCGGCGGCGTCCGCGTCGGCCCCCTCGCACTCGCCGGTCGCGTACGCGTACTCGTCGGCGTCCACGCCGACGAGGCGGTTGTCACAGAGGAGCCGCTGGGCCTCGGGGGTGGTGTCGTGAAACGCGAACGCGTCCCGGGAGACGCCCTGGAGACGGTTGGTGTAGACGTCGTTGTTCCGGGCCCAGTCGGCGGCGTCGGCCATCTCGGTCGGCGACCACGCGCCCAGCGAGATGCCGTACCGGCAGTCGCCGACGTCGTTGCCCCTGACCACGCAGTTGTTCCCGCCGAGGTCGACCGCGGGCACGTGGTTCTGGCCGCTGGTCTCGTTGCCGGAGTTGCGGTCGGTGCAGTACTCGACCGTGACGTTCTCCGAGCCGACGCGGACGGACGCGAACGTCGAGTGGTGATAGCCCGCGCTGTTGTCGACGTGGTGGATGCGGACGTCCCGAGTCCTGTCCAGCGAGTCCCACGGCTTGTACTCCTCGATGGTCGGCGGCGACGTCCCGACGTAGAAGACGTGCGAGGAGTGGGCCTCGTCGGGGTCGTCCATCTCCGGGTGGAAGCTCGCGCCGGCGGGGCCGACCACCTCGAAGTCGCCCAGCGAGGCGTTCCGCGTGCGCTCGATCTGGACCAGATTGCCGGCGGCGTTGCCGACCGCGTGGGGCTCGAACACCACGTCTTCGAGGTAATCGACGCCCTCGTCCTCGTAGCGCGGCCCCGGCGAGACGACGACGATGTCCGACGCCCACGCGCTCGCGTCGCTCCACTTGCGCTCGGGGTCGGCCAGCCCGTCGAAGGTCAGCCCCGTGACGTGGACGTGGCTGTGGATGATGCCCAGCAGCGTCGACCCGCCCTCGGCCGCCCGGACGACGGCGTCGGGCGGGCCGGTCAGCGTGATGGGGTCGCCGGGGTCGCCCCCGCCGGTCGTGTTGACGTTCGCGCGGTACTCGCCCGACTGCAGGCGAACCACGCTCCCCGGTTCGGCGACCGCGAGCGCGTGCTGGAGGTCCCGGAACGGGTTCGACTCGGTGCCCTCGCCGAACTCGCCGTCGTCCGGCCCGACCCAGATGACGTTCTCGGCCGACGCGTCCCCGGAGCGGCCGTCCGTCCCGCTCGACGACGCTCCTGCCGTCGTCGTACTGCCGTTGCCCGTCCCCTCCCCGGCGGTCAGCCGGAGGCACCCGGAGACCGAGCCGGCCGCGAGTGCAGAGATCATGGTACGCCGTCGCATCGCTCGTGGGGTTGCTAACGAGGTCAATTAGTTCTTCCCATAAAGGATTCGACGTGATACGTCGGACGAAAGCTTCGTCGGCGTTCGTGCTCGAACTCGGACCCCGAGATAGCGTGGTCGGGATTCCGCTCTTTCAGCATGATATATGTGTCCTGGTTTCTCAATATTTCCCTAATGGACCGAAACGGGGTTAACGAATACGTCAAGCGGTGTCAACAACTCATCGAGTCGTCACCGCAGATGGACGAGGAAAACACGAAAGTCAAACTCGTCCAACCGTTTCTCGAACTGCTGGGTTGGGATCTCTACTCGACCGAAGTTTCTTTGGAATACACCGTCCCAATGGCCTCCGGCAGTACCCATGTCGATTACGCACTACTCGTAGGGGACGCTCCCGTCGTATTTGTGGAGGTCAAACCCGTTCGCTCCACACTCACTGATGGAGAAGTCAAGCAGTTACAGAGTTACATGAGACAGGAACTCGACGTGGATTGGGGGATTCTAACCAATGGAAAATCGTTCGAAGTACTGACAAAGAGCCGCCATCAGAATAGCGGTGAGGAAGTATCCGTCGTTCAGTTCGATCTCGATGATCTCGCAGAGAATCCGGATATGCTGGAATTACTCTCTAAAGAGTCTATACGCTCGGGGAGGTCCGACGAGATAGCTGAGCAGGTTGCAGAGACGAATCAAGCTATTCAGCACCTTCAGGAGAACGAGGACAGCGTCACCGAGTCCGTCACCGAAGCGGTGGGAAATGAAATCGGGGAAGTCACGATTGACCTCGAAGAACAGTCCCGCGAGTTCGTTCAGAACCTCGTCTCGGTGCTCCGCGAACAGCGCCAGTTCGTCAGCGAGGATTCATCTAGAAAGGTAGAAGATGAGGAAAAAGCGGAAACAGATAATCCCCCCGATGAGATTGAACCCCTTAAGAACTGCGTAGTGGATAGGATTTCCCGGCAAGAAATTGAAGGTGATGCAAACGCTCGCGTAGCCGTCTTCCCAACCAAAGAGTCTGGGCTTCCGTTCCTTAAGGAGAACGAAGCGTGGGGATTCGTCCGCGTCGGAAGCGAGTTTGACTACGTAGCGATGTACGTCACCGGTGATGTTCGAGAGGTGAAATACTTCGCGAAGGTGAGCGATGTAGTTGAGCCCGACGAGGCGGAGTTGATGCGCGAACCGTTGGATTACAAAGACAGGGCGAAAATCGCTGATGGAAAGAAAGTGATCGAATTTGAGCCGGAATCACTCTACGAACTTGAAGACCCCGTCGCTTACGAGTCGAAGTACCCGCAAGGATTAAGATACACTACTCTCGGCGAGTTACGTAACGCGAAGACGACAGATGATATGCTCTGACTCGGTATCTGGCGTAGAGCATTTCAAGGAAGGCACCGCTCGTGGTACGGTGGAATAAAGCGTAATTCGCAGGACCGGATTCGAACCGGAGCCAGAGGTTCCTGCTCGCTCCGCTGTGCGGGCTGCCTCTGGCAGGGTTCAATCCGTCCTGCTCCGTCACTCGTTTCTCGCTTCGCTCGAAAACTCGGTCAGTGCGCGGGACCGGATTCGAACCGGCGGACCCCTACGGGATAGCGTCCTAAGCGCTACGCCGTTGGCCTGGCTTGGCAACCCGCGCGCACTCCCCAGTTCCGGCGAGGGCGACAAGAACCTGTCGCTCCCCGCGAGTTCCCGCGAGGTTTAAGCCGGCCCCGTCGCAAGGAATCGGCGTGTACCGAGCGCGCGACCACGTCGAGAACGAGCGCTGGCTGGCCGAGCTCCAGCAGGCGGCCGACCGACTGGAACTGGGCACCGCCGCGCGGTCGCGGGCGACCGACCTCTTCCTCTCGACCGTCTCGGAGTGGGACGACCCCAGCGACAGGGACGCCGACTCCCGGCAGGCGGTGGTCGCGGCCAGCCTCTACGCCGGCGCGCTCATCGAGAGCGACCAGCGCTCCCAGAGCGAGGTCGCCGAGGCCGCCGGCGTCGCTCGGCTGACCGTCCAGCAACGCTGGAAGGACCTGCTCGACGAGGCGGGGCTCGAACCGCCGACGTGGTAACGGGACGGTCGCGCCACCGACGACGGGCCGCCGGCCGGAACGTCTCGCCGGAGAACGTACGCTTACGTGGGTCCCGCACGACCGACGAGACGCCATGCTAGTCGTCCACGCGAGCTTCCCGATCGCCCCCGAGCGACGCGAGGAGGCCCTCGAACTCGTCGACGACCTCGTCGACCAGTCCCAGCAGGAGGACGGCACCATCGAGTACCGCGCGACGACAGACGTGCAGAACCCGAACGTCGTCCGCTTTCTCGAGCGCTACGAGGACGAAGCGGCGTTCGAGTCCCACACGCGGACTGACCACTTCCAGGAGTTCGATGCGGCGCTGGCCGAACTACTGGACGGCGAGCCCGAGATTCTCCGGTTCGAAGTCGACGACGCGACGGAACTCGACCACTGAGTCGGCCTCACTGCTCGGCGTCCCGGCCGTCGCGCTCGGGGGTCAGCCGGCCGTGCTCGTCTATCTCGCCCCGGACGATGCGGGTGCTCGAGATGATGTCGTCGTCCTCGGCCTCGACGTGGGGGACGACCGCGACTTCGAGCGGGTCGAGCCCGCGCTCGGCGCGAATCTCGTTGATGCGGTCGGCACCGTCCCTGGTCTCGGGCGAGACGACCAGTACGTCGAACCCCGGCTCGGTGGCGATGCCGGTCGGCTCGTGGAGCGTCCGGACCTCGAACTCGCGGTCGTGCTCGTCGGCGAGCCCCGCCAGTTCCTCGGCCAGGTCGGCCTTCCGCTCCGCGAACGGGCGGACGTACCGGTCCTCGTGGCGCGTCTTCGGCGCGAGGTCGTCGCTCGTCAGCCCGACCGTCACGTCGCCGAGTTCGAACGCGCGCTCGAACAGCGCGCGGTGGCCGTCGTGGACCGGGTCGAACGTCCCGCCCAGCGCAACCTCCATACCCCCGCGAATGGGTCCCCGTGGCTTAGTGGCTTCGGAATGGCGACCGCGTCACTCGTCGTCGTCGGTCGCGTCGCCGGCCCCCGATTCGACGTCCCCGGTTCGGTCGTCGTCGGTCGCTCCGTCGTCGGACCCGTCCTCGACTCGGATGCGAACCGGCTCGCTGTCCCCGTCGACCGTCTCGGTGTCGAGGTGGTCGTCGAGGTTGAACACCGTGTTGAGTTCGTCCTGAATCTGGCCGACGACGCCCGAGACCAGGTCGCTGGGCGCGATGGCGGTGTACTCGTAGGGGTTGTTGCCCGCGCCCTCGCTCTGGCGCTTGCGGCGCTCGACCGTCCCTTCCTCGTGGAGTTCGGCCAGCGACTCCCGGACCGTACTCGGGTACAGCCCGGTCCCCTCGGCGATCTCCTCGCTGGTGCTGTGGGGTTGCTGGCGGAGGTAGACGTAGATGCGGGCCCGAGTCTCGGTGTCGAGCACCCACGACAGCAGGTCCACGATGCCCTCGTCGAACTGGTCGACCGCCCTGTCGGCCTCCTCTTCGAGGCGCTCGCGGCCCGTGGCGATGCGCTCGCGGCCCGTCTGCTCGTCGGCCGCCGCCTCGCTCGCGACCTCCTCCTCGAACGCGACCGTCTCCTCGCCGGTCGCCTCGTCCTCGACGGTCACCTCCTCGGTGACGTCGCCCTCCTCGTCGACGTCCAGTTCCTCCTCGACCGTCGCGTCGTCGGCGACGTCGTCTATTTCGGCTTCCTCGACTGTGTCGTCCTCGACGCTGACGTCTTCTGGGTCGTCTGTGTTCTCCCCGGACATGTCCTCTCACCGAGGACAAAAGCCGCCGACGCGTAAAAACCTTGCTTACGGGCGGTCGCACCTCCGATTCGGGCCCGCGTTCGGCGTCGGGCGTCCTCACGCTCGGCCGCCGAGGACCAGCGACTCGAAGAGCGCCTCGACGTCCCCGGCCTCGCGGAGTCGGCGCTGTCGGGCCGCGCCGCTCTCGGAGTCGTACAGCTCTCGGATGCCCGAGACGCCGAGGCGGTCGCACTCGCGGTCGACCACCTCGCCGAGCCCGACCTCGCCGTCGCCGTCCCGGCCGATGAACGCCGCGTCGTGGCCGTACCGCATCGCGCGCCACTTGTTCTCGTCGAGCAGTTCCCGGCGGTGGCGGAAGCCCGATTCCCCGTCCTCGTACCTCGCGGCGAGGTCCTCAACCAGCGCGTGGACGTACTCCACGAACGCAAGCACCCGGTCGGGGTCGGCCTGCCCGTCGGGAGTCCGGACCTCGACCGTGCCGTGGCCGGTGTGGGGTCGGACGTCGTACCAGAGTTCGCCCCGGTCGTTGATGGACTCGGTCCGCAACATCGTCTCCTCGAACCGAGCGAAGTCGTCGTAGGAGTCGAAGTCGGTGGGCATCCCGGTGTTGGGCAGCGCCTCGAATATCCTCGCGCGGGCCGACTGGAGGCCGGTGTCGAAGCCGTTCCAGTACGGCGAGTTGGCAGACAGCGCGAGCATCACGGGCAGGTACCAGCGTATCTCGTTGGCGACCCAGACCGCCTTGTCGGCGTCGTCGACCCCGACGTGGACGTGGAGCCCGGCGGTGGTGTTGCGGTGTTGCGGGTACTGGATGCGGTCGAGTTGCGCGCGGTAGCGCTCCTTCTCGGCGTGTTCGAGTTCCCGCCACCTGGCTCCGGGGTGGAGCCCCGCGGCCGCGACGCGATACCCGCCGGCCTCGGCGTGGTCGACCAGCGCCGACCGGACCGCGAGCAACTGGTCGCGAGCGTCGGCGAGGTCGTCTATCTTCGGGGTCTGGGTCTCGATGACGCACTTGAACAGCTCGTGGTCGAGCCGTCCGTCGAGTATCTCGGGCGGGTCGCGCTCGTAGACGAGGGCGTCGGTGCCCGAGGTCGGGCGGCCCCGGTCGTCGACGACGTAGAACTCCTCCTCGACGCCAAGCGTCCCCATCTCCGCGAAGCTCTCGGCAGACCCGGAGTCCATTTTTCGGGGCTTCGGAAGCCGACGTATAAACAGTTCCGAACCCGGCGAGTCCGGGCGGTGGCCGGACCGGCGAGGAGCGAAGCCGGCTCTACCGTGGTCTGGCCACCACGCCGAGGTGGTCGTCGTGGTACGGCTCCAGCCGCGCGGTCCCCACCACCTCGTAGGCCTCCCTGAGGTCGGCGAGCGCGTCCTCGAACACGTCCTCGGGGTCGCGGGTCACGTCCTCGCTCCGGGCCTTGATGGCCGCGAGCAACCGGCCGTCGTCCGCGAGGAACCTGCGGTTCTCGACCGCGACCCGGGCCTGTCCGCGCGTCGCCACGTCCTGTACGAGTGCGTCGACGTCAGACTCCACGACGTGGGCGTACGTCTCGGGCTCGCGGGCGTCCTTCAGCAGCGGGACGAGGTTCGCCCGAGCCTCGGCGACGCCCACGAGGTCCCGGACCGGTCGGGGCGCGAACTCCACGGCGTAGGTCGGGCCGGCGAAGTCGGCGACGTGGCTGGCCGTCGTCCCGCTGGCCGCGCCGAGATACAGCACCGTCTCGCCGCCCGCCAGCCCGGTCGACAGTCCGGCCGCCATCATCGCGGCGAGCTTCGACCGGCCGGCGTCCCACAGCCGCCAGCCCTCGTCGGTGGGTTCGCCGTACACCGGCTGGCCGCGAGTCGCCAGTCGGGGGTCGCCGTCGAAGGAGCGGCGGTCGACGCCCTCGGGGAGCGGCTCGCTCATTCGCTCTCACCGCCCGCCCGCCCTCGGATGCGCTCGATTCGCTCGCGGAGTTCGGCGTCGAGTTCGGGCCGGCGCTCGCCCGAGTAGTGGTCGACCCGGGCGGCGATGGCGAGTTTGCCGGCGAGCGCACGCGCCGCCGACCCCCGCTCGTCCCGGTCAGTTCCCCGGACGTACTCGTGGGTGAAGATGGCCCCGTGTTTGGGCGAGGACGCCCGGCCCCGGAGGTGAGCGAACAGCGCGTCCTCCGCGCCCAGCACCTGCACGGTTCCGGCGGGTTTCTTCGCCAGCGGTTCGAGCCCGCCCGCCAGCGATATCAGCCGGGCCGCCAGCGCCGGGCCGGCCATCGACGCGAGGTTGGGCGCGACCTCGGGGGTCTCGCGCTCGATGAACGCCCGGAGCCGGTCGGCCTCGTCGGCGAGGCCGGCGGTCCGGCCCGCGAGCGCGACGAGTCGCTCGTCGGTCGGCGATTCGGGCTCGCGCTCGGCGAGTTCGCGGGCGTAGTCGACCCCGGTGCCGGCGTCGGGGTAGCGACTCCCGGCCCACTCGGCCACGCGCTCGGCCAACTCGTTGGCCTGCTCGGTCGCGTCGTCCATCGCCCGGACCGCGTGGACGAGTTGCTGGTCGTCGGCGCGCTCGCGCTCGCTGGCCGCCTCGCGGGCGGCCCTGACGGCGGCGTCGTGGAGCGTCGCGTAGTAGTCGGCCTCGTCGTCGGCGAAGCCCGATTCGACTGCTCGTCCGGGCCAGTCGTCGGGCGCGTCGGCCCGCCCCGCGCGAATCCGGGCCGCGCCGGCCGCCGGGTCGTCCCGGTCGACCCCCTCGAACCAGCCGCCAGCACCCTCGGCCGACGCGTCGGCCGGCCGGGTTCCGTCGTCGGTCATACCCGGTGGTTGCGCGCCATCGCGTTTAAACCTACGTCACTGGCGTCGGCGAGCGAACGCGACGAACGTTCCGGCGTTCGCTATTGACCCTTTCCGACGTGGCGTGCTGATGGTAACTGCTGATGGTAACGTTCCAAGTTGGCGCGTGCTGGCGCGACCCGAAAGTGGTCGCGCCAAAACGCGCGAGGGACGACCGAACGCAGTGAGGGAGGAGGCTGGGGAGGCGTGAGGCTCTCGCGATGCGGTGGCGGTGCGGATGCGGTGGCGGTGCAGTGGCGGTGCGGATGCGGTCGCGGTGCAGTGGCGGTGCGGATGCGGTCGCGGTGCTGGGCGGTCGCGGTGCAGTGCCGTGCAGGTGCTGTGCGGTCTCTCATCGGTCGAGGCAGCAGCTAGCTCGGACTCCGCACGACGAACCATGACGGTAACGAGAAGCTAGCTCGGACCCCTACGACGAACGATGACGATAGCGAGAAGCTAGCTGCTGCCGATACAAATGAGAACCGCGACCGCACAGCACTGCGACTGCATCCGCACCGCGACCGCCCAGCACCGCGACCACCCAGCACCGCGACCGCATCCGTACCACGACCGCCCAGCACCGCAACCACACGCCTCCCTAGAGTCGAAACCGCCAAGCCCCCGCAGCCCGTCGTCAGACCGATGAACGTTGAGGCAGACGGATGAACGTCGACGTGTTCGGCCGACCGATGGAACTCGACGCGGCGCGAATCGACGCCTCCGAGGACGACATTCGCGGCCAAATCGCCGAGTACGCGGCGGGCCAGCGCCGGGCGTTCGACCTCGCGGTCGACTGTCCGGAGGGGTTCACCGGCGACGTGATGGCCGCGATGCGCGACATTCCCTACGGCGAGACCCGGACGTACGGCGACCTCGCGGCCGCGCTCGACACCGCGCCGGTGGCGGTCGGGAGCGCGTGCGGGACGAATCCGGTGCCGCTGGTCGTCCCCTGTCACCGGGTCGTGGGGCGCGACTCGCTGGGCGGTTACTCGGCCGGCGACGGGACCGCGCTGAAAGAGCGACTGCTCGCGCTGGAGGGCGCACCGCGCGTCGAGGACGATTCGGGGCGTCGGCGAGAACAGTCCACTTCGTGACCTGTCCGCGTTCGGCCACAATTCCTAAGCTGGTACTGTGAGACGGACGAAACGCCGTCGCGTCGGTTGCGCCGTGGCTGCCGTGACCACGCCGCCCGGCCCCGCTGGCGTCGAGGCGCTGGCCGCGACTCGGCGCAGTCGGGTTACCCTCCGTTTCGACGCTCGCCCGAGCCACTGGTGGGACTCGGACCGCGCGAGCGAAAGCGAGCCGAAACGACCGGCTCACTCGAACTTCTCGAACGGTTGTTCGCACGCGTTGCAAAAGTGCATCGACCGGCACAGCGACGGCCCCTTCGGGTGTTCGCGCTCGGTGTCGGTCGACCCGCAGTAGGGGCACTCCGCGCCCTCGGTCTCGCCGGTCGTGTCCACGCTGGGGTCGAGTCCTCGCATGGTCACACGCTCAGTCCGAACTCGCGCAGGTCGTCTTTTCCGTCGTCGGTCACCATCTCGATGGACCACTCCGGGCTCCAGACCAGTCGGAGGTCGACCGACTCGACGCCCGCGACGCCGACGACCGCTTGCTCGACCTCGTCGGTCAGCATGTTCCGGGCGGGACAGCCGGTGTAGGTCAGGGTCATCCGGACCTCGGCGTGGACGCCCTCGTCGACCCGCTCGGTCACGTCGACGCCGTATATCAGCCCAAGGTCCACGATGGAGACGGGCATCTCGGGGTCCTCGACCCCGTAGAGGGCGTCCCACACCTCGGCTTCGACGCCGGTCGCGCCCTCGCCGGTCGCCGGCAGGTCCTCGGGGTCCGCGCCGCCCGCGGCGTAGTCGGTGTACGCGCAGGCCGTAGGCTCGGCCCCGACCCCGGCGGGGTCCTCACAGACCGCGGGGTCCGGGTCGCTCGCGTCGAGGTCGGCGTCGACGTCGTACTCCGCGACGTCGAACTCCTCGGGGTCGCTACTCATCGGCCTCGTCCGGGTCGGGCATAATCTGGTGGGCCTCGTCGCGGCCCAACTCCCGGTACGTGTGGGTCATCTCCTCGTGGAGCGCGGGCCAGTCGTCGGTGTGGTCGCCGTCCCGACCCACGTGGTCGGGCAGGAACGACTCGGGGTCCTCGCGGATGCCCTCGGGCGTGTCGAGGCCCAGCGACCGGAGGAACGGCAACACGGTGTCGAACCACTGCTCGCGCATCTCGTCGAGCGAGTCGGTCCGGACGCCGAGGTCGTCGATGCGCGCTTCGATTTCGTCGTCGACCGGCTCCCAGAGGGTCAGCGCGGCCGGGAGCAGTCGGTCGACCGCGTCCTGTAGCCGCGACAGGCTCTCCTCGTCGGCGGCCAGTCGCTCCAGCCAGTTGCGGGCGTGTTCGCGGTGGTAGTCCTCCTCGCTGACGACCTTGCCCACGCGGTCGGCGATGCGGGGGTAGGCGGTGTCGGCCAGCGCCTCCAGTCGGAGCGCCTCGGCCTCGTCGTAGAGGTACGTCCGCACGACGGCGTCTGCCCAGTCGCCGTCCTCGAACGGTCGTTCCACGAGCGCGGCGTGGCGGAAGTCGCCGGGGTCGCGCTCGAAGATGAGGTCGGCCTCGGTCGCGCCGAAGTCCTCCAGCAGGTCGTACCAGAGGCGGGCGTGGCCGAGTTCGTCCTGCGCGATGTTGGCGAGCGCGAGGTCGGATTCGAGCGTTGGCGACCGGACCTGCCACTCGGTGTAGCGCTCGGCGGCGACGAGTTCGTCGTCGGCGAGCCGGGAGAGCAGGGCCTCGACCGCCTCGCGCTCCTCGTCGCGCAGGTCGGCGGGCGCGCCGAGACCGGACCGCTCGGCTTCCTCTGCGGCCATCAGTCGTCACCTCCCGCGCGCTTGGCGCGGTCGGCGTCCTCCTGCTCGCTCTGGGACTCGGCGACCTCCTCGGCGTACGCCGCGTCGAGGTCCTTGTACCCCATCACCCACCGGTAGGACTTGTCGGTCGTGCCGCCGAACTCGGCCTCCTCGGCGTCGACCTCGCCGATTTCCTCTTTCGGAGCGACCCAGAGGCTGTTGGTCGGCTTCCGACGACCGTGCTGAATCTGGGCGAACAGCTTCGCCATCTCGCGGTCGGGCGCGTGGACGTTGCCACAGTGGGTGTGATACTCCCCGGACTCCTCCTGTCGGAACACTTCCCAAATCATGGTTAGTCGGCCGCCTGCGGGGCGGCGTTGTTGGCTCCCGCTTCCCAGTCGTCGAGCGATTCGCGGACCCACTCGACCGCCTCCTGGGTGCGGCTGCGCTTGCCGATCTGTTCGTGGCTACCCTCCGAGTCGTTCTTGGCGATGGTGAAGAACTCCTCCCAGTCGAGGTCGTCCTCGACGACCTCGTAGGTGCCGTCGCCGTTGTCCCGGATGCGGGGCTCGTCGGGGATTTCGAGGCCGTACTTCTCGGCCTTCGGCACGTAGGCGTTGAGGAAGGCGTTGCGGAGTTCGTCGTTGGTCATCGTCTTCAGCCCCACGTCGGCCGAGAAGTCGTGGTGGGTCGACTTGTCGTCGGTCGGGCCGAAGAACTGGATGATGCGGGGCCACCACTCGTCGAAGGCGTCCTGCAGCATCTCCTGTTCTTTCTTCGAGCCGGTCGCCAACTCGCGCATGATGTCCTCGCCGTGCTTGACGTGGAACCCCTCCTCGAAGCACACCTTGTCCATCGCGTGAGCGTACGGCTCCCAGCTCGTGCGCTTGAGCGTGGCCTGCCGGCGCATGGCCGCGCCGTCCACGAAGAAGGCTATCATCGGCACCTCCGCCCACGAGTCCATCGGGTAGTGGAAGCAGTTGAGGAACTTCCCCTCCCCGTCGGCCAACTCGTCGAGCATCTCGTCGCGGGTCTTGATTCCCAGCGACTCGGCCGCCCGGTAGAGCAGTTGGCCGTGGCCGATTTCGTCCTGCACCTTCGCCGAGAAGGCCAGCTTCCGGTCGAGGCTCGGAGCCTGCCGGATGAACGGGCGTTCGAGGTACGCCCCCATTATCTCGCTGTTGGCGTGGAACTGAATCATCCGGGTGGCGGCCTTCCGGTACTCCTCCGGGAGGTCGTCCTTCGGACTGAATTCGCGCGGTCCGGCGCGCTCTTTGACCTCGTCGATGTCCATGTGGGCGAGTTCGGTCCCGACTGGCATACCAATTGACCCGCCTATAGACTGCTTTTATATGTATCGCGCGCAAACGACCGTTATGAATCCGAGCCGAAACGCTCCGCTGAACCCGCGTCGCTCAGCTACACGGACCACGCCGGGCGGGACTGAAAGGGGCCGGGCGCTCGGGGACGGCGGCCGATGCAAGCACCGCAGCGAAGCGAGGAGCGCAGCGAGGCCCCCGACCCGAGCGCCCGGGGGCTTTCGAGGCGTCGTTCTCTCCAGTTGTGGCTGTCGTGATAAAGCCAACAACGACGGAGAACGAGCGGGCGGGGGCTTTCGAGTCGTCGTTCTCTCCAGTTGTGGCTGTCGTGATAAAGCCAACAACGACGGAGAACGAGCGGGCGGGGGCTTTCGAGTCGTCGTTCTCCCCGAGTCCACCGCACGCTTCCACGCCACGCACGACGTAGCAGGACCGATTGGAGGTGTGGCGTATTGATAGACGAGTGTCTCGTCGTCGAGTTCAGCGTCACGGGCGACGACTGCCCACTCGCGGACGCCTCGCGCGAGACCGACGCCGCCGTCGAGGCGCGACCGCCACAGCTCCGGACCGACGACAACGCCCTGCTCCGATTCTCCGCGACCGAGGGGGCCGACGACCTCGCCCGCGTTCTCGACGCCGACGAGCGCATCCGGTATCTCCACGCCTCGCGGACCGACAGCCGGACCAACTTCCGGTGCCTGTCGAAACACCCCTGCGTGGTCCACCGGCTCACCGACGAGGGATTCATGGCCGAGAGCCTGCAGTACCGCGCGGGGACCGAGCGCTACACCGGCGCGGTCGTCGGCCACGACGTGCTACAGGGCGTGCTGGCGGCCGCCGCCGACACGGTGGGCGTCTCGCTCGAACGCGTCTTCCCGCTCGGGAGCGAGGACGACGAGGCGGTCGCCAAGCGGTGGGACCTCACGCCCGCACAGGAGGCCGCGCTTCGGGTCGCGCTGGAGCTGGGTTACTTCTCGGTTCCGCGGGAATCGACCGCGAGCGAGGTGGCGGCGGAACTCGGCATCAGCAAGTCGGCGTTTCTGGAGCGCCTGCGTCGGGGGCAGGCCACGCTGTTCGCGCAGGTGCTGTGAGGGCCGCCCGTACCGCCGGCCGAACCACACTCCCCGCGCCGCCGGTCGACCGAGCCGCGCCGCCGGCCGAACCGCATCGCATTTGGGACCGGGCCGAATCGGGTGCGGTATGACCGACGCCGACGACGCCACCGCCGACCCTGAGGGCGTCACGAGCGCGGCCGACGACGCCACCGCCGACTCCGTGGCGTCTGACCCCGAAATCGCCAGACAGCTCTCGAACATTCACCGGACGCTCGAACTTATCGCCCTCCTGTTGGCGGTCCTGCTCGCTGGCTCCGGCGGCGTCGGGACCGTCGCCGGCGCGTGCGCAGTCGTCCTGCTGGTGGGCAACGCCATCGGGCGGGCCGTCGTCGGCTGACGGGGTTCGCTATCCCGTCTTGTACACGCCGCGCGCGTCGGCGACTTGCGCTCCGACGGTTTCACCGTCTCCATGAGACCCCTCCGGGGCCTCTCCGTCGTCGACCGAATAGACCGCCACGTCCACCACGCCCACGTCGCTCCCACACCGGACGACGTCGGCCTCCGCGCGGAGGTCGCCGGTCCCGGCTTCGAGGTAGTCGATTCGCATGTCGATGGTCGGCACGGGCTGGTCGACCAGCGACACCAGCGCCGCGCCGCCCACGGTGTCCGCGAGGGTGAAGGTGACCCCGCCGTGGGCCATCATGCGGTCGGCGTTCCACGACAGGTCCTCGCGCATCTCGACGCGGCCCTCGGCGTGGCCGTCCTCGACTTCGGTCACTTCGACCCCGAGCAGGTCGGCGAACGGCATCTCCTCGAAGAAGTTCTCGACGTCCATGGGACGAGTTGTTCTTGCGAACGGCTTAAGCGTGATTCTTCGAGGCGCAGCGCTCACTCGACGCTGAAATTGACGCGGGCACGGCCGCCGAGTATCTCCTCGACCACCGCGCGCTCGCCGTCGACCGTAACGAAGTCACCGGGAGTCGGCGACGGCCGGTCGATGTCGTCGACCGAGCAGGTGTCGACGTTCGCGTCGTCGTGGGTCGCTCGGACGCCAGTGTTGACGCGGGCGCGGCCGCCCACTATCGTCTCGACGACGGCGGGTTCGCCGTCTATCTCGACGTAGTCGCCCGGACTCGGGTCGTCCAGCGCGAACTCGTCGAGCGAGCAAGTTCGTGTCGAATCCCCGTCCGAAGCCATGTCGGTTCGTACGTCCCGAGCGAATCCACTTAGTTCTGTATCCGTGGCGGTTCGGGGTACGCGACGGCCGGTTCCGTACAGCATCGACACGGCACGAGTCAGCTATCGTTATCCGACTGGCCCGAGACCGTATGCGCATGGACGTCACCGACGACGACGGCGTACGCACCGTCACCTTCGACCGCCCCGAGGCAATGAACGCCTTCACGCCCGAGATCGCCGGGGAACTGGCCGACGTGTTCGCCGACGCCCACCCGGACGACCACGACGCCGTGGTCCTGACCGGCGAGGGCGAGGCGTTCAGTGCGGGCGGGGACATCGAGTCGATGGCCGACCGCGAGGAGACCCCCGAGGAGGCCTACGAGCGCGTGACCGAGACCTTCGGCCGAGTGGTCGAGGAGGCCCTCTCGACGCGGGTGCCCATCGTCGCGAAGGTGAACGGCGACGCGGTGGGTGCGGGGCTGGCGGTCGCGGCGGTGTCTGACTTCGCCATCGCGGCCGAGTCGGCGACCTTCAGTTGCGCGTTCGTCCGCGTGGGGCTGATTCCCGACACCGGGGGAAGCTTCCTGTTGCCCCGGCTGGTCGGGCTCCGGACCGCCAAGCGACTCGCATTCACGGGCGAGTTCTTCGGCGCGCGCGAGGCCGCCGAGATGGGACTGGTGAACGAGGCGGTCCCCGACGACGACCTCGATTCGACGGTCGCGGACCTGCTCGAGACGCTGGGCGAGCGCCCGACGCGGACCATCGGTCTCGCCAAGCGCGCGATTCACGAGAATCTGGGGAGCGGCTGGCGCGAGGCCCAGGACTACGAGAATATGGTCCAGTCCCAAGCGTACGCCACGCCCGAACACGAGGAGGGCGTCGCGGCGTTTCTGGAGGGCCGGGAGCCGGAGTTCTGAATCGGGTCGCGGTGGCCGTGAGACGGACGGTCGACCTCTTCGCGTCGGCGGTCGACGACGCAATTGAAATACTCGCGACGAGTAGTCCGACGCGTGCCCGACCACGATCCGACGGACGACTTCGACGAGGCTCCGACCATCGCGTGCAGCCGGTGCGGCCGGGAGTGGGACCTCGACGAGGAACTCGCGGACCTCGGCGCGGGCAACCACGCGGTCGAGCAGTTCGCGCTGGACCACCGCCGGCACACGGGGCACTTCCCGGACAGCGTTTCGACGTGGCGCGCGACGTGTCGGAACTGCCCGGAGGAGACCGAACACCTCTCGCGGGACGGCGCGACCCGGTGGGCCGAGACCCACGCGCGACACACCCGCCATCGAATCGAACTTCACCACGCCCGCGACCAGGGGACGACCGTCGTCGACCCGGAGTAGCGAGGCCGTTCACCTCGACTGAGACAGACAATTTGTAATATCTACTGGAGGGAAAATTGCCGGAAGTGAAGACAGTATGTTGCAGTTCGGCGTGACGCGGCTGTGCACGTGCGAGGAGTTCTCGTTCGTCCCGTGGTGAGACGGGCCGGCGGTCGAATCGCTCGCGAACGACCTCCGACGGCCGGCTACAGGTCGAGGAACTGTTCGGCGTTCTCCCAGAGTATCTTGCGCTGGACCTCGGGTGGGAACTCCAGCTCGGCGAACTGCTCGAGCCACGGGCCGGGTTCTATCATGGGGTAGTCCGTACCGAACATCACCTTGTCCTGCAGCAGCGTCTTCGCGTAGTGGAGCACCTGGTCGTCGATGTACCGGGGCATCCACCCCGAGAGGTCCATGTAGACGTTGCCCTTCTGCTGGCAGATGGCGAGTTGCTCTTTCTCCCACGGGAACGCCGGGTGGGCGAGCAGAATCTGGAGGTCGGGATGCTCCGCCGCGACGTCGTCTATCAGCATCGGATTGCCGTGCTTGACCTTCAGCCCCCGGCCGCCGGGCGCGCCCGCGCCCAGAGTCGAGTTACCGCCGTGGAACACGACCGGGACGTCGAGGTCCTCGATGGTCGCCCAGAGGTCGTCGTGGGCGGGGTCGCTCGGGTCGAACCCCTGTGCTATCTGCTGGAACTTGAACCCCGAGAGGTCGAGGTCCTTCACCGCGCGCTCGGCCTCCGCGACGCAGTCGTCCTTGAGCGGGTCGACGCTGGCGAACCCGACGAAGAAGTCGTCGTACTCGTCGCGGACCTCGGCCACGTAGTCGTTCGGGACGGGCGGGTTGCCGGTGTTGGTCTCTGCGTCCCACCCGAGCAGGACGGTCCGGCCGATGCCGGCCTCGTGGTACTCCTCGATGAGGTTGTCGTAGGTGTCGGTCTCGATGCTCGCGCCGAACTTCTCGGCGGCGTCCTCCATCATCAGCCCGCCCGCGTCGTGGAGGAACTCCTCGGTGGGCTGGTGGCAGTGGGTGTCGATGATGGGGTACTCGTCGGGGTGGTCGTCGACGACGTCGAGCGTGGGCATGCGCCGGTCTTCGTGGAGTGTCGTGAAAAATCGTGCGAAGAGGCGTCAGAGTCGGAAGAACGGAGGGCGCCTGTGAGTTCGCGGGTCGTTCTCGCGATACAGGGGCTGGTGGTCGCGGTGACGGGCGGTTACCAGGAGATAATAGCACGATTCCGTTATTCAGGCTTGAACGTGAAACGGCTGTTACGTTTGGGTGAACGGGCTAACGCCGGCGCGCCGTGTTCGCTCTCCTGAATAGCAAGAGAGCAGTACACCGCTTAGAGGACCAACTCAGCGACTGTACAGTATTCAACTCCGGCCGGATTTGGTTAACGAACTGGGCGGATGAACCGGACACTCACAGTGGGGACTCTTCCGAATAGGGCTGTTTTCACCTCCTCCGGTGCTACCTCCCGCTCGGACTTTCGGAAGACTACCCCAAATATAAAAGCCTATTACGAGAGTAATTCCACTTTCCGGACATGTACACGGGTAGGCAGGTTGGAGATATAGTGCCCTCTGAAAACGCCTCCTTGCTCTCCCTCGTCGCATGGGGAGTGCTGTTTTTGACGACCGGTCCGCTAATACTGACGGCGACTTTCGGGGGAACTCGCCCTTCGTGGGTTATTCCCGCACAGTTCGCCACTGCCGTCTGCTTCCTGCTGTTGACGACAATGGAACGCTTTCGACCGCTGCAGTCCTTCGCTCTCGCAGTTCTTGCTGCCATTTGTACGTTCCAAGTCCGACTGTCGTGGGTGTCCATAATCGGGCTCACAGTGCCGTCCGGGATATGGTCACAACTCGCCACGAACCTCCTTCAGCACGCGTTTGTCCTCGGACTGATAGTTATACTGCTTCTTACAGGAAAGACTCGGGAACGGCTATTTCTCCGCTTGGGAGACCCGGCGTCCACTGTCAGTCGGTCGGTTATTCCTGGACTCCGGCGTGACCGCAAGTGGTGGGAGGCCGCTCTCTTGTGGGGCGGTATTCCTGGAGCCCTGTTGTTCGTTTTCTCTGCGGCCACAGGGCAGTACTCCCTTCCAGGAGGGATTCAAGAATTCGGATATCTGCTTATACTTGTTTCACTCGCTGTGATAGTGAATGCATTTAACGAGGAGGTCATCTTTCGTGCAGCACCGCTTGCTGACCTCGTCGAGGCAATTGGCAAAACCCAAGCTCTTCTTCTATTAGGTGCATACTTCGGGCTGTTTCACTACTTCGGCTCACCGGGTGGTGTCGTCGGCGTCCTGATGACGGGATTTTATGCGTGGATACTGGCGAAATGTATCTTTGAGACTCGGGGGCTGCTGATAGCATTGGTCATACACTTCACTGCGGACTTTCTCATCTACTGGACGTACATATCCTGATCTTGCGTTCGCACTCTCCGCATGAGGCTCGCAACGGAACGTAGCCACCTCGGCCGCTGGAAACCTGCTTCTCCATCGAACGCGACTCAAACTTTGCCCGGCCACGAGACGCACACTCTGAACGCGTACCAACTACTATTACTCACATGTTCCGGCGCTACCGAGCCAGACGGGGCTATCTCTACACCTGATGACACTACCACGACGCTATCGTCTGCCGAAACCGACGAAACCACCGCACAGCAGCCCAATCGCCGTCCGCGAATCGGGCGATGACAACCAGTCTCGTTCACCGCGCCAACGACCGACATGCGTGAGAATTCACCCCATGAGGCCGTCTATCGGAGAATTTTCATATACCCCCGGGACGAAATGTACGAATACAGATGTACGTAGCGAGCCAAATCCGAACCGGACGCACAGCAGCCGACGTGAAAAACGACCCCTCGAAGCGACGCCGGACGCAGTTCGCGTTCCTGTAAGCGAGGCGCTCGCCTCGCTCCGATTGGGGCCGGACCGACTTCCCGATTTTCCCGGAGAAGAAGCACCCAGGTAGCCGGCGGCGACGGCGCTACTCGTCGGCGTCCGCCTTCTTGATGAGGAACTTCATGTCCCCTTCGAACACCACGTCGTCTTCCTGATTGGTCATCGTGGTGTCGATGACGACCAGTCCGGCGTCGTCCCGACTGGATATCTCGGTCGTCTCGGTGACCGTCATGTCCAGCGAGATGGTGTCGTCCATGTACACCGGGTTCGGGATGTCCATGTAGTTCATCCCGAGGAACGCCAGCACCGTCCGCTCCAGGATGCCCGTGCGATAGACGAACCCGGTCGCCAGCGTGAACGTCATCGGACCGTGTGCCACGCGCTCGCCGAAGTGTTCGTCCTCGGCGTACTCCTTGTTGGTGTGGAGTTCGGTCCAGTCGCCCGCGAACGCCGAGTGCTGGACGAAATCGTACTCGGTGACCGTCCGGCCGACGCTCTCGAAGGTCTGTCCCTCCTCGAAGTCCTCGAAGTGGTGGGGTCGGTAGCTGTAGGGCACGCGAGGCAGTTCTCCCGTGAGCGATAAAATTCTATGGAATCCTCCGGACGCGGGCCGTCCCGACCGCCGCGGGCGACTCGGCCGACGCGTCCCCGACCGACGAATCGTGATAGCCATCCGACGGTTCGGGTTCCGTGACGTTCTTTACCACGCGCTCGCTCGTCACGATATGGACCAGACGCGCCGCGACTTCCTGGACCGACTGCTGACGACGCCGAGCCCGTCCGGATTCGAGACCGACGTCCAGCGCCACTGGGTCGAGTACGTCTCCGAGTTCGCCGACGAAGTACGGACCGACGAGTACGGCAACGCCGTGGCGCGGGTCGACGGGGGCGACGACGCCCCCGCGCTCGCGTTCACGGGCCACGCCGACGAGATCGGCCTGATGGTCAACAGCGTCGACGAGAACGGGTTCGTCCACCCCTCGCGGGTCGGCGGCTCGGACCGCACGGTCACGAAGGGCCAGCACGTCGACGTGCACACCGACGAGGGCGTGGTTCCGGGCGTGGTCGGCCAGACCGCCATCCACCTGCGGGACACGGCCGAGGACGAAATCGAGGACGTGACCGAACAGCACGTCGACGTGGGAGCCGACAGCGAGGCGGAGGCCCGCGACCTGGTGGACGTTGGCGATCCAATCACCTTCGAGACGCCGGTCCGCGAACTCGCGGGCACCCGGATGGCCGCCCGCGGGATGGACAACCGCGTGGGCATCTGGGTCGCGGCCGAGGCGGCCCGACGCGCGGCCGAGCGCGACGCCGACGCGACCGTCTACGCGGTCAGCACCGTCCAGGAGGAACTCGGCAAGCAGGGCGCGAAGATGGTCGGGTTCGACCTGCCGGTCGACGCCGCGCTCGCCGTGGACGTGACCCACGCGGTCGACTCCCCGGACCTCAACGACGAGACGAACCAGCACGGCGAGGTCGACCTCGGCGCTGGCCCCGTGGTCGCGCGCGGTTCCTCGAACCACCCCGAGGTGGTCCGCGCGGTCCGCGAGGCCGCCGAGGAAGCCGACCTGCCGGTCCAGTTGCAGGCCTCGGGGCGCTCGACCGGCACCGACGCCGACGCGTTCTACACCGCCCAGGGCGGCATCCCGTCGCTGAACGTCGGCATTCCGAACCGCTACATGCACACGCCCGCCGAGGTCGTCGACGTCGAGGACCTCGACGCGGCGGCCGACCTGCTCGCGGCGTTCGCGGCCCGGTCGGCGGGCCGCGACGACTTCGCCGTGGACGTGTAGCCGCGACCGACCGCAGATTTCGCCCGGTCGTCGCTCGTCGACCGCGGACGGGGGTCGAACGGCCCAACTATCAGTCGTTGAAATCACACCAACAAATTTACGTGTGAGTGATTAGCAAGCCATCGTAGGACCCGAAATCCGTCGGTCGGTTCCACCGCCCCCAGCGCGGGCGCTCGACGCTCCGCGCGGAATCGACGACGGCTCGGACCGAGCGGGAACCACGATCGAATCGAGACACCGAACTACACAGATGGCCACGGAGAACACCCACCGAAGCATCGAACCGGAGACCGACGCGGAGCCGGGCGAGTTCTGGCGTCTCGCCTTCGAGCAGTTGATAGCCCAGCTCCCGAATCCCGCGTTCGTCGTCGACGACGCCGGCCACATCACGCGCTGGAACGCCGGCGCGGAGGAGTTGACGGGGTACGACGCCGACGACGCGGTCGGCCGCCACGCCTACGAACTGTTCGGGACCGACGGGCAGGACGAGACGCTCGCCGAGTCGGTCGTCCGGACGGGCGAACCCGTCCGCGAGGAGAACGTTCGCTCGGCGGAGTCGGCCGACGGCGAGACGTTCCACGGGCGCGCGCTCGGCGTACCGATAACCGCTCCGGGCGGGGCGGTCGTCGGGGCGGTCGAGATCATCACCCGGCTCACCGAACTCGTCGAACAGCGCCGGCGGATGCGGGACCTCCAGGAGCAGATGACCGACGAGGTCGACGCCGCCGTGGGCGAGCTCCACGAATCGACCGCCGACGTCTCCGCGGACTCCCAGCGGGTCACCGACCTCGCCCGCGAACAGGAGGACAACCTCCGGGAAGTGCAGTCGGAGGTGTCGTCGCTAAGCGCCACGGTCGAGGAGATCGCGTCGAGCGCCAGCGAGGTCAGCGACCAGAGCGCCGAGGCCAAGTCCTCCGCCGAGGCCTCGGTCGAGAACGCCGAGCGAACGCTCGACACCATCGACACCGTCGCCACGGACTCCGACTCGGTCGTCGACGACGCCCGGAGCCTCCAGGACCGCGTCGACGACATCGGCGAGGTGGTGAACGTAATCGACGACATCGCCGACCAGACCAACCTGCTGGCGTTGAACGCCAACATCGAAGCGGCCCGGGCTGACGGCGACGGCTCCGGGTTCACCGTGGTCGCCAACGAGATAAAGGAACTCGCCGAGCGCTCGAAGGAGCGCGCCGACGAGATAGAGGCCATCGTCGAGGAGGTCGAGGAGACCACCCACGACACGGTCGAGAAGATAGAGGCCAACAACCGCCGACTCGACGAGGTCACCGACGACGTCCAGTCGGTGGTCGAGAACCAGCAGGCCATCGTGGCGGCCGTCCAGCAGACCGACGCGGGCGTGACCCAGATCGCCGACACCACCGAGGAGCAGGCCGCCAGCACCGAGGAGATAGCGAGCATGACCGACACGGTGGTCGCGCGGGCCGAGGAGGTGTCGTCGGCGGTCGCGGACATCGCGTCCGCCAACGAGGAGCAGGCGACGAGGGTTCGGAACATCGCCGAGAGCATCGAGTCGCTCGAGGCGTCCATCGAGGACCTGATGGCCCAGTCGGAGTCGTAGCGCCCGGTCCGAGCGTACCGCTCCGCGAGCGCGGGACGTCCGACGCTCGAAGAGCGAACGAGCAGCGAAAGCGCCGAGCGGGGACCCCGGCTCGGGGCGGGCGAACGGGTATCGGAGACGGCTCGTCTCGGACACCACAGAAGGGGAAGTACGGGCTTCGAGGCGCACTTCCAGCTACGACCCACGGGGACGAGTATTCATCGCCCGAGACCGTTTCGCGTCGCGTAACGCTCCCGGGTCCGTTTCAGGTGGTGAAACATCGGGGCCGCGACGTCGGGTCGAGTCCCCGACGGTCACGCCTTCGGGGCCGATTCGACGGTCTCGGCCTCGTCGCGGAACGTCCGGAACACCGACAGCGCCCACTCCCGGAGGTCGTCGTCGGTCGAGCGCAGACACACCTCCAGGTGGCCGCCGTCGTCGTAGCCGCCGAGGAACACGGTCTCGTCGAACACCGAGAGGCCGAACGTGAACGTCTCGGGCGATATCGACAGCGAGAGGCTGTCGAGCGCCAGCGCCTGCTCGAAGTTCTCGGGATACGACTCCCGAGAGGTCTCGGCGGCCGACTGCGAGAGCACCAACTGCACCGAGGCCCCGCGCTCGACGAGCGGTTCGCACGCCCGGTCGAACGCCGGGACCACGGTGGGCAACAGCGCGCGCAACCGGTCGGCGTCGGTCGGGACCCCGCTCACGAAGTGCTCGGCGGCGGCGTAGGGGTCGGTCGGCGTCGACGCGACGACGTCGTACTCATCGAGGGGCAGCGGGAGGTCGTGGGCCAACTCGAACTCCGAGAGGAACTCGCTCAGCGAGTCGACCGCCGCGACGGTCTCGCGGACGTCGTCGAACCGTCGGAGGACGATTCGGCCCGCAGCGGTCGCCCGATAGCCGTCGTCGCCGCGTCTGACCCAGCCGAACTCCTCGAACGAGTCGAGGATTCGATGTACGGTCGCGCGCGACACGTCGAGGTCCTCGCGCAACTGGGCGGGCGACAGCGGCGACGAACCGAGGGCCCCGAGCGCCGCTACGCGGTGTTCGGACGCCGCCAGGAATCGGACTTGCTCTATCGCGGTCATTGGCGGAACGCAGTCGGACGAGGGGGAAGATACTTTTGTCACTTTCCGTACGTTCGTCGGCTCCGGCGGCTCACTTCGCGGCCGACGCACCAGCACTCCCGTACTCGTCGCCGATCTCGTCGAGGACGCGCTCGTGGAACTCCTGCAACACCGCGCTCTCGTCCTCGGCCAGCACGACGTCGCTGGCCATCAGCGTGGCGAGCCCGAACGCCTTGGGCGAGGGCGTGTCGACGCGGTTGCTGGTCACCGCGACGTCGCCGGACTGGACGGCCCCCAGCACGTCCTCGACGGCCGAGACGGCCAGTTTGTCCTCGAGTATCTCCCGGTAGGTCTCCTCGACCACCGCGAAGTCGTCGAGGTCCTCGGCGAACCCGAGCAGCATCTCGCTGGAGACCTGCTGCTCGCTGGCGGACTTCTCGTAGCCCTTGTAGCGTTTGAGTATCATCAGCGACCGGGTGGCGTCGATGCGGAAGTACCGCTGGAGCAGTTCCGTCCCGTCGAGCGCGGCCCGGAGGTCCTCGCGGACCGCCTCGGGGCGGACGTCGCGAAGAATCTCGGCCACGTCGACCTTCCGGTTCAGCGGCATCGAGACGGTGAACCCGTGGTCGGCGACCGCGACCGAGACGTTGGTGTTGGCGGCGTTGGCACACCGATACGCCACCAGCCGCGAGAGCCCGTCGTTGAATCGCCGGCCGTAGTTCGAGTGGACGTAGTAGTGGCGCTCGTACTCGTCGCGGTCGAGTTCGACCTCGACCGCGAGTCGGTCGTCGGTGCTGACGCTGTCGGGGCCGGCGTACCGAATCTGCTCGTCGAACATCCGGGCGATGGCCAGAACGCTGTTCTCGTCCAGCGGGAACTCCCGGAGCCACACCCTGACGGCGGGCTTGCCCCGCTTCTGGAACCGGTCGAGGAGTTCGCCCTGAAAGTCGAGGACCGCCCGCCCGAGGTCGTACGAGAGTGGCAGGCGCTCGGAGAACCACGAGGGAACCGTCGGGCGCGCGCTCGTCCGGTCGGCGTACACCTTCGACCCCCGGCGGTAGCGGAACTCGAAGCGGTCGCCGCCCAGCACGAACACGTCGCCGGGTTCGAGCGTGTCGAGGTACGCCTCGTCGAGGGTGCCCACCCACTCGTCGTCGGCGCGGGTGAACACGTCGCAGGTAAACGAATCCGGGATGGTGCCGATGTTGGTCATGTAGATGACCCGCGCGAGCTTGCCGCGCTTGCCCACCAGCGGCTCGCCCACCTCGAACTCGGGGTAGTGGTACTCGCCGTCGGGCGGGTCGTTCTCGTCGCGCCAGATCTTGGCGTAGACGTTCTTGTCCTCCAGCCCCTCGTAGTCGGAGGTGAGATAGCGGAACAGCGTCTCGAACTGCTCGTCGGAGAAGTTCCGGTAGGGGTAGGCCCGCCGGAGGGTCGCCCGGACCTCGCGCTCGGGCCGCACGGCGTTGATGGCCATGCCGTAGACGTGCTGGGCCGCCACGTCGTAGGCCTCCTCGGGCACGAACACGCGGTCGACGAACCCCTCCTCGGCCTTCTTGAGCATCACGGCACACTCCACGAGTTCGTCGCGGTCGAGCGCGATGACCCGTCCCGTCACGGTCTGGCCGAGCTGGTGGCCCGCCCGGCCCACCCGCTGGAGCAGGGCCGCGACCGACTTGGGCGAGCCGACCTGCACCACCAGATCGACGTGGGGCATGTCGATGCCGAGTTCGAGGCTCGTGGAGGTCGTCACCACGTCTAGGCTGCCGGCCTTCAGGTCCGCCTCGATGGACTGGCGGGCGTCCTTCGAGAGGCTGCCGTGGTGACACCCCGAGTTGTCCTCGTCGTAGGCGTCGAACCGCCGGCGGAGCTCGTGGAGGACGCGCTCGGCACCCGACCGCGTGTTGGTGAATACGAGCGTGTTGGTGTGGTCGCCGACCAGGTCGTGCAACTGGTCGTAGAACCGCTCGTTGACCACGTCCCGCGGCGTGTCGATGAGGTCGTCGGTCGGACACCGCAACTCGACGTCGAGGTCCCGGACGAACCGGGTGTCCACGATTTCACAGTCGCGGGGCGTCGAGTCGCCGGTCGAGGCGTTCACGTCACACCCGACGAGAAACTCCGCGATTCGGTCGAGGGGTTCGACCGTCGCCGAGCAGCCGATGCGGGTGGGCGACGACTCGGCCATGTTCTCCAGTCGCTCCAGACTCACCGCGAGGTGGGTTCCCCGCTTGCCGTCCGCGAGGCTGTGTATCTCGTCGACCACGACGTACTCGACCGTTTCCAGCTTCTCCTTGAACTTGGGCGAGTTGAGCAGAATCGCCAGCGTCTCTGGCGTCGTGTTGAGGATGTGGGGCGTCTCGTCGAGCATCTTCTGGCGCTCGCTCGAATCGGTGTCGCCGTGCCGGATGGCGTGGCGAATCTCGGGGTCGCCGTCGGCCCGCGCCGCGATGCCCTCCAGCGGCACCGCCAGATTCCGGTGGATGTCGTTGGCCAGCGACTTGAGCGGCGAGACGTACAGGCAGTACACCGAGTTGTCGAGGCCGTCGTCGGTCTCGCGCTCGCGCCGGAACAGCTCGTTGATGATGGCGGTGAACGACGCCAGCGTCTTGCCCGACCCGGTGGGCGAGGCGACGAGCGCGTTCTCGCCCTCCCGGACCAGCGGGACGGCCTCCTTCTGTGGCGGCGTGAAGAAGCCGCCGTTGTCGGGGACGTACTCGCCGAACTGGTCGACCCACCACTCCCGCACCGCCGGCTCCAGCGACGCCAGCACGTCGGCGTCGTCGACGTCGACCGACTCGGCGTCGTAGTCGAACGCCCCCCGCGCCAGCAACTCGCGCGCCTCCATTCTGGCGGTCGCTTGGGGCCGGGGACGTAAGACGGTTCGGCCTCCGGAGTGAAAGTGAAATCCGGACGGAAGCGGCGTCGAATATCACTTAAAGGTCTTTTCCACGAGGTGGAGGTGTAATACCAGCATACAGGCCCTCTATCATCCAAGAGAATCCTCGGCTCCGATTCCGAGGAGACAAAAGTAGACCGTGGAACCGGCGCGTGCGAGTGACGCGCGCGAGGGAGGAGCGAACGAAGTGAGCGACGAGGCTGGGGAGGCGTGAGGGCCGTGCTGTGCGGTGCGGTCGTGGTGTGGTCGTGGTGTGGTCGTGGTGTGGTCGCGGTGCGGTCGCGGTGTCTCATCGGTTGAGGCAGTAGCTAGCTGAATCGAATCGGAGACCGCCGAAGTCAGGCGGCGACCTACTGCTTGAGTCCAGGAGACGCTGCCACCGCACTGCGCCCCACACGTTGCAGTCCACGCACCGACCCCCTACAACCCACGCACCGACCCCCTACAACCCACACACCGACCCCCTACAACCCACACACCGACCCCCTACAACCCACACACCGACCCCCTACAACCCACCGAAACCGCTCTCCCCGACCACTTGGTCGATTGGTCGAGCGACCCCGCCGGTTGGCGCGTTCGGCGGCCAGCCGCGATGCCGAAACCGCAACAAGTCCGCTGACCGAGCCAGTTTCGCCGACTCACTCCCCGTCCGTCAGTCCCACGACCAGTTTCGCCACGTACTCCAACTCCTCCTCGTTCACGCCGTGGCCCATCCCCTCGTAGATGCGCTCGGTCACGTCCGCGCCCAGCTCGTCCAGCACGTCGCGGGTCTCGTGGACCCGCTCGACCGGGATATGGGGGTCGACGTCGCTACAGCCGAGGAAGACGGGCGTGCCCGCGAGGTCGCCGTCGTACTCTCGCGGCGTCCCCTCGGGGCCGATGAGGCCGCCACTCAGCGCCGCCAGCCCGCCGTAGCGGTCGGCGTTCCGGGCGACGTACTCGCTCGACAGGCAGGCTCCTTGCGAGAAGCCCACGAGCGCGGTCCGGTCGGTCGGAACCCCGGCGTTGCGCACGCGGCCCAGCACGTCCTCGACCAGCGCCAGCGCCGACGACAGGCTCGGCTCGTTGGTCTCGATGGCTTCGAGGAAGGAGTTGGGGTACCACGTCCGGCCCTTGGCCTGGGGCGCGAGGTACGCCACGCCGTCGGCCGCGAACTCGCCGGCCATCTCCAGCATGCTCTCGGCCGTTGCGCCGCGACCGTGGACCAGCACGACCGCCGCGTCGGCGTCGTCGAGGGCCGCGCCCGCAGTCCCGACTGGCTGTCCCGCGTGGGGGTCGTCCTCGCCCCGATGTGGATTGTGTCCAGCCATCGTTACCTCTCGTCCTCCGCGAACTCGGCGTTCGTCATGGCCGAACGTAGCCGGTCCGCATCCTTGAGCGTTGCCGGGGCCTCGATGAAATCAGGTTACTAGACGTAACCCGGTGTGGCGTCGCCGGCGTCGGCGTTCGACCCGCCGACGGACCGACTCACAGCCCGAGTATCTCGCGGGCCTCGTCGGGCGTCGCCACCGGCCGGCCGAGCGTCTCGGCCAGTTCGGCGGCCCGGACGACCAGTTGGGCGTTGCTCTCGGCGAGGTCGCCGTCGCCGTAGTAGACGTTGTCCTCCAGTCCGACCCGGACGTGGCCGCCGAGCAGGATTCCCATCGTGGTGAGCGGAAGCTGGTGGCGACCGAATCCGAGCGTGTTGAACAGCGCGCCGTCGGGCAGGTTCTCGACCGCGTTGAGCAGGTTCCGGGGCGAGGGAGGCGAGGTGGTTCCCCCGCCGAAGATGAGCGTGGCGTACACCGGGTCGTCGAGGTCCCGACGCTCCAGCAACCCCCGGACCTCGTTGAGGTGGCCGTCGTTGAACGCCTCCAGTTCGGGCTTGATGCCCCGGTCGGCCATCTCGTCGTACAGCGAGTCGACGGTGCCGCGAGTGTTCTCGCTGGTGAGGTGGCGATACCGGTTCAGCGGCCCCATGTCGAGGCTGGCCATCTCCGGCGGCGGGTCGGTCCGGAGCGACTGGCGGCGGGCCTCGACGGACGCGCCGGTCCCGCCGGTCGAGTGCTGGACCACGAGGTTCGTCCGCGACCGGACCTCGTCGGTGATGGCCTGAAATCGCTCGCGGTCGAACGACCGCTCGCCCGACTCGCGGCGGGCGTGGAGGTGGACGACCGCGGCCCCGGCCGCCTCGCACGCCGCCGCCGCGCGGCCGATCTCCTCGGGCGTCTCGGGCAGGTTCGGGTTGGCCTCCCTGCCGTGAACCCCGCCGGTCAGCGCCGCCGTCACGATTACGGGCTCGCCCGCGAGGTAGTCGTCGTAGCTCATTCGCCGTCCGCTCCCGGAATCGCTGGGAGTCCCTCGTGGTCGCGGTATATCTCGCAGTCGGTCGCGTGGTCGAGGTCGTACCGGTCGTTGCAGACGTCGGCGCGCATCGCCTGCACGAACTCCTCGGCGGCGGTGCAGTAGGCGCGGGCGTCGGCGTCGTCCCCGGCGTCGGCGAGGGGCCGGTAGTCGAGGTGCGGGCAGCCGTCGGTCATGCGTCACGGGACGGACCGAGGAGTGAAAACAGTTCGGCGTCGGTCGGCGGTAGCACGGTTCGCAGGTGCCCTCGGCGGCCCCGTCGCAGGTCTCGGCCCGGGGATTCGTTCGGGCAGTCGACCCGTGGATTTTTTACGCTGCAATCGGACCGATTGGCCGTGACGAACGGACGCGACCACCCGGAGGACGCCGAGGACGAGTCGTCCGCTCGAAACGGACTGGGACGGCGGGCCTGTCTCGGGAGCGTCGTCGCGGCGATGGCCAGCATCGCCGGTTGCTCGTCGGGGAGCGGCGAGGGTTCGACGACGACCGGGAACGCCACGCCGACGGTCACCGCGACCGCGACGAGCGAGACGACCGTGACCGAAACGAGCGCGCCGTCGGCCCCCGACCTCGCGGTCTCGGAACTCCGCGTGGAGGCCGACGCGGTCCGACAGACCCGGCCGGCCACCGTGGCCGTCGACGTGGCGAATCAGGGGGACGCGTCGGCGGAGGCGACCGTCACGCTCGCCCTCTCGGGGGAGTCGACGGGGTCGACCTCCGTTTCGCTGGCCCCCGGCGGCGCACGAACGGCCGAGTTCGAGATACGACAGCCACGGGTCGGTGACCGGACCGTCGAAGCCACGCTCTCGGTCGACGGCGAACGCCGGGACGCCGCGACCGCGTCGGTGACTGTCGAACGGTACCCGCCGTCGTTCGTCGGTCGGGACGGCACGAACTTCGTCCTCGACGGGTCGCGGTTCCGGTACGTCGGCGTGAACAACAACCACCTGCCCGTGCGACCGTGGGGCCGCCAGTACGTCGACCGCCTGTTCGAGTACCTGTCGAACCACGGGGTCTCGGTGGTCCGAACCTGGGGATTCCCGCCAGCGTGGACCGACTCCGACGTCCATCCCGAACCGGGGACCTTCCGGGACGACTGGTTCGAGCACTTCGACTACGTTCTTCTGGCGGCTAAACGCCACGACGTCCGGCTGGTCGTCCCGCTGTTGAACAACTGGTTCGGTGCAGACCACGCGCCGAGTCCGGCCGCCTACGCCGACTGGTCGGACACCGCCGAGACGACGAACGACTTCTTCGGCGACGAGCAGGCCAACGAGTACTACCGGAACTACGTCGAACACGTCCTGACTCGCACGAACCAGTTGACCGGCGTCGAGTATCGGAACGACCCGACCGTCCTGATGTGGGAGGTGGGCAACGAGATAGAGTACCACGACGAGCGGCGCGGCGAACCCCTCACGGACTGGTACGACGCCGCCGCCAGCCACGTCAAGTCCGTCGACGACTCGCATCTCGTCGGCAGCGGCATGCACGGTGCGACCGGAGCGGTCTACGAGTCGTGGAACGTCCGGAACGCCTACGTCGAGACCCACGAGTCCGACGCAATCGACGCGTGTTCGTTCCACGACTACCCCGTCGAGCGCTACGCCGGTGACACCACGGTCCGCGACCAAGAAGCGTTCGCCGAGTACGTCCGCACCCACGTCCGTAACGCCCACGAGGAGGTCGGGAAGCCCGCGTACTTCGGCGAGTTCGGCGCGGTGGTCGACCCCGAGGAGGACCTGCCGGTCTCGCTGCGAAACGAGTTCTTCCGGACGGCGACCCGGGTCGCCCGCGAGGAGGGACTCGACGGCGTCCAGTTCTGGTTCGCGGAACTGCGCGACCCGAAGAACGACGGGTTCACTCGCACCCACGAGGACAACCCCTTGGCCATCTTCCCGGACGAGACGTCGGCGTGGGACGTCGTCGACGACTTGGAGTAGGTTCCTCCGCGTGCTGGCCCGCCCTACAACTCGACGGTCCGCAAGTCGTCAGCGAACCGCACGTCGCCGTCGTACACCGCCTCGATGCTGTCGAGCATCTCCTCGTGGCGGCCCTCGGTGTGGGGGTAGAGATGGGTCAGATAGACCCGACCGATGTCCGCGCCCGACCCGGCCAGCGCCTCGCCGAGCTGGGTCGGCGTGGGGTGGTTGTCCACGTCCACGTCGTCGGGGAACGAGCAGTCGTGAGCCAGCACGTCACAGCCGTCGGCGAAGTTGGGCAGGCCCTCGAACGCCTCGCTGTCGCCGCCGTAGGTGAACTCGTCGCCGAAGCGGTAGGCCAGACACGGCAGCGAGTGGCGCGTCTCGAACGCCTCGACCTCGAAGCCCGCGACCTCGAACCCGTGTGCGCCGACCTCCCGGACTCGGAGGTCGACCCGCCCGTCGAGGTAGTCGTATATCTCGACGAGGTCGTCGACGAGTCGCTTGGTCCCGGCCGGGCCGACGATTTCGAGATGCTCCTCGCCCGCCAGCCAGCGCGCCTTGAGCAACGAGAGCAGGTCGGCGGTGTGGTCGAGGTGATGGTGGGTCAGCAGGACGGTCGAGACGTTCTCGTAGCCCACGCCCGACTGCTGGAGCCGGTGGAGGACGCCGCTGCCGCAGTCGACGAGAACGTTGCGGTCGGCCTCCTCGTCCGCGACGAGGATGCCGGTCTGGTAGCGCTCGCCGGTCGGCATGGCGCTTCCCGTGCCGAGAAAGGTGACCTTCATGGTAGGGACGGGGGCCGGGAACGGTGATAATGGCTTCGGGACTGGGTCGATTTGGGCGGCGGGTCGAATCGTGACGTGGTCGGCTGGTGAGCTGCGAGGGGCCGAACGGGAGCGAGAGAGACGAGATGTTCGGACGAAACAGAACGGGGGTGAGGGGAACGAGACGTTTTGAACCCGGCGCGCGCGAGCAACGCGCGCGAGGGAGGGGCGCGTTCATGCGCCCCGAGGCTGGGGAGGCCTGAGGCTTTCGCCGTGCGGTCGCGGGTGCGGGGCGGTGCGGTCACTCATTTGCCTCGGCAGTAGCTAGCTCAGATGTACTTGAGGCAGAATACGATGTACTCAGGTAGCTAGCTACTTCCTCGACCGATGACTGACCGCACGACACCGCAACCGCACGGCACCGCGCCTCGTCCTCCCCAGCCGCCTGCGTTGCTCACTACGTTGCGCTACTCGGCCCTCGCACGAAATGGCGCGACCACTGACGGGTCGTGCCAGCGCGCGCCGAGTGAAAAGTCAAGTCAGCGTGCGCCGAACGAAGGGACAGTCCGCACCGAACGAAAAACGAATCAGCGCACCTGAAACCCCACACCGACGTTACTCCAGTCGATACCGCAGTAACGCCGCGATGCCGCCGAAGCCCGCCAGCTGGTCCCCCGGCGCGAACTCGCTGGAGAACACCGTCACGTCCCCGCCTTTCTGCTCGGTCGCCGTGATGAGGTCGTTCACGTCGAAATCCCACTCGCCCGCGCCGTCGCGCTCCTCGCGCAGGCGCTCGTCCAGAATCAGGAGGTGCTCGATGGCTCCGTAGTCGGCCGCCTTCTGGACCTGCTCGGCGCCGTAGGCCGCACGCGCGCCCTCGCCGATTCGCCTGGTGAGGTCGTCGATGAGCTCGGCCTCCTCGGCGATGCGGGTCTCCTTTTGAACCTCCTCGACCGCGCCGCGCTTGAGCACCTCGTGGACGCCCCGGTCGCCGACCGCGCTGGTGTCGACCGTCGTTATCTTCTCGGTCAGGTCGGGTTCGTTCTCCGCGACGTAGTCGAGGGCGTCCTGCTTGGTGAACCCCGGCCCCGCCAGCACGATGGCGTCGACGTCCATCCGCGCGAGCGCGTCGGACAGTTCCGCGAACAGTCCGTCCCGGCTCTCGGCGTACTCGCCCTTGCCGGTCGTCCCCGAGAACTCGCCTTTCTCCTCGGCACCGTACTGAGTGACGGTGTGGACGTGCGCTTTCCCCTCCTCGACCGTGGCGATGGCGACGTCGGGGTTGTCGGTCGCCGCCTCGGCCTCTTCGAGCCGGTCGAGCTGGTCGGGCTTCCACACCTTCTCTATCTCTATCTCCTTGGTCTCCTCGACGTTGAGGGTGTGGTGTTGGCCCAACTGGTCCTCCCGCGAGCAGTCCGCGATGGCCCCGCCGACGCGGAGCCGGTTGGCGAACTTGTGGAACTCGACCGACTCGACCTCGATTTCGACCCACATGTGTTCGCGCTCGCCGCCGGTGTCGCGCATCTGGTCGTCGTTGCGCTGGATGCGCCGGGTGGTGTCGCCCGAGACGCGGTCGCCGGGTTCGAGGACGTACGAGAGGTGCCAGAGGTCGTCGAGGCTCTCGGGGACGAGCGCGATGCGCTCGCGCCCGCCCTCGACGCGCTGGCGGCTCTGGATTCGCATGGTTCGAGGTCGACCGCGTGCGGATAAGTCACCTGCGGTCGACGGCGTCCGCCGAGCGTCCCCTCGCGGCGACGGCTTCGACGGCGGCTCGCCGTCTCAAGAACGTTTAAGTGCCGGTGCTAGTTCATGTGTAGTGTATGTTAGAAGATGCGTTATCTTACCCCACCAACGGGGAGAGTGGACTGGTCCGCATCCTGATCGGCGGCGTGTTCGGAGTGTTGTCGGTGTTGGTGTTGCCGGCGTTCGTCGTTGCGGGCTACATGCTCCGCGCGATGGCGGGAGCGTCGCGGGGCGACCCCGAACCGCCCGCGTTCGAAGATTGGGGCGGACTGTTCGTCGACGGCCTCAAAGCGACGGCCGCCAGCCTCGCGTACGCGTTCGGACCGATACTCCTCATGGTAGTCTTCGTCGTCGTCATCGGCGCGGGAGCGAGCGCCGGCAGCGAGTCGACGGCCGGCGCGCTGGCGGGACTCGGCATCCTCACCATCCTCCTCCTGGTGGTGTTGCTGTTCGTCATCCAGTACGCGGTCCCGGCGGCACTCACCAACCTCGGGCGCGAGGGGAGCCTCGGTGCCGCCTTCGACTTCGAGACGCTGAAGCCGGTCCTCACCAGCGGCGAGTACCTCAAGGCCGTGCTCCTCGTGTTCGGCATCTCGATGGTGGGCGGGATGGCGCTGAGCGTGTTCACGACCGTCACGTTCGGCGTCGGCCTCGTCGTCACGCCGTTCTTCTACTTCTGGCTCTACCTCGCCGGAAGCTACATGTTCGGGACCGCGTTCGGCCACGCCGTCGACGCGAGCGGCGGGCGGGCGGACCCGCAGGGCCCGGCGGTCTGACCCCGCGAGCACGCCGAGCCCAGCGCCGACGTAGCTACTCGTCGCCCGAGCGAACCATTTTACATATTAACCCGCCGTTAGATTTTACCGTTAATGGTATGTATTGGCACGCCATGGCCTACGACAGACGAACCCTCATCACGTCGGTCGGCAGTGCGGTCGCAACGGGCGCGGTCCTCGGAGGCGTCGGAACGGCGGCCGCGGACGGGTCGTACACGAACCACACCTACAGCGGGTTCGACTACTACCGGTACGTCCCCGAGGGCGTCGGCGCGGGCGACCCGCTGGTGGTGATGCTCCACGGCTGTTCGCAGGACGCCGACCAGTTCCGCGAGGAGACGCGGATGAACGACGTGGCCGACGACGAGGGCTTTGCGGTCGTCTACCCCGACCAGTACAACGCCCGCAACGCCCTGCGATGTTGGAACTGGTACTACGACTACAACACGACCCGAAACAGCGGCGAGGCCGACATCATCGCGGACATGACCGAAGAGACCGTCGACGCCGAGGACCTGGACGACTCGCGGGTCTACGTCGCGGGGCTGTCGGCCGGGGCGGCGATGGCGTCGAACCTGCTCGCGGAGTACGCCGACGTGTACGCGGCGGCTGGGATTCACTCCGGGCTGGAGTACGACGCGGCCGACACCTCCTACGGCGGCACGCTCGCGATGTCGTCGGGCGGGCCGGACCCCCAGGAGAAGGCCGAGGACGCCTACGACGCGATGGAGGAGTACGGCGTCACGAGCCCGGTCCCGACCGTGGTGTTCCACGGTACCGACGACGCGACGGTCGACCCGACAAACGCCCATCAGGCCGCCGAGCAGGCCGTCCGGACCACCGACCTCGTCGAGAACGACGGCGACGGCGACACCGACGCCGACCCCGACGAGACGACCGAGGGGTCGGCCGACGAGTACGACTACACCACCGACGAGTACCACGACGGGGACGGCGACACCGTGGTCGAGAAGTGGCTGGTCGAGGGCATGGGTCACGCGTGGTCGGGCGGCGCGCCGGGCGGCGAGTACGCCGCGCCGGGCGGGCCGGACGCCAGCCAGCGCATGTGGGACTTCTTCGAGGGGCGAACGCAGGGGTAGCGGACCCAAAGCGCCGAGCCGGCGACCCGCGGCGACGCGCTACCGCGACTCCTCGCCGAGTTGGATGCGCGGGTCCCGGACGGTCGGGTCCCACGTTATCTCGCCGGCGTCCGAGAGGTCGTCGAGTCGGGACTGGACTGCCTCCCTGTCGATGCCCGCCGCGACTCTGGCCATCCGGTAGAGTTTGACCTCGGGGACGCCCTCCTCGGTGACCGCCTCGAACTGGGTCCCCTCGGACTCGGTCACCTGCGTCTCGATGGTCGCGACGAGGTCGAGCAGGTCGTCGAGCCCGTCGAACGCCTCGTGCCAGCTCGGCGGATACGTGCTGATTCGGCCCTCGCCGAGGTGGTACAGCTTCTTGCCGGGGACCCACTCGTCGCTGTCGACGAGGTCGTCGTCGAGCGCCGACATGTCCACGTCGAAGGCCGCCGCCTCGGCGTAGGCCGCCAGCAGGTCCCGGTCCACGCCGGGTGGCCCGTCGTGGTGGTGCTCCTCGACGTACCGGACGAAGTCGTTGACCAGCAACGACTCGTGGCTGTCGATCTGGTCGAGCGCGTCCTCGCGTACCTCGGCCATGCCGGGCGTACGCCGAACGGGCGCAAAAGCCGACTGGCCGGCGAGGCGGTCCCGCGGGCGAGCGTCCGACTCACTCGTGGGCGGCGTCCCACTCGGTCGGCTTGCGGACGTTGCCACAGACGTTGCACTCGATGCGGCCCATCGGGTCCATCGCGTTGTCCACTCGCTCGCAGTTGCCACAGACGTAGCCGTAGCGGTCCCGGCCGTCCTCGTCGCCGTAGACGACGAAGAAGGGACCCTTCGAGCCGCGGTCGCCCTCCTCGCGGGAGACGAACACCGTCCGCCCGTCGGTCGTGATGGCCTCCATCGTCCCGTCGTAGGCCCCGGAGGGTGTTAGGCGTGCCGTCTCGGCGATTCCGAACGCCTTTCTCCCCGCCGCCGAAACGCGGATTCGATGGCTCCTCGTCTCCTCCACTACTCGGACGTCGAGAACGTCTACGACACCCCCGAGCGCGCCGGTCGGCTCGCCGGTCTGCTCCGGGCGCTCCGGGCCGACTCGCCGACGGACGCGATTCTGGCCGGCTCGGGCGACGACACCTCGCCGGGCGTGCTCGCGCTGGTGACCGAGGGCGCGCAGGCGCTGGACTTCTTCCGCGC
The DNA here is from genome assembly GCF_004765805.1 of Halorussus halobius. Taxonomy (GTDB): domain Archaea; phylum Halobacteriota; class Halobacteria; order Halobacteriales; family Haladaptataceae; genus Halorussus; species Halorussus halobius. The sequence continues at coordinate 107,163 of NZ_SBIU01000005.1, read as the reverse complement.
GGTCGAGCCCGACGTCGAGACCTTCGGCAATCACGAGTTCGACCACGGGCGGGCGGCGCTCGGCCGACTCGTCGACGAGTCGCCCCAGCGGTGGGTCAGCGCCAACGTCTGGGCCGACCGCGAGGCCGGCGAGCGATTCGGGAGCGACGTCGGGGTCGGCCCGACCGCCGTCGTCGAGGCCGGGGACGCGAGCGTGGGCTTCGTCGGCGTCACGACCGCGCGGACGCCCTCCATCAACCCCGCCGCGTCGGACCTCGATTTCACCGACCCGGTCGCCGCGGCCCGCGACGCGCTCGCGGACCTCGACGCCGACTACCGGGTCGTCCTCTCGCACCTCGGCCGGGGCGACGAGGAACTCGCCCGCGCGGTCGACGCCGACGTCATCCTCGGCGGGCACGTCCCGACCGAGCGGTGCGAGCGAATCGACGGAACCGTGCTCACCCGGCCCGGCGACGGGGGTTCGGTCGTCCTCGAAGTCGACCTCGACGCCGGCGACGACGCCCACGGGGTCACCCGCCACCCGGTCGCGGATGCGCCGGTCCACGAGGGAGTCGCGGCGGCCATGCGCGACCGACTCGCCGAGACCGGGCTGAACGAGGTGGTCGGTCGGGTCGAGCCGCCGATAGACCGGACCGAGACCACGCTGTTCGGCGGCGAGTGTCGGCTCGGCAACTTCGTGGCCGACGCCTACCGATGGGAGACCGACGCCGAGGTCGGCCTCCAGAACAGCGGCGGGGTCCGGACCGGCGACGCCCTCGACGGCGAGGTCACGGCGGCCGACCTCGTGAGCGTGACGCCGTTCGACGAGCGGGTCGTGGTCGCCGAGGTGCCGGGCGACGCGCTCCGCGCCGCGTTCGAGTGGGCCGCCAGCCCCGACCTCGGGTTCGCGGAGGCGGGCTGGTGGCACGCGCAGGTCAGCGGTGCCGAAATCGCGTGGGACCCCGACGCCCGGACCGTCGAGTCGGTCCGGGTCGGCGGCGAGCCGCTCGACCCCGCCCGGACGTACTCGGTCGCGCTCTCGGACTACGTCCTCCACACCGACGACGAGTTCCCCTCGCTCCGGGAGGCCCACCGGGTGGCCGAGGCGGGCATCCAGTACGAGGTGCTGGTCGAGTACGCCCGCGAGGCGGGGCTCGCGCCCGAGCTAGAGGGTCGCATCGTCGAGGTCGAGTAGCGCCCACCGAGGAGCCACGGGGCGTCCCGACGGCGGACGCCCCGGACCGAAGCCGGGAGTTAGAAGGGGGTCTGGCGCGTCCGAGGAGACGATGACGCAGGTCGTCGTTCCGGTTCGGTACCCGCTCACGGGACACTCCAAGCGCACGCTCGCAGAGGCCGTCCGCATCGCCGAGGAGCGCGACGCGGCACTCACGGTGCTCCACGTCAACGTCTACCAGCGGGGCCGGGAGGTGACGCGGACGACCCTCCGACGCGCGGTCGAGGCCGAGTTCGGCCGGCTGGCGAACGCCCGGTACGTGGTCCGCGAGGGGTTCCTGGTCGAGGAGACCATCCTCGACGAGGTGGCGGCCGAGGACGCCGACGTCGTGGTCATCGGCCACAAGCAGGCGAGTCGGTGGCGGCGCGCGCTCCGACGGCTCAGCTCCGACCCCGACGTCGAGACGTACCTCCGCCGGAAGCTCGACGCCGAAATCGTCACGGTTGGCGCGAGCTAGACGTCGGGGCCCTGCGAGTCGAACTCCTCGGACCGTGGTCGGTGCGTGCGACCGTCCTCGACCGTCACCCGCGCGGTGCCGCTGGTCTCGTCGAAGACGTGGTGCCTGTGGGGGTAGGCGATCTCCACGTCGGCGTCGTCGAGTTGGCTCCAGATGCGGTCCTGTATCTTCGACCGGACGCGCGCCAGGTAGTAGGGGTCTTTGACCCAGTAGCGCAGGTCGAGCAGGACGCCGTGGTCGGCGAACTCCTTGACGTAGGTGACCGGCGCGGCGGGGTAGCGCGCGCTCCCCACGCGGATGTCCGGACCGCCCTCGACGACCTCGGGCGTCTCGCGGGCCGCCCGCTCCATGATGGCCCGACCCCGCTCGACGTCGCTCTCGTAGGTCACCAGCACCTCCAGCGAGAGCCGCGACCGGGTGTCCTCGGCCGAGTAGTTGATGACGTCCCGGTCGCGCATGTTGGAGTTCGGGACGACGAGGAAGGTGTTCTCGAGCGTGAATATCTTGGTGTACCGGAGCGTGATGTCCTCGACGTAGCCCCGCTTGTTCTGGTCGACGAGCTCTATCATGTCGCCGATCTCGTAGGGCTGGTCGGCCAGCAGGAACAGGCCGTTGATGACGCTCCCGATGATGGGCGCGAGCACCAGCCCCAGCACCGCCGAGAAGACGGTGACGGACAGCAGAATCTGGCCGGGCTCGAACCCGACGCGGTTGGCCGCGACCGACGCCGCGATCAGCAACACGATGGCTCGGACGCCGCCGAGGACGGTCTTGGTCAGGCTCGGTCGCCCGAACCGGCGCGCCACCGGCCGGCCGAGAAACCGGACCAGCAGCTTCGAGGCGTACCAGCCGACCACCAACACCAGCGCGGCCTCGACGAACTCCCAACCCGGAAGCGACTGGAGGGTCCGAATCACTTCCGTCACGGCGTCTGCGGACGCGGGCATAGGCCCAACCTCCGGCGGAGCCGGCAAAACCCTTTTCCCACGCGAAGAGCCGTCCGGGTCGCGAGCGCCGGAACTACGCCCCTGATGAAACTCGTTTTCGGAACCGGGTGCTACTCGAAACCGGATAAATCATTTATCCCCGAAGCGAATGGTGCCGTACATGGCTTCCGACGACCTGCGCGCGACCATGGAGCAGGTGGGCGAGCGGTTCGACCTCGGGGAGTACGAGATCGACGCCTACCTCACCGTCCTCGAACACGGGGACCTCACCGCCAGCGAGATCGCCGACCGGACCGACATTCCCCAACCGCGGGTGTACGACACGGTCCGCAGCCTCAGCGACCGGGGACTGGTCGAACTCCGGGAGTCACGGCCGATGAAGGTCATCGCGGTCGACCCCGACGAGGCGTTCTCGGGCGTCCAGTCGTCGCTGGTCGAACTGGTCGCGGAGCTGGAGGCGCGCTACACCGCGCCCGCCCGGGACACGGAAGCCGTCTCGCTGGTCAAGTCGCGCTCGACCATCCTGCGCTACCTCGAAGACGTCGTCGCCGAGGCGGAGTACGAACTCGTGCTGTCGCTGACGCCCAGCCTGCTGGAGCGGTTCGAGGACGACCTTCGGGACGCCACCGACGAGGGCGTCAGCGTCGAGCTGCTGGTCACGCCCGCCGCCGAGGCACCCGACCCCGAGCGCTTCGACTACCTCGACGTGGCGACGACCGCCCGCGCCCGGCGGGGCATCACCACGCCCGTCATCGCGGTCGCGGACGGCGAATACTCCATCTACGCCACCCAGGACGCGCTCCGGGACGACAAGGACCGCTACGGCGTCATCTTCAACCGGTCGGCGCTGGGCTTTCTGGTGTCGGGCTTTTTCGGCACGGTGCTGTGGACCACGGCCGAGCGCACCCTCGCGGCCGACGGCGAGGACCGACCGTTCCCCCGGCGGTACGCCTCCATCCGACGGTGCGTCAAGGAGTTGCAGGAACTCGACGGCGACTTCCACGCCACGGTCGAGGGCCGTGACATCGAGACGGGCGCGTCCCGCGTCGTGGAGGGGAAGGTCGTCGGCTTCTCGTTCGAGGGGGGCGAGCGCGTCGCGGGCATGACGATCGACACCGGGGACGGCGAGGTCACGGTCGGCGGGCAGGTCGCCGCGCTGGAGGACGTCGAGGCCCACGAGATTCGCGTGGGTCGGGACAGTCCGCCGGGACGGTAGGTCGGCGTTGGTCGAGTGGGACCTGACGCGGGACGAGAGGCCCCGGACCCGCCGTGGTCGTGTTCCGATTAGCGCGACCACCGACCGAGGGCTTTCGAAGACCTGTCGCTACGACAACTCGCGCATCTGTACACGACCGCCGCCACCTGAACGCTTTTGCCTGACGGTCGCCTCTTCTCTATTATGCCCGTAGACAGCGACGCCGAACTCCGCGAGATTCTGAGCGCGGACCGCATCGCGGTCGTCGGCTGCTCGACCACGCCCGGCAAGGCCGCCCACGACGTGCCCGAGTACCTGCGCGAGCACGGCTACGAGGTGATTCCGGTCAACCCCTACGCCGACGAGATATTCGGCCGGGAGGCCCACGACTCGCTGGCCGAGGTCGAGGCGGAAGTCGACGTGGTGGACGTGTTCCGACCCAGCGAGGAGGTCGCGGGCATCGTCGAGCAGGCAATCGAGCGCGACGACGCCGAGGTCGTCTGGACCCAACTCGGCATCGCCGACGACGAGTCGGCCGCCCGCGCGGAAGCGGCCGGCAAGCGAGTCGTGCAGGACCGGTGCATGAAGGTCGAACACGAGCGGCTGGTCGGGTGACGACCACGGACTCCCGGCTGGTCGACTGACGAGCCACTTTTCACGCCGGGGTGCCTATCCCCGGCCATGACTCGCGCGGACGGGTCGAGCGTTGCGGTCTCGACCGTCTTCCTCGACCTCGACGACACCATCTGTCGCCACCCCACCTCCGGGGCCGACCGGCTCGCCGACGCCTTCGACGCGGCGGGCGTCGAGCCGTTCTTCGACGGTAGCGACGTCCGGCGGTGGCTCCCGGAGGTCAGCGCCGACACGCTGCTCGGACTTCGGGAGAACTGCTTCGGAGCCATCGCCGACGAACGGGGTCGGGAGCGAGCCGACGCGCTGGCGGTCGCCCGCGCCTACGAGGACCCCGACCCGACCGACGTCGAGTTCCTGCCGGGGGCGGAAGCCGCGCTCGACCGCCTCGGGGCGACCCACGACCTCGCGCTGGTGACCAACGGCGGCCGCGGGACCCAGACCGCCAAGCTCCGGGCGCTGGACATCGCGGACCACTTCGGGGCGTTCGCGTTCGCCGGGTCGGACCACGCGGTCAAGCCCGACCCCGAGCCGTTCGACCACGCGCTCGCCGCGATGGGGGCAACTCCCGCCGAGACGGTTCACGTCGGGAACTCGCTTCGCTCGGACGTGGCGGGCGCGCACGCGGCGGGTCTGCGGTCGGTGTGGCTCGAAGAATCGGGCACGGTTGGCGAGTACGACCCCCACCACACCATCGGGTCGATGCGCGATCTGTGCGACCCACCGTGGGTCTGAGTTGTGGACGTTGATAGCTCCTTTCGGCTAGTCGCGCGACTGGGACCTTAGCCAGTAGCGCGATGGAGAGCCTCTATCTCGGCGCGTGCTGGCGCGACCTCGTGTCGCGTCGAAACGCGCGAGGGCTGAGGACCGCAGCAACGCGAGGACCGCAAGCGGTTGGGGAGGACGAGGTGTGGTGCCGTGCGGTCGCGGTGCTGTGCGGGGCGGTACTCATTTGTCTCGGCAGAAGCTAGCTTCTTCGACGCTCACATCACAAATTTCGTGCGAGAGAGGCTAGCTACTGCCTCAACCTGTGAGAACCGCACCCGCACCCGCACCCGCACCGCGACGGCAGGCCTCACACCTCCCCAGCCTCGGCGAGCGCCTGAACGCGCTCGCCTCCCTCGCGCATGTTGGCGCGACCACTTGCGGGTCGCGCCAGCGCGCGCCGACGTGGGACGTGAAAATCGCCAACGTCGTAGCGGCTTCGACGTGGTGTGGAACTGAAACTCGAAGTCCGTGTCGTCACCCCTCCCACTCCTCGAACGACCGGTAGATGCCCTTCGAGAGGTAGCGCTCGCTGGAGTCCGGGAACACCGTCACCACGCTGTCGTGGGGCGCGTCGATCTCGCCGTCCCGGATGCCCTCTGCGACGTGGCGGGCCACCGCGCTGGCCGCGCCTGCGCTCGACGCCACGAGGTGGCCCTCCTCGTCGGCGAGTCGCGTCAGTTCCTCGTGAGCGCGTCGGTCGGGCACCTGATAGATTTCGTCGACCAGTTCGGGGTCGAACAGTTCGTTCGTACTCGGGTCGTGCGTGCCGATGCCCTCTATCTTGTAGGGGGCCTCCGCGGGGTCCTCGCCCTTGGTTTCGCCGTACAGCGACCCCTCGGGTTCGACCGCCGCGACGTAGGTGTCCGAGTCCCGTTCGAGCGCGTACTCGGCGATGCCCATGAGCGTGCCCGCCGTGCCACAGCCGGCCACGACCGCCCCAACCTCGCCGTCGAGCGCGTCGAAGATTTCCGGCGCGGTGGTCTCGTAGTGGGCCTCGACGTTGAGCGGGTTGGAGAACTGCTGGGGCACCACGGCGTCGTCCAGTTCGCCGGCGAGTTCGTGGGCGCGGTCGATGGCACCGCCCATCCCCTCGTCGGTCGGCGTGTTGATGACGTCCGCGCCGAGTGCGGCCATCAACTGCTGTTTCTCGACGCTGAACCGCTCGGGGACGACGAACACGGCGTCGACGCCCAACTGGCGCGCCGCGAGGGCGAACCCGATGCCGGTGTTGCCGGCGGTGGGTTCGACGACGGTGCCGCCGGGGTCCAGATCGCCCCGGTCGAGCATCGCCTCGACCATGTACTTCCCGATGCGGTCCTTGACGCTCGCGCCGGGGTTGAACGTCTCCAGCTTGGCGTACACCGGCACCTCCTCGGGTGCCGCCTGCACGGCGACGAGGGGCGTCTCTCCGACGGCGTCGAGCACCGAGTCGAGCGGGGTCCGGTGGTCGGTCATCGGGTAGGCAAAAGTTGGGACTGCGGATAATCTTTTTTGTGTGGAGCCGTCCACCCAGTGGGTCGGAATCGATTTCGGACCGGCGCGTCGACGTCGACGAGCTCAGGCTTCGGCGTCCGCGCTCTCGCCGGCGTCGGTCTCGGCGTCGAGGTCCCCCACCTCGACGCTGTCGGGGTCGATGCCCTGCTCGTCGGCGATGGCTTCGAGGAGGGCGCGCTGTTCGGCGGCCTGTCGTTCGAGGGTCTCGACGCGCTCGCTGGTGGAGTCGAGCTTGTCGCGCATCTCCGCGACCTGCTCGCGGAGGTCGTTGAGCTTGCTGTACAGCTTCTCGGCGGTGTCGGCCAGCTTCTGGACCTTCTTGGCCGTGCTTCCGAATCCCATGCCCCGGATTTGTTTGGCCGGACACGTGACTGTTCCGACTCGACCGTCGCGCTTTTCCACCCGCCCCGAAAAGTATCGCGCATGGCGCACGAACAGCTGCCCGACACGCCGGCACCCACGGTCGGCGTGGTCGCCGCGCTCGCAGTGCTGGCCGCCGTCGCCGTCCCGTACTTCGTCATCGACGCCGCCGAGGCGGGCGTCTACTACGACGCGCCGACGGCCGTCCCGATTCACCTCGTGGTGGGCCTGTTCGCGCTCGTCGCGGTCGTGGTGTTCGCGGCGGGCCGGAACGGCCGGACCGACCCACAGACGGCCGCCGGCGCGACGGTCGTGCTGGGCGGGTTCATGGCGCTTTTGGTCCTCTGGTGGGCGATAGCAGTCGGCGACCTCGTGGGGAGTCTGACCCAGCGGGCCGCGTTCGGCTACCACCGGTGGCTGCTGTTGGTCGCCGCCGCGAGCGTGGCGGCGAGCGCGGGCTGGTACGCCCGCGAGGTCCTCTGACGGGGGCCAGCCGGGGCGAGCCCCCGGCTCACGCGGTGCGTACCCGGGGTTCAGCCGGCGCATAACGAAGGTGTCGGTCCTCGCAGTCCCGAGCGTGTCCGAACGAGACGCGACCGACCCCGCCGAGCGGTGGATGCGCCGGGACGACGAGTTCCTGCTGGAGGAGGACCGCGAGTACGTCGTCCGCGACGACGGGCGCTCGTGGTGGGGGTACGTCTCGCCCGCGCTGTTCGGCGCGGTGCTGGCCGTGATGGTCGGCGACGTCGTGACGACCGGCGTCGGGATGGCGATGGGGCTGTCGGAGCTCAATCCCGTCGCGTCGGCGGTGATACGCGAGGCGGGCATCGGTGGGCTCGTGGTGCTGAAAGCGACTGCGGCCGCCGTCCTCGTGCTCCTGCCGGGCGTGACCGGCGACGCCCGCCAGACGTTCCGGGCCGGCAGCGCGCTCTATCTCTTCGTCGGGCTGGTGGTCGTGGCCGCGAACGCGTGGACGCTCCTCGCGGTCGCGGGCTGATAGTCGTCGCGGGCCACCGCGGGCTCGACCGAATCCCCCGACGGCGGGGCGAGGAGACGAAAGGTCCTTAAGTCCGAGGTGCCTTACGTCGAGATGGACTAGGTCGGGCAGTTAGGCCCTGCTCTCCACCCGCACTACGGTCTTCAGCGGGGACCGAACCCCGGAGGCGTCCGGTCAGACCGCGCCGGGCCCCGGAAGCCGACTTCGAAGCCTCGTCCTGCGGGGACAGCGGTCCTCGGCGGGCACTCGCAGGAGTGTCGCAGTCGTGGTTTGCCGGTGGCAATCCGTCAGGCGCGGAAGCGAGCAGCGGACCACTGGACACCTGTCGCTCGCAGGGTCGCGGGGTGGAGGACGCGACCGGGATTCCCCGGCCCGGAACGCCGGGCCAATCCGGGCGTCCGCATTCATACGTCGCTTGGCTACGAGTTCGGAAGCCGGCCGCATCTCCGTTGTCACTCGCGGCAAGCCGCCGTCCGACTCCTGTTCGTCCGTAGCTGGGGCTGGTCGCGCGCTCGTACGAGGAGCCTCACTGTGGGAGTGGTCAGTCGCCGTCGACCGCCCGCTCGAGTTCCGCAGCGTCCGCCAGTTCCAGTCCGCCCTCCAGCGTCCGGGTCGGGTACGGGAACTCGACGCCCGCCTCGTCGAACCGGGCTTTCACGTCGGTCACGAACTCCCCGCGCGTCTTCACGAAGTCGCCACGGCTGGGGTCGTCGATCCAGATGCGGGCCTGCAGCCCCACGGAGGAGTCGCCCAGTTCGGTGAGTCGAACCGAGGGCGCGGGCTCGTCCATGATTTCGGGGTGGTCCTGGGCCGCCTCGACGATGAGGTCGGTCGCGCGCTCGACGTCGTCGTCGTAGCCGATGCCGAACGCGACCTTGAGCCGGAGCCGGTCGCCCTCGACCGGGTTCTTGATGACGCCGTCGGTGAGCTGGGAGTTGGGCACCGTCAACAGCTCGTTGTCGAACGTCCGCACGCGGGTCACCCGCAGGCCGATGTCCTCGACGACGCCGGAGTAGCTGCCGCCGTCCCACTCGATCCAGTCGCCGATGCGGAACGGCTTGTCGGTGTAGATGAACAGCCCCGCCACGAAGTTGGCGATGACGTCCTGCATCGCGAACCCGATGGCGAGCGTGGCCGCCGCCGCGATGGTCGCCAGCGCGGTCAGGAAGTTGCCGTACTCCGCGAACCCGAACGCGACCGAGACGCCGACGAACACCACGCCGAACCGGACGAGCTTGAGGAGCGGTCGCTTGGCGTGGCTGTCGAGGTCCCGCCGGTCGAGGAAGCGACTCGCCAGCGGGACGACCGCGAGTCGGCCAGCGACGTACACCGCGAGAAAGGAGACGACGAAGTAGACGAGTTGCGTGAGAGCGACGGCGTAGCTACCGAGGACGTCCTCGAGTATCGGGAGTGGTTCGACCATACCGACATGGAGGACCGGCGGGATGAAAAGCTACCGGCGTACTGATAGGCGGCTGGTCGACGAGGCGATTCACGGCCCCGGACAGCGGTGGCGGCGAATCAGTGGTAGACTGCCGTGTTGCCCCGGGTCTCGACGAGGTCGGCGCTCGCGCGGTCGGCGAGGTCGTCGGCCAGTTCGTCGGTCGAGGTGCCCCCGCGTGCGGCCCGCAGGAACTTGACCTTCACGAGGTCGCGGTCGTCGAGCTGGTCGCGGAGCTCGTCGGTGACTGGGTCGAGCCCGGACTTGCCCACCCAGACGGTCACGTCGAGGTCGTGGGCGCGCTGCCGGAGGTCGTCGTCGGTCATACCCGCCTCTCGGGCCGGCGCGACCTTAAAGGGCGTGAACGGAGCCGGGCGACGGGTTCGGTCCCGTCGGGAACGACTGTGGCCGGCTCAGGCGTCGTACGGGTACCGCGCCTGTTCCCCGCAGTCGCAGGTCACGACCACGTGGCCGTCCTGAAGCCTGACGCGCGCGTTCTTCCCGGGTCGGCGGTAGCGGTCGCAGGCGTCGCAGGCGAACCGCTCCAGTTCCGTCGGCAGCGACAGCCGGTTGCGCTCGGCGAGCCTGCGCGCGAGCCGGACGTACCGACGGGCGCGGTCGTCGCGGCACTCGCTGGCCGCCTCGCGGGCCAGCGACGCGAGCCGTTCGATGCGCTCCTCGGCGATGCTCATGGGTGGACGTTGCTCACGGGTATCGGGTTCTCGCGCGTCGCGACACTTATCACCGCGGAATCCGCGGGAATGGGGGAATGGGGGGTGGGGGTTTCCGGGGCGAGACAGGACAAGGATAGAAGCTGCCTGTGTTGCCCCATGGGGGAGATTCCACGAATGGGTAAAGTAAGTTTTGGTTTTCGGCCGAGACGTGCGCTCGGCGGCCGACGCTACCGGCGCGTTCCGGTAGGATTTTGTCCCGGCCGGGTCTTCGCTCCCACAACGTGAGCGCGCGACCGAACCACGGGACTGGCCGGCCAGCGACGCCATGAAGGTGAGCCACTACTTCGAGTGGGAGAAGTACATCACGGGCGGGCACGTCCAGTCGGTCGACAACCAGCGGGCCATCATGGACCGCCACGACATCGCGTACACCACCGAAGCCACGCTCGACGCCGACCTGCTCCACCTCAACAACATGGGGCCGAAGTCGGTGTACTACGCCCGGAAGGCCCGCGACGCCGACGTGCCCGTCCTCGTCCACACCCACCAGACCGCCGAGGACTTCCGGGAGAGCTTCGCGCTCTCGAACGTCATCTCGAAGCCGATGAAGCCGTACCTCCGGTACGCCTACTCGCTGGCCGACCATCTGGTCTGTCCGTCCGAGTACAACCGCCGGACGATAGAGGAGTACTCGGACGCCCCGAAGACGGTCATCAGCAACGGGTTCGACCCCGCGAAGGTCGAGGGATTCGACGACGCGGGGCTTCGCGCCGAGTATCTGGACCGCTACGAGCTGGAGCCGCCGGTCGTGTTCAACGTCGGACACGTCATCAAGCGCAAGGGGCTGGCGGCGTTCGTCGAGACCGCCCGCCGGATGCCCGAATTGGACTTCGTCTGGTTCGGCTACCTCAACCCGACCGGCGGGGAACTCGACCGACTGCTCAAGAGCCGCGACACCAGGCGGCTGGTCGAGAGCGCCCCCGACAACTGCCAGTTCACGGGCTACGTCGAGGACATCCGGGGAGCCTACGCCGCCGGCGACGTGTTCTTCTGGCCGAGCAAAAACGAGAACGAGGGCATCGCGCTGCTGGAAGCGATGGCGTGTGGCAAGCCGCCGGTCATCCGCGACATCTCGACCTACGACTGGCTCGACGACGAAACCCACTGCCTGAAGGCCGACGACGAGGCCGGGTTCGTCGACGCGCTCGACCGCCTCCGGGACCCCGACCTGCGCGACCGGCTGGGGGCCAACGCCGCCGACGAGAGCGAGGCGTTCGAACTCGACGCGGTGGGCGAGGACCTCGTGGCGCTGTACCGGCGGTTGGTCTGACCGGCGTCGCGAGGCCGCCAACCCGTACCGTTCCGGGGTGGACGGCCGCCCGACCTAACTTCACAAGGATTTAACTATCGGTTCGCAAAGACCGAACAAATGGAACGGGTCGCCGCGTTCACGGACACGTACCTGCCCACCGTCAACGGCGTGACCTACACCATCGCGTCGTGGCGCGACCGCTGGGAGCGGGCGGGCGGCCGGATGGACGTCGTGTACCCGAAGGCCGACGGCCACCGACCGGCCGACGGCGAGCACCCCGTGGGGAGCCTCCCCTTTCCGTTCTACGACGGGTTCCGACTCGGCACGCCCTCGGTCCCGGACGCGGTCCGGAACGCCGAGGTGGTCCACGCCCACACGCCGTTCAGTCTCGGGCTCGGCGGGCTGCGACTCGCCCGCGACCGCGACATCCCGATGGTGGCGTCCTACCACACGCCGACCAGCGAGTACGCCGACTACGTCTCGCCGACCGACGCCGTGGCCTCGCTGGTCGGCCGAGTGTCCGAAGCCTACGAGCGGTGGTTCTTCGGGCACGTCGACGCTGTGCTGGCCCCGAGCGCGGCGACCCGCGACCACCTGACCGAGGACGTCGGCGTCGACACTCCGGTCGAGGTGGTGCCCAACGGCGTGGACACCGAGCGGTTCCGCCCGGTCGACGCCGAGCCGTTCCGCGACCGTCACGACCTCCCCGACGACCGGCCGCTCGTCGGCTACACCGGCCGACACGGCTACGAGAAGCGCCTCTCGGAGCTCGTGGCCGCGGCCGCAGGCATGGACGTTACCGTCGTGTTCGGCGGCGACGGTCCCGCGCGCGAGGACCTCGAAGCGAAGGCCGAGTCGCTCGGCGCGAACGCCCGATTCCTCGGCTTCCTCGACCGCGAGGAGCTGCCCGCGTTCTACTCCGCCCTCGACGCCTTCGCGTTCCCCAGCCCGGTCGAGACGCAGGGCCTGGTGGCGCTGGAGGCCAACGCCTGTGGCACGCCCGTCGTCGGCGCGAACGCGGGCGCGCTCGCCGACACCGTCGTCGACGGCGAGACGGGGTATCACTACGAGAGCGGGGACGTAGATGGCTTCCGGCGAGCCATCGACCGGGCGCTCGACGACCGCGACGACCTCCGGGAGACGTGTCTGGCCCGGCGCGACGCCGTCAGCCTCGAACACGCGGTCGAGAAGCTCCGGAACGTGTACGACGGCCTCGCCTGAGTATCAGCCGAGATACGTGTCCGGTTAGTATAAGTCCGTCCGGCCCCTCCCAGTGAGCATGACTCGTTCGGACGTGCCCATCGAGGCGGCCTTCGACGCGCTCCCCGGGCAGGTGGCGGTGCTCGACGAGGACGGCCACATCGTGCTCACGAATCGCGCGTGGCGGAGGTTCGCGGCGGCCAACGACGGCGGGCGCGACCACGTCGGAGCCGACTACCTCGCGGTCTGTGACGGGGCGGACGACGAGCGGGCCGCCCGGACCGCGGCGGGAATCCGGCGACTGCTCGCGGGCGGGAAGGACGCGGTCGCGGTCGAGTACCCCTGTCACGCGCCCGACCGCGAGCGCTGGTTCACGATGCGGGCGATCCGGTTCGACCACGGCGGCGAGCGGTACGTGCTGGTCATGCACGTCGACATCACCGAGCGCAAGCGGGCCGAACTCGCGGTCCGCGCCCAGAACGACCGGCTGGAGACCGTCTCGAGCGTGCTGAGCCACGACCTCCGGAACCCGCTGAACGTGGCGCTCGGCCGAGCCGAGATGGTCGACTCCGAACACGCCGACGCGGTGGTCCAGTCGCTCGAACGGATGGAGGCCATCGTCGAGGACGCGCTCGTGTTGGCCCGCCACGACGACCCGGCGGAGACGAGCCGGGTCGAGCTGGCCGACGCCGCCGAGCGAGCGTGGGGCTACGTCGAGACCGGGGAGGCCGAGCTCTCTATCGTCGACTCCTCGTCGTTCGAGGCCGACCCCGACCTGCTGTCGCACGTCTTCGAGAACCTCTATCGGAACGCGATAGAACACGGCGCGAGCACGGTGACCGTCGGGGCGTTCGACCGGGGGTTCTACGTCGAGGACGACGGCCCAGGCATCCCGACCGCGGACCGCGACGCGGTGTTCGACTCGGACTTCTCGACGACGGACGGCGGGACGGGGCTCGGCCTCGCCATCGTCGAGCACGTCGCGGAGGCCCACGGCTGGACGGTACGTGCGACCGAGGCGTCCCTGGACGGCGACGCCCGCGCTCCGCATCCGATAACGTCCGACGGCGGGCCGGTGAAGGGCGAGCCGACGCCCTCCCGGGGCGCACGGTTCGAGGTCGCGTTCTAGAGCTCGACGCGCTCGACCAACTGGTTGCCGTCCTCGCGGACGTTGACCGCGACGATTCGCACGTCGTCTTCAAGCCCCGAGTCCCGGAGCTTGGCCTTCAGCAGGTTGTCGACCTGATACACGCCGGCGGCGTTCAGCATCTCTATCTCGACGAGCACGGGCACCGCGTCGCCCTCCATCAGCGTGACTCGACGGATGGCCTGACTCGACACGGTGTCGATGCCCCGGCCGCCCTTCTCGTAGGGCATCCGCGAGCGGCCCTCCTCCATGTCGAGCGCGTCGGCGATGCGGACGACGCCGGCCTCGGTCGTCAGCGGGTCCTCCTCGGTGTGGTGACACAGGATGGCGTGGAGTATCTCGCCTTTCACCCGGACGGCCGACGCGGTGTCGTAGAAGTCGAACTGCGGGAGGACGCGGTCGAGCAGGTCGGCCGCGAGCGGAATCGACCAGTAGGCGTGGTCGTCGCGGTGGACGACGTGGCCGATGTCGTGGATGGTCGCGGCCAGCGCCACGACGACGGCCTCGTCGGCCTCGTCCAGTCCCTGCTGGGACGCGCCGTTGAACTCGACGTCGCCGCGCTTGAGCAGGTCGTAGAGGCTCAGCGCCCGATTGCGGACGATCTCGATGTGTTTGCTGCCGTGGTCGTTGTACCCCTTCCGGAGCACGGGGTTGACGTTCTGGGCGCGGAGATAGGTCTGTATCTCGGGGTCCTCGGCCACGAACGCCAGCACCTCGTTGACTCGCTCGTCCGGAAACGCGTGGTCGGCGTCCGGGTCGTACGCCCGGGTCGGGTCGTCGGTGGCCGTCAGCTCGTCGGAATCGCTCATGGCCGGGACGTAGTCGCTCCAGCGGAAAAAGCCCTCGGCCGGCCGGAACCCGCCGACACGCGCCGGATGCAGTCGGCCGCCTGCGCCGCCGACTCGCGACCACCGAGAGCCGGGTCGACTCGACGTCCGCCTTGACCGCGGGGGAGGCAGTGTCGACTCTCCGGCGGTCGGGCGCGAAGGAATGGGAGGAATCGGGCGGCAGGGGAACGTGACGGTGGGGTCCGACGTAGTGTAGGTTACAGGGGAGGACCTGCCGCCACGCCGAACTGGTAGGCCGACGGTCATAAGATATTCGATATATTATTTCCCCAGAACCAAGGACAAAATATCGGGAGACGAACCCGTGGACCGTCGAGCCCGGCCGAACGAACCACCGTTGGCCGAGCCGGGCGTTCGCCCGAGTGAGAATCGGGCTCGTTCGGACGCCTGCACCGCGTTCGGGCGGGGTCGCCCGTCGACTGAACGAGGCAAAAAGCCTATAGTCGGCAATCAGCTATCCTCAGGTAGAGATGGTACAGATGATTCCACTGTTCGGACCCGTGCCCGGCGGGATGGAGATGATGGTAATCCTCCTCATCGCCGTCCTGCTGTTCGGCGCGAACAAGATTCCGAAGCTCGCGCGCTCGACCGGCGAGGCCATGGGCGAGTTCAAGAAGGGTCGCGAGGAGGTAGAGCAGGAGCTCCAGGAGATGCAGGACGACACCGTCGGCGACATCGACTCCTCGACCGACGCCGGCACCGAGCCCGCGACCGAGACGAGCACCGAACCCGCGACCGAGACCGAGACCGACACCAGCACCCAGTAACCGACTTTTTTCGACTCTGGGCGTGTGGCCTAGTGGACAGGGCAGGAGGTTCCTAACCTTCTGATCGCGGGTTCGAATCCCGTCACGCCCGCTACTGGCTCCGTTAGCGGAGCCGCCAAGCGGGCGCGACCCACCCCCTGCGAACGAACTCCTCGCACCGACGCCGCGGGACCACACGGTGCGGTCCCGCCCGGGACCAGCCGCCCGTCGGCCGGCATCGGCTTCGTCTGCGCCGCGAGCTTCTACACGACGGGGACGACGTTCTCGGCGACCGGGTCGCTGGCGACCGGCGTGCTGTGGGCGGCCGTCGCCGCGCTTCGTTCGCCCGAGTCGTCGCTGTTGCCCGGGTTGGGTCGCTCGAGCGAGTGCGGCGCGTCCGACCGACCCCCGCTACGTTTCGCCCACGTAGCCGGTGAGAATCTCCTTCGCGGTGTCGCCGAGCCGGTGCATGTCTTCGGCGGTCAGGTGGAACTTCGGCTCCCAGTCCGAGAGCCCGAGGTAGTCGCTGACGACGAACATCGCGCCCGCGTCGACGCCGCGATGAGCCGCGACCGCGAACACCGCCGCCGCCTCCATCTCCACGGTGAGGACGCCCTCGCTGGCGTACCGTTCGACCTCCAGTTTCGTCTCCCGGTAGACGGCGTCGGTGGTCCACGTCGGGCCGACGTGGAACGGCTCCTCGCGGCGCTCCAGGAGTCGTTTCGTCTCGCCGACGAGCGACTCGCTGGCGCGGGCGTACGTCTCCGGTTCGACGTAGTGGTGGGACGTGCCCTCGTCGCGAATGGCTCGCTCGGGCACGATGAACTCCCCCATCTCGATGTCGTCGTCGAGACAGCCCGCGTAGCCGACCGAGAGGAACGCCTCCACGCCGTCGACCGCGAGTTCCTCCATCAGCATCGCGGCGGTGGGTGCGCCGATATCGAAGTTGCCGAGGACGCCCACCGAGCGGTCGGCGTCGTCGAAGACGTAGAGGTCGCCGTAGTAGTGGTCTACCTCCCGGCCGTCGTACGCCTCCGTGAGGTAGTCCATCAGGCCGCGACTGTAGCAGAGGACGACCGCCTCGGGGGGCTCCACCGGGTCGCCGTCGACTCGCTCGGCCCTGTACTCGGCCTCCTTCTCGGGCGTGATGAGCGGCTGCGCGTCGAACTTCTCGGGGAGGTTCGGAATCGGCATCGAACCGGACGTTCCACCGGTCGGTTGAAATACGTTTTGCGGGTGTGAGAACGAATGGCGAGTTCCGTCGCGGGGGTGAAATATCGCACAGCCCTGCCCTTATCCGTCGCCGCTCTCGTCGACGATGACGACTTCGCCATCCACCCTTCTGCTGCGCTCGCGTTTGCGCGGCGCTCCGCGCCGCGCTCTCGCTCGCTTGCAAAACGTTGATGAAAAGACCCCACGGCCTCGCAGTCGTCCTATCCGTCGCCGTTCTCGTCCACGATGACGACCTCACCGTCCTCGACGTCGACGTTGATGAGCGTCTTGACGTCGTAGTCGGTGTCGTCGAGTTCGTTCGGGCCGACCTTCTTGATGACCGCCAGCACGTCGGCGACGTCCGCGCCGATGTGTTCGAGCGCCTCCGTGATGGCCTTCATCGTCCCGCCCGTGCTGAGCACGTCGTCGAGCAGGAGGACCCGGTCGCCCTCCACGACGTTGTTGATGTACATCTCGTTCTCGGAGTAGCCGGTCTGCTGGGAGAGCGCGACCTCGCCGTCGAGTCCGTACTCGCGCTTGCGGATGACCACCACCGGGATGTCGGTCATCAGCGACACCGCCGTCGAGATGTGGATGCCCATCGCTGCGGGGGTGACGATTTTGTCCACGTCCTCCAGCTCCGCCTTTCTGATTATCTGGATGACGATCTCGCGGAGGAGACCCGGCTCCAGCACCGGGATGCCGTCGCTGATGGGATGGACGAAGTAATGGTAGCCGTCTTTCTCGATGATGGGGGCGTCGAGCAACGACCGCTTGAGCTTCTCCATGTTGGGGGTACTCGACACGACAATAAAAGGTGACGGAATCGCGCCGGCGGGCCGCTCACAGCACCACGGCCAGCGCGACGACGAGCGCGACCGCCACCAGCAACACGCCGTTTCGGACGTCGGTCCGGAACTCGACCTCGCGTCCGCCGCCCAGCGCGACGACGCCCCGGCCGAGCCGGTGGACGCCGCGCGTCGAGGTCCGGGCCAGCCCGACCGCGACCCGGTCGACGGCGGCGTACAGCTCGGTGACGCCCACGACCAGCGCCCGCGTACCGTAGAACGAGGCCGGGCTGTAGATGGCGTCGACGTCGGGAACGTCGCCGCCGTACCGCTCCAGGGGCTTCTTGACGAGGACGAACCCGACGAAGCCGATGGCCGCCAGCGCCAGCCCCTCGACGACGTGGTCGAAGGTGTAGGTCTCGTAGACGTGCGAGACGGCCGCGTCGCTGGTCACGTCGAACGGCAAGAGTGCGAACAGCGCGCCGTCGAAGACGCCGTAGAAGACACACAGCGCGGCGACGCTGAGCATCGCGACGGTCTGGCCGCGGTTGGCGTCGGCGACGCTGCCGCCGTACTCGCCGTGGAGGAACGCGTAGTAGCCGAACTTGATGAACGAGAGGAAGGTGCCGACGCCCCCGACGAGGAGGAGGAGTTCGAGGGTGTGGAAGTCACCGACGGCGACGGGTCCGGCCGGGAAGTCGTAGTGGCTGGCGGAGATGACGATGCCCTTGCTGACGAAACCGTTGAACAGCGGGAACCCGGCGATGGAGAGGGCGGCGACGGTGAACGCGCCGGCGGTAATCGGCATCTCCCGGCCGAGTCCGCCCAGCCTCTTCAGGTTCTCCGTCCCGGTCCGGTAGACGATCACGCCCGCCGTCATGAACAGCAGGCCCTTGTAGAGGATGTGGTTGAACACGTGGGCCATCGCGCCGGCCTGACCCAGCGCCGTCCCGATGCCGACGCCGGCCACCATGTAGCCGACCTGCGACTGGATGTGATACGAGAGCAGGCGGCGCATGTCGTTCTGGAACAGGGCGTACGTGGCTCCGAACACGGCCATGACCCCGCCCATGTAGGCGACCGCGACGTTGCCGTCCTCGGGGAACACGCGGTACATCCCGTACACGCCGGTCTTGGTGGTGAACACGCAGAGGAACACGCTGGCCGCGATGTGCGGTCGCGGGTAGGTGTCGGGTAGCCACGCGTGCAGGCCGACGAACCCGACGTTGACCCCGATGCCGAGCGCCGCGAGGGTCGCCGGGATGCCGGGCGCGATGCCGTCGGCCGCCGTGAACAGGAACGACCCCACCTCGACGTAGTGCCAGATGATGCCCGCCATCAGCAGGCTCCCGCCGATGCCGTGGAGGAGGGCGTACCGGAAGCCCGCCCGGACCGCCTTGCCGCCGTAGTCCCACACCAGCAGGGTCGAGGTGATGGCCATCAGCTCCCAGAAGAACAGGAGCGTGAGCCAGTCGCCCGCGAACACCGCGCCGAGGCTGGTGCCGACGTACGAGAGCGCGTAGGCGGTCTGGGCGTTGTCGGCGTCGCTGGCGTACGAGTACACCACGGCGACGGTGCCGATGAGCCCGAAGATGAGACCCATCAGCCGCGAGAACTCGTCGACGTTGAACAGGACGGCCCTGAACCCGAGGAACTGGGTTTCGAGGTACGCGCCCTCGGGGACCGCGTACGACCACGCCGCGACGACGGCGGCCGAGAGCGCGCCCACCGCGTGACCGGAGCGGCGCGAGAGCAGCGGCACGACCAGCGCGGCCGCGAGGACGAGGACGGCCGGCGGAATCGCCGTGAACTCGACCATCAGACGTTCACCCCCGTCGCGCCCGCGACTATCATCTCGACCAGTCGCAGGAACACCGCCTGATGCGGGACGATGCCCAGCAGGACGGCCCCGGCCGCGGCCGAGAGGATGGGTCCGAGCATGAACCACGTCGTCTCGCCCGCGACCGACCGGCGCTCCCATCCGCCGGCCGGCGGCCCCCCGTGGTGGTCGCCGTGGTGGTCGTCGGACAGGTGGTCGTAGTGTTCGGGCGGGTCGGACTCCGCAGACGACCCGTGGTCGTCGGGCCGAACGTGGTCGCTGGGGTTGCGGTCGACCGCGTACTCGCCCTCGTCGGGGTCGGCGGCGTCCGAATCGGCCGACTCGCGGCCGCCGTCGGTCGCCATCCCGCGCCGACCGCCGAAGGGGTTCTCTATCAGCGGTTTCGAGTCGGCGGCGTCCTCGCTCTCGAAGAACGCCTGATACACGATGGGCCAGAAGTACGCGACGTTGAGCACGCCCGAGACCAGCAGCGCGACCGCGAAGAGGGTCTGGTCGGCGCTCACGCTCCCGATGAGCAGGTACCACTTGCTCACGAACCCGGCCAAAAGCGGGATGCCCGCCATCCCGAGCGAGGCGACTCCGAACGCCGCCATCGTGCCCGGCATGCGCTTGCCGATGCCCGCCATCTCGGAGATGTCGTCGGTGTGAGTCTCGACGTGGATGGCTCCCGCGCAGAAGAACAGGGTGAGCTTCATGAACGCGTGGGCGGGGATGTGGAGCAGGCCGCCGACCAGCGACATGGGGTGGAGTATCGCCAGCCCCAACACGATGTAGGAAAGCTGGCTCACCGTCGAGAACGCGAGCCGGCGCTTGAGGTTGTCCTGCCGGAGCGCGATGACGCTGGCGGCCAGCAGCGTGAACGCCGCGACCGCCGCGAGTGGCAGCCCCATCCCGAGGTCCCGAATCGCCTCCGGGCCGAACACGTCGAGGACGACCCGCGCGATGCCGAACACGCCCGACTTCACGACCGCGACCGCGTGGAGCAGCCCGGAGACGGGCGTGGGCGCGACCATCGCGTCCGGGAGCCACGAGTGCATCGGCATCAGCGCGGCCTTCACGCCGAAGCCGGCCACCAGCAGCGCGAACGCCGCCCGCGCCAGCGCGGGGTCGGCGGTCGCCAGCGCGGCGATGCCGCCGGCGGTGAACTCGGCCGTGCCGGTGAGCCAGACGACCAGCAGGGTGCCCGCCAGCACCGCGACCCCGCCGCCGAACGTGTACGCGAGGTACTTTCGGCCGGCCGCGCGGGCCTCCTCGGTCTCGTCGTGGGCGACTAGCGGGTAGGTCGCCACGGTCAGGAGTTCGTAGAACACGTAGAGGACGACCAGGTTGTGGGCAAAGGCGACGCCGACCGCCGACGACACGCTGGCCGCGAACGCCGCGAAGTACCGGCTCTGGTCGGTCTCGTCGAGCCCGCGCATGTAGCCGATGCTGTAGAGACTCGTGATTATCCAGAGCGTGCTGGCGAGCAGCGCGAACAGCACGCCCAGCGCGTCGGCCCGGAGCGCGAACTCGACGCCCGGGACGAACGTGCCGAAGTCGGTGACGTACGTGTCGCCGGCCAGCACGCCGGGCACCATGCTCGCCACCACGCCGAACGTGCCCAGCGCCGCCAGCATGGTCCACGACTCCCGGAGGTTGGGCCGCCGCCTGGAGGCGAGAATGGGCGCGGTCGCGACGAGCGAAATCAACACCGCTACGACCGGTCGGATGGAAGTAATCTCGGTCATTGGTCAGGAGAGCAGGCGCGTCACGGTCGGTTCGACGAACTGTTCGTACTCGATGGCGGCCGCGCCGAGCGCCACCGCCAGCACGGCCGCCGCGACGACGACCGCGTACATGCCCAGCGACGGGCCGCGAGCGGGCGAGGCGTCGTTCCCGCCGTCGACGGCGGCCCCGTCGGCCACGACCTCGGCGTTCCCGGACGCGACCTCGGCGTCCTCTGGCGCGGCCGAGTCGGCGGGTGCGGGCGCGTCGCGGAAGAACATCCGCTCGACCAGTCGGGCGAAGTACGCCAGCGTGAGTAGCGTGCTGGCGACGATGACGCCGGTCAGCGCCCACGCGCCCGACTCGACCGCGCCCAGTGCGACGTACCACTTGCCGACGAAGCCGACGGTCGGCGGGATGCCCACCATCGAGAACGCGAGGACCGCGAACAGCACGGCCCCGGCGGGGAGCCGGTCGACCAGCCCCTCGTAGTCGTCGACGGTTCGTGCGCCCGTGCTGACCGCGACCAGCCCCGCCGCGAGGAAGAGCCCGCCCTTCATCACGGCGTGGCCGACGAGGTGGACGAACGCGCCCACCATCGCGGTCTCGCTGGCGAGCGCCATCCCGGCGACCACGAGGCCGAACTGGGCCACCGACGAGTACGCGAGCATGCGCTTGACCTCGGTCTGGGCGACCGCGAGCGCGCTCCCAGCGAGGATGCTCACCGAAGCGGCCGCCAGGAGCAGGTTCTGCGCGAGGGGGTTGGCGTCGAGGAACGCCGGCGTGAACACGGTGTAGACCACCCGAATCAGCGCGTACGCCGAGACGGTCGAGACCAGCGCGGAGATGAGTCCCGACACCGAGTCGGGCGAGGCCGCGTACGCCTCGGGCTGCCAGACGTGGAGCGGGAACACCGCGACCTTGATGAACAGCCCGACCACGACGAACGCGAACGCGGCCCGGGCCAGCGTCGCGGTGTGGCCCACGTCCTCGGCCAGCAGGGTCGCCAGATGCTCCATGTTGAGCGTCCCCGTCCCGATGTAGGCGTAGCCCGCGCCCAGCAGGAACAGCGACGCACCCACCGTGCCGATCAGCAGGTAGCGGAACGCCGCGACCGCCGACCGGCCGCCGTCGTCGCTGGCGACCAGCACGTACGCCGCCAGTCCCGTGATTTCCAGGAAGACGTACATGTTGAACAGGTCGCCGGTGATGCTCATCCCCGTCAGGCCCGCCACCAGCAGGAGGTAGGCCGCGTAGAACGGATTCGAGCGCGGCCCGCCGACGCGGGCGTAGCTGAGCACGCCCAGCGCGGCGACCGCCACGAGGAGTATCATCGTGGCCGACAGGCCGTCTATCACGAGTTCGATGCCGTAGGGCACCTCGAACCCGCCGACGACGTAGGTTATCCGGCCGTCGACGAACGCCCGCCGGGCGAGTTCGGCGACCAGTCCGAGCTGCGCGAGCGAGGCGACCAGCGCGACGGGCCACCCGCTCTCGGAGCGGACCAGTCCCGCCAGCAGCGCGAGGACCGACCCCAGGATGGGGACCGCGACCGCGAACGGGACGAGGTCACTCATCGTGGCGCACCTCCCAGAGCACGTCGGCGTCGAGCGTGCCGTACTCGTCGTAGATGCGCACCAGCAGGCCGAGCGCGACCGCGGTCAGCGCCACCCCGACCACGATGGCGGTCAGGATGAGGACGTGGGGCAGCGGACTGACGTGCGGGGCTTCGGCGGTCAGCACGGGCGGGTTCGCGCCCTCGACGTACGCCGACGCGATGAAGAACAGGAAGATGCCCGTCTGGAACAGGTTCATGCCGATCACCTTCTTGACGAGGTTGCGGTTGCCGATCATCATGTACGCGCCGACCCCCAACAGCAGGAACGTCCCGAGGTAGTAGTAGCGGGCAGCGAGCGCTTCGATCACGCCGAGTCACCTCCGCGAACGCCCGACGCGATGGCGAAAAACAGCCCGGTGATGATGCCCGCGACGATGACGCCGATTATCAGCTCGACCAGCTCGATGCCGTACTTGCTGGCGTGGTGGATGCCGACCGCTCCGTAGTCGAGGAACGCGCCGTCGGCGACGACGGTGAGGACGCCGACGGCGACGAACGCCGCGACGCCCGACCCGACCAGCGCGACCACGGCGGCGGGCGAGAGCCACTCGCGGATGGGTTCGATGCCGAACGCGATGCCGAGCATCAGGATGACCGTCCCCACGATGACGCCGCCCTGGAAGCCCCCGCCCGACGAGTCCGCGCCGTGGAACATGATGAACAGTCCGAACGTGAACACGAACGGCGCGACCACGCGGACGGTCGCCATGATGATGGGGCTCTCGACGTAGGGCTGGACCGACTCGTCGTCGTCGGGTCCGATGTCGAGGTCGATGCCGCCGTCGGTCGCCGTCTCGGCGGTTCCCGAGACCGACTCGGAGTCTACAGCGCGGTCGCTCATTCGAACACCTCCTTGCCGAGCACGACGAGAATGCCGACGCCCGCCGAGTACACCACCACGGCCTCGCCGAGGGTGTCGAACCCGCGATACGACGCCAGGACGGCGGTGACGGCGTTCTCGACCCCGGCCTCCTCGTAGGCGTAGTCGAGGTAGTAGGCGGTCACGTCCGAGGTGGCGATCGGGGTGTCGGCGGCTCCGACCGGCGGGAGCGCGCCCAGCGTGGTCGCCAGGACGGCCACCAGCGCGAGTGCGACCCCGAGCGCCGGCAGGTCGACGCGCTCGAAGGTGCGCCCGTCGCCGGGCCGGACCGTCTTCGCGATGGTCAGCAAGAAGAGGACGGTCGTCACGCCCGCGCCCACGGCCGCCTCGGTGAGGCCAACGTCGGGCGCGCGCAACACGACCCAGATGACCGCGATGCCGAGGCTGTAGGCGGCGAACGCGATGATCGAGCCCAGTACGTCCCGGAGGACGGCGGTCACGAGCGCGCAGGCCAGCACGAACGCCAGCAGGGCGAACTCTATCGGGCTCATTCCTCGCCCTCCTCGTCAGTCCACGGTTCGATGCCCTCCTCCGCGGCCGCCCGCGCGATGGCGTGGGCGGCGGTCGGGTTCGTGATGAACATGAACACCAGCAGCAGTACCGCCTTGATGGTCGAGACGTCGGACCCGAACGCGAGCGCCACGGCCGCCAGCGACAGGCCGGCCGCCAGCGTGTCGCTCTTCGAGGCGCTGTGCGACCGGGTGTAGAGGTCGGGCATCCGCAACATCCCGACCGCCGCGACGAACGCGAAGAAGACGCCCCCGGCGGCCAGCACCGCGATGGCTATCTCGCGGGGCGTCACAGCACACCACCCCGCTCGACCGTGAACTTCGAGATGGCGATGCTCATCAGGAAGTTCAACAGCGCGTACACGATGGCGATGTCGAGCGCGCCGGGCTCGCCGAGCGCGGCGGCGACCAGCGCGATGACGACCACCGTGTTCGAACCGACGACGTTGACCGCCATGACCCGGTCTTGCATCGTCGGTCCCCGGACCAGCCGGTAGACGACGACCAGCGAGATGACGACGAACGCGGCGGCCGCCCCCAGCAACACGTCGGCGACGACCGTCACGGTCGATCACCCTCCGTGGCGGGCTCGTCGGTCGCGGGCTCGTCGGCGTCCGCGTCGGGCCCTTCGCCGGAGGTCGCACCGGGCGCACGCTCGGTGGACTCGGCGTCCGGTGCCCGCTCGGCCGGGCTGGCGATGCGGGCGGCCGACCGGCCGTAGAACACGAACCGGACCGCCCGCTCCAGCGTCCCGGCGAGGAGCTCCTCGCGCGCGTCGGTCGTCAGCGCGTGGACCGTGAAGTGCTGGCGGCTCACGTCGACCGTGAGCGTCCCCGGCGTGAGCGTGATGCTGTTGGCCAGCGTCGTCACCGGGAGCTCCGACCAGACGGCGGCGTCGAACTCCACGACCTCGGGGTCGATGGGGAGGCTCGGGTGGAGCACGACGTACGCTATCTCGACGTTGGCCTTCGTTATCTCCCAGAGCAAGAAGGGGGCGTACAGCACCAGCCGGGCGAGTCGGCCCGCGAGCTGGCGCACGTTCACGAAGCCGCTGAGCGAGATGCGCCACAGCAGGCTCGCGACGACGAGCGCGCTGATCGCGCCCGTCGCGAGGTCGAACGTCGAGAGCGTCCCGCCCACCAGCAGGTAGAAGCCGAAGGCCCAGCCGAACAGCACGACGAACTGGCCGAGGCCGGCCCGACGGAGGACCGGAAATCGGCGGGTCGGCCGCTCGACCGGCGCGACCTCGGCGTCGAGACCCGCGCGTTCGAGTTCGGCCTCCAGGGGCGGCAACAGCGGCGTCATCCCGGAGGGGTTGAACTCGGGGTCGAGCAGGACCGAGTCGACGTCGTTGGCGCGGGCGTAGCGAGTCAACACGGCGCTGTAATCGCCGGGATTGAACAGGTACTCGTCCTGGCCGACGACCGCCGTCTCCACGGCGACGCGGTCGCCGTTCTCGCCGAGGTCCTCCCCGGCCCACGTCGCGACCCGGTCGAGGAAGTCCTCGGCCGCCTCGACCCCGGCGGTCGACCCGCCCGACGGCACCCGCCGGGAGAGCAGGAAGACGAAGTGGACGGTCGAGTCCGACCCGGATTCGACCGCGCGGTCGAGCGCGTACGCCACCGTGTTCCGGAGCGTGACGGACTCGCGGACCGGCACGAGGACGTTCGCGCCCGTCATCGCCACGCTCTCCCGCTGGCTCGCTCGTCACGACTGTTCGTCGGCGCGTGTCCGCCCATGGGAATCCTACCTGAAAGGCGCGGCCAGTGACTAAAGATTGCTTCGGTTTCTCGGCATTCGCGGGGGCTGACGGTCGCTCGGCCGCACGGGACGTGGGCGGTCGGGCCCGAACGGCGACGTCGGCGCTGTCCGGTCAGCCCGATTCCTCGTCGTCGCTCGCAGTCGCCGAACCGCCGGCCGGTCCGACCGGCGACGCCCCCGCGAAGGGGTCGTCCGGGACGTACCCCCGGTCGGCGGCGCGCCGGCCCAGCCCGCCCGCGATTCGCGCGAGGCCGGTCGCGACGCCGACGAGCGCCCCGCCGGCGAGCGCGAGCAGTCCGAGCAGGTCGACCAGCCCGACGCCGACGCCCAGCGAGAGGAGTCGGTCCTCGAACAGGCCGGGCGTCGGCGCGGCGAGCACCACCAGCGCGACCGCTACCAGCGTGACCACGTCGTCGGCCCGACCGTCGCTCCAGTCGTACAGTCGCTCCCAGAACGTCTCGGGCGGGCCGAACTCCGGGAGTCGCTCGGTCGCTATCTCGCGGGCGAGTTCCGGCGGCACGTCGTGAGGGTCGACCTCGCCGACGTCGAACGGTCGGTCGAGCGCCGCCGGGTCGACGTGGCCGCCCTCCCCGTCCGGGAGCCACCAGATGCGGCCCTGTCCGGTCGCGAGCGACGCGATTCGCCCCTCGTCGGCGAGGTCGTCGAGCCGTCGCTTGACGGTCTGGCGGGCGATCGGAAGTTCGGCCGCGACCTGCGACGTGGGGACCGCCGGGGCGTCAAGCCCGCGAGAGACGCGCTCGACCGCCGCCAGCACCTCCTCGTCGGTGGCCTTCTGGGCGGGCGGGTCGCTGCTCGCTGAGTCGGACGCCATGTGAGTCGCCTCGCCGGTCGTTCGACCGGCCCCGTAATCAGTGGTGCGGTCCGACGGAGACGCCGGCTCGAACGCGACCGCACGCCCGTCGGCACTCCGACTCCGACGCCGGGGCCGAATTACGGCCGGCGGTTCCGGCTCGCGACCGAACGACCGCCGGCCGTATTACGCCTAAACGGCGTGACCGATTGATACGCGCGGCCCGAGTCGACTCGGACGAGGCGGTCGGCCGACACCGACCGCAGGTGAAACCATGACCGACGACGCGATTCGAACCGACGACCTGACGAAACGCTACGGGGACGTGCTCGCGCTCGACGGCCTCGACCTCCGGGTCGAGACCGGCGAAGCGTTCGGGTTCCTCGGGCCGAACGGCGCGGGCAAGACCACGGCCATCGACGTGCTGTTCGACTTCGCGCGGCCCACCGCCGGACGAGCGACCGTGCTGGGCCACGACGCGCAGGCCGAGCCGATGGCGGTCCGTCGGCGCGCGAGCATCCTCCCGCAGGGGTACGACCTGTACGCCCGACGGACCGGCCGCCAGCACGTCCGGTTCGCGCTCGACTCGACGGGCGGCGACGCCTCGGTCGCCGGCCTGCTGGACCGCGTCGGGCTCGACCCCGCGGACGCCGACCGTCCCGCGGGCGAGTACTCGACCGGGATGGCCCAGCGGCTCGCGCTGGCGATGGCGTTGGCGGGCGACCCCGACCTGCTGGTCCTCGACGAGCCGGCCGCGGGGCTGGACCCGACGGGCATCCGGGAGCTGCAGGCGCTCGTGCGCGAGGAGGTCGAGCGCGGGACCACCGTGTTCTTCTCCTCGCACGTGCTGGCCCACGTGGAGGCGGTCTGCGACCGGGTGGGCATCCTCCGCGACGGCGAGCTGGTCGCGGTCGACACCGTGTCCAACCTCCGGGAGACGACCGGGCTCGGCACGCGGCTGACCCTCGACCTCGACCGGGTTCCCGACGTCGACCTGACCCGCATCGAGGGCGTGCTCGGGGTCGACGCGACCGACGCCCGGCTGGAGGTTCGGTGTAGTCGGCCCGCGGCGAAGGCCGCAATCATCGAGCGCGTCCTCGACGCGGGCGCGACGATTCGGGACCTCGCCACCAGCGAGCCCACGCTCGGGGACGTGTTCGCGGCCTACACCGGCCAGGACCCCGCCGCCGTCGAGGGTCGTCGCCCCGACCGCGAGGGCGAGCGCCCGGACGGAGGGACCGACGCGGAGGTGGTGGCGTGAGCCTCCCGCTGGTCGTCCGCGAGGACCTCGCGGACGCGGTCCGCTCGAAGATGGTGTGGGGGCTGGTCGGCGCGTTCGTCCTCGTGATGGCGGTGCTCGGGGTCGGACTCAGCGCGGGCGGGCAGGCCGACGCCGAGCGGTTCATGGTGTTCTTCGCCAGCGTCGGCGGGGAACTGGTCATCCCCGTGGCCGCGCTGGTCGTCGGCTACCTCGCGGTGACCGGCGACCGCCAGTCCGGCCGGCTCCGGGTGCTCCACGGGCTGCCACACAGCCGTCGGGACATCGTACTCGGGAAGGCACTCAGTCGGGGCGTCGTCGTCGTCCTCGCGACGCTGGCGTCGTTCGCGGCCGGCGGGGTCGTCGTCGCGGCAGTGTACGCCGAACTGGCGCTGGAGACGTTCGTCGGGTTCGCGCTATTGACGACCCTGCTCGGCCTGTCGTTCGCGGGCGTCGCGGTGGGCGTCTCGGCCAGCACCGCGACCCGCGGCCGGGCGATGGCCGGCGCTATCGGCTCGTACGTCATGTTCACCCTGCTGTGGGAGCCCGCGGTCGCGGGCGTCCACTACGCGGTCGAGGGGTCGCTCGCCGGCCTCGACGCCCCCGCGTGGTACCTCGGGCTCAAGGGCCTGTCGCCCATCGCGGCCTACTCGCGGGTCGCCGACAGCCTGTTCGGCCAGCACGTCTCGGGGCTGGTCGGCTGGTCGCGGATGGTCGAGGACGTGCCCCGGACGGCGTTGCAGGGCGACGCGCTCGCCGTCTCGAATCGGGTCGCCGGTGAGGTGCCGTTCTACCTGACGGACGCGGCGGCGGTCGCAGTCCTGCTGGCGTGGGCGGTCGTCCCCGTCGCGCTGGGCTACCGGCGGTTCGAGACGGCCGACCTCTGAGACGGGGCGTCGGCCCTCTTCGGCGGTCGTGCCACTCCCCTCAGTCGAGTCGGTCGACCGGTCAGCCGAGTTCGTCGGCCAACTCCTCTGCCACCCGTCGACCGAGTTCCGCCTTGCTCCCGCGGTACTCCCTGACGCTGTTGGGCCGGACGAACAGCGTCCGGGTCTCGGAGTCGCCCATCACGCTCGCGTCGTTGGCGACCACGAACGCGAGGTCGGCCCGCCGGAGCGTCTCGCGGGCCCGCTCGACCATCGCCGCGTCGTCGCCGCCGGTCTCGGCCTTGAACCCGACGATGGGGAGGTCGCTTTCGGCCCGCACCGACTCGATGAGCTTCGGCGTCGGCGAGAGGTCGAGCGTCAGGTCCTGTCCCGACCGAATCTTCTCGTCGGCGGCCTCGACCGCGTAGTCGGCGATGGCGGCGGCCGAGACCAGCGCGTCCGCGCGGCCGGCCTCGACGCGGTCGAGTACCGCCTCGCGCATCTCGGTGGCCGTCTCGACCTGCTCGACCTCGGCGTAGGGGACCTCCCCGCCGTCGTGGACGAGCGTGACGTCCGCTCCGAGAACGTAGCAGGCCCGCGCGACCGCTCGGCCGGTCCGGCCCGACGACCGGTTGGTCAGCACGCGGATGGGGTCGACCGGTTCGCTGGTCGCGCCGCTAGTGACGACTACGCGCTCGCCCGCGAGGTCGTCGGGCGCGGTCGCCCGCGCGACCGCGAGCGCGATGGCGTCCTCGGTGGCGATCTTGGCCTTCCCCTCCTCGATTCGGGGGCCGACGAACTCCACGCCCCACGACTCGACGCGCTCGATGGCGTCGAGCACGCCCGGGTGGTCGTACATCGGCTCGTGCATCGCCGGCGCGACCACCACGGGGACGTCCGCGCCCAGCGCGGTGGTCGCCGTCGTGGTCACGGGCGAGTCGTCGACGGCTGCCGCGACCTTCCCGACCGTGTTCGCGGTCGCCGGCGCGACCAGCAACACGTCGGCCCAGCCGTCCCGGCCACAGAGCTCGACGTGCTCGACCGCGCCGGTTATCTCGGTCACCACCGGTTCGTCGGTGGCGAACTCGACAGCCCACGGGTGGACGATGTTGCGCGCGCCGTCGGTCATCACGGCCCGGACCGACGCGCCCCGTCGCCGGAGTTCGTGGGCCAACTCGACCACCTTCACCGCAGCGATGCTGCCGGTCACGCCCAGCGCGACGTTGACTCCCGCGAGCATTGGCGGGCGTTCGGAGCGTGCGCGGTTAACTTGTCGGGGTTCCGCGCGAGGGCAGCGTCCCGGGCCGTTGCGGGACGGAGAGAAAGTATTAAAAATAGAAATCATACATTGAAACAGTCGGGACGGCCGGGACGGCCGCGTCGAACGCGGCGGGACGGAGACCCCGGTTGATATGCCCTCGGGTCGGAAGACCGGATGCAATGACCGAACCGACCCTCGCCGACGAGAACGCAGCGGACGTGAGTGCCACATTCGACCTGCTGTCGAACGCGCGCCGGCGGGGCGTGCTGTACGCCGTCGGTCGCGACGGTGCGGTCACCGTCGAGACGCTCGCCGACCGCATCGCGTCGTGGCAGCGCGACGGCGGCGACGCGCCCGACGCGGACGCGGTCCGGACGTCGCTCGTCCACGCCCACCTCCCCAAGCTCGACGAGGCGAACGCGGTCGACTACGACCGCGGACGCGGGACCGTCGAACCGGCCGCCCGCGCGTCGACCCTCGACTCGTACCTCGAACTCACGCGGGACTCCGAACCGTTCCCGTCGGGCGCGAGCCGCCGCCCCGGACTCGCGGACTGAGCCGCCGGTCGCCCCGCCGACGACTCCCGTCAGGCATCGTCGGCCGCCCGCCGCCGGGCGTCGGCCACGAACTCGTCGGGGAGTTCGTCTATCTCGCCGGCCTGCACCCGCCAGAGGTTGGCGTACAGGCCGTCCTCGGCCAGCAGTTGCTCGTGGGGGCCGCGCTCGACTATCTCGCCGTCCTCGACGACGAGGATGGTGTCGGCGTCCCGGACCGTCGACAGCCGGTGGGCGATGACGAAGGTGGTCCGGTCCTCGGTCACCCGGTCGAGGCTGCGCTGGATGAGCAGTTCCGTCTCGGTGTCGACCGCGCTGGTGGCCTCGTCGAACACCACGACCGCCGGGTCCGCGAGCACGGTCCGGGCGATGGCGACCCGCTGGCGCTGGCCGCCCGAGAGCTTCACGCCGCGCTCGCCGACCTCGGTGTCGTAGCCCTCGGGGAGATTCTGGATGAACTCGTGGGCTTCGGCCACCCTCGCTGCCTCGACTATCTCCTCGCGGTCGGCGTCGAACGTGCCGTACGCGATGTTCTCGGCGACCGTCCCGTCGAACAGGAAGGTGTCCTGGCTCACGTACCCCACCGCGTCGCGCAGGCTGGACAGGGTCACGTCGCGGACGTCCCGGCCGTCGAGCCGGACCGCGCCGTCGGTCACGTCGTAGAGCCGGACGAGCAGCTTCAGGACGGTGGTCTTGCCCGCGCCGGTCGGCCCGACCAGTCCGACCGTCTCGCCGGGCTCGGCCGTGAAGTCGACGCCCCTCAGCACGGGCTCGTCCTCGTAGGCGAAGTCGACGTCGTCGTACTCGACCCGGCCCCGGACCGGGTCGAGGTCCTCGGCGTCGGGCGCGTCGGTGATGTCGGGTTCGACGTCCATCAGCGCGAGGATGCGGGTCGCGGAGGCCTTGGCGTCCTCGTAGCGGTCGACGATTTCGCTCATCTGGGTCAGCGGCTCGACCATGCGCTGGACCAACAGGAGGAACGTGACCAGCGACCCGACGCGGAGCGTGCCCGAGAAACCCAGCGGCGGGCCGTTCAGCAGCCAGAGGCCACCGACCGTGAACGTGGCGACGAACGCCACGGAGGTCAACAACTGCATCCCCGGACGGTAGACGAAGTTGAGCCGGAGCGAGAGCCAGTCGCGCCGGAAGTACTCGTAGGAGGCGTCGGTGATGCGGTCGTCCTCGTGGTCCTCGGCGTTGGCGGTCTTGATGACCTGCATCCCCGCGAGGTTGTTCTCCAGCCGGGTGTTGAGGTCGCCGACCGACGAGCGGACGTTCGCGTACCGCTCCTCGACCGCCTGCATGAACCAGTAGGTGAACACGGCCGCGACCGGAATCGCCGCGAGCGTGATGACCGCGAGCTGCGGGTTGAGCCAGAGCAGGACGCCGCCGATGCCCAGCAGGAGCACCCCGAGCTGGATGGCCGACGACATCATGTCGTCGAGGAACAGTTCGAGCCGGTTGGCGTCGTTGCTCAGGACCGACATGAGCTCGCCGGTCTGCTTCTCGTCGAAAAAGTCCATGTCGAGGTGCTGCATCTTGCGGTAGGTCGCGGTCCGGACCTCGTGTTTGACCCGGTGGGAGAACAGGTTGAGCGACGACTGGCGCGCGAAGTTGCACACCGCGCCGCCCGCCATCGCGACGCCCATGATTCCGGCCGACAGCCAGAACTCCGCCATCGGACCGTCGGGGAGCCGGGCCGCCGGCACCAGCGGCAGGTCGAACGGGACGTCGTTCCGGAACACCGAGTCGATGGCGATGCCCAGCACCACGGGCGGCACCAGCGCCAGCGCCCGGGCGGCGATGCTGGTCACCAGCCCGAGCGCGAACCAGCGACGCTGGCCCTCGCCGTACTCCGTGAACAGCCGGTACATCGGGTGGTCGATGCGCTCGCGGAGTTCCTCCATGTCGGCGACGTCCCCTGCCATCGGGTCCGGGGTTTGACCCTCTCCCTGAAATGTGTGTGCGTTCCGGAAGTCGGGTCACTCCTCGTCGGCCACGCTGGGGTGTTGTTCCGGGTCCTCGGGATGGGGCGCGTCGAAGTGGTCGCGCATCACTGCCAGCGACTCCCGCTCGCGCCGCCGGCGCTCTTCGTCGCCGAGTTCCTCACAGCCCGGCGGGACGTCGCGGCCGCGCCCGGTGAAGTAGCCCTCGGGCGCGACCCAGTCGTGGTAGAACGGCCGGTCGTCGTCCTCCAGCAGCGTCACCGCCACCTCCGCGCCGTGGCCGGCCGCCACGGCGGTCTGGTGGGGCTTGCCCGCGAGCCGACCGGCCGCGTAGAGGCCCTCGACACCGGTTCGGCCGCGCTCGTCGGCGTCCACGTAGGTCTTGCCCCGGTCCACGAGGTCGACGCCCTCGACGCCGTCGAGGTAACTGGTCTCGTTTTTGGTCGCGGCCACGACGTACCGAGCGCGGACCGTCGCGCCGTCGCCGGTCTCGACCGCGAATCCGTCGTCGGTCGTCCGGACGCGCTCGACCGCGGCGTCGCGTCGCTCGCAGCCGGCGCGGTCGGCCTGCGACGAGAGCAGGTCGAGGAACAGCCGCGCGTTCACGCCCGCCGGGAAGCCGGGGACGTTTTCGAGGTGGGCGTTGCGCCGGAGGATAGACTCCCCGTCGTCGACCACGAGCGCGTCGAGTTCGTGGCGCGCGAGGTACGTGCCCGCGGTCAGTCCCGCGACGCCGCCGCCGACGACGACGGCGTCGAACTCGCTTCCGTCCGCGTCGAACTCGTTTCCGTCCATGCGGGTGGGTATCGGCCCGGCGAGTATAACGACGGGGGTTGTTCGACTCGCGGAAGGCGGTAGCCAGAGTGGTCGGGACGGCCGGGCGTCCCGACCGGACGCCCCGAGAAAAGCGGGGCGCGTGCGGTCGACGGCTGCTCGGGTGCGGCGGGCGACGGCGCGAGGTGCTGGGCTGTCGCGGCGGCGGAGACCGGGTCGCGGGCTCGACCCGGCCGGTGCGGTCGCCGTCCCCCGCCGCGTCGGGACGTTCGGGTGCGGTCGGGCGCGCGCTGTCGGAGCGCGTCGTTCGGAACGACCGCAGCCGTTCGTAGGGACGCCGACCACTTCAACCGGGCGACCGTCCAGACGATTCGACGCAGTTCACGGTCGATGAACGGTTCTGAACGGTTCGGCCCGGGTGCGTGGTCGCCCCGGTCAGGTCCGGTGTTCGCCGAGGAAGTCCGTCGAGAAGGCGATCCACGCCAGCGCACTCACGAACAGGATGGGCGGTAGGATGGCGAACCCCCACAGCGGGTCGATGCCCCACTGGAGGAGCAACACCACGTCGGCGAGTCCGAGCGCGAGGAACGGCAGTACGGCCAGCACTGCCCGTCTGCGGTCGCCGGACGTCGACGGGAACCGGTCGTCCATACGCGAGGTAGGGAGCGAATCGTCAAAAAGCGTCCGTTCGGACGGCGGCCCGCCCGGGCGACCCGGGGACGGGACGCCGTCAGCCCGCGAGCTCCTCGGCCACGGCCTCGACCGACAGGAGTCGTGGGTCGACGATGAGGTCGGCCTGCCCGCGCGCGAAGTCCGGGAGGTCGTCGTCGGCGTACACCACGACGCGAACGTCCTCGTTGAGGTCCCTGGCGATGGGGATGGCGGTCGCGCCCGCCGCCTCGGTGAGGACGAGCGCGTCGGCCTCGGTGACGCCGGCCTCTTCGAGCGCGGGTCGCGTCCCGTACGCCTCGATGCGCGTCAGTTCGACGCCCTCGGCTTCGAGGGCCTCGCCCAGTCCGCCCGGGTCGGGTCCGACGACGATAGCCTTCATGGTCACTCGTACTCGATGGTGGCGGGCGGCTTGTGGGTCACGTCGTACAGCACCCGCGCCACGTTCTCGTTCTCGCCGGTGATGCGACTTTGGACGCGCTGGAGGGTCTCCCAGCCTATCTCCTGGGCCCGGGCGGTCATGCCGTCGCGGCTCTCGACCGACCGGACCGCGACGACCCAGCCGTGGACGCGGTTGTCGCCCTTGACCCCGGTGGCCTTGCCGAGGACGGCCGCGAACGCCTGCCACGGGTCGTACTCGTCGAGTTCCTCCTCGACGACGTGGGTGGCCTCGCGGGCCACGTCCAGTTTCTCCTCGGTCACTTCGCCCACGATTCGCACGGCGAGGCCGGGACCGGGGAACGGCATGCGCTCGGCGATTATCGCTTCGAGGTCGAGTTCGCGGGCGACCTCCCGGACCTCGTCCTTGTAGAGGTCCCGCATCGGCTCGACGATGCCCTCGAAGTCGACGACCTCGGGCAGCCCGCCGACGTTGTGGTGGGACTTGATGGTGCCCTCGCTCTCGATGCGGTCGGGGTAGATGGTCCCCTGGACGAGGTAGTCGGCACCGACCTCCTCGGCCACGGTCTCGAACTCCCGGATGAACTGCTCGCCGATGGCGTGGCGTTTTTCCTCCGGGTCGGTGACGCCCGCCAGCGCGTCGAGGAACCGCTCGCGGGCGTCCACGACGCGGAGCGAGTCCATGTAGGCGAAGGTCTCGCGTATCTCGTCGGTCTCGCCCTTCCGCATCAGCCCGGTGTCGACGTAGACGGGCGTGAGCTGGTCGCCGACCGCCTCGTAGGCCAGCGCGGCCGCCGTCGAGGAGTCGACTCCGCCCGACAGCGCGATGATGGCGTCGGCGTCGCCGAGTTCCGCGCGGATTTCGTCGACCTTCTCGTCGATGAACGCCCCGGGGTCGACCATCAGGCCTCGACCTCCTCGCGCGCGTCGGCCTCCGTTTCGGCCAGCACCGCGTCGAGCAGCCCGACGAACGGCGGGCTGGCGCGGGTCGGCCGCGACCGGAACTCGGGGTGGAACTGGGTGCCGACGAAGTACGGGTGGTCGTCGAGTTCCAGAATCTCCATCCGGTTGCCCGACCGCCCCGAGAAGGTCAGCCCCGCGTCCTCGAACGCGTCGAAGTACTCGGGGTTGACCTCGTACCGGTGGCGGTGGCGCTCGGTGCAGGTGGTCGCGCCGTACACCTCGGCCGCGAGCGTGTCCGGTTCGATGTCGGTCTCGTGTGCGCCCAGCCGCATCGTGCCCCCGAGGTCTTCGAGGTCGTACTGCTCGGGCAGCAGGTCGATGACCGGGTGGGGCGTGTCCTCGTCTATCTCGGCCGAGTGTGCGCCCTCCAATCCCAGGACGTTGCGGGCGTACTCCACGACCGCCAGCTGGAAGCCCAGACACAGCCCGAGGTAGGGCACGCCGTTCTCGCGGGCGTACCGGACCGCGTCTATCTTGCCGGCGGTCCCGCGCGAGCCGAACCCGCCCGGAACGACGATGCCGTCGGCCTCGCGGAGGCGCTGCTCGTGGTCGTCGTCCATCTCCTCGGAGTCGACCCACCGGACGTTCACGTCCACGTTCTTCTCCAGTCCGGCGTGCTTGAGCGCCTCGTTGACCGAGATGTAGGCGTCTTCGAGGTCGTACTTGCCCACGAGCGCGACGTCGACCTCGCCGTGAGTCTCCTGAGTCGCGAGGTCGCGCCACTCGTTGTCCCGCTCGGCCTCGGGGAGCGCGTCGTCCGCGAGGTCGAGTCGCTCCATCACGTACTCGTCGAGTCCCTCCTCCTCGACCATCAGCGGGACGTGGTAGATGTCCTCCACGTCGGGGTTCGAGAAGACGGCGTCGGTCGGCACGTCGCAGAACAGCGCGATTTTCTCGCGGGTCGAAGGGTCGAGTTTGTCCTCGCACCGACCGACGAGGATGTCGGGCTGTAGGCCGATGGAGCGGAGTTCCTTCACGGAGTGTTGGGTGGGCTTGGTCTTCTGCTCGCCGTTCTTCGAGTAGGGGACCAGCGTGACGTGGGTCAAGAGGAAGTCCTCGTCGTCTTCCTCGTGGGCGAACTGGCGGAGGGCCTCCAGAAAGGGCATCCCCTCGATGTCGCCCACGGTGCCGCCGACCTCCACGAGACAGACGTCGTGGCCCTCGGCGGCCTCGCGGATGCGGCGCTTGATGTCGTCGGTGACGTGGGGAATTATCTGGACGGTCTTGCCCAGATAATCGCCCGCCCGCTCCTTTTCGATGACGTGCTGGTAGGTCTTGCCCGTGGTGACGTTGTGGTCGAACGTCATGTCCACGTCGAGGAAGCGCTCGTAGTTCCCGAGGTCAAGGTCGACCTCGCCACCGTCCTTGAGGACGTACACCTCCCCGTGCTGGAAGGGGTTCATCGTCCCCGCATCGACGTTGAGGTACGGGTCTATCTTGACTGCCGTCACGTCGAACCCGGCGTTGGCGAGCAACCGGCCCGTGGAGGCGGCGGTGATGCCCTTCCCGAGGCCGGACATGACGCCCCCGGTGACGAAGATGAACTTGTTCCCGAGGGAGGGGTCGTAGTCGGTCTCCGGTTCCGTCGGCATACCGACTGTCGGCGACCCCGATTCAAAACGATTTCGGAGCGCGCGAGCGACGGCGGAGGGTGGCACGGGAACGCGCCGACGAGTCGGCTCAGCGCCCCAACGAGTCGACGAAGAACGCCCCGACCCGCTCGCCGATTCGGTCGTGGCGGCCGATGAAGAAGTGGTCGGCTTCGAGTTCGACGACCTCGCCGCCAATATCGCGCACCGCTTCGACGGCCGGCTCCCAGTCGGCGGTGTCGTCGCGGGTCCCGTAGAACACCTGCACCGGGACGTCGAGGTCGCCGAGCGCCTCGGCGGCGTCGAGGTCGTCGGCCAGCCGCGAGGCGGGCGCGAGCAGCGAGACGGCGTCGGGACGGGGGTCGACCGACGCCGACGCGAGCGCCGCCATCGCGCCGCCGAAGCTGAAGCCGAACGCGCCCACGCGGTCGTACCGGTCGCGCGCCCACCGAACGGCGTTGCGGGCGTCCTCGCGCTCGCCGTACCCCTCGTCCCAGTCGCCGTAGTCGAACCGGAGGCAGGCGACGCCCTGCGCGGTCAGGGCCTCGCTCGCCGCGACCAGTCGCTGGTCGCCGCGGTGGCCGCCGTGCTGTGGGTGTGGCGGGCACGCGACCACTATCGCCGTCGGGTCGGTGTCTTCCGGTTCGTCCAGCGTCGCGCGCACGTCCCGACCGCCGGGGACGAGCAGGTCCGTCGAGTCCATACAGGCTGTTGTCGAAGTGAGGATTTTAAGGGTCGGGTCACGAAAGGCAGGGTATGGGAGTGCTCTCACGCCTGTCGTACGTCGT
The DNA here is from genome assembly GCF_004765805.1 of Halorussus halobius. Classification (GTDB taxonomy): domain Archaea; phylum Halobacteriota; class Halobacteria; order Halobacteriales; family Haladaptataceae; genus Halorussus; species Halorussus halobius. The sequence continues at coordinate 69,544 of NZ_SBIU01000005.1, read as the reverse complement.
CCGCTCGAAGATCAACGCCGTCCTGAATCGAGCCGAGGACCCGGCCGAGACGCTCGACTACTCCTACGAGCAGATGCGCGACGAGCTACAGGAGGTCAAGCAGGGCATCGCCGACCTGACGACCCAGAAGAAGCGCCTCGAAATGCAAAAGCGGAAGCTCGAAGAGAACGTCGAGAAGCACAACGAGCAGGCCCGGCAGGCCGTCTCGCAGGACCGCGAGGACCTCGCCCGGCGCGCGCTGGAGAAGAAGAAGACCAAGATGACCCAGATCGAGGAGCTTGAGGGTCAGATCGCCGACCTCCAGAACACGCAGGACAACCTCGTCGAGAAGAAAAACGAGCTCCAGAACCGCATCGAGGAGTTCCGCACCAAGAAGGAGTCGATGAAGGCGCGCTACGAGGCCGCCGAGGCCCAGAGCCGCGTCTCTGAGGCCATGACGGGTGCGGGCGACGAGATGGAGGACGTGGGCCGGGCCATCGAGCGCGCCGAGGAGCGCACCGAGGACATGGAGGCCCGCGCCGAGGCGATGGACGAACTCCAGGAGTCGGGCACGTTCGACGACGCGCTCTCGGACAAGGACAGCCTCGACCGCGAGCTCGAGGAGGTCCGGACCACGGGCGAGGTCGACGCGGAACTGGAGACCCTCAAGTCGGAGATGGGCAAGGGCTCGACGACCACAGAGTCCGCCGACGCCGAGGCCGAGACCGAGACCGGCGGCGAGACCGACATCGAAGCCGAACTCGACACCGACGTCGACGTCGAGACCGAACTCGCCGACTCGGAGGTCGAACAGGAGCTCGAAGAGCTCCGCGACGAGGAGGAGAACTGACGCCGCGGCGCGGCCGAACCGTGCGACGACTCCTCGTCCCGCGCTCTATCCGCGACGCGATGGTCGCCCGCGCTCGCGCGAGCGCACCCGAAGAAACGTGTGGTATCCTCGCCGGAACTCTCGCCGACGGCCAGCGCCGCGTCGAGGCCCACCACTCGGTCGAGAACGTCGCCGACCGACCCCGGTCGCGCTACGAGTTCGACCCCCGTGAGCAGCTCGAACGCCTGGAGGCCGTCGAGGCCGCCGGCCACGAGGTCGTCGGATTCTACCACTCGCATCCGCGCGGGCCGGCCGAGCCCAGCGCGACCGACGCGGCGCTGGCGACCTGGCCCGACCGGTCGTACGTCGTCGTCTCCCTCGGCGATGACGACGAACACGCGCTCGCCGGCGAGACACCCGAGGGTGCGTCGGTGACGGCGTGGCGCTGGACCGGCCGGGCGTTCGAGCGCGAAGCCCTCGGAGTCGTGGACTCGGCGTGAGAATCCGGGGCGCGCGAGTCAACTCCCGCCAGCCTCACCCCGCGTCGTCGGCCCCGTTGTGGGCGTCGTCCGCGCTCCCGTCGACGGCGGCCGCCTGCGACGGGACCTCGGACGCCGGCTCCGACCGGTCGGCGACCTCACCCCGGGCCGACGCGTCGGGCTGGTCGGCCTCGTCGGGGTCAGGGGTGAGACCGCTTATCTCCTCGTCCTCGTCGATCACCATCGGACAGTCGGCGACCCGGAAGTGGTCGACGTCCGGCATCGCGAGGATGTCCGTCCCCTCGTGAGTGCAGGCCAGCTCCGGCGGCTCGCCGAAGTTGGGACAGCCGTGGCAGGTCCCCTTGGGGATGGTGCGGACGTCCCGGTCGTCGCCCCACACGTCGTCCTCGACCTCGACGCTCTCGCCGACCGGGACCGACACGCTGGACTCCTCGCCGTCCTCGTCCGCCAGTCGCTCCCAGAGCTTCTCGCCGTCGAGTTCGCCGACGTCGACCGACTCGAAGGCGTCCGAGCCGCCACGGTCCCGGCGGCGGCGCTCGTCGACCTGCGTCGCCACGTCCGCCAGCGGCCCGGTCCGGGCCGGCGCGTCCGGGTCGGTGCCCTCGCGGGCATCGCCGGTTCGCTCGTTGACCCGTTCGGCGACGCCGCCGAGCGGTTCGTCGGGTATCTCCCGGCCCCCGTCGTCCGACCGGTCGCGCCCGTCGGCGTCGGGGTCCTCGTCGCTCATTCCTCGTCCTCCGCGAGGATGTCGTCGAGGTCCTCGGCCGCCGCGTCCGCGTCGGCATCGAAGGCCTCGCCGACGTCCCAGTCGGCGCGCTCGCCTTCGAGCGCCGGCGGGTCGCCGACGACGAGTCGGGCCGAGCCGAAAAAGCCCTGCTTTGGCTCGACGTCGTTGAAGGTGCTGGCACAGTGGGGACACGTCGGCTCGGCGAGCAGGCCGACGTGGACCGTCTCGTCGCAGTGGCTGCACTTGGCCGTCGAGACGCCCCTGCGGTTGGCGAGGTGGGCGAGTTCGTCGGCGGCGGCCCGGGCGGCGTTGCGGGCCGCCAGCGCCCGGGTCTGGTCGCGGAGGCTCACGGCCACCTCCGCGAGCGTCGTGAGCTTCGAGTCGAGGTCGTCGGTCGCGTCGGTCAGGTACTCGAGCACGTCCTCGAAGTTCTCGAAGCCGGCGTCGACCCGGTCGTCGAGCTCCTCGACTTCCGCCAAGAGTTCGTCGAGTTCGTCCGCGAGCCGGTCGGCCCGGTCGGCGACGGCCTCGGTGCGCTGGGCGAGGTCGGGATGGTCGTGGTCGGCGGACGCCTTGCCGTCGGTCTCGCGCTTGACCTGAATCACCCGCTCGCGCACGTCCTCTATCTTCTCGTCGAAGTCGCGCTCGACCTCCGCGACGTCGTCGCGGAGGTCGTCGAGGTCCGACCGCAGGTCGGCGAGGTCGGCTTCGACCGCCTCGCCGGTCGCTCCCACCCGCTCGGCGAGTTCCGGGTCGAGCGCCACCGCTTCCCCGCCGGCGGAGCCGCCGCCGTTCGACTCGCCCTCCGTCCGGAGCCGCGCGAGCAGTTGCTCGCGGGTCAGGTCGAGTTCCTCGGCTTTGGCGTCGAGCCACCCCTCCAGCGAGGCGTCGCGGGCCCCGGACGGCTCGCTGACATCTTCGCCAGCCATTCGATTTTACTTATCACACCCTCGCCTTAATGGTTGGCCTCTCGTCCGTCGAACTTCGGTTCGTCGACAACAGGGCCACGGGGGCTCGGGGTGCCGGTTGCGGGAACGACGGGGCGTCCGGAGACCGGGAGTTGAGCGAAAAGCTCTTGCGCGCTCCGTTCGGACGCGAGGTCATGACGAGGAGTTTGGCTGCCCTTCGGCGGGGGCTGTCGATCAGCGTCGTTCTCGCCGGCGTCGCGGTGTTCGTCTGGGGGCTTCTCTGGATTCGCTCGCCGACGAACGCTCCGACGACGCTCCGACCGGTCGACGCCGCGCTCGGCACCGCCTCGGAGTACGTGTGGTTGCCGGCGCTGGGTGCGTTCGGCGTCGTCGTCGGGAGCGTCCCGGCCCTGCGGACGTGGACTCGGCGGAGCCGGGCGGTGCGCGCCGGAACGGCGGCGGGCGGGCTCGCGCTCGTCGGTGTCGGTGGGCTGCTCGCCTCGCTGGCCCGCTACTCGCTCGCCGGCGCGGTGTACGTCTCGCCGTCGCTCGCCGCGGGCGCGGCCGCCATCTGGACGTGCCGGTCGGCTCCGCCGCCGACCGAAGAGTAGGACGGTTGCGAGTCGACGGCCGCGACCGACACGATTTTTCGACCGGCCTGCGAATCCCCGGCCACGACCGATGGCCGCTATCGACGCCGTGCTGTTCGACCTCGACGGGACGCTCGTGGAGTACGAACGCTCGACCGGACAACTGCTCGACCTCGCGTTCGAGTCGGCCGGGGTCGAGCCGTTCTTCGAGGTCGAGGCGTACCTCGACCGGTACAACGACCACCTCGGTCCCGACACGTCGGTCGCCGAGGGTCGGGCCGACTGCTTCGCCGCCATCGCCGACGAGCGCGGCCGCGACCCCGACCTCGGACGACGAATCGCCGAGGCGTTCGCCGACGAGCGCGACCACTCCCGGGTCGAACGCGTCCCCGGGGCGCGGGACGTCGTCGACGCGCTCGCCGAGGACCACGCGGTCGGCGTCGTCACCAACGGCCCGCCGGAGATGCAGACCACCAAACTGGCGGCCGCCGGGCTGGCCGACCGATTCGAGACGGTGGTGTTCGCGGGCCACGACTGCTCGGCCAAGCCCGACCCCGAGCCGTTCGAGGTGGCGCTCTCGGACCTCGGGGCGGCGGCCGACCGCGCGGTCCACGTCGGCAACTCGGTTCCCTCGGACGTGGCGGGCGCGCACGCCGCTGGCCTGCGGTCGACGTGGGTGCCCGCGGAGGCCGGGGTCCAGCCGGACCCGGAGCCACACCACGCGGTCCCCTCGCTGGCGGACCTCGCGGAACCGCCGTGGCGGTCGTGAGCTACCGAACGCGTCCCGGGGCTACGTCGGTTACGTCGAGTATATGCTTTACGCTGGTTACATGGTAATGTTGATTACGTCGGGTACGCTACGTACTCGCGTGTCCATCGACATCGACGACTTCGAGGAGAAAAGCGAGAGCGAACTCGCCGACCTGACCAACGGCGAGCGCGTCCTCCGCTTTCTGTCGACCAACGACGACCGCGCGTTCAAGCCCGCCGAGATAGCCGACCGGACGGGCGTGAACGACAACTCCATCGGGAACGTTCTGGCTCGCCTCGAAGACCGGAACCTCGTCCGGCACAAGGGGCCGTACTGGGCGATCACCGACGACACCGAGCGGCTCCGGTCGTTCAGCGACTACTTCCGGACCACCTCGTCACTCACCGAGCGGTTGGGCGAGGAGGACCCCGACGAGTGGGCCGCTCACGCTCCGGACGACCCGCATCCGAACGCCGATGGAACCGACGAGGAAGTGAGATGAAGTACGATAGAGGCGACGTCGCGTTCGGCGTCGACCCGTTCGGCAACGGCAAGAACGCTCGCCCGTGGGTGATAGTCTCCGACGACACCCATCCGTTCTACGGGGAGCAGTACGTGGCGCTCACGCTCACCTCGAAGACGTGGTACGACGACGGGGTCGAGTTACGCGACGACCACTGGGTTCGCGGCGGCATGCCCGAGGACAGCAAGGTCGTCACGTGGGGGCTCGGTTCGCTGGCCCACGACGACCTGGACCCGGACCGCTGGCAGGGAACGCTCCGGCCGACCGCCGTCGATACCTGCGTCGAGCGCGCCGTCGGTTACATGGGCTTGGACCGCCAGCACGAGTGAAATCGATTTCCGCAAGTCGCGGGAGTCACCCCGAATCGAATCCGGCGACGAGGACCATCACGACCGCGACCCCCGCGAGCAACAGCGCGAAGACCTCGCCTGCGGTCGCGTACTCGTAGCCGCCCCAGACCGCGACGCCGGCGAAGAAGGCCAGTTGCCAGCGCGGCGTGTCCATCGTGCCCCGGAGGACGCCCGCGAGCAGGAGCCCGGTGAGGTAGACGCTCAGAATCGGCGTGACGAGACCTTCGCCCTCCCGAAGCGCGAAGTACGCCGCGAGAACGCTCACGGCGAACAGCGCCACCGCGAGCGCGACCGTCGCGGCCGTGACCACGCGGTCTCGGTTCATACTCGTCGGTTCACAGGTCGCGTAGAAAGTCCCTGTGGTCAGGGATTCACGTCGGTCACCGTGCCGACGCCCTTGCTCTGGCCCTCGCGGAACACGAACCGCTGGCCCTCCTCGACGAGGTAGGGCTTGAACTTGAACCGGACCGTGGTGGTCCCCGAATCGCCGGGCAACAGCTGGCCCCCGCGGGGGTGGAACTCCACGGCCTCGCTGATGGTCTCGAGGTGGACCACCGGCTCGTAGCCGTCGCCGATGCGGGTCGGATGGTTGAGCACGACCACCTCGGCCTCGAACTCCCGGACCGGGTCGGGGTCGGCGTCGGCCGGCAGCAGGACCATCCCGCGCTCGACGTCCGCCTCGCGGACGCCCTTCAGAGCGATGCCGACGATGCGGCCCGCCTCCGCCCGGTCGACTCGGTGGTAGTGCATCTCGATCGACCGGACCTCGACCTCGCGGAACGCCCCGTCGGCCATCGGGCCGAGCAGGAGCTCGTCGCCCGCCTCGACCGCGCCCGACATCACGGTGCCCGACGCGACCGCGCCCACGCCCGTCACCGAGTACGTCCGGTCGACGTACATCCGGAACGGTCCGGACTGGGCGGTAGTCTTGGGCAGGCGCTCGAACAGCTCGTCGAGGGTGTCGAGGCCGTCCATCGTGACCGCGCTGGTCGACACCACCGGCACGACGTCCTCGCTTATCTCCTCGACCGCCGCGTCGACGCCGTGGCGCTCGACCAGCAGGGGCGTCTTGTCGACGTCTCTGAGCAGGCGCTCGACCTCGCGCTCGACCTCGGCCACGCGCTCGTCGCTCACCGCGTCGACCTTGGTGATTGCGACGATGGTGGGGAGTTCGGTCGCGAGCAGGACGCCGAGGTGTTCGCGGGTGGTCTTGGTCGGGCCGTCGTCGGCCGCCACCGTCAGCAGGCCGTAGTCGAGCTTCTGGCCCACGAGGCCCCGAATCGTCGTGCGAAGCCACGGCTCGTGGCCGACCGTATCCACGAACGAGACGAGCTGGTCGCTCTCTTCGACCACCCGCGCCCGGTCGGACTTGCGGTGGGGGTTGTCCATCCGTACCGAGCCCTCCCCGTCGAAGCCGTAGACCGCGTACGAGAGGTCCGCGGAGAGGCCGCGCTCGACCTCGTGGGGTTGGACGTCGAGGTACGCCCGCGTGACGCCCTCGCCGTCGTCGGGCTCGCCGGTCACCAGCGAGCCGACGAGCGTGGACTTGCCGTGGTCGACGTGGCCCGCCGTCCCGACGACGATGTGCTCGCCATCGGTGTCGAGCATCGCGCCCTCCCGGATGGTCGCCACGCCGACGAGACCGTCCGCGTCGCGGTCGCCGGTCGTCGCTACCGCTCCGTCGGCGTCGATGCCCCACGTCTGGACGTCCTCGATGTGCGCGCCGGCTTCCTCGGCCAGCAGGCTGAGCACGTCCATCGACTCCGAGAAGGCGTCTTGAGCGATTCCCGCGATGCCGCCGTCGTCGGTCACGCCCACAACGTAAGTGGCCTCGCCGTCGCCCGAGAGCACCCGATGGCGGAGTTGGGCCGCGAGGCTCTCCATCCGGCCCTCGGCGAGGTGGAGGTCCCGCGTGAGTCGTTCCTTGAACTCGACGCTGCCGCCTTCCCGTTCGCCGCGGTCGAGGGCGCGCTGTAACGCCGCCCTGTCGGCGCTCATGCGCCCGGATTGGGGCGGTGTCGTGAAAAGCTTGCCGCCCGGTAGCATGAACCGACTCGCTGGGACGCGCCGGGCGTCAGTCCGCGACCCGAGCCGGCGACTCCGAGCCGTCGGAGCGCACGCGAAGCTTCAAATACGAGGACGGGACCAGACCGGCCCGGACGCTTCGCGCGGTCGCGGGCAGCACGTCGGCGAGTCAGTCGACGCAGGCGTTCGGTCGCGGCGTCGCCGCTGTGACGGCGGCGCCGCGACTCCACCCGCGACCGCCAGTCCGCTTATCCCGAGAGGGCTTCGCCATCACCGTCTCCGACTCGAGCACCCCGGTTTCGCGGCTCGGCGACCACCACCTCGCCGCCGACGTCGGTCGCCGACAGCGCCTCCCGGGCCGCCTCGCGGGCGGTCGCCGCCCGGTCCGCAGTGGTCACGCCGTACACTGCCGGCCCCCACGACGACTGGCCAGCGCCTGCTATCGCCGGCGACTCCGACAGCGCCGACACCAGCCGACCCACCGGCGGTCGGTAGACGCCGCCCTGCTCGTCGGCGTACCACGCGCCGTTGAGCCGGCCAACCTCCGCGACCGCCGCCCCGAACGCCTCCGGGTCGCCGGTCGCCACCGCGGGGAGGACGCGCCGAGTGACGACCGTCGCGATTTCGTCGGCCAGCGCGGGGTCGGCGCGCTCGACCACCGACCGCATGCTCGCGTCCTCGCCGTCGCCGCTCCGCCCCGGCTCGGCGTCGGGGAGCGCGATTACGAACCGCCAGTCGTCGGGCACCTCGTGGCGGGCCGCGACTGGCGGGACCGACCACTCGCCCTCGGGCGGCCGGTCGGCGGTGAACCGCTCGGTGGGATGGCCGGCGTCGAGGACGAACCCACCCGACGAAAACGCCGCGACGCCGACGCCGCTCCGCCCGCCACGGCCGAGTTCGGGCGCTCGCTCGCGGACCCGCGGCTCGCGGCCGTGCGCGCGAGCCACCGACGCGAGGACGGCGAGCGCGAGCTGGGTCCCGCTCCCGAGCCCGACGTGGCGGGGCAGGGTTCGCTCGACGGTCACGTCGGCGCCCCGGACGTCGAGCAGTTCGACCGCGCGCCGGGCGTACTCGCGGCCGGTCTCGTGGTCGCACCGAACCGCCTCGGCGGGGTCGGCAGTCACGACCGCGAGCGGCTCGTCGAGCGCGACCCCGAGCGAGCCGTAGAGGCGCTCGTGGGCCAGCGAGAGGTTCAGGAATCCGAAGTGGAGCCGCCCGCCGGCCGCGACCCGTGTCATGGCCGCGATTTCGTCCCGTTCGGGGTTCGCGGTTCCGATAGTGGCAACACTGTCGAGCGACAGCGTCGCTATCCGACGAGCGCCGAGAGGACTCGGTCGGCGACCCGTCCGACGCCGTTGTCGTAGTCGGGCGCTCGGGGCGGATGCCGGACCGCGCGGGCGACGTGCGCGGTGGAGTGTTCGACCTGAAAGCCCCGGACGCCCCGGCGTTCGAGTACCCGCGTGACGCCGTGTTGCTCGTCGGTGAACGGGTAGACCACGCACGGCGTTTTGCCGACGGCGGCCTCCATCACGGTCGAGTAGCCCGAACAGACCACCACGTCGGCGGCCCGAATCCACGGCAGGAGCGCGGGAACCGGGTCCCACCCGTCACAGCCCACGAGCGTCACGTCGTGGCCTTCGGTCCGGAGCGTCTCCGCCAGCACGTCGAAGTTCGTCGAGTAGACGCTCGGGACGACCAGCACGCCGACGTCGCCGTCGGGCGGCGGACAGCCGTCGGGGTCGAGCGCGATGGGCGGGACGTGGGTCACTCCCGGCGGGTCGCCCTCGTCGGGCGGCCAGACCGCGGGGTAGAGGAACGACTCGGCCGCACCCAACTGGTACCGGTTGAGGAGCCACGTGAACGCCTGCTCGACCGCCGCGTCGTAGTAGGAGGCCGCGTTGTGGGTGACGACGTACAGCGGCGTCCCGGTCAGCGACGCCGCCATCGCGCCGAACATGTCGTCGGTGACCAGCGCGTCGGGGTCCTCTCGGCGAAGCCACCCCGCGAGGTCGACCACGCGCTTGCCGCTGTAGGGGAGACTCCGGGTCAGGACGCGGCCCACCGACCCCCGCTGGTAGTCGCCGATGTAGTCGACCGGCGCGGCCCGGAACACGTCGTAGCCGTTGTGTTCGACGAACCGCGACCCCGGGCCGCCCCCGGCGAGGACGACCCTCGCGCCCTCGGCCTCGAACGCCTGGGCGACCGCGAGCATCCGCGTGGCGTGGCCAGCGCCCTCCGGGTAGTGGGCGACTGCGACCGTCAGGTCCATGCAAGTCATTCGACCGCCATCCTGAAAGTATGTCCTCGTTACGCGGTCGTATCGGGAAAGTAACGTCGCGTCGAGCGGCGGGCCCGAGGCGTGGGGCCGAGTCGTACGACGAGACACGATGTGGAGCCTCCAAATGGTTGTGGCCGGCCAAGCGCCGATTCGACAGCAACGCTTGTTGGAGTGTGGCAACTTAAGCCGCTCCGGTTCGATTCCCGGGTATGGCGGGAAAACCGGACGACTACCCGAGCAACGAGGTCACCGACGGGGTCGAGCGCGCGCCCCACCGAGCGATGTTCCGTGCGATGGGTTACGACGACGAGGACCTCTCCTCGCCGATGGTGGCCGTGGCGAACCCGGCGGCCGACGTGACGCCGTGCAACGTCCACCTCGACGACGTGGCCGACGCCGCCTACGAGGGCGTCGACGACGCCGACGGGATGCCCATCGAGTTCGGGACCATCACCATCTCGGACGCCATCTCGATGGGGACCGAGGGGATGAAGGCGTCGCTCATCTCGCGGGAGGTCATCGCCGACTCGGTGGAGTTGGTGGCCTTCGGCGAGCACGTGGACGGACTCGTCACGGTCGCGGGGTGTGACAAGAACCTCCCCGGCATGATGATGGCCGCGATACGGACGGACCTGCCCTCGGTGTTCCTGTACGGCGGGTCCATCATGCCCGGCGAACACGACGGCCGGGAGGTCACCGTCCAGCACGTCTTCGAGGGCGTCGGCGCGGTCGCGGACGGCGACATGTCCGAAGGCGAACTCGACGACCTCGAACGGCAGGCCTGCCCCGGGGCGGGGTCGTGTGGCGGGATGTTCACCGCCAACACCATGGCCTCGATATCGGAGGCGCTCGGGTTCGCGCCGCTGGGGAGCGCGAGCCCGCTCGCCGAGAGCGAGGAGCGGTACGAGGTGGCCGAGCGCGCGGGCGAACTCGCGGTCGAGGCGATCCGGGAACGTCGCAAGCCCTCGGAATTTCTCTCGGTCGAATCGTTCGAGAACGCCATCGCGCTGCAGGTCGCGGTCGGCGGGTCGACCAACGCCGTGCTCCACCTGCCCGCGCTGGCGGCCGAGGCCGGCATCGACCTCCCGTTAGAGCGGTTCAACGAGATCAGCAAGCGGACGCCCAAGATCGCCGACCTCCAGCCCGGCGGGACGCGCGTGATGAAGGACCTCCACGAAATCGGCGGCGTCCCGGTCGTGATTCGCCGCCTGCTCGACGCGGGGCTGTTCCACGGCGACGCCGGGACCGTGACCGGCAACACCATCGCCGAGGAGATAGAGCGGTTGGAAGCGGCGGGCGAGCTCGCGCCCGACGACGAGATAGACGCCGACTTCCTCTACACCGTCGACGAGCCCAAAAACGAGGAGGGAGCCATCCGCGTGCTGACCGGCAACCTCGCGCCCGACGGCGCGGTGCTGAAGGTGACGGGCGACGAGGACCTCCGCCACGAGGGGCCGGTCAGGGTGTTCGAGAACGAGGAGAACGCCATGAAGTACGTCCAGGAGGGCAACGTCGAGAGCGGCGACGTCATCTGCATCCGCAACGAGGGCCCGCGCGGCGGACCGGGAATGCGCGAGATGCTCGGGGTCACCTCGGCGGTCGCGGGACAGGGCCACGCCGAGGACGTCGCGCTGTTCACCGACGGCCGGTTCTCGGGCGCGACGCGCGGGTTCTCCATCGGCCACGTCGCCCCGGAAGCGGCGGTCGGCGGTCCCATCGGTCTGCTCGAAGACGGCGACGTCGTGACCATCGACGTGCCGAACCTCGAACTGTCGGTCGACGTCTCGGAGTCGGAACTGGCCGAGCGCCGCGAGCAGTGGGAGCCGCCGGAACCGAACTACACGTCGGGCGTGCTGGCGAAGTACGGCGCGGCCTTCGGGTCGGCCGCGAACGGCGCGGTGACGAATCCGGGCGTGAAGCGGAACGGGGAGTAGCCACGCAATCGCGGTTGCGGATGCGGATGCGGATGCGGTCGCGGTTGTGGATGCGGTCGCGGTTGTGGATGCGGTCGCGGTCGCAGTTGCGGTAGCGGTGCTGTTTTCACTGGCTCAAGGTGTCGCGGCGGTCACGGTCGCGGTTGCGGGTGCGGATGCGGTCACGGTTGCGGCGGCGGTCACGATTGCAGTTCCCATCGATTCACGGCCGAGAACCCTCGCAGTTGGACCGAACCGCGATTGCGAACACGACCACTATCGGCGACCGCTCTCAGAACGCGCCGGACGACACCTCGACCACCAGCATCTCGGGGGCCTCTCGGAGGAACTCGAACGAGACGGGTCGAACCTCGGTCGCGTAGCCCGCGTCAGCGAGCGTCGCGCGCAACTCGTCCAGTCGCGGATATCGCTTCCCGTCGAATCGCGCGAGCGGATACACTCGGACCTCCTCGCGGGCCACGCGGGCGAGTTCGAGCAGCGACGCCTCGTGGAACTCGTGGTCGAGTTTGTCCACGTAGAGGAACAGGAGGTGCGCGGACAGCACCAGCGAGAACGAGTCGTCGTCGAACGGGAGGTCGGGGAGTTGCGCCTGCACGTACCGGTCGGTGTCGTAGTGGTCGGCGTAATCGGCGGCGAACTGTCGGTACGCGGTGGTCCAGTGGTCGCGCACGTCCGGGACGCCGTCGTAGAACTCCCAGACGAACTGGTCCTCCACGCCGTCGAAGCCCGCGATGGCGGTGTCGACGTCGCGCCGGCACTTCGCGCGGAGTTCGTCGGGCGGCACGTCGTATAGCAGGTCCGCACCGACCGCGTCGAGGCCGCGAGCGTTCGCCCCGGCCACGAACGCGCACGCGCCGCCCGGACAGTCGAGTACCGGCTCGCCCGCCCACGACGAGAGGTCGAGGTCGAACATCGCTTCGTACTCCCCCACCGTGCGCCCGACGAATGCGACGTCGTCTATCGCGTACCTGTCCGAACTACCCATGCCCTTTAATTTCTATATCTACATTATAAAATTAATCCAGCTCCCATCGATATGCCCGCCCGCGACGGGCCAGCGGAATACAGCCCAGCGCGAGTGTTGACGCGGCGTGAGCGTCGCAGAACTCGCAGGTGTGACGGTCACCGCCGGCGTCGGGGAGCCGAACCGCCATCAGCCCCACACCTCCGACCACTTAAAACCGCGATTCGTTCCACTATTCCTTAAGAAGTAATTTGTAGTGTTAGAGCCTGAACTTCCAGAACATGAGATGCTTGTTGGAAGGTTGATGGGACCGCCGAGATTCGAACTCAGGTCCAACGCACCCCATGCGCTGAGGATACCGCTACCCCACGGTCCCGCTTGCACGTTGACGTGCAACTGGACGAAGGCACGTCCCCGAGTTAAGCGCTTCGTTTCGGTCCGGCAGTTAGGTCCGGCCGTTGCTGGCGTCGGGCTCGCTCGCGTTCCCGGTAGACGACTGCTCGGAGTCGCGGGCGACGACGAGGTCGCCGTCGTCGCGGACCGCCAGACTCGCGAGCGCGTCGTTCTCGTAGGCCGCGACCCCGGGCGTCCGGCCGAGGACGTAGCCGTCGTGGTCGGTCTGGACCGACGTCTTCCGGTCGCCGTGGGGCGTGCACACGTCGGCGATTACGTCGCCCTCCGCCACGACGTCGCCGGCCTCGACGCGGTGGCGCACGACGCCGGGGGCGTCCGTGTGTGGGTGGACGGCGCGCTTGACCGGGAAGTCGACGGGTGGCTCGAAGCCGACCGCGTCCGAGGCGGGGTCGCCGGCCAGCACGCCGAGTTCTCGCATGACGTTCCGGAGCCCCGCGACGCCCGCCTCGCGGACGCGCTCCTCGACGACTTCGTGGCCGCCGAGTTCCGCGGTGAACGCCGGGATGCCGGCCTCGTTCAGGGCCGCGCCCGCAGTCGAGCGCTGGAGACGCTGTTCGGTGTACTCCTCGGCGGCGTACTCGTTGACCACGGGCAGGCCGAACGCCGTCACGAGCGCTTGGAGGTCGTCGGCGAGGTCGCGGGCTTCGTCCTCGCTGCGGCGCTCGCCGTACAGGACCCTGTCGCGGATGAGGAACGGCACCGACCCGACGTGGGCGGTGTGGAGGTCGACGAGCGCGTCGGCCGAATCGGCGAACGCCTCGTATATCCGCTCGTCTATCAACTGCTGGACGCTGGGCGGGCGCGCGCTCTCGTCGTCGGCGTCGGGAAAGTAGCGGTTGGGGTCCTCGTCGTCGTAGTAGGAGGTGCGGGCGTTGCGGCGCAGTCCGGCGGGGTTGAGCGTCGGGAGACAGACCACCGTTCCGCGAATCTCGCTCGGTAGGTCGTCGGTCATCACGTCCTGTGCGACCGCGAGGCCAGTGGCCTCGTTGCCGTGGATGGCGGCCGTAATCCAGAGCGTCGGTCCCTCGCCGCCGTCCTCGCCCTCCGCGACGAGGACCGGGAGGCGTTCGGGCGCTCCGGTCGGGAGGTCGGTTGCGTCGAGCCACCCCGTGACGAGTTCGCCGGGTTCGGATTCGGCGGTTCCGACTTGCATGGGATGGCGGTGGCGGAGCGGCGGCAAAAAGGTAGGCCTCGTGGCAAGCGAGTCGTCACGAGCGTCGTTCCGGTTCCGACCGAGCGACCCGAACAGTGGAGATACCGACCGGTTAATGACGATGACGGTGGAACGACCCGACGTGTACTCGCTCACCCTCCGCGACGCGCGTACCGTGGCGGTCCTCGGGGGCGTCGGCTATGCAGTCGCCGTCCTCTCGTGGCTGTTCTCGGAGGGCGTCCACTTCGCCTCGCAGGAACCGGGAGCGCTCGTGTTCGGGTACGGGTACGCGCTGGTCGGGATGTTCCTCACGGCGGCCGTTCCACTGTACCTGTTCGGCCGCTTCTCGCTCGTCTCCCCGCCACTGGCGACCCTCTCGCTCCTCGGCGAGACGGCGTACCAGTGGGCGTACGGGACTCATCTCCACCCGCTCCCGTCGTACCTGACGGTCTGGCCCATTCTCCTCGGGTTCACGCTGGCGGTTACGGCCGGAGAGGCGACACTACGGGTCGTCCTCGACCGGGCCGTCGGACGGTTCGGCCTCCGGCCACTCCTGTAACCCCGGTGGGTTCGTCCCTGGCTCGTCGAGTTCGGGCATGCAGACGCGGGAGTTCGCCCGCTTCGAGTTCACCGGAGAGGGGATGTCGAGTACTCGCCTCTCACACCAACACGCGTTCGAGTTCCACGGCCACGCCCTCCTCGGCGTCCGGGTCGCCGACCATCCGGCCGAGACAGACTGCGGCCTCGTCCGGCGTGAAGCAGGCGACCAACTGCCCGTCGTCGGCGTCGTCGGCTTCGATGACGCCCGGCGCGTACACCTGCGCGCCGTGGGCGACCTGTTCGGCCGCGCTCGGGGCGACGGTCACGCTCGGAAGGTGGGTCAGCGCGCGCTCGGCGGGCTGGACCACCTCGCGCAGCCAGTCGTCCGGGCCGTCCGCTCGCGAGTCGTCGCTTTGGGTCTCCTGGCTCCTCGCGGAGGCGTCTCGCGCCTCGCCCTCCCGCCAGCGCGCGAGCGCGTCCGCGAGGTCCTCCATCGTCACCAGCGTCGCGTCGTCGAACGGGTCGGTCGCGGTCCGGCGGAGGTCGCCCATGTGCGCGCCGGTGCCGAGCGCGAGTCCGAGGTCGTGACACAGTTTCCGGACGTAGGTGCCGCTCTCACACCGGATGCGGAGCAACGCCTGTCGACCCTCGACGCCCAGCACGTCGAGGTCGTATATCTCCCGGACGCGCAGTCGGCGGGCGACCGCGCTCTTTCGCGGGGGCTTCTGGTACGTCGGCCCCTCGAACTCCCGGACCACGGCTTCGAGGTCCGACGGCGGGTCGTCGTGGAGTTCCAGCACCGCGACGTACTCCTTCGCGCCTTCGAGGAACACCTGCGAGAGCCGGGTCGCGGTGCCGGTCAGGACCGGGAGACAGCCGGTGACCTTCGGGTCGAGCGTCCCGGCGTGGGCGGCCCGCTCGACCGCCGCCAGGTCCCGCACCCAGCCCGCGACCTGATGGGCCGACGGGCCGGGCGGTTTGTCGAGGTTGACGACGCCGAACGCCAGCAGCGCCTCCGGCGAGCGTTTCTCGGGTGGGTCTCGGAGCATAGCCTCAGAAGTCGTAGTCGACCGCGACGGGGTACGTGCCCTCGTCGACCGCGGGGTCGTACGTCTCGACGGCGGTCACGAGTACGTCCAGCACCGCCTCGGCGTCCCATCGGGCGGTGTTGAGCGACAGGTCGTAGATGCTCAGGTCGGTGATGTCGATGCCGTAGTACTCCTCGTAGCGGGCGGCTTCGCTGCGCTGGCGGGCGTCGCTCTCCTCGCGGGCCTCGTCGACCGATTTGTCCTCGCGGTCGGCGATGCGCTCGGCCCGGACGTCGAGGGGCGCGTCGAGCCACACCCGGAAGTCGGCGCGGTCGCCCGCCAGCCACCCGGCGAGGCGCGACTCGAGCACTACGTCGTCGCGCTCGACCGCCACGGTCCGGAGGCGTCGGTCGAGGTCGCGGTCGATCTGGTCGTCCTCCTCGGCGAGCTTGTTGAACTCCAGCGGGGTGTGGCCGCGCTCGTCGGCCAGCTCCCGGAAGATGTCCCCGCCGCTGACGTGGTCGAGTCCCAGCGAGGCGGCCAGGTTGGAGGCGGTCGTGCTCTTGCCGCTCCCCGGCGGGCCGGACACTGTAATCAACATATCCTACCTCCGCGTGGCGGTATGAAAGAGGTTTTGAACTCGCGTGGCCGACTCGCACGGACGCGAAACCACCGTGCGCGACGGCGACGTCCCGGCGCAGATGAGAACTTTAAAGAGTAGCACCCGCCTACGAGGAACCGAGCCCGGGTGGCTTAGCTGGACATAGCGCCGCACTCATAGGGTTCTGAGATTCGGCGCGCTCAGGCCTTGGAAGCCTCCTCATGCCCACGAGGCCCGCCGAGCCTCCGACCTGGGTCATGCGGAGATCGAGGGTTCGGAGCCCTCCCCGGGCATTTTGTTACTGCTCCACCACTTCTGCCAGCCTCCGGCTCGTGGGACCACCGCGATACCCCGACGGTCGACTCGCGAGTCCACGCTGGGCATCGGTCCCGTTGCGCCGCGCTTGTCCGAGGGAAGGCAACGCCTGATTACCCCAGCATCGACTGCGGTACCGGGACATTTCTACACGTAAAATCACCGAGGGAAAATCGCTTAGAGACGATTATAAATTTTATAATCGTTTTAGCGGACGTCGTAAAACGTCGCCGTTTTCGCGAGTTCGCGGTGAACTGTGCTGAACTCGCGCTAACGCTCTGTCCGTTATATGGTGTTGCCCGTTCAAGGATACGTCGAGGTCGAACGGTCCATGCCCGAATCCACCCTCCAGAACGAAAACAACTCCGCCGTGGGGTCCCGCACCGACGCCGGCGAGACGGCCGGCGGTCGGACCAGACTCGCCGTCCTGTACGACCGCTACCGCGAACACGCGCTCACGACGCCCATCGAGGCCGCCGGCTTCTGGGCGGCGATAGCCCTGCCGTTCCTCTACGTGCCGCTCCTGCTCACCGGCATCTCCTCGCAGGCCGAACTGCTCACCTTCCTCGGCCTGCTCGCCCTGAACGTCGCGGCGCTGCTGGCCGGCCACGACCACAACCGCGACTGATTCGCTTCGGCCCTCCCGAGTCCAGCGGTTCACCTCCGGGTCCCACGCCCGGACCGGAAACGATACGGTGCGACGCGCCCACGGGTCGACCATGCGAGCCCGCGACCTGATGACGACCGACGTCGAGACCGCCGACCCGGACGACGACGTAAGCGCGGTGCTGACCCGCCTCGCGCGCGCGGACTTCAACGGTTTCCCGGTCGTCGAGGACGACCGCGTGGTCGGCATCGTCACCCAGTCCGACCTCGTGAACCTGTTCCAGCCCAGCGACCGCACCCTCTGGATTCCGGTCGGCTTCCCGCCGTTCCTCGAGACGCTCGAATACGCCATCGACCTCTCGTGGGACAGCCTCGACACCGAGCTCGACCTGCTGAAACACGCCGGCGACCCCGTCAGCACCGTCATGACCGACGAGGTGGTCACGGTCGGTCCCGACGACGACCTCGAGCGTATCCTCGACCTGCTCGCCGACGACGAGCGCGACATCAACCGACTCCCGGTCGTCGACGAGGACGACCGCCTGCTCGGCATCGTCGCCAGACAGGACGTGCTCCGGGCGGTCCGCGACGAGCGTCGAGCGACCCGAACAGACGCCTGACCACCGGGCGACGACGCCGGGATTCCGGAACCGGCAACGTCCCGCCACTCCGAAACGTTGACGCCGAACTGGCGAGCAGTACGACCGTGAGCAGATACCGAAACGCCGGACTGTTCGTCGCGCTCGCCGCCGTGTGGGGGTCGGCGTTCATGGCCATCAAGGTCGGACTCGAGTACTTTCCGCCCGTGTTGTTCGCCGCGCTTCGCTACGACGTCGCCGCCGTCGTGATGCTTGGCTACGTCGCAGTCGCGTCGGAGCGGCGACGCCCGCGCGGGCGCGACGAATGGTGGTTAGTGTTCGTGGGCGGGGCGCTTCTCATCGCGGGCTATCACGCCTTCCTGTTCGTCGGCGAGCAGTACACCACCAGCGCGGTGGCGGCGGTCGTGGTTAGCCTCAGCCCGGTCCTCACCACCGGATTCGCCCGCGTACTGCTGCCGAGCGAGCGACTGACCCCGGTGGGAATCGCCGGATTGTTCCTCGGACTCGTCGGCGTGGCCGTGCTGAGCGCGCCCGACGCGGGCAACCTGCTCTCGGCCGACGTGGTCGGGAAGGCACTGGTGTTCGCGGCCGCCGTCTCGTTCGCGCTCGGGAGCGTCCTCACCCGCCGCGTCGACACCGACCTCCCGATGGAGACGATGGAGGCGTGGTCGATGGTACTCGGTGCGCTGTTGATGCACGCCGCCAGCGTCGCCCGGCCCGGCGAGTCGCTGGCCGCCGTCGAGTGGGCACCGGAAGCGCTCTGGGCGCTGGCGTACCTCTCGGTCGCGGCGAGCGCGCTCGGCTTCCTGATCTATTTCGACCTGCTCGAACGGCTCGGCCCCATCGAGATAAATCTCGTCTCCTACGTCGCGCCGATGTTCGCCGCGCTCTCGGGCTGGTGGTTCCTCGACGAAGGCATCGACCTCGCCACGGTCGCGGGGTTTCTCGTCATCTTCGCGGGGTTCTGTCTGGTGAAACGCGAGACGCTGGCCCGGGAACTGCCCCGGCTCCGCGCGACGGTCAGTCGCCGCTGAGACTCGACGGTCATCGGTCGTCGGGAGAACTCGCGGGGAACGCGACGCCGTGCGGGGCCGCTACGCTTATCGAACGCTGCCTCGAACGGCCTGTGGTTCGACCATGTCCGACGCGCCATTCGGCCACCGACGAGCCCCGACCGACGCCATCCCCGAGGGGCTGACGCTCGCGGCGTTCAACACCGACTGCCCGGAGTCGGTCCTCGACGACCTCGGCGACGCGCTCGACGCGTTCCTCGACGTCGAGGACGTGACGGTCGGGACGACGCTCACCGACGACCGGCCCCGCGAGTTCGCGGCGCTCCACGACGACGTGCTCGTCGACGGGGCACTCGTCCACCCCCGCCGGGAGGGCGACCCGACGGACGTCGTGGCGGCCGGGACCGAGCCGTTCGAGCCGACCGACACCCTCTTTCTGGCGGGCTACGACGACAGGTCCGGACTGCGGGTGCTCTCGAATCGGGTCGAGGCGCTGGCGTGGCGCGCTGGTCGGGGTCGCCTCTACGCGGGCGGTCAGCAGCGCCTCGCCGCAATGGACGACCATTGGGCGGGCTACCGGCGCATCGCCGAGCACGGCGTCGAGGTCCACCTCTTCGAGGCGGCCGACTACGTGCCGGGCGGCTCGGAGGAGTTCGTCGTCCACGGCGGACGACACGGGTTGGCGGGGACGTGGCTGGTGGCGTACGACGGCGACGGCAACGACGCCGCCAAGGCCGCGCTGGTCGCGGTCGAGCGCGACCCCGACAGTTACTACGGGCTCTGGACCCGGGTCCCCGCGCTCGTCGACCAGATAATCGAGCGCGCGCCCGAGTACGCGCCCGCCGAGCGATAACCGCCTCCGCGACGCGGGGTCCGGCCGAGCGGTTTCGCGAGCGGGGTCGCCGGCGGCGACCGCGCCCGCACCAGAGAGTCGTCCTCAGAAGTCCTCTTCGATTATCTCGCCGACCGCGAAGTTGGACTTGACCTCCGTGATCTCGACCTTGACGCGCTCGCCGATCTCGGCGTCGGGCACGATGATGACGTAGCCGCGCTCGACCCGGGCGATGCCGTCGCCCTGCTTGCCGATGTCCTCGACCTCCACGTAGCGGATTTCGCCCTCCTCGACCGGTGGCTGGGGTTGCGAGGGCGTGCCGCCACCGCCGCTGCTCTTGCTCTCGGACTCGGCGTCCGCGGACGCCGAGTCGTCGGCGATGAGCGCGACGCGGTAGGTCTCGCCGGGCTCGACCGACCCGGTCTCTATCTCTCGACGCGGTACCTCGACGACGTACGAGTCGTCCTCGATAGTCACGTCAGCACTGAACAGACACAGGAGTTTGTCAGAGATCTCCAAGGCTATATGCCTCCGTCCGACACAAGTAGTCAGGTCCTAAAGAATTTTACCCAACGAACGCCTGTTCGGGGAGCCAGCAGCGCCGGTCTCGGCACTACGGGGCGTCGACCCCGGACGACGTCGGTACTGGGCGGCCTCACCGCCGGACGGCGTCGGCGCTGGCTCCCGGCCGAATGAGTAGCCATTATAGTGCCCCCTCACGGAGTGTGTGGTATGACGATCGGTTTCATCGGCGGTAGCGGTATCTACGAGGCACTCCCGCTCGAAGACACCCGCGAGGAACGCGTCTCGACGCCGTTCGGCGACCCGAGCGCACCGGTCACCATCGGGGAACTCGCCGGCCGGGAGGTGGCGTTCCTCCCCCGCCACGGCCCGGACCACCAGTACACGCCGACCAACGCGCCGTACAAGGCCAACATCCACGCGCTCAAGCAGGTCGGCGTCGAGCGCGTATTGGCGAGCAACGCGGTCGGCACCCTGCGCGGGGACCTCCCGCCCCAGACGCTCGTGGTACCCGACCAGACGTTCGACCGGACCAAGCACCGCGACTCGACGTTCTTCGGCGACGGCGTCGTGGTCCACATGGAGTTCGCCGAACCGTACTGCCCCCACATGGTCGACCACCTCGCGGACGCGTCCGAATCGGCCACCGACGCCGACGCCGAGAAGGGCGGAACGTACGTCTGCATCGAAGGCCCCCAGTACTCGACCCGGGCCGAGAGCGAGTTCTACCGCCAGCAGGGCTGGGACGTCATCGGCATGACCACCATCCCGGAGGCCAAACTCGCCCGCGAGGCCGAGATGTGCTACGCCACGATTGCCGGCGTCACCGACTGGGGCGTGTGGCACGGCGAGAACGAGGACCGGCTCGGCGAGGTGCTGGAGAACGCGGCCGCCAACGAGGAGGCCATCAAGCAGGTCGTCGAACACGCCGTCCGGAACATGCCCGACGAGCGCGACTGTGACTGCGGGTCGGCCCTGGAGGGGACCATAAACACGCCGACCGACTCGATTCCCGAGGCGACCCGCGACCGCGTGGACCTGTTCCTCGGCGAGTATCTGGACTGAGACGACGGACTGGAACGAGTGTCCGCGGACGGGCACTGGCGAAGCGAAATTCGACTTTTCCGGCTGGCGCGCGCGAAGGAGGCGGTCGCGTCTGCGCGAGCGAAGCGAGTGCAGGCTCGTCGGACGCGGTTCGTCCGACGGCGTTTATGCGGCCGCCGAGGCTGGGGCGGTCTGAGAGGCCCGCGCTGTGCGGTGTGGTCGCGGATGCGGTGCTGTGCGGATACTCATAGGTCTCGGACGTAGCTAGCTCCTTCGGCACTCACAACACGACGTTTCGTACCGGAGAAGCTAGCTACGTCCGAGACCTAGGGAAACCGCACCGCAACCGCAACGACGGACCTCACCCCTCCCCAGCCTCCTCGTTCGCTCCGCTCACTCGTCCCTCGCGCGCGAGCGACGCGCGCGCCAGCGAGAAGTTCATCAGTGTATGAGACGAGACTCCGGTTCGAGTGGACGAAACGAGAATCCGAATGTCGACCGCCGCGAGAGTCGACCGGTCCCTAGTCCGCAATCGCCGGCGTCTCCACGTCGTCTTCCGCGTCGGCATCCACCACCCAGAGGTCGCCGAACATCTCGTCTTGATCCAGCGTGACGACCCCGCGATGGGAGAGGAACAGCACCGCGAGGAACGTCTCGATACGGGTTCCGCCCGCCGTCTCTACTTCGGCGTACAGCACTTCCTCGCGGCCAGCGTCGTAGTGGGTCGACAGTTCCTCGCGAACGTCGTCGATGACCGCCTCGATGTCCTCGTCGTGGGCGTTGCCCAGCGTCTCGTCGGCCGTGGGCTCGTCGTCGACCCGCATCGCGTCGTCGGGCCGGTAGTCCAGCGTCTGGGTACCGCGGTCGAACCCGCTGGGCGAGTCGGTGGTGTCGTAGCTCCGGGAGTCCTTCCACCACGAATCGCGCTCGCGCTCTCGCAACTCCCGGACGAGTTCGTCGAGCGTCTCGGGCGTTCCCCGTGCGGTCTTGCGCTCCATCCGACGGTCCATCTCGGCTTCGAGACTGGCGACCGGGTCGTAGGCCGGGCGGTCGCCCTCGGGGTCGTCGGGCATCGGTGCGTCCATCCCCGGCTCCCAGTCGTCCCACGACTCCTCGGGCTCCTCCTCGTCGTCGTCGGACAGCATGGCGTCGCTCTTCATCCGGAGCAGGACGCTGGCGTAGAACAGCGCCCGGCCGGAGGTCCTGAGGTCGGCCTCGTCGAGCGCGTCGAGGAACTTGTCGGTGACCCGCACGATGTCGATGTCCCACGGCTCTATCTCGCCGGACTCGGCCAGTTGGACGAGGAGTTCGACCGGCTCGGCCTCCTCGTCGTCCGGGTCGGTCTCGACGTCGAGTTCCTCGCCGAGAATGGCGTCGGGGTCGGGAGTCGCGTCGTCCTCGCGCTCGCGCGTCTCGGCCTCGTGGTCCGCGATGGTCAGGGAGAAGCCGTCTTCGTCGCGTCGCTCCTCGCTGCTCGCGGCTTCGCCGCTCGCGTTCTCCGAGGAGCGTCGCTCCTCGCTAGTCATCCGCCGGCACCTCCTCCTCGCCGTCCTCGCCCAACTGGATGCCCGTCACGGTACTGACGTTGTCGCCCTGCATCGTGACGCCGATGGCGCGCTCCGAGCGTTCCATCATCGCCGACCGGTGGCTCACCACGACGAACTGGGCGTCGCCCGCGAGTTCGTCGACCATCTCGCCCACGCGCTCGGCGTTTGCGGCGTCGAGGAAGGCGTCGACCTCGTCGAGCGCGTAGAACGGCGCGGGGTTGTACCGCTGGATGGCGAAGATAAAGGCGAGCGCGGTCAGGCTCTTCTCGCCGCCCGACATCGCGTCGAGACGCTGGATGGGCTTGTCGCCCGGCTGGGCCTTCATCGTCAGGCCACCGTCGAAGGGGTCGGCCTCGTCTTCGAGGTGGAGTTCGCCCGTGCCGTTCGAGAGGCGCTCGAAGATGTCCTCGAACTGGTCGTCGATGGCCTCGTAGGCGTCCATGAACGTCGCCTTCTTCTGGTCCTCGTACGACTCGATGCGGTCGCGTATCCCCTCGCGCTCCTCGACCAGCACCGTCTTGCGCTCTTCGAGGTTGTCGAGGTCGGCCTTCACGTCGTCGTACTCCTCGATGGCCAGCATGTTCACGGGTTCGAGCGCCTCCATCTGACGTTCGAGCCGCGAGATGTTGTCCTCGACCGCGTCCAAGTCGGGAATCTCGTCGGCCTCGTACTCACCGACCCGCTCTTCGAGGTCGGCGACGTCCTCGGCCAGTCGGTCCTCGGCCCGGCGCAGGCTCTCCAGCCGGTTCTGTACCGACTCGACCTCCGACTGCTTGTCGTCGCGAGCCTGCTGGGCGGCCCGGAGGTCGTCCTTGACGTCCGCGCGTTCGTCTTTGAGGTCGGCGAGTTCGTCTTCGAGGTCCGCGACCGCCTCGCGCTTCTGTTCGAGCAGCGCCTCCTGGTCGGCTATCTTGCCCTCGAGGTCGGTTATCCGCTCCTCCTGGTCGGCCTTCCGGTTCTGGGCCCGCTCGATGTCGTCGTGGAGGTCCTCGATGGCCTCCTCGGCGTACTGCTTCTCCAGTTGCAACTCGTTGAGTTCCCCGTCGAGTTCGTCGATGCGGTCCTCGTACTGGTCGATCTCGGCCTCGATGTCCTCGGCCTTCGAGGTGAGCTCCGGAATCCGGGAGTCCTCCAGTTCGGCCTCCAACTCGGCGATGGCGTCCTCGACCGCCGCGATGTCGTCCTCGCGGTCGTCGATGTCGGCCTCCACCTCCTGCATCTGCTCGTCGACCGCCTCGCGTTCGGCCGCCAGCTCGTCGAGTTTCGCTTCGAGGTCGTCTATCTCCTGGTTCGCGTCCTCGAGATCGGCCTCGGTGGACTCGACGTCGGCCTCGATGGACCGCACCTGGTCGGTGGCGTCGCCCTTCCGGTCGCGGGCGTCGTCGAGCCGCTCCTCGACGTCGCGGACGTCCTCGCGGACCGACCGGCGCTCGTCCTCCAACTCGTTGATGCGCTCGGCGATTCGCTCCAGTTGCCCCTTTCCCGACTTCGAGAAGGAGTAGCGGGACCCCGACTTCGAGCCGCCGGTCATCGCGCCGCTCTTCTCGACCAGTTCGCCGTCGAGCGTCACCAGCCGGTAGTCGCCCATGAGGTCCCGGGCGACGTCGAGGTCCTCGACGACCAGCGTGTCGCCCAGCACGTACGAGAACACGCCCGAGTACCGGGCGTCGAAGTCGACGAGGTTGTACGCGAAGTCGACGACGCCGGGCGCACTCGGGGCCGAGGGCAGGCTCCGGTCGTGCATCTCGGTCAGCGGCAGGAAGGTCGCTCGGCCGGCGTTGCGGGACTTGAGGTACTCGATGCAGTCCTGGCCCACGCCGTCGTCGTCGACGACCACGTTGGCCAGCCGCCCGCCGGCGGCCGTCTCACACGCCGTCGCGTACCGCTGGCTCACGCCGCCGAGTTGGCCCACCGTGCCGTGGACGCCCGGCTTCTCGGCGTTCAGCACGGTCGAGACCGCTCGCCCGTACGAGGAATCGCCGCCCTGGTCGGCCTTGGCTTCGAGTTCGGCGTACTCCTGCTGTTTGGCCTGTAGCTCGTCCTCGACCGAATCGAGGTCGTCCTGTAGCTCGCGCTTCTGCCGTCTGAGGTCCTCGACTACCTCCTCGATCTGGTCGCGGTTGCGCTCGGCCTTCGCGAGCTCGTCTTCGAGGTCGTCCAGTTCGGTTTCGAGTTCGGGGATGCGCTCGCGGGCCGCGTCGAGTTCGGTCTCCGCCTCGCTCTCGGCGTTCGACCGTCGCCGGGCCTCGTCGAGCAGTCGGTCCTGCTCGCGCTGGAGGTCGTTGCGCTCGCTCTTGAGTTCCTCCAGTTCGTCGCGCTTCTCGGCGAGGTCGGCCTTCACCTCGTCGTACTCGGTGTCGACCGCCTCGATTTCGGCTTCGATCTCGTCGAGTTCGGTCCGCTTGCCTTGCAGGTCGGCCTTCACCGACGACTTCTCTATCTTGACGTCGCGGACGTCGCTCTCCAGTTCTTCGACGTCCTCCTGCTTGCGGTCTATCTCCACGAACGCCTGGCGGCGCTCGTTCTCGGCGTCGGCTATCTTCTCCTCGGCCGATTCGACCGCGTCTTCGAGCCGAGATATCTCGCCTTTGACCTCCTCTATCTCGCTTTTGATGCGGAGCTGTTCGTCCTCGCCCTTGCGCTCGATTTCGGCGTTGAGCTCCTCCAACTCGTCCTCGAGTCGGACGACCTTGCCCTGCCGCTCGTCGAGTTCGGCCTGCAGGTCGGCGAGTTCGTCCTCGCGGTCTGCGATGTCCTCGCGCGTGTTCGACAGGTCCTCGCGCTTCTCTTCGAGTTCGGCGGCCTTCAGGTAGCCCTCGTACTCCGCTTTCTCCTCGCGAAGGCCCTGATACTCCAGTGCGGTCTCGCGCTCGTCGGCCAACTGGTCGAGTCGGTCGCGCTTCTCCTCGATTCGCAACTCGGCCTCGTCGATGCGCTCTTTGACCGTCTCCAACTCCGCCAGGGCGTCCTCTTTTTTGGCGTCGAACTCCGCCACGCCGGCTATCTCGTCGATTATCTCCCGGCGCTCGAACGGCGTCATGTTGATTATCTCGGTCACGTCGCCCTGCATGACGACGTTGTACCCCTCGGGCGTGACGCCGGCCTGGGCCAGCAGGTCCTGGATGTCCGAGAGGTTCACCGACCGGCCGTTGAGGTAGTAGTACGAGTAGTAGTTGTCGTCGGTCTCCTTGACCCGGCGCTTGATGGTTATCTCGTCGACCTCGCCCACGTTCTCGGAGCCGGCGGCGTTGACGACCTGCGTCCGGTCGAGGGTCCCGCTGCCGTTGTCGAGTACGACTTCCACGCTGGCCTCGCGGGTTCCGCTCCGTTCCTCGCTGCCGTCGGCGTGACCGGGGTTGTAGATGAGGTCGGTCAGCTTCTCGGCCCGTATCCCCCGCGTCCGGGCAAGTCCGAGCGCGAACAGCACGCTGTCGATGATGTTGCTCTTGCCCGAGCCGTTCGGACCCGAGACGGTCGTGAAGTCCTCGTAGAACGGTATCTCGGTCCTGCGTCCGAAGCTCTTGAAGTTGTCCAGGACGAGCTTTTTGATGTGCATGGGTGCTCGTACGCGGGGCCGTTACGCCACGATGATGTCGTCGCCGACGTCGGAATCGCCCCCCGTCTCGTCTTCGTTGTCGGCTTCGTCGCCTTTAGCCTCGTCGCTCTCTTCCTCGCGCACGCGCGACCCCTCGGCGGAACCGCGACCTGTCTCCGTCGCTTCCGGCGTCTCCCCGTCCTCTAGCGTTTCGAGCCGGTCGTGGACCTCGACGAGTTCCTCGGTCAGACCCTGCACCGTGGCTTCGAGTCGCTCGACCTCGGACTCGAGCTCCTCGATCCGCTCACTCTGGTCGCTCATGTCCGTGATGGGCCACGGAGGGACCATAAACGTACGTCAGACGTATATAAGATTCTCTACTTTTTCCGACCGGCGTCACCGGTCGGACGCGTCGCTGCGGTCGGGGGCGGTCGCCGGCAGCAGGTCGATGCGGACGACGGTCCCGCGCGGTTCGTTCTCGGCGAACGACAGTCGACCGCCGGACCGCTCGACCACCCAGTACACCAGCCAGAGGCCGAGTCCGCTGCCGTGTTCGAGGTCGGTCTCTTGGCCCTCGGTCAGGACGATGCGCTCGTGCTCCGGGATTCCCGGTCCGTCGTCGGCCACCGCGACCCGGACCCACTCCGCGCCGGCCTCGACGACCGTCTCGACCGTCAGCGACACCGCGGGCTCCGGGGCGTTGTTGTGCTCGACCGCGTTCTCACAGACGTTCTCGACGGCGGCCGAGAACGCGGGCGTCGCACGGGCGTACTGCTCGTCGGGGACGTCGACCGAGACGTCGGCCTCCGGGTAGGCCGCATCGACCTCCGCGGCCGCCTCGGCCGCGACCGCCGACACGTCGACCGGCGTCGGTCCGGGGTCCTCGCCCTGCATCGACGTCTCGATTCGGCTGGCCTTCTCGCTCATGTCCACGAGGTCCCAGCCGTGGGACGCGATCTTCTCGGCCGCCTCCCGGATGGCGGGGTCGTCCGTCCGTTCGGCCACGAACTCGGCGTAGTTGACGACCACGGTGACGTCGTTGCGGAGGTTGTGACGGAGTACACGGTTGAACACCTGGAGGCGCTGCTCGCGCTCCTCGAGTTCGGCTTCGCGGTCGGCCAACGACGACGCGATTTCGTCGAACCCCTCGCGAATCTGGTGCCACTCCTCGCCGGACGCGAGTTCCGGGGAGTGGTCGTAATCACCGTCCCGGAGCGCACGGAAGCCATCCAGGAGCTTCTCGGCCTGCCTGATGTTGGCGTTGTACTCCCAGACGGCGAAGCCGATGACGAGCGCCAGTACCACCACCAGGCTCGCCGCCTGTACGATGGCCATCTCCTGGAGCCGATCGTCCAGCGTCGACCGGTCCTGCGTGACGCGGACGGTCCAGCCGGTGGAGTCGACGGTCGCAGTACTCGCCACCCCGTCGGCGACCGAGGTGTTCGAGTCGTAGAGCACCCGACCGTCGGCGGTGACCGACACCGAGCGCGTATCCGTCTCCAGCGACTGGACCATCGGCAGGAACGTGAACTCGTCGACCGGCAGGCCAGCCGCGAGGACGGCGACGATTTCCCCGTCCTCGAAGATAGGCGCGCTGACGACCACGACGTACTGGTCGCTCTCGTTCGCGCGGTACGGGTCGGTCACGTACAGGTCCCCGGTCCGGGTAGTGCGCTGGACGTAAGACCGGTTGCTGAAATCGTCCCCCAGTTTCGCTCGCCGCACCTCCGGGGTGACGTCGCCCCGGAATGCGACGACGGTTCCGTTCGACGCGACGATGTGTGCCGCGAGGATGCGAGGATTGGTCAGAATCTGTTCGAGGAACTGGTCGCTTCGATTGAAGTTGCTGGCCGCAGGCTGGGACCCGTAGAACTCGACGTAGTCCGTTTCCTGCCGTATCTGGGCGTCGATCTGGTCGGCGGTCTGGACGGCTGTCTGGTCGACGTTCTCCTCGACCTGGGACATCGCACGGTCTTTCGCCAGTTCGAGCTGGCCGTAGACCACGCCGCCCAGCGCGAGCGTGACTACCAGCATCAACACGCCGAACCGGGTCCGAGCCTTCACGGTTCTTGAACTTGCTCACCCCGGGGTAATGAACCCTGCTGAACGTCCGTTCGTTAGCCTTTAGCGCCCCCGCCGACAACGGGACCGTGATGACTGCACAGGCTGCCCAGCGGGCGGACCTCGCGGTCGTGATAGGACTGGAGGTCCACGTACAACTGGAGACGGACACGAAAATCTTCTGCGGGTGTTCGACCGAGGTGGCCGACGACGAGCCGAACACCCACACCTGTCCGGTGTGTCTCGGGCTGCCCGGTGCGCTCCCCGTGCTGAACGAAGCGGCCGTCGAATCCGCCGTCAAGGTCGGGAAGGCCATCGACGCCGACATCCCGTCGGAGACGACCTTCCACCGGAAGAACTACTTCTACCCGGACCTCCCCAAGGGGTTCCAGATCACCCAGTACGACGCACCCATCTGCCGGGACGGCGAACTCGCCGTCGAGGTCGACGGCGAGCGCCGGACCGTGGGCATCCAGCGCGCCCACCTCGAGGAGGACCCGGGAAGCCTCCAGCACGAGGGGGGAAGTATCGACGCCGCCGATTACACGCTGGTCGACTACAACCGGGCGGGCGTTCCGCTGATGGAGGTCGTGACCGAGCCGGACTTCCGGAGTGCCGACGAGGTCCGGGCGTTTCTCGCGAAACTCGAAGAGGTCCTGGAGTACCTCGGCGTGTTCGACAGCCAGCGCGACGGGAGCCTCCGCATCGACGCCAACCTCAGCGTCGTGGACGCCGGCGACATCGGCGAGAACGGCGATATCGACGAGGAGGCGCTCGAAGCCGCGAACCGGACCGAGGTCAAGAACATCTCCAGCCACAAGGGCGCACAGAAGGCCCTCTCCTACGAGGCGACCCGGCAGAAGAACGCGGTCGAGCGCGGCCGGGAGGTCGCCCAGGAGACCCGCCACTGGGACGAGAGCCGCGGCATCACCGTCTCGATGCGCTCGAAGGAGGCCGAGAAGGACTACCGGTACTTCCGGGAAGCCGACCTGCCGCCGCTGCGGGTCAGCGACTGGAAGGAGCGGTTGGAGATTCCGGAACTGCCCGACGCCCGCCGCGAGCGGTTCCGCGAGGAGTACGGTCTGAGCGGTGAAGCCGCGAGCAAGCTCACCTCGACCAAGCAGGTCGCGGACTTCTACGAGGACGTGGCCGCCGAGTACGACCCAGACCTCGCCGCGACGTGGGTCGCGGACAACCTGCTCGGCGAGCTCAACTACCGCGACATGGCGATCACCGACGTCGAAGCCCGGCTCGGCGAGTTCAAGCACCTGGTCGAACTGGTCGCTACCGGGGAGATCACGACCAAGAACGCCGAGGAGGTCGTCCTCCGCGAGATGCTCGACGACGGCGACGACCCCGAGACGGTCATCGAGCGCGAGGGGCTGGGGAAGGCCGACGAGGGCGAGGTCGAAGGTGCCGTCGGCGAGGCCATCGAGGAGAACCCTGACGCCGTCGAGGACTACCACGCCGGCGAGGACGGCGCGCTCAACTTCCTCGTCGGACAGGTGATGGCCAAGACCGGCGGGAGTGCCGACCCCGGCTCGGTGAACGGGCTACTGCGCGAGCGACTGGACGAGTAGCGAGCAGGCGGCGCGTGCGTCGTCGACCGCGAGGGGCGCACCGCGCTCCCGCCTCGACCCCTCGCGGCGGTTCTCAGCTCACGGCTCCCTTTCGTCCCGGCTTCGCAGTTAAACTCTAGTACCGAATTTCTGCTCCCGCTGCGGTGAGAGGGGCGTCACGCTGGTTGGCAGCCAGCCCACTGCTCGACCCGTCGTTCGTGCAAGCGTGACGAACCGTGAATGAACGAACCGGTATATTTATCAGATGTATTTTATAAGTACCCCATCGTGACACCCCTCCATCGCCCCGCCCCAGAGCAGTCCGGAACCGCGGATAGACGTCCCATCGGCCCGCCGTCGAGCGCGAGCGCCCCGCGGCTCCGAGGTGGGCGCTCGTGAAACTCCGCACGGAGGGCCTCGG
This sequence comes from Halorussus halobius, assembly GCF_004765805.1. GTDB lineage: Archaea > Halobacteriota > Halobacteria > Halobacteriales > Haladaptataceae > Halorussus > Halorussus halobius. The sequence continues at coordinate 39,396 of NZ_SBIU01000005.1, read as the reverse complement.
GAAGCGGTACGGCGAGGAGACGTGGGGCGTCCGCGACGTCACCCTCGAGCTCGGCGAGGGAATCCACGGGCTTCTCGGACCGAACGGTGCGGGCAAGTCGACGCTGCTGGGAATCCTCTCGACGGTGATGAAACCGACGGCCGGAGCGGCCTACTGGAACGGGACCGACATCGTCGAGTCGCCCGATGCCGTCCGGTCGGTGCTGGGGTATCTCCCACAGGACTTCGGGGCGTATCCGAACCTGACGCTCGAGGAGTTCCTCGAGTACGTCGGCGCTCTGCGCGGCCTCGACGCCGAGACGACCAGCGCCCGCATCGACGAGATGCTCGCGCTGACCAACCTCGTTCACGTCAGAGACCGCAAGATAAAGACCTTCTCGGGCGGGATGCGACAGCGGGTCGGCATCGCGCAGGCGCTGCTCAACGACCCGGACCTCCTCGTGGTCGACGAACCCACGGTGGGGTTGGACCCCGAGGAGCGCGTCCGGTTGCGGAGTGCGCTGACGAACACCGCGAGCGACCGGGTCGTCGTCCTCTCGACCCACATCGTCCCGGACGTCGAGGCGACCGCGAACGAGATCGCCATCCTCGACGACGGGCGGGTGGTCGCACACGAATCGGTCGAAACGCTCGTCGACCGGGTCTCGGGGACGGTGTACGAGTGTCTCGTGACCCCTTCGGACCTCACCGAACTTCGCGAGCAGTATCAGGTGTGCAGTACCGTCCAGCGCTCGGACGGGGTCAGCGTCCGACTGCTCGCGGACGAGCGACCCGTCGAGGACGCCGAGCCGGTCTCGGCGACGCTCGAAGACGCGTACCTCGACACGGTCGACCAACCGAGCGGGGTGTGACGTGCGCCGAACCTACCACGTCGCACGAGCGGACTTCCTCCAGCGAGTGCGCTCGCGACGGCTACTCGTGGTACTCGCGGTCGTGGCGTATCTGGGTTATCTGGTCAACGTCGGCCAGATCGAACTCGCCTACCAGCTGAGCGACGGCGACTCGCTCACGAACGTCCACGGCGTCGACACGGCACCGCTCGTCGGGCTGAAGGCGGGGATGACCGCCTCGATGGTGATGCTGTTCGCCGGGTTCTATCTGATGAAGGGAGCGGTCGCCCGCGACAGCCACCACGGCGTCGACCAGTTGACCGCGAGCACCACGATATCCGACCGAGCCTATCTCGTCGGAAAGTGGCTGAGCAACGTCGGACTCGGCGCGGTCGTCCTGCTCGCGCTCGGCTTCGCCACGGTCGTCAACCACGTCGTCCACGGAGTCGGGCCGACGAAACCGCTCGCGTTGGTCGGCCCGATACTCGCGCTGGGGCTTCCGCTGGCCGCGCTCGTCGGAGCGGTCGCGCTGTTGTTCGAGAGCGTCGGCCGGCTGGACGGAACGCTCGGGAACGTCGGGTACTTCTTCCTCGCGACGTTCGCGCTCGCCGGAATCGCCGCCGCCGAGGGGCAGCTCCCGAGCGAACTACCGGCGGCGGTCCGAGCGGCCGACGTCGTGGGGCACCTCGCCGTCTACGCGCTGACTGCGGACGCACTCTTCCAGGCGGCTCCCGACGCGGCGGGGGTGCTCCCGTCGTTCGGGACGCTGACCGGCGACGAACTGACCTTCCGCTACGACGGACGGGCGTGGCCGCTGTGGATATACGTCCAGCGGGCGGCGCTCGCGGTGCCCGCAGTCGCCGTCCTGCTTGCGGCCGCGATACCGTTGGAGCGACCCCGGTCGCGGACCGAGTCGAGCGAATCCGGCCGCTGGTCGCGAGTGACGGCCCTGTTACCTGCGTTCGGGCGCGGCGACGAGTCGACCGCCGAGCCGAGCGACGCCCCGTCGGTCGACTCGCTGTCGCTGACGCGGGTCGACAACAGGAATGCCGGCGGATTTCGGCGACTCGCGACGGCGGAGCTTCGCCTCGCGGTCCGGGGCCGGCGCTGGTGGTGGTACGCCGGCGTCCTCGCGCTGGTCGTTGCCCCGGTCGGACTGCTCGCGAACGCCGGCTCGTCGAGCGGCGTGCCCGACGTCGCTCGCGGGCTGTTGGTCCCGCTGGCGTTCGTCTGGCCGGTGTTCGTCTGGTCGGACCTCGGGACGCGGGCGGTCAAGCATCGGACGACCGACCTCGTGCTCTCGTCGAGCTATCCGGTCAGACAGCTCCTCGCCGAGTGGGTCGCGGGCGTCGTCGTGGCCGTCGGCGTCAGTAGCGGTCTCGTGGCGTTGTTCGCCGGGACGGGGCAGGTGACCGCGTTGCTCGGCCTCGCGAGCGGCGCGCTGTTCGCGCCGTCGCTGGCGGTCGCGGCGGGGATGTGGAGCCGGTCGTCGTGGCTGTTCGAGGTGTCGTACCTGATGCTGTGGTACGTCGGACCGCTGAACGGCGGGGAGCCGGTCGACTTCCTTGGCACGACCGCCGGCAGTCTCGACGCCGGCGTGCCGTTCGTCTTCGTCGGGTTGAGCGCGGCGCTCGTCGGTGCGGCAGTCGTCCGTCGGAAGCGGGAAGTGAAGTAGGAGCCGGATTGCGGTCGATTCTCGCTCGCGGACCGAGTCGATTGGGACGCTGTCGAGCCCGGTACTGCCCACGCTCGGGCGGGATTACGCGTCGCCCGAAGCGTCGCCGTCCGCAGCCATCGCCGGGTCCAGCGCGGCGACGAGCGCGTCCGTCTCGGTCGGGAACACCGAGATTGGTCGCGAGCGTCCGGCCACCTCGATGCGGGCCTTCCCGCGCTTCCGGTAGGTCCAGTAGCAACCCCCAGCGCCGACCGCGACGAACGCGAGTCCCAGCGCGACGTTTCGGGAGACCGAGTAGAGGCCGTATCCGACGAGCGCGACGCTCAGCACGCCGAGCCAGTGGTCGAACTCCTCGACCGTGACTTCGGCCACCTCCTCGAGTGCGATTCGCGTGAGGTCCCCGTCGGCGGCCACGAGCAGTCGGTCGTCGGTCACGGTCACCGACCCGCCGGTCCGGAGGGCGAGTCGCTCGCGGACGGTCTCGCCCGGTTCGAGCGCGTCGGTCGCGTCGGTCATGCTGACGGAGTTGGGTTCGGACCGCGAAAAAAGGTCGGATGGCCGGTCCCGGTCGACGCCGCGAGACGGACGGGCGCGGTTCCAACAACGATTTATCCCTGCGGCCGCGTCAGTTCGAGGCGATGGAAGAGCGAACCCGAGCGTACCTCCGGGGCCGGTTCCGCGACCACTACCGGCGGGAGACGCGGGACGCCGGGTCCGGCGACTCGACCCGGGAACGCCGGGCCGACCTCCCGCTTCCGCCCGAGGCCGACGCGCGCGAGTGGGGGTACATCCCGTGGACCGACGGCTCTACCCGGATGGTCCGCCACCAGTCGCTGCTGGAACTGGGCGAGGTGGGCGATTTCCTCCGGCGCGAGCGTCCGCGCCACGTCTACTTCTCGGCCGGACGCTACGACGACCCCGGCGCGGACGACATGGACGCGAAGGGGTGGCGCGAGTCGGACCTCGTGTTCGACATCGACGCCGACCACCTGTCGGGGGTCGACCCCCAGCGCGACGCCTACGGCGAGATGCTGGCCCGCGGGAAGGCGGAACTTCGGGACCTGCTCGACTTCCTCACGAGCGACTTCGGGTTCGAGGACCTCACCGCCGTCTTCTCGGGCGGCCGGGGCTACCACGTTCACGTCCGCGACGAGGGCGTCGGCGACCTCGGTCGGGACGCCCGCCGGGAGATCGTCGACTACGTCCGGGGCGAGGGGGTCGAACTCGACGCCCTCCAGCGCACGGAGATGGGCACCACCGCGACCCGGCGCGTGCTCGACACCGACGGCGGGTGGGGTCGCCGGGTCCACCGCGCGATGCTGGCGCTGGCCGACGAGCTGCTCGAACTGCCCGAGGAGGAGGCGCTCGACCGATTGCAGGAGTTCGACCGCATCGGCGAGAGCCGGGCGACCACCATCCTCGGTGCGGTCTCGGACGACTACGAGACGCTGGCGGCCGGCAACCTCGAACGGGGCGGGCCGGGCATCCGCCAGCTCGCGACGGTGACGACCGAGCGGGTCGTGGCCGACGAGTCGGCCGCCATCGACGAACCGGTCACCACCGACCTCCGGCGGCTCATCCGGCTGCCGGGCAGCCTCCACGGCGGGACCGGGCTGGAGGTCACCCGCGTTCCCCTCGACGACGTCGACTCGTTCGACCCGCTCGTCGACGCGGTCGCCGACACGTTCGTCGGTCACGACGTGGCGGTCGAGGTAACCGACCCCGGGTCGGTCGCGCTTCGCGACGAAAGCTTTACGCTCCCGGAGGGTGACGTATCGGTTCCGGAATACGTCGCCGTGTTCCTGATGGCGAGCGGGCGGGCCGAGAAGGGACGCGAGTGACCCACAAACCATGGACTTGGACGAACTCCGCACGGTACAGAGCAAGGAGCGCTCGAAGGACAGCCTCCAGCACCTGCGGGAGTCGTTCTACGCCGACGTGGCCGACTACGTGGCCGACCTGCGCGAGCGCCGCGACCGCGCGATAGACCGCGCGGCCGGCCGGGCCATCGACGACCCGGAGGTTCGTCGGCTCACCGACGAGATAGAGACCGCCGAGGCGGTAGCCGAGGGTCTCTACGAGCGCCGGGTCGGCAAGGTGGTCAAGCGCGCCAGCCTCGCCGCGATGGACCTCGGGGGCGACCCGGATGGGCTGACGGCCGAGGAGCGCGAGCTGTTCGACGAGCTGGTCGCGCGGATAGACGCCAACAAGCAGTCGGTCCTCGACGTGCTCGAAGGGGACGAGCGCTCGGAAGCCACCGCGACGACCGACCCGGCGAGCGGTGACGCCCGAACCGCTCCGGCGGCGGGCGACGCCGGGAGCCCGCCCGCCACCGAGGACGCGGGCGCGCCGGACGTGAGCCCGGCGGACGTGATGGGCGGCGACGGGCCGCCGGTCGGCTCCGACTCGGCCGGGGCGGCGGCCTCGAACGCGACTGGCGCGTCCGAGTCGGCGCGCCCGAGCGCGGAGGCCGGCGCGGTCGTCGGTGACGGGGCGGCCGACGGTTCCCCGGCCGGCGACGGGGCGGACTCGGGCGAGGAGGTCGCGCCGTCGGCCGGCGCAGGAGCCGACGACGCGGCCGACGCGACCGACCCGCTCGCCGGCCTCGCCGAGCGCACGACCGTCCGGGTCACAGACGACGTGGGCGAGATATTCGGCGTGGACGAGCGCACCTACGACCTCGCCAGCGAGGACGTCGTGACCCTGCCGGCGGCGAACGCCGAGCCGCTGGTCGAACGGGGCGCGGCCGAGAAGCTGGAGTAGCGACTGGGGGTCGGGTTCGGAAAAATCGAGCGGTAGCGCTCGGTGGGACGTTCAATCGGAGTACACCGCGATTCCCGCTCGCTCGCCGCTACGCAGCGCGCAGCGGCGAGCGAGCGGGCCAAGCGACGTCCGGAGCGAAGCGACCGGCGGGCGGAGCCCCGTGTGTTTCACGACCGCTCTGTGAGGGTGGTGCGTTCGTGGGCCGCCCGCAGCAAACGGTTCTACTGGAACGTCCGGCCCAGCTGCTCGCCCTCCGACTCGGGGTCGGTCGTGTCGAACTGCTCTTCGATCTCCTCGTAGTGCTCGATGGTCTCCTGGTCGACGCTCGGGACGACCTCGTCGAGCGCCTGCTCGAAGTGCTCCCTGCTGATGCGGACGTTGCCGACGCTCTCGCCGATGTCCTCGGGGTCGACGCTGGTGATGAACTCCCGGCTGGCGGCCATCGACGCCTCGCGGGCGACCGCCTCGACGTCGGCACCGACGTAGCCCTCCGTCTCGCCGGCGAGCCAGTCGAGGTCCACGTCGTCGGCCAGAGGCTTGTCGCGGGTGTGGACCTCGAAGATGGCCTTGCGCGCGTCCTCGTCGGGCACGGGCACGTGGACGTGACGGTCCAGCCGGCCGGGCCGCAGGAGTGCGCTGTCGATGAGGTCGGGCCGGTTCGAGGTGGCCACGACCACGACGTCTTCGAGCTCTTCGAGCCCGTCGAGTTCCGTCAGCAGCTGGGAGACCACGCGCTCGCCGACCTCCGACCCGCCGCCGGAGCCGCGACCGCGCTCGCCCGCGATGGAGTCTATCTCGTCGAAGAACACCACGGTCGGGGCGTTCTCCCGGGCCTTGCTGAACACCTCGCGGACGCCCTTCTCGGACTCGCCGACCCACTTGCTGAGGAGCTCGGGACCCTTGATCGAGATGAAGTTGCTGTCGCTCTCGTTGGCGACGGCCTTGGCCATCAGGGTCTTGCCCGTGCCGGGCGGGCCGTACAGCAACACGCCCTTGGCGGCCTGCATGTCGAGCGCGTCGAACACCTCGGGGTAGTCGAGCGGCCACTGGATGGTCTCGCGCAGCCGCTCTTTGGTATCCTCGAGCCCGCCGACCCGGTCCCACGTCACGTCGGGGACCTCGACGAACACCTCGCGGAGCGCGGAGGGCTCGATGCCCTTGAGCGCCTCCTTGAAGTCGCGCTCGGTGACCTGCAAGGAGTCGAGCACGTCGGCCGGAATCTCGTCGGATTCGAGGTCTATCTGGGGCCGGATGCGCCGCAGGGCGTTCATCGCCGACTCCTTGGCCAGCGATTCGAGGTCGGCACCCACGAACCCGTGGGTGCTGTCGGCGTACTCTTCGAGGTCGATGCCGTCGGCCATCGGCATGCCCCGCGTGTGGACCTGCATGATTTCGAGGCGGCCGTCGCGGTCGGGGACGCCGATGTCGATCTCGCGGTCGAACCGGCCGGGCCGGCGGAGCGCGGGGTCGATGGCGTCGACGCGGTTGGTCGCGGCGATGACCGTCACCTCGCCCCGGGATTCGAGCCCGTCCATCAGGCTGAGCAGTTGCGCCACGACGCGGCGCTCGACGTCGCCGCCGGCCTCCTCGCGCTTGGGCGCGATGGAGTCGAGTTCGTCGATGAACACGATGGCCGGGGCGTTCTCGGTGGCCTCGTCGAAGACCTCCCGGAGCTTCTCCTCGGACTCCCCGTAGTACTTCGACATGATCTCGGGGCCCGAGATGGTCTGGAAGTGGGCGTCGATCTCGTTGGCGACGGCCTTGGCCATCAGGGTCTTACCCGTGCCCGGCGGGCCGTGGAGCAACACGCCCTTGGGCGGCTCGATGCCCAGCCGGTTGAACAGTTCGGGGTGGCGCATCGGGAGCTCTATCATCTCCCGGACCTGTTCGAGTTCGCCCTCCAGCCCGCCGATGTCCTCGTAGGTGACGTTGGGCGTGGCCTCGCCCCCGCTCGCGCCGCCCTGTGCGATCTCCTCGGCGGCGCGCTCGCTGACGTTTATCTCGGTGGAGTCGGTCACCACGACCGTCCCCTCCGGGTCGGTGCTGGCGACTTTGAGCGGGATGGACTGGCCCGAGCGCATCCCCATCAGGCCGAAGCCGAAGGGCACGTTTTGCCCCTTCGTGATGGCCTGTCCGCTGAGCTTGTCCCGGACGTGGGGCGTGATGTCGCCCCGAATCTGGAGGTTCTGCGGGAGCGCGATGGTGACCGAGCTGGCGGGCTTGACGTCGGCGGGCTCGATGGTGACCCTGTCGTCGATGCCGACGCCCGCCTCCTGGCGGAGCTGGCCGTCGATTCGGACGACCCCGCGTCCCTCGTCCTCGGGGTAGCCGGGCCACACGCGGGCGACCGCTCGGCCCTGATTGTTCCCCTCGATGACCACGTAGTCACCGTTCTCGACGCCGAGTTCGTGCATGGACTGGCGATCGATGGCGGCCAGTCCGCGACCGGCGTCCTTCTGCTTCAACGGCTTGACGGTGAGCTTCATTGTCCCACCTCGATACTGAGGACCCCGTTGGTGATAAACGCTTCCGCCTCACCCTCGGGGAGTTGGAGCTCGAGTTGGCGGGTCTCGTCGCCGTCCTCGACCACGACGATGGCCTCCTCGCCGAGGACGTCCACGGACGCCTCGCTCCCGACCCCGAGGTCGGCGGCCAGAATCTCGCCGTCGTCGTACTCGTACCGGCGTGCGAACACGTCGTCGCGTTCTTCGATGTGCTTGAGAGTCATTCTTCCTAACTTCGAGTTAGTCCTTTCTATACTTAAGTCTTTCTGCGACATAACCGCCGTACTACGACGGGAAGCAACTGAATCGGTCGAATTGCAGTTCGCCCCCGCGTCGCGACGGGAGCTTTTTGGTCCGGCCCGACGAATCGGTCCCCATGAACGAGGTCACACACCACGGTCGGACGACGACCTACCGCGTCGCCGACCGCGGGGGCGAGGGGACGCCGGTACTGTTCGTCCACGGCTCGGGCGGCACCCACGAGGTGTGGAAGGCGCAACTGGGGCGATTCGCGCGCGAGCGGCCGGTCGTCGCGCTCGACCTGAGCGGGCACGGCGACTCCGAGGACGTCGACGCCACCGCCGGCTGGGAGACCCTCTCGGCGTACGCCGACGACGTGCTCGCGGTCGCCGCCGAGACCGACGCCGGCGTAGTCGTCGGCAACTCGCTCGGGGGCGCGGTCGCGCTCCAGCTCGCGCTCGAACGCGACCACGCACTCGACGCGCTCGTGCTCGCCGGAACCGGCCCGAAGCTCCCGGTGCTGGCCGACCTCCGGCGCTGGCTGGCCGAGGAGTTCGACCGCGCGGTCGAGTTCCTCCACGGGCCGGACCGGCTGTTCCACGACGCCGACGCCCGCTATCGCCGGCTCTCGACCGAGACGATGCGCGAGGTGGGACAGGCGGTCACCCGCCGGGACTTCGAGACCTCCCACAGGTTCGACGTGCGCGACCGGCTCGACGAGATATCGGTGCCGACTCTGGCGGTGGTCGGCGAGCACGACAAGCTGACGCCCCCGGACTACCACGAGCGGCTGGCCGACGGGATTCCGGACGGCCGATACCGGGAGATTCCCGACGCCGCTCACCTCGCCATGCTGGAGGAGCCCGAGGCGTTCAACGCCGCGCTCCGGGAGTTCCTGGACGAAGTGGGTGCGTAGGCTCACGTCGCGGGCGTCCGTTTCGAGCGCCGAACCGCCCCGCGTCTTCCCGGTTGCCCCGTTCCCGGGGACCCCGCAGCCGTCCTCGACCCGGCGAAGTCCACTCTTTCCCGTGTCCCACCGACGCACGGCCGAGACTGCAACGTTTAAGCTCCGAGGCCCACGACCTCGAAGCGTGCCCGAACCAGTCGAGACCTACGACCCGGAGGGCGTCGACTACGCGTGGGTGATGCAGACGACCTTCGTGCTCACGGTCGCCGGCGGCGGCCCGGTAGTCGCCCTGCTGGCGCTGTTCTCGGGCGTCTCGCTGCCGACGTGGGGCGCGCGCGCGTCGTTCGCCGTCCGGGTCGGGGCGTTGCTCTGGTTCGTCGTCGCGGTCGCGGTGTTCCTGTACGCTCGAAAGCAGGCGTAGTCGGCCCGCGGACGGGCGAGTGCGAAGGCGTGGTCGAGGCGACGCGACTGCGCTCGACGACGCGGTCGCTCCGCTCCGGGGCGGTCGGGGGAGTACCGACCCGGCCGGCTATAAATAGCCGTCGCGCTAATCGGTCCCTATGACCGAGATTCCCGACGACCGCCGCGAACGCATCGCCGCCGACCCCTTCGCCGCCAAGCTCGGCATCGAACTCGTCGACCTCGGGCCGGGCCGCGCTCGGACCGAGCTGACCGTCACCGAGGACCTGCTGAACTTCCACGGGACGCCCCACGGCGGCGCGCTCTACTCGCTGGCCGACGCGGCGTTCGCTGCCGCCTCGAACGCCGAGGGCGACGCCGCGCTCGCGTTGGAGACCAACATCTCGTACTTCGAGGCGGTCGAGGTGGGCGACACCCTGACCGCCGAGGCCGAGCGCGTCCACGAGCGCGGCCGGACCGCCTCGTATCGCGTGGCGGTGACCGACGAGGCCGACGACCCGGTGGCCTCCTTCCGGGGCCGGGTGTATCTCCCCGGCGAGTGACGGGCGCGGGCCCGACTGGCGTCGTCGCCGACTCGACGCGAACCGAAGCTATTCGGGCCGGGGCCGCGCCCCGCCGGATATGTCGACAGGACGAAACGACTCCGGCTCCACGCGCCCGTCGACCGCGATTCGGTTCGGGGTCGTCGGACTCAGCCTCCTCGTGCTGCTGTACAGTGTCGTCGTCGCTCGGCCTGCTCTCAGACACGAGAGCCGCAACTAGGTCCTCTAAAGCCCTCGGCGCGCTCGCCACCGTCGGAGGCAAGCTCCCACGAGCCGTGCCGCACGTCGTTCGGCAAGACGCCAGCGCGCGCCGACGTGGAAAATGAAGCTACCCCCGCCGGTACTGTTTGGCGTACCGCGACCGAGTTCTCGCTCCGTAGCCGAACACCCCCTCGACGAGATTCGCCCGCTCCGGTAGCCTGATACGCCCCCACGCCCTCGCCCGACCCATGGACGTAGAGATATCGCCATCGACGCTCTCGGGGACCGCACGCGCCCCGTCCTCGAAGAGCTACACCCACCGGGCCATCCTCGCCGCCGGCTTCTCGGGCGGCGCGCTGGTGTACGACCCGCTCGTGAGCGCCGACACGAAGGCCACGATGCGAGCGGTCGAAGCCTTCGGCGGGGAGGTAACCCGCGAATCGGACCGCCTCGACGTCGACGGCTTCGACGGCCGGCCGGAGGTCCCCGGCGACGTTATCGACTGCGCGAACAGCGGGACGACGATGCGACTGGCGACCGCGACCGCCGCGCTCGCCGACGGCGGGACGGTCCTGACGGGCGACAGTTCGCTTCGCTCGCGCCCGCACGGCCCGCTGCTCTCGGCCATCGAGGACCTCGGCGGGCGGGCCGAAAGCACGCGCAAGAACGGACAGGCTCCCCTCGTAATCGAGGGGCCCACCTCGGGCGGGCGCGTCTCGATGCCCGGCGACGTCTCCTCGCAGTTCGTCACCGCCCTGCTGATGGCGGGCGCGGTCACCGACGAGGGAATCGACGTGGCGCTCGAAACCGAACTCAAGTCCGCGCCGTACGTCGACATCACCCTCGAACTGCTCGACGAGTTCGGCGTCGAGGCCGGGAAGCGTCGTGAAGACGGCGGCGGGGTGTACCGCGTCGAAGGCGGCCAGTTCTACGAACCGACGGACGGCGAGTACCACGTCCCGGGCGACTTCTCGTCCATCTCGTACCTGCTCGCGGCGGGCGCGATTGCGGCCGAGGGGTCCGAGGCGGTCCGGGTGCGCGGTGCGTACCCGAGCGCGCAGGGCGACAGCAAAATCGTCGGCGTCCTCGACCGGATGGGTGCGGACGTGGACTGGAACCGCGACGACGGCGTGCTGACGGTCCGGCGCTCAGCCCTCTCGGGCGTCGAGGTCGACGTGGGCGACACGCCCGACCTGCTGCCGACCGTCGCGGCGCTCGGTGCCGTGGCGGACGGCGAGACCCGCATCGTCAACTGCGAACACGTCCGGTACAAGGAGACCGACCGCGTGACCGCGATGGCCGAGGAGCTTCGCAACCTCGGCGCGGAGACGACCGAGAGCGCCGACACCCTCACCGTGGTCGGTGAAGAATCGACCCTGACGGGCGGCGCGGTCGACGGTCGGGGCGACCACCGCATCGTGATGGCGCTGTCGGTCGCGGCGCTGGCGTGTTCGGGGCCGACCGTAATCTCGGGCGGCGAACACGTCGACGTGTCGTTTCCGACCTTCTTCGACGTACTCTACGACCTCGGCGCGACCGTGGACCGGTGAGGTGAAGTTCTGGTGTTCGTGCTTTGTGGAGGGCGTGGATTCGGACGAGCGCTTTCGGGATTGATCTGTGAGACGTGGTTTCGGGATTGGTCTGCGGTTTCGGCGTTCGGTCTGCGGTTTCGGCGTTCGGTCTGCGGTTTCGGCGTTCGGTCTGCGGTTTCGGCGTTCGGTCTGCGGTTTCGGCGTTCGGTCTGCGGTTTCGGCGTTCGGTCTGCGGTTTCGGCGTTCGGTCTGCAGTTTCGGCGCGTGCTGGCGCGGCCCGGAGTGGCCGCGCCCAAGCGCGCGAGGGAGGGGCGCTCTCGTGCGCCCCGAGGCTGGGGAGGCGTGAGGCCTGCCGTTGCGGTGCGGGTGCGGTGCGGGTACTCATAGGCCTCGGCAGAAGCTAGCTTTCTGACGGCATCCTCGTCTGATTCGAGCGTATTCGAGCTAGCTTCTGCCTCGACAAATGAGTGACCGCGCCGCGACCGCACAGCACCGCAACCGCCACCGCGCCGCAACCTCACGCCTCCCCAGCCTCCTCGCTTCGCTCGTCCCTCGCACGAGTTGGCGCGACCACGAGGGTCGCGCCAGCGCGCGCCGAACCGGAAACTCAGACAAACGCGCGCCCAACCGGAAAACCAGACAAACGCGCACCGAATCGGAAAGACGGACTGGCGTGCCGAACCAGCTTCCGTTCGATTCGCCGTTCCCGTCCGAAGCCGGCGTCCAGTCGCCTAGACCACTTGCACCTTCTGAAAGGCTCAAATAGGGCCGCCCTGAACACACGCCTAATGAACGGCAACAGCTTCGGACGCCTGTTCCAGGTCACCACGTTCGGCGAGAGCCACGGCGAGGCGATGGGGGTCACCGTCTCGGGCTGTCCGGCGGGGCTCGAACTCTCCGAGGACGACGTCCAGCGCGAACTCGACCGGCGCAAGCCCGGCCAGTCGATGATAACCACGAGTCGGGGCGAACCCGACCACGTCTCCATCAAGTCCGGCCTGCAGGACGGCTACACCACCGGCACGCCCATCGGGATGGTCATCGAGAACAAGGACGCCCGCTCGGGCAAGTACGAACCGTTCGTCACCGCGCCCCGGCCCAGCCACGGTGACTTCACCTACTCGGCGAAGTTCGGCACGCGCAACTGGGGCGGCGGCGGGCGCTCGTCCGCGCGCGAGACGGTCAACTGGGTCGCGGCCGGAGCCATCGCGAAGAAACTGCTCGCCGAGGAGGGCGTCGAACTCGCGGCTCACGTCAACCAGATCGGCGACGTCGAAGCGCCCGAGGTCCCCTTCGAGCGGATCCGGGACCGCGCCGACGACAACGAGGTGCGGTGTGCCCACCCCGAGACCGCCGAGAAGATGCGCGAACGAATCGACGAGTATCAGGACGACGGCGACTCCATCGGCGGCTCCATCTACTTCGAGGCGCGGGGCGTCCCGCGCGGGCTGGGCGCGCCGCGATTCGATTCGGTGGAAGCCCGACTCGGACAGGCGATGCTGAGCGTGCCCGCCTCGACCGCGTTCGAGTTCGGACTCGGCCGCGACGCCCGCGAGTACGCCGGCAGCGAGCGCAACGACGAGTGGGAGTTCGGCGAGGACGGCGACCCGAAACCCGTCGAGAACGACCACGGCGGGCTACAGGGCGGCATCACGACGGGCGAACCCATCTACGGCGAGGTCACGCTCCACGCGCCCACCTCGATTCCCAAGCCCCAGACCACCGTCGACTGGGAGACCGGCGAGGAGACCGAAGAGCGGGTCATCGGTCGCCACGACCCCGTCCTGCCGCCCCGTGGCGTCCCCGTCGTCGAGGCGATGCTGGCGCTGACGCTGGTCGACTTCATGCTGCTGGGCGGGCGACTCAACCCCGACCGCGCCGACGACCGCCCGGGCGAGTACGACACCGACTACCACCCGAGTAGCCCGAAAAACGAGCCCGGCGAGTAGCTACGAACTGTCGTTCCCGGCACCGCCGCCCGACTCGACCGTCACGTCGCCGACCATCGTGTTCGGGTGGACGAGACAGATGTAGCTGGCCATCTCGGCCGACGCGGTGAACTGAACTGCCTGTACGGCCCCCTCCTCGCTGATAATCTCGGTCTGGGCGACTAACTCGCCGTCCCCGCCGACCGTGGTGCCGTTACCGGCCATACCGCCGGACTCGTTGCCCGCCGAGACGCCGGTGACGTTGCCCTCGGAGACGTCGAGCGAGACGCTCTCGTTCGCCCCGGTCCCGTTTATCTGCTGGTACGTGTCCCGGTCGATGCCGAGTGGTCGGAGGACCTCGAGGTTCTCGCCCTGTTCGTCCTGAATGGCGAAGTTGTGCGGCTGTCCGTCCCCGTTCACCCAGACGAGGGTGTAGGTCGTCCCCTCCTGTAGCGAGAGCGCCGGGTTCTGGTCCGTCCCGGTCGCCTCCGCTCCGCCGGGCAGCCGATACGCGAGCCAGCCCGGCGTCAGGCCGTCGAGGACGACGAGTTGCTCGCCCGCGCCGCCGTCCTGTGCGAGGACGGTCGCGTTCAGTCCCGCCAGTGCGCCAGTCGCTGCCGCCGCCTTCAGAAAGCGGCGGCGAGACGTGTGCTCGGTCATGAAACCCCCACTGAACGCAACCCGGCGAGCGGATTAAATGGCGCGGCCGCCCCACGGTTCTCGACCGCCGGGAACCGCGTAACGCCCCGTTACGTCGTCGGTTCGGGCCGCCCCGCCGACCGCGCTCGAATTCGCCGTAAATTTATTACATTTACGGGCCGAACATTGCGTGAGGTCGGGAAACGTGTCCAAAAGCAACACCGGAAACGACATCGCCGACAGTTCGGGACTCACGGAGGCGTCCGACCGACAGGGCGTCTACCGGGCGACCCACGACGCCGACGGGCCGGCCACGGTCAGCGACACGGTCATCGAAGCGATAGCGGAGGTCGCCGGAATCGACCCGACCAACACGGTCATCCCGCTGTCCGAGCGCGTCGACCCGGACGCCCTCGACGCCCTCTTCGCCGACGACGAGGGCGACGCGCAGGTGAGCTTCCGCGTGTGCGGACTGGACGTGCTGGTCCGCAGCGACGGGAACGTCCGAATCGTAGACGAGACGGTCGGAGACGCCGAGTAGGGGGGCGAAAGCGTGCAAGACACCAGACTGGTGCGGACCAGCGTCGCGGGCAACCCGCACACGCTCGTCCTGCGGCGGACGTCGGACGGGGCCCGGGAGTTCGAGCCCCTGTTCGACCTGCTCCCGGCCGACGGACCGAACGACGTCCTCGCGGTCACCCACGAGCAGTCCACCAGATTTCTCCGGCGGTGGGGCGAGCGAATCGACCGCCGTCCCCGGAACGTCGGGGTCGTCAGCGTCGGCGAGGTGATGCGGTCGACGAGTGCGGTCGACGTCGCGTCCCGGAGGCCGGTACGCGGCGTCGCCGACCCGACCGACGCCGAGGAGATACGCGACGCCGCGACCGGCTATCTCGACGCGTGGCCCGACGAAGGACGGACCGTTGCGTACGTCGACTCGGCGACGGCGGTGGTCGACGACCTCGGCGTCGAGCGCGGCGTCGAGTTCCTCCGGACGTTCCGGCGCGCGCTCGACGCTCGCGACGCGGTGGGCTACGTCTGTCTCGCCCCCACGGCCCACGACCGGACGGTCGTCCGCGAGGTCGCGTCGCTGTTCGACACCGTAATCGAGTGCGTCGACAACGAGGCCGAGACCGCCGCGACGCCGTCGGTCGGCGACTGCTTCGAGGCGATGTCGGACAGGCGGCGGCGGGGCGTGCTCGCGGTCCTGGCCGACGAGGGACCGTTGCCGGTCGACGACCTCGCCGACCGGGTGGCCGCCCGCACGCGGGTCGACCGCGACCGGGTCCTCGCCTCGCTCATCGACGTCCACCTGCCGAAACTGGCCGCGCTCGGACTCGCCGCCTACGACCGCGAACGCGTCGCTCGCGGCGAGCACTTCGAGCGAGTCGAGCCCTACCTCGGTCGGACGGTCGAACGAGACCGCCCGGCGAGGGGCGACTGCCCCGTGGCCGAGGAGTGACTCCCGACCGGTTTTTACCGCGCGGCCCCCACGCTCCCGACGATGGACGCGAACCAGCAGACCCGCTCGAACCCGTTCGGGATGGACGCCGACTGCCGGAACTGCCCGGCGCTGTGTGACGCCCGCGAGCAGGTCGTCCACGGCTACGGCGACGTGGGCGCGGACTTCCTGTTCGTCGGCGAAGCGCCCGGCGAGGGAGCCGACCGGACCGGCGTCCCGTTCACCGGCGACGAGCGCGGGGAGGCGCTCCAGCACGTGCTGGGTCAACTCGGGCTCAACAACTCGCTGCCCAGCGCCGCCGACCCCGAACTCGAAAACGCGTTCGTGACCTATCTCGCGCGGTGTCGCCACCCCGAGCGGTCGCCGACCGACGAGGAGGTCCGGACCTGCGAACCCTACCTCAACGCCGAGATTCGGATGATAAATCCCGAGATACTGGTCCCGGTGGGCGGGCGCGCGCTGACCGAGCTCGCGGCCGAGTACACCACCGCGCCGGCCGAGGCGTTCGACGCGACTGACGACCACGCCACCACGATTCGGGGCCGGGGGTTCGAAATCGTGCCGATGGCCGACCCGCGAGAGGCGACCGACGACGAGCGCGAGGCGTTCGTCGACCACTTCCTCGACCTGATGGACCGGGATTATCGACAGACCAAGGGGCGGCGGGGTCGGTAGCGAACGTTGGCGTCGGAAGCGCCGGCGAGAAACCGCCACGCGGAAACTACGTCTACTGCGCGGACGCTACGTCTCGACCCGAAATCGGACTTCGATGTCGTCCGGTCCCGTGACGGCGACGCCGTCGTCGGTCTCGGCCATCGCGTACTGGCTCGCCGAGAGCCGGTCCCGTATCGCGTCGAGCGCCCGCGCTTGCGGGACGACGACCTCGAACCACGACAGCCCACCGTCGCCGGTCGGTTCCGAGCGACCGTTCCACGTGTTCGCGCCGACGTGGTGGTGATAGCCGCCGGCGGACACGAACAGGGCGTCGGGCACCGCCGCCTGCCGCTCGAACCCGAGGCGGTCGACGTAAAACTCCTCGAACGCGTCGAGCGAGGTCACTTCGAGGTGGACGTGACCCACGTCGGTTCCGGGCGGCGCGGCCGACTCGCCCGTGGCAGCGGCCGCCAGCGGGTCGAGGTGGAGGCGGTACGTGCCCATGCGGACGCCCCCGTCGGCGCTCCGGGGCCACTCCGCTCGCGGGAAGTCCCGGTAGATTTCGACGCCGTTTCCCTCCGGGTCGGTGAGGTACAGCGCCTCGCTGACGCCGTGGTCGGACGCGCCGTCGAGTCGCGCGCGGTCCCGAATCCGAGCCAGGGCGTCGCCCAGCGCACCACGCGAGGGGACCCTGAACGCGGTGTGGAACAGCCCCGCCCGCGACGGGTCTCGCCGGCCTGCGTCCGAGTCGCGGTCCAGCACGAGCAACGGGGTCCCGTCGACGCCGAGGACCGCCGTCGCGTCGGTGCGGTCGAGGACGCCGAGTCCGACCACGTCCCGGTAGAACTCGACCATCTCCCCGAGATTCGACGCCCCGAGGGCGGTTCGTCCGATTCGAGTCTCGGCCGGGAGCGCGTCTACGTTCGAGTCCATGGTCGTTCGGTTCGGCGCGGTCGCTTGGCACGCAGTTCGCCGGACGCTCTGTCGTCTATCACGCCCGTCGTTTGGTCGGAGACGCTCTTATAGCTCCGGCAACGCCGACGTGAGCAGGTTACGTCGACCCAACCGCCTCGCCGCGTGGCGGTTATCGTCCCCAGTAAGGCGTCGACAGCGCGCGGGACGGCGCGGAGCCGAGTCCGCCCAGACTGACGACGACGAGCGCGACGAGGCCGACCGTCGCGAGCGCGGCGGCGTTTCCGGCGACCGCTCGGGCGAGGCCGACGAACGACCCGACAGCGCCGGCGGCGGTCGCGCCGACTGCGAGTGCAGCGAGTGGCGTGAGGCGATTCATACCCGGACCGTGAGCACCCAGGAGTAAAACCTTCAAGGGTCGCGCCGCCCGAGGTCCGGGCATGACAGTCATCGCGGTCCTCGCCGACCCGCCGCGGCCGGGGCTCGTCGTCCCGAAGCTCCCCGCGTCGTCGCCGCTCTCGGAATCGGAGGCGGCCGACCTCTACGCCGCGTCGCTGAAGGACACGCTCCGCGCGGTCGAGCGCAGCGGGGGCGACCTGCTGGTCAACTACCGCCCCGACGACCGCCTCCCGGAAGCGTACCGCCAGGAGGAGAGCGCCCAAGCCGCGGTCCGCGCGCTCGCGGCCGACGCGCTCGACGACCCCGAGGCGGCCCGCTTCGAGGTGCAGGTCGGCTCCGACCGTGCCGCGCGGGCGGGCAACACCGTCACGCACCTGCTCGACGAGGAGGGCGTTCGTTCGGCCGCTGTCGTCCCCGGCACCGCGCCGAGCATGACTCGCAAGGAGGTCGACAGCGCCGCGATGAAGCTCCGGACCAACGAGGTGGTGCTCGGCCCGAGCGAGCGCGGGGGCACCTACTACGCGGGCTTCACCGACACCGTCGACTTCGAGGACGCGTTCGCGGTCCCCGAGGTCGAGACGCTGGCGACGCGCGCGGCCGACGCGGGCCACTCGGTCGCGTTGCTCCCGTCAGCGCCCCGCGTCGGGACCGGCCCGGAGCTGGCGTCGCTGGTCGCGGTGCTCGACGCCCGGATTTCGGCCGGGCTGGCCGTGCCCGAACACACCGCCGAACTGATTCGGGAGTGGGGCCTGTGCGTCCGGCCCGACGGGGACGGCGAGCCGACGCTTCACCGCACGAACTGACTCGCGGTGCCGCCTTCTTTTAGCTGGTTGGCAATCCGAATCGAGACCGACAGTTCTTAGACGAGTCGCGGCCAAGCATCGGGCGCGGTGGGATGGCAGAGCGGCCTATTGCGCCTGCCTTGAAAGCAGGTGGCCGGAAGGCCTCTTGGGTTCAAATCCCAATCCCACCGCTTCTGCGACGAACAAATGGCGAGTACCTCGTGTACTCGCGTCATGGTGCGGAGCAATGCGGTTCCGATTGGGATTTGAGCCCTGCCAGTCGCAGCCCGGACGCGCAGCGAGCGAGGCCAGGGGCCTCGAAATGCGACCGGCAACGCCGCGAGCGAAGCGAGCATCCCGGGCCGTCTGGCTCCGGTTCAAATCCCAATCCCACCGTCGTTCTGACGCGAGCGACGGGTCGAGCAGCTCGTCTGTCAGTTCGACCTCGAATCGAACGACCGTCCTGAACCGAGTGATACTGCCGAGGACAGCAACGAGGCCGCGAGCTGTTGCTCGAGCATATGAGACCGCAACCACGCCGCGAGCACACGGACAGCACCGCAACCGCGACCACACGCCACTGCACCGTGCTGGCCGACCGCGAGGAGAAATCCTTTTGCTCCACCCGTCCGACGCTTCGGGTATGGACTGGCCCCACGACCCAGACGGCGAGGAGGGCAGCGAAGGCGGACGCAAGTACGGCATGGCGATCCTCGCCAAGCGACTCGACGAGGACGAGGACTTCCCGCTGGCCAAACAGGAGTTCGTCGAGGAACACGCCGACGAGCCGCTGCGCATCAACTCCGGGCGCGTGGTCAGCGTCGCGGACGTCTTCGAGTACGTCGAGGGCGAGGAGTTCGAGACCATCGTCGACTTCCACAAGGCGGTAGGTGCCGGGATGCGCGCCGGCGGGTTCTGGGACTACCACCCGCAGGGCGAGTCGCCCGAGAAAAAGAGCGCCTGACCGGCGCTCCCGGCTCTTCTACGGCTCTCCGTCGTCGAGCGATTGGTCGTCTCGCGCGCGCTCGTCGACCCACGGCTCGCTGTCCTCGTCGCCCCACGCGCTCGCGTCGCCGTCCCGAGCGGGTCCGTCGCGGTCCCACCTCTCGGTTTCGGTGGCGTCACCGACGCCGGGTTCCGTGACCGCGAGGCGCTCGGCCCCCTCGTGCTCGACGCCGGCCTCGTCGAGCGTCCACCCCGAGCCCGAATCGGCGTAGGTTTCCGCGCGGACCTTCTCTTCGAGCAGGTTCACCGCGACCCTGTTCGCGCCCTCGGGGATGATGAGGTCGGCGCGCTTCTTGGTGGGCGCGACGAACTGCTCGTGCATCGGCTTGACCGTCGAGAGGTACTGGTCCATCACGCCTTCGAGGTCGCGCCCGCGCTCGACCACGTCGCGCTCGATGCGCCGGAGGATGCGCACGTCGGCGTCGGTCTCGACGTACACCTGCACGTCGAGCATCTCGTTGACGTCCTCGTCGTACAGCGCGAAGATGCCCTCCAGAACCACGACGTCGGTGGGGTCGACCGTGACGGTCTCGTCCTTGCGGTTGTGGTCGGCGAAGTCGTACTGGGGCATCTCGATGGTCCGCCCCGACAGGAGCGCGTCCATGTGCTCGCGCAGGAGTTCCCACTCGAACGCCGACGGGTGGTCGTAGTTGGCCGCCGCCCGCTGCTCGAAGTCGAGGTGGCTCAGATCCTCGTAGTAGTTGTCCATCGGGATGCGCGTCACCGAGTCCTCGACCTCGGCGGTTATCTCGCGGGCCACCGTCGTCTTCCCCGCGCCGGTCCCCCCGGCGATGCCGATGACGAACGACGGGATTGTCATTGGCAGGGTACAGGCGTGACGGGGGTTTGAATCCCCCGAAACGACCGCAGGGAGTGAGCGGCTCGCGGTCGCGTGCAGTTGCGGTGGTGTGCGGTTGCAGTGCGGTGGCGGCGCTGTGCCGTGCGGTCGCGGTTCCCCTCGGCTCAAGCAGTAGCGAGCTGCGCCTTTCCGTCGCTTCGTCCCGTTACCAATTCCCGTAACCGACGTTTCCCGCCGCCTCCAGCCACCACTACCGACCGTCACCGTCACCGTCCTTCGAGCCCCGGCAAAAGTGCCACACACAGCGCTGCGAGTTGTCGTCGAGCGCGTTCCGACTCGACGGCGGGCTCGCCGCTGGTCGGTCGTAGTGTCACGGAAAAGCGCGTTCATCCGCCGTCAGGCGGCCTGAAAGCGTTGTTTAAAGGCGCGTGAGGTTCGTCGCGCGCGGACCCTTCGGGGCCTGTTCGATGCTAAACTCTACGTCGGTTCCCTCTTCAAGGTCCGGGCCGCCGATGTCTTCCATGTGGAAGAACACGTCGTCGTCCGCGTCCTCAGTCGAGATGAATCCGTAGCCGCCAGTGTCGTTGAAGAAGTCAACGTTTCCTTCTGCCATTGCAACTCGAATGCCCGGTGTACGGATAAGACTTCCGTAATACGTTTGCCTGCGGCCGTATATTTTGGACGAATATGTCCCCTATCTCGAATTCCGACGGTCGAATGCGACTGTTCGGTCACCTACCGGGAGCGCTTCGTGGGAATCGGCGGCTACTCGCCGATTCTCGTCCGTTCCGGCAATAGTGGTGGCCCGACTGACCGCCCATTCACACTTCTGGAACTCCTATCGGAATTAGGATGGCTTATAAGGTGGCAGTGACAACCGTCGCGTAACAGTGACGAACGCCCAGGTCACCCTGATCCAGATCGACAACTACGGGCCGTGGACAGTGACGCCGGAACCGCGCCGGGAGGTCGACCTCCAGACGCTCCAGTCGCGGCTGTACGCCGACCTCTCGCAACTCGTCGGCAACCGCGAGGGGTACGTCTTCTTCACCCGGTTCGACAACATGGTCGCGGTCACGAACGGGATGGACGAGGCCGACCACGCCATGATACAGGAGTCGGTCCGCAACCGCTACCCCGTGACCGTCAGCTTCGGCGTCGGCGTCGCGCCCAGTCCGGTCGACGCGCTCTCGGCCGCGACCGACCACCTCCAGGACGCCGGGAGCGCCCAAGAGGCCGACCGGACCGAAATCCTGCGGGGCGGGACGCTCGCCGCCGACGAGCGGACCGACCACGACGTCCACCTCGCCCACTTCGACGTGAACGACGCCACCGGCAAGTACACCGACCGGCTCAACGCCTACGACTCGTTCATCCACATCGAGCAGGCGTACGCCGAACTCATGCGATATCTGCGCCGGGCCCACGACGGCCTCGCCTTCTTCGTCGGCGGGGACAACGTCATCGCGGTCTGCCCGGACCTCGACGAGGCCGCCTACCGGGACGCCATCGACCACGTCGAGCGAACCGTCGAGGTCGAGCTCAAGGTCGGGGTGGGAAGCGCGGCCACCGCCCAGCCGGCCGGGATGGCGGCCAAGCACGCGCTCGAAGCGTGTCGCGAGGACGGCCACCGGGTCGTCGTCGACTGACGGCGCGTAGCAACCTCGAAGCTACGCCCGACTCGGGCTTAAGCCTGCCGGGGATACTTTTTAGCGCGCCTGTGCCAATCTCTCGCACATGGAGGGCGAAGTGACCGTCAGGGACGTGATGACCAGGGAGTTCGTCGGCGTCAGCGAGTCGGACACCGTGTTGGGGGCGGTGAAGCTGATGGACGAGGAGGACGCCGGCTACGTCGTCGTCCTCAGGGGGAGCCAGCCGGTCGGCATCGTGACCGAGTCGGACGTGCTCGAACTGGTCGCCGACGAGCGCGACCCGGCCGACGTCGCGGTGTCGGCGGTGATGTCCGATCCGGTGGTGTCGGTCGACGTCGACCGGGCGCTCTCGGACGCCGCGGCCACGATGTCCCGCGAGGACATCCGCAGAGTCGCGGCCACCAGCGAGGGGGAACTGGTCGGCGTCCTCTCCGAGCGCGACCTCATCGCAGCGTCGGCGTCGCTGTCGGGCGCTCGGACCGCCCGCGAGGAGGCCCCCGACGACGTCGCGTTCTCGAACGCCGGCGGGACCTCGATGGGTGCGGGCAGCGCCGGCGGCGACGCCCGGGACGAGGCCGACCGATACGAGTACGCCGACCGGAGCATCTGCGAGACCTGCGGCACCCTGAGTCGGGAGCTCGCGAACGTGAACGGCCAGCTCATCTGCGCCGACTGCCGGGGTGTGTGACGGTCGCCACCACACCGCACGAACCGACCGCAGGTTTCCAGGCCGAGCGCCGCGTCCGACCCGGCCCGACCCCGCTCGCGTCCGGCGAAACGAGCGAAAGGTGTTGGATTTTATACGACGTAATATTATCGATATTGGAAACCTTATTATGGGTCCGGGGCAGGATACTGTCATGAGGAGTGTTATCAATGGGTGTATCTGAAACGTACGTGCGCGGCCGCCGGCTCGCCCGCGAACAACCGTTCGCGGTCGTGGTCGGACTGGTCGCTCTCTGGGTCGTGTGGTTCCTCCTCGACGGGTTAGCCACGGGGTCCATCGAAGTGAACGACGTGGCATCGTACGCGTGGGACGGGTTGCTTCGGGGGCTCATCGTCGGCCTCGCCGGCATCGGGCTCTCGATGACCTACAGCATCCTCAACTTCGCGAACTTCTCGCACGGCGACTACCTCACGAGCGGCGCGTTCTCGGGGTGGGCAGTGACGTACCTGCTCGCGGGGCTCGGCGAGGCCAACGTCGGCTCGCTGCTTCTGGTCGGGGCGGGCGGGTCGGTGTTCGGCGGCGCGCTGGGCATCGGCATCACCACCTCGCCGATAGCCGTCGTGGCCGGGATGGTCGTCGCGGGCGTCGCGACCGTCGCGCTGGCGCTGGTCGTCGACCGCTTCGTCTACCGACCCATCCGCGACGAGGGCGGCATCACCCTGCTCATCACGAGCGTCGGCGTGGCGTTCGCCCTCCGATACCTCATCGTGTTCGTGTTCGGCACCGACGTCCGGGGGACGACCGCGGCCGGCTCGGTCCCCCAGATGAGCGTGAACGTCGTCGACGGGGCCGTCCGCGTCAACGCCCACGACCTCACGCTGGTCGTCGTGGCGGTCGGGCTGATGGCGGGCGTCCACCTCCTGCTCCAGCGGACCAAGCTCGGCAAGGCGATGCGCGCGATGTCCGACAACGAGGACCTGGCCCGCATCACCGGCATCCCGACCGAGCAGGTCGTCCGCTACACGTGGATCATCGGCGGCGGGCTCACCGGGGTCGCGGGCTACATGTTCGTCCTCTGGAAGGGGACGCTCGGATTCAACGACGGCTGGCTGCTGCTGTTGCTCATCTTCGCGGCCGTCATCCTCGGGGGCATCGGCTCGATATACGGGGCCATCGGCGGGGGCATCATCATCGGGATGACCGCCTCGATGTCCGTGATATGGATTCCCTCCGAGTTCGGCCGGGCCGCCGCGTTCCTCGTGATGATCGTGATACTGCTGTTCAAACCGCAGGGCATCTTCAGCGGGAGGACGACCGCATGAGCGCGAGCGACCTCACCGACCGGCTGGGCTCGCTGTCGGACAGCGACCTCGGACTCGTGCTGGTCGTGTTCGGCGCGCTCTACCTCGCGTACGCCCTCGCGGGCGTCATCTTCGGCTTCGCCTTCCGGGGCGTCGTCAACTCGCTGGCCAACCTCACGTTCTACGTCGGGGTGTTCGCCATGCTGGCGCTCGCGCTCAACCTTCACTGGGGGTACACCGGGCTGTTCAACATCGGCATCGTCGGGTTCATGGGCATCGGCGTCTACGTGACCGCGATCGTCGCCAAGCCGCCGGTCGCGCAGGGCGGCGCGGCGCAGGTCGGGGGCTTCGGCCTCCCGCTGGGCGTCGGCGTCGTCGCCGGCGTGCTCGCGGCGGCGCTGTTCGGGTTGTTGGTCGCGCTCCCGGCGCTGCGGTTGCGCGCTGACTACCTCGCCATCGTCACCATCGCGTTCTCGGAGATCGTGCGGTTCTCGCTGATGTCCCGGACGCTGCAGTCGTTCGAGGTCCCGGACACGGTGCTGGGCGTCGACCTCGCGGCCGACACCGTCGGACTCGGCGGCGGCGGCGGGCTCATCCTCAACTATACGTCCCCGCTGGAGGCCCTGCTCAGGACGCTGTTGCTCTGGGACCCGTACCTCGGGTTCGTAAACTTCGTCGGGAACAACTTCATCCCCAGCAACCCCAAGCCGGTCGTCGACAGCATGGCGTACGGGCTCCTGTTGCTCGCGGTCGTCGGCCTGTTCTACTGGCTGCTCAAGTGGACGGGCGAGTCGCCGTTCGGCCGGGTGCTCAAGGCAATCCGCGAGGACGAGGACGTCGCCAACGCCCTGGGCAAGGACACCAACCGGTTCAAGCTGATATCGTTCGTCCTCGGCTGCGCGCTGATGGGGCTGGGCGGCATCCTCTGGTACGCGGGCCGGGGGAGCATCACGCCGCCGTCGTTCCGACCCAACATCACGTTCTACATCTGGATCGCGCTCATCATCGGCGGCGCGGGCTCGAACACCGGGAGCGTGCTGGGCGGCGCGCTGTTCGCCGGTGCGCTGTACGAGGGGCCCCGGCTCGTCAAGAACCTCGTCGAGGCGGCGTTCGATCTCGGCGAGGGGCCGGGCACCTTCGGGCAGGCGATGGCCGCGATGGGGTCGTTCGACCCGGTTCCGTTCGTCATCTACACGCTCAACAGCATCAGCCAGCTCCGGCTGGTCATCATGGGGCTGGTGCTCATCTGGCTGATGCACAACCGGCCCGAGGGGCTGCTCGGCCACCGCAAGGAGACGGCCGCCAGCATCGACCTCTCGCGCCCGGCCGGCTCCGAGCCGTCGGGCGACGCGGCCGCCGCCGACGGGGGTGAACAGCAATGAGCGAGACCGACGAACCGGCCGACGACGCCGCGATTCCGGTTCAGAGCGTCGACCTCGACAGCGACGTGCCCCTCGAAGTCGAGGGGCTTCGGAAGACGTTCGGCGGCATCACGGCGGTCGACGACGTCAGCTTCGGCGTGGAGAAGGGGTCGCTCACCGGCCTCATCGGCCCGAACGGCGCGGGCAAGTCCACGACGTTCAACCTCATCACGGGGATGCACGAGCCCGACTCGGGCGCGGTTCGGTTCAACGGGGAGGACGTCACCGGACTCCCGCCCCACGAGATCGCCACCCGCGGGCTGGCCCGGACGTTCCAGATCGCCCGCGAGCTGGAGGAGATGACCGTGCTGGAGAACATGATGCTCGCGCCGAAGGGCCAGATGGGCGAGTCGCTGTGGCGGTCGGTCACGCCCGGCCTCCGCAACGACGTCCAGCGCCAGGAGACCGAACAGCTCGAACGCGTGTGGGACGTGCTCGATTTCTTCGAGATCGACCACCTCGCCGAGGAGTACGCGGGCAACCTCTCGGGGGGCCAGCGCAAGCTGCTGGAGATGGCGCGCGCGCTGTTGACCGACCCGGACGTACTCCTGCTCGACGAGCCGTTCGCCGGGGTCAACCCCTCGCTGGAGAAGCGACTGCTCGAACACGTCCACGACCTCCGCGAGGAGGGCTACACCTTCCTCATCGTCGAACACGACATGGACCTCATCATGGAGAACTGCGAGCGAGTCATCGTCATGCATCAGGGCCGGATTCTGAAGGACGGCACGCCGACCGAGGTCAAGCAGAGCGAGGACGTCATCGAGGCGTACCTCGGAGGTGAAGTATGAGTTTGCTGGACGTCGAGAGCCTCGACGCGGGCTACGGCGACCTCCAGATACTCACGGACGTCGACCTCGACGTCGAGGACGGCGAGTACGTCACCATCGTCGGCCCGAACGGCGCGGGCAAGTCGACCGTGATGAAGTCGGTGTTCGGGCTCACCACTTACATGGGCGGGACGGTGACGTTCGCGGGCGAGGACATCACCGACACTCGACCCGAGGACGTCATCCACAAGGGACTGGGCTACGTTCCCCAGAGCGACAACGTGTTCGCCGAACTCGACGTCGAGGAGAACCTCGAGATGGGCGCGTACATCCTCGACGAGGTGCCCGAGGACGCGCTCCGGGAGGTGTACGACCGGTTCCCGATTCTGGAGGAGCGCACGGGCCAGAAGGCCGGCACCATGTCGGGGGGCCAACAGCAGATGCTCGCGATGGGCCGGGCGCTGATGCTCGACCCCGACCTGCTGTTGCTCGACGAGCCCTCGGCGGGGCTCGCGCCCGACCTGGTCGACGAGATGTTCGACAAGATAGACGAGATCAACGACACCGGGACCTCCATCCTGATGGTCGAGCAGAACGCCAAGGAGGCCCTGCGGCGCTGTGACCGGGGCTACGTGCTGGCGAACGGCCAGAACCGGTACGTCGACGAGGGGACGAAGCTGTTGAACGACGAAGAGGTCCGCCAGCAGTTCCTCGGCGGGTAGGTCCGGGCGCGACCGTCCCCCGTCACGACCGGACCAATCGCAGGAACCGCTTCCCGTCGCTCGGCGTTCCGGCGTACGGTCCCCGCGAGTACGTCTTCGGTACGACGGTCCGGTACAGCCTGTAGCTCTCGCCGACGAGGAGATTTGCGACCACCCAGAACGACGGGCCGTCGACGCCGCCGAGGAGTACGACGCCGAGTACGCCGATGGTGAGCCGGGCGCGTCCGCCCGCGAACAGAACCGGGAGCGCGTATCCCAGTTCGTGAGCCAACAGGAGGCCGAACGTTCCGACCGGAATCAGACAGTAAACCGCCACGCTCGCCAGCCAGATCGACATAGTCTCTCGTCACTCCCTCGATAGCTTGTCTTTTTCGACCGTCCGACAGTCGTCGGACCGACGATTCACGCGTCGAGGTGGGTCGAAACGTACCACTCCACGACCGCCAGCAGTTCCGCCTTGTCGCCGTAGTCGTTCAACGGGCGGTCCAGCAGTTCCGCTTCGGAGAGGTTCCCGACGCTCGCTGGCAGTTCTGGGTCGGCGTCCCGGTCCGCGACGTTCTCGGCGGCGATTGACTTCCACATCATGGCTTTCTGCTGGGGCGGTTCGTCGACGTCCCGAACCGTGACGTTCCCGACCTCGCGCAGCGACATCGCGCCGAACTCCGGCGACAGGTCGGGGAGTTCCTCGGCGTCTCGTGGCTGTACCATGGTACCTGCTGGTTCGTACGCGTTGAAAAACGTACCGTCCGTTGATACCTCGGGACGCGTATCGGTCGGTCGTCCCCGACGACGCCGAACCCGGGGCTGCCGAGAAACGACGCCACCGACTCCGAAAGAAAAGTCCGTCGTGGAGGCTCCGACTATCCGCCGCTGCCCAGCGCCTGCTCGATGACCGACGTGTACGACGACTCGCCGATGTTGAAGCTTATCTGGTCGTACACCTCGCCGCCGAACTCGTCCTCGAATACGCTGGTGAACCGCTCGGAGAGCTGCTGGCCGTAGTCGTTGTTCACGTACAGCGTCGCGGCCGAGGAGGCATCGAGCCGCTCGGACCCGACCTGCGCCATGACCCGGCCCTGCAACTGGTCGCTGGGCGCGGTCCGGAAGATGTAGTCGTCGTCCTCGAGGTTCGTGACCGACAGCGCCGTGCTGGACGGCGAGCAGCCGACGACCTCGTTCGGGATGAACACTTCCTGGGACACCGGGACGTTCACGCCCGAGGACGCCGACCCGCAGACGGCGGGCACGCCCGCACTGATCAGCGACTCGGCCGCGCTGACCCCCTGGTCGGGCGAGGTGTTGGTGTCCTCGTACTGGGCGTTGACCGTCAGGTCGAGGTCCGAGTCGTTTATCTGCTGGGGCGGTAGCTCGGCCGCGTTTATCATCGGACCGCCGACCGACGCGAGGTCGCCCGTCTCGGGCAGGAGGATGCCGACGCTGACCTCCCGACCGAGGCCGCCCGGCGACTCGTCGGCGCTCGGCCCCGCGCCGTCGGGGTTCTCGCCCTCGAAGCTCTGGGTCTCCTGGACGGTGACCGACTCGGACTCGACGCCCTCGAACTCCCAGATGGAGTAGGCCGCCGAGGCCGGGTCGCCCGCCTCGTTGAAGTTCGTCGCGCTCGACGCGCCCTGGTAGTTGATGTTCTCGCCGTTCGCGACCGCCTCGGCGGCGGCCACGAACTCGCCGGGGCCGTACTGCTCGCCGTCGGGGTTGGCGATGCGGCGCAACTGGTCCCTGATGGCGGTCCCGCTGTTCTCGCCCGCAGCGATGTTGGCGAGCGTGAGGAGCGCGACCGAGTCGTACGACTGGGAGGTGAACACGCCGGGGCTCTCGCCGTACTCGTCCTGATAGAGCTGGTTGAAGGCTTCCTGGTTCGGGCCGCCCGCAGCGGGCGCGGTCCCGGTGACGTTGGCCATGTCGTTGCCGACCTGTCCCGGCATCGCGCCGTCCTGCAGGCCGTCGGGGACGAGGATGTCCTCGGAACCGTCCGAGATGCTGTAGTAGTCCCGGAACAGCTGGATGCCGCTCTCGGGATAGCCGATGATGGTCAGCAGGTCCGGCCCGTCGCCCTGATTGCCGCCGTCTCCGCCGCCACCGTCTCCGCCGCCACCGTCCCCACCGCCGCCACCACCGTCGTCGCCGCCCTCGTCGCCGTCGTCGCCGCCGCCGCCGACACAGCCGGCCACTCCGACCGTGCCAGCAACGCCAACGCCCTTGAGCACGTCACGCCTTCTCGTGTGGTATGACATATCTGCCCATATAATCTCCTCTGTTATAAGTATATCCTTGACGGTAGAGCTACGGATGGGATAATTCACCACCCGTCGTCGAGTTGGGATTTGGGCCGCGAGCGGAGCGAGTATCCGACTCGGCGCCCACGACCGCCGTTTGATAGATATTCACTCGGGGCCGAGTTTTATTTGGTAGCTATCCCGACACATATATGCGTCCAGCCGTCGCACGAACCCGTATGCCGATACAGACCCTGGACGACCTCGCCGTCCAAGGGACCACGCTCGGAGTGCGTATCGACATCAACAGCCCGCTCGACGACGCCGGCGGTCTCGCGGACGACGCACGCCTCCGCGCCCACGTCGCGACC
This sequence comes from Halorussus halobius, assembly GCF_004765805.1. GTDB lineage: Archaea > Halobacteriota > Halobacteria > Halobacteriales > Haladaptataceae > Halorussus > Halorussus halobius. Next base: position 10,068 of record NZ_SBIU01000005.1, on the reverse strand, counting down.
CTCTCGGAACTGTTGGAGCGGGGCGGTCGCGTCGCCGTCCTCGCCCACCAGGGCCGGCCCGGCGGCGAGGAGTTCAGGGACCTCCGGCCCCACGCCGACCAACTCGACGACTTCCTCGACGCGCCCGTCGACTACGCCGACGCCACGTTCTCGGCCGACGCCCGCCGCGCGGTCGAGAACCTGAGCGACGGCGAGGCGGTCGTGCTGGAGAACACCCGCTTTTACAGCGAGGAGTACATGGAGTTTTCCGCCGAGCGCGCGGGCGAGACCGAACTCGTCGACAAGCTCGTCCCGGTGCTCGACGCCTACGTCAACGACGCCTTCGCGGCCGCCCACCGCTCCCAGCCCTCGCTGGTGGGCTTTCCGGCCCGGATTCCCGGCTACGCGGGCCGCGTGATGGAGGCCGAGATAGACGTCCTCGGCGACATGGAGAGTACGCCCGAACCCCGGACGTACGTCGTCGGGGGCGCGAAGGTCCCAGACTCGCTGGCCGTCGTCGAGAGCGTGCTCGACCGAGGCGTGGCCGACCGGGTGCTGACGACCGGCGTGGTCGCGAACGTGTTTTTGCTGGCCGACGGGGTGGACCTGGGCGACGCCAGCGCCGACTTCGTCTACGACAACGGCTACTGGGACGAAATCGACCGCGCGGCCGACCTGCTCGACGAGTACGGCGACCGCGTCCGCCTCCCCGAGGACGTGGCGGTCGAGCGCGACGGCGACCGCCACGAACTCGCGCTCGCCGACCTGCCCCCGAAGGAGGGCGAAGCCGTGATGGACGTTGGGTCGGCGACCGTCGCGGCCTACGCCGCGGTCATCCGCGACTCGGGGACGGTCGTCCTCAACGGCCCGGCGGGCGTCTTCGAGGACGAGACGTTCGCGGACGGCACGCACGACCTCTTCTCGGTCGCGACCGAGGCCGACTACAGCGTGGTCGGCGGCGGGGACACGGCCGCCGCCATCCGACGGTTCGGCATCGAGGGGTTCGACCACGTCAGCACGGGCGGGGGCGCGGCGCTCAACATGCTCACGGGCGAGGACCTGCCGGCCGTGGAGGCGCTCCGGGACTGAATGGTCGCCGTCGAGCCCGGCCGCGTCGGGGACGCCGACGGGGTAGCCGACCTGTGGGTCGCCCTCGCCGCCGACCAGCGCCGGTACGGTTCGCACCTGCTGGCGGACGAGAACCGCGAGGTCGTCCGGGAGGCGTTCGCGCGCGACGCGGTCGCCGGCGAACTCCTCGTGGCCCGCGCGCCGCCGGCGAACGACGACCAGTCGAACGGGGGCATCGTTGGCTTCGCCACGTTCGGCGTCGAGTCCGGGCGCTACGACACCGACGCGGTCCGGGGCGTCGTCGAGAACGTGTTCGTCGTTCCCGACCGTCGCGGGGAGGAGGTCGGGGCGGACCTGCTCGCGGCGGCCGAGTGCCGCCTCGCGGACGCCGGGGTCGACGTGGTGGCGCTGGAGGCGATGGCCGACAACGAGGCCGCCCGGCGGTTCTACCGGCGCCACGGCTACAGTCCACACCGCGTGAAGCTGGAAAAATCGGTCGAAAGCGATACGCTCACAAAGGAGTAGCGAGAACGTCGCGCCACGCGCCAGGGGAGCTTGGGCGGTCCAAGCACCCGACTTGTAATCGGGAGTTCGTGGGTTCGAATCCCACCCCTGGCTTACAGCCGAAGCCGGACACTCAAGCGCTCCCTTACCGAGTATCGGTAACAGAGTACAAATACTGAACCCCCTGACGACACGCCGAGACGAATTCGTTGAACGGGAGACCCCCGCGTTTCCGTCTGGAGCAGACGTCGACGCCGCCCCAAGTCCAACTGGTCTCGGAGAACGCCGTCCAGGACGGTCAGAGAACAGTGAGAGACTGCTCCACGGTGACGATGGCTACGACGAGGCTCGAACGGTGCCACTGCAACCAACTACCGTCATTCCATCCCACGAAATGCATGGAGTCGATACACTCCCGGCAGACCGCTCCGGTGGAGCAACAGGGGAATCCACCGACGAGACACTCGGTAACTATACGTGCCGAGGGTCCAACCGAACGGGCTAACTCCGCGTTCATCCTCGCGGATGGCGCTCCACAGACCGGTTGATGCGTATCCTACCGAAGGTTCTGCCGTGAACGCGACACTGGCCGGTGCCCAGTTCAGATAATATACGAGATACACGCGGGTAGGATAGCAAAAGCTTTCAAATTAATTTGAATTCCCTCTAGTATGGTCGTTGCTGACCCCCGTCAACAGTATGATGACCTCTTTGAGAAGTGCATCGAGGAGGAGGTCGATGAGGAGACATTCGGAGCGCTCGAAGAGAACGAAGCATTCAGCGCTGGGTGGGCTGTCTCGGCGGTCGTGGTCGACGATAGTGAGCGAGTCCTCTTGGCCTATCACGGCGGCGATGGTTCGTGGCTCCTTCCCGGTGGGAGTGTTCAACCCGGGGAATCGCTCCGGGACGCTACCGTCAGGGAGGTCCGTGAGGAAACTGGCGTTTCGGTGAAGCCCGACCGACCCTACGCCGTCGTGGAAAATATCGTTCAGCACGGGGAGGATTCGCGCTCTTTTACGTTTGTTTTGTTTTCAGCCCACGCAATCACAACAGAGATCGGGAGCGAATTGGGGACGCCCGACGAGCCGATCGAGGACGCGGATTGGTTTGACGACCTTCCCGACAACGTTTTTAAGCGGGAAATAGCAGAACGGGTCCTCGAGCGAGTACGGCAAGGAGAGTAACGGTCTCTCCCTGTCATCGCGGTGCCTACGTACTATTGACTGTACAAGACGTTTGCCGAAGCGACTCGATATTTATTGAACTCGGTCCAGTAATATAGACAGCTACCATCCTCCTTCGCTATCCAGTTAGGGCGGTTCGAGAAGTGAGCGGGTCGTTCGGTTGGTTGGAACGAGGTTCGCAGACCTGCTTAGAGGACGTTAGACGCGGCCACTCTTGAGCTGGCGACGCGAGCGGACGGCGACACCTGTTCGGACATCGCCGTCCACCTCTACGCTGTGGCTGTTCGCTCGGAGAAACAGCGCGATTCTCGGACTTCTCGGCGTCGAACGGACGCACAGAGCGATTTGGAACTGAGTGCATCGGCTGGCTGACAGCGTGGGCGACCCATCAGTGGCGCGGCAGTCGACGGCATCCGCGTCCGTCGACCTGGACAGGAGAGTGTGGTTATTCAATCGTCTCCCCACCAGACGGTCGCTTCCGTCCTGCAGGACGACTGCCGGTCTCACGATTCCTCGGCGGCCGAATCGTACGACGGCCCAGCGACCCGGCCGCCACGAGCAGCTCGGGGTCGCGTCCACGCCGGCCGGGGGTCCGCGACCGGGTGGATGGTGCAGTCGGCGGGCGAACCTCGCGCGTCCAGCGGAACTCGCCCGCTCGGGTGGTTTGCCGGCGCTCGACCGCGAGGAGCCGCCGGCGGACGGCCGCTGTCTTTTTGCGTCTGCCGTGACTCTCACCTCCCATGGCCCTCTCCGAGGAAGAGCGCGAACGCATCGCCCGGTTCGTCTCGACGCCGCGCTACGAGCGCACGCCCGACCAGCTGCGCCCGGAGACCGACGACGGCTGAGGTTCGCCACGGCGTGACCGGCCGAGTCCCGTCTCGCTTCCGGCCTGCGTCGCTCCGACGAACGCACCACAAGACCTATTACGTACCTCCGGTGTCGATGAATTACCGCGGGTAGGGGTACCTTGCGGTGTTCTTTCGGCCGCGACGGGTGCCGACCGCGCTATCGACGCCCAGTCGCACGTCTCGTCGATGAATCGTCGGCTCGCGCCCGGAACGGGTTCAACTAAATCGTGCAATTGATGTCTGTCCTCGTCGAGCGTCCGCCGTGAGCATCCTCACCGCGTTCGACGTTCCGGCGGCCGACTTCCTGCTCGACCGGACGCTCGGGGCCGTTCCGGAGATGCGGGTCGAGATCGAACGGGTCGCCGTCGAGGACGAAGAGGTGACTCCGTACTTCTGGGGGGCGGGCGGCGACTTCGAGGCGTTCGAGGCGGCGCTGGACGACGACCCGACGGTCGACGACGTCGTCACCGTCGAGGGCCACGACGACGAGCGCCTCTACCGAGTGACGTGGGCGCGCGACGCCAGAAGCATCGTCTACGCCGTCTCGGAGTCGGAGGCGACCATCCTCCAGGCGACCAGCGAGGACGGCGACTGGTTCGTCGAGATTCTGTTCCCGGACGAGGCGGCGCTCTCGTCGTTCCAGGACCACGCGGCGACCCACGACCTCTCGTTCGAGCTCCGCCGGCTCCACGGCGCGACCCACTCCGAGGCGTTCGGTCGGTACGGCGTGACCGACGAGCAGCGCGAGGCGCTCGTGACCGCCTACGAGCGGGGGTACTTCGAGGTTCCCGGGGCGATATCGCTCGGCGAACTGGCCGACGAACTCGACATCTCGGCGAACGCCGCGTCGGCGCGACTCCACCGGGGGTACGCCAACCTCGTCCGGAGCACGCTGATACACGACGAGTGATCGCGCTCGAACCTCGCGACCGGTCCCATGGCATCCAGAGGTGGCCGGGGCGACGCACCGGCGACCCAGCCACCGAACCCCGGACGTCGACCGCCGCGCGCCGGCGGGTCGGTCCCTGGTCGCCGTCGGCCGCGCTACGCCCCCGCGAGCAGGAAGATGAGGAAGCTGATGACCATCGCGGCCAGCACGACGACCGCCGCCAGCGCCGCGCCCATCGAGATGACGGCGTTGGCGTGGCTCGCGAGCGTCTCCGTCCGGTCGTTGCCGAACACCGTCACCTCGGCGCGCTCGCTCGCCATGCCGGCCTCGACCGGCTCGAGGTCCGCGGTCGCCTCCGCGACCAGTCGGTCGACCAGCGCAACGAGCTCGTCGTCGTCGATGGACTCGCCCACCTGATTCGACGCCTCGACCTGGTTCACGACGTGGGTGTCGGTGGTCATCACTTCGGCCGCGTCGGCGGTCGGGGGCCGCGCGCCGTCGGCGCGAGGGGTCGGCTCCGCGGCGGCCGGTTCGGACGACTCGGCCGGCGGGTCCGTCGCCCCGGCGGTCGAGTCGGCGTCGTCGGTGAGCCGCGCCACGATGCGGTCCCGAAGCCCGGGCTCCATGTTGTTGCCGTCGACCAGCACGTAGGCGGTGCGGTGGTCGCCGACGTCGAGGACCGCGACTCGGACCCCGAGCGGGCCGATGCCGTCGCGGGGTTCCCAGTCGGTCTCGTCCCACGCGACCCCGAGCCGGAGGGGCCCGCAGTCGGCGTCCGCGAGTCGGTCGCCCGCCGCGCCCGCCGCCCGCATCATCTCGAACGACCGTTCGCTGCCGGGGTGGACGTGGCCGAGGTCGGGACCGTCGAGCCCGTCGTTGCAGTTGTGGGCGTCCACGAGCATCACGTCATCGACGCCGGCCGACCGGGCCTCGGCGGCCGCCGACAGCCCGACCGCGTACGAGACGTCGTCGGTGCAGACCGGCGAGAACGTCCCCACCAGCAGCGCGTCGTCCCCGAACCCCTGCCCGACGACCTTGGCGTCGCCCTCCTGGACCCGGACGCTCGGCGTCGCAGTGTCGTGGTACTCGATGTTCCCGTGGGCCTCGCGGGCGGTCTCGATGAGGGCGTCGACCTCGCGCTCGGTGACGAGGTTGAAGTCGTGGCCGGCGGTCGCGTGGGGCGGGAACGCCAGCCCGTCGGCCTCCAGCGCCACGCGCTCGGGCAGGTTGCCGCCGCCGATCTCCCCCATCGGGCCGGGGTGTATCATCGGCAGGACGAACCGGGCCTTCTCGCGGTCGTCGGAGCCTTCGGCGGCCGACGCGCCGTCGGCGTTCCCGTCGGCCGACGCGTCCTCGTCCGGCCGGCGGAACGACAGCACCGTGACCGGGACGACCGCCTCCTCGCCGATGGTCTCGAAGAAGTCCTCCAGTTCGCGGGTGCCCTCGGCGATGTGACCGATGAAGCCGCTGACGAAGTCGAGTACGCTCACGTCGAGGCTGCGCTTCCACGGCCGGTCGATGAACGCGACGAACGCCCACACCGCCACGCCGTAGATGACGCACATGATGCCCAGCAGCGCGAAGTCGACGGGGACGATGACGCCGAGTTCGGGCGGTGCCTCGTCCGAGCGCATGAGCAGGATGTCGATCACCGGGCCGCCGCCGAGTTCGAGGTAGCGCAACGTCCCGCTGTAGATGAAAAACAGCAGGGCGGCCGTGGCGGTCTGGACGCTGGCCGGAATCGCGGCGACGACGACCGACGTGCCCGACACCGCCATCACTATCAGCAGTCGGAGCGCGAACACCGACGCCAGCCCCACGATGAGTGCGTCGAAGACGAACCCCTGACCCAGTCCGGGCACGAAGTGGGCAACGGCTCCCGTTCCCGCCATGATGGCGACGATGAGCACCTCGCAGGTCAGCGCCAGCAGCGACGACCGGTTGTAGGTCAACTGCCCGCCGAGTTCCCGGTCGACGGGCGTGGTCACCAAGCTGGCGACGACGGTCGGCACGCCGATGAAGAACACCCCCTGCCACGCGTCCTCGAGGACGAACCGCGAGTCGAACGCCCCCACGCCCGCGACGCCGGCCACGAGCAGCGCGAACGCCACGCTGGCGTACCACCGCGGCGCGCGGAAGACGTACCGCGACAGGCTGGCGAGGTCGCCCTGCGTCGCTGTCATGTCGAGGAAGTACGAGGGCGCACGCTTAAAAGGTACTACTTGCCACCGGCCGACGAGTTGCGTCCGGTCGAGTTGGCGTGAGCGCCGCGACTACTCGCAGACCGCGAGGAAGTTCTCGAACAGTTCCTCGCCCTCGGCGGTGTGGGCCACCTCGGGATGCCACTGGACGCCGTACAGGTCTCGGTCGGGGTCGGCCATCGCCTCGACGTCGCAGACGTCGCTGGTCGCGGTGCGGGCGAACCCGTCGGGCACCGCCGTCACCTCGTCGGCGTGGCTCGCCCACACGCGGGTCTCGGGCGCGAGCGACCCGACCACGGGGTCGTCGTCGTCGAGCACCTCGACGGTCACGTCGGCGTAGCCGCCGTAGTCGCCCGACCCGACCTCGCCGCCCAGAATCTCGGCCATGGCCTGCATCCCCAGACAGATGCCCAGCACGGGCACGTCGAGGTCGAGGTAGTCGGCGCAGTTGCCGACGTCGTCCATGCTCGGGCCCCCGGAGAGGACGAGGCCGTCGGCGTCGAGGTCCGCCGGTGGCGTGTCGTTGTCGACGATCTCGGTGTCGACGCCCATGTCCCGGAGCGCGCGGTGTTCGAGGTGCGTGAACTGTCCGTGGTTGTCCACCACGAGGATGCGAGTCATTGGAGGGGCGTAGTCAGCAGTCGCACTAAAGGCGTTCGGTGGCGGCGGGGAGGGCGTAGAGTCGCAACAGCGGACTATCGACGCTCACGTCTCGCTCGTATTGTACCTTGCGTCGGTCCGGCGCGCGCTGGCGTCTTGTCGAGCGGAGCGAGACAAGGCTGGTGGGAGCGTGTCTCCCACGGCGCGACCCGTCAGTGGTCGCGCCCAGGCGCGCGAGGTCCTCGTGAGCGGACGCGAGCGAGGGCTCGTCAGCGCTCGCCTCTGACGGTGGCGGGGCGCGTTCGTGCGCCCCGAGGCTGGGGCGGCGTGAGGTTCCCGTTGTGCGGTCGCGGAGCGGTGCGGTCGCTCATTTGTTGAGGCAGTAGCTAGCTTCACGATAGCGTCTCTGTTGTTCCGAGCGTATCCGAGCTAGCTTCACGATAGCGTCTCTGTCGTTCCGAGCGTATCCGAGCTAGCTTCTACCTCGGGCTATGAGTGACCGCACCGCTCCGCGACCGCGCAGCACGGCACCTCGTCCTCCCCAACCGCTTGCGTTGCTCGGCCTTCGGCCTGCGCTACTCAGCCCTCGCGCGAATTGGCTCGACACGAGGTCTCGCCAGCGCACGCCGAGCGACCGGTGCAAGTCACGTCGTCACCGACAGGGGACGCGACGGCTCCAAACTGGAACGATTCCGTCACCCCGTTTCGTCCGGACTCAACACACCGTCAGCCAGCAGTTCCTCGACGAGGTCGTCGATTTCGGCCTGCACCGCCGCCAGTTCGTCGATGGTGGTCCGGTTGTACTCGCGCTTGCTCACGTCGACGTGCTCGGGGACGATGTCGTGGGCCGCCATCGAGAGGTCGGCCAGCCGTCGCTGGTCGGGCGTCCCCCGATACGCCGGCAGCGCGAGCTTCGAGACCACCGACTTCGAGAGGCTGGCCTTCCCCTCCGAGGCGAGGTCGCGCAGGCACGTCTGGTACGGGGCCGAATTCAGGAGCGCGGTCAGAAAGTGCGCCTCGTGCTCGTCCTCACAGGCCACGAACATGCAGTGGTCGCCCGGCACGACCGGCCGCTCGCCGAGTTCGGGGTCCGCGACCGTCGAGACCACCGCGAAGTGGGGCTTGAACCCGAGCCGACACCACACCACCTTGTAGTCGGCCCACGTGTACTCGCCGAGACCGAACAGGCTGTAGAACGGCCCCCGGTCGAGCCACGACGACCCGCGCGCTTCCAGTCGGTCGCGGTGGCGCGCCAGATAGTCGTAGGTGTCGGGATACCGGCTCCGGAGTTCGTCCTCGTTGTCCTCGCCCGCCCGCGCCATCGGCACGAGGTGGCGGTCGTGGCCGAACAGCCCGTACTTGACGACGTGTTTCGACCGGAGGTACGGATACACGAGGTCGGCGTCGAGGGCCGCGAGGTCGCCGGCCTCGACCGAGAACACGTCCTTGGCGTCGTCTTTCAGCCCGTGGCGTATCTCGTGGTGACAGTCGCCGAGCGCGCGCCGCTCGGCGTCCCGCCGCACCCACGCCGAGGTCGGGTCGTCGGGCTCGACCGGGACGAGGCTCGTCTCCGCCCGGGCCAGCGAGGCCCGCATCGCGTCGGCGCTCGAAAACGCCGGCGCGTCGGTCTCACGCGCCCCCGAACCCGACTCCCGCGTCCACGCGGTCGCTCGAATCGGGAACTCGGGGTCGTCGTCGGCCGAGAGGGCGTAGACGGCCGCTCCGGCATCGACCTGGTCGCCGAACGGCCGGAGGTCGGTGAAGTCCTGCACCGACCGCACTGCGACCGACCGGTCGCCCACGCGCTGGCTCCGGAGCAGCGTCCCGGCCGGCCCCTTCATCGCGTCGCGTTTCAACACGAACGCGGCGTCGCCGCCCGCCCGGAGGTAGCGGCGGACGCAGACCAGCGCGAACTGGACCGACACGTCGTCGTTGCCGTGGCCCAGCCGCGCCGCCGCCCCGCCGTGGGGAAACAGGTCGAGCGACTCGACGTACGTGTCCCGCCACGCGTCCTTGAGCCGGTCGGTGAGGTCGGCCCACGTCGTCCACGGCGGGTTGCCGACGAGGTGGTCGACCGCGAACGTCCCGGACTGGTCGGCCCTCGCGCGTTCGGTCCCGAACTCGTCGACCGCAAGCGGGTCCTCGCGCGTCAGCGCGAGCGCGTCCCCGAGGAACACCGGCACCTCGACTTCGGGCGCGTCGGCGGCCGCGAGTTCGGGCCCCAGCGCCAGGACGTAGCCCAGTTTCGCGCTCTCGACCGTGACCGGGTTGAGGTCGATTCCGAGGACCGACTCGGTGACGGCGTCGACTACGTCCGCCGGCGCGCGCTCGCCCGCGAGCGCCTCGCGCTTCCGGTCGATGGCGGCCGCGAGGAAGACCCCCGAACCGCACCCGGGGTCGAGGAACGTCTCGGTCGGCGCGCCGACGTCCAGCTGCTCGACCGCGAGCTCGGCCACGCCCCGGGGCGTGTTGTACTCGCCGAGCGCGAGCCGCGCCTCCCGGGCGAGGACCGACTCGTAGAGCGCCCGGAGGTCGCTCACGCCGGCGTCGAGCAGGTCCTCCCGGTCGAGGTCGGTCGCGGCCGGGCCGGACACCGACGCGGCGTCGGCCACCTTCGAGCCGAGCGACCCGAAGTCGACGTCGAGCGCGTCGGCGGGACCGCGCGGGCCCGGATTCGTCACTTCGAATCCGAGCGTCTCCTCGGCCGCGGTGAGGAGTCCGTCTACCACGAAGTCGTAGTAGAGCGCGTCCACGAACAGTCGCTCGCGGGGGCGTTCGGCGTCCATTCGCGCGAA
>NZ_SBIU01000004.1 GCF_004765805.1 Halorussus halobius | reverse complement strand
ATGAAGGTCGTTCGCGAAGACCTCCACGGCACCCAAGTCCAGCGCCTCGTCGCCTCCGAATCCCATCCGCCCGACTACGTCGAGGGCGAGGTCGTCGGCTACTATTGCGCGGAGTGCCGGCAGACCGACGAGACCCGCGACCAAATCTGGCACGAGAAGACGTGTTCGCTCGCCGGCCAGCACGGCCGCGAGCACTACGACGGCCTCGAGCCAGCACCAGACGACCCAGCGCCCGAGCTCGACCCAGATACCGAGTTCATCGTCATCGAGAGTGCGGAAACCGAAGGCCGTGGCGGGCTCTGCGAAGGCGAGGTCCTCGGCTTCGTCTGCACCTGTGGAAACGCCGACGAGGACCTCTTCGAGATCGTCCACGACGAGACCTGCGCGCTCGCTGGCGTGCACGACCGCGTTGCGGCGAGTGACTGACCCTCGCCCGTTCAGTCCAGCGCGTCGCCTCTGTTCTGTTCTGTACCCGGAAATCCAACCTGTCTTTTTATACTGGGATTGCGTCACGTCACCACGAATGATAATTAAGCCCGAGGTGTTCGACGACCGCCGACTCCCCAGGGACCTCAAATACCGGGAGCCCGAGGTCGAAACTCTCTCGCGCGCCCTCGACCCCGCACTCGCAGGGCAACCCCCCGAGGACGTCCTCCTCGCCGGCCCCTCGGGCGTCGGCAAAACCGCGCTCGCCCGCCACACCCTCAGCCGGCTCGACGAGTTCACAGCCGTCGCTCACACCCACGTCCGCTGTCTCGGCGAAACCACCGGCGAAATCCTCCGCACCGCACTCCGCGAGTATCCCGGCACTCGCTCGGTCCCCGCGACGCTGTCGCTCAACGACACTCGACAGCAACTCGCGGACACCGTCGACCAGCCGTTCGTGCTCGTGCTCGACGAGGCCGACGACCTCCCCGAGACGGACGTCCTCGACACGCTCGCGTCGATCCCCTTGGTGTCTGTCGTCGCCATCTGTCACGAGCCCCAGCCGTGGCTCGCCCGCGCGCCCGACGACGTCCGCCGAGACATCATCGGGCCGGTCACCGTCGAGCGGTTCAGCGTCGACGAACTGGCGTCGATTCTCCGCGCTCGCGCAAATCAGGGCCTACGGCCGGACGTCGTCGACGACGAGCAGTTGCGCCGGATTGCTGACGAGGTTGCGGGGGTGGCGCGCGAGGGGATTCAGGCGTTGCGGGCGGCCGCCGAACTCGCGGGCGAACGCGGCCACTCACGGATTCGAGACGTTGATATCGCGGAGTCGTTCGCGCGCGCTCAGCACGAGATTCGGCAGGCGAATCTTTCGTCGCTCGCGTTCCATCATCACGTCCTCTACGCGGTGGTGTTCGAGGCCGGCGAGATCGGGGCGACGGAGCTGCACGACCGATACGATGACCTCGCGTCGAGCGTCTACTACGGCCGGCCACAGCAGGCGGTGGGGCGGCGTGCGCGTCGGTACAAGCTCTCGAAGCTCCGCGAGTACGACTTGATCGATTGGGATGACGACGCAACACCACGGACGTATCGTGTCGTCGACGAGTCGGTTGAGCCCCGGCTCGATCTGTCGCTGCCGTCGGCGTGACGTGGGTCGAGTTACGCAGCGGCGGGGTCTGCGCTCTCGGTGTCGAGCGAGACGTTGATGTCGATCTCATCGAACCGAACGACGGGACGCTTCGCGCGGCCGTCTTGCTCGAATTCGATGACGTTCAGGGCTTCGAGTTCGGAGAGGTTGCGATGGACTTCCCGGAAGTCGCGGTCGACGAGGTCGGCCGCAGCGCGCATGCTACTGGGGTCGTGTTCGCGGATCGCGCGCAAGAGCGCGAGGTTTTTTGGGCTGAGGAGTCGCTGCAGGTCGGCCCCGTCGTCGAGGACGAGGACGTGGCGGTCGGGGACGTCCTCGCCGCGTTCCATCGCGCGGACGTCGTCGAGGAGCTGGTCGTGTTCGTGGTCGGCGTCGCCGAGTCGGACTTCGAGCGTGGTTTTGGACATGGTGTATCACCGTATGGCACCCGATGACACTGGTTGCGCTCCCGTGGGTTACGGTGGGAGGGATTCGATTTCGCGTTCGAATCGCCGGATGAGGGCTTCCATTCCGGGGAAGTCTATTTGTTCGACCCCGTCTGGGGTGTGGCGTTCGTGGCCTTTGTGGCGTTCGTGGGCGTTGTCGTACCGGAGTAGGGTGTCGCCGTCGAGTGTTCCGTAGTGGAGTGCGTAGTCGTATCCGCACGGGTATTTGTCGTCAGTGGTCCGGCGGACGCGAATGTGTTTGATGTAGTCACCTGTTTTCTGGGTGAGTTCGCGTTCGGTGTCGTAGGGTGCCATCTACACTTGATGGTATGAGGCCCATCATAATAAAGGTGGTGGTCTTTACCCCATCATAGGGGGTCGGAAATACAAGGCCTTTTTAAGCGAGTTCGGCCCCTCGACCGACGTGTATGCCACAGACTGCACGAAAACTCGAAACGGTCGATGGCACCGAGGTCACCGTCGAACCCATCCGGCGACTCTCAGACGGCGAGTCTCGAATCGACATCGAGTCCGAAGACGGCCGGAAGTGGCGGCTCGACGTCACTCGCGCAGGAGAGTTCGAGGTAGTGGCGAGTTGGAACGTGGCCGGAGAGCTGGCAGATGTCGAGCGTCCGGACTGGGTCGAGAACATCGTTGCGAGACTCCAGCGAGCATAGGAGAGCGTGATGTCAGTTCGAGTCGTCGACCGGGTCGAGCGTGCTCGCGTCCAGTTCCTCGTCCAGATACGCTTGTCCCTTGTCGGTGATTCCGAAGAGCCCCTTCTCGATTTTGCAGAGGAGACCGTATCGAGCGAGTTCTCGGCACCGTTCTCCGGCATATTTCCGGCCGATATCGATACGCTCCTCTTTCCCTTCGCGGGAGAGAGCAAGCGGGGTCATGTTCCCCTTCTCTCGAATCACTTCGAGAATCCGGTCGTCCGTCGAAGGGGACATCCAATCGGCCGTTTTCCGCATCTGGTCGCCCAATGGGTGGATTGCACTCATATTAACACCGGTCTTGTTTCCACTAACATCCGAAGGGGTATATTTGTAACCCAACGGCAGCCACTAACTGCCGTTGGGTGACAAAATATAAGACGGTGGGGTGTCACAGTCCGGATTGGAAGCCAGTCCTCTCGGGGTACCGTCAAAAGGTGCCCGACGTGTTGGAGCACGTCAGGCTGGCTTCCGATCCCCTCACACGGGAATTACGAAAGCCATGTCGAACGACACTATCAGGGGTCTTAAGAATAAGGCCCATACGACAGCGGAATCAGAATCAGCCGGTCCCCGTGACCGAGACACCACCGACTCCTCCACGGAGTCCTCGCAGAAAACGCGTTCGCGCTGTCACGCGAGCGCACAGACGGGAGGTTGTTCACACCCGAGCCCCCGTCCAGTCGATACCGACGCATCCCGGCCGGAAAACGCTGCCGGCACGGAGAAACGACTCGTTACCGACGGCGGACGCGTCGGCACGTGGTGCTCGCACCCACGCGTCCGACGGTACGGCCGCACCGACGCACGCGGCGAGGCCGTGATCGAAGAGCGCTGCACGCTCTGCGGCGCGACCGTCTCGATGAGTGGAGGTGGGCGGTGATGCTGGATTGCAGTAACGAGGACTGCGACGAAGAATTTAGCTACGACGCTGGCTTCGACGACCCACCGGAAGGAGCCGGTCACATCGAGGTCACCCACAACCCGCCGGACGACCCCTCGTGGATGGTCGCAGAAACGTTCCACTACTGCTCGGTGTCGTGCCTTCGAGAGGACGGTCGAGCACCCGACTATCTCCTCGATAGCGACGAGGACGGTGATGCGTGATGGCGATTGTCGAGTTCAAAATCGCCTTCGACGACATTCGGAACGTCGAGGCAAAGAGCGAATCCGAACTCGAAGAAGAGATCGCCGAGCGAACTGGGATGCCGGTCGAACACGTCGACCTCGGGAGGATTATCGGATGAGTACGTACGGGCCCGAGGTCACGTTCGACCTGCCAAGCGGTGACGACCGCGTCCAGCAGCTCGTCGACGCGGCCGACCTCGACCACGGCGACACCCAGCACTACCGCGACGGACAGGCCGTCGACGACGACCTCCACGACGCGCTCGCCGGGGTGATCACCACCGCGACCCACGACCGCGTCGACCTCTCCGGGTTCGAACTCCACACCATCGACGTCGGCACGCGCGTCGAGATTACGGGCAGCTTCAGCCTCTCCGAGCCCGCGAGTGACTTCGAGACGTTCGCAACGGAGGGAGCGACGTGAGCGTCGCGAGCGAGTCGAGTGACTCGGACGCCGCAACGGCAGGTGGTCGCGATGACTGAAAGCGTCCCCAGCCTCCTCGCCGAGGGCGCGAGCGAGAATGCGCCCCTCGCGAGAGTCCTCCGGCACGTCCAGGACAAGCCCGTCGAACCCCGGCCCGAGGACTTCTACGCCGCGCTCAAGCTCGACGACCATCTCGTCGTCCGACTGCGCGAGGACATGCCCGGTGAACGCGAGATTCCCATCGACACGCGCTGGCGGAACGGCGCGGTCGAGTTCACCACCAAGTTCCGCGACGTCGGCCTCACCGGCCGCCGCCAGTTCCTCGACGACGTCTGGGACGCCGACGAGATCCGGGTCATCCTCTACGAGCACAGCCAGTTCGACGACGAATACCACTGCCCCACGTGTGGAGCACTGTCCCGCGACCCGGACTCCCGCGTCTTGGAGGGCGCGAACGAAGTCCGCGTGCGGTGTCCCGAGTGCGGCGTGGTCGACTACATCCCGCAGGGCAGCGAACCGCAGCGGGAGCCCCGGCACGACGATGAGGTGCTGACCGACGGCGGGACGTCACCGAGCGGAACTTCACGCACTCGTGGTACTCGTCGTGAACTCCCGACTGACGTTCCGGTTTTCGTTCACCGCGTCGGTGGTCGTGATAGTGACGGGTCTCAGGCGACGATTTCACGATGGACGTTTGAGGCTGAGCAGGTACGTTCGGTCGCTGAGGAGCATCTGCAGGGGCGCGTGCTGAACGCGACGGCGGGGAAGACGCGGCTCTCGCACGACGGCGACGTGGTGCGGAACGACATCAACCCGGAGATGCCCGCAGACACACACGTAGACGTGCAGGCCGCCGACGAACACTGGCCGTCTGAGTCGTTCGACAGCGTTGTCCTTGACCCGCCGTTCGACGCGGGACAGGCAGAAGCGCGGTACGGGGGCTGGCACGCGTCGGACTTCTCGGTCGCTCGCGATGCGCTTGAGCCACTCGTCCGGCCGGGCGGCATCGCTATCAGTCTCGGATGGACGACCTACGCGTTCGCAGAGCAATTCGCGCCCGACTGGGGGCGCGAAGAACTCCACATCTACCAGCGCGGCCCGGTCCATCCCGACGTCTTCCTGATGGTCGACCGGAAGACGCAGACGACACTCGCGATGGACGGCGGTAAGTACGACACGGAAACTGACCGCGACGAGGAGGTGGGCGATTGATGCAGACGACGAACATCAGCTGGGCGCACTACACCTGGAATCCCGTCACTGGCTGCAGTCACGCGGGCCCAGAATGCACGAACTGCTGGGCCGAGACGATGGAACACCGGCAGGCCGCTCGCGACGACCCACCCGAGCACGTCACCGGCGAGGACTGGACGCAACCCAACGCTCCGTCGGTGGTTTCCTGCCACGACGACCGCCTCCACGAGCCCGACACCTACACCTATCCCGATGGGCCCGGTCGCGTGTTCGTCGTGTCGATGGGCGACCTCTACCACCGCGAGGTCGGCCCCGAGTTCGCCCAGCGCGTCCTCGACATCTGCAGCGAACACCCCGAGCACGTCTGGATTAGTCTCACGAAACGCCCCGAGAACGCTCGCGACTGGAATCTCGACTTCCCCGAGAACGTCTGGCTCGGAACCAGCGTCGGCAGCGGCCCCGGCGGCGCGTTCCCAGATACCACCCATCGCATCGACCAGTTGCGCGACATCGACGTCGAGACGCGCTGGGTCTCGTTCGAGCCCCTCATCGAGCCCATCGGCGACGTTGACCTCTCCGGAATCGACTGGGCGGTCGTCGGCGGGGAGACCGGCTCCAAGGCCGACCGCCGCAAGATGGAGCACGCGTGGGCAGCCGATCTCCTCGAGCAGTGCCGCGATGCCGATGTCGCCTACCACTTCAAGCAGTCCAGCGCGCGGTATCCCGAGCGCGGGACCGAGCTCGCGGTCGAAGTTGGGCCCGGTATCTTCGAGCAACGCGAGATCCGGGAGTATCCTGACTTGCCGGAGATCGTCGAGCAGGCACGGTCACAGGAGGTGACCGCTTGATGGCGGCGACAGACTGGACCGACCAGCGGCGCGAAGACTGCGAGGAGTGCGACCGCCAGACGCCCCACGTCGTCCGCATCGAGATGCGGACCGAAAGCGAGAAACAGGAGAACGCGGCGTTCTCCCGCGAACCGTACCGCGTCACAGAATGTCGCGTCTGCGGAGCCGAGACTACGCGGAGGATGAACAATGCCTGAGGTAATTCCAGTCGCTAGCTACGGCGACCTCGTTCGGGACGACCAGCTCGACCTCGCGGCGGCCGACGCCATCGTGAGTGCGCTCGCCCAGTCCGGCGACGCCGTCGACGTAATCCATCTCCCCCGGCCGCTCGCCGAGGAGAACGTCCTCGACTCCGAAGAGGGCACCGACTCGGTGTTCGTCGTTGACCTCGACGCCGACCGAGAGACAGGCGACGCCTACTACGCCCGACAGGGCCGCCGGACCGCGTGGCTCCCGAAGGGCGCGACCAGAGTCTACGTCGAAGCGCGCGATGCAGACATCCTCGTTCCTGGACACGAACAGGAGGGGTCAGCGTAATGGAGCCCTCTGACATCGACTTCGACCAGTTCGACTCGGTCGAAGATGGCGGCGAGCGGCCCGACGGTGCCTTCTCGAGCCTCCTCTACGATTATAGCCGCCGACTCGCCGCCTGCCGGAACCACGGTTACGCCGAAGGCCACGACGTTCCCCCGCGAGCCGTCCTCGTGGGGTACGACCGCGCTCTCCACCCGTGGAGTCGCGGCTGGCGGCCCGGCGAGATACGGAACACGCTCCGCGCGAAGTATCGCTCTCTCAAGCAACGGCTGGCGGATGGTGAGACTGATGAGTAAAGCTGATTCCCCCTCTGACGATCCACGAGACGAACCGACCACAGCACAGGACGTCTACGACGAGTACGAGCACGCCGTCGACGCAATGGCCGAGCGCGACGACGAGATCGGCGCAATCATGCGCGCGGTCCAGCGGGCAGGAGGTGACGCCGATGGCGAGTAGGTCAGTTGAGGTCCTGGAGCTCTTCGAAGAGAATCGCCGCGAAGTCGGCGTCGTTCTCTGCGGCCTCGGCCGCCGCTGCTGCAGCACCACGCTTCGACCCGTCGCGTTCGTCGACCATGAACTCGCGGACCGTCCCGGACACGTCTTCCGAGGCGTCTTCTGCAGCCTGTGTGAGCGGCGCGGCACAGCCAGGGCAGAAGAGTTCCTCCCCTCGGAGGGACGTCCGGCACTGGGGGCAGTCGTCGAGGTCGGGGCCCGTCGACTTCTCGTCGTCTTCGGGATCTCCGATGTCGTAGTGGTTGAAGACGACGTCGTTGAACTGCTCGTCGGTCACCCGCGAGTAGACGCCGAACATCCGAGAGTCCTCGCTCCAGTCGGCCCGGTGCTTAATCGTCTGGTCACTCATTTCGTCGCGAATCCACTCGGAGATCGCGGTTCCCCGGAAGAGATGAGCATGGATTCGGTCCGGATCCAGACCTGCGGTCTCAGCAATCTCTTGGATTCGCCGGCCAGCGTACTGCTGGCGGAGTGCCCCGTCTTCGTCGTCACCCCACTGGCGGGTCTTGTGGATCAGGGCGGCCTCGGGGTCGTCCGGTCGAGGATGAACGTCGAGCCAGTTCGCCACGTACCCACGCGACCACGTAACGGGCTTGGGACCGTCGGCATCCTTGACGTTCGCGTCCTCGTTGATGGAGATCGTTCCGCGCCGGCCCTCGAAGTCGACGTGCTGGATTTGGAACGACAGAATCGCGCCGATGCGGAGGCCGGTGTCCCGGAGGAGCGCGATCAGCGCTTTGTCTCGCGCCGCGCTGTCGAACTCGCTGGCGGCGTCGAGCATCGCGTTCAGGTCGTCGCTCGTGATCTCCTCGTCGGGGTCGTGCTTGCGCTCGGGCGGACTACCGACTTTGACTGCTTCAGTCCACGGTTCGTCGTGATACCACTGGAGGAACTTCCGCATCGACTTCATGTAGTTGCGGATGCTGCCCTCGCTGAGGCCGTGGACGTCTTCGAGGTGGAGTTTGAAGGCGTCGACGTCCTCGATGTCGGTCATCTGGGTGATGGGGATGTGGGCGCGCTCGGCCGAGAGACGGCAGCGGTTGAGGTGGCCGACGACGGTGCCGAGCGAGTCTACATCGGGGTCGCTGGCGCGGAGGTGGACGACGAAGCGTTCGATGGCGTCGCGGTCGGCTTCGTCGATCTCGGCGTCTTCGAGGAGGGCTTGTTGGTTCTCGAATTTGGTTTGGTAGCCCTGGACGTCAGTGGTGTCGACCATCGTGAACTATCGATGGGGCGTTTGGATTATAGGGTTTTGCACAGTAATCCTGGTGGGACTACTCACTTTCCTCGGCCGTTCGCTCCGGATTCTCACCCGTTCACGCTCGTACGACGCAACCCCTTCGTTTCGACTGGAGATTCCCGGGCGGGCACCGGGAGTCAGCGCGAACTCGCGTCGGACTCGGCGTCGGCGTCGTCGTCGAGTTCCCCGAGGTCGCGCTGGTCGTTGTACTCCTCCGGTCCGGCGGCTTCGCCGGTGACCTCGTTGTAGATGGCCTCGCGGGCCGCCTCGGCCGACTCGAAGCGCTCGTCGACCAGTCGGTCGAACACGCTTCCGAGGCTCTCGGTCTCGTTCCCGAGGTCGAGCGGTTGGTCGCCGTACTCGGCCGCGAGTTCCTCGCTGGTCGTGGGGTACTTGTGTTCGCCGAGCATCCGGCCCGCCTCGCCGAGCATCCCCTCGACGCTCTCGGTCCGTTCGCGCTGGCGCTCGCGGGCGCGACGCTGTTCGCGTTCCGGGTCGGGGTCGTCGGGCATGGAACCGGGTACGGCGCTCACGTCCGTAACCCTGCTGGCTGGGTCGGTATGGTGGAGTCCCGTGAGAAGTCGAAGGAAATCACAGCGGTCGTGGGCGGATAGACTACGGCGGTGGGGCGTGGTATCTCCGCGTCACCACACGCGACTGACGCCATTTTTCGGAAAACGACCGCTTCGTCCGGTCACTTCTGGACGTCGAGCAGCGCGACTCGCTCGCGGACGAGGTCCGCGAGCGTCGCGTCGGTCGCGGCCAGTTCGGCCTCGCGCACGTCGAAGAAGTCCAACACCGCCTCGCGGTCGATGCGGTCGGCCGACGCCGCGTTCGAGTCGGCGACGTCGAGCAGGTCACGAACTGGGCTCGCGGCCTCGCGCTCGGCCGCGTCGTCGCCCGCCGACGAGTGGACGACCACCACCACGCGATTCTCGCCCTCCGAGACGCCCATCCGGAGCGCGCGGTTTATCTGGCGGCGACCGGCGGCGTACAACAGCATCTCGACCGCGCGCTCGCGGGCCACGTTCTCGTCGCGGTCGAAGGCGCGGTCCGCACGCTCGACGGCGGCCCGGAGGTGGTCCGGTCCGACGACGTAGTCGCCGTCGACCGCCTGCACCGCGCAGTCGAACTCGTCGCCGACCGCCCCGAGGTCGTCGAGGAAGGCGTCGAGGTCTGTGATTTCGGCGCGGCCCTCGACCAGTTTCATCGGCGACCACCGACCGGACTCGCCCTCACTCGAAATCACCCAGACTCTGCTGGCCGCTCCCGTCGTCTCCGCTCGCGCCGGCCGCGTCCTCGCTCGCGTCGCCCTCGGCCTCGACGCCGGTCAGGTCCGGGTCCTTGCGGCCGACGTTCTCGAGGATGGACTCGGCGGTCTTGCGCCGCCCCCGGAGCGCGCCGAGGACGACCGACTTGTCGGCCTCCCGGAGGTCAGCCCGGTTCTCGACGCCCGCCTCGTAGAGCCGGCGCGCGCGCTTGCGGCCGACGTTCCGGACGCCGGCGAGGTCGAGCAGCTCCTCGGCGACGCCGTACTCGACGCGCTTGCGGGCCTCCCGGATGGCGGGCCCCCACTCGAGGTCGAGTTCGCCGGCGAGGCGCTCGGCCGCGTTCAACAGCCACTCGGCGGTCTCGACCTTCCCCCGGATGTCGCCCGGCCCGACGCCGTACCGGTCGGTGATCGCGTCCTCGTCCAGCTCGGACGCCCAGTCTTCGAGCAGGCGGGCGGTCTTGAGCGCCGAGAGCCAGTCCTCGAACGCCGAATCCTCGAACTCCGAGGGCATCGAGCCGAGGAACTCGGTCTCGCGCTCGTAGGCGAGTTCGGTGTACTCCTCGCGGTCGCCCGACCGGAGGTAGAGTTCGTACATGTCCGGCGTGCGCGAGACGAGGTGGTAGAGGCCGAACGCCGTCGGGCGGTCGTCGGCCGCCCGGAGGCCGTGGACGATTTCGGCCGCGCTCATCGGGTCGACGTACAGCTGTGAGACGCGGTGGCCCAGCCCCGTCGCGCGCAGGTCGCCGTCCTCGCGTTCGAGGAACTCGTTGCGTTCGAGGTACTCCAGCACGTTCTCGGTCACGGTTTCGAGCCGGCCGGTCTCGTCGGTCTGGGTCGCGTAGAGCGTGCGTTCGAGGAACGAAACGAGTTCGTCCTCGGTGTCGGCGAAGCCCGAGGCCACCGTGGCGAGGATGTGAGTCCGGAGCGCGGGTTCGGCCGCCAGCTTCGAGCGGACCGGCTCGGGGTCGGCCCAGACGTAGCGGTCGAACAGTTCGTCGAGTTCGTCGTGGCTGTTGGCTATCAGGACCGCCTCGCCGTAGGGGTCGAGGCCGGGCCGGCCCGCACGACCGAACATCTGGTGGACCTCCAGCACGTCCAGCGGGGCCATTCCGCCGACGTCGCCGTCGTAGCGCCGCCAGTCGCGCACGATGACCCGACGGGAGGGCGTGTTGACCCCCGCCGCGAGCGTCGGCGTGGCGGCGATGACCTTCACCAGCCGGTCGCGGAACGCGTCCTCGACGAGTTCGCGGTGGTCGCTGGCGAGGCCCGCGTGGTGGAACGCCGCGCCCTTCGCGACCGCGTCGGCCAGGTCGTCGCTGGTCTGGGTGTCGCTGGCGTCCCGGATTCGGGCGGCGACGTCCTCCAGTCGCTCGCGCTCCTCGGGGTCGAGGTGGTCGCGGGTCACGTCCGAGAGCCGGCGGGCGGCGGCCTCGGCGTTCCGCCGGGAGTTGACGAACACGAGGCTCGACCCCTCGTCGGTCAGGGTGTCCTCGACCAGCGCGGCGGTCGCCTTCTCGTTGCCCCGCGATATCTGGGTCTGCGAGCCGTCGTCGAGGTGGAGCGCCTGTCCGTACAGCACCCCTTTCCGGAGGTCGATGGGTCGCCACGTCGAGTCGACGAGCGTGGCGTCGAGCCAGTCGGCGATCTCGTCGGCGTTGCCCACCGTGGCCGAGAGCGCGACCGTCTGGAGGTTCGCGTTCAGCTTGCGGAGCTTCGCGAGGGTGACCTCGAGCGTGGGGCCGCGATGGGAGTCGTCCACGAGGTGGACCTCGTCGGCGACCACGCAGGTCAGGTCGTCGACCCACTGGGCACCGTTCCGGACGAGCGAGTCGACCTTCTCGCTGGTCGCGACGATGACGTCCTTCTGGGCCAGCCAGTCGCCGTCGCTGTCGTAGTTGCCCGTCGAGACGCCCACGTCGACGCCGTACTGCTCGAAGGCCTCGAACTCGGCCTTCTTCTCGCTGGCCAGCGCCCGCAGGGGGACGATGTAGAGCGCCTTGCCGCCGCGAGCGACGCTGGTGAGCATCGCCAGCTCGGCGACGAGGGTCTTCCCGCTGGCGGTGGGGACGCTGGCGACGACGCTCTCGCCCTCGGCGACCCCGGCCTCGACCGCCTCGGCCTGGGGCGGGTACAGCTCCTCGATGCCCTGCTCGCGGAAGTGCTGGGCTACGCCCTCGGGGAGGTCGGGTACGTCGGCTATCTCGACGCTCACGCCGACCACCTCGGGCGCTGGCGGGCGAACTGGTTCATTACCCCGTCATTGGCTCGTCTTCTGGTTTAAACTGTCGGGTCGGGCGACGGGGCGAGTTCGACGTGTTCCGAACGATACACCACTCACGCCGGCGTCCGCCCGGTGATTTTTCGGGCTGGCGCGTGCTGGCCCGCGCGTTCATGCGCGGGCCAGCACGCGCGAGGGACGAGCATCGCAACGAAGTGAGAAGCGCAGGAGGCTGGGGAGGTTCGAGGCTCTCGCGACGCGGTTGCGGTGCCGTGGGGTGCGGATGGTTGCGGTCGCGGTACTCAGTGGCTCGAACAGAAGCTAGCTCCACGACTCCGAAGTTCCACGGATTCCCGCAAACCGGTGGTCCACTCCGGCAGGGATTAGGTCCCGCCCGCCGAATCCGGTCGTATGCGAGTCGAGTTCGACCGCGACACCTGCACCGGGATGTTCCAGTGTACCGCCGAGTGGGAGGCGTTCGAGGAGAACCGCGACGACGGGAAGGCCGACCTCCGGGACTCGGAGGAAGCCGACGACGCCGAGGACGTGTTCGTGCGCGAGGTGCCGGAGGACGCCGAGTTCGACGCCAAGATGGCCGCGCGCGTCTGTCCGGTCGACGCCATCGCGGTCTACGACGACGACGGCGAGCAGATAGTCTGACTCGGAACGCCGGCCGGACGAATCGAAGGAGACGGGCGTGGCTACGTCGCGTTCGGTTCGAGATTTCCAGACGAAACCGAGGCGTGTCGAGAATGCGTAGCGGTCCGCTCACTCGGTCGTCGGTTCCTCGACGCCGTCGTCGTCGGCGTCGGGGTAGAGCTGTTCCTCCCAGCCGTGGTCCGCGCGCTGGTTCCAGTTCACGGTGACTCGCCCGGTCGAACGTTCGACGTCGAAGGGAAAAACCGTTGTGTGAGACGCGAACGCACGGCTTGGACCGAGCTATCCTCCACGCGAACGTCGTCCGCGACGCCAGCGTCGTCCGTCATGCGAGCGTCGACCGCTACGCGAACGTCTTCTCGGCCCACGTCACCGCGTACTCCGCGCCGTGGTCGCGGTACGCCTCGGTGTCGAGCGCCGCGAACGGCGCGGGGAGTTCGAGCGCGTGCTTGACCGCCGCACAGGCGAACTCCGCCGCGTCGGGGAAATCGGTCTCCTCGCGGGCCATCGACCCGGCGAGTCCGTCGAGTCGGGGTTCGATTCGCTCGCCCGCGTCCTGCCACGCGTCGAACAGGCGCGGTCGGTCGTCCGCCCAGTCGGCGAAGGTCTCGCGGGTGTGAAGCCCGAGATAGGCGTCGTACAGCGCGGCCGCGACCTGATACGTGCCCCCGGCGTCGAACGGGAGCGCGGCGTCGAGGTCCCGGTAGCGCTCCGCGAAGAAGCCGAGGAACTGTTCGGGCTGGCCCGTCCCGACTTCGACCAGCGCCTCCGCGACGAGGAAGTCCACGAAGTCCTCGGGCGACCCCTCGACGCGGGGCTTGACCAGAACGGTGGGCGGAGTCGTCTGACGGGTCCACGCCACGCTGCCGTCGCCGGGCATCCCGACCGCGAAGTCGGGCGAGGCGAACCGCCGGAGGAGTTCCGGCGCGTCCTCGGGGAGCCACTCGTCCGAGTACGCGAGCGGAGCCAGCGACTCGACGACCAGCCCGAGGTTCTCGGCGCGCTCGGGGGCCAGCGTCTCGAAGTCCGAGTCGGCGTCCAGCACCAGCGCGTCGGGCGCGTGGGTCCTGCGGACTCCGGCCACCTCGTCGGGGAGCGACTGCTCCTCGAACATCAGGCCAGCAGCCACGCGTTCGCCACGAGCCCCACGCCGAGGACCGCCGCGATGCCGACCGTCGTAACCACGATTTTCGTTGCCGTGCTCATGGTCGGGGATTCGAGCGCGAGGGGTTAAAGGTCACGCGACTCGCGCTCCGCCTCGCACGCTCGACTCGCTCTCAGCTCGCCCCGGTCCCGGCACCGATGCCCGACTCGCGGGCGACCCGCGTCCGCTCGCCGGTCCAGAACCGGAAGCCGTTGACCGCCGCGCGGACGTACGTGTCGGCGACGTACACCGCGAGCAGCACCCAGCCGAGACAGGCGGCGAACCGCCAGCTACCGACCGTGAACAGCACCGCCGCGACGTGCAGTTGGGCGACCAGCGCCGCCAGGAAGAGGACAGCGCCGCAGAGAAGAGGACCGCGACGGCCTCCACCCGATGCTTGGCGGCGTCCAGCATCGGATAGGTCCGGTCGTCGGGAGAGGCGGTCACGGTCGTCTCGCCGCGCCGACTACCGCTCGACCGCGTCCCACGCGTCGGGCACCTCGATGACGTACTTGCCGTCCTCCTGGAGCGAGATGATGTACTCCTCGCGCTCGTACAGCTCCATCAGGTTGAGTTCGTACTGGCCGGGCTCGACGATGCGGATGCTCTCGAACTGGCTGTTGAGCTCCTCGCGGAGCTCCGCCAGTCCGGGATCGTCGTCGGGCGCGTCGACGGCGTCGGTCTCGTCCTCGCCAGTCCCGGACGCCCCGGGGACGCCGTCGGCCGCGGTCGGGGACTCGGTCGAGGTGGACCCGCCGGACGACCCCGAGACGTCGGTCGGGTCGGAAGTGTCGGTCGGGACGGGAGTGTCGGTCGAGGTGGAGGTCTCGGTCGAGCGCGGACCGTCCGGTAGCTCGGACCGGCTCACGACGTCGCTACGGGCGCTGGCCTGTGCCGAATCTTCGAGTGCCTGCGACGGGCCGTCGTCGGGCAGCTCGGACGGGCCATCGGGGTGCTCGCGCGGACGGTCCGAGCGGTTCCGCACGTCGTCGTCGCCGTCCGAGCCCACCCACTCACGAACCGTCGCCGCCGCGCGGTTCACCGCGCTACTGCCGTCGGTCGACTGGTCGCCTCCGTCATCGGTCGGGCGGCCGTCCCGGTTTCCGGGTGGGCCGGCGCTCGACGCGTCGGCGGGCTGTTTCTTCGCGGCGGTCGCGCCACCAGCGCCGCCTCCTCCCGGACCCGAGTCGGCGTTCCCGCCGTCGCCGTCGGCGGCGGGCCTGAACTGGAACTTGTTCCCGCCGCAGTCCGGACAGCCCGAGAGCATCTCCTTGGAGCCGTCCGCGAACGTCCGTCCGCAGGAAGTACACTGGTGGGGCATTGGTGGGAGCGGTCCTACTTCCGCGAGACGAGCGCGCTGATGAGGTTCTCGTCCTTGTGGAGCGTCTCGATCTGGTTCGCCGGCCCGATGACGGTTAGCTTCTGGGTCGACTCGTTGCCCATGAGCCGGTCGAGGAAGCTCCGGTCGGCGGTCTCCGAGCGCGGGTACGTCTCTATCTCGATGCCGTTGAACTCGTCGGGGCTGATCTCGGTCATCGTCACCTCGATGAGTTTGCTCTCCTCGTCGGGCGAGAGCCCGGTCTCGAGGATGACGATGTTGCCGTCCCGCACCCCGTCGAGTATCATCCGTATCTTCTCCATCGCGGCCATGCCCGACATCCGGTCGGCCCCGATGAGGTCGATCTGGACGCCGTCGTCCCCACCGTTTCCGGTCGAGCCGTCGCCCGGTGGCCCGTCGTTCGGCGAACCGTTACCGTTCGGAGTGTCACCGTTGGGACCGTTCCCTTTCACTTCCGGCATGATATCACCCGAAGTACTCCGCGATCTTCCCGTACACCTCGTCCATGTTGTCGCCCTCCAGCGCCGACAGCGGGATGGTCTCGTGTTGCGGGAACGCGTTCTGGATGCGCTGGACGCTCGACTCTTCGAGGTCCGTCTTGTTGGCGAGGATGAGGACGGGGAGGTCCTGGCTCTCGATGATGCCGATGAGCATGGTGTTGACCTGCGTGAACGGGTCCGTGGTGCTGTCGAGCACGTATATCACCCCGTCGACGTCCTCGCGGAGCCAGTGCATCGCCTCCGCGACGCCCTCGGTGGCCTCGCGCGAGCGACGCACGGCGTCGTCTTTCTCCATGTCGTGGTCAAGGAACTCCTCGTAGTCGACCTTGGTCGTCACCCCCGGCGTGTCCACGATGTCGATGGTCACCGTCTTGCCGTCGCGCTCGATCTCGACGTTCTCCTTTCGGCGGGCCCGACGCGTCTCGTGCGGGATGTGGCTCTCCGGACCGACGGCGTCGCCGGTCCAGTCCCGGGCGATGCGATTGGCGAGGGTCGTCTTGCCCGCGTTCGGCGGGCCGTAGATACCGATACGCTTCGGTTCCTGCGCGGAGAAGAGCTTGTCCGTCACGCGGGAAACGCTGTCTTTCAGGTTAGTGAACAATCCCATCCTTTCCTCCCAGACCCCATAACGGGAGTCGCGGCCGATACTGGGGCTGTTGGACTGACAACTATATCCCATCTACTTAAACCTACGTCAGACGCGTCCCGTCGGGCTACGTCGGACGTGCCGGGACGGAGTAGCCGGACGTGCCGGAGCAGCCGGACGTGCTGGGACGAATATCTGGACGTGTCGTGAGGACCACGACAATCGAGAGGACCACGAGAAAACGTTCGACGGTGCCACGTCGAAATATCCGACGCCGGGAGACGACGCCACGAGGGAGACGACGACGTCCTCGGCGTCGAGCGGCGACGTCACGGCGATGCGAGAGCTCGACGGAACCTGTCGAGTCTACCGGCTGCTCGCCACTCGACGGACAGTTTCGTGTGGAGAGCGTCCACGGTGAGTGGACCGCATGCGGCCGGAGTACCGCCAGAGGCAAGGTTTCCACTCGAAACGGCCGGGTACGACGACACCGAAGCGGAGTGGGAGACGACAGGGAGAATCGACAGCAACGAGCGAGAGTCGAAATGACGTGGCCGGAACCAACACGATACGGTTCACATTCGTCCGCCGTGTTCGCGTTCGTCGCCTGGGCGGTGAATCCCTTCGTCGCGTTCGTGGTCGTCCTCCGGTCGGCGGATCTTTCTGGGGTTACGAAGGTCGCCCGAATGAATCTCCCCAATGGAATCACCCCAATGGAAATGTGGATGGAACCACTCGGATAGAAACGCGGGTGGAACCACGGGGTCTCGTCGGGTGGAGCTTCGACGGACCCCCCACCCCTCCGTTTCAGGTGGAGCCGAACAGTTAGCGGTGGTGGGTGGTGTCCTGCAGTCGGAGCATCGGTAATTTACCTAGCTATATTACACAAACTAAACGCTAAATAATGGTTTGCAGATATTGTTATATCTACTTTGTAATAAAGGTGCGGGTATCTAGAACCCCGCCCCACCCGCCCCGGCCGTTTCGTCGCTCCACCCGAAACGATGGGGTGGGGGGGTGCCGTTCTGGACGCCGAACCCGTCCCTGTGAACGAACCGGTTCGTCTAAACCAGCTTTTCCGCCTATTTCGACTCGCCACCCTCGAATTTTCACTCGGGCGATTCCACTCGAAACAATGGGGTTACCGTGAGTTCGATGCCGGACAGGGACGTCACGAGCCGGCGACGGGCGTCGCAACGGTCCACCCGGTATCGGCGCACTGCGTCGGCGTGTCGGTACGGCTCGGCGTGTCGGTACAGCTCGGCGTGTCGGTACGTCTCGGTGTGCCGGTACGTCCCGGGAAGAGCGTCGAGTGAGTGGTGTCGCCCGACTACCGACCGGACCGCTACCCGAGACCGTCGTTCGGACCAGCCAGCCGGGGATTACGGTCGGTCTACGTCGAACGGATTACTCCGTGTTAGAGCGTTTCAAAACGTTCCCGGCTCGCTGAGCCCTCGTATTCGTCCGCGGTTGAAAGAAGAAAGAGTTTAATACGATGGTAGACCTTTGGTTCTCCTGCATCAACTGGACGCGCTCGCCAATTCTCGCCTCCGGCATCCCGACGCCTGATGTGGGTCTCGCCGGACATAATCACGCGCGCCGCGCGTCTTCCACCTGAAACGGAGGGGTCGGAACGACCGTATGACAGACGAAAACGCCAACCAGACGGACGACGCGGTGGACGTCAGCCCCGACCGCAGCTTCGAGAACGTCGATCTGGACGACGTGGTCCTCGACGAGGACGACGACGACCAGGGGCTGTTCGACGACCTGCTGTCCGGCGAACCGATATTCGAGAACAAGGAGGTCCTCCGACCGTCGTACACGCCCCACGAACTCCCCCACCGGAAGGACCAGATCAACAACATGGCGACGATTCTGGTCGCCGCGCTTCGCGGCGAGACGCCGTCGAACATCCTCATCTACGGGAAGACCGGAACCGGGAAGACCGCCAGCGCCAAGTTCGTCAGCAAGGAGCTCGAATCGACCTCCCAGAAGTACGACGTCCCCTGCAACGTCGAGTACATCAACTGCGAGGTGACCGACACCCAGTACCGCGTACTCGCGCAACTCGCCAACAAGTTCATCGAGAGCAACCGCGAGTGGGTCGACGACCGGGTCGAGGAACTGGAGACGCTTCGCGAGACGGTCGAGGCCGACCCCGACCGGCTCGACGACCCGGGGTTCGACGTCGAAGCACAGTTCGACACCTCCGGGACGTTCGACGTCTCCGAGGCGTTCGATACGGTCGAGGACATCGACGCACGCGTGGAAAAACTACGCGACGACCGCGAGGAGATGGAGTCGGTCCCAATGACCGGCTGGCCGACCGACCGCGTGTACAACACCTTCTTCGAGGCCGTCGACTACGAGGAGCGGGTGGTCGTCATCATGCTCGACGAGATCGACAAACTGGTCGAGAAGTCGGGCGACGACACCCTCTACAACCTCTCGCGGATGAACTCCGAACTCGACAACTCCCGGGTCTCGATAATCGGCATCTCCAACGACCTGAAGTTCACCGACTTTCTCGACCCTCGCGTCAAGTCCTCGCTGGGCGAGGAGGAAATCGTCTTCCCGCCGTACGACGCCAACCAGCTCCGGGACATCCTCCAGCACCGTGCCGAGGTGGCGTTCAAACCCGACGCGCTCTCCGACGACGTGATTCCGCTCTGTGCCGCGTTCGCGGCCCAGGAACACGGCGACGCCCGGCGCGCGCTCGACCTCCTCCGGACGGCGGGCGAACTCGCAGAGCGCGACCAGGCCGAGGGCGTCGACGAGAACCACGTCCGGAAGGCCCAGGAGAAGATCGAACTCGACCGCGTGGTCGAGGTGGTGCGGACCCTCCCGACCCAGTCGAAGCTCGTGCTCTTTTCCATCATCTCGCTGGAGAAGAACGGCGTCCACAACATCAACACCGGGGAGGTGTACAACATCTACAAGCGCCTCTGCGAGGAGATCGACGCCGACGTGCTGACCCAGCGCCGGGTGACCGACCTCATTAGCGAACTCGACATGCTTGGCATCGTCAACGCGGTGGTCGTCTCCAAGGGCCGGTACGGCCGCACCAAGGAGATATCGCTCTCGGTCCCAATCGACGAGACCGAGGCGGTGCTGATGTCCGACTCCCGGCTCGGCGACATCGAGAGCGTCCAGCCGTTCGTGCAGGCCCGCTTCGACAACTGACCCGACCGTCTCGATTCGACGGCGCTGTTCCACTCGAAACGACCGCCTCTCTCGGGGCGGAACCACCCGCCAAAGCAACGGCGTTCCGCGAAGAAGCTATCCTCGAACGTCCGCACAGCGACCTCAGTCACACAGCGGGTCACGCGGACGTACGACCGACGGCAAGGAGGCCCGGGACGGAGGCCCCGGCGACGGATAGACCGCCGGAAGACAGTCCGGGTGCGAGCGACGCCGCACCGGAGAACGTGAGCCGAATCCAGCCGAGCCACGGGACCCGGACCTCCGCCGTGCCCCTGATCCAACTGGGCTTGACCGGGTCCTTGCCCATGTAGTCTGACTGGTCGTAGCTGGGGTTGGCGTCACCCTTCGTGATGAATCCCGAGTTCGGAGCCGGACAGTTCCGAAGCGCCTCGCAACTGTCGGCCTGCAGGTACTGCTCGTTCGCCTCGTCGTACCAGTTCTCGCCCTTCTCGACCCAGAACATGGCCCGATGGATTATCGGGGTCTCGTA
Organism: Halorussus halobius; assembly: GCF_004765805.1. Taxonomy (GTDB): domain Archaea; phylum Halobacteriota; class Halobacteria; order Halobacteriales; family Haladaptataceae; genus Halorussus; species Halorussus halobius. The sequence continues at coordinate 475,418 of NZ_SBIU01000004.1, read as the reverse complement.
GGAACTGCCGTCGGGCCTGTACACGACGACGTCGCCGTAGCCGTCGAAGTTCCTGTAGTCGACGCGCTCGCCGGCGCGCGCGGTCACGATGCCGGTGTCGCCGTGGGCGGCGTCGGGTGCGAGACGACCCTCTTCCATGATGAACACGAGGTCGCCCTTCTGCATGTGGGGCTCCATGCTGCCGCTCTCGATGGCGACCATCGGCGGCCAGACCCCGCTGACCGCGAACAGGACCAGTCCGATGGCGAGCACGATGGCCACGCTGCTCAACATCTCTCGGACGAACACAACCGCGTCGTGGTCGCTCCGGCGGAAACGTCCCACGAGCGCGCGCGGACCGTACCCCTTCTCGGAGCCGCCCCCGTCGGACGCGGGGCGACGCGGACCGGATTTATGCGGTCCGCGCTCGTCCGAACCGCGCTCGCCGGCGTCCGCGGACGCGTCGTCAGACCGCAGATTCGACGAGGCTCGCGACCCGTCGTCGGGACCGTTCCGGTCCGAGGACCCCGGCCGGGGGTCGTCGTCACCGGAGGCCCCGCCCGCGGGGTCGTCCTCGTCGGGAGCGGAACCGCCTCGGGGAGAACTCATCGGACCCACCTTGCCGTTCGGTGGTTGTCAATTTTCCGGGTGCGGGACGGGTCGGGCCGCTGCAGGGGAACTCGACGGGAGGTGTCGCCGAAAGCCCGACCACACGGCGCGCCCGAACGATGCGCTTTTGACGAATCGCCGAATTGTAGGGACCGTGCCGCTGGAGACCCCCGCCCGTATCGTCAGCGAACTCACGAGTCGGGGGTACAACGCCGACCCCGAGGCCGTGACGCTGCTCGCGGGAGCCGACGACCCGGACGCCGCGCTCGCCGCCGCCGTCGAGCGCGCGCCCGAAGACGCCCTCAAGCTCTCGCCCGACCACGTCCGGGGCGTCCTCGACGGGGGCGGCGGGCGGGAATCGAACGGCTCTGACGCGGAAACCAACGTTTCGACTGGACGCGAAACCCCGGATACCTCGGAGCAAGCGGCGACGCGTCCAGACGAAACGAAGGGGGTAGCAGAACCGGAGGGAATCGACGGCGGAGCAAGCGTCACCGAGGTCTCGACGCCCGACGAGTCGGTCCGCGACCCTGACTTCGACGCTCGGTCGCTCGACGTGTCCGACGACGTGACCGGTCAGAGCACCGGGACCGGCGAGTACGAGGACTTCGTGAGCGTCTTCCGCGACCGGTTCGAGCGGCTCGGCCAGCAGCTTCGCGGCCGGGTCAACGCTCGCCCCACTTCGGCGGTCGCGGACATGCCCGGCGGCGGCGAGACTGCAATCGTCGGGATGATAAGCGACATCCGGTCGACCGCGAGCGGGCACTGGCTCGTCGAGTTGGAAGACACCAGCGGGACCTTCCCGTGTCTCGTGATGAAGGACCGCGAGTTCGCCGGCGCGGTCGAGGAACTGCTGTACGACGAGGTGATCGCGGTCGAGGGCACCCTCTCGGACGACAACGGCGACGGGGACGGCATCCTGTTCGTGGACTCGCTGCACTTCCCCGACGTACCCCGGACCTACGAGCCCTCGACCGCCGACCGCCACGTGCAGGCCGCGCTGGTCAGCGACGTCCACGTCGGCAGTCAGGAGTTCATGGCCGACGCGTGGTCGCGGTTCGCCGACTGGCTCCACACCGAGGAGGCCAGCGCCGTCGAGTACCTCCTGCTCGCAGGGGACATGGTCGAGGGCGTCGGCGTCTACCCCGACCAGGACGAGGAACTCGACATCGTCGACATCTACGAGCAGTACGAGGCGTTCTCCGAGCACCTCAAGGAGGTGCCGGGCGACCTGGAGATTCTGATGATTCCGGGCAACCACGACGCGGTCCGGCTCGCCGAACCCCAGCCCGGTTTCGACGAGGAGCTCCGGGACATCATGTCGGCCCACGACGCCCGCATCTCGGGCAACCCCTCGACCGTGACGGTGGAGGGCGTCGACGTCCTGATGTACCACGGCGTCTCGCTCGACGAGGTCATCGCCGAACTCCCCGACGAGAAGGCCAGTTACGACGAACCCCACAAGGCGATGTACCAGCTCCTCAAGAAGCGCCACGTCGCGCCACAGTTCGGCGGCAAGACCCGGCTCGCGCCCGAGGAGCGCGACTACCTCGTGATGGACACCGTGCCGGACGTGTTCCACACCGGCCACGTCCACAAGCTCGGGTGGGGCAAGTACCACAACGTGCTCGCGGTCAACTCCGGCTGCTGGCAGGAACAGACCGCGTTCCAGAAGTCCGTGAACATCGACCCCGACGCGGGGTTCGCGCCCATCCTCGACCTCGACACGCTCGACATGACGGTCCGGCAGTTCAGCTGACCGCCGAGCCAACCCAACCCAACCCAACCGCGTCGTTCCACCTGAAACGGAGGGGTCCGAGGAGTCGAGTCCGGTCGACCGCCGCTCACTGCTCGGCGGAATCGAGCCTGTACTCGTGGGTCCGACTTCCCCCGAACCGGGGTCCGGTTCCGGCCCGGCGGAACCCGGCGTCCTCGACCACCTCGGCCGTCACCGTCTCGCTCTCGGGCACCAGCACCTCGACGTCCATCCCCTCCTTGCGCGCGAACCGTATCGGCTCGTCGAGCAGGTGCTCCCGGGCGGTTCGCGACCCCCGGAGGTAGGTGACCCGAACGGTCCCCGGCATCGCGTCGAAGCCCACGAAGCCGACGACCTCGAGGTCTTCGCCGTCGACGTCCTCTCGGTCGTCCCCATCGGCTGCCGGCTCGCGTCCGTCGTCGGGCGCGCGCTCGGCCACCCGGACCGTCCGGTCGTGGACCACGTTGCGCATCACCTCGGCCGGCGCGTCGGCGAGGTCGCCGAGCGCCTCCCCATCGGCTTCGACTGCGTCGCGCACGCGCATCGGTCACCTTTCGACCGCCGACGATGTTAAAGCCCGTGGGGTGTGAGAACCGTCGGCCGACTCGGGTAGAACTCGCGGGCCCGCGTCCCCGAGCGAAACTTGGGTGCGGCAAGCTTCTCAGACATGAAAGCAGTTATCCCCGTACCCCAGTTACCGTCTGCCATGCACCAGTCTCGCGAGTGGGGGTCCCCGAACCGGCGGTCGGCACGGCGACGCGCGGCGTCGTCGACCCGACGACCCGTCGCGTCGAAGGTGGTACGATGCGCGTAGTGGCGAAGTTCGGCGGGACGAGCCTCGGAAGCGGCGACCGCATCAACCGGGCGGCCGACTCGATTGCGGACGCGGTAGCCCAAGGGCACGAAATCGCGGTGGTCGCGAGCGCGATGGGCAACACCACCGACGAACTCCTCGACGAGATCGAGTTCGACGCGGGCGACGCCGACCGCGCCGAGATCGTCAGCATGGGCGAGCGCACCAGCGTCCGGATGCTCAAGGCCGCGCTGGCCGCTCGGGGCGTCGAGGCGGTCTTCGTGGAACCGGGGAGCGACCGCTGGCCGGTGTTCACCGACGAGCGCGGTGAGGTCGACGCCGAGCGGACCCGCGCGGCGGCCGCCGACCTCGCGGCCGAGCTCGACGGCGTGGTCCCGGTCGTCACCGGGTTCCTCGCCGAGGGCCCCGAGGGCGGCGTCACGACGCTCGGGCGCGGCGGTTCGGACACCACGGCCGTAATGTTGGGCAACTACCTCGACGCCGACGAGGTGGTCATCGTGACCGACGTCGAGGGCGTGATGACCGGCGACCCCCACGTCGTCGAGGGCGCGCGCAACGTCGCGGAGATATCCGTCGACGAACTCCGCAACCTCTCGTTTCGCGGCGCGGAGGTGGTCGCGCCCAGCGCGCTCTCGTACAAGGACGGCGACCTCGACGTGCGCGTGGTCCACTACCAGCACGGCGACCTGCTCACGGGCGGGACCGACGTCGTGGGCGAGTTCGAGAACCTCGTCGACATGCGCGAGAACCCCCTGGCCTGTCTCACCGTGGCGGGCCGGGCCATCCGGAACCGGTCGGGCATCCTCCAGGAGCTCTCGTCCGCGCTCGGCGACAGCGACATCAACGTCGACGCGGTGGCCAGCGGCATGGATTCGGTCACCTTCTACGTCGACGAGACGGTGGCCCAGCGCGCCGAGAACATCCTGCATCAGGAGGTCATCGACCAGGACTCGCTGTCCAGCGTCACCATCGACGACGACGTGGCGGTCGTCCGCATGATGGGGGGCAAACTCCCCAACCAGCCGGGCGTCATCCGGAACTTCGTCGACCCCATCGCGGACGCCGGCATCAACATCCACGACCTCATCACGAGCGCGACCAGCGTCGCGGTGTTCGTCGACTGGGACGACCGCGAGGAGGCGCTCGACATCATCCAGGCGGAGTTCTGAACCGCGCTCGTCGCGTCGATTCGGCTCCGCCGGTGGTCAGTTCGCCGGCTCCAGACAGTAGAGGCTCACGTCGCTGTCCTCGCTCCCTTGGCACGAGGCGAACACCGCACCGTCCCCGACGGCGAGTCCTTCTGTCGCACCTGCCGGCGTGGGATGGGACCACCGCTTCGCGTCGAATCGGTGGCCGAACGCGCCCCAACTTCCGCCGTCGAGGGCGAAGGCGTGGACCGCATCGCGGCTGCTCGCGTAGAGCGTGTCGCCGGCCGCGACCGGACCCGTGGCGTCGAAGCGACCGCCGAGTCGCCACGTCGTGTCGCTGTCGTAGTCGCGGAACGCGGTGAGGCTCCCGTAACCCGCCGCGAAGAACGTGTAGTTCGCGGCGACGGGAGCCGAGTTGGCGCGTCGCTGGTCGACGGTCCACCGGGTCGTCCCGGCGTGCGCCCCGTCCTGCAAGCAGTACAACGGGTCGCCGAACGTGTGGACGAGGACGCCTTCCCCGCTCGGAAGGACGGTCCGGACCGCCGACCCGACCTTGCGCCGCCACGCTTCGTCGGGTTCGTCCGCGCCGTCGACCGAGTCGACGAGGGCGTACACCTCGCCGCCTCGAGTTCCGACGTAGAGCTGGGGCAGTCGATAGCCGAACGCCGAGACGCTGCCGAACAGGTCGGTGCGCCAGGTCTCCTCGCCCGTCGCAGCGTCGAGCCTGACGAGTCCGCCGTTCTCGCCGCCGGCGTAGACGACCGGCTCGGAGACGTATTCGCCCGCCAGCAGGTGGACGCCCCCGCGAGCGCCGCCGGCGTCGGCGACCGACCAGACCGCATCGCCCGAGCTCGCGTCGATGGCGTAGACGCCCGAATCGGTGACGCCGGTGACGTACGCCGTCCCGTCGTGGACCACCGGCGGTGCGGTCCAGGGCTGCCCGTCGGGGGCGAACCGCCACTGCTCCTCGCCGGAGGCGGCGTCGAGCGCGACCAGCGCCTCGGCGGTCGGGAGGAAGACGGTCCCGTCCGCCACCGCGGGGGGTCCGGTCGCGAATCCGCCCTCGTAGGTCCAGCGCTCGCGGACGCTCTCGCGGGGGGCCTTCGCGTCGGGGCTGTACGCGGTGTTGGTCGGGTCGAAGCGGGGCATCGGCCAGTCGGCGTCCGCGTCCTCGCCCGGCGAGTAGTCGGCTCCGTCCCCGCCGACGCACCCGGCGAGCGCCGCGGTACCGGCGCTCCCGACACCCGCGAGAACCTGTCGTCTGGAGGGCATGTCCGAAACGGTTCCGCGGACGGGAGAATAAGCCTTCGGGTCAGTGACTCGCCCAGTCGAGCCCGTCGTCGAGGTCGTCGGTCTCGTAGGTCTCGATATCGTCGGGGAGCTTGCTGGCTATGGCCATCGTCTTCGTCTTGCCCGCCACGATGGCCCATCGGTCGACGCCGTGCTGGAGACCCAGAGTTCCAGCTTGCTCGATGGTACCGAACGTCTCGTCGTCGAAGTGGTCGTCGGCGTCGAGGTGGAGGACGTGGGTGTCCACCTCGCCCTCGGAGATGAGGGGCTGCCACTCCTCGACGATGGCCTCGCCCTCCTCGGGGCTGATGTCCCCGTGGTACTCGATGATGGTGGCGTTGTCCTCGACCTTCATCGTCCAGTTGTCGGATTCCGCCGCACTAACCTGCTCCATAGTCCGAATAGATTCTTTCATTGTTGTGTTATAATGTTTTTGCTATGGAATTATCTTCGATGGGGTTCGGACGATACCCCGGAACGCTTTTCACGGACTACGGACAACTCCCGGACATGCCATCCGAATCCCGGTCCGGCGAGAGCGCCCGTCAGCCACGGCACGCGCGCACGGGGTTCGGTTTCTTCTTCGCGTCCTGACCGGACGGCGGACTCCCGGGCCGGGCGAGGACCCCGACTGGGACGAAACCGTTCGCGCGCGGTCGGCGAGAGCCGTCGACGCGAGCTCGGGCGACCGCGCTTCAGAAGCGATAAACGGGCGCACGGGGACGTAACGACCAACGACGACCACGGACATGAAACTACCAGAATCACAGGTCGCGGTGCTACAGGCCGCGAGCGCGAACGACGCACGGACCGTAGAGCAACTGGCCGACGAGACGGAACTCAAACCCGAGACGGTGACGGGCGCGGCCTTCGAGTTGGAGTCGGCGGGACTCGTCGACGTCGCCGAGTCGACCGCCGAGTCGGTCGCACTCACCGACGAGGGCCGCGAGTACGTCGAGGCGGGCCTCCCGGAGGTCCGACTCTACGAGACAGCTATCGACGCCGGGGCCGACGACGAGCCGGCGGAGATGGGCCGAATCGTCGGCGAGTCCGGGCTGGCGGGACCGCAGGTCGACATCGCGCTGTCGAACTACGCCCGGAAGGGGTACGGCACCATCGAGGGGGGCGAGATTACGGCCGACCCCGACGCCGACCCCGACGGCGACGCCGAAGCGGAGGCGCTCGCGGCCCTCGACGCGGGCGAATCGGTCGCCGACGGGAGCGTGCTGGCGCAGTTAGAGAGTCGCGGGCTCGTCGAGCGCTCGGAGTCGACCGTGCGCTCGGTCACGCTCACCGACGAGGGCGTCACGGCGCTGATGGAGGGCGTCGAGGCCGCCGAAACGGTGGGCCAGCTCACGCCCGAGATGCTGACCACCGGCGAGTGGCGGGCGGTGGAGTTCGCCGAGTACAACGTCGAGGCCGACGCCGAGCGCGTCGACGGCGGCAAGACCCACATTCTTCGACAGACCGCGAATCGGGTCAAGGACACCCTGGTCGGCATGGGCTTCGAGGAGATGGAAGGCCCCCACGCGGACGCCGAGTTCTGGATCAACGACGCGCTGTTCATGCCCCAGGACCACCCCGCGCGGACCCACTGGGACCAGTTCGCGCTGGAGAACCCCCGGCGGATGGCCGAGGACGCCGGCGACTTCCCCGAGGAGTTGGTCGAGCGCGTGAAGTCGGCCCACTTAGACGGCGTGGGCGAGGACGGCGAGGGCTACCACTCGCCGTGGACCGAGGAGGTCGCGCGCGGTATCGACCTGCGCGGGCACACCACCTCGCTGTCGATGCGATATCTTTCGGGCCACGAGGTCGGCGAGTTGGAACCGCCCCAGCGGTTCTTCAGCGTCGAGAAGGTGTACCGCAACGACACGCTCGACCCGACCCACTTGCTTGAGTTCTTCCAGATCGAGGGCTGGGTGATGGCCGAGAACCTCTCGGTGCGGGACCTGATGGGCACCTTCGAGGAGTTCTACGCCGAGTTCGGTATCACCGACATCGAGTTCAAGCCCCACTACAACCCCTACACGGAGCCGAGCTTCGAGCTGTTCGGCACCCACCCGACCACGGGTGAGATGGTCGAAATCGGCAACTCCGGGATGTTCCGACCCGAAGTGCTCGACCCGCTCGGCGTCGACTGCGACGTGATGGCGTGGGGGCTCGCGCTCGAACGCCTGCTGATGCTGATGTACGGCTTCGAGGACATCCGGGACGTCCACGGGACGCTCGCCGACCTCGAACTGCTGCGGGAGACGGAGGTGCTACACTGATGCCAGTCGTCGACGTGAACCCCGACGAACTACGCCAGTTGACCGGCCACGACGAGAAGAGCGACGACGAACTCGTCGAGGACCTGTTCGCGCTCGGCCTCGAATTCGAGGGCCGGACCGAGGAGGGCGACCTCCAACTGGAGTTCGCGCCCGACCGACTCGACCGGCTCTCGGTCGAGGGCGTGGCGCGGTCGCTGCGCTACCAGTACGGCGACGACCGGGGCGTCTACGTCCCGGGGACCAACGACGCCGACTGGTCCATCGAGGTCGACGAGAGCGTCCCCGACGAGCGCCCGTACGTCACCGGCGCGGTGATTCGGGGCGTCGACCTCGACGACGACGCGCTCGACTCGCTCATCCAGTTGCAGGAGAAACTCCACGCCACGATGGGCCGCAAGCGCGCGAAAGGTGCCATCGGCATCCACGACCTGACGATGCTGAAAGGGCAGGCCGCCACTGCGGAGGGCCGGACCGAGGTGGGCAACTCCATCACGTATCGCGGCATCGACCCCGAGGGCGACACCTTCGTCCCGCTGGACGCCGACGCCGAGATGACGCCCGACGAGGTGTTGCGCGCCCACCCCACCGGCGAGACCTACGCCGACCTCGTGGCCGACTACGACCGGTACCCCGCCATCTACGACGACGTCGGACTGTTCTCGTTCCCGCCGGTCATCAACGGCCGCCGGACCGAGGTCTCGACCGAGTCGCGGGACCTGTTCGTCGAACTCACGGGCACCGACCAGTGGACCATCGACCGCATGTGCAACGTCATCTGCTACGCGCTCGACGCCCGGGGCGCGACCGTCGAGGAGGTCGCGGTCGAGTACCCCGACCGGACGCTCGACCGTCCGGATTTCGAGGTCAAGCGCAAGACGGTGAGCCACGAGCGCATCGAGGGGATGCTCGGGGTCGATTTGAGCGCCGAACGCGTGCTCGACCTGCTTGAGCGGTCGGGGCTGGACGCCGAGACCACCGAGGTCGGTGACGACGAGCTCGCCTACGAGGTCGAGATTCCCCCCTACCGCGTGGACGTACTTCATCCCGACGACGTGGTCGACGACGTGGGCCGGGCGTACGGCTTCAACGACCTCGAACCGCGCTACCCCGACGTGGGGACGGTCGGCGGCCGCCACGACCGGTCGAACCTCGAAGACGCCGCGCGCGCGGTGCTGGTGGGGCTGGGCTTCGAGGACCTGCTGAACTTCCACATGATAAGCGAACCGGAGAACTTCGACCGGATGGGCGTCTCGCCTGACGACGACGCTCTGGGGGCCGACGAGCCCGCGACCATCCTCGAACCGTACAGCGAGGACTACACCATGCTCCGGACGTGGGCGCTCCCCTCGCTGCTGATGGTACTGGAGAACAACACCCACCGGGCGTACCCGCAGGACCTCGCGGAGATAGGGCTCGCCGCCCGCGTCGACGAGCGCGAGGACACCGGCGTCGCCGAGCGACGGACGGTCGCGGGCGTCCTCGCGCGCCACGACGCCTCCTACGAGGACGCCAAGGCCCGCCTGCAGGCGGTCGCGCGCAACTTCGACGTCGACCTGGAGACGCCCGCGACCGACCACCCGACGTTCATCGACGGTCGCGCGGCCGAGGTCGTTATCGACGGCGAGGCGGCGGGCGTCCTCGGCGAGGTCCACCCCGAGGTGCTGGTCGAACACGACCTCGAACTCCCCGTGGCCGCGTTCGAGTTCCGGCTGGACGCGCTGAAGTGAAGATTCGGGGCCATTCGCTCCCCGGATTTCGTTTCCGGTCGCGACGTTCCACTTCTGATTCCGTACGCGAAGGTAGCGCGCGGCGGCGGCCGTCGCCGAGGCTGATGGAGGTGAGGCTTTCAGGTCGTCGTATTCGCAGCGCTGAGCGGTTGCTGTGCAGTGGTGTTTCCCTCAGTCGCGCAGTAGCAATCTCGGATTCGTCGTAACGAGGATACGTCACCGAAGCTAGCTACTCCCGAAGCCGAGGAGACCCCGCAACAGCACCGCGACCGCGAGGCTCACACCTCCCAGCCTCCGCTCACTGCGTTCGTCCTTCGCGCGAGTCCTTCCCTCGTTACGCCGGTCGCTCCCGCGCGCCGGTGGTGGTGTTCGGGTGGACGGGCGGAGTCGGGAAGAACGAGCGGGAGTTCGCCGAAGAAGACGTAGTCAGTCCACGTCCACACCGACCGCGTCCGCCACCGAGTCGAAGCCGTCGCGGTCGAGCAGGTCGAGCAGCCCTTCGTTGATGTCGCGCGCGATGGACGGTCCCCGGTAGACCAGTCCGGTGTACAGTTGCACTACGCGTGCGCCCGCGCGTAGCTTTCGGTAGGCGTCCTCGGCCGTGAACACCCCGCCGACGCCGACGACCGGCACGTCCACGCGCTCGGCGACGAACCGGACCATCCCGGTCGCGCGCGCTTCGATTGGCTTGCCCGACAGCCCGCCGCCCTCCGCGCGGTTGTGGCTCCGGAGCGACTCGGGGCGGTCGGTCGTGGTGTTCGCGGCGATGACGCCGTCGAGGTCCAGTTCGGTCACGAGGTCGAGCGCGTCCTCGACGGCCGGGTCGGGGAGGTCCGGCGAGAGCTTGACGAGCAACGGACTCGCGCCCGCGTCCTGCAACTCGGTGAGGATGGCCGCCATGGAGTCGCGGTTCTGGAGGTCGCGGAACCCCTCGGAGTTGGGGCAGGAGACGTTGACCACGAAGAAGTCCCCGCCGTCGGCGACCCGCTGGTAGGTGTAGCGGTAATCGGCGGGCGCGTCCTCGGTGGCGACGCGCTCGGACTTGGCGAGGTTGACGCCGACGGGGACGTCCGCAGCAGGAGCGGTCTCCGCGAGTCGCTCGCCCACCGCGTCCGCGCCGTGGTTGTTCAGCCCCATGCGGTTGACGATTCCCCGGTCCTCGCGGAGTCGGAACATCCGCGGCCGGGAATTTCCGGACTGGGGTTCGGCGGTGACGCCACCGACTTCGACGTGTCCGAAGCCGAGACTCCCCAGTATCGAGGGCACCTGTCCGTTCTTGTCGAACCCGGCGGCGACGCCGACCGGATTCGGGAACCGCTGGCCGAACGCGGTCACGCCGAGGCGGTCGTCGTCGACCGCGTACCGCGAGCGGAGCGCGTCGGCTACGGGCGTCCCCTGGGCGGCGCGCAGTCCGGCGTGGACCACGTCGTGAGCGGTCTCCGGCGGGAGCGAGAACAGCAGTGGTCTGGCTAACTCGTAGGCGTCCATCGTGAAGTAATCGCGTTCGTGGCGTACAAAGCCCTGTTTAGAACTCGTGCTCGACCTCGTCCTTGTCGGCCTTCTGGATGATGATTTTGTCCTCCCTGACGCGCACGAACACCTCGTCGCCGATGTCCATGCCGGCGACGGCGAGTTCGTCCTCGTGCAGGTTGATGTGGACGTTGTGGTACTCGCCGTCCTCGCCTTTCGCGCCACTGGGGCTGAGCTTCTTTTTCCGAACCATCGCGGTATCGTGCGCGTACGTTCGCCCCAGCTTATACTTAAGTGTTTTCTACCGCCGGGTGCTCTCGCGTGGCTGTCCGGCGCGTCCCGACGTTTTCGACCCGAATCCCACACGGTGACTGCGCGTTTCGTCCGGAAATCGCGCGACTGCACGACCTCGCGTATATAGTTTTCGACCAAAACGGCTCACATCGGCGATATATTTATAGTGGGTCCTGTGCTGGATTGGCATGGAGGAGAAAACCATGGTACGTGAGGACGGTAAGCGGAACTTCGCGCTGCGGGAATCGACCGGCGACGAGAGTAGCGTATTCTCGGGCAACACTCCCCGGCAGGCGGCGCTGAAAGCGGCCCGGCGGCTCGACCCCGCATCCTCGGAGGACGCGGCCGACCCGACAGAGATTCGGCTCCGGGAGAAGGGAACGGACAAGGTCCACATCTACGAGGGTTGGGCGTGGCACGAACAGGCCCCGGACGACAAACCCGATTGGATGCCGGACGAGATTACCGAGGCCAACGTCTCGAAGCAGGGTATCGAGCACCTCGATGAGTAGCGCGGACGGAACTACTTACTCCCCCTCGTTTTACAGTCGACGTCTCGAGCCCGAACATCAGGAGTTATTGTGGCGCCGCCCCGTCCGTTCGAGTGCGCGGGTACCATTCGCCGGGACGACGCGTACGACGCGCAGGATGACCGGCCCGTTCTCCGCCCGCGCCACATCCAACCCGACGTAGTTCTATCCGAGGTGCTCACCGGTGGAATCGCGGGACGGTAGTGCCACGTCATCCCACCACGAACCCGTCTCGGTTCGATGCCCTTATGTATGGACCGGGCATTCCGTTTGAGTGCGAACGAGGCCCTGCGGCTCGAGGCCTCCGGACGTGGCGAGTACCGACGCCCATCGGGCGTCTCTGCTACAGTCCGAGTTAGTCCGATTCGACACCTTTCAATGAGAGGGGCTCTGGATTCGGTCGTCGACGCCGTCCCGCGGTCCGGGACGACCGAGACGTCCCGATTCGATACCCTTAAGTGTACGAGGGGGCTCGAGTGGGAATGCGAACGACGCCCTGCCCCGCGGCGGGGCGGTCAAAACGGACCCAATCCAATGCCCTTAAGTGTATAGGGGTGTTCGGATTGGGTGTCGGCGGCGTCCTGCGGTTTCGGACGTTTGCTACACGCCCAATCCGACGCCCTTAAGTGTATACGGGTGCTCGGATTGGATGCGAACGAGCCTTCGGGGGTCTTCCCACCGAAGGACGAACGCGGTTCGACGCCCTTAAATAATCGGGGTGCATTGAACCGTAATGCAGAGAAAGACACGACGCGATTCGCGGGGCGTTCGATTCGTCCCGCAATCTCGGACCTCGAACGCGATTCGATGGGTTTAATACCCGTCGAAGCATACGTTCGGGTCCGGAGGAAATGAGGATTCCACCCCTGCGGTCCGCCGTAAACGATGGAATCTGATGTTAGCCTTGGCAGTTCGGTGACACCCGGCCAACGACGCGGCTCGGGGTCGTCGAACTGACGGACCACACACGACACGATATCAGTGTCTCCGCCAGAGACCCACCGAGCATTGTGCTCGGCAACCATTCCGGTTGATCCTGCCGGAGGCCATTGCTATCGGAGTCCGCTTTAGCCATGCTAGTCGCACGGGTTAGACCCGTGGCGGATAGCTCAGTAACACGTGGCCAAACTGTCCTATGGATTGGGATAACCTCGGGAAACTGAGGCTAATCCCGAATAAGGCTTCCACTCTGGAGTGAGGGGAGCTGGAAACGCTCCGGCGCCATAGGATGTGGCTGCGGCCGATTAGGTAGACGGTGGGGTAACGGCCCACCGTGCCGATAATCGGTACGGGTTGTGAGAGCAAGAGCCCGGAGACGGATTCTGAGACAAGAATCCGGGCCCTACGGGGCGCAGCAGGCGCGAAAACTTTACACTGCACGACAGTGCGATAAGGGGACTCCGAGTGCGAGGGCATATAGTCCTCGCTTTTCTGTACCGTAAGGTGGTACAGGAATAAGGGCTGGGCAAGACCGGTGCCAGCCGCCGCGGTAATACCGGCAGCCCGAGTGATGGCCGCTATTATTGGGCCTAAAGCGTCCGTAGCCGGCCAGACAGGTCCGTCGGGAAATCCATCCGCTTAACGGATGGGCGTCCGGCGGAAACCAGCTGGCTTGGGGCCGGAAGATCTGAGGGGTACGTCCGGGGTAGGAGTGAAATCCCGTAATCCTGGACGGACCGCCGGTGGCGAAAGCGCCTCAGAAGGACGGACCCGACGGTGAGGGACGAAAGCTAGGGTCACGAACCGGATTAGATACCCGGGTAGTCCTAGCTGTAAACGATGCCCGCTAGGTGTGGCGCTGGCTACGAGCCAGCGCTGTGCCGTAGGGAAGCCGAGAAGCGGGCCGCCTGGGAAGTACGTCCGCAAGGATGAAACTTAAAGGAATTGGCGGGGGAGCACTACAACCGGAGGAGCCTGCGGTTTAATTGGACTCAACGCCGGACATCTCACCAGCTCCGACAGTAGCAGTGACGGTCAGTTTGATGAGCTTACCTGAGCTACTGAGAGGAGGTGCATGGCCGCCGTCAGCTCGTACCGTGAGGCGTCCTGTTAAGTCAGGCAACGAGCGAGACCCGCACTCCTAATTGCCAGCAGTACCCTTGTGGTAGCTGGGTACATTAGGAGGACTGCCGCTGCCAAAGCGGAGGAAGGAACGGGCAACGGTAGGTCAGTATGCCCCGAATGAGCTGGGCTACACGCGGGCTACAATGGCCGGGACAGTGGGACGCCACTCCGAGAGGAGGCGCTAATCTCCTAAACCCGGTCGTAGTTCGGATTGAGGGCTGAAATTCGCCCTCATGAAGCTGGATTCGGTAGTAATCGCGCTTCAGAAGAGCGCGGTGAATACGTCCCTGCTCCTTGCACACACCGCCCGTCAAAGCACCCGAGTGAGGTCCGGATGAGGTCACCGCACGGTGATCGAATCTGGGCTTCGCAAGGGGGCTTAAGTCGTAACAAGGTAGCCGTAGGGGAATCTGCGGCTGGATCACCTCCTAACGAACGGGACTGGGGCGACGCCCCAGCCCACACCTGTCCGTCGCTTCGCGACGGACGAGAGGGTTCCTCGACGACCTCGACCGCTTCGGTGGTCGGGCACCTTCGGACTGCCAAGGCTAACGTTCACACCTCCCCGTCCGGGGAGGGGGCCCATAGCTCAGCGGTAGAGTGCCTCCTTTGCAAGGAGGATGCCCTGGGTTCGAATCCCAGTGGGTCCATACTCCCGGGCCGGAACGAAACCGCTCCCCTTAAGTGGGTGGCGGCGGAACGTTCTGGTCCGGAAGACCGATGCACCACTCCGTGAAAGCGCGGGTGGGAAGGGTTCGATGCACGCTCTCGCGACCACCGAGACGTGGCGATGACGACCGTATGTAAGTGCAATCCAGGCGTCCACTGGATCCGAGTTTACCGGGTCACAGTGCGATTCCAACAGCGTGGCTACTGTGCCAGCTGGTGGATGGCTCGGCTCGAGCGCCGATGAAGGACGTGCCAAGCTGCGATAAGCCTGAGGGAGCCGCACGGAGGCGAAGAACTCAGGATTTCCTAATGGGAATCCCCTCGCAATTGCTTTGCGCAATGGGGAACGCCGGAAATTGAAACATCTCAGTACCGGCAGGAAAAGAAACCGAATGGGATGTCGTAAGTAACTGCGCGTGAAAGCGACCCAGTCCAAACCGAAGCCTTCGGGCAATGTGGTGTTCGGACTGACTCTCATCGCCTGAACGTTTTCGTGAAGTCTCCTGAAACGGAGCGCGATACAGGGTGAAAGCCCCGTAACGAAGGCAAGTAAGGCGTGCGTCAGCTCCAGAGTATCGGGGATTGGAAATTCCTCGTGAACATGGCCAGCATCGATGGCCAAGACTAAACACGTCTCGAGACCGATAGCGAACAAGTAGCGTGAGCGAACGCTGAAAAGCACCCCAAGAAGGGGGTTGCAATAAAGCCTGAAATCAGTTGGCGATGGAGCGACGGGGCACGAAAGGTCTCGTAGAAAACGACCGAGGCGCGAGCCTCCAGTAGGACCTACGAGAAGCCGGTGTTCCGTCGTACGTTTTGAAAAACGAGCCAGGGAGTGTGTTGGTTTGACGAGTCTAACCGGAGTATCCGGGAAGGCGTAGGGAAACCGACATGGCCGCAGCGCTTTGCGTGAGGGCCGCCGTATTCAAGTGCGGGGAGTCAAACCGACACGACCCGAAACCGGATGATCTACGCGAGGGCAAGGTGAAGCGTGCCGAAAGGCACGTGGAAGCCTGTTAGAGTTGGTGTCCTACAATACCCTCTCGTGACCTTCGTGTAGGGGTGAAAGGCCCATCGAATCCGGCAACAGCTGGTTCCAACCGAAACATGTCGAAGCATGACCTCTGCTGAGGTAGTCCGTGGGGTAGAGCTACCGATTGGAGGCGTCGACTCCGAGAGGAGTCGACCCTCCTGTCGAACTCCAAACCTACGGACGCCGTCGACGCAGGGAATCCGGTGTGCGGGGTAAGCCTGTGCACCGTGAGGGAGACAACCCACAGCTGGGTTAAGGTCCCAAAGTGCGGACTAAGTGCGATTGAAGGTGGTCCCGAGCCCTAGACAGCCGGGAGGTGAGCTTAGAAGCAGCTACCCTCTAAGAAAAGCGTAACAGCTTACCGGCCGAGGTTCGGGGCGCCCAAAATGATCGGGGCTCAAGTCCGCCACCGAGACCTGGCCGCACCCGTGACAGGGTGATCGAGTAGGTTGGCACTCCGTTCGGATGGAAGCTCGGGTGAGAACTCGAGTGGACCGAATGGTGACGAAAATCCTGGCCATAGTAGCAGCGTTAGTCGGGTTAGAACCCCGACGGCCTAACGAGCAAGGGTTCCTCGGCAATGCTGATCAGCCGAGGGTTAGCCGGTCCTAAGTCTCGTCGCAGTTCGAGCGAGACAAAAGGGAAACGGGTTAATATTCCCGTGCCACCGTACAGTAGAAGTTGACGCCTCGGGGTACGTCGAGCCGGGCTATCGCCCGGTCGAACCGTCCAAGTCCGTGGAAGCCGTAACGGCACGAAGCGGACGAACGGCGGAATAGCGGAAGTCGACTCAACCTGGGGCCCGTGAAAAGACGAGTACGGTGTCCGTACCGAGATCCGACACAGGTGCTCAGGCGGAGAAAGCCAAGGCCTGTCGGGAGCAACCGACGTTAGGGAATTCGGCAAGTTAGTCCCGTAAGTTCGCGATAAGGGATGCCTGCCCCTGATAGGGGCAGGTCGCAGTGACTCGGACGCTCCGACTGTCTAGTAACAACATAGGTGACCGCAAATCCGCAAGGACTCGTACGGTCACTGAATCCTGCCCAGTGCGGGTATCTGAACACCCGGTACAACGGGGCGAAGGACCCGTTAACGGCGGGGGTAACTATGACCCTCTTAAGGTAGCGTAGTACCTTGCCGCTTCAGTAGCGGCTTGCATGAATGGATCAACGAGAGCGTCACTGTCCCAACGTTGGGCCCGGTGAACTGTACGTTCCAGTGCGGAGTCTGGAGACCCCCAAGGGGAAGCGAAGACCCTATAGAGCTTTACTGCAGGCTGTCGCTGGGACACGGTCGCTGATGTGCAGCATAGGTAGGAGTCGTTACACAGGTACCCGCGCTAGCGGGCCACCGAGACAGCATTGAAATACTACCCGTCAGTGACTGTGACCCTCACTCCGGGAGGAGGACACCGGTAGCCGGGCAGTTTGACTGGGGCGGTACACGCTCGAAAAGATATCGAGCGTGCCCCAAGATTTCCTCATCCGGGTCAGAAACCCGGAAAAGAGCGCAAGAGCAAAAGGAAGTCTGACAGTGTCCTGCACAACAAGGGACGCTGACGCGAAAGCGTGGTCTAGCGAACTCATGAGCCTGCTTGATGCGGGCCATGGACGACAGAAAAGCTACCTTAGGGATAACAGAGTCGTCACCCGCAAGAGCACATATCGACCGGGTGGCTTGCTACCTCGATGTCGGTTCCCTCCATCCTGCCCGTGCAGAAGCGGGCAAGGGTGAGGTTGTTCGCCTATTAAAGGAGGTCGTGAGCTGGGTTTAGACCGTCGTGAGACAGGTCGGCTGCTATCTATTGGGGGTGTCAAGGTATCTGACGGGAACGGTCGTATAGTACGAGAGGAACTACGACTGGTCACCACTGGTTTACCGGTTGTCCGAGAGGGCACGTGCCGGGCAGCTACGTGACACGGGGTAAGAGCTGAACGCATCTAAGCTCGAAACCCACCTGGAAAAGAGATACCACCGAGACCACTCGTACAAGACGAGGTCGATAGGCTCGGGGTGTACGCGCCGAGGCAACGAGGCGTTCAGCCCGCGAGTACTAACTGGTCGAGCCAACACTCATATCGCATGGGATCCGCACTGCGCCCGGTAACTCGGGTCCAGGCGCTATCTGGATTGCACTTACGTACGGTCGTCGCATCGAATCACCGACAACTGGTGTGCGTTCGCGGTTCGATTCCGCGAGTCGGCGTTAAGGCGGCCATAGCGGTGGGGTTACTCCCGTACCCATCCCGAACACGGAAGATAAGCCCGCCTGCGTTCCGGCGAGTACTGGAGTGCGCGAGCCTCTGGGAAAACCGGTTCGCCGCCTACCATTCATACTTCATTCAACCCTCGAACAGCAGTTGCGCTGTTCGGGGGTTGTTTGCATGTACTCGGTCCCCTCCGGCGCTTGCCGCCGGGGACCGCTATATTTAACCTCGGTGAGCGAATACGACTACGTGCGCCAAGGTGGCAGAGTCCGGCCGAACGCAGCGGCCTGCAGAGCCGCCTACCGCCGGTTCAAATCCGGCCCTTGGCTTCGTCCGTGCCTCACAGTTCGACCAATACACCGACCAGCGACGTCAGCGTCGTTCGGACCGTAGTCGCTGTAGGATGGGAATCGCCGCGATCTGCTCGTCGGACAGGTCGTCCCACGAGACGTCACTGGGTTTGGAGTCCGGCGCGCTCGTCCGAATCGAGCGCTCGGGCGTCAACACCCGGTCCATCGGTACGTCGTGGTCCGACGTCGGAATCCCGTCGTCGACGACCTGCAGTTCGTGGACGGTCGTGACTGTCGTCGTCGCGTCGTCGACGAGTCCGAACGCTCGGAGAATCGCGAATTCGAGGTCGCTGTACCCTTCACCTTTGCCGACGCGCCCACCCCGGTCGTCGACCGCGACGCTGCCCGAGACGATCAGGTCGACCCGCTCCATCTCGTCGGGGCCGACCTGCGTGCCGAGTTCGGAGGAACCA
This sequence comes from Halorussus halobius, assembly GCF_004765805.1. Lineage (GTDB taxonomy): Archaea > Halobacteriota > Halobacteria > Halobacteriales > Haladaptataceae > Halorussus > Halorussus halobius. The sequence continues at coordinate 456,795 of NZ_SBIU01000004.1, read as the reverse complement.
CCGACCGTCGTCGCGTGGTCGACGTCGTCTATCTCGTCCGGGTCCAGCCGGAGGAAGCATCGCTCGTCCCGGAGGCGGGGGACGGCCATGTAGACAGTCTTCCCGGCTCGGAGTGCGGCGCGCCGAACCGGTAGTTGCGGAGCGTCCGGGTTCGACTTTATCGCGTCGGCCTCGCGCCACGCGTCGGTGGACGCGAGCCGCTCGGCCGCCTCGTCCGCGCCCGCGAAGTTGGGGATGCGGCCGTGGGGCGGGAAGGGAAAGCGCGCTTCGCCGCTCTCGTCTAACCCGTCCCAGACGCGCTCGCGGAGTCGCTGTTTGTCCATGAGTCGCCTCTCGCTCGCCCGCCTCAAAAAGCACACTTCCGCGACCCGAACGAATCGACGACCGCTTCGCGCCGTTCGAGACGTGGTCGCGGGCGTCGCGCGCGCATCGGAAACTCTCCGGCGAAAGGTAATCGTTAAACGGTGCGCGTCCAACGTTTCGGATATGCAACGACGAGCCGCGACGGTGTACGCCGTCCTCTTTCTCGTCATCGCCGCAGGAGCCTACTCGCTCGTCGGCGTGGCGGACAGTCCCACCATCGACCTCGATGGGGAGACGTACACCGAGAACGAGAGCCTGCCAGTCGCCGGATACGAGTACACGGTCGCGTCGGTCGGGGACGGCGAGGGGACCCTGACCCGGGTCAACGAGTCGTCGGTGTACACCGCGACGCTGGACAACGACACGACGGTCGACCTCGACGACGAGACCTATCGAGTCCTCATCGCGAACACGTCGGACCCCGACGAGTTCACGCTGCGCGAGGAGTTCGATCTGGGCGAGAACGTGACGAACGTCACGCAGGACGGCACCGAGTACATCGTCCGCAACGAGAGCGACGGCAACCGCACGCTGGTCCCGAGAAGCGAGTACGAGCGCCAGCGGTTCGGCGAGCCCGACACGCGGACGTACGCCGAGAACGACACCTTCGACTATCAGGGCAACGAGACCACCGTGACCAACGTCACCGCCGACGCGGCACAGCTCCAGTACGTCGCGCCCGCGACCGAGGAGACGTCGCTGGCCGAGGGAGGAAACGTCACGCTCGGACCGAACGGCGAGGAGGCGTTCGTTGCGCACTTCCCCGAGGAGGGCGTGGTCCAGCTCTCGACCGACCTGGAGGGCTACGACGAGCAGGTCGAGGAAATCGACCGGTTCGACGAGCGTATCGCGGGCCTGTGGGGCGTCGCCATCCTGAGCGGCCTCACGCTAATCCTGCTGGTCGGACTGGCGTTCCTGCCGAACAAGTAGTCACCCCGACGTGGGGTCCCTTTTCGCGTCCGGTTCTTGCGGGTCCTCCGCTCGGCTTATTGCCGGACGAGCCACGCCAGCCCCGCACCGATGGCGACGGCGGCTATCGCGCCGAACGCCTGGCCGACCGCGAGCGCGGTTCCGGCCGACTTGTAGCTCCACGGGGTGCCGATCACGGTCGCGACGCCGACGAGGACGAGTAGGACGCCGAAGCCGACGCCGAGCGGTTCGAGTCTATCTGCGAGTGCAGCGGCCATGTCCGAGAGGTTTCGTCCCGCTCGGTTAACTCTTTCCGGGTCGGCTCGACGGCGGGCAGGCGGTCGCCTTGGCCGGGCTTTAGGTGGACCGACTGCGAACGTCTCGCCGAGTCGATGCAACGCTCGGTGCCCACCCGCCGCACGCTCGCGCTCGTCGGACTGCTCGTAGTCGGCGTGGCGTGTAGCTTCGCGTTCCACGCCGCGCTGGCCGGCACGGAGATAACCTACGACGCGACGCAGGTCGGGTCCGGCGAGGACCCCGCCCGGGTCGCGGCGGCCGACTCGGACGTGGTCGCCCTCGACCGCCGCCTCGACGGAGTCCCGGCCGAGGACCGCCGGCCGGTCCGACGCGCCGCGAGCGACGGCACCTTCGAGGGGAACGTCACGCCCGACCTCGACGTCGCGCTCGACGACGTGGAGGCGGCCTACGTCGTCTACGAGGGGTCGTACTACCGCTGGAACCGCACCGCCGACGCCGAGACGACGTTCCTCCGGATCGAGATGGCTCGGACCGACGCCGCGGCGGTCCTCGACGACGTCGCGGAACCGTACGGGACGGCTCCCCCGGACGTGAAGACCGCCGTCGAGTCCGGGTCGGTCACGGCCGACTCGGTCGACCGTGGCGTCTACCGCCGCGGGGACGCCTACTACGCCGTGGCTCCCGAGAGCGGTGCGGCGGTCGCGACCACGCTCCTCGGCGGGTTCGCCGGCTACCTCCTCACGCCAGTCGGGCGGGGATACGTCGCGGTCGCGCTCGGACTGCTTGCCTACCGATACCGGGACCCCTCGGCCGACCGCGTCCTCACCGTCCGTCGGGCGATAGCCGTGGCTGCGCTCGCCGTCCCGGTCGCGCTCGTCGGCACCGCCCTGTTCGAGAGCGGGTCGGTCTCCCGGTTCGTCCGGGGCCCCACGAGCTCGCTCGTGGTCGCCACCGGCGTCGTCGCCGGCGTCCTCGTCCACCAGCGTCGGTGGGCCCGGCTCGTCGGGGTCACGGTGGGCGTCGTGGCGCTCGTCGTCGGCGTCAACGCGCTCGCGCTCGGTCCGTTCGGCGCGCTCGTCAGCGTCGTCTCGGTCCTCGTCGGGCTCGCGGCCGGGGTCGTTCCGCTGGCCTACGGCGTCGCCTTCGCCCGTGCCTCTTGACGTTATCCTTTTGACTTCACTGGGAGAACGTCGACTATGGTCCCCCGCAACTCCCTCGCGGCGTGGCTCCCCGCCCTGGCGCTCGTCCCCGCGACCGCCGCCGCACACCCCGCCTCCGAACTGCCGAGCGTCGACGTCGGACTCGCCGGATTGGCCGTGCTCGCACTCCTGTTCTACGCCGTCTACGTCGTCTTCTCGGTCGCCGTGGGCGTCGTCGTGCTGGGCGTCTCGGAGTTCGTCCTCTCGGGGTCGTACGTCCGGGCCGTCGAGAACCGGATACGCGACGGCCCCGGTCGGGCCGGCCTGCTCGGCGTCGGCGCGGTCGTCGGCGGGTTCGTCGGGTTCGTCCTGTTGCTGGTCGTCCTGCTCGTCCTCGTCGAGGTCGGGTTCCCCCAACCCGTCGTGCTCGTGGCCGTCCTCCCGCTGTTGGGCGGTACGCTGTTCGCGTACGTCGGGTCCACCGTCGGGACGATAGCGCTCGGGGCGTCGCTGCTCCGGCGGTTCGGCCGCGACGAGCCGAACCTCTGGCTCGCGCTCGTGGTCGGTGCGCTGGTCGCCAACGTCCCGGTGGTCAACTTCGTGCTCGCGTTCGTCGTCCTCTTCGTCGGCGTCGGCGCGATGGTCGGCCAGTGGTGGGGCGGTCGAGGCGGCGCGCCGCCCCGGTAGTCCCGCGGCCCGACCGAGCGGGCCTTCAGCGCCGCGCTCGGTCGCTATCGAGTTCGATGTCCGCCCGCTCCAGCAGTTCCTCGACCTCCTCGCGCTTCCGCTGGTGGTCTTCGAGGAACTCCCGCATCAGCTCGGCGGCCTGCTCCTTGCAGTCCCCACACAGGCGCTCGCCCCCGACGCACTCGTCGTACACGCGCTTGGCGAACTCGTCGTCGTCGCCCGCGAGCAGGTAGGCGTACAGCTCGTAGACGGGGCACTCGTCGGCCCGCCCGCCCAGTTCGCGCTGTTTCTCGGCGGTCTCCCGGCCGCCGGTAGTCGCCGCTTTCACCTTGTCGTAGCCGTCCTCCGGGTCGTCGAGCAGGCTGATGTGGCTCGCGGGCACCGACGAGGACATCTTCCCGCCGGTCAGTCCCGTCATGAATCGGTGGTAAATCGACGAGGGCGCGACGAAGCCGTAGCCGCCGTGGTCGAGTTCGACCTCGCGCGCCAACGCCTCGGCCTCGTCCCGCGAGAGGTCGAACGCGTCGACGTGTTCGTCGAACACCCGTTTCTCGCCCGCGACCGCGTCGATGAGCGCCTCGAACGCCTCGTCGGTCGCGTTCCGGTCGAGGAATCGCACGCGGGGCCGGAGCGGCTCCTTGCCGGCCTCGCGGAGCTTGGCGACGATGGTCGCGCGCACCTCGTCGGCGGTCATCTCGGCTTCGAGCCAGTCGGCGGCGTCCTCGCACCGGACCGGCTCGCCGCCCCCGCCTTCGTCGCGCTCGGCGGCCTCGTCGGCGAGCGCGGCGTGGGCCGCCGCGAGCAGTTCGCGCTCGCCGGCGTCGGCCTCGAAGCTCGCGTACGCCTTCGTCACGCCGAAGTAGCGCGTCCGGGCCGCCAAATCCCGCGCCAGCCTGACGTGGGGGTCCTGGTCGGGGCCGACCGGGATGACCGTGGGCTTGGGCTCGTCGAGTTGGGGGTAGAGGATGTCGGCCATCTGAGTCACCACGCTCTGCATGTGCGAGACGCTGGTCTCCCCGGAGAAGCCGTAGATGTTCTCCAGCTCCGAGAAGTTGGCCGACGCGCCCAGCTCGAACGCGAGGTCCTGGACGTCGCGGTCGCCCGACTGCCGGTAGAGCGTGCCCTCCTCGGGGTCGAACCCGAGCGCGAGCAGGCTGAGCAGGTAGTCGCGGGCGTGCTCGTCGATTTCGTCCCACGACATCCCGCGCGCGCTGTTGGCTTCGAGGTCGGCGATGAGCGCGTAGGCGTCCCCGCCCTGGCGCTGGTGCCAGATGAGCTCGTCGAACACCAGCTTGTGACCGATGTGGGGGTCGCCGGTCGGCATGAACCCCGAGAGCGCGGCGAACGGCTCGTCGTTGACCATCGCCTCGGCGACCCGGCGGTAGTCCCGGTGGCCGAAGATGACCCCGCGCCGCATCAGGTAGTGGGGGTCGGGCACCTCGTCCAGCAGTTCGTCGAACTCCTCGATGCCGAACTCCTCGAACAGCTTCCGGTAGTCGGCGACGGTCGCCGACCCCCACGGGTCGAGGGTCGCGCCGTCGTCGCCGGCCGCCTCGGTCCCGCCGTCGGCTACTGCCCGACGGCCCGCGGGCTCGCGCCAGTCCTCGCCCGACGCGGGGCGCTGGTCGTCGGACGATGCCTCGGTCTCGCGCGGGCGTTCGTCACCTGTCATGGCGAAATCGACTGGCGGCGAGCCAATCTACTCCACCGTAGGGGGTCGTCGGCACAAAAAGGGGTCGCTTCGGCGGTGGCGGCGTCCCGACGCGCCACGTCAGGGGGTCAAGCGCCCGACCGACACCCACGTCACGCCGTCGCCGTCGACCAGCGCGAACACCATGCGCTTGCGGACGCCGTGGGCCAGTCGCACGTCGAGCGCGAGGTCGCGGGGCGCGAACGCGTGGTCGGCCGGAAGCACTCGCACGAGACACTCCGAGTGTCCCAACTCGTCGACCGACTCCACCGCGGCGTAGGTCCGGAAGTCCGCGCCGAACTTGAACCCCGTCTTGGGAACCACCCCGCGCTCGCGGAGCGCCCGGTAGACCCGGAGCCGGCGGTCGAATCGCTCGCCCTCGACCGCCCGACCGCGCTCGCGAACCGACTCCGCACCGGAATCGAGCGCGAGCGCGCCCTCGTCGGCCAGGGACGCCGCCTCGACCAGCGACAACTGGAGCGCGCCCGGCCGGTCGGGCTCGCGGTCCCGGAGCGGTTGCCCGTAGAACCCCCGCTCGTGGAGGCGCTCGGGCGGCTCCCACGCCACCACCCGGTCCCCGAGCAGGTCGGCGGGGACGCCTTCCGGGAGGTCGACGCCCGACGAGCCCCGGAGGTCGGGGCGGTCGGTTTCGAGGTAGGTGATCTCGCTCTCCTCGTCGACGACCGCCAGCACCGCGTCGCCGAGGTCGGCGGCGGGTACGTCCGCGCGCTCGCCCGCGACCCGGACCCGGTACAGCACCGCGTCGTCCCACGGCCCCTTCCCGCGCGGGTAGACGACGAAGTCGGTGTCCGAGCGCGGCGACGCCACCCAGTCCTCGCGGTCGGGCGAGAGGTAAAAGCCCCGGTCGCGCAGGTCGGCGTACACCAGGAACCGGGCGGTGACCGCCCCGCCCGTCCCGGCGAGGAACTCGCGGAAGCCCTCGCCATCGACGGCGTCCAGGTCACCCTTGAACAGCAGGTAGGCGGCCTCGACGCGCGACAGGGCGACCTCCTGGCCGCCGAGCGGGCGACCGTAGCCGCTGGAGTCGTAGAACCGCTGGCGGGCGTCGCCGCCGACGACGACCTCGCCGTCTCGAAGGCGTCCGTCCATGCTCCGGTGTCCGGGTCCGCGGACCAAACGGCTTCCGGTGTCCGACGAGCCGTCCGAGCGTCGTTCGCGCGGGCGGCGTTTCGTGACGCGATGCGAACTCGGCCGCGGGACGCGACGGCGGCACGTCGATTCGCTTTTCCATCGTCGGCGCGCGTCGACTCGCCATTTCACGGTCGGCGCGCGCTGGCGTCTCGTCGAGCGGAGCGAGACAAGGCTGGTGGGAGCGTGTCTCCCACGGCGCGACCTCGTGTCGCGCCCAAGCGCGCGAGGTCCTGGTGAGCGGATGTGAACGAGGGCTCGTCAGCGCTCGTCTCTGACGGCGGCGGGGCGCGTTCGTGTGCCCCGAGGCTGGGGCGGCGTGAGGCTCCCGCTGTGCGGATGCGGAGCGGTTGCGGTGCGGATGCGGTGCGGTTGCGGTGCGGTTGCGGAGCAGTGCGGTTGGCCCTGGTGGACTGAACGGCCGAGGCGCGGTCACGCGAGTAACGCGAGTGTGACCGCGGAAGTCACAGCCCGCATGGTTCGAACATCGAAGAGTTTCGTCATCACGAGCGCGACGCGATCGGACGACGGCGAAGCGCGCGCAGGCTCGCCAGACGCGGGTTGTCTGGCGGCGGCGAGCGCGTCGAGGGTGTTCGAGGCGTTAATTGCGGTTTCAGCGTGGTCGGAGAGCGGGCCGAAACCGTTCGAGGTCACGGACCCAGCTCCAGTCGCCGCTCTCGACGCCGCCGAGCGTACGAACCGGGTCGACCCCGATGCGAGGGCGGCCGACCGTGGACGCTACGCCGGCAGCGGGAACGTCGCGACCGACTCCTCGTACTTCGCGTCCCAGACGTCCAGCCTGTCGACGGTCCACGTCACCGGCTCGACCTCGCGGTCGGCGAGCCGGCGCGCGTCCGCGACGTCTCCGCCCCGGGCCAGCGTGACGTGGGGCACGTAGTCGTCGCCCTCGAACGCCTCGACCGCCGAGAACTCGGGGAGCAGTCGCCGGTGGACTCGCCGGAGTCCGGGGCTCTCGACCGCGAGGTACGCGACCGGCCCCTCGCCCAGCGGCGGGTTCGGGAAGTAGTCGATGCCGGCGACGCGGGCCTCGAACGCCGGCGCGCCGGCCAGCGCCTCGCGGACGCGCTCGCGCAGGCGCGGAACGTCCCTGCGGCGCTCGTCTCGCGAGGTCCCCCAGTTCGCGTCGCTCCGGCCGCGTCCGCCCGTCCCGTCGTCGCCCAGTCGCTTGCAGACCAGCGAGTGGCGCTCCCGGATGCGCTCGAACGCCAGCAGGGCGGGCCGAAGCTCCTCGGCGAGGCGACTGACCTCGCCCGGAACGGGGACGTTGAGGCTGTACACGCTCGACCCGTCGGCGGCCACGAACCAAGAGGATGACGGTCCGGGCGACGCGTGGCCGCGAGCCCCGACGCTTCGAAGTCACACCTCCGGGACGGCGATGAATAATGGAGTTAAAACGGTATTAGGTATCATACCGTGGGTTGCAAACCTTGCCTCGCCGAAAGAGTTTAAATCCTCGGGGCCAGAAGCTACTGGTGATGACACGGTCTCGCGGTTCCGGAGTGCCCGCGCTCGTCGGGAGCCGCGCGTCCACCCTCGTTCTCGCCCCGCGACGACGACCGGGGTCCCTGTAGACCCCATCTTATCCTCACTCCGACTCGGCCGGTCGCGTCCCGCTCGACGCGACCCGTATCGCTTCCGAACCGCTGCGAAACCACGACACCCGAAATCACGACACCACAATGACGACACAATCCACCGTCGCGCTCGCCTTCTCGGGCGGGCTCGACACCACGGTCTGCGTCCCGCTGCTCGAAGAGGAGTACGGCTACGACGAGGTCATCGGCGTCACCGTCGACGTCGGCCAGCCCGCCGAGGAGTTCGACGAGGCCGAGGAGACCGCCGACGCGCTCGACCTCGACCACTACGTAATCGACGCCAAAAGCGAGTTCGCCGAGCAGTGCCTCGACGCGGTCAAGGCCAACGCCACGTACCAGGGCTATCCGCTGGGTACGGCCCTGGCGCGTCCGGTCATCGCCGAGGCCATCCTCGACGTGGCCCAAGAGCAGGGCTGTGACGCCATCGCACACGGCTGCACCGGCAAGGGCAACGACCAGCTCCGGTTCGAGGCGGTGTGGCGCGACTCGGACCTCGACGTAATCGCGCCCGTCCGCGAACTCGGGCTGACCCGCGAGTGGGAGATGGAGTACGCCGCCGAGAAGGACCTCCCGGTCGAGGGCGGCAACGAGGGCGACTGGTCCATCGACACCAACCTCTGGAGCCGGTCGGTCGAGGGTGCCGACCTCGAAGACCCCGGCTACGTCCCGCCCGAGGACATCTACGAGTGGACCGACGCGCCGGGCGAGAACGCGCCCGCGGACGGCGCGTTCGAGACCGTCGATATCGCCTTCGAGGACGGCTACCCCGTCGCGCTCGACGGCGAGGAGCTGCCCGCGGTCCAGCTCATCGAGTACCTCAACGACCTCGCGGGCAGCTACGGGGTCGGGCGCTCGGACATGATGGAAGACCGCATGCTCGGCCTGAAAGTCCGCGAGAACTACGAGCACCCCGGCGCGACCACCCTCCTGAACGCCCACGAGGCGCTCGAAGGACTCGTCCTGACCGAGGAGGAGCGCGCGTTCAAGAAGCAGGTCGACGCCCAGTGGGCCGAGAAGGCTTACGAGGGTCTGCTGTCGGCACCGCTCGTGGACGCACTCGACGGGTTCGTCGAGGCCACCCAGCAGAAGGTCACGGGCACCGTGACCATCAAGTTCGAGGGCGGGCAGGCCCGCCCGGTCGCCCGCGAGAGCGACTACGCGGTGTACTCGGAGTCGGCGGCCTCGTTCAACACGGAGTCGGTCGACGGCATCGCCCAGGAGGACGCGACGGGCGTCGCCAAGTACCACGGCTTCCAGTCGCGGCTGGCCAACGCGGTCGCGGCCGACGCCGAGGCCAAGAAGGAGGAACTGCTGGCCGACGGCAGCGGCGAGAGCGAGGCCCAAGACGCCTCGACGAGCGAGGGCGAGTGAGATGACGGAGGGGAGCGAATCCGAGGGCGACGTGGTGCGCCGCGACCGCTTCAGCGGCGGCCCCGCTCGCGGGTTCCTCTCCAGCCTCGCGGCCGACGAGCGCATCTTCGCGGCCGACCTCGCGGTCGACCGCGCGCACGTCGTGATGCTCGCCGAGCAGGGCATCGTCGGCGACGACGAGGCCGCCGCGATTCTCTCGGCGCTCGACGACGTGGAGAGCGCGGGCTTCGACGCCCTGCCCGAGGGCGAGGACGTCCACGCCGCCATCGAGACGGCGGTCGTCTCGCGGGCGGGCGACGTGGGCGGGAAGATGCACACCGCGCGGTCGCGCAACGACGAGGTGGCGACCTGCATCCGGTATCGCCTGCGCGAGGACGTACTGGCCGCCGTCGAGGCGACCGTCGCGCTCCGCGAGGCGCTGGCCGAGGTCGCCGAGGACCACGTCGACACCGTGATGCCCGGCTACACCCACCTCCAGCCCGCCCAGCCCACGACCGTCGCCCACTACCTGCTGTCGTACGAGCAGGCGGTCGCGCGCGACACCGCCCGGCTGTTCGACGCCTACGCCCGGGTCAACCGGTCGCCGCTCGGCGCGGCCGCGTTCGCGGGCACGCCGTTCGACGTGGACCGCGAGCGCACCGCCGAACTGCTCGGATTCGACGGCGTCGTCTCGAACTCGATGGACGCGGTCTCGACTCGCGACTTCCTCGTGGAGGTCGTCGCGGCGCTCGCGAACCTCGCGACGACCGTCTCGGGGCTCGCCGAGGACCTCGTTGGGTTCTCGAAGGACGGGGTCGTCGAGCTGTCGGACGACTACTCCTCGACCTCCTCCATCATGCCTCAGAAGAAGAACCCCGACACGCTCGAACTCGTGCGGGCGACCGCCGGCGACGCGGCGGCCGGGCTGAACGGCCTGCTCACGACGCTGAAGGGCCTGCCCCGGGCGTACAACCGCGACCTCCAGACGGCGACGCCCCACGCGTGGGAGAGCGTCGACGCCGTGACCGAGGCGGTCGAGGTCGCGGCCGGCGCGGTCGCGACCGCGACGTGGGACGAGGCCGCGCTCGCCGAGGCGGCGGGCGAGGGGTTCTCGACCGCGACCGGGGTCGCCGACCTGCTGGCGATGCAGGGGATTCCCTTCCGGACGGCCCACGAGTTGGTCGCCGAGGCCGCGGAGGAAGGCGACGACTACGCCGCGCTCGACGCGGCCGCCGAGGAGGTCCTCGGCGACTCGCTGTCGGCGTACGTCGAGCGCGAGGCGGTCGAAGCCGCGCTCGACCCCGCCGCCAGCGTGGCGGCCCGGGACTCGGCGGGCGGCCCCGCGCCCGACGCGGTGGCGGGGCGGCTCTCGGCGGTCGAGGACTCGCTCGCCGCCGACGCCGACGCACTGGCGACCGAGCGCGACGCGCTGGCGAGCGCCGACGAGAAACGCCGCGCGGAGGTGAGTCAGTTTGACTGAGCCGCCGCCGGTCCCGTCCGGGACCACACTTATATACCAGCCGAGCCGACGACGCGGTTCGGATTGATGCGGAATTCTGCCCGTCACGCGATTAGAGCCGACTCCGAGCTATGTAAATTAAACGATAAGTTCGATGGGTTTAAGTAGTAACGCGGGGTACGAAGGGGTACGATGACAGAATGCGTCGAGTGCGGGGCGGACGTGGCCCTGCACGATTCGGCAGAGGTAGGAGAGATAGTCGACTGCACGACCTGCGGTGCGGAGCTGGAAGTCGTCGACCAGAACCCGCCAGTCCTCGACCGAGCCCCGGAGCTCGAAGAGGACTGGGGGGAGTAGATTGCAGCTCGGACTGCTCTACTCCCGGATTCGGAAGGACGAGAAGCTGCTCCTCTCGGAGCTGCGCGAGCGCGGCCACGACGTGGTGAAGATAGACGTGCGCGACGTCCGGTTCGGACTGACCGAGGCCCCCGAGGTGTTCGCGGACCTCGACCTCGTGGTCGACCGGTGTCTGGCCACGAGTCGGAGCCGGTACGCCACGCGCTTTTGCGAGGCGTACGGGATTCCGGTCGTCAACTCGCCCGAGACCGCCGAGACCTGCTCGGACAAGGTGCAAAACAGCCTCGCGCTCGCGGGGGCCGGCGTGCCCACGCCCGCGACCGAGGTGTCGTTCACCACGGAGTCGGCGCTCGAGAGCATCGAGAAGTTCGGCTACCCCTGCGTCCTCAAGCCCGTCATCGGGTCGTGGGGTCGGCTGATGGCCAAGATAGAGTCCCGGAGCGCCGCCGAGGCGATTCTGGAACACAAGGCCACGCTGGGCCACTACGAGCACAAGGTGTTCTACGTCCAGGAGTTCGTCGACAAGCCCGGCCGCGACATCCGCGTGGTCGCCACCGACGGCGAACCCGTCGCGGCGATGGCCCGCTCGTCGGACCACTGGCTCACCAACGCCGCGAAGGGCGCGGACACCGACGGGTTCAAACTCGACGACGAGGCCGAGCGACTCGTGAAGCAGGCCAGCGACGCGGTCGGCGGCGGCCTGCTCGGGGTCGACCTGATGGAGACGGGCGACTCCTACACCGTCCACGAGGTCAACCACACGGTCGAGTTCAAGGCGCTCAACGACGCGGTCGAGGTCGACGTGCCCGCCGCCGTGGTCGACTGGCTGGAGACGAAGGCCGACGCGAAACCGGAGGTGGCGGTCTGATGGCCGCCCAGGCCCGGTCGCGCGACGACGCGGGCGAAACCCTCGGGGCCACCGTGGTCGGCGGCTCCGGCTTCGCGGGCGGGGAACTCCTGCGCCTGCTCGCGGGCCACCCCAACTTCGATATCGCCGAGGCGACCAGCCGGCAGTACGCCGGCAAGTCGGTCGGCTCGGTCCACCCCAACCTGCGCGGGACCGACCTGCGCTTTTCGGACCCGGGCGACCTCGACTCGGTGGACGTGCTGTTCGCCGCGACGCCCCACGGCGTCTCGATGGGCCAAATCGACGAGTTCTACGAGGTCGCCGACCTCGTGGTCGACCTCAGCGCGGACTTCCGACTCGACACCGAGGCCCAGTACGAGGAGTGGTACGACGGCCACGACGCGCCCGAGTATCTGGACGAGGCGGTGTACGCCCTGCCGGAACTCCACCGGGAGGACCTGCCGGGTGCGGACCTGATCGCGGCCGGGGGCTGTAACGCCACCGCGACGATTCTGGGGCTGTACCCGCTGTTCGAGGCGGGGATTCTGGACGGCGACTCGGACGTGGTGGCCGACGTGAAGGTCGGCTCCTCGGAGGGCGGTGCGGGCGGCGGCGCGGCCTCCAGCCACCCCGAGCGGTCGGGCGTGGTGCGGCCCTACGCCCCGACCGGCCACCGCCACGAGGCCGAGATACAACAGGAGCTCGGAGCCTCGGTCTCCTTCACGGCTCACGCCGTGGACATGGTTCGCGGGGCGGCCGCGACCTGTCACGTCTTCCCGGAGTCGGCCGTCTCGACGGGCGACCTCTGGGGAGCCTTCCGCGAGGCCTACGACGACGAACCGTTCGTCCGGCTCCAGTCGGGCGGGTCGGGCGTGTATCGCTACCCCGAACCCAAAGCGGTCGCGGGGACGAACACGGCCGAAGTCGGCTTCGAACTCGACCCCGGCAACGAGCGCGTGGTCGTCTTCAGCGCCATCGACAATCTGGTGAAGGGGACGGCCGGGCAGGCGGTCCACGCCGCCAACCTCGCGCTCGGCGTCGAGGAGACGGCCGGACTCGAATTTTCGGGACTCCACCCGGTGGGAAGTCCATGACCGAGTACGCGAACGACGACCTGCGCGAGGCCCACGAGCAGTTGATAGACAACGACCTCGGAGACGACGGCCTGCGGACTGACGGCGGCGTCGCGGGCGGTGACGACGAAGACGACCGTCCCGTCGTGGTCAAGATCGGCGGCGCGCGAGCCGTCGACCCGGCGGGCGCGCTCGCGGACGTGGCCCACCTCACCGCGAACGGCGAAGACGTGGTGGTCGTCCACGGCGGGTCGACGGCGGTCGACGACGCGCTCGAACGCCTCGGCGAGGAACCGGAGTACGTCGAGACGCCCGGCGGCGTCGTGGGCCGGTTCACCGACGAGACCGCGATGGAGGCGTTCGAGATGGTGTTGCCCGGCAAACTCAACACCGACCTCGTGGCCGCGCTCCAGAACGAGGGCGTGAACGCCGTGGGGCTGTCGGGCGCGGACGGGCAACTGCTGACCGGCCCGCGCAAGTCCGCCGTGAAGGTCGTCGAGGACGGCCGGAAGAAGATTCGCCGGGGCGACCACTCCGGCAAAGTCGAGTCGGTCAACGCCGACCTGCTGGAGACCTTACTGGCCGACGACTACGTCCCGGTCGTGACGGTGCCGATGCTCGGCGCGGACGGCGACGGGAGCACGACCGAGTTCACGCCGGTCAACGCCGACGCCGACCGCGCGGCCGCCGCCGTCGCGGCCGCGCTGGGCGGCGAGTTGGTCGTGTTGACCGACGTGCCCGGCGTGCTGGCCGACCCCGACGACCCCGACACGCTGGTCGAATCGGTCGAGACGCCGGCGGACTTGGCGGCCGTCGAGGACGCCGCCGAGGGGTTCATGACGAAGAAAGTGATGGCGGCCGTCGAGGCGCTGGAGGGCGGCGCGGCCTCGGTCACCGTCGCGGACGCGAACAACCGCGACCCCATCACGGTCGCCCGGACCGGCCACGGTACCACCTTCCAACCGGGGGCGGTCAGATGACCCCGGCCACCGACCGGGAGGTGGTGACGTGACCGGCGGCTTCGTCTACTCCGAGAAACCGATCCGCATCGAGCGCGGCGAGGGCGTCCACCTCTACGACGGCGACGGGACCGAGTACCTCGACTTCGGCGCGAGCTACGGGGTCGCGGCGGTGGGCCACTGCCACCCCGAGGTCGTCTCGGCGGTCCAATCGCAGGTCGAGCGGCTGACGTTCGTGCAGGCCAGCTACCCCAACGCGGCCCGCGACGGCCTCTACGACAAGCTGGCGGCGGTCGCGCCCGGCGACCTCGACGACGTCTGGCTCTGCAACTCCGGCACCGAGGCCAACGAGGCCGCGCTCAAGTTCGCCCGGAGCGCGACCGGCGACTCGAAGATAGTCGCGGCCCGCGACGGCTTCCACGGCCGGACGATGGGGTCGCTCGCGGCGACGTGGAAGCCCAAGTACAGGACGCCCTTCGAACCGCTCGCGGGCGGCGTCGAGTTCGTCCCGTACGGCGACGAGGCGGCGCTCGCCGAGGCCGTCGACGACGAGACGGCCGCGGTCCTGCTCGAACCGATTCAGGGCGAGGGCGGCGTCAACCCCGCGCCCGAGGGCTACTTGCAGGCGGCGCGCGAGGCCGCCGACGACACCGGCGCGGCGCTGATATTCGACGAGATACAGACCGGACTCGGCCGGACCGGCGCGCTCTGGGCCTGCGAGAAGCGCGGCGTGACCCCCGACGTGCTCACGTCGGCGAAGGGGCTGGGCGGCGGGCTCCCGGTCGCGGCGACCCTCTGTGCGGACTGGGTCGCCGAGGACGCGGGCCCGCACGGCTCGACGTTCTCGGGCGGGCCGGTCGTCAGCGCGGCGGCCGAGGCCACGCTGTCGGTACTCGCCGACGAGGACCTGCCGGCGAACGCGGCCGAAGTCGGGGAGCATCTCCAGTCGAAACTGAGGGGTCCCGAGTTACCGATTCGCACGGTCCGGGGCGAGGGCCTGCTGGTCGGCGTGGAGGTCGGGCGCGGCGCGAACGCCGTCCTGAAGCGGCTGGCGATGAACCACGGCGTTCTGGCGCTCCCGGCGGGACGGTCGGTCGTTCGCCTGCTCCCGCCGCTGACCGTCGAGCAGTCCCACGCCGACGAGGTAATCGACGCGCTCGGCGCGGCGCTCGCGGAGGTGTCGGCGTGAGCGCCGAAGTGGCCCCCGACGAGGACGCCCGCGACCTGCTCGAAGACCTCGTGTCGATTCCCTCGCCCACCGGCGAGGAACGCGAGGCCGCGGAACGCCTCGCGGCCTTCTTCGAGGACGCGGGCCGCGAGGTCTGGCTCGACGAGGTGGGCAACGTCCGCGCGCCCGCCGACGACTCGGTCCTGCTGACCTCGCACATCGACACCGTGCCGGGCGAGATTCCGGTGCGGGTCGAGGCGTCCGAGGACGGAATCGAGGAACTGTGGGGCCGGGGCAGCGTCGACGCCACGGGGCCGCTCGCGGCGATGGCGGCGGCCGCGGTCGCAACCGGGGTCAGCTTCGCCGGCGTGGTCGGCGAGGAGACCGACTCCCGGGGCGCGCGCCACCTCGTCGCGGACCGCGAGGCCCCCGACGCGGTGGTCAACGGCGAACCCTCCGGCTGGGACGGCGTGACCCTGGGCTACCGGGGGTTCCTCGCCGGGGAGTACGCGGTCGAGACCGACTCGGCCCACACCTCCCGTCCCGAACCCAACGCGATTCAGACCGCGATGGCGTGGTGGTCGCGGGTGGCCGACGCGTTCGAGGTCGGCGGGAGCGACGCCGAGACGCCCGTCTTCGAGCAGGTCACCGCCAAACCCGTCTCGTTCGAGGGCGGCACCGCTGCCGACGGCCTCTCGGTCGAGGCGGGCGTCGAGGCCCAGTTCCGGATTCCGCCCGGCGAGTCGGCGGCCGACATCCGCGAGACGGTCGAGGGCGCGGTCGAGTCGGGCGAAATCGAGTGGCGCGAGCCGATTCCACCCGTGATGGAGAGCCCGCGAACCGAGGTCGGCCGAGCGTTCCGGGTCGGGATTCGACGAGTCGGGGGCGACCCCCGACTCCTCCGAAAGACGGGCACCAGCGACATGAACCTCTACGCCGGGGCGTGGGACTGCCCGATGGCGACCTACGGTCCCGGCGACTCCGAGTTGGACCACGCGCCGAACGAACGCCTCGACCTCGCGGCGTTCGACCGCTCCATCGCGGTCCTGAAACGCGTCTGCGAGGACCTCGAAGAATGACCGAACGCGCCATCCAGACCATGCCGAACTCGACCGACGAATCACCTCCCGACTCGCTGCTCGACGTCGACGACCTCTCGGACGACGACCTCGCGGCGGTTCTCTCGACCGCTGCGGACATGAAGGTCGCCCGGAAGCGAGGCGAGTCCTACGTCAGTCTGCCCGACCGGAGCCTCGCCATGCTCTTCGAGAAGCCCAGCACCCGGACCCGGGTCTCGTTCGAGGTCGGGATGACCCAGCTCGGCGGCCACGCCGTCTTCCTCGGGCCGGACGCGACCCACCTCGACCACGGCGAACCCGTCGCCGACACCGCACGGGTGCTCTCGCGGTACGTCGACGCCGTGATGGCCCGCGTGTTCGACCACGGCGCGCTCGAAGCGATGGCCGACCACGCCACCGTCCCGGTGGTCAACGGCCTCTCGGACGACGCCCACCCGTGCCAGACGCTCGCGGACCTGCTCACCATCTACGAGGCCTTCGATGGCTTCGAGGACGTCAGCGTCGCGTGGGTGGGCGACGGCAACAACGTCGCCCAGTCGTTCGCGGTCGGGTCGGCGATGGCGGGCCTCGACCTCACGATGGCGACGCCCGAGGGCTACGGACCCGACGACGAGGTGCTGGCCCGCGCGGCCGACCGGGGCGACGCGCCCGAGGTCGTCCACGACCCCGAGGCGGCGGTCGAGGGCGCGGACGTGGTGTACACCGACGTCTGGGTCAGCATGGGCGAGGAGACCGAGCGCGAGGAGAAGCTCGGGGACTTCGAGGGGTTTCAGGTGAACGGCGACCTGCTGGCTGCGGCCCCGGACGCGGCCGTGATGCACTGCCTGCCGGCCCACCGCGGCGAGGAGATAACCGGCGACGTGCTCGAGAGCGACAGCGCCATCGTCTGGGAGCAGGCCGAGAACCGGCTCCACGCCCAGAAGGCGCTGCTGGCGTACCTGCTCGGGGCGACGTAAGAGCGAGCTTCGAGGTCGTACAAACGTTTTTGTTTTACGGAGGCTAATGGTAAGAGTACATGGCGAGTAAAGCTACCGACGGGCGAGTCGTCCGCGTCTCCAAGAAGGGCCAGACGACCATCCCGAAGGCGCTTCGGGAGAAGTTCGACATCGACGCGCCCGGTCGCGTCCGCTTCCGCGAAACCGACGCGGGCGAGATCGTCGTCGAGCCGGTTCCCCATCCGTCCGACCTTCGGGGGTCGCTCGCCGACGAGGACGCCGAACCCGGAGACGTCTGGGAGAAACTCCACGAGTTGCGAAGCGAAGAGTGCCGGCGCGAGGACGCCGAACTCGACCGGCTCGCGGCGACCGGCGACGATGAGTAGCGCGTTCGTCTTCGACGCCGAACCGCTCGTCGCGTACCTCCACGACGAACCCGGAGCCGACCGCGTGCAGGACGTACTGGAACGGGTGTACGATGGAACGCTCGAAGCCGAGATGAGCGAGGTCACGGCGACCGAGGTCGCGTACAAGACCGCGTGGTTACACGCCGACGAGCGACTGACCGACGACGACCTCGACCTCGGACGACGGCAGGTTCGGAACTTCGTCGACGGCGGAATCGAACTCGTCTCGCCCACCGACTCGTGGGAGACCGCCGCGCGGATAAAAGCCGGCGGTGGTATCTCGCTCGGTGACGCATTCGCAGTCGCACTCGCTGCCGAGACCGACGCGACTCTTCTCGTCGGAGCTGACGACGACTTCGACGGCCTCGGCGTGTCCGTCGACGTCGAGCGAATCAGGACGACGGCAGCGACGTGACGCCGCCCCGTCGCAATCGACCTGCTCGGGGCGGCGTGAGCCGGCCAGTAGTCTCGGATTCCTTTTGACTAGTCGAATACGAATAGCGACGGCCAACACTCGTTATACGCCTTCGCGCCGCATCTCGGCCGGGGAGACACAGTGTTCTATCACGACAACGAACTCCAGTTCGAGGTCGAAGTCGAGGAGCCCGACCCGCAGTTCGCGAAGATGCTCCAGCAGGCCATCGGCGGAGCCGAGGGCGAGATGCGCGTCGCGCTCCAGTACATGTTCCAGGCGTTCGCGGTGCCCGCCGACAAGCAGGAGTTCCGCACCCTCTTGATGGAGACGGCGGCCGAGGAGCTGGGCCACATCGAGATGCTGGCGACCGCCGTCTCGAAGAACCTTCAGGACGCGCCAGAGGAGATGCGCGAGGAGGCGCGCCGGAACGACGCGGTCGTGGACGCGATGATGCAGAGCGGCCAGCCCAGACAGGCGCTGTCGGCCGGGCTCCACGCGATGCCGGTCGACGCCAACGGCGTCCCGTTCAGCGGGAACTCCGTGGTCGCCAGCGGCAACCTCGCGGCCGACATGTACGCCAACGTGATGGCCGAGTCGACCGGGCGACTGCTGGCGACCCGGCTCTACGAGATGACCGACGACCCCGGGATGAAGGAGATGCTGTCGTACCTCATCGCCCGCGACACCATGCACCAGAACCAGTGGCACGCCGCGCTCGAAGAACTGGGCGAGACGGTGCCGGTGCCCGCGAGTTTCCCGCAGGACGAGGAGAATCAGGACCACGACTACGAGTTCATGTCGACGTTCCGCGAGGAGATAGAGGACCCCGCGCGGCCGTGGACGCAGGGCGAGTCGTTCGACGGCAAGGGCGAGTTCTCGTTCGGCCGCCAGCCCGGCGGCGGGCCGCCGAACCTCGAGAAGACCATCGAGGAGATGTACAACGAGGCCACGGCCGACGAGTGAGGGGTTCGAGTCCCGTCGTCTCGCGTCCGGGGCGCTGACCGCCGGTGGGCGAGTCGCGCGAGCGACCCCGCACGCGGTGAGGGTCCGCAGCTACCGCCGCGACCGTTTTCAGTCGGGGTACCATTTATCGGCATGCTTTCAACTACTTCTGAACGGGAAATGTTTTCAACCGAGGTATTTCTTAATACGATGTCCAAAAAATAAGGGATAGAGTGGCTGACTTCCTATTCCACGATTTCGTAGATATAATTAAATACTTATACTACGTGGATATTCGATGAAATATGTCGGAGGCACACCCTGACATCGAAGCGGTCGTTTCCGAGGTACCGCCACTTCACACGCTCCCGCTCGAAGCCGCGCGCGACGGTTACCGGGACTTCATGGCCGTCGACGCCGAACTCGGGTCGCTCGCGGACGTGCGCGACAGCGCCGCCCCCGGTCCGGACGACGGCACCGTCCCCGTTCGGGTGTACACGCCCGGAGGCGAGGGCCCGTTCCCGGTGCTGGTCTGGATGCACGGCGGCGGGTTCGTCCTCGGCGACGTGGACTCGTACGACCCGGTCTGTCGGGTGCTGGCCGACGAACTCGACTGCGTCGTGGTCGCGCCCGACTACCGACTCGCGCCCGAACACCCCTTCCCGGCCGGACTGCGCGACTGCTACGCCGCCGTCGAGTGGGCGGCCTCCCGGACCGAGATGCTGGGTGGCTCGGACCGACTCGTCGTCGGCGGCGACAGCGCGGGCGGGAACCTCGCGGCGTCGGTCTCGCTGCTCGCGCGCGACCGGGGCGGTCCGGAAATCGACTATCAGGCGCTCGTCTACCCGACCACGGCCTTTTCCGACGAGTTCGCCGACGAGCCCTGCGGCGACGACTGTTACTTCATCACCGAACCCGACCTCGAGTGGTCGTGGGACCTCTACCTCGAAAACGAGGTCGACGGGATGAGTCCGTACGCCTCGCCGCTCCGCGCGCGGGACCTGAGCGACCTCCCGCCGGCGACCGTGCTGACCGCCGAGTTCGACCCGCTCCGGGAGGAGGGCGTCGCGTACGCCGACCGGCTCGACGACGCCGGCGTCCCGGTCGAACACGTCCACTACGGCCGGATGGTCCACTCCTTTTTCACGAACCTCGCCGAACCTCGCGTCGAGCGCGCGTGGGACGCGCTCGCAGAACTCGACGCGCATCTCACCCGGGCGCTCGACGAGGCCGACGAGGAGAAGCGTCTGGCCACCGCCTGACGACTCGCGACGACGTCTCGGCGCGAGTACGTTTCTGATAGAAAGTAGTTAATTTTATAGCAACAGAGGATAGAACGTAATCTGGCTATGAAGCAAGCACTCAGAATCGGACTGATACTCACGTTCCTGACCGCGCTCCTGCTCGTCGGTACTACCGGCGCGCTGGCTGGCGAGTGCATGAGCATCGGCGACGTCACAGTGAATTGTGCCTGTGACAACATGTGCTACTGACGCCGGCGGCCAACCGTAATTTTTCCCGGAGACGACGAGGCCGGAAGTCGCTGGTATTCGACCCAATTTAATTCTCTAGAAATAAACTTTATTTATTTACTCAATCAATATAAAACTGTGCCCATGGAATCCAGACGCGACCTGCTGAAGAAGCTCGGTGCCGCGAGTACAGTCGGCGTCGGTGCGACCGCGCTCTCGACCGGGTCGGCGGCGGCCAAGCCCGCGGTCGACTGGGAGCCCGCCCACTCCAGTAACTACACGTCGGCGGACCGTGGCGCTGGGGACATCGCCGGCGTCGTCATCCACGTCGCGCAGGGCTCGGCCGAGGGGACCGTCAGTTGGTTCCAGAACCCCGACGCCAACGTGAGCGCCCACTACACCATCCGGGACGACGGCTACAAGTACCAGAGCCTCAGCGACATCAACATCGGCTGGCACGCCGGCGGCACCCAGTGGTACACCGACCACACAATCGGCATCGAGCTCGGCGGCTACGTGGGCAGCGGCTTCCCCGACGCCCAGTACCAGAGCACCGCCGAACTCACCTCGTGGCTCTGCGACCAGTACGACGTCCCGAAGAGCCGCATCTCCGGCGTCGGCGACTGCTACGGCGAGGCCGGCATCATGGGCCACCATCAGGTGCCCGAGACCGACTGCGGCTACAACGACCACACCGACCCCGGCCCCAACTGGGACTGGGACTACTTCATGAGCCTCGTCTACTGAGTTCGCGCCCGACTACGGGGCCCGGAGTGTCCGGAAGACCGCGCCGGGAACCGGCCCGCAGGCGACGTGACCGACGAGGGCTGGTCGGAACTCGCTTCCGACGGTGGCGAGCGTGCCGAGAGCGTTCGGGGATACGATTGTGATTCTGCTGTCCGAGGACGCCACCTCGGTTCCGACTACGCTTCTCGATATCACCGCTCGCAGGCAAGCCCCGCGCCGACCGGCCCCTTTTTGCCCGTCGGTCGCCTTCCACCTCTCAATGACGCTGACGCTCGCGGACGCCGGAGCCGAGTCGCCGCCCGAGGCCGACGACGGGACGTGGCTGGCCTGCATCGAGTGTGGAGCGACGTTCCCCCCGTTCGAGGCGGTGCGGTACACCTGCGACGACTGCGGGAGCCTGCTCGAGGTCCGGTACGCCGACCCGCCGACGCTCGAGGAGTTCGCGGCGTCGGACGACCGGGGCGTCTGGCGCTACGCCGACGCGCTCCCGGTCGAGTCGGGCGTGAGCATCGCGGAGGGCGACACGCCCCTCTACGAGGTGCCGACCATCGAGGCCGAGACCGGCGTCGCCGACCTCCGGGTCAAACACGAGGGAGCCAACCCCACGGGGAGCTTCAAGGACCGCGGGATGACGGTCGGCGTGAAGGTCGCCGAGAAACTGGGCGTCGGCCGACTCGCGTGCGCCTCGACGGGCAACACGAGCGCGGCGCTGGCGTGCTACGGCGCGCGCGCGGACACGCAGGTCCTCGTCCTCCTGCCGGCGGGCAAGGTGGCCGCCGGGAAGGTCGCGCAGGCCAGCCTCCACGGCGCGCGCATCCTGGAGGTCGACGGCAACTTCGACGCCTGCCTCGACGTCGTGTCGGAGCTCGCCGACCGCGGCGAGGCGTACCTGCTCAACTCCCTGAACCCGTTCCGACTTGAGGGCCAGAAGACCATCGGCCTCGAAATCCTCGAACAGTTCCGCGACGGGACCGGCGACCTGCCCGACCGCATCGTCCTGCCGGTCGGCAACGCGGGCAACACGGCCGCCCTCTACAAGGCGTTCCGCGAACTCGTCGCCGCCGGGTCGCTCGCGCCCGAGGACGTGCCCGCGCTGACCGGCGTGCAGGCCGAGGGCGCGGCTCCGATGGTCGAGGCGGTCGAGACCGGCGCGGACGAGGTTCGGCGCTGGGAGGAGGTCGAGACCCGCGCGACCGCCATCCGCATCGGAAATCCGGTCAACGCGCCCAAGGCGCTCCCGGGCATCCGGGAGACGGGCGGGACCGCCGTGGCCGTCTCGGACGCGGAGATAACCGACGCCCAGCGCGCGCTCGCCCGGGACGGCGTGGGCGTCGAACCCGCGAGCGCGGCGTCGGTCGCCGGGCTCCGGAAACTCCGCGAGTCGGGCGAGATCGCGGCCGACGAACAGGTGGTCTGCCTGACGACCGGGCACCTGCTGAAAGACCCCGACGCCGCAGCCGCGGCGGGTGCCGAACCGGAGCCGGTTCCGGCCGACACCGAGGGCGTGCTCGACCACCTCGGGGAGTAAGCGAACGCCGACGCGGCGCGACCCCGTGCGGGCAAACACTATTATCCCGGGACACCTTACCAGCCGAATATGAACAAGTGGCTCCGATACGGCGGCTGGGCGGTGCTCGGACTGGTCGTCCTGTGGACCGTCCTCGAGATAGTGTCCATCATCTTCGGCGTCGTGTCGTGGATAGTCAGCACCGTCGTCTCGCTGCTCGTGGCCGGCGTGGTGCTGTACCTCGCGTATCTGGCCGTCTCGAAGCTCGTCGGCGGGTCGGGCGGGTCGGGCGGCTCGCGGTCGCGCTCCCGCGAGAAGGTGTTCGAGTAAGGCAGCGGGGCCGTCCACGGATACGACGCCACTCCGCGGCCGGCTTCCCGCGCTGGAACCGCGACTCTCGGTACCGCACGCCCGACCGTCGGCTGCGCGCGCCTTCTCCGCGATGCTGCAGGAAAAATAACTCCCCGCAGAGAAGCACCAGAGACGAACGCATCGGAGTATATCTCGTGATAATTCCGGCCAATAGTTTATACGAGTCGAGTTTGATACACCGGTAATCGGGCCGAGCCCTATGCAGTTCACACCGTCTGCCGCCGCGTCGATACTCGCTACCGTCGTCTCGCTGGGAGTGGCCACCTTCGGGTGGTACCGACGGGACGCGCCGGGCGCGCTCCCGGTCGCGGCCTTCACCGGTGCGGCCGCGATATGGACCGGCGGGAACGCACTGCAAGCCGCGAGTGCGACGCTGTCGGCGAAACTGTTCTGGGTCGACGTCCAGTACGTCGGGCTGGTCGCGGTCCCCGTCGCGTGGTTCGCGTTCGCCTGCGAGTACACCGGTCGGGAGGAGTGGGCCGACCGCCGGACGCTCGCGGTCCTCGTCGTCCCCATGGTCGCCACGCTCGGGCTCGCGTGGACCAACGACTACCACCACCTGATTCGGACGTCGAGCGAGGTCGTCACGGTCGGCGGGAACGCGATGCTAGACCGGACGTTCGGCCCGGCGTTCTGGGTGGCGTGGGCCTACTCGAACCTCCTGACCGGAGTGGGGACCCTCGTGCTGGTGTACGGGATGCTGAGGTCCCGAAAGCTGTACTGGCGCCAGACCCTCGCCGTGCTGTCCGGCGTGACGGTGCCGTGGTTGGCGGCCACGCTGTTCTACAACGGCCTGTCGACGGTCGAACCCGAGACGTACTTCGCGGTGAGCGGACTCGCGTTCGCGTACGCGATAAACCGGTACGAACTGCTCGACGTCGCGCCGGTCGGCCGTCGGACCGTCGTCGAACAGATGGACGACCCGGTGTTGATTCTCGCCCCGGACGGCCGGGTCGTCGACGCCAACCCGGCGGCGGCCCGGCTGTTCGGCTGGGAGAGCGTCGACGGCGTGGTCGGACGCGCCGTGACCGACGCCTGCGCGTCGTTTCCGGCCGTCCTCGCGTGGTACTCGTCCGGCGAGTCCGCCGGCGAGGTCGCCGTGGAGGCCGCGGACGGCCGGCAGCGACACTTCGACATCTGGACGTCGTCGCTCGGCGACGACGCCGAGCGACCGCCGAGCCGAGTGCTGGTCTTCAGGGACGTGACCGCGCTCAAGCGCCAGAACGAGCGGCTCGAGCGCGTCGGCCACACCATCGCCCACGACCTCCGCAACCCGCTGAACGTCGCACAGGGCCGACTCGAACTGGCGCGGGCCGACGGTACCGACGCGGACGCCGATCTCGAACGCGTCGCCGACGCCCACCGACGCATGGCCGACATCATCGACGACGTGCTGGCGATGGCGCGCGACGAGGACGCCGGTCGCGCCGACCGCCGCTCGCTGCGGGCCGCCGCCGAGCGCGCGTGGGCCACCGTCGACACCGCCGACGCCACCCTCGCCTTCGACGGCGACCCCGGTTCGGTCGAGGCCGACGGCAGCCAACTGGCGAGCGCGTTCGAGAACCTGTTCCGCAACGCGGTCGAGCACGGGAGCGCCGACGCGACCGTGCGCGTCGGCGCGCTCGACGACGGCGGGTTCTACGTCGCCGACGACGGTCCCGGCATCCCGGAGCGCGACCGCGAGTCGGTGTTCGAACACGGCTTCACGACGCGGGACGACGGGAACGGCGTGGGACTGGCCGTGGTCGCCGACGTGGCCGGGCGCCACGGCTGGCGCGTCGCGGTGACCGACGGGGAGGACGGCGGCGCGCGGTTCGAGTTTCGAAACTCCGAACCCGTGGCCGCGTCGACGCGGTGAGTGCGGCCCCGTCGCCCGTTCGCACGCGGCGGCGCACCGACTCGGGGCCGACCCTCACTCGTCCGCCGGCGTCCGGGTGCGTCCGTCCGCGTTCCCGACGGCGGCCTCGGCTACGTGAGCTTTACGTAGAGCCAAACTGCGCCGACGACCACCGCGACGGTTCCGACGACGTCCAACACCACCGCGAGCGAACGCCGTTCCGGCCGGAGTCCGACGGCGGCGGTCACCTGTGCCTGTAGCGTCCACGCGGCCACGATGCCCGCGACGACCACGACGTTGTCGTCGAACGCCCCGGTCCCGAACTCCCGGACCGCGTACGTCGGGACCGCGACGAGTACCAGCGGCGTCACCACGACGCGAACCACTGGCTCGAACCGCCGCCACCGCGACGCGTCGCGGCCGCCGACCCTGCGGACGTCGACGCCGCTGCCGGTCAGCACGCGGTCGACCGCCGGCAAGTCCGCGCGCGGGACGAGGAAGTCCCACGGCTCGAAGACGTTCCGCTCCCGGTAGTCGAGACGCACGAGGGCGAACCCGCCCAACGGAACCACGAACACGCTCCGCAGGTCGTCCACGTCGACTGTCTTTGCCCGAGTCCACGCCGGCGTCCGACCGTGTTCGATTCTGATGGTCCGTCGGGTCGCGTCGACGGTTACCCGTGGCGACGCGTACCGATAGCTCGACCACCAGAAGCCCAGCAGGAACAACGCAGGCAGACCCACGGCCAGGCTCGCAAGCTCCGGCCCGACCACCACGGCACCGGCGAGAACGGACAGGGGCAGACAGACGAAGAGCAGAAACCAGACCAGCGGGCCGCCCGACAGGAATCCGAACGCTATCCGATAGAGCGTGCTGACTGCTCCCGTGAGTCGGGACTCGAGAACGAGTGGCCCGTTTTCACCCGCGCTCGCACCTTCGTCCATGTGGAGAGTAGGTACGGTTCGGACTTAATTCTGCGGGCACGAAGGAGGATAAATACTGGTTTGCTCCCGGTCGCGCGATCTACCCGGTCCTTGCTTCGATGCGGACGGCCATTCCACTAGGAGATAAAATTAAATAATATTTTTTAGAAAACTTATATCACGTTGGAATCACGTACCCTCATGGACTCAGACAAGAGTTCGAGCAGACGGAATATTCTCAAAGGTGTCGCTACCGGTTCGCTCGCTGCCGTCGGGCTCCCCGGACTGGCGAGTGCGGTCGAAGACGTCGACCCAGAAGACGTCGGGTCGCTGATGAAGTCCGAGCAGGTTCGGGCCATCGAGCGCGCGGACCCGAAACTGAAGCTCCAACTAAACGAGGCGAAGGCGCTGGGGAGTTCCGACTTCGCCGTCATGGTACCGACCAATCACGGGCGGCTGGTCGTGGTCGACCACGACGGCGGGCGGGAGGCGGTGTTGCAGTTCGACCAGCGCGTGTCCGCAGTCGACGCCGACTGGCCGGAGGGGACCACCGGCAAGCTGAAGGCGACCGGCGACGAGGCCGTCTTCCAGCGTACGGCGACCAGTGAGGAGTCTCGGCAGGCCCTCGAACAACTCGGCGAGACCGACCTCGTCGGGTCGGACGACGTCGTGGTGAGTCTCACGCCGGAGACCGGCGAGCACTACGTTACGCGAGTCGACGCCGACGCGAAGGAGATGGAGACCATCACCGCTCGCGACACCGGCAGTTCGGGGATGGACCTGAGCGTCGCCGAACGCGACGTCCGCTCGCACGGCGACGACGTGTCGACCGCCGGGTGTGACTGCGACGACGAGGCGGCCGACCTGATCTACTGCGTGTATCAGGCGGGTAGCTGTCTGAGCTGCTTCGTCGGGTCGCCGGTACCGCCGGTTCTGGCCGCCTGCATCGTGTTCGTGTGCGCGGGCGGGACGGGCGGCGTCCCGCTGACCTTCGTGGCGGATCTGGGCTGTACCGACGTCGACCCGTCGTGCGTCCAGAACTGCGCCGAGTCCGCCTGGGAAGGGCTAGTCTAAAAGCCAGCGGTCGGCTTCCACGCCCCTCGATTCCTCTTCGAGGGACACTGACCGTCCCGAGGGCGACAGCGTCCGCAACCGGACGAGCCGAACTAACGCACAGCGTTGCAACGTTGTGCCGGACGTTTCCTCGACAGTCCACGGCACTACCGACGCTCTAGAATCCGCAAACGGTTTCCGAGACCTCTACTCCGCGCCGTTCAACTCGATGTACCGAGCCTCGATAATCCTCTCGTCGCTCTCCAGCGCCTCCTTGGCCTCGTCGGGCACCTGCTCGTCGAGGGTGTACACCGTCAGCGCCTCGCGGCCGTGGGCCTCGCGGGCGTTGAACATCCCCGCGATGTTGACGTCGTGGTCGCCCAGCACGGTCCCGATGAAGCCGATGACGCCCGGCGCGTCCTCGTTGCGCGCGACCAGCATGTGGCCGTGCGGGATGGCGTCGACCCGGTAGTCGTCGACGCGGACGATGCGGGGCTCGTCGCCGGTGAACAGCGTGCCCTCGACGCTGACCGACTCGTCGTCGCCCGCCACGGTCACGCGGACCAGACTCTGGAAGTCGTCGGTCTGGCGGGTCTTGCTCTCGGTCACCTCGACGCCCCGGTCCTCGGCTATCTGGGGTGCGTTGACCGCGTTGACCTGCCATTCGAGCGGCTGGAACACGCCCTTCTGGGCGCTGGCGGTCACGAGTTCCACGTCCTCCTCGGCGATGTCGCCCTCGTAGGTCACCTCGATGGACTCGATGCGCTCGTCGAGCAGTTGGGTCGCTATCTTGCCGGCGGTCTCGGCGAGGCCGATGTACGGCTCGATGCGCGGGAACGCGCTCTCGTCGATGGAGGGGGCGTTGAGCGCGTTGACGACCGGCTCCTCGGCGAACGCCGCGACTATCTGGTCGGCCGTGCTGGTCGCGACGTTCTCCTGTGCGGCCTCGGTGCTCGCGCCGAGGTGGGGCGTGACCACCACGTCCTCGACGTCGAGCAGCGGGTTGTCCGGCGAGATGGGTTCGTCGGCGAACACGTCGACCGCCGCGCCCGCGAGGACGCCGTCCTCGACGGCTTCGGCCAGCGCGTCCTCGTCGACGACGCCGCCCCGGGCGCAGTTGACCACGTAGCCGCCCTCCAGTTGGGCGAGTTCCTCCTCGGAGATGAGCCCCTCCGTCTCGGGGGTCAGCGGCGTGTGGACCGTCAGGAAGTCCGCGCGGTCGAGGCAGTCGTCGAGGTCCACGAGTTCCGCGCCGAGCTGGGCCGCGCGGTCCTCGCTGATGTAGGGGTCGTAGGCCACCAGCTCCATCCCCAGCGAGTCGAGCTTCTTGGCGACCTCCTGGCCCACGCGGCCGAGTCCGACCACGCCGAGCGTCTTGGCGTTGACTTCCGTGCCGAGGTAGTCGCCCTTGGCCCACTCGCCGTCACGGAGTCGGGCGTGGGCTTGGGGAATCGAGCGCGCGGTCGCGAACGCCATGGCGACGGTGTGTTCGGCCGCCGCCCGGACGTTGCCCTGCGGCGCGTTGGCGACGATGACGCCGTGGTCGGTCGCGGCGTCGATGTCGATGTTGTCGACGCCGATGCCCGCCCGGCCGACGATGACCAGGTCCGGAGCGGCGTCGAACACTGCCTCGGTCACCTCGGTACCCGAGCGGACCACGAGCGCGTTGGCGTCCGAGACGGCGGCCAGCAGGGCGTCCCCCTCGACCTCGTAGGCGGTTTCGACCTCGTGACCGGCCGCTTCGAGTCGCTCCAGACCCGCGTCCGCGATGGGGTCCGTGACGAGAACCTTCATGGATAATCGGACTGGTGCTGACGGGATAACCCTTTCTTCGTCCGTGGCTTTTGCCGAGCCCGCGGCAACCGGGACGACGACCGGATGGAAACTGTCGTAAGCCCGCAGTCCTTCGGACACGATACGCACGATGAGTTCGCCAGCGATACGGTTCATCGAGACGGTCGCGGACGGCGAGTACGACGCCGCGGTCGACCAGTTCACGGCCCAGCTCGGGGCCACCTACTCGGCGTCGGAGCTCGCCGAGACTTGGACGACGCTTCAGGAGCGGTTCGGGCCGTTCGTCGGAATCAGCGATTCGGAGTCGTTCACGGTCCAGGGACACGACGCGACCGCCGTGACGCTCGAGTTCGCCGGCGGAACGCAACGGGTTCGCGTCGTCGTAGAGGGGGACGCTATCGCGGGCCTGCAGTACCTCGACGCCGGCGACGTCTCGTACGACCGCCCGGCCTACGTCGAGGATGACGTGACCGAAACGGACTGCGTCGTCGATGGCCGTGCTGGCGAGCTTCCGGGGACCCTCGCGCGCCGGGGAGTCGACTCGGCGGTCGGGGTCGTCCTCGTCCACGGGTCGGGCCCGATGGACCGCGACGGGACCGTGGACGGGAGCAAACCGCTCAAGGACCTCGCGCTGGGGCTGGCCTCGGCGGGCGTTCCGGTACTCAGATACGACAAACGAACCGCAGCCGAGTCCGTCCCGCCGGCCGAACACACCCTCGACCGCGTCGTCGTCGAGGACGCCGTCGCCGCCGTCGACCGGATGCGTGAAGAGGTCGACGCGGTGGTCGTCGTCGGACACAGCCTCGGCGGGATGGCGGCGCCGCTGATCGCCGCCCGGTCGGACTCCGTCTCCGGGCTCGGGCTGCTCGCGGCGAACGCCCGGCCGCTGTCGGAACTGTTGCTCGAACAGTCCGAACAGTTCCCGGCGACGGAGACGCGAGCCGAAATCCGTGCCGGCGTCGAGCGGATACGCGCCGGCGAGTTCGACCCCGACGAGGACGTGCTCGGATTCCCGGGCGCTTTCTGGCGCAGCCTGGCCGAGTACGACCCCATCGAGACGGCGTCGGACCTCTCGATACCGATGGCCGTGTTCCAGGGCGAATCGGATGCGCAGGTGTCTCCCGAGAAGGACTTCGGTCGATGGCGCGACGCGTTCGCCGACGATTCGAGCGTGACGTTCCAGTCGTACGCCGATCTCGACCACCTCTTTCGGCCGACTTCGGGCCCGGAAGCGGCGACGAAGCACGTGGCGAGCGAAGTAATCGTCTCGCTCACGGACCTGCTTCTGGAGGCGACGACCGAGTAGCCCGTCGGAGCTTCCGTCTCTCTTCCGGTACGGCGTTGCGAGTCGAAACCCACGCTTCGGGGCGGAAATCAGTCCGTGTAGGTTTCGATGAGCGCGCGAAGCTCCCCTTCGTCTTCGAGGCCCACGGTCTCTTCGACCTGCTCGCCGTCGGCGAACAGGACGAGCGTCGGGACGCCCCGGACGCCGTAGGCGGCCGCGAGCTGCTGGTTGGCGTCGACGTCGACCTTGGCGACGGTGGCGTCGGTGTCTTCGGCCAGCGTCTCGACGATGGGGTCGAGCAGCTGACAGGGGCCACACCAGTCGGCGTAGAAGTCCGTGAGGACGACGTCGTTGTCGGCGACGACGTCGCCGAGTTGGGCTTCGCCGTCGACGTGGAGCGGCTCGTCCGCGGGGGCGTTGTCAGCGTCGGCTGCAGTATCGGTTGCCATCGCCGGTTCCTACGCTCCAGTGCGAATTAAGAGTTTTGGGTGCTATATACAATACTACCCAATATAATTGGGTGCGGGGGCGGTCCACTGGACAGTCGCGAGCGAACGCACCGCCCGGGAACTGCGACGCCGGGAGACGGTGCGATTAGCTTCGACGCCGGGACCAGTCGTCGAGCAACCGCTCGACGTCGCCATTGACCGTCGACCGGACGCGGTTCTCCCCGCCCGACGAGCGCTCGGAACCACGCCCGGTCGGGTTTCCCGAGCCCGCGAAAACATCCGACCGGCCCCACGCCGGGTCCCGGCGGCGTCGTTCGGCCGTCGAGTCCGGCATCGGTACCACCGGCTCGCCGGGACCGCCAACGGGCTGCCGACCGAGTCACCGGTCGCTTCTGGCCGAGGCTACAGGAGGAGAACGCCCGCAGCGTACGCGAGCACGAACGAGAGCGCGAACGAACCGACCCACGCGCCCAGCGTCACGAGAATCTTCCGCGCGTCGACCGCGTCCCGGCCGCCGACCGCCGCACCGCTCCCGATGATCGCGCTGACGACGATCTCGTTGAACGACACGGGAACGCCCAGCAGGACGGCCAGTTGCGCGATCAGGAACGACGGCACGAGCGCCGAGATAGAGCGCCGCGGTCCGAGCGACGAGTAGTCCCGTGCGAGTGACTTTATCATCCGAGGTGCGCCCGTCCACGAGCCCGCGAGCATCCCCAGGCCACCGCCGACGAGCACCGCGAACATCGACACCGCCACCTCGTCGAGCAGCGGGAGCAACGGCCCGACCGCGAGTCCGACCTGGCTGCCGCCCGCGGAAAACGCGACGAGCGAGCCCAGCGCGAGCAGCACGCGCCGCAGTCCCCCGCGCTGGTCGCGGCAAACGTCCCACCGGACCACGGCGGCGACGGCCAGCGCTGTGCCAGCAGTCACGACGACCGCCGACGCACGGCTATCGATCGCGACCGCCTGCTGTCCGAGCTCGCTGACCGTCCCCGCGGTGTTGCCCCTGCCGAGGAAGCTGAACTCGACGTTCACGAGGACGGCAGCAACGACGCCGACGAGCGCCGGGACGGTGTACCGTTCGGGTACGTCGGGTCGCGGGAGAACGCTCGCGATGGCGAACGCGATTCCGCCACCGACGAGCGGCGTCAACGCCCAGACGGCAGCTATCTGGCGGTACTTCGACCAGACGGGGGTTCCACCCAGGGCGAGGCCGACGCCGACGACAGCGCCGGTCACCGTGAACGCGGTCGCGATGGGGTAGCCCGTCGTGATGCCGACCGCCATCAGTCCGGCACCCAGGAGTAACACCAGGATGACGCCGGCGACGGGGACGGTCGCGCCGCCGACCAGGCCACTTCCCACGGCTTCCGAGACGTTGCCCCCTTGCGTGACGGCACCGGCGAACCCGAACAGCCCGACCAGAAAGGCGGCCCGCATCGTCCCGATGGCGTTCGCGCCGACCGCGGGCGCGAACGGGGTCGCACCGCTCGACCCGGCACCGATGACCCACGACATGAACAGGCTGGCGAGCGCTGCCCCGACGAACAGGGCGACGAGCGCGGCGTCCATCGGCGGCGTGGCGGTCAGTCGGCCCCCGCCGGGTCGGTCTCGCGGGCTCGGCTGTGGCTGCGCCAGTAGCCCTGGAGGTACGCGCCGAGGAACATCCCGGCCAGCGCCCACAGGATGGTGACGTTGCCGACGCCGAGGCTGGCGTAGGCCGCGCCCGGACAGATGCCCGACAGCCCCCAGCCGACGCCGAAGATAGCGCCGCCGACGAGGACGTTCCGGTCGAACGGCTTCAACCGTCGCTCGTAGGGGTCGCCGGTGAGCGGTGCGGCGTCCCGAATCCGGGGGAGGACGGCGAACCCGATTCCCGAGACGATGGCGGCCCCGAACATGACGAACGGGAGCCCGAGGTCGTCGAGCTGGAGGAAGTGCAACACGACCTCCGGCCGCGCCATGTGGCTGAACCCGAGCCCGAACCCGAAGGTCAGGCCGCCGACGAAGAGCAGCGGCTTGAACAGGGCGTGGCGGTCGTCGCTCACGCGTCGTGCCCTCCGGTTGCTCCCGTTGGCGGGTTCCGCGACGCTCGCCGCTCGCGGCTCACGGCCGTTCGCCGCTCGCTTCCCGGGCTGGTCGGTCCGTTCGCACCTCGCAGTTCGGCCATCACGGGCTCACCCCCAGCGCGGTGACGACCTGAGCCGTCCCGACCGCCACCGTCAGGAACGTCGCGACGCCGACCAGCGACGTCTTCGACGCCGAGCCGACCCCACAGACGCCGTGTCCGGACGTACAGCCCCTGCCGACGCGCGTGCCGATGCCGACGAGGATGCCGCCGAGGAACAGCCGCCAGGCCTGGACGTCGGTCGTCCACAGCGTCAGGCCCGCGACCTCGTGCAACTGCCCGGTGGTCCCGGGTTCGTACAGCGAACTGGACACCAGCCCGGACTGGAACGTCGCCGCGAACGCTAGCCCGCCGAGGACGATGCCGGCCGTGAACACGAGCCGCCAGTCCCGCGAGGCGACGTACTGCTGGAACCGCGACTGGTCGGAGACGTACGACAGCGTCGATTCGAGGAACGTGCTCGCGCCGGCGGGGATGCCCGTCCCGGCGTATATCAGGAGGGTGCCGAGCCCGACGAGTAACCCGCCGACGGCGTACCGGCCGATGCCGTTCGGGAACGGCCCCGTGGCCGACTGGAGAGCGACTGGGTCGATCACCATCGGCGTCTAGTCACCCGCCAGCGACTCCTGACTCGCTGCGCAGTTGTTCGGCCCGAGTTCGAGCGTGAACGCTTCCTCGTCGTCGACCGCGTGCTGCCCGAGGTTCGTCGCGATGATGTCCTCGTAGTTGGCCGGCCGGGGCGGCATGTCCGAGAGGAGCAACTCGACGAACGCGTCCTCGTCCATCGTGAGCGCGTCCATCTCGTCGACGAGGTCGCCGAGCGGCGCGGTGTAGGTGCCGTCGGCGGCCGGCTCGGCGGCGTCGCCGAAGTGCGCGCCGCCGACCAGCGTGTCGTCGGACAGCGACAGTACCCGCTCTTGCAGGGACTCGTAGAGCGTGCGGGCCGCGTCGGGCGCGTCCTCGTCGCCCGCTTCGAGGTCTGGGCGGGCGATGCTCTCGACGAAGAGGCCGTCGCCGGTCGCGAGCAGGCTGCCGTCGACGAGATAGGAGGTCATCCCGGTCGTGTGACCTGGCGTGTAGACCGCTTCGATAGTCGCGTCGCCGACCTCGAAGGTGTCACCGTCCTCGACCGTGGTCAGCTCGTCGGCGTACGTGACGCCGCGGTCGACGGCCGCCTCGGGGATGACGCCCTCGACACCCTCGTCGTCGAGCGCACGCACGCCCGAGACGTGGTCGGCGTGGACGTGGGTGTCCAGCGCGTACTGGAGGTCGACGCCGAGGTCGGCGGCATCCTCCAGGTAGCGGTCGGTGAACGCCCGAAGCGGGTCGACGATCGCGGCTTGGCCGTCGTCGTAGAGGAGGTAGCCGAGACAGCCCGAGGAGGGACGCTGGTACTGGACGAGCGTCCCGGCACCGTCGTAGCCGGTGACCTCGACGGCCTCGTAGACGCTCGCCCAGCCGTTCATTCCGCCCTCGAGGTGGTCGACGTCGTACCCACGCTCCGCGAGCGTGCCCGCGACGTACTCGCTTGCGCCGCCTTTCGCGCACAGGACCGTGATTTTGCGGTCCTCGGGGATGCGGTCGAGGACGTCCTCGTCGATCTTGTCGTCGAGGAACTCGACGTACGGGACGTTGATCGACGTGACGTTCTCGCCGTCGATGTGCCACTCCTCGTACTCGGAGTGCATGCGCGCGTCGAGGAGCGTGACCGACTGTCGGGCGTCGATGCGGTCTTTCAGCGATTCCGGCTCGACCGGTTCCACGGCGACCTCCGGGGTGGGGAACTCGTCAGCGTTCATGTCGTGTGGTCGCTTCTACCGGCCGAACACACAAAAGCATTTCCATAGTATTTCTATAGATGTACAATACTATCTCCGCGATATTGGAGGGGGACGAAAATATATCCGGAAGTTGCCCCCCCATTAACGCGCTTATAGAGATGCACGTCAAAGCAGTAGTTCGCAGAAAACACAAGAACCAACAATCTTTTAGTCGGGTAGCGAGTATTGTGCGATAGCTCCAATACTGGCCACCGGAGCGGACAACCAATGAGCGCCGAATTCGACATCGCGGAGACGCTCGACGTCAAAGGCGCATCGTGTCCCATGCCAGTCGTGAAAACCAAGTCGGCCATCGACGAACTCGCCGCCGACGAGGTCCTCGAAGTGGTGGCGACCGATTCCGGAAGCATGAGCGACATCGACGGCTAGGCGTCCGGGACCGAGGGCGTCGAGCTCCTCGACCAGGAGGAAGGCGACGACGCGTACAAACACTACGTGCGCAAGACGGAGTGACGATGAGCCCGGAGACACCCGACGCGGCGTCAGACCCGCCCTCCCGCGCGGAGTTGGCGACGCGCGTCGACGAACTCGAGGACGCGCTCGCCGACGCCACCGGCGACGACGCCGGGACGATGAGCATCGTCGCGACGAAGGGCACGCTGGACATGGCGTACCCGCCGCTCATCCTCGCCAGCACCGCCGCCGCGTTCGGCTACGACGTCACCGTCTTCCACACGTTCTGGGGGCTGGACATCCTCCACGAGGAGCGCTCGAAGGCGCTCAAGCTGAGTTCGGTCGGCAACCCCAACGTGCCCGTCCCGAACGTCGTCGGGGCGCTGCCCGGCATGGACCGCGTGACGACGAAGCTGATGGAGAAGCGAATCGCGAACAACGACACCGCGACCATCGAGGAACTCGTCGAGACCAGCCTCGACATGGGCGTGGCGTTCCAGGCCTGCCAGATGACCATCGGCCTGCTGGACTACGACGAAGACGACTTCTACGACGGCGTCACCACCGGCGTAGGTGCCGCGACCGCCTTGCAGGACATGGCCGACGCCGACATCCAGCTGCTGGTCTGACGACGGGGCGTTCTCGACGCAACCGGCCCCAGACGCCACCGACATCCGGGACGTGGACCCCGGGACGAACGTGACGTCGCGGTCGTTCCGGCGTTCCTCGATTCGTTCCCGGTAGGGCACTTTCGGTCCCGTGGCGAGGGCTCTCAGCGACCGACGCTATTTACTCGCCGTCGTCCGAACCAGCGAGCGTGCTCAGCCCACTCCTCGCTGTCGGCCTCGCGGTCGCGGTGTTCGTCGGGTTCAACATCGGCGGCTCCTCTACCGGCGTCGCGTTCGGCCCGGCGGTCGGCAGCAACGTCGTCTCGAAGCTCGGTGCGGCCGGGCTGATGGCCGGGTTCGCGCTGCTGGGCGGGTGGACGGTCGGCCGGAACGTGGTCGAGACGATGGGCGGGGACATCGTGCCCGCCGACCTGTTCACCCTCGGGGCGAGCGTCGGCGTCCTCTTTTTCGTCGGACTCGCCCTGCTCGTCTCGAACCTGTTCGGCGTGCCGGCCTCGACCTCGATGACCGCCGTGGGAGCCATCGCGGGACTGGGCGTCGCGGCCGGGGACATCGACTGGGGCGTGATGGGCCAGATAGTCTCGTGGTGGCTGGTCGCGCCCATCGTCGCCTTCTGGGTGTGTGCGGTCGTCGGGCGCTACCTCTACCCGTATCTCGACGTGTGGTTCCGCATCGACCAGTCGGAGGGGCCGCTGGTCGAGTACGAGCGCGTCGGGCCGATTCCGTACCCCGTCCCGGCACCGAACACCGGCCGGCGCGAACTCGTCGGGAGCGTCCTCGTCGTGGTCATCGCGTGCTACATGGCGTTCTCGGCGGGCGCGAGCAACGTCGCCAACGCGGTCGCGCCCCTGGTGGGCAGCGGGGCCGTCTCGCTCGACCACGGCATCCTGCTCGCGGCCGGGGCCATCGGTCTGGGCGCGTTCACCATCGCCCGGCGCACCCTCGACACCGTGGGAAGCGGGCTGACCGAACTCCCGCTGCTCGCCGCGCTGGTCGTCGAAGTCGTGTCGGCGTCGCTCATCACGCTCCTGTCGTACCTCGGCATCCCCGCCAGCCTCGCGGTGAGCGCCACGATGTGCATCGTCGGCCTCGGTTGGGGCCGGGCGACGCGAGCGGTCCGGGTGCGGGACGCGGCGGCCGCCGCGGTTCGCGGCGACGAGGGCGGCGACACGGCGGGCGAGTCCGGCGGGAACTCGGCGATGTCGGTGGACGCGCTCACGGCCGAACCCGACGACGAGGTACAGCGAATCGGCGAGGAAGACCCCGCGGACCTCGACACGGCCGACCTGTTCGACCCGGCGGCGACCGGCCGCGTCGTCACCCTCTGGATTCTGACGCCCACCATCTCGGCGGTGGCGTCGTTCGCGCTGTTCACGCTCGTTCCCATCTACGGCTGAGAGACCGCGGGCGGCGCGGCCGACCCGACCCGCTCGCGGGTCGCCTCGGGACGTCTCGGCGCGAAACAACAACTACTAACCATGTCGCCCCCGAACGCTCGGGGTGATGCCAACCGTCGAATACCTCAACTACGAAGTACTGGACGACCAGGGCTGGGACATGGACGACGAGGACCTCTTCGAGAAGGCGAGCGACGCCGGTCTCGACGACGAGGACTACGGGACCCTCGACGTGGCCGAGGGCGAGTACATCCTCGAAGCCGCCGAGGCCCAGGGCTACGACTGGCCGTTCTCGTGTCGCGCGGGTGCCTGCGCCAACTGCGCGTCCATCGTCAAGGAGGGCGAAATCGACATGGACATGCAACAGATTCTCTCCGACGAGGAGGTCGAGGACAAGAACGTCCGCCTGACCTGCATCGGTAGCGCGGCGACCGACGAGGTCAAAATCGTCTACAACGCCAAGCACCTCGACTACCTGCAGAACCGCGTCATATAGATCGCTCTTCCGGGCGCTCCGGAGTTCACTTCTTTACATGAGCGCTCCCGAGTAGCGCGAGGATTTCCCGCCGACGCACTTTCCCCGGTCGACGGCGTTCACTGAGTCGGCGATGACGGACACCTCCGACGACCCGCCCCGGACGATGCGGGACAACTTCCGCGTCTGGAACTACGACGCCGTCGAGCGCGAGGTCGTCCTCCGGAGTTCGGACGACCAGCACGTCGCGGTTCCGCTCCCCGAGGCGCACGCGGACCTGTTCGAGGAACTGGCGGACTCGTCGGGGACCGTCGACGCCACGCTCGTCCGCTCGGACGAATCAGGCACGGTGTGGCGACTCGACGAAGTTCACGGCGTGAGCGAAACATCGTGACCGGTCGAGAGCGACACGACACCGCTCAGGCTTCGTAGCTAGTGTACACTGGGAACGGTCGGTCCCGGGCAGTTCGCTCGACGTTGGCGAGGAACTGCCGGGTCTTCGCGAGCAGGTCGGCCTCGTCTTCGAACTCGATGGCGTCTACGCCGTAGGTGTACGGCAGTTCGTCGATGCTGGCACTGCCGAACGACTCACCGCGGAACACCCGGAAGCGCTCGCGGGGCTTCCGGTCCGGTTCCGGGTTCCCGGTCCGGAGGTTGAACTCGCTGAGAATCGCGCCGACCTCCGACCCGGCCCCGGTCGTGAGGCCGGCCTGCGTGAAGACGAACACTACGGCGTCGCTCACGGCGGCGAACGCCACCGACTGGTCGAGGACGGACAGATAGTTGTCGAGGTCACGTTCTTCGGCCTCGCGTCGCGTCGGGACGTCGATGTCGGTGGCGAGGAACGCGCGCACCCCGAACAGCTCCCGCATCTCCTCGCAGACGTCCCGCAGTGCCGCCTCCATCGTCCCCGTCTCGTCGCCGGTGACGTGACGGTCGGGGTCGAACAGCGGGTCGTCGATGAACGACGTCCTGAGTTTCTCGGCGTCGTCGAAGACGTAAGTCGCGTCGAACGCGGTGTACGGCCCCATCACGTAGACGAAGAAGTCTTCGTCGAGCCGGTCCCGGTCCGGCGTCGGCGCGTCGCGCCGGACGTACTCGAAGACTGGCCGACCGTCGTATCGAAACTCGTCGTAGTCCCGGCCGTTCATTCCTTCGGGGGATGGTGTTAGACGAACAACTATCTGTCGGAGCTGGAATTCATGTAGCTAAATTAGATTAATAACCGTTAATCTATTATGGGTAGCCGGAGTAGAGTCACGTATGACAGAGAGCGCGCCCGACGAACTATTCGAACTGCTCGATGCGGGGGACGTGGAGACGTACGCCGAACGACGACTGTTCGACGGTAGCGTCGACTCGATGGCCGCCCACATCGACCGGAAGAAGGCGCTCGCCGACCCGGTCCGGTACAGTATCCTCTACCTGCTCTACGAGTACGGGGCCGCGTCCCGGAAACGACTGGCGTCGGAGACGGGGCGCAACAACAACGACCTGCAACACCACCTTCGAGAGTTACTCGACGCGAACCTCATGGCGGAGATTCCCGCACCCGAGGGGGCCGACGGGAGACAGACCTACTACCGAATCACGACGCTGGGCAAACAGGAAATCGCCGCCGACCTGCGGAACCTCCTCGGCGAACGGGCAGCGACCGACCGGTTCGAGGCGCTAGTCGACCCGGAACTGGCCGAGGACATCCCGTCGGAGAGCGACGTTCGCAGGCGGCCACTCACCGTGGTCGAAGACGAGGAGGTATCCGGCGAAATTAATGGGTACAGGAGTGAACTCCGGACCAAACACCAGGCGTTCCAGCAGGTGACCACGGAGTGACCCGGCGATGACGACCATCGCGCTCGTCTTCGACTTCGACGACATCCTCGCCCCGGACTCCACGACGCAGTTCCTCGAACGCAACGGCGTCGACGCCGAAGCGTTCTGGCTCGAGGAGTTCCAGGACAAGGTCCGGGAGGGGTACGACCCCACCGTCGCGTATCTCACCCTGTTACTCGAGAAGGTCGGGAGCGACGAACCACTCGGTGAAATCGGCGTCGACGACCTCGAAACCTTCGGCGCGTCGCTGGACGAGAACGAGATGCTGTACCCGGGGGTGTCGGGCCTGTTCGCGGACCTGGACGACATCGCCGCCGACTACGAGGGAATCGACGTCGAGTACTACGTCGTCTCCGAGGGACTGGAGAGCATCATCCAGGGGACGGAACTCGCGGACAACTTCGACGCAGTGTACGGGTCACGGCTCGACGAAGACGAAGACGGCGTGTTGAGTCGCGTGAAGCGTCCGATTTCGTTCACCGACAAGACCCGGTACCTGTTCGAGATCAACAAGGGAATACGTCCGGAGGAGGCGAGACGGAACCCGTATCGAGCGAACAAACGAATCGCGTCCGAGGAGCGACGGATTCCGTTCGAGAACATCGTCTACGTCGGTGACGGCATCACCGACGTTCCCTGTTTTTCGGTCGTGAAGGAACGCGACGGCCGCGTGTTCGGAGTTATCGACAGCGACCGGGAGTCACCCAAACAGCGCGCGATTCGAGACATCGGCTCGCCCAGGCGGACCGGGAATCTGAGCGAACCCAACTACGACGTCGACGGGAGACTCGGCTCACTGCTCCGGTTGACCGTCGAGGGGATGTGTACGGAGCGGGAGATAGACAAGTACGAGGTACTCTGAGACGGAGGTTGGGAGGACTGCTCGCCGGCCGGTCGAACTGTCCGGGCTTCCTCTTACATTTATATACGATGGCGGAACAAACCCCCCTCACGGAGAGATTTCCCGCGTGCCCCTACTCGACGCCTCGATTCCCGACCTCCTGCGACTGCTCGTCGTCCCCGTCTTCGGCTGGGCCGCGCTCCGGGACGCGAAGACCCGCCGGATTCCCAACCGGACGTGGTATCCCCTCGCGGCCCTCGCGGTCGTCCTGCTGGCGTGGGACGGCTGGCGGGCGTGGAGCGCCGCGCTCGACGGTCCCGAGTTCTTCTGGATTCGGGCCGGGGTCAGCCTCGGCTTCGTGGCACCGCTCGTACTCGCGTTCTGGTGGTTCCGGGCGTTCGGCGGCGCGGACGCGAAAGCGTTTCTGGTGGTGGCCGCGTTGTTCCCGACGTTCCCGACGTACGTGGTCGCCGACTGGGTGCTTCCCCACCAGCAGACCGCGCTCGGCGTGTTCTCGCTCACCGTCCTGACGAACACGGTCCTGCTCGGCGCGCTCTACCCGCTCGCCGTGTTCGTCCGGAACGCGGCCGGCGGCCGAGTCTCGTCGGTCATGTTCCTCGGCAGACCGGTGTCGTGGGACGCGATACCGACCGAGCACGGTCGCCTGCTGGAGACGCCGGAGGGCGCGACTCGGAACGGCGTGGACCTCGACGCGGTCCGGATGTACCTCCGGTGGCGCGGCCTGACGCTGGCCGAGTTGCGCGAGCGCGCCGACCACTACCGGGACCCCGCGACGCTGCCGGCCGACCCGAACCCGCCGACCGACGGTGCGGTCGGCGTCGAGGACGCTCGCGCCGACGGCGGCGCGGTCGCCGAGACGATTCCGGACGACGACGCGCCGGACGACGACCCGTGGGGCGCGGCAACGTTCCTCGAGGACCTCGACCGCGACGCGTACGGCGCGACGCCCGAGCGCCTGCGGGACGGACTCGACGCGCTGGCGAGCGAGGACGAGGTGTGGGTCTCGCCGGGCATCCCCTTCGTCGTCCCGCTGTTCGTCGGCACCGTCCTCGCGCTGACCTACGGCGACCTGCTGTTCGGCGCGCTGGCGTGGTTGGGATTGACACCATGAGCGCCGACGAGGATTCCACGTACGCGGGGAAGTACGTCCAACCACGGCGCGGCCCACTGGGACGGGCGTACGAGCGCGTTCGGCGTCTCGTTTCGGACGGACGTCGTGAGGACGATTCCCGATCGTTTCTACGCCGCCTCGGTCGTCTCGCCCCGGTCGGCAGTCTGCTCGGTGTCGGCCCGCCGGCGATTCCGGACCGCGAGAACGCCGAACAGCACCGCGCCGACGCCCCGGAGCGCGAGGTCGAACAGACCGGGGTCGAGTTCGCCGACGACCCCGACCAGCGCCAGCAGCCCCGCCACGGTGTTGAACAGCAACAGCGGGGCCATCAGCAACAGCGCCGCGAGCGCGAACAGCGCCCGGCTCAGCCCGCCGACGTCGGTGTAGAGGTACGCGATGATGGTCGCGGCCAGCGCCACGACGCCGACGAACACGCCGGCGACGGGAATCAACACCTCCGGGACGAAGTAACCGAGGTCCGCCACGTCCGCGAGGCCGATGACGTCCACCTCCTCGCCGGTGCCGGTGCCCCGGAGCAGGAGGATGCCCGGCGTCAGCACGAACGCGAAGGGGACGATGGCCTTGTTGAGCGACAGCGAGAACGCCGTCACCCCCGTCTCGAACTGGTCGGACTTGGCGATGCCCGAGGCGGCGTAGGCCGCGACCGCGACCGGCGGCGTGATGTCGGCGATGACGCCGAAGTAGAGGATGAACAGGTGGGCCGCCAGTATCGGGATGGCCCCGACCTCGCTGATGGCCGGGCCGAGCATCGAGACGAGGATGATGTAGGTCACGGTGGTCGGCATCCCCATCCCGAGGATGATGGAGGAGACGGCCGTCAGAATCAGCAGGACGACGATGGACCCGCCCGCGACCGACCGGATGAGCGCGGTCAGGTTGGGGCCGAGGCCGGTGACGCTGATGACGCCCGGGATGATGCCGGCGGCCGCGACCGCGACGACCACCGTGGTCGCGGTCCGCGCGCCGGCGTCCATCGACTTTAGCACGAACCCGACGTACTGGAACGGCTTGGCGGCCGCGAGGCCGGGCCGGCGGACGGCCTCGGCGGCCGCAGCCAGCGCGGAATCGACCTGCGGGTCGAAGTCCAGCAGCGGGGCGTCGGCGTCGGGTCGCAACAGCATCGTGGCGAAGCTGATGGCGATGGTCATCCAGCCGAGCGTTCCGGCGGCGGCGAGCGCCGCCGCCACCGGTGGCGCGCCGCCGCCGGGGGCGGCCCCGGTGAGCGCGTCTATCACGCCGCCGCCAGTCGTCGCGAAGGCCGCGGCCTCCAGCAGGTAGAGCCCGGCGATAGTGCCGAGCAGGGGCACCCGCGTCTCCTCGTCGTAGGCCGCCACGAGCGCGATCAGCGCGCCGATGGCGACCAGCGTGAACCACGCCGACCGCGCGACCGACAGGCGCTCGACGATGAGGTAGTACAGCAGCAGGCCCAGCGGCACCAGATAGAACCAGCCCCGACGCAGGTGCGGTCCCAGCGAGACGAGGTCGCTCGGGGCCAGTCCGCCGATGTTCCGCTTGGAGGCTTCGAGGTGGACCATCACCCAGACGCCGAAGAAGAACACGACGGCGGGAATCGCGGCCGCCACGATGACGTCGGCGAACGGCGTCAGCGTGTACTCCACGATGAGGAACGCGGCCGCGCCCATCACCGGCGGGAGAATCTGGCCGCCCGACGACGCCGAGGCCTCGACCGCACCGGAGAACTCCGGCGAGTAGCCCGACCGCTTCATCAGCGGGATGGTGAACGCGCCGGTCGTGACCGTGTTGGCTATCGAGGAGCCGCTGATGGTCCCCATGAATCCGCTGGCGATGATGCTCGCCTTCGCGGGACCGCCCTTGCGGTCGCCGGTCGCCGAGTACGCCAGGTCGATGAACCACTTGCCCGCGCCGCTCATCTCCAGGAACGCGCCGAACAGCACGAAGATGTAGATGAACCGGACGCTCACGGTGACGGGGATGCCGAACACGCCGTTCTCGGTGTTGTACCAGAGGTTCTGGACGATGGCGTCCCAGCCCAGCGGCGTTATCGAGAGCACGCCGACGTACGGCGCGTCGACCGGGATGAGATACCCCCAGCGCGCGTAGACGACGAACGACGCCACGATGACCATCAGGTAGACCCCGAGCGCCCGCCGGGTCGCTTCGAGCACGAGCAGGACGCCCGCCGCGCCGAGCAGGAAGGCGTAGGAGGGTTCGCCGAGCGGAATCCCGACGCTCGCCAGCGCGTCGACCACGGGGCCGAGCAACGAGTACACCTCGTCGATGGGTCGGCCGGCACCGAGTCCGAGCGCCCGCATCCGCCGTATCTCGTCGAAGTCGGTTATCATGTACGCCGCCGAGAGTATCGAAATCGCGACGAGGACGGCGTCGACCGGCGTGACCCGGCGACGATTGGGGTCCGCGAATAGCCAGCGAACCGCCCGGCGGACGCCCTCGCCGACCCTCGTCACCGGACTCCCGTCGCCGAATCGTCGGCGGAGCGCGGGCACCACGCGGGCGAGTCGCCGCGAGAGGACCCCGTCGCCGGTCGTCGGCGGGAACAGCAGGAAGGTCAACACGAGCGCGAAGCAGACGTGGACGGCGTTGACCTGCAGCAACTGGAGCGCGGCGAGCTCGACGGTGCCGACCACCGGGAGGTCGACTCGGAAGACGAACCCCCGGGCGGCCAGCCACATCTGGAACGCCGAGAACAGGATGGCGACGACGGTGACGACTATCGCCGCCGCGCCCCGGAGCGTGCGCCGGCGCTCCAGTTGCTCGATGAGTTCCTGCTGTTCGTCCTCGGAAATCGGGGCGTCCCCGGCGTCGTCTCGCGCTGTCATGGTTCGGTGAGAGTCGTCGTTCGGTGAGCGTCGTCGATTTCCGCAGGGTCTCGGTGGGTTCGCGGTTCGCGGTCAGGGCGGTCGAACGGTAGTCGCGACCGACCCCGCGGCGACCCGGATGGTCACCGTCCGGGCGTCCGAGAGGTCGACGAGGTCGTAGGTGCGGTCGCCGACCACGAGTTCGTGGCCCGCGACGCGGCCGGGCGTGACGTGCAACCGCTCGTAGCTCCCCTCCGGGTCGAAGACGAAGGTACCGTTCTCGGTGATGGTGACGTCAGCGCGCGCGGGGAGCCCCGCCCCGTACGAACGAAACTCCATGCGAACCATCTCCAGTTCGGTCCCGTCGACCGCGTACACGTCCAGCACGGGCGTCT
This sequence comes from Halorussus halobius, assembly GCF_004765805.1. Taxonomy (GTDB): domain Archaea; phylum Halobacteriota; class Halobacteria; order Halobacteriales; family Haladaptataceae; genus Halorussus; species Halorussus halobius. Next base: position 412,668 of record NZ_SBIU01000004.1, on the reverse strand, counting down.
TCTCGACGCTGTGGGTGTAGTTCAGCGCCACCGTGGTCCCCTCGGTCACCGGGACCGCTAGCAGTCGCTCGCCGGTCTCGGCGTCCGCCACGACCAGCGTGCGGCCGTCGTCGGAGGCGGTCGGGACGTTCGTCGTCGGAGCGTTCGTCGTCGCCGGATTCGCGGTCGGAGCGCTCGTCGTCGCGGTCGCGGCGTCCGAGGATGGCCCGAGCGTCGTCCCCGGACTCGCAAGCGGACCGGCGGTCGCGGACGCCCCGAGAGCCGCGACCGCCACGGCCGCCAGACAGGCTCCGACCAGTCGGGGGAGTCGGGTCACTGTGTCAGTTCTCGGCCGTCGTGGTCTCGGCCGCTCCGCCGTCGGTCTCGGTGCCCATCTCGGTTTCGGTGCCCATCTCGGTCCCGTTGCCGGTCGTGGTCCCGTCGCCCGAGGGCGTCTCGACCTCGACCTCGCCGAAGATGCGCTCTGCGCCCTCGTGGAGCGGTATCGACATCCCGTCGAGCGCCGAGTCCTCGCCGATGAAGTCGGTCTTGATAGTCAACTCGCCGACGTTGTCGAAGATGGCGCTGGTGACCGTCTCGACCGTGTCGGCGTCGAGGCCCTCGCGAGTCGCTATCATCGCCTGCACGGAGACGGTCGGGGCCTCCTCGTCGACGCCGCTGTACGTGCCGCCCGGAATCGCGTCCTCGGCGAACCACGGCTGGGCGTCCAGGATCGACTGCCGGGCGTCGCCGGATATCTCCACGATGGAGACGTCGGTCGTGGTCGCCAGCTCCTCGATGGCTCCGAGCGGCCACCCGCCGACGACGAACGCGGCGTCGATGTCCCCGTCCCTGAGCTGGTCGGCCGCTTGCGAGAAGCCCGCGTTCTGCTCCTCGAAGTCGCCCTCGCCGATGCCCGCCGCGTCGAGTATCTGGAGCGCGTTGACCTGCGTGCCGCTCCCGAGGTCGCCGGTGTTGATGGTCGCGCCTTCGAGGTCGCTCAGCGTCTCGATGTCGGTCCCCGGACGGGTCACGACGTGGATGGTCTCGGGGTAGAGCGTGGCGACCCCGCGGAGGCTCTCGACCGCGTTGCCCTCGAACGCATCGATGCCCGTGCCGTTGTACGCGAAGTACGCCACGTCGTTCTGGATGAGCGCGAAGTCGGCGTCGCCCTGCGCGAGGCTGCCGACGTTCTCGACGCTCGCGCCCGTCGACTGGACCTGGACCGTGAAGTCGGTGTTCCCGTCGATGACCGTCTTGAACTCGTTCGACAGCGGGAAGTACGTCCCGCCGGTCCCGCCGGCGTGCCACGAGAGCCGCTGGTCCTGCGCGAGCCCGGTCCCGCTGAACCCGACCAGTCCCGCGAGCCCCGCCACACCGGTCGCCTTCAACACGTCGCGTCTGTTGGAGTCTCCCACCATTGCAGCGCGTACCTGTACGTCCGGAGAGATATACCCTGTCGACGCTTCGACCCCGAAACGTCGCGTTTCCGGGCTCAACGCTGGATTTCGAGGCCCGGGGTCCGGACAATCGGTCGTTTCCGATGCGGCGGACGGCCGGGCCGGGGAACCGGAATCCTCTTGTCAGTTTGTCCGAACTCCGAACGTATGGAGACGGTCCGTGCAAGCGATTATCACGACCTCGCGCAGGTGGGCGAGCCCCGAATCTCCCCCGACGGGGAGCGGGTCGCCTTCGTCCGGAAGGTGCCGACGAGCGACGACGAGTACGAGGCGACCATCCACGTCGTCCCCGTCGGCGGGGGCGAGCCCCGGCGATTCACCGTGTCCGAGGGGGTCGACGCCAGCCCTCGGTGGAGTCCGAGCGGCGACCGGCTCGCCTTCGTGAGCACGCGCGGCCGGGACGACGACCGGCCCCAACTGTGGGTCGTGCCGACCGACGGCGGCGAGGCCCGGCAGGTGACCGACGTCGTGGGCGGCGCGTCCAGTCCCGCGTGGTCGCCCGACGGGAGCCGAATCGCGTTCGTCCAGTCGGTCACCGCCGAGGACCGCGAGGCCGGGCGCGACCTCGAACTCGACGGTGAGTACGAACCCGACGACCCCGACCCCCGCGTGGTCGACCGACTGGTGTATCGGTCGAAGGGCGGCTACGTCGACGGGCGGCGCTCGCACGTCTACGTGGCCGACCTCGCGAGCGACGCGGGCGAGGCCGAGGTCACGCGACTCACCGACGGCGACTACGACTTCTCCGGACCGGAGTGGGCCGACGAGTCGACGCTGTACTACGGCGTCCAGCGCACGGGCGACCCCGACGACAACATCATCGTAGATATCGCCGAGTACGACCTCGATGCCGGCGAGGAGGTCGGGACCGTTGTGCAGACCGCCGGGTGGGGCGCGAGCGTCGCGGCCACGAGCGACGGCCGTCTGGCCTACGCCGCCACCGACCCGGAGGCGGCCACGCTCGAACAGACCGAAATCGAGGTCCTCGACCGGGAGACCGGCGAAGTGACGACCCCGACCGCCTCGCTTGACCGGACGCTCGCGGGCGCACCCGTCCCCCACTGGCCGGCCGGCGTCCCCGAGTGGGGTCCCGACGAGGAGGACCTCTACTTCCTGACGCCCGACGAGGGCGACGTGGCGCTCTGGCGGGTGCCCGGCGACGCCAGCGCCGACCCCGAGCGCGTGGTCGCCGACCGGGAGGTGTACGGCGCGTCGGTCGGCGAGGACGCCGTGGCGTACGTGGCCGGCGAGTGGGACCACCCCGGCGACGCGTTCGCGACGACGCTCCGGGGCGCGGAGACCCGGCGACTCACGCGGACCAACGGCGAGTACCTCGACGACCGGGCGGTGGCTCGGCCCGAGGAACTCCGGTTCGAGAACGAGTCGGGCGACGAGATTCAGGGCTGGGTGCTGACGCCGCCCGACTTCTCGCCCGACGAGACCTACCCGCTCGCGGTCGAAATCCACGGCGGCCCCCACTCGATGTGGGGCACCAGCCGGACGATGTGGCAGGAGTTCCAGTTGCTCGCGGCCCGTGGCTACGTCGTCTTCTGGTGTAACCCGCGCGGGTCGACGGGCTACGGCGAGGCGTTCATGGCCGCCATCGGCGAGGGCCGGTGGGGCTCGCCGGCCGCCGAGGACGTGCTGGCGGGCGTCGACGAGGTGGCGGACCGGTCGTACGTCGACGAGGACGACCTGTTCGTCACGGGCGGGAGCTACGGCGGCTACCTCACCGCGTGGCTGGTGGGCCACACCGACCGGTTCGACGCGGCGGTCAGCCAGCGCGGCGTCTACGACCTCAACAGCTTCTACGGCACCACCGACGCGTTCAAACTCGTCGAGTGGGACTTCGACGCGACGCCGTGGGAGGACCCCGCGTTCCTCCGCGAGCAGTCCCCGACCGCCTACGCCGACGCGGTCGACACGCCCACCCTGTTGGTCCACGCCGACGAGGACTTCCGGGTTCCGGTGAGCGACGCCGAACTCCTCTTCCGACTGTACAAGAAAAACGGCGTGGAGACCAGGCTCGTGCGCTACCCCCGCGAGGGCCACGAGCTCTCCAGGAGCGGCGAGCCCGCCCACGTGGTCGACCGACTCGAACGCCTCGTGCGCTGGTTCGACGGCTACTCCGACCACCACGACGTCCCGAGGGCACTGGAGCGGGGCGACGAGGGGCTGTCGGCGACCGAGGACGACGAGTAACCGGACGCGAACCGTCCTCGACGGACAGGTCCCCATCGAGGTGTCCCGCTTCATTGTTCCGTTTTCCCACACCAAGGTCCGTTTCGTCAGGGGTCGGACGTCGCGATATCCCGTCGCCTCCGTGCGGTCGCACACCCGAAACGAAGGGGTTCGGCGGGCGTCGGGGCGACTCGCCGCGAAACGGCTCCGGAGCGCTATATTCCGCAATTGGGGTGGCTTTCGGCAGGAAAACTTGCCGGCGACGACGCCGTTCAGTCGGCGGGTTCTCCACCCGATACCGAGGGGTTCGTCAGTCCACGATGAACTCGCCGTCGACCTCCTCGACGACGGGCTGGTCGGGTTCGGAATCCGGTTGCATCTCGGACTCGTAGCGGCCGATCCACTCGGCGAAACACGCGGGACAGAGTCGCTGGCTGTCTATCTCCGCTCGGTCGACGCTCAGCCGGACGGTTCGAGCCAGCGCGTCGGCGACGTCCTCGCCGCAGTGCGAACAGGGGTCGTCGGCGTCGTCAGTCATGCCCGAATGGTGGGTACGGCCGACATATAGGTCTTGGCGATGGTCGGTCGGCGGACTACCGCCAATGACCGCACCGACTCGCTACGCCGCGATATCGACGGTCACTGACCGTGGAAAACCATTTTATTCGCCGGACCGTAGTTGCGAGTGATGGGAAACACTGTCCGGACTTTCTCCTCGTTGGGGACCGGGAAATCGAACGGTGACTTGGAGCCGGAGCAGGAGACGCTCGGCGAGGCCCTCGACACCCTCGCCGAGGACGAACGCTTGGGCGACTTTCTGGCGAACAGGTCGGACGACGACGGCGTCGACCCGGTCGAAGCCGTCCGAGACGTACGCGAGGACGTATGAGCGAGCGGCTGTTCCTCGATACGAACGTCTTCGTGGCTATTCTGGACGAAGAAGCCGAGCAAGCGACGACGGCACGGAGACTACTCAACGCTGATTACGAGTTTTACACGTCGCTCTTGAACTTACTCGAACTCCGAACGGTACTCGTCAAGCATAAACAGTGGGAACCGGAGCGAGTAGAGGAGATAATAGACGGTGTCTCAGAACGAGTAGAGGTCTTCGTCCACGAAACGTCCGACGTTCTCGCGACGAATCAACTGCAACAGGAGACGCTCCTGTATCCGATGGATTGTCTCATTCTCGCGGCAGCAGAGGATGCCGACGCCGAACTAGTCACGTTCGATTCAGAGGTACTCGACGCAGGTGGTACTTCCCCGTCCGAACTACTCGATTAGCTACGTCGTCCGGAACGCCCGGTCGCCGGCGTCGCCGAGTCCGGGCACGATGAACCCGTCGTCGTCGAGGTGGTCGTCGATGGCGACCGTGAGCAGGTCGGCCGCGTCGGCCGCCTCGTCGACCCGGAGCAGGCCCTCCGGCGCGCTGACCGCCGACAGCACGAACAGGTGTTCGGGGTCGGGCTGGCTGTCGGTTATCTCGTCGAGGACCGCACACATCGTCGACCCCGTGGCGAGCATCGGGTCGGCCACGATGACCGTGTCCTCCTCGGTTATCTCGGGGAGCTTCACGTAGTCGATGGTGATGGGGAAGGTGCCGTCCTCGTCGCGGCCCGCCTCCTCGTCGCGGCCCGCGCTGATGACCCCCTGCTTGGCTCGCGGGAACGCCTTCAGCAGGCCCTCCACGAACGGCGTCGCGGCTCGGAGGACGTTGATGATGACCACGTCGTCGAGGCCCTTCACGCGCTCGCCCGTGGTCTGGGTCAGCGGCGTCTCGATCTCGACGAACTCGGTCTCCATCGCGCCGTCGATTATCTCGTAGCCACAGATGCGGCCGAGCTTCACCAGCCCCTTCCGGAACGCGACCTGCTCGGTCTCGGCGTCGCGTATCTTCGAGAGGGTGTCCTGTGCCAGCGCGTGGGTGATGAGTTTGGCGTCCCCGCGGTCTTCGATGGTCATCGTTCGTTCCCACGACGGGCGCGCTGGGGTTTAGCTCTTAATATAGCCGGCCAGTCGCGACGCGGGCCCGACCGGCCAGCGCGCGAGTTTGACGCCGACGAGCCCGCCGACCAGCAGCCAGTGGGGCGCGTCGGCCAGGACGTGGCCGAGGAAGTCCTCGGTGGGGTCGACCCTGTCCCAGTGGACCTCGTACCGGTCGGCGAACTCCTTGACGTGGACGCCGGCCCCGTCGGGGAGCGGCCGCCGGTAGTCGGCGCGCTGACCGCGCGGGTCGCCGGCGTGGGCGACGAACCCGGCGTCGCTGGGGTGGACCACCGCGTCCGTCGCGATTCTGAGGTCGACGTGCGGGCGCTCGCGCCGGACGCGAGCGACGACGCCGTCCCAGACCGAGCGGTCGGTCCGACACGCCGAGCACGTCGGAGTCGATTCGGCGTACTCCACCGGCGCGTCGCACTCGCGACACGGCTGAATCCACGACCACTCGATTCGTCGACCGCAGGCGTCACATCCCCGAGCGAGGTGCGCGACCGGGGCGGCACAGTGCGGGCACTCTGCGGTCGTGACGTCCGAGTTCGTCATCGTGCCCCGATTCCAACGAACCCCCGTAAGCTTTCTGTAGCGCGTCAGCGGACGACCAGGTACGTCACGACCATCAATATCCCCGTGAGGGCGACGACGCTCTGCCACTCGAACGCGAGCGCGTCCACCACCGAGAGGCCCCAGACGACGAGCGTCGCGAATCCCGCCGACAGCACGAGGTTCATCACGAACAGCACCCGGGGGTCGCCCTGCGAGTTCGCCATGCCGGATGTTGACTCACCATCGTCTTATCCTTTTCCCGACAGGGCGTCGGAACGCGTCGTAGCGGCGACCGGGGCTGGTCGGGCCAGCAGACCGAAGGCCCGCGGGGCCCAACGGACGGTCATGCGACCGCGGAACAGGGTGGGCCGGCCGGTCGACCCGGTCCCGTTCGTCGTCGTCGCGGGGTTCGGGTTCCTGTTTTGCTACAGCTACGCCCCGGCGTACCTGCTGGAACTGGGCGCGGAGCTGGCGGGCGCGCTCGGCTGGTCGACGATGCTGTTCCTCGCCACGACGGGGCTGGCCTACTATCGGTTCGTCTGGGACGCCCGTCCCGACCTCCGAAGCGAGGTCCCCGGCCACCTCCGATTCCGGCGGCTCGTGCTCGCCAGTCTGGCGGTCGTCGGCGTCCTCGCGCTCCTCACGCTCCCGCTGTTGACCCCCTACGCCGGGCCGTAGCTCCGCGCTCGCCGCCAGTCGACCGTAACCCTTTCGGGTCGCCCTGCGTATGGCCGACGATGCGCGAGGTCGAAGTCTCGACGTTCGTGTCCGCGCCGCCCGCAGTGGTCGAGCGCGCGCTCACGCCCGCGTCCGTGGTCGAGTACGAGGGGAGCTTCCAGGTGTACGACGTCGAAGAAACCGACGACGGCTGGACCGTGACCGCCGGCGCGACGGGGTTGACCATGCAACTCGACTTCGAGGAGCGCCGCGACGGCCTGTTTTACCGCCAGCGTAGCGACGGCGGCCCCTTCGAATCGATGGAGACGACGCTCTCGGTCGACCCCGAGGACGAGGGGAGCCGCGTGACCGCACGCTCGTCGGTCAGCCTCGGGCTCCCGGTGTCGGCGCTCTCGGACCGAATCGCGGCGTGGAAGCGCCGGGGCGAACTGGAGCGGGCGCTCGACGCGCTGGCCGAGGACGTGTAGTCGGGGCGGAAGCGGGTTGCGAGGGCTCGCTCGGTGCAGTGTTCGATTAGCTGGCTCCATGCGAAGGTGAGTCTGTGGCCAGTTTTCGGCGGCTGGCACTGTCCCGTCTGCACCGCCCCGACCCGCGTCTTTTCGTCGAGGGATTCGTTCGCCCGCCATCGGTTGTTGTAGAATTACTCGTAGTCGGGCGGGTCGCTCTCCCGACGCCTGTAGACCGCCATTGCATCGTCACCCCGAATCGAGAAGTGGTCGTGTCCGTCGACCTTTCGTTCGAGCGTTCCGCGACAGTACGACCACTCGCCGTGCCATACTTACCCGCCAGAAAAATTTAAATAGTATATATATTTAATGTATCCAAAAATGGGATTATCTCGCCAGAAGATTGCAGTTATATTTTCTATTCTCGTCGTGACGGCGGCTCTCCCGCTGGATACGGTCCGGCCTTCGAACCCTCCTTCCATTCCAGCAGCCGCGTCCTCGTCCGAGGCCCAGTCGCCGACCGACGCCGCGACCGGGGCAGCGTCTCAACTCTCTTCGTTGAACGCCAGCCAACTCAAAGCGGCCGCCGTCGACCGGCTCGTCCGGGCGAACGCTCCCGACGACGTCCTCGTTAGGCTCAACGCGACGCTAGCTACCTCTAGACCGAACCGGCCGGAGAGCGCCGACGTCTTCACGACCGACCGCGAGGTGGCCGCCGCCGTCCAGAACTCGACGCCGACCGCCGCTCGCCTGCTCGCCGTTGCCGACCATCGCGCCGCCAACACCACGCTCGCCGACCTCATCCGGGTCAAACGACTCGCCTCCTCGGTGAACGAGACGCTCGCCACGACCGTCGAGAGCCGGATCTCGACCGCGCGAGACGCGCTCGCGCGCGGCAAACGCCTCCGCACGAACGACCGGTACGTCGCGGCCATCGACGCGTACAACACGAGCTGGCTGGCGGCCCAGCGCGCGGTCGCCCTGCTGGACCGCGCCCTCGACCCGCAAGTGCGGCTCACAACCCGGCAGGACCCGCTCCGCGACGGCCGCTACACGTACACGCTCCGTGGCGTGGTATCCGACGCTCGCACGCGCCACGCCAACGTCACCGTGACCGTCGACGGTGACTCGCAACCGGTATCGGTCTCGACGCCGACCGCACCGGGCCACAACGCCACGTTTACGGCGAATCTCTCTCTGACCGACGCACCCCACCGAATCGAGGTCAACGCGACGACCGTCGGCGCTGCGCCTCCCAAAACGAACGCGTCGTTCGTTCAGCGCGACACCTCGGTCCTGCGACTCGACGGCGATGGTCTCCGCGCGAGCTACGAACAGTCGGTCACCGTCACCGACCCGCTCGACGCCGACAGCGACGCCGCTCGAACCGACAGCGACGAGGCCGACGACGGCGTCCGCGACGGCCGGGAAGATTTCGACGCCGACAACGCCACCACGGCGGCCGAACAACGAGTCTCCTCGGACCCCTTCCAACCCGACACTGACGGCGACGGTCTCAGCGATGGCGTCGAGATTCGCGCCGATGGCCTCAGTCCCGTGCAGGCCAATAGCACCGCTACCCACAACGCCACGGACGACGCCGACGGTGACCTCGACGGCGACGGACTGTCCAACCTGCGCGAGCAGGCCCTCGGTACTGCGCTCGATGACCCGGACACCGATGGCGACGGCCTCACCGACGGCGCAGAACTCGCGGAGTACGACACCGATCCGCTCGACCCGGACACCGACGGCGACGGGCTGTTGGACAACGAGACCACGAGGTACGGGAGCGACCCCTTGGACAACAACTCGGACGGCGACGGCATCCCCGACGGGGTCGAAGTTAGTCAGCACGGCACCGACCCGGCGAGCAACGACACCGACGGCGACGGATTGGCCGACGACGCCGAACTCCAACTCGGGACCGACCCGACCGGAATCGACACGGACGGCGATGGACTGGACGACCAGGAGGAGTTATACCGCTACGACACCAACCCGAACGACCCCGACAGCGACGGCGACGGGCTGGGAGACGCGGCGGAAGTCCACTTCCAGTACACCGACCCGAATGCGGTCGACACCGACGGCGACGGCCTCGGGGACGACGCCGAAGTTCACCGATACGATACCGACCCGAATGCGGTCGACACCGACGGCGACGGGGTGAGCGACGCCGCCGAAGTCGAAAAGCACGACACCGATCCGAACGAGCCCGACAGCGACCGTGACGGTCTCAACGACAGCACGGAACTCCACGAGTACGACACCGACCCGAATGCGGTCGACACCGACGGCGACGGTCTCGACGACGCGGCTGAAGTCCGCCAGAACGGCACCGACCCGAACGACCCCGACACCGACGGCGACGGCCTCGAAGACGGTCCCGAAGTCCACGACCACGGCACCGAACCGCTGGTCGCTGACACCGACGGCGACAACCTCACCGACGGCGAGGAGGTCACCGAGTACGGGACGGACCCGCTGGCGGCCCACAGCGACGGCGACAGCCTGTCGGACGGAACCGAGATCAACCAGTATGGCACCGACCCGCTGGCGGCCGACACTGACGGCGATAGGGTGACGGACGGCAACGAGACGGTCGTGGGGCTGTGGCCGGACGACCCGGACAGCGACTCGAACCGGACTGCGCGCGACGAGAGCGACGACGGGCGACGGGACGGCGCGGAGGACTTGGACCGAGACGGCGCGAGTAACGCCGAGGAGTTCGACGCGGCGCTCGATCCGCTCGACCCGGACACCGACGGCGACCGGCTACGCGACGGCTTCGAGTTGGACTCCGACCGGCTGGACCCGAACGCGACCGACACCGACGGGGACGGGACCCCCGACGCCAGCGAGGACTTCGAGGGCGACGGATTGGACAACCAGCGCGAGCAGACCCACGACACCGACCCCCACGTCGCGGACACCGACGGCGATAACCTCACCGACGGCGTCGAAGTCGATAGCTACGGAACGGCCCCGAACGCGACCGACACGGACGACGACGGTCTGGAGGACGGGGCCGAAGTCTGGACCTACGGGACGAAGCCGTTGACGGCGGACACTGACGGGGACGGGCTCTCGGACGGGGTCGAGGTGAACGTCCACGGAACCGACCCGCTGGTCGCTGACACCGACGGGGACGGGCTCTCGGACGGGGTCGAGGTGAACGTCCACGGAACCGACCCGCTGGTCGCTGACACGGACGACGACGGTCTCCGTGACGGCCCGGAAGTCGTCAACGGGACCGGTCCTCTCACAGTGGACACGGACAGCGACGGCCTCGAAGACGGTCCTGAGATTCACACGTACTCGACCGACCCGCTGAACGTCGACACCGACACCGACACCATCCGAGACGGCCCGGAGGTCCACCAGTACGGCACCGACCCGAACGCCTCGGACACGGACAGCGACCGGCTGAACGACAGCACGGAGTTGAATCGGACGCTCACGAATCCACTTGCGGCCGACAGCGACTCGGGGCGCACAGCCACCAATGAGGCGGGCAACAACGTCAGCGACGGCTCGGAGGACTTCGACGGAGACGGCGTCGCCACCTACTACGAGTACGCGCTGGGGACCGACCCCTACGACGACGACACGGACGGCGACGGCCTCGGCGACGGCTACGAGGTCCAGTCCAGTCTGCTGTCGCCGCGTTCGACCGACACGGACGACGACTCGGTGAGCGACGCCGCCGAGGACTTCGACGGAGACGGGCTCTCGACGGCCCGCGAACGGACGGTCGGAACGCATCTGAACCAGTCGGACACCGACGGCGACGGATTGAACGACAGCGAAGAGCTGGAGACTTACGAGACGAACCCGCTGACAGGCGACACCGACGGCGACGGGTTGAACGACAGCGAGGAGGTGAACCTCTCGACGGACCCGACGGTGGCGGACACCGACGGCGACGGGACCCTGGACGGCAACGAGACGTTCACGACGAGTTCGGCCGACGAGCAGACCGGCGTCTCGATGTCCATCACCGGCGAGGGCAACGTCGCGGACACGGTGTCGGTCGACAACAGCTCGGAACCGGTCCTGGAGACTCGGAGCGTCGACACCGTCACGGCGAGCGAGACCTACGAGTTCGAGACCAGCCGGAACTTCTCGACGGCGACTATCACCCTGCCGTACGACGGGTCGACGGTCAGCGACGCGAACGAATCGACGCTCGACGCCTACCGCTACAACGAGACGCTCCAGACGTTCGTCGCCGTCGAGAACTCGACGGTCGACACCACCAACGACACGGTGACGGCCGAGACGCCCCACTTCTCGACGTACACGGTCATCTCGACCGACGCGTGGGAGGCGCAGTTCGACCGCTCCCGGCCCACGAAGTGGTCCCGAAGCGACGACTTCGGCGACCTCGCCAACTGGTCGCAGGATGGCGAGGTCTCGACCGCGACGGTCAGTGCGACGGCGTCGCTCGACACCGCCAGCGGCGGGGACACCGCCGACCGTTCGTCGGTGGTCGGCGTCGGCTCGACCGACCGCCCCGACCCACGCAACTGGACGACCCCGTCCAACCGGACGAAATCCGAGCGTCGTCAGTCGGCAGCGAACTCCTCGACGACTCGCGCGCCGGACGCGAACGCGACGACCGACGCTGCGAGGACACGGACCACATCGGAGCGAGCGACCTCCGTTCAGACGACTACGGCGACCACTACCACTACTACCGCAACCACTACTACTGTAACGACTACCGAGACCACGACCGTCGAGGCTTCGGTCGCGGCGGCGACGACCACTACCGGTACCGAGCATTCTACCACCAACCCCACCGACGTCGGGCGTTCGACTACTCCCGACCAATCCGAGACGACCGTCACTACCGAACGGACTACTCCCCCCGATGCGACTACCACCGCCGAACCGACCGAGACCGACGGTAGCTCCGACAGTCAGTACGACGCGCAGGTCGGTCCACCGAAGCACGATAATCCGAAGGGCGGCGGGTCCTGTGACGGAGAGTGTGGTGACGAGACCACCGAAGAGACGACCACCGAAGAGACGACCACCGAAGAAGAGGTCTCGAACCCGGACCCGAAGGAGGATTCGGACGGCGACGGCGAGTGGGACCGGTACGACGACTGCCCGTACGAATACGGCCTCGGTTCCGACGGGTGTCCGATAGACAGCGACGACGACGGAACAGTCGACCACGAAGACGACTGTCCGAACGAAGCCGGGGCAGGGGACGGCTGTCCAAGCGACAGCGACGACGACGGCACGCGCGACTACTACGACGAGTGTCCGAATACGCCCGGTCTCAAGGACAACGGCTGCGCCAAGAACACCGACGGCGACCAGTACAACGACTACTTCGACGACTGTCCGACCGAGGCTGGTACCGGGTCGGACGGTTGTCCGGTCGACGACGACGGCGACGGGACGAAGAACCTGAACGACGACTGCCCGCAGTTCCCCGGCTGGAAGCAAAACGGCTGTCCACAGGAGTCGAGCCTCGAACGCACCGTCACGCTCCGCGACGCCGAGACCGTCACCCTCGGCACCATCGCTACAGCCGAGGCCATCAGCGACCGGTCGGTCGCCGAACTCGTGGTCGTCGGTCCCGACAGCCAGCGCGTCCGCGTCTACGGCGAAGACCGCTCGCACGTCGCTCGCACCGCAAACAACTCGACGGTCGAGGCGACCGGCATCATCCCCGGCGGCGAGGGCGACCGCGGCGAGTTCGAAGCGGTCGAGGAGGACCTCTCGCAGTTCGCGGGCGAGCAGGTCACGATTCGGGTCGTGACGGTCGGCCGCGCGACCTTCGAAATCGACGCGCTCAAGATCGGCTACGACACCGACGGCGACGGGCTCTACGACAGCGTCGAGCGCGGGAGCTGTGGCCTCTGGGACGGCAGAGGCCAGTGTCTCGACACCGACCCGTATCTCGCGGACACCGACGGCGACGGGCTAAACGACAGCGAGGAGATCGGGCCGCGCAAGCAGGTCCACGGGCGGGAGTACTACGCGCTGGTGAGCAATCCGACGGTTCGGGACACCGACGGCGACGGTCTGAGCGACGAGCAGGAGGTCGAAGGCGGGTTCGAAACGGCGGTAACGCGGAGTCCGGAGGCGTCCCGGAAGTATCTCAACGGACAATCAGGCTCGGACAAGCGCGAGCATCTGAGTCGCAAATCAGTGAGCAGTAGCCCGCTCGCATACGACACCGACGAGGACGGTCTCTCGGACCGCCAAGAGTGGCTGTACAAGACCGATCCCGAGAATCCCGACAGCGACGGGGACGGCCTCGAAGACGGCCGCGAGCGCGACTTCGGTGCAGATCCGACACTGCACGACTATCGCGGGCCGGATATTCGACCGGCGAAATACGGCTACCGCTTCCAAGAGAACTTCACGAAAATCCAGTACGTCGCCGTCTACTACACTGCAGACCCGAGTGACGTTGCGAAAACGACAGTTACGAAAAACGGCGACGTTCAGTACAGCGCGACTCCATCGGCGGAGTTTAGCCGTCACAACGGGTCGTTTACGGAGCCGAGTCAACTGATTGTCTCCGGTTTAGAGGATCAGATCGGAACCAACGTCGAAGCGACTGCGACCGACAAGCACGGCAACAAAAATACGCATTCGCTCGTCCAACGCGCGAACGACTGTGGATTGAAAGCAAAGTCGCGGACCGACAGTTACAATTATATAAATAACCAGACAAATTCCGGGTACGGCGTCTGTTCGGGCTTCGATGCCAGCATCGGCAGTAGCTTAAAAGCAATCGAAGAGTTCGCCGCTAATCCGGACGCGCTCCTCAACTTCGTCACCGGGCTCCGCCAACTCGTCAAGATACTTGACAAGTCCGGCGTCCTCGACATGTTCATCGAGGCGTTCAAATCAACCCTCGAAACCAAACAGCAGGTGAACAACCCGTTCACGAAAGGGACCAGCGAGTACACCGAGTATCGGCGTGCGTGGTATACTGGCTACGCGACCGGCTTCATCACGAAAGCAGTGTACGGTGGCCAGATCACGAAAGCGCTCAAGAGTACGAACTATGTCGAGACCATCGAGGACGTCGCCAAATCGACGCGCGCCGGACAGACCGCGATGCGGCTCAAGGCACCCTACGACCGTGGAAAGGCACGCGTAGCCACCGGGTTAGCTGAAGGGGGAACGAAAGCGGCGGGGCCATTGCTGGAGCGGGCGAAGTCGGCGGGGGCAACGTATCGGCTGTGGAAGCTTCAGCAAACGGCTGAGGTGGATAGTGCCGACCTCTCGGACGTCGAGCAGAAGCGAGTAACGCGGTTCCTTGCACAGCATGGGGAGGATGGTGCTGAGATGCTACGTCAGATGGACAGTGAGAGTGTCCGGCGGATGTTCCGAAAGACGTGTAGCGTTGGGACATTCAAGCGGGCTGGCGGTGGCTGTACACAACTGAGTGAGGAAGAACTGTTGGAGTACACTACAGCAGTTCGGCGAGCAGATGTCGGGGTTGGTCGGTTCTACAAGAAAATCGATGAGACCGACGTTAGTGAGGCGGCCGCAGAACGGTTCGTCGCTGAAACCGGACCTGCTGGGCTTCGATTAGCGGCCACACTCGACTCTGACTCGTTTGAGCGACTGATTCAAGTCGATGCAGATGCTCAGGATGCAATTGCTGAAGCTTGGCGATCCGATACTCTTCGAGTTTCTACTGGAGATATTCAAAATGCTATCCAGCGCTTTGATTCATTAGGATCTACCAAGAGAGTAGAAGCGACAAAACTATTGGAAGACGCCAATGGTAAGGGAGCTAATTTAATCGCTAAAATTAGGTATGATAGTCTTGAGAATATATTGGGGATAGATGGCAAATATTCACGAGAAGCACGACGTAATCTCGCTAGAGAATTCTCAGAAGGGGATGTTTCTATTGAGAAAGTTAACCAGTTTGCTACTGATTATATGGCTGTTAAACACAAGAGTGGATCTAAAGGTATAGTTCAAGATATTGCCAAGCAAGATGACGTAGGCGGTCCTATTTACGAAGCACGGGTTGCTAATGAAATAGGAGCAGACCGAATCGGACGGCTGAGTACTGATGTTGGTAGCGCTGGTGAAAAAGGCGAACTAGATATTGTACTTGAAAATGGCAACATTATCGAAGTAAAAGACCAAAAATGGCATCAATTAGGTGTAAGTCAATATCAGGATGTCAATAAGAAACTGGATTCAAGTACTAGTTATAAAAGTATGGATGGAGATACATTAGTGTATGTTGTGAGAGGGTTAGATGTGACAGACAATAGGAAGAAAGAATTTATAGAAGGGATGGAGGAAAAGGCGAAAGAGGAATACGGTGTGGAGATAGAAATTAAGATTAAGGATGCCCCCGATAAAGCCTGAAATGAGTGTTTCTGTGATTGATGATATGGTTGAGGTTTGGTTTCTTTTCGGAAGAAGTATTAAGAAAAAACTCCTCGGGAATTTACTCAACCATTATCTAGAGATAGGTTGCTCTACACAACAAAACGGGCAAGAAGATACTTGTAAATATCAACCTCCAGATTTTAAGGAACCTACACAGACACTCAATACGGAAGAAGCTTTCAACAGAATAGTTTCTGACCAGAAAGGTGGATTAGAACTCTGGTATGAGGATATCCGAGTAGACCTCGAAGTAAATTTAGAAAGTTCTGTATTCTCCACAACAAAGCATATATCTCTCAAAATTTGGTCGTCACAGT
Source organism: Halorussus halobius (assembly GCF_004765805.1). GTDB lineage: Archaea > Halobacteriota > Halobacteria > Halobacteriales > Haladaptataceae > Halorussus > Halorussus halobius. The sequence continues at coordinate 396,669 of NZ_SBIU01000004.1, read as the reverse complement.
TTAAGGACCACGATAAAGACCATTCCAGTCCAATGGATCGAGTCTCATCGTTTCTAGATCTTGTATTCCAATTGGTGGATATCATGAAACCAAAGTACGCCTTTGGTTCGCTTTATGGCGAGCAAGATAGCGGAGAGGAAATCACACGAGAGGTATTAGACAAATCAGGTATCCCAGGTATTTTTTGGATTAATCTATTCACAAAAGATTTAATATCAAGGATTGGTGAGGAAAAGCTCCTTTCTGCTCCTGCTTGGAAAGTAGATAAAATTTCAAAGGATCAGATATTACTTGTAGTTACTAGTTCTCCACTCTCATATAAACAAGAAGCAGACCAGATAGAAGATTTTCTTTATGACTGATCTTAGCAATCTAAATAATGCGCCAAATAATCCCAAGCAAAATAAAACATTTCTCGCTTTCCGCCCTGAAAGCGTGTCATGGATATTGGAAGTGCCAGCATCTCCAGAAGAGGGTAAAGGAGATCAAATGCTTTCAATTATCGAGGAGATACTCGTCTCATTCGAGGATATATTATTAGTGACTGATGTAGCATGTCGCCTTGAGTCAAAGGATAAGCCAGAGGAGACAGATTCATTACAGATTGTGGATTCTGATGGTGTAACTTTTCAAGATTTAGTGTCTAGTATTCCTAAAGCGTCGTGGAGGATAACCCAAATTTCTCTATCAGGTGAATCAAAAATTCAACTATTGGATAGTGAGCACAGTATATGCATAGTTTCTGATAATTATATATCGTGTACTAAAGGAGGTATTTTAGAAAAGAATCCGGACAAAAACCCTATCGAAATATCCGTAAATCAATATGAGATATTCAGCTCAGCCCCATATCAACATGACTTACAGATAACGACATTCACAGATATTTGGTTTGAAGATAGCAATATTGGTCAAACAAACCAGAGAAAGCTTGCAACTGCACTTGGGGAAATTTACTCACGTCTTCAGATTTCAAATGTCCGTACAGGATCGGAAACTAACCCTCCGGACCAAGTCTGGTCACCAAAACAATAGAATTCAGAGAAAGATTATAAATGAAGTGGAATCGGCCTAGAAGATAAACATGGCAGACGAACCATACCATATATGACATTTTTCTGGTGCAATCTCTGAAGATGATGTCCCAGTTATCGTTGACCGGTGTGTTAATGCTGGATTCAGCCTACAAGATAACGAACAGCTTGTTGATGAGGAAGGGGCTGAACAAAAGCTCTTGTCCTTGAAATATGACAAGGTTCTAGATATAACTCTTGGATTGAACCTCGGCGAAAATTGGGACTGGAATGAACCAAGAGTAATAACCACATTCTCCACTATGGCGGTGGAGACCGCTACCGACGTAAATTCTGAACAACATACTCAAGAACTAGTTCAAAAACGCGTTACAGCAATACTCGAAATGACAAAGGGGGTTGTGTCCGCTACAAATCCTGAATACACTTGGGGGGTTCTTTCAGTCGGGTCAAGTCCCTCTAGTGGACTTCGACCTGTTAAAAGGCCAATTAGTGAAAGCATTCAGCGGATACCTTGGATTTTAGTTTTGTCTGAGCCAACAATTGACGACTTTGGTGGTCGTGAGTACGTTCTTCAAACACCTGCATGGATGGTGGAAGAGCTACCAACAGGCCATATCCTAATCGTAAAAACAAATAATCCTGTGGATCCATCAGAAAGTACGGAATCACGGTTGCAGTCTTATCTTTTAGACTAATGTATTTATTCATGTAATATAAAATATTTATTTAATCAATAGTTTAAGCGTACCGGATTGAGTTTTGTCAGCTATGAGTTTGCTGGCGCAAATGTTGATACGACCGACCTCTCGGACGTCGAGCAGAAGCGAGTAACGCGGTTCCTCGCACGGCACGGGGAGGACGGGGCAGACGACCTCCGAAAGTTGGACGACGAAGACGTGAACGCACTGTTCCGACGGGCGTGTAGTGCTAGTGGATACGGAACTCAGCGGATCGGTGGTGGTGACTGCACAGACCTGACTGATCGTGAGCAACGCGTCTATCGTGATGCGGTCGTTGCAGCAGATGTTGACCCGAGCGAATTCGGCGCGCGGTTAGCGAAGACCGACGTGAGTTCCGCGAACGCTCGACGACAAAGCCCTGAATCAGTTCGTGCAGTTGGATGCTGAGTCCCGGCGTCTACTTGTGGACGCGTGGCGGGCCGACCGTGAGGTTACTGGTGGCAGAATTGGATCAGATGGACTCGATATAATGGTCCGGCAAGGGGCCGACGTGAGAGACCTGAGTCAGAGGTCGAGTCTCTCGACTGACGAGACTCGTAAGAATCAAAGCATCTTGACCCTGGCGGATATAATCCATTCCTCGTAGATGAGGAAATAGACGGTCTGGTAAACAAACTGGTAGCTCAAGCCGGATCTGGAGAGGATGATATTCTTGTTGTAGTCACCGAAGAATTCTATGACCAATATGAGAGCAAACTCAACAATATTCCCGATCGAGTGAAAAACGGTCTTAGTTCAAATGGACTTGACTCCGATATTACGATAGAAATTAGTACCTACGATGAAATAAATTCCTGATATGCCGACGACAGTTGCAGCATTCTACACACATAGTACGCCGGACGACATTATTGAAACGGTTCTCAAAGTTTGCAATGATATCGGATTTAAAACCGGAGAAATCACCGAACGAAAGTCAAGAGTGGACGGCGTTCAGTTCGACAATATAAATATCCCGTTTGACGGGTGGGAACTCAATTTCAAATTCAATCTGAACGATGACCGCGATCCAGCCGAGCCCCCACTTAGTATCGGACTCGGACGAAGGATTGATCCAGCCTCGGTGGCTGAAGATACGACCTACCAGCATCGAATGGACGTGATTTTCGAGTTAGTCTGCCGAATTGCAAGTACGCTTGCTGTCGATTATGCTCCAGTATTTATAACACCGGGTGTGTCAGTGCGTCCAGAAACGGCCCAGATCACCGATTCAGTCGAGGATATTCCATATATCGGCGTGTATACGAAGACAATCCTTGACGGTCTAGGCGGTGTAGAGGGGTTAGGAACGCCTTCACCGTGGTATATCGCCGAACTTAACGATGGCCGTATCGTCGTTATCCCCGCTTCCGAACCGTGGACCGAAGGCGGGTGGGAGCCACCAACAACTGCCGACTTCCTCGCATCTACCGAATTTAACCGCGACAGCTAACCGATTCGTACTCAGTCAGTTAGGGTCGACGGTGAATCAAGCACGCCGTCGAGACTGCCACACTCAAGATTGGCTACGACACCGATGGCGACAGGCTGACCGACAGCGACGGCGACGGCCTCGAAGACGGCCGCGAGCGCGACTTCGGCGGCGACCCGACACTGCACGACTATCGCGGGCCGGACATCCGCCTCGATAGGTACGGCTACATCGGCAACGCCAGCGCCACCAAAATCCGGTACATCGTCGAGTATCTAGTTGCGGACCCCAGCGGCGTCGCGCAGACGCGCGTCCGGAAAAACAGCGGAACGCGCTATCGAGCGCAACCGGACAGCGTTCTGAGTCAGCACAACGGCTCGTTCACCGTTACGGGCTTCGCCACGCTCGGCGACCAACTCGCGGGCGCGAAAGTCGAGGTGACCGCAACCGACAGCCACGGCAACGAGGAATCGACGGTCGCCATCCGGCGGGCGAACGCTATCGGCCAACTCGCAGGCAAACTCGAATCCGACACCATCTACGCCCAGAAGACCGCTGGACAGCTCGGCGTCCTCTCGGGATTCTCGACCAGCATGGGTGGGACCGTCAAGTCGCTGGTGTCGCTGGTGGGTGACCCGCTCGGATTCGTCGAGGGGCTGACCGGACTCGTGGAACTACTGGACGAGTCCGGACTCCTCGATATGTTCCTCGACGCGATGGTCTCCAGCCTCCAAGAGACACAGCGAGCGAACAATCCCTACGAAAAAGGGAGCGCGCTCTACGACGACTATCAGTACAATTGGTACGCGGGGTACACTGTCGCGTTCGTGACGAAAGCGGTGACGGGCGCGCAAGCCACCAAGGTCGTCAAAAGCTCGAAATATGCGAAGAAAGTCACGGAGTTCGCCAAATCGACGCGGGCCGGCCGGACCGCGATGCGGCTCAAGACGCCCTACGACCGTGGGAAAGCGCGCGTGGCGACCGGACTGGCGAACGGTGGCAAGAAAGCGGTGGGACCACTGCTGGAGCGGGCGAAGTCGGCGGGTGCGACCTATCGGTTGTGGAAACTGCAACAAACGGCCGTCGCGGATGTGGACGACCTTTCAGAGACGGAGCCGTCGCCCCGTGAAGCTCTCTCGTTGCAACTCAGACGCAGCCCACCGAACTGAAGAACCCACGCCAATTTCGAGAGGGCGGCAACCTTTTATCGCGCCGCCGACTCGTTGTGAACTGATGACACTCGCCGACCGAATCGGAGCGTACCGGGACGTGGTGGCGGAGTGGCTCCACGGGCTCTACCACGGGATGATAGAGCATCCCGCGTCCGAGCTCGTCGAGCAGGAGGCCGAGGACGTCGACGACGCGTTCCTGTTCGCGTGTTTCGCCGACGCGTTCGGCATCCCCAGCCCCGTCTCCTACTACACCGCCGAACTCCTGCCGTACCTGGGCGAGGAGTTCCAGCAGTGGGAACACCGGATGTGGGACCGCGGGTCGCTGCTCGAACGCAAGGGCCACCAGTACCACTTCTGATATGAATAGGTTCGTCTTCTTCGGCGGCAAGGGCGGCGTGGGCAAGACCACCGTCTCGTGTGCGTACGCGCTCAAGTGCGCGCGCGACGGCCTGAAGACGCTCGTCGTCTCGACCGACCCGGCCCACAGCACTTCCGACGTGTTCGACCAGCAGTTCGGCGACGACCCGCAGGCGGTCGCGGGGTACGAGAACCTCTACGCGATGGAACTCGACCCCGACGAGGAGGTCGAGCGCCACATGATGGATATAAAGCGCACGATGAGCGACCAGGTGAGCCCCGCCATCGTCAACGAAATCGACCGCCAGATAGAGCTGGCCCACCGCACGCCCGGGGCGCACGAAGCCGCGCTGTTCGACCGCTTCATCGACGTGATGCGCGAGGCGTCGACTCCCGACGGCGACGACTACGACCGCGTCGTGTTCGACACCTCGCCGACCGGCGGCACCCTCCGGCTGCTCGCGCTCCCGGAGTTTCTGGGCGACTGGATCGACCGCCTTCTCGAAAAGCGCGAGCACAGCGTCGACCTCCACGAGAAGGCGGCCATCGGGAACCGCGACCCGGTCGCGCGACTCGACGAGGACCCCATCATCGGTCGACTGGTCGAGCGCAAGGAGCTGTTCGAGTTCGCCGGGGAGACGCTCCGGAACGACGCGTCCTTCTTCCTCGTGTTGAACCCCGACGAGCTGTCGATTCGCGAGACCGAGCGCGCCATCGCGGAACTGGCCGAGTACGACCTCGGCGTCGCCGGGCTCGTGGTCAACAAGATCGCGCCCGACCCCGACGAGAGCGAGACCGGGACCGCCGCGACGTACCTCCGACAGCGCCGCGACACCGAGCGCGAGCGCATCCGGCGCATCGACGCGGAGTTCGACGAGCCGGTGGTGGCTCGCATCCGCCAGCGGGTCGAGGAGGTGAAAGGCGACCTCCTCGACGAGGTGGCCGAGGAACTCGACGTCGCGGTCGCCCCGACCGCCGACCCCTGAGGCCGGGCCAGAAAGTATTCAAGCGGAACTTATTGCCGGTTCGGTCACCCTTCTCCGTCGAACTCGGGCTGAATCGCGACCAGAACGCCGATACCGGGGCCTGAATTCGTCGTTCCTAGCGAAAAACAGAACAATCTTTAAGTCGCTGTTTTCCGTTTCACGGGGTGAGGCGAGATACCATGGTTCAAGTAATCTGGCTGGTGGCGGCAGTGCTCGTGCTGTTCACGCTCGGGTACTTCAGTTACTCGCGGTACCTCTCCCAGTTCGTCGAGCTGGACGAGGACAGCGAGACGCCAGCCCACAAGTACGAAGACGGCCAGGAGTACGTGCCGGCAAAGAAGCCGGTGTTGTTGGGGCATCACTATTCGAGCATCGCGGGCGGCGCGCCCATCGTCGGACCCATCACCGCGGGGCTCATCTGGGGCTGGGTCCCGGCGCTGTTGTGGATCGCCATCGGCAACCCGCTGATGGGCGCGGTCCACGACTTCGTGTCGCTGTCGGGCAGTCTGCGACACGAGGGCAAGTCGATAGGGTACATCATCGGCGAGTACGTCGGCGACGACGGCAAGAACATGCTGCTGTGGTTCGCGTTCCTGACCATCATCCTCGTCGTGGCGGTGTTCGCGTACGTCACGGCGCTGGTGTTCCAGGAGTTCCCCAGCGCGGCCACCGCGAGCATCCTGTACATCGCGCTCGCGCTGCTGTTCGGGGTGTACCTCTACCAGCTCGACGGGCCGTTCATCCCCGGCACGGTGCTGTTCGTGGCGGGCGTGTTCGCCAGCGTCTGGGTCGGCATCCAGTACCCGCTCGCGCTCACGCAGACGACGTGGATTCCCATCATCCTCGTGTACGCGTTCGTCGCCAGCGTCCTCCCGGTGTGGGTGCTGTTGCAACCGCGCGACTACCTGTCGTCGTTCCTGTTGTACGCCGGCGTCGGGGGCGCGCTACTGGCTATCATCGTCGGGACGCTCATCACGACGCCCGCCGAACCGCTCCAGACCAACATCCCGGCTTACAGCGGATTCTGGGGCAGCGACTCCTTCGGCGTCGTGAGTCCGCTGTTCCCGATGCTGTTCGTCACCATCGCGTGTGGCACCATCAGCGGATTCCACTCGCTGGTGTCGTCGGGGACGACCGCAAAGCAACTCGACAAGGAGACCGACGCGCGACTCATCGGCTACGGCGGCATGCTCGGCGAGGGCCTGCTGGCCGTGGTCGCGCTGTCGGCGGTCGCGGTCGTCGGCATCACTCCCGAAGGCACGACCGGCGGGGTCGGGCTCGCGCTGCCGAACTTCGCGGACGGCGGTGGCATCATGCTCACCAGCTTCGGCATCCCGATCGAGTACGGCGCGCCGTTCATGGCGCTGGTGATGGTGAGCTTCCTGCTCACCTCGACCGACACCGCGCTCCGGCTGGGCCGGTACATGCTCGAAGAGATAATCGGGACGCCCGAGTCCCAGGTCGAGGAGGTCGCGACCAACCGGTACGCGAACGCCGGCTTCCAGTCGGTCGTCGCGTACGGTCTCATCGCCACGGGGACGTGGACGCCGCTCTGGCAGCTGTTCGGGAGCGCGAACCAGTTGCTCGCGGCGCTGGCGCTGCTGACCGCGACCGTGTGGCTGGCCAACTGGAGCGCCAACAAGCAGCTGATAAGCACCGGCGTCCCGATGGCTATCATGTCGACCATCACCATCCTCGCGCTGGTGTACCTCCAGTACTACCAGAACCTGTATCAGGGCATCATCCTCGGCGAGTCGTCGTTCGCGCTGTGGTCGCTGGCGCTACAGATCGCCATCGGCACGGTGCTCATCGTACTGGCGCTGGCGCTGTTGCGCAAGGGGTACGGCAACATCCAGAACGCGAGGGGTGACGTCTCGGCCGCTCCGGCGACCGACGGCGGACAACCCCCGGACGAGGACTGACGCGACGGCTTCCGACTCTTTTTTTCGGAGCGACGACCCGAGCGGTCAGCGCCAGATGGCGCGGACGAACCGCTGGAACAGCCCGGGGTCCGACCCGGACACGTCGTCCCACAGCCGGAAGGCGGCCGCCGCGTCCGCGTTCCGGCTGGCGACCAGCCGCTCGTCCTCGGGGTTCGCGACCACGAGGTTGACCTCGTACCGGCCGAAGAAGCCGAACTTCAGGAGCGTCCGGTCCCGGAACCCGTCGACGAACTCCCGGACCGAGTCGGGAATCTCGGAGGCCACGACGACGAACGTGAACTCCGTCTCGAAGTGCTCCTCGTCGGCGGTTATCCACTCGTCGGCGAGGTCGTGGCCCAGTTCCACGAGGCGTTCGAGGTCTGCGACCGTGACGCGGTCGGTCCGGCGCGCGAACAGGTGCTCGCGGGCCTCGTGGTTGGCGTAGTTGAGCGACGGGTGGAACAGTTGCTTCCGGTTCTCGACCCGGACCTGGCCGTACATGTCGAACTGCTCGCCGCCGACTCGATAGCCGTTTTCGAGGTCGAAGCTGTACATCAGCCGGTCGCTCACCCGGTCGAGATACTCGTCGTCCCAGTCGGGCACGTCGTCGGGGAGTGCGCCGTCCGGAGCGTCCTCGGGGGCGTGGGCGTCGCTCATGCGTCGGGGTCGTAGGCGTGTACGTCGTCGACCGGCGGAGCGCCCAGCGCGAGCGTCCGGACCGATTCGTCGGCGTCCTCGGGGACGAACGCTCGCTGGGGACTGTCGGGTTCCGCGACGAACAGGTGACCCTCGGGGACGACCTGCTCGCCCTCGGGCGTCTCGACGCGGAGCTCGCCCCGCGTCACGTAGAAGACCTCCTCCTGGTCGTCGTGATAGTGGTACGCCAGCGGAATCTGCTCGCCGGGGTCGGCCTCGTAGAGGTTGACCGCGACGTTCTCCAGCCCCGCCGTGTCCCCGAGCGCGCGCTGCACGCACGGCCGGTCGGGCGTGGGGTCGACCGACTCGGGGTCGATGACGTGGTATCCCATGTGCGACCTGTGGACACGGGGGTTGAAATAGCCTCGGACGGTGGGGGGCCGTCTCCCCGACGTTCTCCAATCTACACCGACATCCGCTTCTACACGGTCTCGGACAACTAGAGTTAGACGAATTTCAGGTATTACGAGATGTCTTTCCTATTGAAATGATACATCGACAGCCCAAGCAGTACAGCTGCGAGCGTGGTCAGGAGCGCGACTGAAACAAACATCGGAACGCGGCCGACGACGGGGACTGTCCCGGACAGGCCGCCAACGAGTGGGTCTGGGCCCCACCCGGACGCATCGAAGACACCCGTCACGGGCCCCAGCGTTGCCTGAGTGAGTGGCGAGAACGTTACGCCGGTCACATTATGGAAGAAAACGAACACGTTGCCGAGGTGGTAGTTGACGTCGAGCAGGTGAAGTTTGTAGGTCTCGTATACGGTCGAACCGCCCGTAACGACCCGAACGAAGTAGAAGGCGAAAAACAAACCAGGAACGAGCAGCATGGCGAGCACGGTTTGCAGTCGACCTCCAGTAACGGTCGCGACGATAGCCCCAACTGTGGCGAGAAGGACACAGACGAAGAAGGCATAGAGCAGGGTACCGGGGAGGAGTGTGAAAATACTGGAACCCAACGCGAGGGGAACTGTTCCGGAAAAGTGGTACAGGGCGACGGCGCAGATAAAAATGCCGGCAATCGTTGTGAGGAATGCAAACGCGACGATGGCCCCGAACTTCCCCAGTAGTACCTGCCGCCGGCGCACAGGCTTGCTCAGAAGAATCCGCAGAGTTCCTTGCTGTTCCGTCTTCGCAATCCCGTTTGCGGCCAGGACCGCTATGAGAACCATCATCGGGATTCCAGCGGCCCAGGTGAACGATAATTGGCTAAACGAATCTATCAACAACTGTTCTTGAGTCCGTAGTGGAAGTGTTGCTAAATCGTCGGAAGCAGAACTAGTCAACCCCATCGAGAGCAAGATGGTGATGACACTGTAGGGGACGAAATAAAGCAAGAGGAGTTTCAGGCTCGAAAAGTCCCGAAGTGTCTTGCGAGCAATCACGAGGCTTCGGGCAGTCATTCAGTAGTCACCTCCTCGTTCTCGTTACGCTCGATGGCGTCAGCGAACGCCGACTCGAGACCACCGGTTTCTTGCAGCGATTCGAGCAATATCCCTTCGTCAGCCAACAGCTGCTGGAGTTCCGTACGGAACTCGTCAGGGTCGTCCGTCATGATGGTGATAGAGCCGTCTTCGTCGAGGCGGACACTGGTGACCCATCCTCGACCCTCGAGCAACCCGACTAGCTGTTCGTTCTCGGAGGTGTCAACCGCAAACGTCTGGCCGCCGTAGCGGTCCTGAATACTATCGACAGGCCCGGTCTCGACAAGCTGACCGTCGTGGAGGATGGTCACTGTATCGATGAACTGTTCCAGTTCTGCGAGTACGTGGCTACTGACGAACACTGTCATTCCCCGTTCAGTAAGGTCTTTGAGTGACTCGATAATCGCCATTCGGCCTGACGGGTCCAGAGCCGCAGTCGGCTCGTCGAGTATCAGTAGTTCCGGTTCGTGAATCATGGCCTGGGCAAGACTCAGCCTTCGTTTCATCCCGCCACTGTACCCGCCGATTTTCTGGTTGGCGGCGTCACTGAGATCGAGCCACTCCAGCAGTTCCGCTGCGCGCTCGCGGGTCTCCGAACCCATACCCGCCGTCTGTCCCATGTACTCGAGGTATGTTTGCCCGGTCATGGATTCGTCCAACGCCGGGTCCTGTGGCGAATAGCCGATAGTTTCTTTCGCCGGGATCGATCCCGCCGGTTCACCGTCGATCATCACCTCGCCCTCGGACGGACTGAGCAATCCGACCATCATCTGCATCGTCGTCGTCTTTCCGGCCCCGTTCGGCCCGATGAATCCGTGGATGCTCCCGGCCTCGACAGTGAGGTCGATCCCATCGACTGCAGTCAGATCACCATACCGCTTCGTCAAATCTCTGGCTTCTATCATCGACATCGCATCACCTCCGAACCCCCTGAATGAGGCTAGAGACGGGTCTGAGTCCGAAGACAGCACCCACCGAGAGCGCTGTCAGTCCGTACATGGCGAGATCGAGTGACGAGTCGCTCTCGACGGTCACACTCCGACTATCGTATACACTGATTCCATTGGCATCGGTCGATTCTATCTGAATCGTGAACTCCCCGGAGGGGAGACGGACCGACGTCGACTGCTCCGTCGTTCGTGCCACGAGACGTTCGTTCACTCGGACGGTCGTGACGTACTCCCCATCAGCGGCGAAACTCCACTCGAGTTGCTGTTCGGACTGTGAATCAGGTTCTGCGAGCGAGACTCCGGCGGACGGATCTGTCGTCGTCAGGCTTCCATCGGACCCGATCAACCCGATTCGGTCCTCGAAAACGGAAAATCGGGTGACCGCACCTCGGCCACTCAGCAGGACCTCGCCCTCGACCGGGTCGACGATGTAGAACTCGGCAGTCCGTGATTGGTTTCCGTCCGTCACTGCGACGACACCTAGTTCCGGAACGCCGTCACCGGTCTGGTCGGGGATCGGCTGTGCGTGAATTCCGGGAATCGGGGGTCGATTCACCTCTTCATACGGTGCCAGGACGATTTCATCGACGGTTTCACCCGCGTTCACGTCGTAAAGCTCAACTTTCGCCCCCGACCGCCGGGAACTCTTGACGATGGCAATCTCTTCGTTGCCGTCGTCGTCGACGTCGCCGATAGGGGTCACCGGTTGCGGGGACTGGATTCCGGCGTTTCGTATGGGCCGAAGGTGCCCCATCTGGCGACGCCAGACCTGGTCGAATCCGTCGGATACCGTTACGGTTGCTTGGCCCTCGTTCTCCGAGAAGGTCACCAACCCCTCGCCGTTCTCGAAATCGGTCGGGACGACGTTCGCCGTCCTGGGACGCGGGTACGAATTGACCACCTGGCCGTCACCCGGGGAGAACACCTTCAATTGCGGACCGTCGTCCGTTCGCGCGGAAAAAAGCACCTCGTCGTATCCGTCGGCGTTACGGTCAGGGATGGTCCGGATCTCAGCGTTCCCGTTCAGTTGACCGACTTCGGCCTGGGTAACCGTCCGAAACGACAACTCTCCATTCGACGTTGCCGGTTGGAGTACCGCTACCTCGCCTTGTTCCCGCGAGACGGCCACGAACGCCTGAAGTTCGCCGTCTCCACCGATAGCCCGGTATCTGATGTCGTTGCCGTCGAGGGGTTGCCACTGCTTGGCATCTGCCTCGGGAGGGACGTCGCGATAGAGGCGCTCCCACACCACAGCTCCAGTCTGGAGGTCGATCACGAACACTCGTTCCCCTGCTCCGACGAGAACGTCTGGGGTTCCGTTGCCGGTGACGTCGCCGATCGCGTCGATAGACGTGATTCTGAACCGCTGTCCATCCCCGTCGAACGCGTGATTCTCGTCGTTGACGAGTTCGTATCGTGCCAGTTCGGTACCGTCGCTACCGGAGAGATGAACGAGCGTAGAGAGCGGCCGCTGATTCCGATCAACCTGTTCGCGGGACCGTCGCTGTACGGCGAGGATGTCGAACCCGCCGTCATCGTTTTCGATCGGCCGCAGACGGGTTAGGCCACCCTCCTGAAGGAATCGTTCGACGTCGACGAGACGGGACCAGGCGATCGTTCCGTCGGTGCCGGCTCTGAGCATCAAATTGCGGTGCTGTTGGCCGTCTCTGAGGGTGTTCTGTGAGTACACTAGATAATCGTCCGTTCCGTCACCGAGGAAATCCTCGGCGAGCACCTGGGTATTACGGAGCGAAAGCACACTCCACTCGATGTCGCCGGACTCATCGACCAGTTTCAGGTCGCCGTTACTGGAGGCGACGACGAGGCGGTCACCGCTGGGAACGACGTAGCCTGTCGCCCGTTCATTGGCGCGACGATTCCGACCAGCCGCGGACGCGACTTCGATCGGTGTCCCTTCAGCACCGTCCTCAACACTATACACCCGTATTGTTTGCGTGGTTTCGAGCCCCGGTGACGGGACGAGCAAACTACCGCCTTGGATCGCGGAGCTGTGGGCGATGTTCCCTAAATTCCCCGTCGAAACTCCCTCTTTCGACCACTCTACTGAGCCGGAATCGGCACTGAGGTTGTATAGCTCCCTGCGTTGCAGGTCGTAGCGACGCCCTTGGGGTTGCTGTGGAATCGCCACCGCTATTGCCAACCTGGACGTACCGCTATCGCGTTCGGCGACGGTCAACTCTAGATTGAAGTAGTGTGCATCGCTTGGGACCGTCGGAACGCCCGACGAGGAGTTCTGTCGATAGTATTCCTGAAGGGCACCCTCGTCGAACGCCACCAATTCTTTCTGCCAGACGAGCGTCCCATCGTCGGGTTCGAGCAGCGCCGCGGTCCCGTCCTCTGTCGTTACGGACAGCCGTTCCGAACCGTCGAGCGTCACCGGTTCGACATTCCATACGGATCGTGGTATCGATCCAAAGCGTTCGTGTTCGAACGGTTCGGCGACCTGTTTCTCGTACACCAGTTCTCCGCTCGCCGCATCGATAGCCACGACGGAGCCGCCCTGAGTTCCGGCGTACACCGTCCCGTCGATCGAAGCGGTCTGCCAGACTGCATATTCCCGGGACATCTTCCACGATGGGTCACCTGTTTGCCCGTTCAATGCGACCACGGTCGAACCGGCACTTACGACGATGTCAGTAGTCCCGTCTATCGGTTCGGCATCGAAGACGGGCACTTGTCGGTCTATCGTCCCGAAATCTTGGCTGTAGACAGTTCGATTCTGTGAGTGCGACCAGCGAACTTCGCCAGTGGAGATATCAACGGCTTTGATGTTTGCGAAATCCGGGTCGTCTACGAGAGCGATTGCGAGGTCACCTTGGACGTGACTGATATCCCGAACCGGTTGCATCTCGATAAATTGCTCAATCGAGCCTTCCGAGACGACGTAGACGCCCAATTCTGTCCCGACGAGCAGAGCATTCCCAAGATCGACCGGCGTTGTCGTCACAGTTCCTTCGAGGCTAACTGGGGTAGACTCGGCCGCTTGGAGTTGGTTTGTCGGGATTGAATTCCGCGTTTGACTCGGTGAGCTAGCACCGGTCGCGGTAGCTCGAGCCCCGGGGAAATGTTGCACTCCATACATCGCGGTGCAAGCAGCAAGCGACCCCCTCAGGAAATTTCGCCTGTTGAGATTGATTTCCTCGGTGACTCTCATTTAGGGGGGATTTATAGATTGACTACTTATATCCTTCGATAGGTAGGATTTCTAACCTATGTGCGCATCCTATTGAAATATTAATTGAAGCCGACAAACAAGATACGACGCAAGAGGAAAGACTACCGCGATTCTATTACCGGAACACGCTACCGGCTGTCGATGGTTCTTCTATCTGGCCGGGGCGATGTGGTACACCGTTCCGAGACGAAGCAACGTCTTGGCGGCCGTATCGGCAATCTGTACGCGTCTCTGCCTGATATCAAACCTACCCGTTCTCACAGCGTCCTCACTATCCATCACTTGCTCGTGTACAGAGCGGGATACATCAACTTCGTCGACCCGTATCCCCTGGTGGTTGAAACTCGGTCGCATAAATGGGAGTCCCGCGAAAGACGTTCAGGAACGAACCACAAACCGCCGAACCCTTAAGACGACGGACGACCAACGTCCGTGCGAGTGGACACCATGGACAGCGACAGAGTCGAAGCGTGCGGTCGATGCTCGATGACCTCGATGGTCTCGATGACCGAGGAGGACGGCGAGTCGGGCGGCACCAACCCCTTCGACGGGGACCGCATCGAGGTCGACGAGTCCGAACTGCGTCGGGTCTCGCACCATCAAATCTTCCTCGGGCGCGTGAAACGGCGCATCGATGAGCTAGCGACCCGGCTGACGTACGGTCGATAAAGCTGACGTACGGCCGGCGAGCGCGCTCACCGGCCGACCACCTGTCGGGAGTTTCGCCCGACCATCCGCCGAGGATTTAGACGACTACCTCCCGGTAACTGCGAGTTCCGCCTCGCCCGACAAGCGTTTAACCCCCCCGGACTAGGAGCCACACCAATGGAAGAGAGCGTTTCGGGATTCAAGCTCCGCGGCGCGTGGGGCGACATCGTCGAACACGGCGAGCGCATCACCGAAGCCCTCCGCGAGGCCGACGTCTCCGGCGACGCCTACGAGGAGTGGGACGAGTGGCGGCCCAAACACCACGAGCGCCTCGGCGAGGACGTCTCCGAGAAGACCGCCGAGCAGGCCTCGGTCGGCGAGGGCGAGGGCGAGAAGAAGGGGAAGGGTCCCGACGAGGACCTCAAGACCGCCGGCGAGAAGATAAGCGAGTCCTACGAGAAGCTCGAGGACGAGAAGACCGACGAGGCGGTCGACAAGTGGCAGGACTCGGTGAACTACGTCGCTCGCGCGGCCGACTCCGCCGGCCGGAAGGCCCTACGGAAGGTCGAGGATACCGTCTATCAGAAGGTGATGACCCGGCTCGCGCCCTACTACTTCGACAACGACCTCATCAGCGCCAACGTCCAGCAGGTCGGCCGGGGCGACGGCGAGCAGGAGTTCGTCTTCGAGGTCAACGTCAACGACGACGAGCTCAAGGAGGTCGTGAGCGAGAAGCTCGCCGACTACGAGGACGAGGTGAGCCGCTGGCACGTCGACACCGAGAAGCGGACCGACACCGCGGAGGCCGCCGAGGGCGTCGAGGCCCCCGAGGAGGTCGAGAAGCCCCACTCGAAGACGACCTGATACGGCGTCGAAATCCGGCCGCCCCGTCGCATCGAGCCGGTACACTATTTTACCGTCAGTCACAGGTTCGGAGCATGGTCGCAAGCGGCGTCGCGACGCTTATCGTCGCCGGAGTGGCGAGCCTGTTCATGGCGTGGGCTATCGGCGCGGGCTCGTCGGGCTCGACCCCGTTCGCTCCGGCGGTCGGCGCGAACGCCATCTCGGTGATGCGGGCCGGGTTCCTCGTCGGCCTGCTCGGCTTTCTCGGAGCCGTGCTGCAGGGCGCGAACGTCTCGGAGGCGGTCGGGACCGAACTCATCGGCGGTGTCCAGTTGACGGCCATCGCCGCCACGACCGGGTTGCTCGTGGCGGCCGCGCTCGTCGCCGTCGGCGTGTTCACCGGCTATCCCATCGCCACGGCGTTCACGGTCACCGGTGCCATCGTGGGCGTGGGGCTGGCGATGGGCGGCGACCCCGCGTGGGCGAAGTACCAGCAAATCGTCGCGCTGTGGATTCTGACGCCGTTCGCCGGCAGTTCCATCGCGTACGTCACGGCCCGACTCCTCCGGTCGGAGCGCACGGCCGAGTCGGTCGTCATCCCGTTGCTCGGCGGGCTGGTCGGGCTCATCGTCGCCAACATCGAGTTCGCGGTGCTGGGTCCCTCGGGCGTGGGCCGGTCGATAGCCGGGGCCGCCGCGAACGCGGTCGCGTTCCCGCCGGTCGCGGGCGTCGAGGTCGGGCGCGTCGTCCTCTCGCTCGCCATCGCGGGGGGCGTCTCCGGGCTCCTCGCGTGGGACGTCTCCCGGAGTCTCGAAGCCGGACAGCGCCACTTCCTGCTCGCGCTCGGGAGCCTCGTGGCGTTCTCGGCCGGCGGGTCGCAGGTCGGCCTCGCAATAGGGCCGCTGGTGCCGCTGCTCGACCCCTTCTCGATTCCGCTCTTGCCGGTACTGGTGGGCGGCGGCGTGGGCCTGCTCGCCGGCTCGTGGACGGGTGCGCCCCGGATGATAAAGGCCATCGCACAGGACTACTCGGCGCTCGGGCCGCGTCGGTCCATCGCGGCGCTCATCCCCTCGTTCGCCATCGCCCAGACCGCGGTCCTGTTCGGCATCCCGGTCTCGTTCAACGAGATCATCGTGAGCGCCATCGTGGGCAGCGGCTACGCTGCCGACGGCGGGGGCGTCAGCCGTCGGAAGATGGGGTACACGGTGCTGGCGTGGTTCGGGTCGCTCGCGCTGGCCATCGGCGTGGCGTACGGGGTGTTCACCGCGATAGGGAGCGTCGCCGGGTAGCCGATTAGGGTCTCCATTGTAGTTTTCGTGACGCGGCTCCGCGCCGAATCGTCAGGACTTCGAGAAGACGGGGCCTGTCGGTCGAGAGCATCCGACAGCGACGGGGCACCCTCGTCGAGTCGAGCCGGTCGACACGGGCGAGACGAACGCCCCCACGTGAACGCGACTCTCAGCGTCAGTAACTCGACTCCTATCCTTCGGTCTCGACGCCCTCGCCGGCTCCCACGTTCGGGTCGTCCTCGATTTCGGCGCGCTCGGCGTCGTCGAGTTTCGTCACGCGAGCCTTCAGGATGCGGGTGTTCTCGACCTGCTCGACGTCGAGGCGCACGCCGTCGTAGGTGATGCTCTCGCCCTCTTCCACGAGCCGGCCGGCGCGGTTGAAGATGAACCCCGCGACGGTCTCGAACTCCTCGCCCTCGGGCAGGTCGATGTCGAGCGCCTCGTTGACCTCGTCGATGTTGAGCTCGCCCTGCACGACGGCGGTGTCGTCGTCGACGTACTCGATGGGTTCGTCCTCCTCGCCTTCCAGGATGTCGCCGACGATCTCCTCGACGACGTCTTCCATCGTCACCAGCCCCTCGGTGGTGCCGAACTCGTCGATGACGATGACCATCTGGAGACGGTTCTCGCGCATCTCCGCGAGGAGCTCGTCGACGTTCTTGCTCTCGGGGACGTGGAGCGTGGGCTGGATGACGTCGTCGAGTTCGAGGTCGTCGTGTTCGCCGTAGGTCCGCTCGCGGACGAGGTCCCGGATGTGGACCACGCCGACCACGTTGTCGAGGCTACCCTCGTAGATGGGGACGCGCTCGTGGCCGCTCTGAACCAGCGTCTGGATGGCGTCCTCGACGCTCGCGCTCTTGGCCACGGCGGTCATGTCGAGTCGCGGGGACATCACCTCCTTGGCGATAGTGTTGTTGAACCGGAAGATGCGCTGGAGCATCTCGCGCTCGTCTTCCTCCAACACGCCCTCGCGTTCGCCGGTCTCTATCATGCCCTGAATCTCGTCGCGGGTGACGTAGGAGCTCTCGATGGCCGACCCGCCTCCGGTGACGCTGTTGACGAGGCGGGTGAGGTAGTCGAACGTGACGACCAGCGGCAACAGGAAGTACTCCGAGTACTTCAGGGGTTTGGCGACCCGACGCGACCACGACTCGGTGTTCTCGACCGCGTAGGACTTGGGCGCGCTCTCCCCGAACAGCAGGACGAGCGCCGTGATGCCGAACGTGGCGATGGCGACCGCCTGCCCCTGCGAGACGTGGAACGCCAGTACCCCGGTGGCGATCGAGGACATCGCGATGTTGACGATGTTGTTGCCGACCAGGATGGTGACGAGCAGGCGGTGCGGGTCCGACTTGAGTCTGGCGACCGTGTCCGCTCCCGGGAGCCCCTCCTCGACCAGCGCGTCGACCCGGTGGCCCGGAAGCGAGAACATGGCTATCTCGGACGAGGAGAAGAACGCCGAGAGGCCGATGAGGACGACGATAGCCGCCGTTCCGAGCCACGTCAGTACGCTCTCGGTGAGCGTGACACCGAGGAACTCGGCGGCAGGCGTCGCCTGCAGCGGGACGGCCGTGAGTATCGGGAGTGACACCATTCGACGGTCCAACTTGAAGGTCGGCGGGATTAACTCTTTATTCTTTCCCCCGACCCGACAGAAACCGGCCAATCAGCGGGACTGCCGCGAGCGAAGACCTTACGGCGCTTTCAGGCCAACAGTCACACATGAGTACGACCGACGACCCGCCGATAACGTTCTACCGGCTGCAGGCGTGCCCGTACTGCGAACGGGTCACCCGCACGCTCCGGGAGTACGACCTCGACTACCGCTCGCGGTTCGTCGAACCGATGCATAGCGACCGCGACGTGGTCAAGCGCGTCAGCGGCAAGCGCAGCGTCCCGGCCATCGTCGACGAGAACACCGGCGTCACCATGAGCGAGAGCGCCAACATCGTGGAGTACCTCGACCGGACGTACGGGGGCGAGAACTGATGCCCGAGTTCGAGGTCGCTTCGCTCCCCGACACCGACCACCTCGCGGAGGGCGAGGTCGCGCCCGACTTCACGCGCCCGCTGGTCACCGACGAGTACTGGGAGGACGTCTCGCTGTCGGCGTTGACCGACGACGGGCCGGTCCTCCTCGTCTTCTATCCGATGGACGGCGCGTTCCCGGCGACGTACGTCTGGAACGAGATTCGCGACCGGGAGTGGGGTAGCGAGGCGAGCGACGACCGCGACCTCACCGTCGTCGGGCTCTCCATCTCGGACCCGTACTCGCACAAGCGGCTCATCGAGGAGCGCGGAATCGACTACCGGCTGTTCAGCGACCCGGGCAACGGCGTCGCCGAAGCGTACGGCGTCGTCCACGACCTCGACGGGATGGCGGGCGTGAGCGAACCCAGACCCGCGGTATTCCTGCTCGACGATGACCGTACCGTCGAGTACGCGTGGGTCGCCACGGAGTGGCCCGACTTCCCGGACTACGACGAGATAGAAGCCGCCATCGCGGACCGCTGAGGGACTCGCACCTGCGACCGACGCGCCTTTTTCGACCGGGAACCAACTGCGAGCCATGAGCGACGACGCCGACGTCGAGCGCGCGGCCGAGGCCGTCCGGGACGGCGACCTCGTCGTCTATCCGACCGAGACGGTGTACGGCCTCGGCGCGGACGCCCTGAACGACGAGGCGGTCGAGCGCGTCTTCGAGGCGAAACGACGGTCCCGGGACGACCCCGTCTCGCTGGCGGTGCCCGACGTCGAGGCCGCGCTCCAATACGTCCGGGCCACCGACCGCGAGGAGCGGTTCATGCGTGAGTTCCTCCCCGGCCCGGTGACGGTCGTCTGTGAGAAGCGCGAGCCGGTCCCCGACGCGCTCACGGGCGGGCGGGACCGGGTCGGCGTGCGAATCCCCGACCACGACCTCGCGCTGGCACTCTTGCGGTCGGCCGCGCCCGTCACGGCGACGAGCGCGAACGTCAGCGGCCGACCCAGCGCGACCCGCGTCGCGGACCTCGACCCCGAAATCCGCGACGCTGCGGCCGTCGTCCTCGACGGCGGCGAAACTGGCGGAACCGGGAGTACGGTCGTGAACGTCGCGTCCGGCGAGATACACCGTCGCGGCCCGAACGCCGACGCGGTGGCGGCGTGGCTCCGGGACTGACGTCCCTGCTGGGAGACGGCCGAAGCGACCGTCGAGACGTACTTCTCGCTCGACCTGCTCGCGTTCTGACTACAGTCCGAGCAGCGACCGGAGCGACCGCGTCTTCACGCCACACTCCGCGCGGTACTCGCAGGCGTCGCACTTGGCGTCGTCGCGGAGGCGGGGCGGCGGGCCGTCGAGCGACCGTACCGCCTCCACGGCGGTCCGATAGGCCGCCTTCCGGCGGACGGTCAGGTCCAGTTCGCGGACGACGCCGTGGGTGGGGTACTCCACGAACGCGCGCTCGACCGGGCGCTCGTGTTCCCACGCCAGCGCCTTGGCGGCCGCGACCGCCCGGACCGATTGGGGCTCCCAGACGCCCTGGTCGGGCGGGTCGCCGGCGAACACCATCGACGGCGTCGGCGGGTCGAGCTCCAGCACTTTGTGGACGATGCCCCGGCAGTCCCGGCCCTCGACGAGTCGCTCGCGGTCGTCGGGGTCGGCGAGCGCGGGCCACTCGTCGGCGAATCTCGACCGCGCGCGGTCGAGATTCGCCCGGAACGCCCCGGGTTCCACGGCGAGGGGCAAGTCGGCCAGTCGCTCGTCGGGGGCAGATTCGAGGTCGCCGTACCGGAACGCGAGGTCGCGGCACTCCGCGACCGCCTCGGGCACGTCGAGGCCGTCGTCCTGCCGGCGGTAGTAGAGCTTTCGCGGGCAGTACGCCGCAGTCGCGACCTCGCCGAACTGGACCGTCGTCATGGCCCGGTTTCGTCCCGTCCTCGTATTTAAAATCGGGGGTGGAAAGGGTGCTACTTCCCGCCGGGAGCCGCCGGCTCCCGCGCGAGCGACTCGACCCCTCGAACCGGCCGACTCGTCGGGGGAGCGGTCCTCGGAGCGACGGACGGTCGACTCCACACCGACAGCTTTTATTCGCCCCTCTCAAACGTTGAAACGGTGGTAAAGCCGTCGAACGATTCGTCCGCCGCGTTTCTGGCGACGGTCGCGGCGAACGTCGTCCCGCTGGTCGGCGTGTTCCACCTCGGGTGGAGCGCGCAGACGTTCGCGGTCGTCTACGCGCTCGAACTGGTCGTCGCCGTCCCGTTCGCCGGACTGAAGGCACTGTTCGCGCGCCGCCCGCCGAACTACGACGAACTGGAGCGCCCACAGGAGGGGAACCCGCTCAAGCCCGACGAGTGGGGTGGGGTCTCGGTCGGACCGAGCGACCTCAACCGCCGGCGCGGGAGCGTCGCGGTCGTCGACTCGCTCCCGCCGGTCTACCCCCGGAACGTCCCGTTCGTCTTGCGGGCGTTCGGGGCTGCGGTGTCGCTCGTCGGGGTGTTCCTTTTCGTGTTGGGCCGGTTCGTCGACGTGCCGGCGACGCTCGCCGACCCGAGCGTGGCGGTGAGCGTCGTCTTCTTGGTCGTCTCTCACGTCGGCGTCGTCGAGCGCGAGTACTTCCGGAAGCGACGCCACGAGACGAGCACTCCCCGAGACGTGGTCGCGAGCGCGACGACCGAGGCCGGGCTGGCCGTGGTGGTACTCATGTTTGCGATTGTCGGCGGCCCGACCGGCGCGCTGGTCGCGTTCGTCGCGGTGAAGCTGTTCGCGGAGTGGCGGGGCTACCGCGGCGGGGTGGCGTTCGACCCCGACGAGGGAGTGGGAACGCTCCCGCCCGTGGCGGCTCCGGATGCGTCGCCGACGGTCGAGGTCCGTCCGGACCGGCGCGCCGTCCGCGGAGCCGCGCTCTGGCGGGGCGCGAAGTCCGCAATCGGTAGCGGTCCGGTGTACCTCTTCGCGTGGGTCGGGCTCACTGCCGGGTCGACGGGGCCGGTCGCCGCCACAGTGGTCTGTTTCGGTCTCCTGCCGGCCGGCATCGGCGGGCTGCAGGCCGTCGAGTACGCCCTCACCCACGGCACGCTGGCGTACCAGCGCCGCGACGACGCGGTGGTCGCGTACGACGACCTCACCGATACTGTCCAGTGGGCGACCCTCGTCGACGACATCCGGGACGTCGAGCTGTGCGAGGGAGAGTTCGTCGACCGCGCTTGCGACACCCGGACGTTCTCGCTCACGCCGTCCGCAGGGGAGTACGAACGCAGCGTCGCGCACCTCCGGGAGTACGGCCGGGCCGTCGAGGCGTTCGAACTCCCGGTCGAGACCACGGC
The DNA here is from genome assembly GCF_004765805.1 of Halorussus halobius. Classification (GTDB taxonomy): domain Archaea; phylum Halobacteriota; class Halobacteria; order Halobacteriales; family Haladaptataceae; genus Halorussus; species Halorussus halobius. The sequence continues at coordinate 374,696 of NZ_SBIU01000004.1, read as the reverse complement.
GTTCGGCCCGCTCGACCGACGCGTGGCCGGGGCGGCGGCCGCGGTCGGAGCCTGTGGCGTCGCCGCCGTGGCTGGACTCGCCTACTCCGCCCCCACCATCGCGGCAGTCGCCGCCGCGTGGGGTGGCCCGTTCGGCGTCGTCGCCCTCAGGCGGGCGTGGCAGTGGGCGCTCCCGGCCGCCTGAGCCGACGCCGGGCGAAGCGGGCGCGTCGTGGCCGGTCACCGCGACCCGGCCGCCCCGTGTATCCGGAATCACGGCGTGGACGTTCGGACGAGCGACTTCTTACGTGAGTTCGGGTAGCGCTCTTTTAAGCGTGCGAAGAACGTGCCATCACCGTACCCGACGAAAAAAGTCGCTCAGAACGAAACGTTCGTCTCCATCCCCTCGGTCGCGTCGTCGAGGCCGTCGTCGTGGACGTCCGTCGTCATCTGCTCGGAGAGGTCCCCGTCGTGCAACAGGTTCTCGAACTCGTCGCGGTAGCGGTCGTTGACAGTGCGACGCTCCTGTTGGGTCTCGACCACCCGCCGGTAGCGTCGGACGGTCGACTCGCTCACGCCGAGCTCGTCGGCGCAGTCGACGTCCGACGCGCCGGCGTCGAGCAGGTTCCGGAGGTCGTCGAGGTCGAACGGGGCGTCGGCGTCGTCGTCGCGGACGAGGTGGAGGTCGATGCGGGCGCGCGAGACCGTCTTGCCGAGGGACTCGTCGCCGAGTCGGCGCGCGATCTCGGCGTCGGAGTCCCCGTCGTAGAACCCCTCGACGACCGTCACGAGTTCCGCCTCCGAGAGGCTCGTCCCGAAGTCGTACCGGTCGCTCATCTCGGCGACGAGCGCTTCGAGTCGCTCCTCGATCTCGGCCTCGGACTGGAGCGACCCCGGCGTCTCCTCCTGCTGTTCGGTGACCGTGGCCTCGTCGGTCACGTCCATGAATATGTCCCGCAGTTCCTCGGTCTTCTCGTCCATTCTTGTATGGTGTGGGCCGGACGCGGCCTCAGTATAAAAACCTGTTGGCGACGGGAGATGTGGCTCGGCCCTGCCGTCAACCGAAGCGTTCTTGCAGGTTGACGATTCACGGGGTGACATGAGCACGGACGCCGCTTCGGTCGAACTGGTCGGCGAGGAGACGGTCGGGAACGTCGCTCGGGCCGCACTGCTGGCGGCGCTCACGGGCGCGTTCGCGTACGTGTCGTTCCCGTATCCGCTCTCGCCCGCTCCCGTCAGCCTACAGGTGCTCGGGGTCTTCCTCGCCGGGATACTGCTCGGGCCGCTCTGGGGCGGCTTCTCGATGGCGCTGTACCTCCTCGCGGGCGCGGTGGGCGCGCCCGTGTTCGCGGGCGGGTCGGCCGGACTCGGCGCGCTGTGGATTCAGCCCACCAGCGGCTACCTCTGGTCGTACCCCGTCGCCGCCGCGCTGGTGGGCGCGCTCGTTCACGGCGGCCTCGCAATCGGCGACCCGGCCGATCGGAGCGCGGCCCGCCTCGTCGCCGCGATGGCCGCCGGCACGGTCGTGATCTACGCGGTCGGCGTCCCGGTCATGTCGGTGGTCCTCGGACTGACGTGGACCGAGGCGTTCGTGACGGGCGCGCTCGCGTTCGTCCCCGCCGAAGCGGCCAAAATCGCGGCCGCAGTCGGCGTCGTCCGGAGCGACGGCATCGCTGCGACCTGACTGCCCGCGAGAGACGACGCACTTCGATGATAGCGACGCGAAATCTGGTCCATCGGTACGGCGACGCGGCCGCAGTCGACGGGGTCTCGCTCTCGATTCCCGACGGCGAGTTCGTCCTGCTGGCCGGCCCCAACGGCTCGGGCAAGTCCACGCTGGTCCGGCACTTCAACGGCCTGCTCGACCCCGACCGAGGCGAGGTGCTGGTCGACGGCACGCCGGTCGGCGACGACCTCGTGGCCGCCCGAACTCGCGTCGGGATGGTGTTCCAGAACCCCCGGGACGGGTTCGTGGCCCCGCTGGTCGGCGCGGACGTGGCGTTCGGCCCCGAGAATCTGGGGCTGTCACGCGAGGAAATCGAGCGCCGAGTCGACGCCGCACTGGCGGCAGTGAACATGGCCGGTCGGCGCGACGAGCGCGTCGACGACCTCTCGGGCGGCGAGCGCGAGCGGGTCGCCATCGCGGGCGCGCTGGCGATGGAACCCGACCACCTCGTGCTGGACGAACCCTTCACGGGACTGGACGCGCCCGCCCGCGAGTCGGTCGTCGAACAGCTTCGAGGCCTCCGCGACTCGGGGACCGGGGTCGTCCTCGTGACTCACGACCTCCGGGACGCGCTCGCCCTCGCGGACCGAGTCGTCGCGCTCGCCGACGGGCAGGTGGCCGTGGACGCTCCGCCGGCCGAGGCCCGCGACGAACTGCCGGAACTCGGGGTTCGGCTCCCGTGACGCTCGGCTACCGCCCGGGCGACTCGTTCGCGCACCGGCTCGACCCCCGGAGCAAGCTGGCGTTCCAGTTCGCGTTCGCGCTCGCGGCGTTCGCCCACACCACGCCCCGAGGACTGGTCTGGCTCACCCTCGCGTGCGTCGCGGTGCTGCGGGTGGCTCGCGTGCCAGCCCGCGCGGCGCTGGCCGAGTATCGGTTCGTCTTTCCCTTCCTGCTGGCGGGCCCGCTCGTCGCCGCGCTCACGCTCGGCCCGCCGTGGGTACAGCCCTCACGCGCCGTCGAGAGCGCGCTCGCCAGCTATCGCGTCGTGTTGGTCCTGCTGGTGAGTGCGGCCTACCTCCGGACGACCCCGGTCCGGGAGTCGCGGGCCGCGATTCGGTCGCTCGTGCCCGGCAGACTCGGCCGACTGCTGGGGGCCGGCGTGGGGTTCGTCTTCCGATTCCTGCCGGTCCTGCAATCGGACCTGCGCCGGATTCGGGACGCCTCGGCCGCGCGACTGGGCGACCAGCGCGGGTCGGTCGCCCGAATGCGGCTCGTGGCCGTCTCGGGGCTCTCGCGGGCGTTTTCGCGGGCCGACCGGTTCTCGCTCGCGCTCCGCGCCCGGTGTTTCGCGTGGAATCCGACGCTCCCGGCGCTCTCGCTGACCCGGGCCGACCTCCCGGCACTGGCCGCGAGCGCGGCGGTGCTGGCGTGGGCGCTGGTGTAAACGGTAAACTCCTGGCCCGTTTTTCCGCGGGGACGCCGGCTCGGTCGGTAACACTTATGCGAATCCTGTCCGCGGTGTAGGACATGGACTCACTCGTGTTGGCACAGACGGGCAGCGAGGTGACCCGGCCGACGTTCTGGCGCATCGGCCACCTCGGCGAGGCCATCTTCTACTACCTCTCGGCCGTGGCCATCGCGTTCTTCCTGTTCGGCGTCTACGAACGCTTCGCGACCTACGCTCGCGGGACCGACTCGTGGTTCGACCGCCTCGACGACCTGCCCGGTCGGGTCCTCGGAGCCGCGAAGATAGTCTTCACGAACGAGAAGCAGTTCGACCGCGACCTGTACGCGGGCGTGATGCACGCGTTCGTCCTCTGGGGCTTTCTGACGCTGTTCATCGGGACGACCATCCTCGCCATCGACATGGACGTCTGGACGAAGGGGCTCGGTCAGGACTCGTTTTTCGTCGGCAACTTCTACCTGTCGTACTCGCTGGTGATGGACGCGATGGGGCTGCTGTTCGTGGTCGGCGTCGGCATGGCCATCTACCGGCGCTACTGGGTGCGGGAGGGTCGACTCTGGGGCAAACACACCTCGACCGAGGACGACCTGTTCGTCTGGACGCTGTTCCTGCTCGGCGTCGGGGGCTACCTCACCGAGGGCGTGCGCATCCTCGGCACCAGCCAGTTCCGGAACGTCTCGTTCGAGACGGTGAGCTTCGTCGGCTGGTTCGTCCGGGACGTCCTCGAACTCGCGGGGGTCACGCCCGGCATGGCCGAGGCGGCCTACCCCGTCGTCTGGTGGTCACATTCGCTGCTCGCGCTGGCGTTCGTCGCGACGATTCCGTACGCCAAGCCGTTCCACATGATATCGAGTTTCGCCAACGTCGTGACCCGCGACGAGAAGGCGGGCAAGCGCCTGCCCGGAGTTCCGGACGACGCCAGTCCCGAGGAGATAGGCCACGGCTCCATCGAGGACTTCTCGTGGAAGGAACTGCTCGACCACGACGCCTGCACCAAGTGCGGCCGGTGTTCGTCGGTCTGCCCCGCGAAGGCGTCGGGCCGACCGCTCGACCCCCGCGACGTCATCCTCGACCTGAAACAGTACCGCGAGGACCTCGACGCCGGCCGGACCGACGAACAGCCCATCGTCGCCGACGGCGGGACCAGCGTCGTCGACAGCGAGACGATGGAGTCGTGCATGTCCTGCATGGCCTGCATGGACGCCTGCCCGGTCGAAATCGAACACGTCGAGCAGTTCACGGGGATGAACCGCCGACTCACCGAGTCGGGCCAGATGGACGCCAACGTCCAGGACGCGATGATGAACGTGTTCCAGAACGGCAACACGTTCGGCGAACCCGAGCGCAAGCGCCCCGACTGGGCCGACGAGTTGGACTTCGAGGTGCCCGACGCCCGCGAGGAGCCGGTGGAGTATCTGTGGTACGTCGGCGACTACCCGAGTTTCGACGAGCGGAACAGGAAGATAGCCCGGTCGCTCGCCACCATCTTCGAGGCGTCGGGCGTCGACTACGGCATCCTCTACGAGGACGAGCAGACGGCCGGCAACGACGTGCGCCGGGTCGGCGAGGAGGGCCTCTACGAGATGCTGGTCGAGGACAACGCCACGGCGATTCGGGACTGCGAGTACGACAACATCGTCTGCACCGACCCCCACAGCTACAACACGTTCCGGAACGAGTACCCCGAGTTCGACGACTGCGACTGGGACGAGGACGACGTGTTCCACTACACGCAGGTAATCGAGGACCTGTTCCGCGCCGGGCAACTCGGCCTCTCGGGGACCGAACTCGACTACGCCGTCACCTACCACGACCCCTGTCACCTCGGGCGGTACAACGGCGAGTTCGAGGCTCCCCGCGAAATCGTCGCCGGAACCGGCTGCGAGCTCTCGGAGATGCCGCGCAACCGCGAGGACAGCTTCTGCTGTGGCGGCGGGGGCGGCGGCCTCTGGATGGACTTCGACGAGGACCCCAAGCCCAGCGAGGAGCGCCTGCGCGAGGCGCTCGAAGACACCGACGCGGGAAGCCGGGTCGAGAAGTTCGTCGTCGCCTGTCCGATGTGCATGACGATGTACGAGGACGGCCGCAAGACCGGCGGCTTCGAGGACGACCTCGAAATCGTGGACGTGGCGGAACTGCTCGTGGAGGCCATCGGCGAGACAGAGCGCGTCGAGGTCTCGGACTGAGCGGGCGACGTCTCCATCCACCGGTATTACTTTTAGCTCCCCCGCGTAGGTGCGTGCATGAGCCAGCAAATCGAGCCACTGGTCCGGCACAGCGACGACATCGAGTACGAGGACGTGGACGCGGCCGAGGGGATGTCCAAGGGCGTCCTCGTCGACGAGAGCCGGGGCGCGCCCAACTTCGCCATCCGGCGGTTCGAACTCGACCCCGGCGCGGAGGTTCCGGAACACACCAACGAGGTCGAACACGAGCAGTACGTCCTCGCGGGCGAGTACACGGTCGGCATCGGCGACGAGGAGTACACCGTCAGCGAGGGCGACTCGCTGCTCATCCCGGCGGGCGTCGTCCACTGGTACCGCAACGAGGGCGACCAACCGGGCGCGTTCCTCTGTGCGGTGCCCAACGGCGACGACGAGATAGAACTGGTGGAGTAGTCGCTCCCGTTCGGGACCGGTGTCGCTACTCGCGTTCGGGTAGCGAGACGAGCGCCCGGATGTCGGCGGCAATCCACGCGTCGGTGGCCGACTCGTCCTGCAGTCGGACCGTCGGCCGGCCCTCCGCGTCGTCGTCTATCTCCAGCGTCACTCGTTCGTCGAATCGCTCGGGTAACCGCTCGTCCTGTCTCCCCCTCATAGATTGTGGTGCTGTGCGCACGCCCGGCTTACCACGATGCGGTCTTTGTTATTTGCCGGTTGCTCGGGAGTATTGGTGGAATAACGTATCTCTACCTCGGTTATGCCGACGTTAACCGGCGATTCTGGTCGTGGTGTATGGGATCAGGGTGGTTGGAATTGTGCGGTCTGGGGTGCTGTTTGCGGTCGTGGGGCGGTCTGCGGTACTGGGGCGGTCTGCGGTACTGGGGCGGTCTGCGGTACTGGGGCGGTCTGCGGTACTGGGGCGGTCTGCGGTGCGGTACGCACCGGTCGAGGCAGTAGTTAGCCCCTCGTCACCGTCAACTTCTGATTCGGGAGATTTGAGCTAGCTACTGCCTCGACCGATGAGAGACCGCACCGCACAGCACCGCACCCACAACGGCGAGCCTCACGCCGCCCCAGCCTCGGGGCGCACGAGAGCGCCCCTCCACCGGCAGACGGTCCTGCTCGCTTCGCTGCGCGGGCTGCGACTGCCGAGCCTGCGCGCGCGTCGCTTGCGCAGACCTCGCACGCTTGGCGCGCTCACAAGAGAGCGCGCCGTGGGAGACACGCTCCCACGAGCCTCGTCTCACTCCGTTCGACGAGACGCCAGCGCGCGCCGACGTGGAAACGTAACCGTAGCGCGCTGACGACTCTCGCACAGTTCTCTCGCACGACCGACTCACCACGACTCGAATCGCCCGCGACCCCGCATCGCTCGTTCCGAACCGCTCAAATACCGCGAGCTACTACCCGTAGGCGTGTCCAAGCAGGTCCCGCAGGTGGACGTGCTGTTCCTCCACGCGTCGGGCGGCGACTACCTCGCGGTGGTCGACCGCGACGGCGAGCGCGTCTTCCAGGCGAAACTCGAACTCCAGGAGACCAACGCCGGGCCGAGGCCCGGCCGGTTCCGCGTCAAGCGCGGGACCAGCGAGGAGCCACGAGACCCCGACCAGTTCGTCGAAATCGCGCGCAGAGCCGACCGCATCCGCATCTCCCAGCAGACCCGCCCGGACGACCGCGAGGAGCTTCGGGAGATGCTCGACGCCTACCAGCTCGACGCCAAGACCGTCCGGACCTGCCGGTTCTGCGCGTCGAGCGGGCGCTACTCGCCCATCACGAGCGAGACCGCCGTCGACGCCGGCGACGAGCACATCTGCCCCGACTGCGCCAAAGAAGAGCTAGAGCGCGAGCTCTCGTTCCGGGGCGACCTCACCAGCGAGGCCCGCGACCGGCTCGAAGACCTCCTGCTCGAGGTCCAGGACCTCGAACGCATCACCAACCTCCTGAAGGGCCGGCTCGACCCCGACCTCACGAAGTTCGACGAGATAAGCGCCAACGTCGAGGACGTCGAGGACGTGCCGGTCGACTCGCTCGACCTCCATCCCGGCATCCAGAACTTGCTGGAAGACCGGTTCGACGACCTCCTGCCGGTCCAGAGCCTCGCCGTCGAGAACGGCCTGCTCGACGGCCAGGACCAGCTCGTCGTCAGCGCCACCGCCACCGGCAAGACGCTCGTCGGCGAGATGGCCGGCATCGACCGCGTGCTGAACGGGCAGGGTAAGATGCTCTTTCTGGTGCCCCTCGTCGCGCTCGCCAACCAGAAGCACGAGGACTTCGAAGAGGAGTACGGCGACCTCGTGGACGTGACCATCCGGGTCGGCGCGAGCCGGGTCCGGGACGACGGCCACGCGTTCGACCCGAGCGCGGACGTCATCGTCGGCACCTACGAGGGCGTCGACCACGCGCTCCGGACCGGCCGCGACCTGGGCGACGTCGGCACGGTCGTCATCGACGAGGTCCACACGCTCAAGGAGGGCGAGCGCGGCCACCGCCTCGACGGCCTCATCGCGCGACTCAAGCACTACTGCGAGACGCGCGCCCGACGCCGCGAGGGGTACGGCGGTGCCCAGTGGGTGTACCTCTCGGCGACCGTGGGCAACCCCGCTTCGCTCGCGAAATCGCTGGAGGCCAACCTCGTGGAGTTCGAGGAACGGCCCGTCCCGCTCGAACGCCACGTCACCTTCGCCGACGGCGACGAGAAGGTCGACATCGAGAACAAGCTGGTCCGCCGGGAGTTCGACAGCGAGTCCTCGCAGGGCTACCGGGGCCAGACCATCATCTTCACCAACTCCCGGCGGCGGTGCCACGAGATATCCCGCCGGCTCGAATACAGCTCCGCGCCGTACCACGCCGGCCTCGACTACGGCCGCCGGAAGAAGGTCGAGCGCATGTTCGGCGACCAGGACCTCGCGGCGGTCGTGACCACGGCGGCGCTCGCGGCCGGCGTCGACTTCCCGGCCTCGCAGGTGGTGTTCGACACGCTGGCGATGGGCATCGAGTGGCTCTCGGTCCAGGAGTTCCACCAGATGCTCGGCCGGGCGGGCCGCCCGGACTACCACGACCGGGGGAAGGTGTACGTCCTCGTCGAACCCGACGCCGCCTACCACAACAGCATGGAGATGAGCGAGGACGAGGTGGCGTTCAAGCTCCTCAAGGGCGAGATGGAGGACGTCCGGACGCTGTACGACGAGAGCGCGGCGGTCGAGGAGACCCTGGCGAACGTCACGGTCGCGGGCAGCGAGGCCAAGCGGCTCAACGACCGGATGATAGGCGAGGTGCCGACGAAGCACGCGCTCGGAAAACTGCTGGAGTACGAGTTCATCGACGGCCTCGACCCGACCGACCTCGGCCGGGTCGTCACGACCCACTTCCTCGCGCCAGACGAGGCGTTCGAGATACTCGACGGGATTCGGAAGGACCGCCATCCCTACGACGTCGTGGCCGAACTCGAACTCCACGGCGAGGAGGACTGATTCGTTTCCGGCTCGGACCCGCACGCCGCGTTCGTCTGACGCTCGTCTGATGGGTTTTAATACGTGGTAGTATCAAAATACGTATCATGGCGACAGCAGACCGCAACTGGTCGCGGGGGCGAACCGCTTCGGTCCACGAGACGCGCCACGACCCCGACGATTCGGCGGCGCTCAGCGAGACCGTCATCGACGCGGTCGCCGCCGCCGAGGGCGTGGACCCGACCGACTCCGACCTCGAACTGTATCAGGCCGTCGACCTCGAAGCGCTCGACGTGCTGTTCGAGCGCCGGTCGGGCGACGGCCGGTGGCGGTTCGAGTTCTCCATCGACGACCTCCTCGTCGTCGTCGAGGGGGCCGGTACGGTGAGAGTGTACGAGCGGTAACGAGGGTTCCCTACGGTCACGTTCCGGCGAATTGATACTGGTTAGCGATTCTGGCCTGGGGTCGATTTATCCGGCGGAACAGGCGCTAAAGCCTCGCCGTTTACGGCGGAGAAGACATCACTAATATAGTGTATCAAAAGAACGTCGGGCGGGAGTCTGTGGTAGAGGGTGTCGGTGCTGAAGTCCAGCAACCGACAGGCCACTTCTCTGGTCGAGGAAGCGACTGGCCGAATCCTTAGTACTCTTTGAGATTTTTCGCTGTTGCCTGGTGGTCCCGCTTGCTCTTCCCGAGCCCGGACGCGAACATGTCGCTTTGGTCATCCGCCCCAACCATGTTGCCACACCCCGTACACTGCTTTACCTCTTTCCAGTCTTGATTCGGTCCCGGTCCTGCTACAGTGACATTGAAAAGGAAGGTCAAGGTGCTGTTACAGTTATCGAATGGACAGTCAATCTCTGTCATGCCTTCCACCAGTATATCCATGGCGGAAAAACCTTTTGGTGGGTCGAAATCCGATTTCGCGGGGCACCCATCTATCCAGGTCCGCGTCGGAGCAGCCAAGGAGACGTGCTTCCGCATCGTTTTTGTCTTCACCCCGAGTTGTGACCGACGTGGCACTCGCGCTGACGCCGGAGATAGTCGTCGTCTTCGTGATCGTGCTCGCGGCGCTGGTGCTGTTCGCCACCGAGCCGGTGCCCATCGACATCACCGCGCTGGGCATCATGGTGGCGCTGATGGTGCTGGAGCCGTGGACCCGAGTCTCGCCCAGCGAGGGCGTTTCGGGATTCGCCAGCACCGCGACCATCACCGTGCTGGCGATGTTCGTGCTGAGCTACGGCGTCCAGCGCACCGGCGCGGTCCAGATTCTGGGCCGGAAGATAGCCGGGTTCACGCGCGACGACGAGACCCGCCAGCTCGGCGCGACCATCGGCGTGGTCGGCTCGATTTCGGGGTTCATCAACAACACGGCGGCGGTCGCCATCCTGATGCCGATGGTGACCGACCTCGCCCACGAGGGCAAGACCTCGCCGTCGAAGCTGTTGCTCCCGCTGTCGTACGCCTCGATGTTCGGCGGGACGCTCACGCTCATCGGCACCTCGACCAACATCCTCGCCAGCGACCTCGCGGCCCGGCTCGGCCAGCAGAACCCCGCCGAGTTCGGCGAACTCCACGCGTTCTCGATGTTCGAGTTCACCGCGCTCGGAGTGCTGGTCTCGGTCGTCGGCGTGGTGTACCTGATGACCGTCGGGCGATGGCTGACGCCCGCCCGCATCCCGCCCCGCGAGGACCTGACCGCGGAGTTCGGGCTGGAGGAGTACCTGACCGAGGTGGTCGTTCGGGAGGACTCGCCGCTGGTGGGTCGGACGGTCCGGGACGCGGTCGCGGACACCGACCTCGACGTGGACCTCGTCCAGCTCATCCGCGACGGGCGCTCGTTCGCCGAACCCCTCGCCGCCAAGGAGATTCGGGCCGAGGACGTGTTCGCGCTTCGGACCGACCGCGACACGCTGGTCGACCTCATCGACGCCGAGGGACTCGACCTCCTGCCGGAGGTCGAGGTGACCGAGGCCGAGTTGGCGGGCGGGGAGGCGACCGACCGGAGCCTCGTGGAGGTGGTGGTCGCGCCCCGCTCGTCGCTGGTGGGCGAGTCGCTGGCCAGCGCCAACTTCCGGGACCGGTACGACGCCACCGTGCTGGCGCTCCGGCGCGGCCCGGAGTACGTCCGCAAGCGCATGGACCACGCCGAGTTGCAGGTCGGCGACACGCTGCTGGTCCAGGCGACCGCCGACAGCATCTCGCGGCTGAACGTCAACCGCGACTTCATCGTGGCGCAGGAGATAGAGCGCCCCGACTACCGGCAGTCGAAGATTCCACTCGCGGTCGGCATCGTCGCCGGCGTGGTCGCGGTGGCCGCCCTCGACGTGCTGCCCATCATGGTGTCGGCGCTGGCGGGCGCGCTGGTGATGGTCGTCACGGGCGTACTCAAACCGCCGGAGGTGTACGACGCGGTCGAGTGGGACGTCATCTTCCTGCTCGCGGGCGTCATCCCGCTGGGCATCGCGATGGAGCAGACCGGTGCGGCCGACCTCATCGCCGACCTCGTGGTGCTGTCGGCCGACCTCCTGCCGCCGATAGCGGTCCTCGGCCTGTTCTACGTGGTGACGGCGATACTGACCAACGTCGTCAGCAACAACGCCAGCGTGGTCCTGATGATTCCGGTCGCGGCCGAGGCGGCGGCGCAACTCGACGCCAACGCCTTCGCGTTCGTGCTCGCGGTGACGTTCGCGGCCTCGACCGCGTTCATGACGCCCGTGGGCTACCAGACCAACCTGTTCGTCTACGGGCCGGGCGGCTACAAGTTCACCGACTACTTCCGGGTCGGCGCGCCGCTCCAGTTGGCGTTCGCGGTCGTGACGACGCTGGGCATCGCGTACTTCTGGGGCGTGTGAGCGGCCGACGGGAGGGAAGTCGCCACAAACGAAACCCTTTACAGGTCCTCCCGCGCTAGTCACCCCTATGGGACCGTGGGGTAGCTTGGTATCCTTTCGGCCTTGGGTGCCGATAACCCCGGTTCGAATCCGGGCGGTCCCACTTCCGGCGACAAACCAGTGAGCACCGCGTAGCGCGTGCGAACGAGTCCAGCCGCCGGACGTTGACGTTTCTCGGATTCGAGCCCTGCGAGTCGCAGCCCGGAACGGCCGCAGGCCGAACGCTCGGACGCCGATTCGGGTCGACTCCCGGTCGGAGCCGTCGCTGGCGAGTCGACCCGAAAGAATGTACCTCGCGTACCCCTACCCGAGGTGTTCGTGGCGTCACGCCCGTTTCTTAAATGCTTTGTGTTCTAACTCGTCTCGGACACCGCCTCCGGCCCGGCTTCGGGCGTGGTGCCGTCGAACACGAGTTCCGAGCCGGGGCCGACGCCGGTCCGGTTGGCGAACCCGCGTTCGAGTTCCACCACGTACGTCGCGTCGCCCTCGCTGCTGTAGCGGTCGACCGCCGAGTCGGGCGCGTGGGGCTGGGGTTGGGCGTGCTCGACGTTCAACACGGTGCCGTTCGGCGCGACGAAGATGATGTCGAGCGGGACGTAGGTGTTCTTCATCCAGAACGTCCGGGGCGCGGCGTCGTCGTAGACGAACACCATCCCGGTCCGGTGGGGAAGCGACTGGCGGTACATCAGCCCCTGCCGGCGCTCGTCGGGTTCGTCGGCGACCAGCAGCGACACCGCGACGTTCGGACACCCGTCGACGAGGAACGTCGCGGTCACGTTCTCGTCGGCGTCGGTGGTCGCGGGAAGCGTCGTGGTCGCCGTCCCCGCGCTCGTCTCCCGCGCGTCGTCGGCGGTCGCTTCGGTTCGAGTCTCGGCCGGCGCTCGTCCGCAGTCGGCGGTCGTGGTCGGCTCGTCGGTCGAGGTCCTGTCCGCGCTCCCGTCGGTCAGCGTCGTCGCCTGCGCGGTCGGCGCTTCCGTCGTGGTCTCGGCCTGTCCCCCGCCGCTGACGGTGACGCCGCCGAGACAGCCGCCGAGTAGCACCGTCCCCACCAGCAACAGGGCGTACGGCTTCATGCGGAGAGGGTACGCCTCGTGCGACCAAAAAGGTGGCCGGCCGAAGAGCGAGTCGCGCGCCGGTCGCTCTCGCGTTCACCGGCCGACGTCGTACCGGAGCGGCGTCGAGTACGGCAGAACGGGCACGTCGAACGTGTCGGCGAGCGTGGCGAGCGTACCGTCGAACGTGAACAGGAAGACGGCCACGTCTCGGTTGCGGTTCTCTCGGGCGAGTGCGAGGACGAGCGCGGCTTCCGGGAAGTTGCACGCCATCTTCGGCCGGTTCTCGATGACTTCGGTTGCCGCCTCGAACACGTCTTTCGGCGTCCGCGACTGGCGGGTGTCGCTCCAGTCGTCGCTTCCGTGAAGGACGCGAAGGTCCGAGCGCTGGAGACGGTCGTAGAGGTCGGCTACCGAATCGGAAGAGCCGTCGTATCGAACCTTCGTGAAGACCTCTACGAGTTGGTACGTACTCGTAGTGAACGCCGCCCGACGACGTCCGAGGGTTCGCAGACGGTCGAGTACGTCTTCGTGTAGCTCGGACCGGACGTTACTGAACCACGCGAGTAGTGCTTCCTTCCCGAGAAACACGACAACGTGGCCTCGGCCGGACGGGAGCAAAACGTCGTCGGGATGTTCCACTACTGGCCCGTCACTCCGTGAACGAGACGCCGAACTCACGGCCGCTCACTCCTCGTCACTCGCCAGACGAATACGTTCGCCGTCGAAGAGCGGGTCTGGCCGGTCGACCCCGAAGTCGTCAGCTTCCAACTCCGGCAGTTCGTCGGAGTCCTCGTAGATGAACGCCTTCACCACCGGGGAGAGGTCTTCGTCGGCGGGATGAGGATTCTCCTTCGTGTACTGTGGGTCCTCGTCAGTTGCCACGGACGACCCTCCTCGTCGGTGAACTGTCCCCTATTCTACTAAAAACTGACGCGGGGGCCACGGGTGCGAGTCCGTTCCGAGTCACGGGCCTGTCTCGCCCCGCCTTCGGATGTACAACTACGGTTACTTCTCCTCGACGTGGCGGACCGAGGTGGCGATGCCGCGCGTGCTCTCGACCATCTCCGGGCCGGACATCTCCGCGCGGCCGACCGCGAACGCGCTCGGCCCCTCGATGACCACTTCGTCGCCCACCCGGACGTCCTCGGAGGCGTCCACGACGCCCGGCGCGAGCACGCTCCCGTGGGGCGCGAAGTCGTCGATCTCGACCCGCTTGGTCGGGGCGTCGGATTCGACCCACCGGCGCGCGCCGGCGAGCGTGAACGAGAGGACGCCGTACTGGGGCACCATCGCGGCGAGTTGCTCGCCCTCGCCGTCCCGGACCCGAAGTTTGGGATAGCGGCTCTCGGTCCGAACGTCCTCGAACAGGGCGTCGCCCGCGCCCTCGCCGAACTGGTAGTCGGCGATGGCCCGCACCGTGTTGTGCTGGCGCTCGCGCTTGCCGTACTTGAGTTCGCCCTCCAGCGCGGCCGCGAGGTTGCCCAGCGACTCGGTCGCGGTGGGGTGGCCCTCGACGGTGTACTCGAACTCCACGCCGAGGTCGGCCTCGACGCGCTCGCACACGTCCCGATACCCCTCGTCGGGGACGTGAGCGACGACCCGAGGGTAGTCGTTTCGTTCCAGATAGCGCCGAAGGACCGACGCGACGAACTCCTTCTCGTCCTCCGACCAGCGCCCCGTGACGACGGCGTCGTAGTGCTGGGCGGGGTAGGTGAGTTCGAGTTCCTGGGGCACCACGCCGATGGGCGAGGTCATCGAGACGGTGTGGCCCCGGAACTGGACGGCGTCGTGGAACTGGCCGTGGCTCTGGGACTCGCTGTACGGTTTCTTGGCCGAGCAGGGCACCAGCACGAGCGGGTTGTCGAACCGGTTTTCGTACCGGGTCGTGACCCGGTCGGCGAACCGCTGTATCTCGACCCGGCGCAGGGTGTCCTCGGTCGCGGCGGCGAGTTCGGCGTCCCGCAGGACGGGCGTGCGCTCTTCCACGTAGCTCCACTGCTGGTCGAACTCCCGGACAGCGGCGGTGAGCCACTGGTCGTGGCGGGCCTGTCCCTCGACGTAGTCCCGGAGGCGACCCTGCCGGATTCGCTCGCGGACGACGCCGAGTTCCGCGCGGAGCGCGTTCACGTTGTGTTCGGCGCAGTCCTCGCGAGTGAACTCCGCGAGGGGCGTTCGGCACGCCGGACAGGCACACGGGAGTTCCGAGAGGTCGTCGAGGTAGTGGGTGCCCTCGGTGGTGAGGTACTTGCCCTGGGTCCCCGCGACCACGGCGCGGTCCTCGTCCACGAGGTCGACGCCGGCGTAGACGAGGACGGCGACGTTGGCGGGCGTCGCCACGCCCGGCAGGTAGAGCGCGCTGTCGGCCAGAATCTTCTCGCGGGTTTCGATAATCGCGTCCTTGAACCCCGCTCCGTGGCCGACGACCCCCTGCGCGCCCGAGAGGACGTAGGCGTCCGCGCCGTAGTCGTCGGCGGTCTCGGGCGCGACCACGGCCGCGCTCGGGTAGTCGACGTCCGGGTACTCGACCGCGAAGGAGTCCATCACTTCCTCGTCGGTGCCGCTCGGGAACCCCCGGTGGGGCAGGACTGTCAGCCGGGTCTCGTCGCCCTCGGGCACCTCGCGGTCGGCCGTCCAGAGGCTCCCCGCGTCGGCGAGCAAGTCGTCCACGACCGCGGGCGTGGTCACCGACTCGGAAAGTCGCAACTCGGCGACCCGGGCCGGGCCGTCGCGGTGGTGGACCTCGAAGTAGTCGGTCATACCCTCCGGTCGGGGACCGAGGGGCAACTATCTTGCGAGACGAGCCGCGACCGCCTCAGTCCCGGCGGCCGAGGAAGTGGCTGTTCTCGGCGTGGCCCCTGCCGAACTCGCGGAGCCAGCCCGCGCCGTCGGCCAGTCGCCGGTAGGCTCGTCGGAGTACCGAGTCCGCGCCGTCGGCGGAATCGGCGTCGTCGGGTCGGTCCTCGCGGGAGTCCGCCATGCGAGAACCGACGGAATCTCGGCGCTTAAATCCCGGCGTCGAGTCGGTCCTCACCCGCTCAGGTCCACCACGTCCACGCGCTCGGGCACCGCCGCGAGCGCCGCCTCGGGCCAGCCGCGATGGGCCAGCGTGAACTCGGTCTCGGGATTGGCCGCCGCGAGCCGGGCCACGCCCTCGGCGGCCGCCCGGTAGCCCTCCGCGTCCATCCGGTCGGGTACCTCGGCAGTCAGGGGATAGGTCTCCGAGAGGTCCCGGGGGAAGGGACCGAACGGCGCGCGGACGTTCCACGACTCGTCGTAGCGGTCGCTCGGGCCGCCCTCCGTGAGCAGAACCTCGTCGCCCGGCGAGAGCGCGAGGCGGTCGAGACGGTCGTGGTGGCGGACGACCTCGGGCCGGCGGGCGCTCTCGCCCGAGAGGTAGAAGAACGCGCCCTTCGACGCGGAATCCTCGCGTTCGAGCAGGTCGGCGTGGTCGAGGAGCGCCCGATACCCGTCGAGCATCGCGGGGTGAGCGCGGGCGCGGGTCTCCACGAGTTCGAGCAGGTTCCCGGCGCGGAGCGCCTGCTTGACCGTCCGCATCTCGCGGAACGTGACGTGGAGGTTGTGTTCGGCCAGCAGTTCCTCGCGCTCGCGGTCGCCCAGTTCGCGGAGTTCGGCGGGCGTGTGGTCGGCACAGACGGGACACGAGCAGGGGAAGTAGTCGAGGTCGTCGAGCTGTTCGGTGCCCCGGACCGTGAGGTAGCGGTCGTCGCGGGCGTACAGCGCGTACGCCGCCGAGTCGAACAGGTCACACCCCATCGCGACCGCGAGCGCGAACATCATCGGGTGGCCCGCGCCGAACAGGTGGACAGGCGCGTCCCGGCCGAGGCCGCGCTTGGCCCCGGCCACCACGTCCACCACGTCGCCGTACCGGTAGTCGTTCATCAACGGGACGACCGCGCCGACCGGGAACACGTCGAGGTCGGTGGCGTCGGCGTGGCGGCCGGCCGACTCGCGCAGGTCGGGGTAGGTCGACCCCTGCACGGGCGCGTTGACCAGCATCTCGCCGGTGTCGACGCCCTCGGCGACCGCGAGGCGGTCCTGGGTCGTGGCGAGTTCGTCCTCGGCGCGCTCGCGGTCGACGTCCGGCGGCGTGGGCACGTCGACCGGCGTCCCGACGTCGCTCCCGATATCGCGCTGGAATTCGAGGATTTCCGGCGTCGTGACGTCGATCTCGCCGTACTCGGCGAGCTGGAACGACCCCGAGTCGGTCACGATGACCCCGTCGAACTCGAGCACGTCGTGGAGGCCCCGCTCGAGCGCTTCCTCGCGGTAGTCGTCGCTGCCGTAGAAGACGTAGGAGTTGGTGATGAGAATCTCCGCGCCGAACGCCGATTGCATCCGGGACGGTTCTATCGTCCTGACGTGCGGATTGATGACCGGCATGAGCGCCGGCGTCTCGACGGTCACGCCGGCGCGGGGAACCGTCAGTTCCCCGATGCGGCCGAGCGCGTCCTGGTCGCGTATCTCGAAGTGGTCGCCCATTGGCGCGGAGTAGCCCGAGGACGGGGGTAAGGGTTCCGTTCGTCGGGCGCTCTCGAAACGGTTATCCCCGGAGAGTCCGACCCCGCGACCATGCGACGACGCGCCCTCCTCGCGGTCGTCGGGTCGGCCGCCCTCGCCGGTTGTGGCGGCCGGTCGGACGGCCCCTCGACCCCCGAAACCGAGACGACGACCGACGCCGAAACGACCGCACGAGCGACCGAGACCACCGTCACCGACGACCCCGCGCTCGAAGTCGGCGACCACGAACTCGTCCGCTCGAACGAGGGGTCGGCGAGCGAACTCGCCTCCGTGGTCGGCACGGTCCGCAATTCCACCGACGAGACGGTCGCCGAGGCGACGGCCACCGCGACCTTCGAGGGCGGCGGCGAGACGCTCGACAGCGCGAGCGCGGACGTCTCGGACCTCGCGCCCGGCGGGTCGTGGTCGTTCGAACTGGTCTTCCCCGGCAGCGGCGAGGACGCCCGCGCAGTCACGGACTACGCGCTCGACGTCGAAGTCGGCGACTGACTACTCGGCGTCACGGCCGGCGGCTCGCCGCGCTCGAAAAAATGGAATCGGTCGGTCGCTATTCCGCGCTCTCGTTGCGGACGATCTCGTAGCTGAACCCGATGGCGTTCTCGGGCATGACCTGCAGGTCCCAGCTACCGGCTTCGGGGTCGTCGACGCGGTAGACGAACTCCTGGCCGCCGGACCGAACGCCGTAGTCGCCCTGCTGCTCGACGCTCGGGCTGTTCGAGGCGCTGAGGTCGACCGAGCCGCGGTCGCTCACCTGCACGCGCTCGGCGTCGACGGTGGTGCCGTCGGGCGCGACGAAGGTGACGTCGAAGTTGGCGGGGTCGTCCGAGCTACCGCCGTACACCCCGGCGCGGGGCGAGAGCGTGAGGGTGACGTCCTCGGCGTCCTCGCTCACCTCGAAGGAGGTCTCGAACGGCTCCTCGGGCTGGTTCCAGACCTCGAAGTTGAGGCTGACCTCCTGCCAGTGGTTGCTGTTGTCGGCGCGGTTGGGGTCTTTCAGCCCGAGGTCGAGATTGCCGCGATAACTGTTGCTGTCGGCGCTCTCGGGCGGGGACACCGTGACCGAGACGGTCGCGGTCTCGCCGGGCTCGACGCTCGACGGTGCGTCGATGCTCACCCACGAGGGGTCTATCTTCGAGGAACTACTGCCGTAGCGCACGTTGCTCTGGCCCTCGAGCTGGGGGCTGAGCGGGACGGCCTCGTCGCCGGTGTTCTCGACGACGACCTGCTTGGTCGTGGTGTCGCCGGCCTCGACCTGTCCGCGGAGGTAGGTGCTGGAGAGTATCTCGACGGTCGGCTCCTGCCAGACCCGCACGTTGACGCTCGCGGCGTGGACCGGGCGCGCGGGACGGCCGGGGTAGGTCACCTGTTCGTCGGTGAACGCGACCTGTCCGCTGTAGTAGCCGATCTCGGCGTCGTCGGGGACCGAGACGGTGACGGTGAACTCCTGCTCCTCGCCCGCTCCCACGGACGAGTCACCGTCGATGGAGACCCACGACTTCTCGAGGAGGTTCTGGCCGGTCGGCGGCACGTAGACGCGCGGGTCGAGGTCGACCGCGGAGTCCTCGCGGTTGGTCACCGTGACGGTGAACTCGGTGGACTCGCCCGGCTTGAGCTCCGGGCGGTTGTAGTCGCTCTCGACGTAGAGCTTGGTGTAGTCGGCCGACTCGTTGGCCTGCGCCCCGCTCGTCTGGGTGTCGTTGGCGGTGGCTGTCTGGACTGCCGATACGTCTCGGTCGTTCAGGGCGGTCGAATCGGTGGCGGCCGGGCCGTTGGCCGCGACGGCCGGCATGGCACCGACGACCAGCACGATGAGGGCTGCTACTCGGAGTTTCATGGTTTCGTCGCAACTCGCGCTCGCTGACGCTCCCGGTGGAGGGCGGTCAGGACGGCGGAGTTGCCTACTCGGACTAACTCGCGGCCGACATAAATGTTTAACGAGTGATAATTACTCCGGTTGGTTTACTGAAGAAATTGGGCTGAGGCCCGATACGTCCGGTATTTTTCAGTTCGAAGGGTAGTCCCCGAACGTCTCGGGAGCTAGTCCCCGACCGCCTCGTAGTACAGCACGCCGAGCGTGGTCCGGCCGTCCCGGACCTCGCGGGCGGCGACGTGGTCGCGAAGTTCGTCCATCGTCGTCGTGTCGACCCGAATCGACTCGTCGCCGTCCAACTCCTGCTCGGCGGTGGGCGTACAGCCCCGCGCCACGAAGAAGTGGAGGACCGAGTCGGCCACCCCGTTCGCGGGTTCGACGCTGGTCAGAAACGACACCTCGTCGGCCTCGTAGCCGGTCTCCTCGCGGAGTTCCCGCCGGGCAGCCGCCGCGGAGTCGGCGTCGTCGGGCTCCATCCCGCCGACCGGGAGACCGCGGTTCGCCCGCCCGACCGCCTGCCGCCACTCCTCGATGACCACGACCTCGCCATCGGGCGTGAACGGCAGGACCACCACGCTCGGCGGTTCGGTGAGGTAGTCGAAGTCGGTCTCGGTGCCGTCCGGCAGGCGGACCTGCTCGCGGCGAACGTCGAACCCCGGACAGGAGTAGGCGACCTCCGCGTCGAGGACGTCCCAGGCCAGCGAGTCGTCGTCGGTCGCGGGCTCGTCGCCCGAGGCGGGCGCGTCATCGGACGGACGCGCGTCGTCGGTCGCGGGCTCGTCGGTCATGCCCGGCGGTTCGCGCTGGCACGTGAAAAGACGCTTCGGTTCGCCGCCCGCGTCTTCACCGCGTCTCGGCGTCGGTGGTCCGGGTCCGGCGCTCGGCTCCGCGACCCTGATACGCGTTGTACCCCGCGAGGACGGCGACGATGGCTCCGCTCACCACGTCGCTCCAGAACGCGCCGTCGGTGAGCACCTCGAAGAGGAACGGCGCGACCACCATCCAGAGGCCCAGCAGCGCGACCAGCGCGGCCGCGCCGGTGTTGATTCCCTCGACGTCGTCGGTCCTGAGGGCGTTGTACCCGGCGATGATGCCGATCGCCGCGCCGACGATGACGTCGTTCCAGAAGTTGGCCGCGGGCGGCGAGTACAGGAACGCCGATATCACGATCCACGCGCCGACCAGCGCGACCGCCGCGGAGATGTACCCCCCGATAGTGTCCGCTCGGGTCCTCGCGTTCGTCGTCGTTTCGCTCATACTGAATCCCCCATCTAGAGTTCGCGCTGACGGGGATAAATCGATTGGCTGTCGCGGCGTTCCGGGGCCCCACCGAGAACACCGAAAACGCGTTTCGGCCGCTCTACGGCGGAAAGAGCGACGAGAGCGCGTCGGTGTCGCGACGAAGTCGGGACGAAGGGAGCCACGCCCGAGCGTGACCCGGTCCGAAGTCACGTCGTCGCGTCGGACGCCTCCGCGTATCGCACGCCCCGGTGAACGTCCCCGCCGGCCCAGTCGAGGTGGTAGGTCATGTCCGACTCGCCGTCGCCGACCCGCTCGTCGGGGTCGTCGCCAGCCGAGAGGGCGTCGGCGTGCTCCCACGTCTCGGACTCGCCCGCGGCCACCGCGACCGAGACGCGCTCGATGGGCGTGTACGCGACCATCGGCCCGGTCCGGTTCAGCCCGGCGACGAACCGACCCGGTACGTCGCCGGCGTTCTCGACGGTCACCGAGACGGTTGGCGACTCGTGGGGTTCGACGGACTCGGGAGCGTCGACCGTCACCGACAGCGACGGCTCGGGCGCGAGGAGTCGCCGGCGAACCGTCCCGTCGGGCCGCCACTCGCCGCCGGGCCACGTCAGCGCGGGCGCAGCGTCGTCGCTCCCGGCGCTCGCCGGGAGTTCGAACAACAGCAATCCCTCGCCCGAGTCGGGGTCGTAAAACGCCTCTCCGCCGTCCTCGAACCGCCAGAAGCGCCACGGCTCGTCCACCGACTCGGGGCCGTAGTCGGTGCCGTCGAACCGGACGGCGAACGACTCGGGGTCCGGCGGTTCGCCGTCGCCCGAGGTCGAGACGTCGACCAAGAGATACTGTCGGTCGTCGTCCCTGACGCCGATGGAGTCGGGCGAGGTCATCGTCACCATCGCCGGCTGGAGCGCGTCGAGCGAGACCGACACGTCGGCGGGTTCGGCGGTCGTCGTGGACGCGTCGGTCGTGGCGGATTCGGCGGTGGTCGTGGCTTCGGTCGTCGTCGCGTCCCGCGTGGCGGGCGCTTCGGGCGCGGACGCCGAGAGGCAGCCGGCGGAACCGGCGAGGAGGGACCCGGAGAGCGCGAGGAGCCGGCGGCGTCGCATGGCCCGAGGTTCCGTCGAGGGCGGTAAGTGCTTTGTGCTGACTGGTTCCGACGTTCACTGTTCTGGAATCCGGCGTGCGGTTCTCCGTGCTTGAGTCCGGCGTGCGTTTGACTCAGGCGTGCGCGAGTAACGCGCGCGAGGGAGGGGCGCGCTCGTTCGCCCCGAGGCTGGGGAGGTGGGAGGCTCCCGCTGTGCGGTCGCGGCGCGGGTACTCATTTGCCTCGCCAGTAGCTAGCTTCCTGAGTCCATCGTATTCTGTCCCGAGAGCATCTGAGGTAGCTACTGCCGAGACCTACGAGTGACCGCACAGCACCGCGACCGCACGGCACCGCACCTCGTCCTCCCCAGCCGCCTGCGTTGCTCCCGCCGGTGCGCTACTCGGCCCTCGCACGCATTGGCGTGACCACTGACGGGTCACGCCAGCGCGCGCCGACCGTAGAAAATTGAGCCAGCGCACGCCGACGGTTCCTCGCCCGTGAGAGACCCGGTTTCACCCGTCTCACTCCCACGTATCGCAAACCTTTCGGACGAGCGCTCCGCGATGTTGGCCATGGTGTTGCCAGAGGGGTTCGCCCTGCCCGCGCTCCCGTACCTCGCCGGCCTGCTGGTCGCGGTCGCGGTGGTCGCCGGCGCGCTGTACCGGGCCGGCCCCTACGTCTCCGACCGGACGGTCCTCGCGCTCGCGCCGTGGGTCGTCGTCGGGTCGGGGCTCCACGTCCTGTTCGTCCTCGGGTGGGTTCCGGACGTCCTCGCACCCCTGCTGGGCACGCCCGCGGTCTACCTCACCACCTTCGTCGTCGCCGGCGGGGTGTGGCTCGCCGCGCTCCGCGCGGACGCTGACCCGGTGGGGCCGCTGGTCGCGGTCGGTGCGCTGCTCGCGTTCGCGACGGTCGGGTACGCGCTGGCCCGCGGCGCGAGCGACGGCCTGCGACTGTTCTGGCCCGCGGTCGGGCTCGCCGTCGCCGTCCTGCTTGCGGGCGCGCTCTGGGCGGCGACGCGGTGGTCGTACCCCGCTGTCGCCGCCGAGACGGGCGCGGCGGGCGCGCTGGTGCTGGTCGGTCACGCGCTCGACGCGGTCTCGACCGCCGTCGGCGTGGACGTGCTCGGGTTCGGCGAGCGCACGCCGCTCTCGCGGGCGGTCCTCGACCTCGCGGCGTCGCTGCCGACCCCCGAGGCGATGGGCACGGGCTGGCTGTTCGTCCTCGTGAAGCTCGCCGTCGCGGAGTTGGTCGTCGTGCTGTTCGCCGACTTCGTCCGCGAGGACCCCGCCGAGGGGTACCTCATGCTGGGCGCGGTCGCGGCGGTCGGTCTCGGCCCGGCCGTCCACAACCTCGTGCTGTTCGTGATTACCGGGTAGCGACGCCCCGCCGCGAGCGTTCCGAGACTGAATCGGCTCTTTCACCCTCTAGAAAGCTTATCACGCCGAGCCACGACGCCCGAGATATGGCCGAGCTCACGCGACGCTCGCTGCTCGCCGCAGTCGGCGTCGCCGCCACCGCCGGCTGTCTGTCCGACGACCGACCGGGCGAAACGACCGGCGAGACGCCCCGGACCGAGTCCCCCGAGCGCGAGACGACCGATTCCACCGCGACCGCGCGGGGGACGCCCGACGAGACGACCGCGGGCGACTGGGTCACCCACGCCTCGAACCAACCGGACCCCGACCACGCGGTCACGCTGGAAAACAGGTCCGACGCGGCCGAGACGGTCCGCGTCCGAGTCGTCCGCGAGGCGACCGACGAGACCGCGTTCGAGGCGACCGAGACCGTCGACTCCGGCGTCGAACTCGACCTCTACAACCTGAAGGAGGCCAGCCCCGAGGGCGTCGAGGCCTTCGAGATATGCGGCGAGCTAGTCGAGGCCGAGACATCCACCGCCGACGCGTCGACGACCGACGACGCTCTCACGACCGCCGAGACGACGACCGCCCGGACGACGACCACCCGGACGACGACCACGGCTCCCTCGGGCCGCCGGGACTGCGCGACGATTCGGACCAACGAGTGCTACGCGGACGCCCACGTCACCGTCGGCGAGGACGGGGCGTTGCAGGTCGTCTACGCCATCTGCTGACCGCGCGACGGGCCGGTCTCAGGCTTCTGCCGACTCGAAGGCGTCCCGACCGACGACCTCGCCGTCGACGTCCTCGACGGCCGCCTCGGTCGCGGCCCACGCGAAGACGGCGGCGGCGTCCGAGCCCCGACCGGTATTGCCGTCCGCGCCGTCGGCGAGACTGCGCGCGTCGACGACGCCCACGGCAGCGTCGAGTTCCGCCGCGAAGCCGCGAGCCACCGCCGTCGCCGCCGCCTTGGATATCGCGTAGGAGCCGCCGCCTCGCTCGCGCTCGCCCGCCCCCGCGACCAGCACCCGCGCGCCGCCGGCCAGATGGGGCACCGCCTCGCGTATCGTGGCGAACGCGCCCCGGGCGTTGGTCCGGAGGGTGTCGTCGAACGCGGCGTACGACTCCCCGGAAAGCGGCGTCTCGGTGGCGTCCGAGTCGACGGGGTCGCCCTCGCCGTGGAACGTCTCGGCGCACGCGGCCACCACGTCGACGCCGCCGTCGCTCTCGCGGGCCGCCGTCTCCAGCAGGCGCTCGACGTCGTACTCGTCACGAACGTCGGCCCGGACGCCCCGGACGCTCCCGTCGCCCTCGGCGCTGTGGGTCTCCATCTCGGCGACCAGCTCGTCGAGTTCGTCCGCGTCCCGGCCGGAGACGACGACTCGCGCGCCCTCGGACGCGAACCGCCGGGCGACTGCCCCGCCGAGGCTCCAGTCCGCGCCGGTCACGACCGCAGTCAGTCCGTCCATACCGACCGAACGGGCTCCGAACCCAAACCGATTTCCGAGTCGGCGCGAACCTCCGGGTGTGTTCAGGCACGGTCACTACGGCGTGGCGCTCGTGCTGTACGCGCCAGTGGGGTGTGCGCTGCTCGCGCTCGGGGACCCGACCGCCGCGCTCGCCGGCGGCGCGGGCGCGCTGTGGCTGACGATGCTGCCCGACTGGGACACGTGGCTCCCGCTGGTCTCCCACCGGGGGCCGACCCACACCCTGCCGTTCGTGGCGCTGGTCGCGGGCCTCGCGTGGGCGGTCACCGGCGGCGTCGCCGAGACCGCGGGCATCGCCCGCCCCGTGGGACCCCTCTCGCTCCCGACGTTCGCGGCCGGAATCGCCGCGCTGGCGCTGCTGGCCCACCTCGCGGCCGACCTGCTGACGCCGATGGGCGTGGCGGTGCTGTGGCCCGCGACCGGCCACCGGTACACCGCGTCGGTGACGACCGCCGACAGCACCGCGTGGAACTACGGCCTGTTCGCGCTCGGCGTGTTCGCGACCGCCGTCGCGGCGTCCCTCGGGGCCGCGCTGTTCGCGAACGACCTCGCCGCGACGCCGCTGGTCGGCGCGTCGCTGGGGCCAGCCTAACCGGCGGGCGGACGAGCGGGGCCGCCGCCTCGTCAGCCCCCAGCGCGTCAGGAATCAGACGACCGGCCGAGCGGTTCGCCCTCGTCGCCGGCGGCCGCCGCGAGGTAGCGGTCGAATCGGTCGGAGGGGTCGTCGAGCGCCACCGTCCCGCCCTCGCGGTCGTACTCGACGAGACCGGCGTCGGCGAGCTTCGGGAGGTGGACGTGCGCGAGGTCGGCGGTGACGCGCGCGAGGTCGACGCCGCACTCGGCGGCCACCGCGTCGGCGAGGTCGCGGACCGTCGTGGGTTCGGTGCGCCGGTACAGAACGTACAGGGCGTGGCGTCGTCGTTCCGCCGAGAGTACGTCGAAGAGCTCGTCGAGCGACTGCTGGGCCGAGCCACGGTCCTCACCGGGGGTGGCGTCCATGGCCCGTACACCGGCCGGGCCGTCGGGCGTACGGTTCATCTCCGTGCCACACGTACGCAAACAACTGTAGTAACTTTTACGGGAGTTCTCAGGGGTCGTGACGAGGTGACTCGCTCGCCGGAAGGACGGTCGGCGGGGCAAGGTCACCAGTCGCGGTACGTGAGCTCGTCGGACTTGTTCGTGACCGCCCGCATCATACATCCGCGACACACCCACACGTCGCCCCCGGTGCGAGACACCAGTCGCGTTCCCCCCGACTTCCGGCGCTCGCAGATGTCACAGACGCGCATACCCGGCGTACGCTTCCCGAAGGTATCAATCCCCCGGGCAGTCGTCGCCCGGAGTGGGCGACCGGACGCGCCGGGTGCGACCCTCGTCGTCGGTCGCGCCCGCGTGCGGCGTGGGCCGCCGGGTCGTCGCGGCGACGAACGCGTCCGGGTCCCGCGGGGCGCGGTGACCTCGACTCGCGACGTCGTGGCGGCGTGAGCGTCGCCAGCCCACGGACGTCGGCGTCTGGGAAAACATTATAATCCCTCCACGACTCCCATCGCCCGTGTCCAATGGACTCACAACCTCACGCGGGACTGCCGGGCGCTCGGCGCTACGCCGTCCGGCGGACCCGGTCACCGCCCTACCGCGACTCCCCGTCGCCCCGCCGCGGGGAGCCACGGTCCCAACTTAGCGCGTGGTCCCCGTCGCCAGCCGCCGCCGACGCCTCGTCGCCAGCCGTCGAGTCGCCACCGGTCGCCGCCCCTCCGCCGGCAGTCGTGGACCCTTCGTCCCCGAACGAGCGAGTTGCGAACGGGCGCGACTCTCCGCTCTCGGACCGTCGCCACCCATGACGGACGACGCGAGCGCGCCCCTCGGAAGCGTCGAGTACGACCCGACCACGGACGCTTACTACACGAACTACGCCGGCGACGTCGCCCCGCCCAGCGCGGTCGTCCCGAGCGCGATAGCCGAGATAACCGGACGCGGTGTCGAGACCCTCCAGCCGCTCCAGGAGGTGGTCGACCCGGACGCGCTCGACCACATCTTCCGCGAGCCCACCGGCGACCGCGAGGACGTCGAGATAGCGTTCACCTACGCCGGCCACGACGTCACCGTGTCGGGGTCGGGCGTCGTCGTCATCGAATCGGTGGCGTGCGAGGCGTGAGGGTCGGGACGACCCGAGCGCGGACGTCAAACGGGCCGCTGGCGGGACCCGGAGACGCCACGCTCCGCGTAACCCCTAACCGCACAGAGACCCAAGACGTCGCCATGAGTCAACAGGACGGAGCCGACTCCGACCTCCCGGCGACCGACGAGGAGTGGCGCGAGCGACTGAGCGACGAGGAGTACCGCGTGCTCCGCGAGGCCGGGACCGAGCCGCGATTCTCCGGGGACCACGTCGACCGCACCGAGGACGGCGACTACGCCTGTGCGGGCTGTGGCGCGCAACTGTTCGACGCCGACACCAAGTTCGACGCCGGCTGCGGCTGGCCGAGCTTCTACGACGTCGACGACGACCGCGTCGAGACCCGGCGGGACACCAGCAAGGGCATGGACCGCGTGGAGGTGCTGTGCGCCGAGTGTGGCGGCCACCTCGGCCACGTCTTCGAGGACGGCCCCGAACCCACCGGCGAGCGCTACTGCATCAACTCGGTCGCGCTCGACTTCGAGTCGGAGTGACGCCGGCTCGCTCGGGCGGCTCGCCGCCGTGGGAGAGCACGGACGCCGCCCGCCGGTAAGCGTTTCCCCCATCCGGGCGTGGGTCCGCCGTGTCGAATCCCGTTCCGCCCGAAGCCGAGGAACTGCTCACGAGCGAGCCGCTGCTGGCGCACTTCGCGACCTGCGCCGACGGGAATCCCCACGTCGCGCCGGTGTGGTACGCCTACGACGACGGCGTGGTGGTGTTGCTCACCACCGGCCGCAAACTGGCCAACGTCCGGGAGAACCCCCGCGTCGCGGCGTCGGTCGAGAAGTCGACCGAGGGGCGCGCGGAGTGGATGGTCACGCTGCTGGGGACCGCGACCGTCGTGGAAGACGCCGACGCGACGCGCGCGGCCGCCGAGCGCATCAACCCCAAGTACGGCGCGTCGCCCGACGAGTACGCCCGGAACACGCTCGTCCGGATCGCGGTGGGGTCGGCCGACTACCGGACGTACTGACTCCCCGCCCGTCGCGGTCGGTCGCCCGACGTTCGGGCCCGTCAGCTCTCGCGGTCGTCGCGGATGTCGTCGGCGTGGCGCTCGACGAGCGCGCCGAACGCCCGGGCTTCCCGGCGGGCCTGCTCGTCGGCCCCGCTTCGGTCGCGCATCCGGGTTTTGACGACGCGCAGGGTCTCGGCGTCGTGGGCCGCGAGTTCGTTGGCCACCGCCCGCGGGTCGTCGGTCACCCGCGAGACGAGCCCCATCCGGCGAGCCTCGTCGGCGTCGACGGTCCGCCCGGAGAGCATCAGGTCCAGCGCCTCGCCCTCGCCGACGATTCGCGGGAGCCGGACGGTCCCGCCCCACGCGCCGAACAGCCCCAGCCGGACGCCCGGCTCGGCGAAGGTGGCCGCCGGGGTCGCAACCCGCAGGTCGCAGGCCAGCGCGAGTTCGACGCCGCCGCCCCGGGCCGCGCCGTCGACGCCCGCGACGACCGCGCAGTCGGCCGCCTCGATGGCGTCGGCGACTCGCTGGCCGCGCTCGGCGAACGCCTCGCCCCGCTCGCGGTCGAGGCCCGCGACCACGTCGAGGTCCGCGCCGGCGCAGAACGCCGGCCCCGCGCCGCGGAGGTAGACCACCGAGCAGTCCGGGTCAGCGCCGGCGTCGGTCACGGCGGCTTCGAGCGCGTCGAGGCCCCCGGGCGCGAGCGCGTTCCGTCGCTCGGGGCGGTCGAGCGTCACGACCCGCACGCCGTCGACGTCGTCGGTCCGTATCGCGAGTCCATCACGGTCCCGGTCGCTCCGGTTCGCGGTCGCGTCGCCGTCTCGGTCCGGTCCCATCACGTCCGTAGCTCGGAGCCGGTTTCCAAAGGTCTTTGGCGATTCCGTCACAAGCCTCGGCCAATGGAACCGGCCGTTCGGGCACGACGAGCGGGACGGCAGGCGGTGCACGACGTCGCTCCGGACGCCCTCCGGGAACGCATCCGCGTCCTCCTCGACGACTCGGCGATGGTACCGGGGGTGCTTGCGCTCAGCGCGGCGCGAGCCGTCGAGGACGGCGACGGGCCGAGCGTCGGGCGGGGCGGACCGAACGGGGGCGAGGACCCCCGCGAGACCACCGGGAGCGACGGCGGAACGGTCGGCGGCCCGGGGAGCGCGAGCGACCCAGCGGGTGGCGGGAACGCGGCCGGCCCGGTCGGAATCGAGGAGCGGGCCGCCGGCGTCCAGCTCATCTACGAGGGGCTGCGGCTCACCCGCGCGCTCGCGGACGAGCCGCCGTGGGAGCGCGAGCCGCCACACACCGACAGCAACGTCGACGTCCTCGCGGCCGACGTGATGGTCGCTCGCGGGTTCTCGCTGCTGGCACGGACCGAGGCCGCCGACAAGGCGGTCGCGACCGTCCAGTCGTTCGGCCGCGACGAGACCGACGGCCAGCAGGGCCGACCCGCCTCGCCGCACGCGCTGGAGACCGACGTGTTCGAGCTCGCGATGCTCGCCGGCGCGACCGCGTTCGGCGTCCGTCCCTCCGAGGCCCTGCTGGCCTACGCCGCCGAACTGGCCGCGTCGCTGGAGGGCGACCGCCCGGAGCCGCCCGAGGCGCTGCCCGCGGAGGTCGAGCAGGCGATGGGCGACGTGCCCGACCCCCGGCGGTTCGTTCCGGCCGACGACGCGCGGCCGTCGGCGACCGACCCCTGAGACGGCGGCGGTTTCGAGGGCCGAGGCGCGGGCGGAATCGAAACGCCTAAAGAGTGTTCCCGGCATAGCAAAGGATGCGCGCGCCTGGGTAGCTTAGCGGTAAAGCGCGTCCTTGGTAAGGACGAGAGCCCGGGTTCAAATCCCGGCCTAGGCTTGCGCCTGCGGCGCTGGCTGTAATTCCAGTACAGCGCCCTTCTTACATAGTTTTTGCCCCGGATACCGTCAGGAAGGCCACCCGTCTAGCGGGGGGTTTTGCCGGTAGTCTGCTGGTGCTAAGGATACCCGCCTGCGCAATGACCCTCTGACGTGCCGCGTTTAATGAAAATTCGGGCAATCAATCGGAAATCAACGGGAAGGGGTGGGAGGTCAGAACATCAACCAAATCGTTTTCTCATTCACAATCGTTAGTTCGGAAGTGAATTTTTTGAAGTTAGTCCATATATCGGATGACAATTAACAAACAAAAGTTATAAGCGTTTCAAATGAGTCTACTCTTGTGACTGAGTTCTCCAGTCGGCCATCCACCTGAGCGGTGCATGTAGGCTCCCGTCTTAGACAGGAGTTCCACCTGCTTGGAGAACTACAGGAGTTCAATTATGAGTGCCAAAACAAACCAGAGCGGCGGCTCTCGTTTGGAATCGGCTTCGTTTGTCGATTGGTCGAGATACCATGAGAACCGATGGCGATACGAGGGTAACCCAAAACCAGCACCAGAATCGGACATCTATAATCCTGATGCACGGAATGCAACGACAATTCGATATGACATCGACTGCCGGCACGACCCTGAAAAGAGAAGAAAGTACAAACGGCTCTCAGAATACAACAGTGGATTAAGGAACGGGCCAAAGTGGACCAATGATGAATACAACACCAATCTCCTAAACCGGCATTTGATTCAGGCACTCGCTTCACAAGTAGGACTGAACCCACGTTACAAGCGGGAAGCCGAGAGTCTATTCCGTGGGTTTAACCTCCAGCAATTCGGAACTGATGCGGATATCGTGGCATTCTGTACGTGCGTCGCTGTAGTTGAAAATTCAGAGGAAAACAATAGGAAATGCCATCCCTGTGTCCTAGACGAAAAGATGGACTCTGAATTCAAGCAGGTCGCAAGGGAGGAAGGGTATCAGAAGAGAGAACTCATCAGTCTGTATAACAAGGTCACCCAAGCCAAAGACAAGTACCGAGGGTGACCCCCTATATAAACCCTTTACCATTCTACTCCAATGGAGGGGCGACGAAGGAGGACAACGTTCACTTTTCCACTGGCGGTTTACAACGTGGTTACCAACGGGAAGGCGGCCACCAGCCGAGCCGCAGGCGAGGGGTGGCCGTACGGGTTCGGTGACCTTCAACCCAATAGCCCGCTCCGGTCGCTTCGCTCCCTTCGCGCCGGGCTTCCCGGTGTTCCCCGCTAAGTGGTTTCCGTCAGTGGTCACTGGTAGGAAGTCCGACCAGCAAGAAGACCTTGAAACAGAACACCGAGCAGCGTCAGTAGGTGTTCCTGACGGAAACCACTTAGCGGGTACCATGCAGAGAACGTCTTCTCAGTGTCGAGTAGTGGTGATTCCGTTCCTGATTATGGCCGTGTGGGAGAGTATAGTAGATTAGCAAAGAGATAGCATGAAGGGAATAGTAAGAAAACAGGTCACTCACTATTAGTTGTTACTTGGGAAGTTTGTACATCTGAGAGGATGTCAATCTGTTGGAGGATGTGAGTGAACTTCTCATGCGCTGTTGCCTCCCTGTCCTTTCGAATAAGAACAACGTTTGTTACGAAGTCCTCGGGAATCTCTCCTCCCTTGTCATGTGGAGTAATCTTGGTGCCCTTTTTCTCTTCAACTTCGAGTTCTTTTGCGTCCTGTAACAACCTCTGGATGGCATCAGATTCCCCATCATAATTGGAATTATATTCTCCGTCACTAACCGCCACATACCCTTCCTTACCAGAAGAATCTTGGAAATGGAGTTTTTGGTTCATAGTATCTGAATTTATAAGCGGTGAATTTACTCATCTATAGCCGGGGGTTCTTTTCTCACCATTTTCTTTTTCGTATATATTCTTCCGATACTTTGGATGACGATTATTGAAATGATTGCGCCGAGAAGTACCCTAATTGACACAGTAAACACACCCCAGATACTTAAAATAATGCCGACAATAATTCCGAGGTGATTCGTCTTTTCATGGTTCTTAGCCCACTTATCGGAATGACCCTGCAATTCCTCCAAGTCTATATGCTCAAGTGTAATTTCCTTGCTTAGAAGTTGCCAGTTTTCTGGTAACAGTGTTAACCCGTTTTCTCTCGGCGAAAATGGACCGACCGTCCCCTGATGACCACGAGGTCCAACCCGTAACTCAAGACGGTCTGATTTCGCCTTTGTCAGTGTTGACCAACAGTGGGTACATTGCAAGGTCTCATTTGCGGAAGGATGGTGGGAAACCTCTTCAACCCCACAGATAGGGCATTTTTTAAAAGGGTTGGGGATTTTCTTCTGTTGAGTCTGGGAGGATTTTCCAGAGCGTTGTTTTTTCGATGTAGGGGCCTGAACGTCATTGTGTACTGCATTATGGCAATTCTCACAGAGAGTTTGCAGATTAGACAGTTTATGTTCTCCACCCTTTGACTTTGGCACTATGTGATGAGCATGTAGAGTAGCGTTTCCGCGAGGCCCACCTTCTAAACCGCAGTTCTGACATGTGTAATCATCCCTGCGATACACCCTTTTTCGACGAGAATCCCAATTGTCGGGATAGTTCTGGGACATACCAACCTGTTGGAAGTAACGTAGTAAAAATGAGATGGATATTATTTGGTAAACGCCCAATCGACACGCTTACAGACCGTCGAGGTACTTCTGTCGAGTTTCCATCTACTCGTCCTTCGACTGCTTGTTGTAATACTTGTCGAGTACCTCCCTGCTCACGTCTATACGGTCGCTGATTACGTCCTTCGGCGTCTCCTCATTAAGGGAGTAGGTGATTGGCCCCTTTCCGAAGCGGATGCGGTGAGAGCGACGAGAGACACTTACAGGCGGGGTTGTAGGAGTTGGCTTCGCAGGTGTCCAGCTCCCGGTCGTGCGGGCACTCCTTCCCGATTGTCACCGGAACTTTGGGCCAGAACAATCCTTCTCGGGCAAAGGACAGCGGTAGAAGGACAAACACCAGATAGATT
The DNA here is from genome assembly GCF_004765805.1 of Halorussus halobius. Lineage (GTDB taxonomy): Archaea > Halobacteriota > Halobacteria > Halobacteriales > Haladaptataceae > Halorussus > Halorussus halobius. The sequence continues at coordinate 342,436 of NZ_SBIU01000004.1, read as the reverse complement.
TTTATGCTGTTAATGATATCATTCTACTATGCCTCTCTTTGGTGGAAGTACCGAACCGGGTGCTGATGTTTTTCGTGAGTGTCCTGAATGTGGAAAGGACGAAATATACTCCCAGAGTGACGGGTTTCTGAGTACAACTGAGTATCTCTGTAATCATTGCGGATATGAAGCGGGAATTAACGAAGTCACTAAATCATTCAGTGAAACGTACAAAGCACATAAGAAGAAAAATAGGAAGGAAATTAATGGAGAATTAGAGGAAATTTCTGACCCAGAACTCAGGCAACAGGTAATGGATAGGCAGACAGAGGGATGGGAGATTGAAGAGATTACAGGGTCAGGGGAGCGAGTGGTGATGATTGCTACTGAAGGGGGTACTATCGGGGGGCACGCTCTTACAGGTGTTTTGACGGGTTTGTGGACCTTTGGGATGGGAAACGTGGCATATGGTAAATTGTCTGAAAAGAAGAATCAGGAGCGGATTGTTTTACGTACAGATGACGAGTCTAACTCCCCTACTCAAAGTAGCAACACGGAAAATCCGATTGAACTCATTCGAGAACTAGAAGAGCTACACGAAGAGGGGTTGATAACTGATGCTGAGTTTGAGGAGAAGAAACAGGAGTTGTTAGAAGAAGTATGATTCTACATCTTGGTCTAAATATCCCTGATGTGGTCTCGTCGTCTTTCGGCTTTCTCAGCACTTGACCCCTTGTCGTAGTGTTTGTCAAGCACCTTCCCGCTCATATTCACTCGTTCTCCAGTCACGTCCTTCGGCTGTCCTGCGTTCCGAGCGGCAGTCACGTATCCCCGTCTCAGGGCATGGGGACTAACTGACCCCGGGCACTTGCAGGAAGCGTTCCACGACATGGCCTCGCAGGTGTCCGGGTCACGGTCAAAGGGACACTCCCCGCCGTTGTAATAGCAGGGTCGAGTGGCCGTGTAGACGTACCGTTGAATCGTCGTCTCCACCACACGGCCACTCTTGGATGTGAGAAGCGGCTTCCTGTTGTGTTCGTCCCTTACCTCGTTCCGGTTCTGCTCCACGTAGTCACGGACTATCCCAGCCGTCTCGGAGGTTAGCAGAACATCCCGCCCGCTCTTCTCTTTGTTCTTGAGCGGTGTTCCCGACGTTGGCCGGTGCCGTAGTTCGAGCGCAGGACGCGCTTCGTCAAAGTCACCGAGGTCGAGTGCCCGTAACCCGCTCATTCGCATCCCCGTTTTCCAGAGGATGAGGAGCGTGACGTGACGGTTACTCGCGTACTCGTACTTCGTGAGGAAATCGAGCATGGCGACGGCTTCGTCTCGGGTGAGGAGGTCGTCGCAAATCTCGTCATCCTCGTTGACTGAGGGAATCCGCACCATGTCGGCCATGCCCCGAGGGACGGCTTGGATGTGTTCGCAGAACTCGATGAACTGCTTGAGCGTCATCATGTCCTGTCGGGCTGTGATGACCTTCACGTTCGACAGGCGGTGTTCCTTGTACCGCTGGATGACTTCGCTGTCGAGGTCGTTGAGGTCTGTGATGCCCTGCTCGTCTAGCCAATCACAGAACTGCCGAGTGGTCGTGCGGTAGTTCTTGATTGTCTTCTTGGTGACGCCGGGCTTCTTGTCGTTGAGGTAGCGGTTCTTCGCGTCGTGCGGCGGCGTTGGTTTCAGGCTCATGGCTGTTCGGGTACAGCCAGTTTAACAGGCAGTGGTATAGCCCAAGGCGGGCGCGGGGCCGTGTGCCCCAAATCGCCCGCCGACGAGAGCCCGGGTTCAAATCCCGGCCTAGGCTCTTCTTCCCGACTTCTTCCTGTAGTTACCGGGTTCTCCGTCGATGTAACAATGAACCGGTTGAAAGGACGCGAGGGTGGCTACTCCGAAGTTGGGTTGCCGCCGTCACGCGATTCTCGGAAGGTATCGGACATATTAGACAAGGAGTTTAAACGTTGGGCGCTAGCTAGACTAGCTTTTCCTGTGGAGGCGATACCGCTATGAACAACGATGAGAACAAGGTCGATGGAATCATCCTCGTAACCAGCGAGGCAGAAGAGTTTCTAAACCCGCGTCAAGAGATCTCCTACCGATCTCACCGGCGGGAACTCTGTGAGTGGATGCTGTCCCTGGGGAAAGATCCGGAGAAAGCGAATGGCTACAGTTACACTACTGCGAAGAACCGGATGAACCGGTTGGACCTGTTCTACCGATTCGTTTGGGAACAGGAAGGTAGGTACGTTCAGGATTTGACTACGGATCACGCTGACAGTTGGATGCGTTTCCTGGCGAAGCAGGACTACAAGGAAAGTACGAAGTGCCACTACCAGAAGGCCGCGCAGACATTGTTCAAATGGAAACGCTGGGAACGAGGAACCGACACCGAATGGGAACCTGTGATCGAGTACAGTGATCCCTCAACCCAGTACCAGCCAAGAGATTATCTGACTAAGAAGGATCGGCGGAAGCTGCGTGATGCCGCAATGAGCTACGGTTCAGTGCCTCACTACAACTCGGTTACTCCTGAAGAACGAGAAAAGTGGAAGACTTACTTGGCACAACGTTTCCAGAAGCCTAAGGACGAAGTAGTGAAGAAGGACTGGCTCAAAGCTAACTCGTTCAAGTATACTTCGATGATCCACGTTGCGTTAGACGCTGGGCTACGACCATGCGAAGTCGGGAACGCCAAAGTCCGGTGGGTCGACACCAGCAACGGCGTACTACGTATTCCCCGAGAGGAGTCCAGTAAGAACCGGGAGAACTGGACAGTCGCACTCAAACCTGAGACCGTCTCAATCCTGAAACAATGGATCGAAGAAAGAAAGCAACGGGACAAGTACAACGGGAGGGAACCACTTTGGCTGACGAAGTACGGTAACAGGTACGACAAGGATTCGTTTAGAACCGTGTTCAGAAACATAGCGGAGGAAGCAGATCTCGATCTTGAAAACCGTGATCTAACACCTTACAGCATCCGGCACTCAACAGCGACCTACATCACGGATGAAGCAGGACTCGCAGTAGCCGCAGAACAATGCCGTCACAAATCCAGGAGAACCACAGAAAAATACGTTCATAGCTCTGTAGATCGACAGGAGGACGCAGTCGACAAAATAGACTGAACTCTCCCCTCCTCATTTTCTCCTTCTTCCATAATCACTATACAGTGTATAGTCGTTCCCGTTTTCAGGGCTGATTCAGACCTGATTTCCGGTGCTATTAGGAAACTTTCTAACCTGATTCCAACCCAGTTTTGAGGACCGGTGTTTCCTATGCCCTCTCTATTTCGCTTGTGAGAATGAGAACAATCGGTCAAGAGAAGACACGTTCTCAGAACTATACCCAGTTACTCATGGGTTCTGCAACCGAAGCCAGGTCCAAATCCCGATCCAAACCGCTTGAAAACTGTAGAAAAAACAGGAAATCCAAATCCCGAGCTATTTCCTACATTTCCCCTGATTTACGGCACGGTACACTCTGGTCGAGGGGGATTTACAGGATTTCCCGAAGTCGGAACATAGTGTAAACTCTGTTGAGCCTCACTCTACTATTTCCAAGAGAAACCCTGTCGTGTAAACAGAGATCAGTAATAATTCAAGTACAAGCGAAGGTCAGTGTCTCTGCCGGTCGTGAGGCTCAACAGAGATGTTCAGCAACGGCATCCACCTTTTCCAGTAGTTGTCTGGATGCTTGAACTGCTTCAGCATCCCTCTTTCCTACGCGTTCCTCAAACTCCTCAAAAGAGAGCTGGTGTTTCAGAAACATTTCCACGGATTGCTTTCGAGAAGACATACCACTTTGTTGGAATTCAAGATTTTTCAGACCTCTTGAAACAGATACTGCTCCTTGTCTCAAGCCAAAGTCTTTCTCTTCCGAGTTAGAACCAAAAGTTATCTAACTATTTGGTGGTGATTACTCATTATGCAGCTTAGTAAGCACATTCAGCAGAGCTGGGGTGCTCTGTTTCTCTTCATTTACGCCTCCGGGGTTCTCTACCTTTCTCCGTACAAATTGAAAGACCCTATGCACTTCATGGCGGCCGGTGTACCTTCTCTTGTTCTGGTCTTCCTAAGCGTGGCGTTCAATGATGGTTTGATGGAGTTTTTCGCGGGAGATGTGATTGAGGAGACGTTTGAGAGTATAGATGAACGTACAGGAAATGAAGAGTTCTACTGGGATGCTGATCAAGAGACTCAGGACAGAATAGATCGAATGGATGGTAAAGCTCACCGCCATTTAGTGACGGTTCTTTCTGGTCTATTAATCGGCTTTTCACTGCCCTTCGCGATCGATTATTTGTATGGGTTTAATTACGCTGTTCTATCGCTAGCTGCATCACTAGTCGTGATCTACTTATTTGGTTACCGGGAGTATCGTAATCTCCGACAGGTAGTTAAAAGTTCAGCCAAACTGTACAATATAACCGATGAGGATTGACTCCTTAGACATCGAAGAGTTCGCAAATGGCGAGCATCGAGGAATGGAAATAGAATCGCTAAGCAGCGACTCTCAACTACTTCAAGGCGGAAGCCGAACAGGTAAAACACTTACATTCAACGCAATACTATACAATCTACTTGGAGCCCAACATACCATAGATTTAGCCACAGGGAGACAGAACGAGGTCGAGATTGGGTTCACAAACAATCGACGATTTTTCCGAGGAAATCCCGAAGCAGAGTACGAAACTGAGGACGAAACATTACACGGATCCGAAGCATCGGAAACATTTTCTGAAGATCTTGGCGACACCACTCTACTGAAATCTCACTTTGTCCACTCGCATATAGGCAAGATGCCTTTAGACGATTTGAGCAGAGCCCAGAGAACCAGGCTAATTCGTAGCGTTACCAATCAAGGTCTTGAACAGAGAATTTCACGGTTAGAAGATGCGAAAGAACAACTGGATCAGCTGGTTGTCGAGACTAAAGACACTAAGCGTCGTCTCTCTGAGGAAGAATCTGACCTTGATCGAAAGATAAGCGATTTAGAATCCCAGAAGGAGAAGTACGAGAGGCTGGAGGCTCAAATTGAAACAGGAGAGTTGGCGGAACTCAGTAAGCAGTTGAAAAGAGATGAAAAACTGGAGACTGAGCTTGACGACTTATTCAAGGAAAAGGAGGGTTTGCGTAAGCGTCTTCGGAAATTGCACAGAAAGAAAAGAAAACAGGAGAACTACGAGTCAGAGGTCAACGAGATAATTGCAGAGGCGGTCAATGATTTTGTCTGTCCGACATGTGACCGTAGGATTACAACCGAGAAAGCAAAGAACCGTATTAACCGGGGGTACTGCCCTTACTGCGGACAGAACCACTCTCTTGATGGGCTGAAAGACCGTCTTAGCCAGAAAATTGAGGAGTCAGATGATCTGCTTGACGAACTCAAAGAAGAAATTCAAGAGCTACAAGACCAGAAAGACGATGTCTCTCAGCAGATCGATAAGATAAAAGAGAAACGACCTGAGCTCGGAGAGTTAGACGGATTTACTAAGCGAAGGCTCGACAACTACGATCACAACATCCAGAAGATCCAAGATCACGTACAGGAAGAGCTAGAGTCTATATCTAACAGTTTGGAGGATCTACAGTCTGACCAACAGAGTATTAATCAGAGGTCTGAGGAAGTTGAGCAAAAGCTAGAGGCGTATTCTGAGGCGCTCAGCCACTCCTCGGAGATGGTTGGCGAATTGACTGAGGAAAGCTTTGAAGCTGGCATACAAGAGTTTAGTGATGCCTGGGAGGACGCATACAACCAGATGAACTCCAACCTTCAACTGGGAATCAGTATTTCCGAGGAGGGAAGGATTCAGTTCCCAGGAAGGAATAACCTACGTGAGTATGATCGGGGAGGAAATCTGAGCGGATCAGAGTTGCAACTACTGAATATCTCCTTTGTCTGTACCTTGAGTCGATTTACTACAGAGAACGATGTTATTGATTGGGACACTATCGTTTTGGATGAGCCTTTTTCTAATCTTCAGGAAGACGAGAACATGGAGGCAGCTCTTGACTATATCACGTCATTGGATAAGCAGGTGATTGTTACAACATCGAACAGTTCTATTGAGTCACGATTTGATCAGGTTGAAGAATTGGAGAGAGAACCTCTCCAGACGAAACTAGGTGAATTCCTATGACCGAAGACAACGATGATGAATTGCATCCACGGTTGATGATGTTAGCCGAGTTTGACGGTGAGATAGAAGGACGGCTGAAGTTCCATAAGTCACTATATCAATACCGGAACACAGAGGCTGATTCTGAGGACTGGTCGTTCAGGAGAGAAGAGCACGGCCCGTTAGATCCTGGATTTTCTAGTCGGATGCAATCTTACGAAGATCTGGATATGGCCGATGTTGATGAGGATCGAGAGCCCCATCGTTTCCGGATTACTGACAAGGGTGAGAGATTTGTTCAGGGCCTCTCGACAGGACTCTCGAAGCTTAAGGAAGGATTCGATGAAAAGCAAGGAGCTATGAGCAAAGTTGCGTCAAGAAATAAGGATCGAACAGGCTCCGAAATTGAGAAGGATGAAGACGTCCAGAAGGCAAAAGAAGAGCCCTATCAAACTGATGTCTGAATATTTCCTCGAGTAGCTTCGTGCTAGTTTCTCAACTGTCTGTCTACAGTCTAATGTGCTTGAGAAAATGATTAATAAGTCCGTATAATACGTAGTAACATAATGTCGGAGGAAGACGAGGAGATAGGTTCCTCAGATTCGGATCTTACAGATGTAGCAGCTAGTACAAAACGGACAGCGGCTGCTGCCCGCGGATATACTTTTCAAGATTTTGTAGCAGGAGCTTGTATTCTTTCCGTCTTTTTTGAAGATTCAAATTCTGTTACAATTGAATGGAAATTTGGAGAAGAAGACAAATTTGATGATATTATCCTTGAACGGGATGGAGAAGTTATTTGTATCCAAGTGAAAAATGGCATAAACTATACCTTATCTTCTAGTGACCTCACCGGTTCGAGTTCTCGAGGATTAGCCATAGATGATTTAACTGAATCTGCGAAGTCACGCCTTGATGCGGATGAAGGATCACGATTTATAGTTTTGACTTCGTTCAATCAGGAACCAGGGTCAAATATTGATTTCAAAGATGATTCAGGAAGTTTGTCGTTGTTAAATGGTGTTGATTTCCCTACCAAAGAATTAGTTGGCGAGCAAGGTAAGATTACTAACGGAACCGATATTGAGTTTATACTTGGAGCGCCAGGAGTCGATACAGAAGGGAAGAAAGTAACTAAATCTATCCAAGGTACCGATTTCTTCGAGGAGATCTTATCAAGTGTTGCGCCACGGTTAGAACATTATGAGAACCCGGAGATTGATGATTCTCATACTCTTATTGAGAGAGCGGTTAATCTAGCAAGATGGGCCAGAAACCAACCGGTTCTGCGATTAGACCGAGAAGAGATTGTTCGTCGGCTAGAGTTGAGTCCATCACCGATTTTCTCCCAAAGATTTCCTATTGAAGAAGGATTTATCCGGCCGCGATGGATTAATAATGTAGAGGAAGCTTTTAGCAACCCAGATAACCGCATCTTGGTGGAAGGAAAGCCGGGGAGTGGGAAGTCTACAGGTATAGAATTGCTTCATCGGAGTTGGGAAGAACCGGATAATCAGCGGACATTACGCTTTTATCTGTATGTTCCGGAGGATGCGGACTCATTAGAGAAGAAACGAAGTGATCCTGTTTGGTTCCGACATCAGCTTGCTGCCCAAATACTCAATACGTTCCCAGAAGCATTTGACAACGATGTCTCGGTTCCTGTATGGACCGGGATTAACGACCTGCAGAGATATATTGATATTGTCGGTCAATGGGCAGAGCAAAATAGTAAACGGGCTCTGATTATTGTTGATGGGTTGGATCACGCTTTACGAGAATTTGGAGGGACAACGGCCACTAAACCTGCTGAGGGAACAGTACTAGAAGAGATAGGGAAGCTTGATTTCCCAAATTCATTGGGGCTTCTGATGGTAAGTCGTCCCCTTTCCGAGCGAACACATGAAACGCTAGGGGTGGATTCTAGAATTGATGTTTCTTCATGGGAATCTGACGAGATTAAAGAATACCTTAATAGAAATGATATGGCTTCTGGAGATGAAGTTGTTGACCGGGTTAAAAAGGTTTCAGGCGGTCTTCCAGTGATTATATCGCATCTTCTCCGTAAAGCTGGCACTCATATAGAAGGAGTGGAAGCAGGTCTGGAATCGGCACTAGAGGAAGCCTCACACGTTGATGGAGAGTTGGAGAAGTATTACGATACTATATGGAGCCCTCTAGAACCGTATGAACAGGACGCAGCCACGTTAGTTGCGTTGAATCCTACAGGACTACATAGGGAGGTTTTAGATGCGGTAGTAGATATTCCGCATACTCAAAAGAGTATATCACTAGACGAAGCTCCTCTTACTCACATTCTAGATCTTTTACCAGACGGTCGATTCCGTATCTTTCATGATAGCTTTCGAGCATATACTGAAGACCAACTGGATCAAGAAGAAATAGAAAGAGAACATGAGAGATTATACCGTTACTTGTTCGATCAATGTACCTTCTACCCTACAAATTTAGAGAGCCTACAGTACCACGCAGAAAATGGGCCTGGTAGCGCCGCTCTAAAGAATCTAGCTACACTAGATAATCTTCTTGGTTGGTGGCAGGATGGCGTTCATCATGACTTAGTGTCCGAAACTTTGGAATTGGCCTTTGATGCTTCCTTACAGGACGGTGACTACTTAACGGCTATCGATTGTATCGTTCTCGGCGGTGTCTCTCGAAATATGCTTAAAACCTACTTGAATGACCGTTTGCGCCTCAGTTATTATATTTCCCGTGGCGAGCGTGAAACCGCTCTCCGCTTAGTTGACCAAATCCGATTCTATGATGGAGGCAACGAGGAAGCGCTGAAAGCTATGCAGGTCGTGTCCCAGACTTGGGAGGATGAATTAGATAAAGACTGGCTGGTTCAGTGGGAAGAAGATTATCAAGAGGACGAACAGCCTAGTTGGGAGCCAGAAGCATACTTTGAGGTTGCAGCCACAGTCTTAGAACCGGATACATACTGGGAGTTGGCAGCGGACTTCAAGCGGCAAGACACAGGCGAGCACTTTACTTATGAGGTTCTTGCTGCCGTTGAAAAGAACTCAGATCTGCTTTCTGATCAGCCAAAGCCACCAGAGTGGATTTTTGAGAATCCCGAACTGGCTCTGGAAGCGTGCGAAGATTTGATAGATGTTCTCCCAGACTCTTGGCGGACCGAACTTAGAGAAGAAGCGCCGGACTGTTCTTCTCTATCTTTGGCTGGACTCCATACCTTGCTGAAGTGCGATGGCCCGGAGGACGAGATTCTCCAAGCTGTTAAACAGAGGACGGTAGGCCAACCAATGGATGCACCGGGAGGAAGGGATGTGCAGTTCTGTGATGTATACTATGTTGGTTCGATACTTGCTGGTCTAGGCAAGTCACCAGACATTTTGTTTAATATAGTTGAGAAAGTTTCAACGGAGCAAGAAAGGATTCAAAAGCTTTTAGCGGTGATTGGGGCAGCAACGACACGGAGTTTATCGGCAGAAACAGAACATTGGGTTAACGTTACTCTAAAATATCTAGAGGAGATTCTTGAGGAGGGCCGTATTGAGAATACTAGAACTCAATATATCGATAGCTGGCGGTATAGGCAGGCAGTCTCTAAGGTATTCGATGCTTTTGACGAGGTGGTGGATCAAGGGTCAGAAGATCTCACCAAGAAGGTGCTCAGAATGACAGACGACATAGAATCTGACGACCAAATCTTGGAGTACATCTCTAGAACTCTTACTGAGACCCGTGGTACTTTGTTCCCGAAGGAAGAGCTACCTGAGGGCCTAGAGCAACGATATGAGGAAATTCTAAAGCGTCCTCCGGATGAGACACCACCTTCAGAGGAACTTATGGACCTAGGCGTCCAAGCGGCTAAAGCTGGTTATGATGACCGTGCTGAAAAGTACGCTAAGAAAGCAGTTGAGCATTGTTTCCGATACGGATATCGGAAGGATATGTTCCTTAGCGATATTTGGAAAGGACTTGAAGATATTGCTGACGGTGATTGGGATCGCCATCTCGGTAGTGCCATCCAACTAATCAACTGGGCAAATCTGCTTCTTGATTTGACTGATGGAAAAGAAACGCATCACTTTGAGGGGAAGTTTCTGAAATCCCTTCTTAACGATGGAGCAATTGATTATAATACGGCAGAGGAACGAGCACGCCATAATACAACTTTGCGTAAGCTTTGGGATTGGCGTCTGCGGAATCCGGAAGGGATGACCGAAGAAGAGTTGAGGAGTTTAATTCGAGTGAAAGAGACGAAGATTCGAAGTAGTCATCGTTCAGACCGGGCACTTCCATTCTTTGCTAAAGCCGCAGAGGTTGCCGATGAATTTGGCTGGGATCGTTTGGTAGTCGATGCACTACACGCCTTGAACAGTGGTGACTATGTCCGGGATGAGATTAGCAACGAAGAAGAGCAGGACCTTCGGGATCTAGCGTCAAAGCATGGCGTTGACATTCCTGATGATTTAGATTCAACTAATAGCACCACAGATTATGGGGACCAGGAAGAAGAAGAGGAAGAAGAGGACAAAATTGACGAGCAGATTCAGGAATTGCTGTCGGAGCATTCGGAAGAAGACCCTCTTGAGAAAGATGACTTTGAGGTATTAGGGACGGAAGAACTGTTAACTGCTGGCGAACTTCTTGAAAATAGAGGTATTAGTTCGACACGATATGACCCGACGGCGGCGGCTCCAATTGCTCGTATATTGGCGGACCGGAATGAGAAACAAAGAGCAATCCAGTTATTAGAGAATGTGATTGCTGAGCGTGATTTAATGAACTGGTGGCTAGGCGGAGGTCATAGCCGATTTGTGGCGGTTGCTGAAGCTTTGATTGACTTATGTGGAGAGGAATCTTTACAGCATGTGCTTACTGCGTGGCGTAACAGCCGTCTGGACACCAATGGCTACCAAAACATCTTCCCACAATTAGTCTGGGCCGTTAAGAGAACTGAAGGACAAATAGCCGCGGAGGAACTATTCTCCCATACGATGGACTGGATGAGACGGCTTGCTTGGCCTTATGAAAATCGAGTTCAGAGATGGGGTGTGCTCGAACCGACTTTCCGTGATTAGGAACAGACGTCATTGTCTACGTCTTTGAGTTTTGGTACGCATTTTCCATCATGTTTTTCTGGTATACCTGTTCAAAGTTGTTGAACCGTCTTGATTTCGTATGCGCCGAGCTGGAAGTTTTCTTATAAAACTTCAGTAGCAGTATTTCTCTTGAAAACCCCAAACGAAAGAAGGAGAGAGGTTGAGAAACACTGAACGGATTGGAGCAAGCCCCATCCGGGCACACTACAGACCGTTCAGAGCCCTCAGCGCCGTACTATTGGAATAACAACCAAGAGAAACGCCGAGTCGTAGCGCTGTGAACTGACTGTTCAAAGCCCTCCAAGGGCAACAAGGTGTTCAACCTCAACAGAACACCGGTGTCTCCCCGTTCTCCTTCTACACTCAGATGTGAACCAATAGCTATGTCCACTACAGACTATGTTGATGTTGAAACCGCTCTTCAAAACCTCGAAGACTCCAAACTCAGCCAGGCCAACGTCCAAGCCATACACGAGTTTATCGACAATCTTGCAGCAGAAGGAATCAGCGAGGTCCGACAACGCCGATTAATCACCTGCCTCAAATCACTGGTCCAGAAAGTCGCTCCGCCAGAGTTCGAACTACGGCAAGCATCCGAAGAAGACCTCAAAACAGTGATCGCCTCATTGAACCGGAGCGACTACGCCGAGTCAACCAAACACACCATGCGAAGCGCCGTCAAGAAGTTCTACAAAGTCGAGAACGGCGGCCAAGAACATCCCGAGAAGGTCGATTTCTTCGCGGTTGGCGGCGAAAACGGAAGCACCGTCTCTCGCCAAGACCTCTTCACACAGGACGAGCTCAAACAACTGTTCCGCTCATTTTCGAAGACGAGGGATCGAGCATTCACCATGATGCTCTACGAATCTGCGGCACGACCCGGTGAACTGCTTCAAGCCAACATCGGCGACTTCACAAGTACTGAGAAAGGTGACTTCATCTACCTTAAAGGACTCAAAGGAACACCCGACCGTACCAATCAACTCGTACGCTCGGGTAGAACACTGAGAGAATGGCTCAGCCAACACCCCTTAGGCGGCGAACTAGGTGACCTCAATAATCCGAGTGCACCGCTCTGGGTGAAAACCGAGCAGCAGGAATGCAAAAACTGTGGAAAGACTCCACACAACCATTCGCAGGGTTGCGAATACAAACCAGATCAAGGAGATCGTCTCTCCTACGACGGGTTTCTCCGCCGGTTCAAAGATGCGTGTGAAACAGCCGAGATACCGGAGAACAAGCGTCGACCATACAACCTTCGGCACACCAGGTTGACGGAGGTGGCGACCTTCATGGGCTACGAGCAGTTGAACAAGTTTGCGGGCTGGAAACCTGGAAGTGACAGGGCGAAAGTCTACGTCCATTTGAACAACGATGATGTGAACAAAGCGATCAGAGACGAATACGGCTTAGAAACAGGAGAAGACCAGGACTCTACGGTTCAATGCCCGTTTTGTAGTGTTGAGAACCAAGACGTACATACCGAGTGCCGGAACTGCGGCCGACCACTCAACCTCAAACAAGAAACCCAGAAAGAAGAGAAACAGGACGTATTGGAGCGGCTGTCCGAATTCGAAGAAGAAGGTGTCCTAGATAAACTAGAGGAACTTGACATCTAAGCGGCGGGAATGATGAGGTAACTCTGACTATCCTTAAAAGGAAAAGTTAGAAGATGTGAGTTACGCAGAAGTTTCAAACCGGAGTTTATCCCGTGTGTGGTGAACTGTCACGTTGTTCTCCTCAGCGATGTAGGCCACAGCGTTCATCCTGTCAAAGTAGTTGAACGCAGGTTCTGACTCAGGATTACGGAACCACTCATCAGTAAAATGATGCGCGAAGCCTCCAGACACGTTCTTTGCTTTATCCCATAAATCTTGACTATCTGATTTCTGAAGAGCGGTACCAGCATACATTCCTATTTCTTCCGAAGTGTTGTTGTAGTCGTGTTCTGCTGGGTGTTCTACGTATCCGTTGACTCCGGCGTTGTCTCCTTGGAAGAAGTTGGATTCGGCAACCGTTGCTATTTGTTGTTCTACTTGGTAGTTTGTTTCTATGGTGTAGTTTTCCTGGTTTCCGGTTTCTTCTGGTTTGCGTGTTGGTTGTTCTGTGGCGGCGATGAGTCCGTGGTCGCCGTTTTCTCCTTTTGAGTCGTGGTCCCAGTAGAAGGTGTTGAAGCCGTGACGTTGGTCGAGGCTTTGGTATGCGGCGGCTTTTATTCCGTTGTGAACACTGCTGATGCCGTCGATACGGGTGTCAGCAATCGCGTGTTTGTACCAGAGGTCCTGGATCCCTGATTCTTCTATCCGTTTGTCCAGGTTCTCTCCATGTTTGAAGGATGTGGATTTGTCTTTGTCTCCGTTTCCTGCCCAGTTAATTTCCTCTTTAAGCTTGAGCTGGTTTTCTCCTCCGGCTGCTTCGATGTATTGTTGGTGGACTGATTGTCTCCACTCGGGTTTGTGTGCGTTTGCGAAGAACTCGTAGACGAAGCCTTTCCCCGTTACCGGGTGTTGGAAGTGTCGCTGGTTCAGCGCTTGGTTGAGATCCAGTTCTACATTTAGTTCTCCGTTATACTTATCGAATATTATTGAGTTTGTGTACTCTGCGTTTTCGTTGGCTGGCAGAACATTCAAGGTTACAGAATCTCGTTCTAGTTCCTCGGCGACACTTTCTAGGTCCTCAGCTTGATGTGTCTGTTCTAGAGGATTCCTCCCTTTAGTAGTGGTCTCCCCAGTAGTGGTTTCCCCCGTGGCTATGGTTGTCTGTTCCTCGGAGATTGTGGTGATTCCAGTAGATCCGTTAGAACGGTCTTGCTGGTCTTGGTCAGTTCCGCTACACCCGGCGAGTCCGACTGTGGCGGCGACTGCTGTCCCGAGAAATTGTCGTCTGGTTACACCATCCCGACCCAAAGAATTGTCACCTATTGATAACAATAATATCCTATTATTTATAAAAACTGCGCTCCTCCGAAACAGAACAGTGTCTCAGAGAAGCTGAAGGAGCACGAGAAACAGCTGCCATCTCCAAATAGAGCGTTTTCTATCTTCGACTGCTCCTCTACCCGATCCAACCTCAAAAGGAAGATAATCCAGCTGTAAAGAATCTGAATCTCCAACACCTATACTTGGGTTCATCATACCCGGAAATCTCGTTTGAAAGTATACGCGGGTTAGCGTACACCAGATTTCAGTTGGGTAGTATTCGACGTGAACTGGTTTAACTAAATGTATAGTGCAGTAGCATTACCAAGCAGGCCGAAAGCATGCTTCCCCGCCGACTTATGCTGGTGCACGCTAAAACTACTCCTGACGGAGACAACCCGGAAAAACAGGAAGTCAGAGGACGGAGCCAAGTTCCACCCAAAGTTGAAGAATACGTGTTGACGCAACAAGGTCAGAACTGGCTTGTTGGACCTCGAGATATGTTGTTGTCTTGGTAAGGACGAGAGCCCGGGTTCAAATCCCGGCCTAGGCTCTTCCTGCCGTACACGCCTCGGACGCACATTCCACGGATTCATTCGTCTCGAACACAACGTGGTTAGAACAGCCCTGGCTCACTAATCTGCGCTCGCAGAGGGAGGTGAAGGAGAGTCAGGAACCTGATAGAACGCCCCCGATACGCCTATCCACGACGATTACGTGGCAAATGAGATTCCGTCGAAACGACTATTGGTAAGACCAGCGTATTACGTCTATATGTCTGAAGCAGCCACAAGCGACGACGGCGGGGACGACATCGCCACGGTGAACTTCAAACTCACCGAGTCGTTCCTCGAACAGATAGACGACACGTGGCAGGGACGCGGGTTCAACAGTCGGAGCGAGTTCATCCGGTACACGCTTCGAGACGCCGTCGAGTTCCCGACGTTCGACCGCGACGAACTCGTCGCCCTGCTCGAAGCCGAGGAGGACGTCCGCGAGGGACGAACGACGAGCGCCGAGGAGGCCCGCGAGCGGTTCGGCACGAGCGATGAGTGACGACGGGTGGACGTGGGAACTCTCCTCGAAAGCCGAGGACGACCTCGATGCGCTCTCGCCCGCCGACCAAGACCGGATACTCGACAAGCTCGATGAGGTCGTCTCCTCACCGTGGCGCGACCCGCCCGACTACGGCGAGCCACTCCAGAACAGTCCGTACAAGAAGATTCGCGTCGGCGAGTTCCGACTCTCCGTGAGCTTCCGGCAGGACGACTTGTAGTACTCTTCTCAAACGAATATGATACTGATTAGGTGATGAAGAAGTTGAATACGACGCCAACAAATATGCCTATCGTCACGACAGTTCCCGCGTAGACAAGCAATAGCCTGCGCCTGAACAGCTTATTGAGAAGAACCAGATTGGGGATACTAACTCCGGCTCCGCCGATGACGAACGCCAATACGGTTCCGATGGCAATGCCCTGATCGCTGAGGGACGCCGCGATCGGCAACATTCCACTGAGGCTGATGTATACTGGTGCACCTGCCAGCGCAGCCAACGGAACCGCAAGCGGGTTCTCCGGCCCAAGCACTGCGTGGAGGAGTTCAACCGGGATGGCACCGTGAATCAGTGCACCGATTGTCATGCCGAGAAGGAGGTATGGGAGCGTATCGATGAAGAAAGACCACGCTTCGCGGGCCGCAGTCTCGATGTGATCACGATGCGTCGTCGTCGGCGTCGTCTCAGCAGTACAGCAAGCGGTTGCTCCACCGTCCGCAGCAACCGGTTGTCCCTGATCATCGCCAATTCGAACGTCCTTCACATATCCTGAAAGTCCGAGCCGACCGATGACGATTCCACCGACGATTGCAGCGAGGAGCGTGATTACGACGTACCAGACGGTGATTTCGACGCCGAAGAGTCCGAGCAGCAGCAGAACGGCAATCCAGTTGACTAGTGGCGATGCGAGTAAGAACGAAAACGACAGTCCGAGTGGTGCGCCTGCTTGAAGCAGCCCTGCTAATACCGGGACGGTCGAACAGGAGCAAAACGGTGTTACTGCACCGAGACCAGCGGCTGCGATATTGCCGGTGCCTTCGTCGTGTCCGCGGAGTTTCCGTTCGACTTTTTCCGGGGGAAGATACTCTTGGGCGAGCCCGACGAGGAAGGACGCGCCGATGAACAGGGGAACGAGGAGGACTGCAAGATGGAGGAAGTAGTTCCACGAGTCAAGAAGTGCGTTGGAGAGACTGGGAGAGAGCATTCTTAGGTGTCCTCCTGAATTGCGTGGGCGAGATCGAGTAATTCGAAGACGGCGGTATCAGCGATGCGGTAGTAACTCCATTTGCCTTTCTTCCGGGACTTGACCAACCCTGCGTCTTTCAATTTCCGGAGGTGGGTGGCAACTGTTGACTGTGGTGCGTCAAGGACGACCTGTAGCTCACAGCCGCAGCACTCGGATTCACGGAGTGCGCTGAGAACGCGAAGTCGGTCTTTATTTCCAAGTGCCTTGAAGACGGACTCCTGACCGGATACATCTTGCTCGGGTGGTTTGATCTCTTGGAGGGCCGTAACTCGTTCGTCTGGATTATCGTAGAGGCGATCAAGTGCGTTGTAGGCGTCGTCCGGTGGTGATTCCGTTTCAGTCATATCGTGAGTTTCCGATTTGGGTTATTCACAGCAACTGTCTGATTTGTCCTCTTCCGAGTTAGATTGGACTTCTTCGATGCGAGGGCCACAACAGTCTGACTCATTGTCTTGGTCGTAGCGGTTTGCGAGGCGATTCCAGAGGCGATCGAGAGCACTTTGAGTCATTACGTCATATCGTATTTTCCCGATGTGGATAAAGCTTTGGGAGATAGGTCGCCGACGAATTTGTTATAGTGCATTGTCTGCCGCAAGAGTATCGAAATATATCTCAAATAATAGAATATTTAGCGGTCAGTTCGCACACCAACCTATAGTTTGGTTCAGTAGGAAGGGTATCGAACTAAGTGGGTTCTAACAGAGCCACTTGGCTCGATGAAGGGAGCAATTCAGTTGAACCACTCGAACTCCACACAATTCTGATGTGATGAGTAGGGCAACGCTCACCCGAACATGGTTGTCGATTTCTTGCGTCCACAGACGGCATACGGGGCCGAATACCCAGTTCTTTTATAAGTGGGTTGCTAATAGAGAGATGAGAAGCACGCAAGGTGGATATTTGCGGCAAAGGTAGCCGCTTTCAGGGCCGAAGGCCACCTCGGTAAAGCAAGTCCTTGGTAAGGACGAGAGCCCGGGTTCAAATTCCGGCCTAGGCTTCATTCTCCGCTATCACTTCCGAGCCACGCTACGAGACGAGCGTATTCGAAGTCACAACACCACGGGACCCCGTAACCGAATCGGCTCGCCGTGGGGTCGCCCCGAGACCGCGACGACCCGGAACGAGTCGCCCCGCAACTCGACGCTCCCGCCGTCCGTGACCGGGAACACGTCGCCCTCGCCGAACTCGTGGCCGTCGACGACTCCCTCTCCCGCGACGCCGTAGAGGAAGCCCGCCCAGTCGTCGGGCGTCGACCACGTCCACTCGCCGGTCACCCGGACGTCGAGGTACTCCATCGGCGTGTGAAGTTCGATTGGAGAGCCGTCGCCGACGACGGTCGTCACGCTCGCGCCCGGTGTCTTCTCGGTCGGCAGCGCCCCGGCGGACGCGTCCTCGTAGTCCGGGTCGGCGTCCTTCTCGTCGCGCGGGAGGTTCACCCAGAGCTGGAGGCCGTTACAGGCCGCGCCGTCGGCGGGGAACTCCGAGTGTCGGACACCCTCCCCGGCCGTGATGTGCATCACCTCGCCCTCGGTCGCGGTGTGGGAGACGCCCAGCGAGTCCTCGTGGGCCATCCCGCCCTCGACCATGTACGAGACGATCTCGAACCCGCGATGGGGGTGCATCGGGAACCCCTCGTCGGGGTCGATGTAGAACCGCTCGAACAGGACGAACGGGTCGAGGCTCGACGGGTACTCGTCGGTCGGGAACGCCCGGTTCGAGCGCACGCCGGTCCCGTGGGCGACGGTCTGGCCCGGGACGGGGGTGCGGTCGCTGCCGGACGATTGGTTCGACTCCATACCCGACGTACCCCTCCAATACCGATAAGCGTCTCGGAGCCGGAAACGACGGGCGGTTTCCGGCAGTGGGACGCGGGGCCGGCACCCCAGTTCCCGAGGGCGTCGCTCACTCGTGGGGGTGGACCCGCGAGATGGCCTCCGACACGGCCTCGGTCCGCCCGAGGATGGTGATGTGGTCGCCGTACTCGAGTTCGAAGTCGCCGCGTGGGACCGTGCTCTCGCCGTCCCGGGCGACCAGCGCGACCAGCACCTCGTCCGGGATGTCGGCGTCGATGTCGGCGATGGTGCGGCCGACGAGTTCCTCGGCGGTCACCTCTATCTCCTGTACGTCGCCCGACCGACCGAGTTCAGTCATCCAGTTCGACAGCGCCGGCCGCTCTATCATGTTGTCGATGCCCCACGCGGTCGCCATCGCCGAGGACACCGTCTTGACGCCGAGTTCCTCGAACGCGTCGGCGTTGTCGGGGTTGTTGACCCGCGCGATGACGGTCTCGACGCCGAACTTCGACTTGGCGAGCTGGGCCACCAGCAGGTTGGTGTCGTCGTCGCCGGTCGCTCCCACGACGATTTTGGCGCGGTCGGCCCCGGAGTTCTGCAGAACCTCGACGTCGGTACCGTCGCCCTCCCGGACGGTGAAGCCGTCGCTCCGAGCCCGCTCGGCCTTCGATTCGTCGTCTTCGAGTATGACGACGTTCTCTCCGCGTTCTTCGAGGCGTTCGGCGAGCGCGAGGCCCACCCGCCCGCCTCCGATGATGAGTACGCGCATTGGTATCACTTCCAATCGCTCCGCGATTCGTCTGGCGAACCCGCCTTCGAACACGACCGTCGCAAGGATGACGAGGAACACCGTTCCCGCGAGGACGTCGGCTCCGGCCGGGTTCGAGGGCGGTTCGGGCGTCTGTAGCTGGATGGCGAACAGCGTCGCCACGCTCGCGGGGATGATGCCCCTCGGGCCGACGAGACTCATGAACACTTTCTCGTCCCGCGTGAACCGCTTGCCACGCGTCGAGACGAAGACGAGCAGGGGTCGGACGACCAGCGCGACGATGAGGACGACCGCCACCCCTTCGAGACCGAGCGCGAGCAGCGTCTCGAACTCGATGAGCGCCGCGAGCGCGATGAAGATGAACGAGAGGACGATGAGGGTGACGTCGCCCTTGAACGCCTCGATGGTCTCCCTGTACGGGAGGTCGGCGTTCCCGAGTATCACGCCGGCGGCCGCGACGGCCGCGACCCCGGCCTCCGCGGCGATGGTGTCCGCGATACCGTACGCGATTACCGCCCCCGCGAGCGTCATCAATCGGGCGTTCTGGGGCGTCTCGGCCGTCGAGAGGTCGACCTGGGTGAGCAGGTACCAGAGTACGATCGCGACCCCGACGCCGATGGCGATTCCGACCCCCATCCGGAACGCGAACTCGCGGACGTAGTCGGCGGGGTTGGCCTCCTGGGACGCGAGCAGTTTGAAGATGACGACCGCGAAGATGGCGGCGGTCACGTCGTTGACGATGCCCTCGGTCTCCAGGGCGGCGGCCACCCGGTCGCGGACCGGCACGACCGAGAGGATAGGCGTGACGACCGTCGGCCCGGTGGCGACGAGGAGCGACCCGACGAGCGCCGCTATCGTCCACTCGACTTCTAGCAGGAAGCGAACCGCCAGCGTCGTCCCGACGAACGCGATAACCGCGCCGACGGTCACCAACCGGACCGCTGCGGCGGGGGCCTCGCGGAGTTTCTCGACCGTGAGGTGGAACGCGCCCTCGAACACGATGATGGCCACGCTCAGGCCCACGATGGTCGACAGCGCCGGGCCGAACGACGCCCGGTTCACGATGCCGAGTCCCTCCGGTCCGACCGCGACGCCCGCGAGGATGAGAAAGAGGACGCTCGGCACGCGAAGCCGGGCGGAGAGGACCTGCGCAGCCACGCCGAGCGCGATGATGAGCGCGACTATCAACAGGAGGTTCGACCCGCCTCCGACCGCGAGTACCACCAGCGCGTCGCCGGGAATCACGAACGGGACCTCCGTGTCGTCCCGCCCGTCGAACGGGGGCGTTCGTCGTCAGCGAGTGACGTCCACGCTTGCATCCGGCGGACGTTTCGGTTCCAGCGCTATAAATGTCCGATTTCGTTGACGGGGCGTGGTCGAGGACTCGCCCCGAGTGAAAACCGATTTACTCCCCGCCGTCCACGCCTCGGACATGATCCTCAGCGGCTCGGCCTCGCAGGCGCTCGCGGCGGAACTGGCCGCCGAACTCGGCGAACCGCTCGCGAGCGTCGAGTACGAGCGATTCCCCGACGGCGAACTGCTCGCGAGCGCGCCCGACGTCGCGGACGCCGACCCCGACAGGGCCGTCGTCGTCGCCTCGACCGTCTCCAGCGACGCCCACCTCGAACTCCTCCAGTTGCAGGACGCTGCCCGCGAGTGGGGAGCCTCGGAGGTCGTGACCGTGCTACCGTACATGGGCTACGCGCGACAGGACGACGCCTTCGAGGCGGGCCACCCGGTTTCGGCCCGGGCAGTGGCCCGAGCCATCTCCTCGGGCACCGACCGCGTGCTGACGGTCGCACCCCACGAGGACGCCGTGTGCGACTTCTTCGAGGTGCCCGCCGAGTCGGTCGACGCCGCCGGGCGACTCGCCGACCCGCTGCCCGCCGACCTCGCCGACCCCGTCTTCCTCTCGCCCGACGAGGGCGCGGTCGACCTCGCCGAGACGGTCCGGGACTCGTACGGCGCGGGCGAACTCGACTACTTCGAGAAGACCCGCCTGTCGGGGTCGGAGGTCGAACTCTCGCCCAGCGACGCCGACGTCGCGGGCCGGGACGTGGTGGTCGCCGACGACATCATCGCCACCGGGTCGACGATGGCCGGCGCGGTCGGGATTCTGCGCGAGAAGGGCGCGGGCCGGGTGTTCGTGACCTGCGTCCACCCGATGCTGGCGTCGAACGCGGTGACGAAGCTGTCGCGGGCGGGCGTCGAAGCGATCTACGCGACGGACACGATAGAGCGGCCGGTCAGCGAGGTGTCTGTCGCGTCGGCGCTCGCCGAGAAACTGTAGGCGACTCCGGCGAACCTCGGTGGGCCGCCGAGCGACAAGTGGAACGTCGGTTGCCAGCGTGGAAATTCCAGGGCCGAATAGACTTAATCAACTACAACGTAGAAAAATTTATTATCTGGCGGGGGAATTCCACGGTTGGTGCTAAAGATGCACAAGATCAGACTCGCGCTGCTCGCGACGGTCGCACTGTTTGCAGTTGCAATCGACCCGGTCGCTGCCGAAGTCGGCGTCGAATGCGGAACTCTCTGGGGCGGAGGCTTCTGCCCGGAACCGTGAGTCGCCCACGGGTGAATCCGTGAGCTTCGATTTCACGTTCTAGAAGACCGGTGATACGCTAGCAGGCGAAATCGCGGGCGAGACGTCGGTCGTCGCTACGCCTCGGCTTCCGCCAGCGGCGCGACCGCGATCTCCATCTCGACGCCCTCGACCGTCCACGTCTTGCGGTGGCCGTCCTCGACGTCGCCCACCTCGTCGGCTCGGACCTCCTCGCGGACGAGGTCCATGCGCGACTCCACGAGGTCGGCCACGCGGTCGTCGGCCACGTCGAGGTCGAGGCGGACGCGCTCCTCGATGTCGAGGCCCATCTCCTTGCGCATCTCCTGAACCCGGCGGACCACCTCGCGGGCGTACCCCTCGCTCTCGATGTCCTCGGTGAGCTGGGTGTCGACGTAGACGACGCCGCGCCGGTCGCCGTCGACGTCGAACTCGACGCCGGCGACGCCCTCGGGCGTCTCCCGGACGAACTCGACCATCTCGTCGGTGAGGTCCGCGTCGAGGCCGGCCGCGTCCGCGACCGCGCCTTCCAGCGCGGCGAGCGTGGGCTCGGCGACCTCGGCGTCGTTGAGCGCCTGCATGACGCGCCCGGCGTCGTCGCCGAACTCGGGGCCGAGCAGGCTCATGTCGGCGGTCGCGCTGTAGTGGAGTTCGCCCCAGTCGTCGCCGGGTTCGACGAGCTGGACCTCGCGGGCGTTCAGGCGGTCGGCCAGCAGGTCGCGGTGGCGGTCGACTGCCGCGACCACGCGGTCGTCGTCGGTGGTCACCACGAGTCGGGTGACGGGCCACCGGAGCTTGCGCTCGGCCTGCTGGCGGGCGTTCGACCCGGACTCCTCGACGGCGCGGAGGAGTTCGACGTCGGTCTCCAGTTGGGCGTCGCGCCAGTGCTCGTCCGGTTCGGGCCAGTCGAGCATGTGGACCGAGTCGTAGCCCGCGTCGCCCGTGAGCTTCTGGTACACCTCCTCGGCGACCAACGGCGCGTACGGCGCGAACAGCGCCACGAGCTCCGAGAGGACCGCGTAGAAGGTGGCGTACGCCGCGCGCTTGCTCGCGCTGTCGGCCTCGTCCCACATGCGCTCGCGGACCACCTGGATGTAGAACCGCGAGACGTCCTCGACCACGAAGTCGAGCAGCACGTCGACCGCCCTGTCGTGGCGGAACTCCTCCCAGTGGGCGGTCATCTCCGCTTCGACCGTCTGGAGCCGCGAGAGCACCCACTCGTCGACGAGTTCGAGGTCCGAATCGACCGATTCGAGGGTGGTCTCCTCGGGGTCGAACTCGTCGAGGCGCATGTACGGCAGCGGGAACCGGAACACGTTCCAGAGGATGTTGAGGTCCCGCTGCATGTTCTGGGTCTCGTCCCACGAGAAGCGCATGTCCTCGCCCTGCGGGTTGACCGACAGCAGGAACAGCCGCATCGGGTCCGCGCCGTGCTCGTCGATGACCTCGCCGGGTTCGACGGTGATGCCCTTGGACTTGGACATCCCGCGCCCGTCGGGCATGTTGGCGTAGCCGTGCATCAGCACCTCCTCGTAGGGAATCTCGCCCATCGCGGCCGTGGCCATGCCGAGTTGCGACCAGAACCAGCCCCGGGTCTGGTCGTGGGCCTCCATGATGAGGTCGGCGGGCCAGAGTTCGTCGAACGCCTCCTGCTCGCTCGGGTAGTCGAGCGTGCCCCACGAGGCGACCGAGGAGTCGAGCCACACGTCGAACACGTCGCCGACGCGGGTGTAGGTGGTGCCGTCCTCCGTGATGGTGAGGTCGTCGACCGTGCCCTTGTGCAGGTCGACGCTTTCGGGGTCGACCTCCTGGTCGACGCGCTCGGCGAGTTCCTCTCGGTCGCCGATCACGATGGCGTTCTCCATCGAGCCGTCCCAGTCCTCCGGGAGCCAGATGGGGATGGGGATGCCCCAGTAGCGCTGGCGCGAGACGTTCCAGTCGGGCGCGTCCTCGACGAAATCCCGGAAGCGGTTGTCCCGCGCCCACTGGGGATGCCACTCGCTGTCCTCGATGTTGTCGAGCAGGTCGTCCTTGACGTCGGTGATCGTGATGAACCACTGGTCGGTGACGATCTGGATGATGCCGGTGTCACACCGCCAGCAGTGGCCGTAGCTGTGGTTGGTCGTCCCGGAGTGGAGCATCAGCCCCTTCGCTTCGAGGTCGGCGATTATCTCCTCGTCGGCGTCCTTGACGAACTGGCCCTCGTACTTGCCCGCAGAGTCGTCGTACACGCCGTCGCCCCCGACCGGACAGAAGATGTCGAGTCCGAGTTCGCGCCCGCGCTCGAAGTCCTCCTCGCCGTGGCCCGGCGCGGAGTGGACGAGGCCGGTGCGGTCGACCTCCACGTAGTCGGCCGTGTACACCTGCAACGCGTCTTCGCCGTCGGCGTGGTCGGGCACTTCCTCGTCGAGCGGATGGTCGTACTCCCAGCCGACCATCTCCTCGCCCGAGACCTCGGCTTCGATTTCGTAGTCGTCGTAGCGGCCCTGTTTGAGGACGTCCTCGACGCACCCGTCCGCGAGGTAGAGCACCTCGCTGTCCCCGTCCTTCTCGGCTCGGACCCGCTTGTAGGTCACGTCGCCGTCGACCGCGACGAAGGTGTTGGCCGGGATGGTCCACGGCGTCGTGGTCCAGATGACCAGCGAGCCCTCCCGATTCCGGAGCGGGAACTTGACGTAGATGGAGGGGTCCTCCACGTCCTCGTACTCGACCTCGTTGTTGGCGATGGCGGTCTCACACCGGGGACACTGCGAGATGGAGCGTTGGCCCTGCTCGACCAGTCCCTCCTCGTGGGCCTGCTGGAAGCCCCACCACGCGGCCTCCATGTACTCGGGGTCGACCGTCTTGTACGGGTCGTCCCAGTCCATCCAGACGCCAAAGGACTGGAAGTCCGACTGGAGGCCCTCCAGTTGCTCCTCGGCGAACTCCTTGCACTCGGCGATGAAGTTCTCCTCGCCGAACTCCTCGATGTCCTTCTTGTTCTCGAAGCCCAGTCGCTCCTCGACTTTGGTCTCGATGGGCAGGCCGTGCATGTCGTAGCCCGGCCGGTCGGTCACGTCGTAGCCCTGCATCCGATGATACCGGATGTAGGCGTCCTTCAGCGTCTTGTTCCACGTCGTGCCCATGTGGGCTGCGCCGGAGGTGTACGGCGGGCCGTCCACGAAGAAGAACGGCTCCTCGTCGGCGCGGTGCTCCACGGTCTTCTCGTAGGCGTCGACCTCGTCCCAGTAGTCGAACACGCGGTCCTCGACCGCGTCGGGGTCGTACTGGTCGTCGACCTCGCCGAACCTGCTCATGTACGTGGTGTTCTCCTACGGCGTTAAATTGGGTTCGGTTGTGCAGTCGAGTCTGTACGTCGAGTCGGCCGGGCGTGGCGCGGTCCTCGGCCGGTGGCGTGTGTCGCCTCTCGCGGACGCCGCCTCCGAATCGGCGAACCCCGAACTCGCGTCGAATAGCAGCCTCAACCTTGATACCTCGGCCGGCCGAACCCCTCGCACGCACCCATGAGCAACGACGACTGCATCTTCTGCCAAATCGTGAACGGCGACGTACCGAGCCGAACCGTCTTCGAGGACGACACCGCGATGGCGTTCCTCGACGCCAACCCGCTCGCGCCGGGCCACACCCTCGTCGTCCCGAAGCGCCACTACGAGACGCTCGAAGCCGTGCCCGAGGACACCGCCGCCCACGTCTTCGGCGCGCTCCACCGACTCAACACCGCCGTCCAGCACGCGGTCGACGCCGACGGCGCGAACGTCGCGTTCAACGACGGACCGGCCGCTGGCCAGGAAGTGCCTCACGTCCACGGCCACGTCATCCCGCGATTCGAGGGCGACGGCGGCAACCCGGTTCACGCGGTCGCGGGCGAGCGCCCGAACCTGAGCGACGACGAACTGGACGAGATCGCCGAGACCATCCACAGCCAGCGCGACTGACTCGCCCTCCGGGGCCGGCGAAGCGCACCCTTTTATATCATCGGGGAAAACGTCGAATCAATGCACGCAACGACTGCCGCGCTCGTCGGCGCGACCGGCGGTGCCGGCACGACTCGACTCGCGCTGGAATTCGGTGCGACGCTGGCCCGGGACGGCCGCGACGTGGCGATTCTCGACGCAGCCTTCGCCACCGAGGGATTGGCCCGCCACGTCTCGGGTCGCGTCGACCCCGACCTGACCGAACTGCTGGTCGACGACGACCCCGTCGCTGCGGACCGACTGCTCGCCGAGGGTCTGGACGAACACCCCGTCACGGCCGAGCTGTCGGGCCGGCTCGAACTCGGTCCGGCGCGGGCACCGTTCGAGCGACTCGCCCGCGCCAAGACCGCCGAGGCGGCCCAGCGGTTCGGGACGCTGCTCGACGAGGCCGGCGGCGAGTTCGACCACGTCCTCGTCGACGTCCCTCCGGTCGCCGAAAATCAGGCGGTCGCGGCGGTCACGGCGGCCGACCGCGTCGCGGTCCTCGCGCCCGCGAGCGAACGCGGGGTGGACGCACTCCAGCGGACGCGCGGTCGAGTCGCCGACGTGGGCGCGAGCGTGGACGCCGTGGTCGCGAATCGTGCACCCGAGGGACACCCGGTTCGGAGCGCCGACGCCACAGTTCCGGAGAGCGAGGCGACGACCGTCGACGGCGCACCCGCCAGCGTGGGCGGCCCTGAAGCGGACGGCGACCCCGAAAGCGAGTTCGCGCCGGCAGTCGCTCGCGCCACGGCGGCCGTCGTGGACGCGGAACTGACGTTGGAGTTCGAGGAACCGGGGCTGTTGGAGGTCGACCCCGAGGAGCTGCTCCCCGACGCGCTGTCCGGGCGCACGTAGCCGCCCGGATAGAATACAGCAGGGCTGGCCTAGAATTTTATCACCGTTCGGGCTCGCGTAACTATCGGAGGTGACAACGAATGCAATTCGTCAACCCGCTCAGTTGCGGACGGTTCAAGTGTCTCCCGGTGTAGGTCGGCGTTCGCGTCCGGCCTCGAATCGACCTCAGAATAGCTCCGTCACGTCGCTTCTCGCCTCCGCCAGCGCGTCCTCCGTCGTCCGGTCGTTCGACCGGAACCCCTCGACGACCGCGCGAGCGCCGTCGAGGGGGTCGTGTGTCTCCACGAACGTCGCCAGCGCGAACTCGGTCTCGCTCGCGCCCGCGAGTTCCTTCGCTTCGGTTCGCGAGAGGTCGGCCGACAGCCAGTCCCGCAGGATGTCGTGAGCGCGCGGCGTCAGCGGCGAGACGCCCTCGCAGCCCAGCAGGTGGAGGGTCTTGGCCGCGGTCACCGGCGCGACGCCGGCCGCCCGCGCGCCGTCGCCGACCGACCGACCCGCGACGTGGCCCTCGACTATCGTCGCCGCCGACGCGGCGTCGCAGGGCAGTTCGTCGCCGAACTCGGCGAGGCGCTCCCGGAGCGACGTCTGGGTTCCCGCCGTCGCGTCCACCGAGGCGACCCCGCGGTCGCGCTGCTGGGCGGTCACCTCCAGCCCGTCCGCGATGTCCGAGAGCGTCACGGCTATGGCTTGGTCGACGGCCCCCTTAAATTCTGCCGTCGTCCGGGCGGATGATAACCTCTCGCTTCCAAGAGCCTACCGGTTACCGGTAGGTTCTTCGCGCCGCCGCCTTCTATTTCACCCGTTCCTAACCTTCCTTTAAATAGCATCTCGGGCGAAGTTTCGACCGTGATGAGCAAAGCACACGCGACAGCGCGGACGTGCCCCGAGTGCGGCGGCCGACTCACGCCCGACTGCGACGAGACCGTCTGTGAGGACTGCGGCCTCGTCGTCGCCGAGGACCGGATGGACCGCGGGCCCGAGTGGCGGTCGTTCGACGACGAGGAGACGAGCGAGCGTCGGACCGGCGCGCCCCTCACCCGGTCGCGCCACGACCGGGGCCTGACGACCGAGATCGGCCACGACGGCGACCTCCGGCTCACGGGCCGCAAGCGCAGGCGAGTCGCCCGGATGCGCAAGCACCACGAGCGAGCCCGCATCGGGTCGAAGACCGAGCGGAATCAGGTGTACGCCTTCACGGAGATTCGGCGGCTCGTGGGCGCGCTGGACCTCCCCGACAGCGTCCGCGACCGCGCGTGCGTCCTGTTCGAGTCGGCCCAGTCCGAGGACCTGCTCCGCGGGCGGTCGCTGGAGGGGTTCGCCGCCGGAACGGTGTACGCGACCGCGCGGACCGCCGCCGTCTCGCGCACGCTCGACGAGGTGCTCGACGTCGCCCGCGCGACCCGACGCGAACTCAAGACGGCCTACGACGTGATGAATCGCGAACTCGGCCTGCCGACCGGACCGATCGACCCCCGGGAGTACCTGCCCCGGTTCGCCAGCAAGCTCGACCTCCCGACCGAGATAGAGACCGAGGCCGCCGACCTGGTCGAGCGCGCCCGCGAGCAGAACCTGCTCTCGGGGCGCAACCCCGGCGGATTCGCGGCGGCGTGTCTGTATCTGGCGGCCCGGGACACCAGCCACCAGCTGACCCAGACGGAGGCCGCCGCCGTCGCCGACGTGACCAGCGTGACGCTTCGCTCGGCGTACCAGGACCTCACGCGCTGAGCGACCCCTCGACTTCCGCCGCGAGTTCCCGGAAGCTGGCGGCCGGTTCGGAGTCCGCGGCGACCGTCGACACCGGACAGCCCTGCCGCTGGGCGCGCCGGACCCGGTCGTCGTCGGGAATCGCGACGATTGGCGCGCCCAGCGCGCGCCTGAGTCGCTCGGTCGGCGGGTCGCCCGCGGTCCGGTTGAGCGCCACTGCGGCGAGTCCGGCGTCGAGTTCGCGGGCGAGCGCTCGGGTCCGGATGGCGTCGGGGAGCGCGAACGCCTGCGGCGCGGCGACCAGCACCGCGGCGTCGGCCGCCAGCAGCCCCATCCCGGCGTCGGCGGCCATCCCTGCGGGACAGTCCACGACGACCGCGCCGTAGGCGTCGGCGACCGCCGCCACCGCGTCGACCAGCCGGGTCACGTCGCCCGCCCGCGCCCCGGCCAGCGTCCGCCCGCACGGGAGCAGGGCGACCGGGGCGTCCTCGCGGACCGCCTCGACCGGGTCGGCGCGCCCGGCCAGCACGTCGTGGAGGTCTGGCCCGCGCCGGGCCGCGAGGTCGGCCATCCCGAGGTCGGCGTCCACGACCACGGCGTCGAGTTCCGCGCCGAGGTTGAGCGCGACCGTGGACTTGCCCACGCCGCCCTTCCCGCCCGCGACGGCCAGAATCACGGTGACCTCCGCGGGTCGGCGTCGCTCGGTCCGGACTCGCGGCTGGCGTCGGACGCCGGCGACGGGACGGCGTCGGCGGGCGGTCTCGCGTCGCCGAGCGCGCGCACGACGCCGTCGGGGCTCTCGTCGGGAACCGTCCGCTCGCAGTCGCGGTCGGCCGACCCGGCGCGCTCGCCCCAGACCAGTTCGACGGGGGGTTCGTCTGGCGGCGCGGGGCTGGCGTATCCCAGCGGCAGGGTCGCGTCGGCCGGGACGACGCCCTCGAAGCCGCCCTCGTCCCACCCGGCCTCGGGGACGCCCTCGCGCCGGGGCGGTCGGACCGGGCCACTGAGTCGATTGGCGACCCGGACGCGCCGGGGCGTGGCAGTCGGGTTCTCGACGACGAGCGTTACGAGCGAGACGTCGGCGCGCGACTCGACGCGCCAGTCGAGGTCCACCATGGCCCGGTTTCGTCACGTCATTGGTTATAAGCGTACGCGTGGAGCGGGCGACCGACCGCTCGAACGCTCCGACTGCCTCGGCGACGATAGCTCAGTCGTCCCATCTCGGCGCGCGCTGACTTGCTTTTCCACGGTGGCGCGCGCTGGCGCGACCCGCAAGTGGTCGCGCCAACATGCGCGAGGGAGGGGCGCGCTCGTGCGCCCCGAGGCTGGGGCGGCGTGAGGCTCCTGCCGGGCGGTGCGGGTGCGGGGCGGTGCGGTTTCCTCGGTGGACTGAACGGGCGAGGCGCGGTCGCGTTCACTGTAGTCGCCTCAGCGACCGCTATCTGACGCAACTATGTCCGTCAGATATGTCGCTGAGCGACCGCGAGCGGGCCGAGGGCGTTCGAGGACGTTGCGGTTCTATTGTTATCCCAGAGCGCGCAGAGAGCGTTCGAGGCTGTCGTTGCTGTTGTGCTGGTGGAGAGCGCGCCCAGGGCGTTCGAGGAAGTGGTTGCAGTTCCAGCGTCGTCGGAGTACGGCCCTTTAGAGGCCTCGACAGTAGGCATCTCGACTCCCGACATCACACTGTCGACAGTACCACGAGGATAGCCATCGCTTGCGCCACGGACCGACTCACACCAGAATCACCGGCGCGTCGAGCCACCGCGCGGCGGCCCCGGCGCTCTCGAAGGGGTCGACCTCGCCCGCGAGCGCAATCGGCGCGTCGAGGTCGGCCACGCGGGCGACCGCGAGCGCGTCCCGAGTTCCGGTCGGGAGTCCCGTCTCGGGAACCGCGCTTCGGGCCGCCTCGAACTCGTCGCGCACGCGCTCGGCGAGGGACTCGCGGGCCGCCCGCCGGAGGTTCCCGGCGCGGTCCTCCAGCCGGAGGCGCTCGCGGCGGGTCTCGCGGGTCTCACGCGCTCGCTCGCGGGCCCGGGCCAGCGCTTGCTCGGCCGCGATGCGCTCGGTCTCGATTTCCGAGAGCCGGCGGGTGGCCTCGGCGAGGTCGGACTCGGCGTCGGCGGAATCGACGTCTCGCTCGCGGAGCGCCTGCACCCGGCCCCGGAGCGTGGCGACGCGCTCGCGCCACTCGGCCTCGGCGTCGCCGGCCTCCGCCACGCGCTCGCGAGCGCGCTCGCAGTCCACCGTCGGCGGGTCGAGCGCGCCGAGGCGCTCGCGGACTGCGGCCAGTTCCTCGGCCTGCGGCGCGACGTGGCCCCGCGAGCGCGCGGCGGCCGCGAGGGCGGGACCGCGCGCGAGCGCGAGGTCGGCGTCGATTCGGCCGACGTGGTCGTGAACTGGCTCGGGAGCCGGGCAGTCGACCGCGAGCGAGCAGTCGCGGTCGCCCCCGTCGCCGACGACTCGCGGTCCGTCGTCGCGGACCGCCTCCGCGACCGTCGCCGGGGCGAGGTCGATTCCCACGAACGCCCGCAGGTCGACGGCGTGGCCCGTCCTGACTGCGTCGCCGACGCCCACCTTCATAGCTCGGCGTCGCGCATCGAGTCGACGTCGGGGTGGTCGGTCCCGGCGGCGAACGCGGCGTACGGCGTGCTCGGATGCTCGCGGTCCTCGTACGCCGCGGCGGCGTCCCGGACCGCTTCGGGGACCGCCTCGAACTCGTTGAACGTCGCGGTGCGCTCGACCTGCACGTCCCCGCCGTGTTTGGCTCGGAGCCGGAGCGCGAGGAACGCGCCGAGTTCGGTCGCCGCCAGCAGCGCCGCGCGACCGAATCGCTGGACGACCGCCGCTTCGTGACGGTTGCAGGCGTTCCGGAGCGTCTGGCGGGCGGCTCGCGAGTAGGTCACGACGAGCAGCACGGCAGTTATTTCCGGGACTTACGGATATAAAATTTCCCTATCGGCTTCGGACGGTCCACCCGCCGTCGTCGTCGAGCTCGACCACCGCGTCGAACAGCGAGGTGAGCGTGCTGACCGTCTGCTGGTCGCAGGCCTCGGGGTCGAGGTGGAAGTGTGCAGTCACCCCGGCCGCCTCGAACCGGCCGGTCAGGACGTGGAGGAACTTGTAGGCCGTCTGGAGGTCGGCGTACTGGAGCAGGGCCGTCAGCGAGTCGAAGCAGGCGGTCACCTCGTTGCCGTCGTCGCCCCACCGCTGGAGGACCTCGCTGAGCGTGATGCCGAGCCCGGTCAGGTCGCCCGGATTGGCGAGGGTCTCGACGACCTCGTCGTCGGACCCCGTCGCCGGGTCGTTGCCACCGCGCGCCGACGTCGAGCGGGTCGTGTCGCCGACGCTGACGAAGTGCATGTTCCGGGGTCGGTCCCCGACGTGGGTGAGCCAGTCCTGGACGCAGGCGTCCGGCGAGCGCGTGTACCCGACCCACAGGACGTCCTGTTCGTGCGGCTGGTCGAACGACAGCAGGTCGAGACACGCCTCCTCGGTCCCCGAGTGAAGAGACGGGGCGAGCAGGAGGATGCACGACCCGCGTTCGACCGCGTTTTGGACCGACTCGTTTTCGCTGTGACCCTCGGTTTGCATCGGTAGTATCGCGGCGTTCCCGCGTGCAGGTCCGTCCGTCTGGACGAATGGTGCTAAGGGAAGCGCTCTTATTTATTTTCCCATGTCATCGTCCCGCATCGCCAGCGCGCGACCGAACGAGACGCCCGAGGTCACTCCACCTGTTCGACCTCGAACGACGGCGGCTCGCCGTCTGCCGACGCTGCACCCAGGACGCCGACCACGCGCTCGCGAGCCTGTGACCGCGACTCGGCGACCACGACGAGTCCGTCGGCCGGGTCCTCGCCCGACGCGCGATAGGCCGACAGGTCCTCGTCCTCGAACTCGGTCGCGTAGGTCCGGAGGACGTTCACGACTCGCCGTTCGGTGGCTTCGAGGTCGGCCTCGCCCGACTCGAAGTCCGCGAGCGCGTCCTCGACGTTCCGGAGGGCGGAGATGCGGTCCATGCTACGTCGTCCGCAGGTGGTCGGTCGAGGGCTCGTACACCTCGCCCTTCTGCTTGAGCTTGTCTATCTCGTGGTCGGCCTTCGACTGCTCCATGCCGATCTCGTCGGCCCGGGCCATCACTTCCTCGACGGGCGCGCCCTCCTCGTACTCGTCCTCTATCTCGGCGATGAGTTGCTTGAGGTTCTTGATGCGGTCGCGCTGGGATTTCGAGGTGCCCGTTTCGACCACGTCGGCGTCGAACTGGCCGGTCTCGGGGTCGACGCCGATGTCCTGCAGGCACGACCGGGTGATGTCGACCGCGCGCTCGGCGTCCTCGACGGCGACCTCGTCCGACAGGCGGACGCGGGCGCTGGCCTCCGAGAGCCGCACCAGCGCCTCCAGTTGGCGGGCGGTCACCGGAACGGGGGCGTCCTCGTCGACGCCCTTCGCCCGGAGGTCGACGTAGAAGTCCTCGATGGTCTCCTTGGCCGCCTCGGTCATCGTCGGGAAGCAGTTGCGCTTGGCGTACGCGATGTACTTCCGGAGCAGGTCGGGGTCGATGGCGGGCGCGACCTCGCCGGTCTCGTTCTCGACCTCCTCCTGGGAGACGTTCGGCGCGCTCATCTCCGTGCGCTGGGTGTTCAACTGGCCGGCGTAGTTGGTCTGGAGGATGTGTTCGGCCAGTCGACGGTCTTCCTCCTCGTCGGGCTGGTCGGTCACCGTGAAGATGAGGTCGAACCGCGAGATGAGCGCGGGCTCGAGGTCTATCTGCTCGCCGATGGGCTCGTACTGGTCGAACCGACCGTACTTGGGGTTGGCCGCCCCGAGCAGCGAACACCGGGACTTGAGCGTCGCGTTGATGCCGGCCTTCGAGATGGATATCTTCTGCTGTTCGAGCGCCTCGTGCATGGCGCTCCGGTCCTCGGAGTTGTGGACCACCATCCCGTTTGCGACGAAGTTGTGGGTGCCCGCTACCGTGAGGTCGTACACCTTGGGCTCCTCGCTCCGCTCGATTGCGTCGACCAATCGCTTGACCTCCTTTCGGACCGTTCGGATTCGGTCGAGTGCGACCGACTCGACTTCGGAGAACCGGTCGGTCTCGACGACACCGTTGAACCACCGCGAGACGGTCGACGGTACGACGTCGAGCTCGCGGGCGAGAGCGGCGAACGACACGCCGTGGCGGTCGAGTTCCGCCCGGAGCGCGTCCCACGAGCTCGTGGACGGGTCGACTGCCAGTAGCTGTCGTCCCATCTCGACGCCGTTCTCGGGAGAACAACCGAGCACGTCCGCGAGTTCGCCTCGAAGCAGCCGGGTCCTATCGCCGGACGCTTCGGCCGCCGTCGTCTCGACAGCGTCGACGCGCCGCCACTTCACGTCCCCACGGACCAGCGACCGGAGCGGTTCGAGATCGGTTTCGGCAACCGATTCGACGACCTCTCGGAGCCGGTCGGCCACGACCGTCCGGAGGCCGTCACTATCACCCCACGCCCGGGAGATTCCCTGCTGGGTGTACTCGGTGCCATCGGCGAGTTCTCGCTGCGAGACGTGGTATCGGCCTTTCACTTCGGCTAACGTGTCCCAGTCGCGGCGCTCGGCCAACGCTTCCAGAGTGCTGTCGGCGGTCGCCTTGCGTTCCTCGAACGTGTCGAGGACGACGCGAGCCAACCGGAGCGAGACGTCCGCGTCTCCGTTCTCGAAGTTGCAGTACGTCGCGTCGCCGATGCCGCATTCGGACTGCTGGAGCCGAAGCGAATCCCGGAGGTCCGAGAGCAGGCCGCCGCAGTCGGGAATCACGTCGAGTATCGTCCTATCGCCGGACGCGGCCTCGCAGACTGCTTCGAGCGCCGACTGCTTTCTGTCGAGCGTGAACCCGACGTGCTGTTCGAACGCGTCGAGCGAATCGGCTGCCGTGATGGCGAGCACGTACACGTCGCGTTTGTCGTCGCGTCCTTTCGTCTGGATTTGAGTCGACACGCCGAACTCCAGCAGTAGGCTCTTGACGCCCAGCAGCAGTTCGTCGCTCGACGAATGTATCTTGACGTTGCCGGTGGCGACGTCGACGCTGCCTTCGCTATCGGCTAGCGCTCGAACGAACGCCGCCTTCGTCGCCGGCGAGGCGTCCGTGACGCCCTCGGGGAACGCCTTGTCGTCGTACGTTTCGAGATTCATCCCCGCGTCCAGAACTGCGTCTGCGTACTCCCGGCCCGGCAGTCGAACGGTCTCGACGCCGTCGTCGCGCTGCTCGCTGGGGGGACGTACGGGCGTCGCGTCGAACGCTGCCTGACACGCTCGCTCGAAATCGGCCAGTAGCTGTTCTTCCTTGTTGGTGAAACGAATCCCGTACACGCCCGCGTCGCGGTCGTAGTAGACGTTTCCGTCGCCCGAGAGATAGCCGAGGACCGCGCCCATAGCACCCCCCACCGTCGAAGCGGCGTCGTCAGGTTCGACGGCGGTGGCCGGGAGAGCAGCGGTTCCGCCATCAGTCGCTGGCCGTGAGAGTCGACGTGGTACGTACACCCAATCGCCGGCTGTGAGGTCTCGAGCCGGCTTCTCGACGCGCTCGCCGTTCTCGAACGCGAAGAAGGGATGGTCGTGGGTCGCGGTCAGTTCTTCGCCCGATTCGGTCCGGACCGTGGTGAGTTCCTCGGGCGCGTCGTACTCGTGGACCGCCGTGACCGGACGCTCGACGAGTCGACCGTCCTCGGTCATCGTCCACGCGTCGAGGTCCACGTCGCGTATCGTTCGACCGTTCGGAAGCTCCTCGATTTCACCCTCGGCGGCGGCATCGCGCGCCAAGTCCCGGATGCGCGAGACTCGTCCGTCGGCGAGGTGGACGAGCGTGTCGCCGGTCACACACCGCATCTTGTCGAGTTCGTCCACTGCCGCGATTCCACGGTCCGCGAGTACGAGCGCACCGGCTTCGAGGGTCCACTGCTGGCCCTCGCCGAAGTCGTCCTGAACAGCGGCCGCCGTAAGGCCGGCGCTCGACGACCCCTTCCCGGAGGTGTACACCGAGCGGGGCGCGATGTTCTGGACGTACGAAATCATCTGGGAGTTGTGCGAGACGACGTTGTTCGAGAGGTAGTTGTGCGTCCCTTCGACTTCGAGGTCGTACACCCAGTCGTAGTCCGGTTCGACGGGTTCGATGGATGTGATTTTGGACTGTCTTACCTTCGACCCAAGAGGCGAAGTCGGAGGCTGCCGAACGTCAGCCGTAGATGCGACGCCGCCATCGGTCACAGTTACGGGGTCCGAATCGTGGACGGCAATAGGGTCACCCTCTCGAAGCCCTTCAGCCTGAACTGCCTCGAACGCACCATCGGAGTACACGAAAAGCGGATGAGACGGCGTTACTTCGAGTTCGGTTCCACTGGCAGTTTCGATGCGGTACATCTCCTCCGGCGCTTCTCGCTTCCAAACTTTCGTCGCACGCTTCTGGACTAACGTCCCGTCGTCGTCCATCGAGGGGAGCGGAATATCGACCTCCTGGTACACACCGTCGTCTATCGAGGTCGGGTTATTGAGGTGAGATTCCACAATTTCGCGGATCGGCTTCTGAGTTCCATCCGCAAGCGTAACCTTCGTGCTTCCTTCCAGACACTTGCCCGTGCCGGGGTCCCCTATAAGCAGCATGTGCAGGTCGCCCCGAATCCGGGACTCGTCGGGCAGATGCTTGGTCACGCCCGAGAAGAGCTGAAGAATCATCGCCAGCTTCTCCTCGTCGTAGCCGTAGATGGCCGGAGCCATCGACGCGACCATCTTGTCGTAGATGTCCGGCTCGTTCGAGAGTTCGACGATCTCCGTCTTGTCCTCGTCGGTGATGTCCATCTCCTCGAACTCCTCGTCCTCGATGGTCACCGACATGCCGTCCATGTACACGTCGAAGACCGCCGACTTGTCCTGGTCGCTTCCCTGCTGTTCGAGGTGGAGGATGCCCGTGACCGTGACGTGGTCGCCGGGCGTGACGTTGCCAGTGATGTCGTCCTCGATGTGGACGTCGATTGCCTGGGGCGTCTCGCCGCCCCGGAGCCCCTCCGGGCTCTCCTGGACGCGGAGCTTCTGGGAGTCGACGAACTCCGACTGGTCGAAGTTTATCTGGAACGGGCCCTGTCGCTCGCAGCCCTGACACTCGTGGGGTTCCTGGAAGTCGCCGCTGCTCTGGGGGATGTAGGTCAGCGTGCCACACCGCTGGCACTCGAAGGCGGCCTCCTGAATCTTGGGTCGGACGTCGGTCGCCTTCCGGACGATGCCCTGCACGCCAACGAGGGTGTTGACGTGTCGCGCGCGGATGGCCCGGATGTCGGTGGTCCGGTCGAGGTTGCGGACCCGGACGTGGGCCTGCCCGAGGCTCACGTCCACCGGGAGGTCGTAGAGCCGCAGCGCCTCCTCGGCGTACTCCCGGTACTGCTCGGGCTGGGAGATGAAGTCGTCGGCGAGTTCGGGGTCGAACCGATAGAGGTCGGCCCAGTCGACGAACAGCGACCGCTGCTCGCCGGGGTAGTTCTGGGCGAGCTCCCCGACCTCGTCGCTGTAGTACCGTCGATAGAACTGCTCGAACGTATCGATGAGCTCCGTGTTCTCCGCGCGAGCCATTCAGCAACCCTTAGTCCCCCATCCGATAAGAAGTTTCGTAAACGGAGTGGACGTGAGCGTACGCCCGGTCGGCCCGCCCTCGCTGTCGGAACGTGAGCGACCGTGAGACCGGAGCCAGCGACGGGCGCTGGGCAGCCGAACGCTTTTGCCCCGGTCCCGAGTACCCGCGTCCGTGAGTCGAGAAGTCAGGCGAGAGATTCGTCTCGTAGAGTACGAGGACGGCCAGTGGTCGGCGACCGACGAGGAAGCCGACGTCACCGTCGAGGGCGAGAGGTGGGAGGACGCGTTCCTCCAGCTAGGTCTCCGGTCCGCGTCCACGTCCACGATCGACCAAGAGGCGGCCGAGATGAGCGCCGAGGAACTCGGAGACGCCGTGGACGACATCGTCGGCGACGTCGAGTCGATAGCGAACGCGCCGGAGGACGTGGACGAAAACGAAGTGGACGACGCTGACGACTCCAGGGCGTGACCCGAGCGCTGACGCGTCCCTCGTCCGACACCGACTGAGCCGGCGAACGAAGCCAGCGAGCGGACCACCGAACTCCCGACCGGGCACCGGGATGCGGTTCGCGCATCTCCAGGCGAGTGAGAACGAGACTCGACCGCGGGAGACGGCGCTCGCGGCTGGGTCGACGGAAGATGGGCCCGCTCGGATTCGAACCGGAGCGAGACAGTCCTGCTCGCTCCCTTCGGTCGCTGCGCGGGCTGTGACTCGCAGGGTTCGAACCTGCAGTCGTCCATTTTCGGCGCCAGTATTCGTTCGCGCTGCTGGGCGGCGCTCACAGTCTCGTCGCCGAAGATGGGCCCGCTCGGATTCGAACCAAGGAATCGCCCGGTGTCCCATGACGCCGGAGGGGTCCGGCCGTCAGTATGAGCCGGGTGCTTTACCAGACTTAGCTACGGGCCCTCGCCAGCAGCTAAGGCGGGGATTCGTTAAAACAGTTGGGTTCCGCGCCGGCGCGCCGGCCAACGTTTATCCGCGATGGCGAACCAGTTCCGGACGATGACCGACGCGACCGACTACGACCCGGTCGACTGTCCGGCCAGCGACTGCACGTACAGCGGCGCGGTTCGCTCGGTCGCCGGCCACGTCAGCGCAACGAACGACGACGCCCACTCGTGGGACCGCCTCGGCTACGACGGCGCGCGCGAGTTCGTGATGGCCGAGAAGCGCCGCCAGCGCGGCGACGCCGGGACGCCGCGGGCGGGCTCCGGGTCGGCTTCGGCCGGCGACGCCGGCGGGTCCGACGACGCGCCGAGCGACGCTCGGTCGGGGACCGGCGCGCCGGCCGACGACGACTCGGACTTCGAACTCGGCTTCGAGCGCGATGCGCTGGTCTTGCTCCACCTCGCCAGCGAGTACGACCTCTCGTCGCTCGACGACCTCGGGACCTACCAGCTCGCGGACCTCTACTCGCTGCTGGCCGACGTGAAAAACGCCGCGGAGGACGCCCGACAGGAGGTTCGGGACGCCCTGCTGGAGCAGGTGCGCGAGGAGCGGACCGTCGCGGCCGACCTCGGGAGCGTCGAGCGCCGCACCTACACGTACCGACAACTCGAAGACGAGGCGACCGTCCGCCACGCGCTCGCCGACGCGGGCGTCGACCCCCAGTCGGTCCGGAGCTTCGACGAATCGAAGATCCGGGACGCGGTCGAGGCGACCGACCTCGACGAGGACGCGGTGTTCGACGTCGAGGAGCGCGCCCAGATGCGCATCGCCGACTCGAACGACGGGAGCCGCCGCCGGCAGTTCGACCGACTCGACCCCGACGTTCGGGAACTGGCCGACGACGAGGAGTGACCGCTCCGTTGAAACCCGCCGCCGAGGGGTGCCGCCGTTGGCTGCCCGGTCTGTGACCGAGCCCCCGAGGCTTGGCTCCGGGGGCTGTCGGTGACCGGTCCCCGAACGACCTAGGCTATTTGTACCTCCGGTCTGAGATACGCCACATGAAACGCCGACGGTTCCTAGCGGCAGCAACTCTCTCGACGAGTCTCTTAGCTGGGTGTGAATCTAGCCCGTCTTCGGAAACCGAGGGGCACACGTCGACCCGATCGGACGCTGCTACTACTGTGGGTACTTCTACGCCAACCACGTCTTCGCCTGATGCGGAATTCGAGCTCGAACAGCCCACCGCTCCCGACGACGTCGCCCCGGGCGACTCGTTCGAGATTCGCACCCGGATACGGAATACGGGAACCAGTGCTGGGTCACGAACCGTCTCACTGGAGATCGGCGAACACGAGTACTCGAAGTCGATCGACCTCGGCCCGGGCGAGACGACGACACTCTCGTTCGCGGTCGAGGAGCCCCTCGTCGCCGACACCTACCAGTTCACCATCGCGACGAAGGCGACTGGTCGAGCGGTTCGTGGTGAGTTGCAAGTCGGGGGCGACATTCCAACGCTCGACCACTTCGTTCGGACTGAGGGCCGGAACTTCGTTCGGGACGGCGACCCGTTCTATTTCAACGGTGCGAACAACGACATGCTCCGACGAGCGCCGAAGTGGTACGTCGACGAGGTGTTCGCCGAGGCATCCGAACTCGGACTGACGGCGCTTCGAACGTGGGTGTACGCCGGCAAGTGCTTCGTCGGCTCCTGTAAAGGGAATAATAACAAGGTGCTCCCCGAACCCGCTGACGACGGGTCGGACGCCGTCGATTCGTTGCCGCCGCTCAACGAAACCGTGATGCGGAAGCTGGACTACGCCATCTACAAGGCAAACGAGACCGGGGTTCGATTGGTCCTGCCGCTCCTCAGCAATACCGACAGCCACACCGGCATCACCGATTTCGTTCACTACACTGCGTCGGCGTCGAATCACGACGACTTCTACACCGACCCCAACTGCCGGGCCCTCTACAAGGAGTACGTGGAGGCGGTGTTGACGCGGGTGAACGTGTTCACTGGTCGCGAATATCGAAACGACCCCGGCATCATGCTGTGGGAGCTCGTGAACGAGCCCGACCTCCTGGACAACGACGGGGCGACGTCGATCATGCAGGACTGGATCGAGGAGATGGCCCCGTTCATCAAATCCGTCGACGACAACCACCTCCTCTCGACCGGGGAGATCGGCTACTACGAGGAATCGAAGGAAAAGAGCCTGCCGGGGAAATCGGACCAGGGGATGGACTTCGTCGAGAACCACCAGCCCGATGCTATCGACGCCGCCACGTTCCACATGTATCTCAACAAAAACGGGCTGCTGGCCGAAGACGACGACGGTGTCCCCCGTTGGAAAACGTGGGTCGAGAACCACGCCATCGACGCACACGAAACCCTCGAAAAGCCGGTGTACGCTGGTGAGGTCGCGCCGAGCAACGATGACGGGCAGTTCCGGGTGGATCGTCGGGACGACGACTGGAAATCCCAGGACGAAAAGCGGGCCAAGAAGTACCGGGAGATATTCGACGAGTTCCTGGCCCACGACGTGAACGGGGCGCTCAACTGGACGTTCATGATTCCGTTCGACTATGCCACCGACCCGGTGGATTCCCCGGAGGAGTGGAACGCGAGTGTCAGCGTCTATCCGGACGACCCGTACACGTCGGAAGTGCTCGGCGAGTATTCTGCCACGCTACAGTCGATGTCGTCGGATTCATCCGGCGAGTAAGTGCGTGGAGTGACGCCTGTTTCTACGATAGTACGACGACACAAAGAGGATTCCAAGAGCCCGACGACGCGGTTCGAGACGACTGCCACTTCCGACGGGTCGACGGCGAACCGACAGATACTTTCCCGATTCCGACCCTACGGGCTGGGGGATGTTGCTCCACGGAACGGTCGTCGCCGACGCCGAGACGGTCGTCGAGGACGGCGCGGTAGTGGTCGAGGGCGACCGCGTCGTCGCGGTCGGCGACCGCGAGGACCTGGTCGACGCCTACCCCGACCACGAGACGACGGCGTACGACCTGCTCGCGCCGGGCGTGGTCGGCGCGCACGTCCACTCGGTCCAGTCGCTTGGCCGGGGCATCGCCGACGACACCGCCCTGCTCGACTGGCTGTTCGACTACGTGCTCCCGATGGAGGCCGGCCTCGACGCCGACGGCATGCGAATCGCGGCGGAACTGGGCTACCTCGAACTGATAGAGTCCGGGGTCACGACCGCCATCGACCACCTGTCGGTCCGCCACGCCGAGGAGGCGTTCGAGGCGGCGGCCGACCTCGGGATTCGGGCCCGGATGGGAAAGGTGCTGATGGACACCGAGTCGCCCGACGGCCTGCTGGAGGACACCGACGCCGCGCTCGACGAGACCGAGCGCCTGATTCGAAAATATCACGACACCTGCGGCGGGCGCATCCGGTACGCGGTCACGCCCCGATTCGCGGTCAGTTGCACCGAGGAGTGCCTGCGTGGCGCGCGCGACCTCGCGGACGAATACGAGGGCGTGCGCATCCACACCCACGCCAGCGAGAACCGCGACGAGGTCGCCACGGTCGAGGACCGCACCGGCCGCCGGAACGTCCACTGGCTCGACGAGGTGGGGCTGACCGGCGAGGACGTGGTGTTGGCCCACTGCGTCTGGACCGACGAGTCCGAGCGCGAGGTGCTGGCCGAGACCGGCACGCACGTCACCTACTGTCCGTCATCGAACATGAAACTCGCGTCGGGCATCGCGCCCGTCGTCGACTACCTCGACCGCGGGGTCAACGTCGCGCTGGGCAACGACGGCCCACCCTGCAACAACACGCTCGACCCCTTCACGGAGATGCGACAGGCCAGCCTGCTCCAGAAGGTCGACCACCTCGACCCGACCACCACC
Source organism: Halorussus halobius (assembly GCF_004765805.1). Lineage (GTDB taxonomy): Archaea > Halobacteriota > Halobacteria > Halobacteriales > Haladaptataceae > Halorussus > Halorussus halobius. Next base: position 301,034 of record NZ_SBIU01000004.1, on the reverse strand, counting down.
CCGGCGGCGTCCATCTTCGAGATGGCGACCCGCAACGGCGCGAAGGCGGCGGGCTTCGAGAAAGTCGGCAAGCTGAAACCGGGCTGGAAGGCCGACGTCGTCGGGCTGACGACCGACGTGACCCGCGCGACGCCGCTCCACGACGTGTTCTCGCATCTGGTGTTCGCGGCCCACGGCGACGACGTACAGTTCACGATGGTCGACGGCGAGGTGCTGTACGAGGACGGGGAGTTGCGGACCGGGGACGCCGACGCGATTCGACGGCGGGCCGAGGCGTACGAGCTGCCGGTCTGAGTTCCCGGCCCGTCCCCGCCGACTCCGAGAGCCCTTTAGGGACCGGCCTCCTGCCATCGGGCATGAACTCCGAGGACGACCACAGCCCGTCCGACAACCATCGCTACTGGGCCGAGCGCTCGGAGGAGTTCTCGCCCGCCTACTACGCCGACATCGGGCGCAACGAGGTGACCGAGACCCTCGACGCCGTGTTCGACCACTACGTGGACCGCGACGCCGCGATTCTGGAGGTCGGCTGTAGCTCCGGCCGCCACCTCGCCGGGCTCCTCGAATCGGGGTACGAGAACCTCACCGGCATCGACATCAACGACGACTCGTTCGACGTGATGGCCGACCACTACCCGCGACTCGCCGAGACCGGACGGTTCCACGCCGGCGCGATAGAGGACCTCGTGCCGGAGTTCGAGGACGACGCGTTCGACGTGGTCTACTCGGTCGAGACCCTCCAGCACGTCCATCCCGACAACGACTGGGCGTTCGCGGAGCTGGCCCGCGTCACGTCCGACCTGCTGATAACCGCCGAAAACGAGGGCAACAGCCCCGAACGCGGTCGCGAGGGTGCGGAAGTGAGTTGCGTCCACGACGACTTCCCGCTGTACCACCGCGACTGGAAGCAGGTCTTCTCGGACCTCGGGCTGGCCCAGCTCCTCTGCGAGCCGGGCAAGCGCGACACGGTCCGCGTGTTCCGCGTGCTGTGAGGCGTCCGGCCGGACCGCGCCCGGCTCTCACTTCCCGCCGGCGGTCGTGACGACTTCGCCGATTTCGGGCGCGCCCGCGGCGACCCCGTCCGCCCGCAACTCCTCGGCGAACGCCTCGCACCGGTCGCCGTGGTTGACCAGTACCTCGGCGTCGCGATACGAGTCGAGGAAGTCGAGCAGCCCCTCGCGGTCGGCGTGGGCCGAGAAGTCGTACTGCTCGACCCGTGCGCTGACCGGCATCACCCGACCGTCGATCTCGGCGCGCCCGGTTTCGAGGAGGTCGCGACCGGGCGTCCCCTCGACCTGATAGCCGGTCATGGTGATCTTGTTCGTCGGATTGGCCCGAATCTCGGGGACGTAGGTCATCGCGGGACCGCCCGAGAGCATCCCGCTGGTGGTGACGACCACCGTGTTCTGGTCCGCAATGCGCTTGCGCTGGCCGTTTCGCCCGGTGACGAACCGCGCGTGGGACTTCGCCCGCCGGAACGCGTCTTCGTCCCGAACGAACTCGGGATGCTGCCGGAGCATCTCGGTCACACGCTTGCCCATCCCGTCGACGTAACAGGGGACGCCGTGTTCCTCGCAGACGAGCAACAGCTCCTGGGTCCGTCCGATTGCGAACGCCGGCACCACGACCGTCCCGCCCTCCCAGAGCGTCGTCTCGACGCTCTCGACGAAGCGCTCCTCGACGGTCGCCCGGTCGTCGTGTTCGACGTCCGAGTACGTGCTCTCGCACACCACCACGTCGGCGTCGGGTCGGGCGGTCGTCCCGGCCACCAACTGCTGGTCGTCCGTGTGAAAGTCCCCGGTGTAGAGCAGGCGCGTCTCGCCGTCGTCGACGAGGACGTGGGCGCTCCCCGGAATGTGGCCCGCGTCGAAGAAGGTCACCTCGTGGCCGGCGGCCTCGAACGACTCGCGGTAGCCGTGGCGTTCGGACGCCTGCGTGACGCGCCGGACGTCCGTCTCGGTGAACGGGCACTGCATCGTCCCGCCGTGGAGTTCGAGCGTGTCCCGCGCGAGCGTCAGCGCGAGCTCTTCGGTCGGGGGCGTCCAGTGAATCGGCGGCCGGCCGTCGCCGTCGACCAGCGCGGGGACGGCCCCGGCGTGGTCGAGGTGGCCGTGGCTCACGACCACGGCGTCCGGGTCGGGGTCGCCGACCGGGAACTGCGGCGGGGTCTCGGCCATCATCCCGTAGTCGAGCAGGAGGCGGTCGTTCACGAGGACCGCGCTCCGCCCGACCTCGCGGGCACCGCCGAGGAACTCGATGTCCATCACCGACGGCTACTGCGTCCGGCCGCTTGACGCCGTCGATTGCCCGAAACGGGGATTCGATACGCGCTCCCGTCTGGAAGTGAACGAGCCCAGACGGTATCGTCGCCCGAATCTAGATCCGCCTGCCATTGATTCGACTGCTCTGGGGTAGCGTACGTCCCGCCCGGTCGGAGTTCGCCGACGCCAACTTCAGTCGCGTACCGTCTCGTCGGTCGGCTCGCCGTCGTCCCAGCCCCGGAACGCGTCGTAGCGTTCGAGCATCGCGTCGAGTTCATCCGGCGGGAGTCCGTCCCCGTCCCGGGACCGTCCGGGACGACCTCGTGTCCCAGCCGGTCGCCGACGGCACCGGCGGCGCGCCCGCCGCCCGGAAACTCCCCGCGAGTCGCGCCGCGTTCTACTGCCATTTAAGATTGTAGAGGCCCGACGGTAACGCATGGGAGACGACACCACCCCGGTTATCGCGAAGGCGGTCCGGACGCCGCAGGGCAAACAGGACGGCGTGTTCGCCGACACGCGGAGCGAGGACCTCTCGATACCGCTGGTCGACACCATCCTCGACGAGACGGGGCTCGACGGCGACGACGTCGACGACCTGCTGTGGGGCGTCGCACAGCAGCGCGAGGAGCAGGACAACAACGTGGCGCGGGTCATCGCGCTCCTCTCGGAACTGGGCGAACAGGTGCCCGCCGCGTCCATCAATCGGTGGTGCGCATCCTCGATGCAGGCGGTCATCAGCGCCAGCGACGCCGTGCGGGCGGGGCAACGCGACGCCATCATCGCGGGCGGCGTCGAGAACATGAGCCGGGTGCCGATGGACGGCGGTTACCAGAGCCGGGGCATCCACCCGCGGATGAGCGAGGAGTACAACCTGCCCGGCCTCCAGATGGGGATGACCGCCGAGAAGGTGGCCGAGGAGTACGAGATAAGCCGCGAGGCCCAGGACGAGTACGCCGCCCGGAGCCACCACCGCGCGGCCGAGGCGACCGAGGAGGGCCGGTTCGACGACCAGATAGTCCCCATCGAGACCGACGACGGACTGGTCGAGACCGACGAGGGCATCCGGCCCGACACCGACGTCGAGACGCTCGCGGGCCTGCCCTCCGTCTTCGTCGGCGACGGCACGGTGACGGCGGGCAACGCCAGTCAGGTCAGCGACGGCGCGGCCGCGACCCTCGTCACCAGCGAGGCGTTCGCCGAGGACCACGGCCTCGACGTGATGGCGTACGTCGGCGACAACAACGTGGTGGGCGTCGACCCTTCCGTCATGGGTATCGGCCCGGTCCCCGCGACGCGGGGCCTGCTCGAACGCACCGGCGAGTCCATCGAGGAGTTCGACCTCGTGGAACTCAACGAGGCGTTCGCCAGCCAGACCGTCTACGCCAAGAACGAACTCGGCGTCCCGGACGAGAAGTTCAACGTCAACGGCGGGGCCATCGCGCTGGGCCACCCGCTCGGGGCCTCGGGCGCGCGCCTGCCGGTCACGCTGGTCCACGAGATGCAGCGCCGCGACCTCGACAAGGGACTGGCGACGCTCTGCGTCGGCTTCGGTCAAGGTGCGGCGATGACGTTCGAGCGGAAGTAGGTGCGGTTTTTTCATCGACGTTTTTCGAGCACGGACGCGAGCGAAGCGAGCGTTCGTGCGAGGAAAAAGGTCGTCGCGTCAGGGTGCGGCGATGACGTTCGAGCGGAAGTAGGTGCGGTTTTTTCGTCGACGTTTTTCGAGCACGGACGCGAGCGAAGCGAGCGTTCGTGCGAGGAAAACGGTCGTCGCGTCAGTCCTCGGGCTCGAACAGGTCCTCGATTCGGCAGTCGAACCGGTCGGCCAGCGCGAACGCGAGTTCGAGCGAGGGGTCGTACCGGCCCCGCTCGATGGAGTTGATGGTCTGGCGCGTGACGTCCACGTCCTCGGCGAGGTCGGACTGGGTCAGGTCCCGCTCCTCGCGAAACTCCGGGAGCCGGGTGTTCATCGCCGTGCGCCGACCACCATGGTCATCGCGAGGTACGTGACGTAGAGGACCGCGACCGCGATCGCGACGCCGGCGGCCATCGGTCCCCACTCGTACAGCCCGACCGCGTCGAGCGCGACCAGCGCGGGGAACACCAGCGCCGAGAGGACGCCGTACAGTCCCATCGTTCGCGCGCTGGCGCGCCGGTGGATGGACTCGTCGCGCTCGTCGAACAGCGTCGCACCGCTGGTCCGCTCGACGACCAGCGTCGCGCCCGCCAGCAGGAAGAACGCGGCGGTCGCAACGAGGTTGTATCCGAGTCCGACGAGGACGCCGAAGGTGACGCCCGCGAGCATCCACAGGCCCAGGTAGGCCCGACGATACGTCTGTCGTCCGCGAGTCGCGTTCGATGTCATGGGTGGTGTCGAACGAGCGTTCTGTAAAGCTCGCTTTACAGTAAAGCGTCCTTTACACTCCACAATAAAAGTATGGGTTCGGGCTCGGGTTTCGACTAGTTCCGCCTCGAAAATCGTGTGGGCGACGCGTCGACCGGTCAGTCGTCCGCACTCGCCGCGCCCGACCCGCCGGAGACGTGCGAGTCGGGCACCGTCCCGTCGTCGTTCCAGCCCCGGACCGCGTAGTAGTCGTCGAGGGCGTCCTCGAACCCCGGCAGGTCGTAGGGCAGGCGGTCGGCCTCCCGGGCGATGCCCCGCCGGTTGTTGAAGTGGCGTTCGAGTTCGACCACGCGGTCGCCGACCGCGAGCAGGTCCTCGAAGTCGGCGTCGAACAGCAACTCGTAGCGCTCGGGGCTCACGAAGTCCCGGGAGAACTTGCAGACGACGCCCGAGTCGTTGAGCGCCATCAGGTTCTCGCGCTCGACCAGCCGCTCGGGCTTGCCGTCGAAGCCGTCGGGGGCCATCGCCTCGTCCTCGTCGACGAGGGGGTACTCGACCGAGTAGAACGTCGCGTACATGTGGTCGGCACCGCGATTGGCGACCGCGTACGACAGCCCCTGTCCGTGGAGGAGTCGCCCCTCGTGGGCCGCGAAGTCCATGCCCTTGACCGTCCAGTTGCCGACGCCCAACTCCTCGTGGATGCGGTCGATGCCCTCCGCGAGCAGGTCGCCGACGCCCTCGCGGTGGGCGATTTTCTCCACGAGGTCGTGGACGAGGTCCTCGTCGCCGAACCGGTCCTCGCTGGCGAGGTACGCCGACACCGTGTTCCCGGTCGAGATGGTGTCGAGGCCGTACCGGTCGCAGAGTTCGTTCGACTGCATCACGTCCACGATGTCGTCGATGCCGGCGTTCGAGCCGAACGCCATCGCGGTCTCGAACTCCGGCCCTTCGGTCTCGACGCCCGCGTCCTCGTCTCTGGTTGGAAGCTTGCACGCGAACGCGCACTGCGAGCAGGTGCCCTTCTTGTACTTCTTCTCGGCGACCGCCGCGCCGTTGATGCCCTCGGCTCCCTCGAACGAGCGCTCGGCGAAGTAGTAGGCGGGCAGGCCGTCCATCTCGTTGGCGAGGTCCATCACCGAGACGGTGCCCTGCTCTTTCATGATGTGGTCGGCCGTGGCGGCCTCGCGGTGGATGTCCATCGCGCCGGCGGGCATCTCGATCTCGGGGCGGGAGTCGCCCGCGAAGGTGACCGCCTTCACGCCCTTCGCACCCAGCACCGCGCCGAGGCCGCCCCGGCCGAACGCCCGCTCTTCGGTGGTCATGATCGAGGCGAACCGGACCTCGTTCTCGCCGCCGGGACCGATGCAGGCGACGTGCTCGGACTCGAGTCCGTGGGTCGACTCGAGGTACTCGCAGGTCTCGGGCACCGTAGCTCCGTCCAGGTCCGGCACTTCCTCGAACTCGACGCCGTCGTCGGTGACGTGGACGACGAGAAGTTCGTCGCTCGCGCCGGTGATCTCGACCGCGCTGTACCCGGTGTCGGCGACGTGCCGGGACATGAACCCGCCGGCGTTCGACGACAGCAATCCGCCCGTGAGCGGCGAGATGCCGGTGGCGTTCGTCCGACCGGTGAAGCTCACGTTCGAGACCTGCATCGGCCCGGTCGTGAACAGCAGGCTGTTGTCCGGCCCGAGCGGGTCGGCGTCGAACGGGACGCGGTCGTGGGCCAGCTTCGTGGCGACGCCCCGGCCGCCGACGAACGACGCCAGCACGTCGTCGATGTCCTCGGTGCGGGTCTCGCGCTCGCCGACGTCGACGGTGAGCAGCGGTCCTTTCGCGTGCCTCATGGTCGCCGATTGGGGAGTCCGGACCATAAAACGATGAGGTCGTTCGAACCTCCCGCGGCCGGGACGTCGGTGGTCGAACCGCCGACTCAGAACTCGTCGAGGCCGACGTTCTCGCCCTGATAGGACCCGGCGTAGGTGCCGTCGTGGTCGGCCTCCGCGAGGACGAGCTGGGCGATTCGCGCGCCGCGTTCGAGCGCGACGTCGTGGTGGACTTCGAGCAGCCCCTCGCCTTTCCCCTCGTAGCCGGCGTCCCAGACGGCCGTGTTCAGCATGCAGGAGTTGCGCATGAGCGACGACCGGGGGTAGATGAACCCGACGTGGCCCTCGGGAATCGCGACGGTCTCGGCGTACTGGACGACGTAGCCGCCGGGCGTGAGGTAGTAGGTCTCGGCGGCGTCGTCGGCGACCTGTTCGGTCTCCAGTTCCCGGCGCTCGCCGACCTCCTTGCCCTCGCGTCCGATGCGACCGGGTTCGCGCTGCTCGTACACCCTCTCCAGCGTGAGGTCCACGCCGTTGGGCTGGACCTGCTCGGGGTCGGTGTCGGTGACGTGGTCGGCGACGAACGAACCGCTCTCGAACATGGTGGGTGGCTCCGCTCCGAGGCCCAAAGCGTTGTCGGAGTCACGCGACGCGACGCGGACGGCGCTTCCCTCAAATCTTGCCACGCGGCGACCGCGTGCCCGCGTTTCCGGAACGGAAACACGCGGGATTTATACACGTGGAGGGTCGATATTCGGACGATATGGGACAGACGCTAACGGAAAAAATCCTGGAGGACCACCTCGTCGAGGGCGAACTCGAGACCGGCGAGGAGATCGGCATCGAGATCGACCAGGTCCTCGCACAGGACACGACGGGAACGCTCGTCTGGCTCCAGTTCGAAGCGCTGGAACTGGACGAGGTCAAGACGGAACTCGCAGCGCAGTACTGCGACCACCAGACCTACCAGTTCGACTTCAAGAACACCGACGACCACCGGTTCCTCCGGTCGGCCGCCGGCACGTACGGGGCGCACTTCTCGCGGCCCGGCAACGGCATCTGTCACAACGTCCACAAGGAGAACTTCGCCGCGCCCGGCAAGACGATGCTCGGGTCCGACTCCCACACGCCGACGCCCGGCGGGATGGGCGAACTCGCCATCGGTTCCGGCGGACTGGACGTCGCGGTCGCGATGGGCGGCGGCCCGTACTACTTCGACGTGCCCGAGGTCGTCGAGGTCCGACTCGAAGGCGAGCTCCCGGACTGGGCGACCGCCAAGGACGTCATCCTCGAGATGCTCCGACGCCTCTCGGTCAAGGGCGGCGTGGGCAAAATCTTCGAGTACACCGGTCCGGGCGTCGAGAGCCTCTCGGTCCCCGAGCGCACGACCATCACCAACATGGGCACCGAGCTCGGCGCGACCTCCTCGATATTCCCGACCGACGAGAACACCAAAGACTACCTCGAACGGGTCGGCCGCGGCGACGAGTACGAGCGGTTCCAGCCCGACGACGACGCCGACTACGACGACCAGGTCACCATCGACCTGAGCGAGCTCGAACCCCTCATCGCCGAGCCGTCGATGCCCGACAACGTCGTCCCGGTCCGCGAGGTCGCGGGCACCGACGTCGACCAGGTCATCATCGGCTCGTGTACCAACGGCGCGTACGAGGACATCCTCCCGTCGGCCAAGATGCTGGAGGGCCGCGAGGTCAACCCGACGACCGAGATGATAGTCGCGCCCGGTAGCAAGCAGGCCTCGGAGATGCTGGCCCGCCAGGGCTGGACCGCCGAGATGATGGCGGCCGGCGTCAACTTCTCGGAGGCGACCTGCGGTGCCTGCATCGGCATCGGTCACGTCCCGGCCAGCGACTCGGTGTCGCTCCGAACCTTCAACCGCAACTTCGAGGGCCGGTCGGGCATCGAGGACGACGACGTCTACCTCTGCTCGCCCGAGGTCGCCACGGCGGCCGCGCTCAAGGGCGAAATCGTCGACCCGCGCGACCTCGCCGACGAACTCGGCGACCTGGAGGACCCCGGCTTCGAGATGCCCGACGAGTACACGGGCAGCACGGCCGACCTCATCGACCCCGAGGAGGCCCCCGACGACGAACTCATCAAGGGTCCGAACATCAGCGAGGTCCCGCTGAAGGACGAACTCGGCTCGGACCTCCAGGGTCCGAACCTACTGAAGATGGGCGACAACATCACGACCGACCACATCACACCCGCCAACGCGGACGCGCTGAAGTTCCGGTCGAACATCCCCGAGTACGCCAAGTTCACGCTGACTCGGGTCGACGAGGACTTCCCCGAGCGCGCGCTCGAAGCCGACGGCGGCTTCCTCGTGGCCGGCGAGAACTACGGGCAGGGTAGCTCCCGCGAGCACGCCGCGCTGTGCCCGATGTACCTCGGCGTGGAGGGCGTCCTCGCACAGAGCTTCGCCCGCATCCACAAGGCCAACCTGTTCAACTTCGGCCTCATCCCGCTGACCATCGACGAGGAGACCTACGAGCAGATAGACCAGGGCGACGACGTCGAGATCGTCGACGACGTGGCCGAGGCGGTTCGCTCCGGGCAGGAGGAGTTCACGGTTCGCATCGACGACGACTGGGAGGCGACCGCGCACCTCGACGCCTCCGAGCGCGAGCGCGAGATTCTGGCCGACGGCGGCAAGCTCTCGCACACCAAAAAGCAGGCCCAGGGCGGTAGCTCCGGCGCGACGCCCGCCGACGACTGATTCGCTGACCGCTCCCGTTTTTCGCGTCGCCGCCACCGGCGCTGTTGCGTGAGTCTTCGTCGTCCAGCAGGAGTACGAGTAGTTGTCCCGCGAGCGACCGCGGACTCCTCAGAGCTTCACGCTGACGGCGGTTTTGGTCGAACTGTTACCAGCGAGAGTGCGTCACAGGCGCTCCCGAGCGCAGCAACAGGCCGCTCGCAAAAGGTGGGGGTGGGTGGGGGAGATTTCGGGAGCTTGCACCTCCGGCCGGAGAGTGCATTTCCTTCTTATGATTCGTAGTACTAAAGAATTACGGGCCGGCGCTCGATTCCGACGGCCGCGAGAGCGCGACTCGCGGAATCCGACCCTTCGACGGGCGGAGCCGACGCTGACCGGTGCGGTCTGGGCGAGAGGAGAGCCGCCGTCAGGCGTTGCGCGGTTCCGTGCTCTTGGGCCGGAGGTTGCCGTACCCGCACTTGCGGCAGTTGTCCGCCTCCTTGGGGTTGCGAGCGTTGCACCGCATGCAGATCATCTTGTCGAGGATTCGCGCCTCCGCTTTCTCGAAGCTGGCCATACCGGGGACTTGGCCACGGCCGCATTTAAACTTTACAGAGTCGCCCGGCGGCCCCGAGCTAGTGCGCCGAGACGTCCGAGACCACGTTGAGCAGGTACACCCCGGCGACGACGAGGGCGATTCCGGCGACGCCGGGCGCGTCGAGCCGCTCGCCGAACACCACGACGCCGATGGCCGCCACGCCGACGATGCCCAGCGCGGCCCACGTCCCGTAGACGAGGCCGATGGGCAAATCCTCCAGCGTGAGCGAGACGAGGTAGAACGCGAAGCCGTACCCGACCACGACGCCGAGGCTCGGAAGCGGCCGCGAGAACCCCTCCGAGAGCTTGAGCGCCGTCGTACCGACGAGTTCCGAGCAGATGGCCGCGCCGAGCGCGACGTACGGATTCATGCCCGGCAGGTCTCCCCGACCCAGGATATGTCTTTCTATCTACCAATCGCGGTCGCCCGAGCCGACGGCTTCCTCGTCCTCCGCCCGGTCCCGGTCGTCGGCCCGCCCGGCGTTTCCGGCGTCGAGGTACTCCTGCTGGACGGCGACGACCTCGGTCGAGTCCGCGCAGTCGGCGTACCGCCGGAGCGGTTCGGCGTTGAGGTCGAGGAACGTCTCGCCCCACCGGAACTTGCTCAGAATCGCTTCGGCCCGCTCGCGCTCGCCCAGAATCACCAGCGCGGCCGCGAACGCCTCGACGGTGGTGAGTCGGAAGGGCTTGCCGTGGTTGACGGGGTTGGCCGCCACCAGAAACGGGAGCGCGCGGTGGACGCCGGGCATCTCGAACAGCGCGCGCTCGGCGGTCTCCCACGAGCAGTCGAGCGCGACGAGTCGGTCGGTCTCCCCGCGGTCGGCCGGCGAGAGCGCCCGCTCGGCGTGGGGGTTCAGGACGACGCCGTAGGGCGTCGCCCCGTCGCTCCGGTGGAGGTCGGCGAGGTCGAACCGCGCGAGTTTCCGGGCGGTACACTTCTCGGGGTCGTCGTCGCCCTCGTATCTGACGTGGAGGTCCACTGCTCTGGGTCGGGCTTGGTCGCTGGCGGGGAAAAGTGGCTCGGAGCGTGCGCTCGCCGCCCGGCGACCGCGCTGCGGGCAGCCGCAACCTATTCGTAGCCGAGCGCCGACTGGGTCGGTATGGCGATTCTGGAGATAAACATCGAGAAGCCGGCGCTGGTCGAGGAGTACCGCTCCCCCGACGAGATGCGCGAGCGCGTGGCGGCGACGGGACGCGACCGCTCGACGAGCGACGACCGGTCGTCGGGTGGCAGCAAGGGCAAGGTCGTCGCCGCGCTCGCGGTGCTGGCCGGCGTCGCGGTGCTGGCGTGGCGGCTCCACAGCGGCGGCTCCGACGACGGCGACGACTCGCCCGGGGACGGAGAGTACGACCACGGTCCCGAACCGGAGATCGGCGGCGACGAGCGCGGCGGCGTGCGGGGCACGGTCGCGGGCGCGGTCGGCCTCGCGGTCGCGCTCGCCAGCGTTGTAGCGGCGGTCCGGCGCGTTCGGCGATAGTCCGGTGCGGCCGAGTCCACACCACCTATATCCTCCGGGCGAGAACGCCGACGCATGAACTCCCGCATCTCGGGATTCTACAAGCAGGGCGTCCCCGACCGACTCGACGAAATCGTCGAGCGCTGCGACCTCTCGGCCGAGGCCACCGAGGCGCTCCGGGACAGCACCGACCTCGACCTCGCAGACAGGCTGAGCGAGAACGTAGTGGGGAGCGTCACGCTCCCGCTGAGCGTGGCGACCAACTTCACGGTCGACGGCGAGGACGTGCTGGTCCCGATGGCGGTCGAGGAGAGCAGCGTGGTGGCGGCGGCCTCCCACGGCGCGCGGATGGCCCGCGAGACCGGCGGGTTCTCGACCTCCGTCTCGGGGCCGTACATGGTCGCCCAGATTCAGGCGCTCGACGTGCCCGACCCCCGCGCCGCGAGGGTCCGACTGCTCGACGCGCGCTCGCGCCTCGTCGCGGAGGCCAACGACCAGGGCGTGCTGGTCAGCCACGGCGGGGGCTGTGAGGACGTCGAGGTCCGCGTGGTCGACACGCCCGAAGGCGAGATGGTCGTCACCCACCTCGTCGTGAACGTCCAGGACGCGATGGGCGCGAACGCGGTCAACACCATGGCCGAGGGCGTCGCGCCGACGGTCGAGGAAATCACCGGCGGGGAGGTGTCGCTTCGCATCCTCTCGAATCTGGCCGACCACCGCGTGGCCCGCGCCCACTGCCGGGTCGACCCCGCCGAGTTCGAGCGCGAGGACGCCGACCTCACGGGCGAGGCGGTCCGGGACCGCATCGTGGACGCGTGGGCGTTCGCGGTCGGCGACCCGTACCGGGCGGCGACCCACAACAAGGGCGTGATGAACGGCGTCGACGCGCTGGCGACCGCGACGCTCAACGACTGGCGGGCGCTCGAAGCCGGCGCGCACGCCTACGCCGCGCTCGGGGGGTACGGCCCCCTGACGAGCTACGAGGTCGACGACGAGGGCATGCTGTCGTGTAGCATCGAGGTCCCGATACAGGTCGGCACCGTCGGCGGTGCGACCCACGCGCACCCGACCTCGAAGGCCGCGATGGAGATTCTGGACGTCGACTCGGCCGACGAGTTCGCGGGCGTGTTCGCCGCGCTCGGGCTGGCCGAGAACCTCGCGAGCATGCGCGCGCTCGTGACCGAGGGCATCCAGTCGGGCCACATGAAACTCCACGCCAAGAACGTGGCCGCCGAGGCCGGCGCGCCCGAGGACCTCGTCGACGAGGTCGCGGCCCGGATGGTCGCCGAGGACGACGTCCGGCAGGGTCGGGCGCGGGAGTTGGTCGACGAACTGGGCGCGTAGGGGGAAGCGCGCTTTCGGCCGCTTCTCGGTAAGTGATTAGTTCCTGCTCGGGTTTTCTGGGTTCTGCGATACTTACTCGCGAAGGTTCGTGATTTGCATGTAGTCGTCGAGAACGTCGGTCTCGAAATCGGAGTCCGCGACCACGAGTTCATCGCCGGTCGAGCGGGCGGTGGCGGCGATAAGAATATCGGCAGTTGCGAGCCGTTCCCCGTCGGATAGGAGTTTGTCCTGGAGACGGCCAGCCTCAAGTGCAATCGACTCGTTCAGGTCCAGTGTTTGGACTCCGGCGAAGTCTTGGCGGACCGCTTCGACGTCTGTCGTTCCGGAGCCTAATCGGCCTTGGACCACTTCGAACGCACACAGTGTCGAGGTCCACCACGGTTCTCTCCCGTCGATGTACTCACGAACGCGCTCGTCGCCTTTCAGATACTGGATTATCGTCGAGGTATCCAGAAATGTCATGTCTGGTCGCGCTCCCGTCCCTCACGGAGACGCTTCATCGCCGTTTCTGCGTCCTCGTCCGACCATGCACCAAACTTTATCGGGTCTTCGTCGGCGGAAATTCGGTTGAGGAACTCGTCCCACGTCTCCGTTTCTCGCTTCAGTTCGTCGAGTCGCTCCTTCGTCGCTGAATCGACGGGGATGGATGTCCGGCTCATACAAATTCATAGTGAATTCAAACGGGTATAGATTGTGATGGTCACGGTCACCCCGATTTTCGCGCTCGCGCAGTTACGGTTTCATACCTTCGTGACTTTTCTGGGTTCTGCGACACACGCTCGTCGACGCGGACGCAACGACAGATAAAGTTTCAATGCCTTCGCGGCTTTTCTGGGTTCTGCGACTATTTGCGTAATCCGACACGACCGACTGATAGCTACTGTTTCAATGCCTTCGCGGCTTTTCTGGGTTCTGCGACCCAGCACGCTGACGCGTTCGCGTCCGAATTCAAGTTTCAATGCCTTCGCGGCTTTTCTGGGTTCTGCGACCGACCGCGAGGCCGGCGAGCGCGGCCCGCCCATCGTGTTTCAATGCCTTCGCGGCTTTTCTGGGTTCTGCGACCCCAGACGTAGGTCCAGTGTTGGTTCACTTCGTCATGTTTCAATGCCTTCGCGGCTTTTCTGGGTTCTGCGACCAACACGAGCGACGAGAACAGAACCACGACCACGTCGTTTCAATGCCTTCGCGGCTTTTCTGGGTTCTGCGACTGGCCCTGGTCGGCGGCCATGATAGCGTCGTTCAGTTGTTTCAATGCCTTCGCGGCTTTTCTGGGTTCTGCGACTTCCGGAACCCGGCCTACACTCGCGGCGTTTACCGGTTTCAATGCCTTCGCGGCTTTTCTGGGTTCTGCGACGGAGCGCGTAGTCGTTCGCGAACGGCTCCTGAACCGTTTCAATGCCTTCGCGGCTTTTCTGGGTTCTGCGACGAAGCGCGTCCCGCAGCACGTCGTCAACCTCGCGACGTTTCAATGCCTTCGCGGCTTTTCTGGGTTCTGCGACCGAAACCGGGTTGCACGCACGTCTGAGTAGGGTGAACGTTTCAATGCCTTCGCGGCTTTTCTGGGTTCTGCGACCCCCGAACTAAATCTACGCGTTAGCGCCTCTCTCTGTTTCAATGCCTTCGCGGCTTTTCTGGGTTCTGCGACACAGCCGCTCACCGTCGCCATCCCCGAAGCAACCGTGTTTCAATGCCTTCGCGGCTTTTCTGGGTTCTGCGACCTCCGCTATGTCGGCCAGCGCCCCGGCGTCGAACTGCTGTTTCAATGCCTTCGCGGCTTTTCTGGGTTCTGCGACAATATTTGCATAGTTATGGTGATTTGCTTAAATGGCTGTTTCAATGCCTTCGCGGCTTTTCTGGGTTCTGCGACACGGCGACCGCTGCCAGCACTGCGAACGCTTCCAAGTTTCAATGCCTTCGCGGCTTTTCTGGGTTCTGCGACCGACGCATGGGTGAACGCGCTGAACTCTCTCGGCTAGTTTCAATGCCTTCGCGGCTTTTCTGGGTTCTGCGACAAACGGAATGGTAAGGCACAACAAGCTTAATCCATTAGTTTCAATGCCTTCGCGGCTTTTCTGGGTTCTGCGACCCAGCGCGGGCGTTCCGAGTTGGTCGAGGCCGAACCGTTTCAATGCCTTCGCGGCTTTTCTGGGTTCTGCGACGTACTCGGTTCCGTTCGTCTGGTCCCATACTCGGAGTTTCAATGCCTTCGCGGCTTTTCTGGGTTCTGCGACCGTCGTTCGGTCGGGGCTGGTAGTCGACGAACGCTCGGTTTCAATGCCTTCGCGGCTTTTCTGGGTTCTGCGACACTCGACGCAGTCGACGGAGGCCGAGCCTAATGCCGTTTCAATGCCTTCGCGGCTTTTCTGGGTTCTGCGACCCAGTCGCGTCGTTTTCTCGACGAGCGCCGATTCCTTGTTTCAATGCCTTCGCGGCTTTTCTGGGTTCTGCGACTTACAAGAGTTATTTCTTTTGTATCGGTAGTATTTCGTTTCAATGCCTTCGCGGCTTTTCTGGGTTCTGCGACCCGTCGCCGCCGCCGTTCCAGCCACCGTTCGGCAGGTGTTTCAATGCCTTCGCGGCTTTTCTGGGTTCTGCGACTAGAAGATAACGAAATCGATGAAGTTACCGATACTTTGTTTCAATGCCTTCGCGGCTTTTCTGGGTTCTGCGACCCACTCGAAATCAACGAGGACGCGGTCGTAACTATTGTTTCAATGCCTTCGCGGCTTTTCTGGGTTCTGCGACGCAGCTTTACCTTCTCACTCGACCCGACCGAGATAGCGTTTCAATGCCTTCGCGGCTTTTCTGGGTTCTGCGACGCTTCCTCCCTGCTGAGTGCTGGTCTCCTGCTGCTCGTTCTGCTGTTTCAATGCCTTCGCGGCTTTTCTGGGTTCTGCGACGTGGTTCTCACGATACCGACGGACAGCGACCTCCGTGTTTCAATGCCTTCGCGGCTTTTCTGGGTTCTGCGACCCCATGAAGGTTTGACTTGCAGTTTCACCAATTCCCCGTTTCAATGCCTTCGCGGCTTTTCTGGGTTCTGCGACGGATAATCCCCTTCCGCGCACGTAGGCGCACGTAGGGTTTCAATGCCTTCGCGGCTTTTCTGGGTTCTGCGACAACTTGGGGCTATAATTGTAGGCATTGGGAGTTACTTGTTTCAATGCCTTCGCGGCTTTTCTGGGTTCTGCGACCCGAAAGGGTATAGGAGTGAACACCAATGTAATAGTTTCAATGCCTTCGCGGCTTTTCTGGGTTCTGCGACACTCGTACTTGAGGTCCGTAATGTCCGCCGAGTTGAAGAGTTTCAATGCCTTCGCGGCTTTTCTGGGTTCTGCGACGCGGCAAGGCCTCGGAGGTGGGTCGATGACGTCCTGTTTCAATGCCTTCGCGGCTTTTCTGGGTTCTGCGACGTCCGAGGTGTCAGGAACCTCGAACCCTTCAAGCTGTTTCAATGCCTTCGCGGCTTTTCTGGGTTCTGCGACAGGGGGTGATATTTCGCCCAGCGCTCCAATAAAGCTTTCTCACGGCCCCAAATCCACGCCGCGGTTCGTGGACCGGGGCCGTACAGACAATTTAAAAAGGTCGATGAAGTCGGGGTCGGGAGCCTCAGATCACGGTCGCGGAGTCGTCGGTCTCGGCGTTCCCGATGTCGGTCACGTCGTCCAGACACGATTCGCAGAGTCGATACACCCGAATCCGGTCGCCGTCCGTCGGTTCGATGTGGGATTCGAGCGCGTCCTCCAGCTCCACGCGCTGGGAGTCGGTCACCTCGACCTCAAACACGCTGAACTGCTTCCACGCCCCGTACCGTTGCAGGGTGCGGTACACCTGCCGGCGGTTCGCGTCGTCGCTGACGTCGTAGGCTACGAGCAGTCGCATGTGTGTCGTCACCGGGACATGGTCAGCGCGTGGTACTCGTCCAACTCGCCCGTAATGGCCTTCCGCAACAGGATTGCCTGTTGACGAATCGCCTTCCGTCGGGTCACGCTGTACTCGAAGTACGGGTGCGTGAACTCCTCGCACATGTAGTCGTCGAACTTGCCCAGATACGTCTTGAACGCGTCGTCGTTCAGTCGATTGTCCGCGTTGAAGTCCTCGTGGGTAATCGTCCCGCGATTCACGAGGCGGGTGACGAACGCGTCGCAGAATATCGGTCGGAACTCCTCCTGGAGGTCGAGCGCCAGCGACGGGCGTCCGTGCCGGTCGGCGTGCAACACCCCGAGAAACGGGTCGAGGTTGTACTGGCGGAGCGCGCTCAGCACCTCGTTTTTCGCCATGACGTACGTCAGCGAGAGCAGCGAGTTGACGTGGTCCTCGGGCGGTCGCTTCGTCCGCTGCTCGAACGTCCAGCCGTCGGTCAGCGTCTCGTCGAGTCGGTCGAAGTACCGCTCGGCGGCCTCGCCCTCGGTCCCGCGCAGGTCGTCCTTGGTGGTCGCGTTCCCGGCGCGCACGCCGAGGTCCTTCAGCACGTCCGTCCCGTGGACGCCCTTCCGCCCGAGGAGCGTCCGGCCGTTCCGGATTTTGGCCGCGATCATGGCCTTTGCGATTGCGAGCTCCGCGTCCGCCCCGAGCGCGTACTGGGCCCGCCGGACCTCCGCGATGGTGTTGCGCTCCGGGACGAAGCTCCCGCGATACCGGCCGTTCTGGGTGAAGTAGTTCAGCACGATGCCGTGTTCGTTCGCCTCGGCGACGAACGGCGTACTGAAGTTGACGCCGCCGAACACGTTGATGGTGTCGAGCTGCTCGGTCGGATACGTCGCCAGCTCGCCCTCGTCGCCGTCGACGTCCCAGACGACGATTCGCCCGCCGTCGGTCCGCACCTGGGTCCCCTGCGTGGTCACGTACACGACCGAATCGTCGAACACGCCCTCGGAAGCCTTCATCCGTGGCCCTCCCAGCCGGTTCCGTGGGCTCTGTCGGGTTCGAGGAGCGCGGTCTCTTCTGGCATGCAGTACTCGCGGGCCGAGCAGGCCTCGCACTTCTTTGGATTGTCCGTGAGTGGTGGGATTTCGTCGACGGTCATCGAGCGCATCGCTTCGACCTGTTCCTCGACTGCGTTTCTGTGTTCTTCCGTGATTGGAACGTGCATGCGTTGATCAGTCTGGTAGAGATAGATGGCCCCTTCGCGGACCTGTTCGTCGAGATGCTCCTCGAGAAGCATACAGTAGCCCGCGAGTTGGAGTTCGTCACTTCTGTAGTAGTCACCGCTCTCGGCACGCTTCCGTTCGACCGGGACGGTTCGTGCTCCGTCGAGGTCGAGTACGTCGATCTTCCCTTTCAGTCCGAGCTGTTCGGACTCCAGATAGAGTTCGTTCAGCCAGTCCCCGCGCGTCGACTGGTTTTCGTGCGTGGTCTTCCCCTCGACGCGCTCGTAGTTCCGCCCCTGCGTGTCGTAGAAGTGCAGATACCAGTATCGACGCGAACAGTACGCGTACTGATTCAGGTCGGAGACGTTGACGAGTTCCCCGGTCATACCTGTCGCCGATGAGCCTCGACTGTCGGTGGGCCGTTCCCGTCGTCTTCGACCTCGATTTCGTACGTCGCCGTGGTGAGGCGTTCGGGAATGATGGCATCCGTGATCCGGACGATGTCGAAGAACCGGTGTAAGAGGTCCGTATTGACGTCGAAGTCGTCGTTATGGCTTACTCGGTCGATGCGTCGGTGGATCTTCTCCTGTAGCGTCTCCTCGATCTCCGACGTTGGCTCGTCGTATTTCGTCGGTTCGGTTTCGTATGCTGGCAGTCGAGCAGTCACAACTGAAAGCGAGTCGCCGTCGTTCGGTTCGACTACGAGCACGTCGTCGTCCGTTACGTGATCGATGTCGTACCCCCGAAGCGTCCGCACGAGATCGTAGGTCGTCAGCCCGAGGCGGTCGCCACGCGGATACTCGATCTGTGCCGAGAGGGACCGACCGCGGAGCCCACGGAAAACCTCGAAACAGTGCTCCGTAAATTCTAGGAGCTTGGCCTCCGGGTCCCGTTGCTTGTACTTTCCACCCAAGCCACCCACTGCTTCCAGTTCGCTCCGCACGTCCTCGAGGAAGTGCTTCCATCGGCCGTAATGTTCGACATTCGTTGCGAGGTCGGCGTAGATCTCGGGGTTGAACCCGCCGTAATCGTCCTCACGGACAGCGATTCCGTACGCGCCCCGAAATCCGACGAGATCTGCGAGCGCGTCCTGTGCCATCCGCTCGTCCTGCAGTCCCTCGTACACCTGCCCGGCGAAGGTCGGGAAGTCGACGTCCTCGCCCCACGGCCCTCGTCCGAGACCGTAAACGTGGACCGTCGCTTTGGATTCCCTACCAGCTCGACCGAACCGCTGGAGGAACGCGCTCGCTCGCGTTGGATTCTCCATGATGAGCGTGGTCACGTCGTAGTCCAGACCGACCTCTCCCTTGCTCGTCGTGTTCAGGACGTAGAACTCCTCGCCGTCTAAATCGACTCTTTCGTCGTCGGTGTCGAACCCGTTGTCCTTCTCCACGTGCTCGAAAACGTCCGGATACTCCCTCGCGACGAAGTCGTGGAAGTCGTTACTGTCCTTCGCACTGTTGAACACTATGACGATCTGCGGTTCGTCGTAGTCGGACACTGCTCGGAGTTCGTCTTCGAGTAGCTCAACGACAGCTTCACGCTCTTCGATAATGCGATTCGTCTCGTGTCGGAGTACCTCGACTCGCTGGCGGAACTGATCGCCGTCGTCGACGTGTTCGGCTTCGATGTCGCGCACCTCGAGTTGCAGTTGCGTTCGGACGAACCCCACGAAATCCTCGTTCGGGGTCGCCGAGGCGAGTAGGATGTTCGGATTCGAACGCCGCTCCGCGATTATCTTGGTCTGGAGTAGAAGTCCACTGGCCGCAAGTGATCCGTAGAAGTGGAACTCGTCGTAGACGACGGCGTCGAACCAGTCGAAGAACCGCATCGCGCGGCCGCCACGATACATGTCCTGAATCGTCGCTTGGAGGATGTCGGGGTTCGTCAGAATGACGTCGTGGTCGTTCGCGTAGGGGTCGACGAAACCGAGCAGGTTCTCGGTCCGCACGTGGCCGTGCCCCTCGAGCGTCGCACCGTTTAGAACCGTCGCATCGATGCCTGCCTCCGTGAACCGTTCGCGTTGCTGTCGAAGCAGTGCGTTGGTGGGATAGACAAGAAGCGTGAGTTCGTGCGCGTCGATGAGTTCGTGGAAGGTCGCCGTCTTTCCTGCACCCGTGGGAGCACGGACTGTTGCAACGGGAGCATCCCCCTCGTGAATCCATTCGACGACGTCGTTTTGGAACGCGCGTGCCTCCTCGAAGTCGTGATCGGCGAGTCCGTATTTCGGTGGTTCGGTCGCCAAACACGATCCGTCGATGTGGAACTGCTGCATCAGAGAACCTCCGGAATCACGCGTTCGCGGACGAACTCCGGGTCCGCTCCGACGAAGTGCTGGAGTCGCGGATCGTTTCCACGCTGAAACGACGTACTCCGTGCCAGCAACTCGGTCAGGATGTCCTCGCCGACGTCGTACACGTCGGCGAGCAGATACTTGTTCAGAACGAGCGTATCCCGTTCGCGTTCCCGCGCACGGAACTCGCCGGTCTGCTTGACACCCATTCTGAAGAACGGCTGGTCGGGAATCGGCTGCTCGCTCCAGACCGTGAACTCGAACGTCGAACCGGGAGCGATACCGACGTAGTTGCGAATCGTCTGGTAGGCTGCCCCGGAGTCCTCCAGAATCGAGGGGACGGACTTGCCCCCCGTAACCTGCCGCGCGAGGTCGGTGTCGTTGGTCGTGAAGCTCCGCTCGGAGCGATAATCGGTGCTTCGGAAGGTTCGCTCGTCAGTTTCGACCGCAACCGGTCGCATGTCCGAGACGAAAAACGACGCATCCGTCAGGTGCGTGTAATCGGGGGTGGTTGCGTCCTCACCCAGCTCGGCGTACCGTTTTTCCATCTCGAAGTACCGATAGCCGAGTGCGTGCATGAGCGCGGTCGCGGACAGCGTCGGCTGCGTCCGAATCGCACGCCCCTCGGAACTGGAGTAGAAGAGGGGCGCGTACAGCGTGGCCTCGAACGTCTGCTCAATCATCGGTCAAGCCGAAACTGTCGCGCGCTTCCGCCATCAGTCGCGTGAACTCCTCCCGTAGAATTTCGTCGGCGTCGTCGACTTCGCGAGCGGCGACGGCGCGTAGCGCTTCGAACCATTCCGGGACGTCCTCGGCAGCGTCGAACGTCCCGTACACGTCCCAGTCCTCGCGACGAACTGCCTCGACGTACTCATTGAGACTTTCCTCGAGGTTATCGTCTTCCCCGTGGTACTCCATCAGTAGCTCTCCAGTCGAGAGGGAGGTGTCGTGGTCCCCGAGGATGATCCCCAGCACGTCGTTACGAACGTTACGACCGGTTCGCGTCTCACGCGCCCCGTACTTCCCGGTGTTCAGGACGTTGTGGAGCGTGTACAGCAACATCGGTCCGGTCGCCGCTTCCAGCGTGATGAAGTGAACGAGGTCGTTTCCGGGCTGGACCTTCACGAAGTCGAACAGCGCCTGTGACTGCTCGCGTTCGTCGTCCTGCATCGTCCCGGTCTCGTAGACGGCGTTCCGGGTTTCCTTGTTCATCAAGTCGTACTCCTCGGTCGTGTAGGTGTAGCCCTCTACGACCCGGGACTTGATCGCGAAGTCTTGGTCGCCAGTTCCAGCCAGTCCGTACGTGAGCGTACCGACGTTTAGCGATTCGTCCAAGTCGTCGGGCTCGTTGTACGTGTACTCGCCGTGGATGAGAGACCCGTCTTCGTCGAGCCGTCTGAGCAGGTCGAGGCCGGTGAGGCGTTCCTTGCTCGTGAATTTCTCCCCGTTCACCTGCGCGTGGAGTTTCTCGCCGAACTCCTGCGTTTCGGCGCGGTCGTGATTCGAGTTCCGGAACAGCGTCGGCTCTGTAATATCTCGCTTCACGACGAGCGTGACGGTCGGCTTCCTGGTTCGATAGATGCTGTGCGATTCGACGAGTCCTTTGTCGGGGTAGTCGAGTGTCATTGTCGGTCCTGAAGTGCTTGGTCGTATGCGTAGTAGTACGAGTTCACGAGCGCGTCTTCCCAGTCGGAGAGCTTCTTCAAGGTGAGGAGGTCGTTCTCGTCGAGATACGCTCGAATGGCCTCGACGAACGCTTCGGCTTCCCCGACCTCCACGTATCCGGCGTAGTCCTCGCGGTCGGCAGCGGCGTACACCTGACTCTCCACGTACTCGACGAGTTCGTCGTCGTCCATGCGTTGGTTCATCCCGCTGAGGAACGCGTCCAGCGCCTCGCGGAACACTTTCGTCTTCTTGTACTTGCTGTCGTACTGCTGGCCGAACAGGTCGATTCCCCGCTCGGCGACGGTTTTCATGTCCATGAGTGCATCTTCGTGGTAGTTCTCGAAGTACTCCCGGAGGTCCGGAAGTCGAGTAGCGTTGTCGTGGTTGACGACTGCAAAGTCGGCGATACTGTGGAACGTATCGCGGTCGAGGTGGATGTACGGATTGGACAGGTTCGCGTCCTGTCCGACCATGCTCATGATTTTGAACAGCTGGAGCGCGCGACGGAGATGCGAGTCAGTACGCTCGCCCGTCACGAAGTCGGGGAGCGGACCGAATCGCTCCGCCTCGTCCAGCCCGAGAAGTTCTTGCGGTCGGGTGGCCTCCTCGTCCGCGAAGACGGCGTCCGCGCTCTCGAAGCGCGTGAACGGCCGTCCCACGACCACCTTCATCCCGGCGTCTTGGGCAGCCTGCATCACCTGCCGGATAACCGCCATCCGATGGTTCTCGTTCCGTACGTAGACCGGCTGGAGGTAGTACTGCGGTCCGACGAGACTCGTCGTTAGTTCGGTGTCGTCCAGTTCGTCCGCATCGCCCTGTACGACGTTCCCGGCCCGGCGACTGCGCACGCGGACGTCGCCGAGGAAGTCGTCGAAGTAGAAGTACGCGACTTCGAGCGCGTTGTTCGTGCTCACGTCGCTTCGCTCGCAGATGTCGGCGAGCAGTGCGTACTCCAGATTACAGACCTCACAGATGGATTTGTACTTCGCGTGCGGTGGCACTCGACGGGAGTACTCTTGGGTTCGATAGATTCCGCTGAGTCCTTTCTGATACTTCGTCCCCGTCTCCGCGCCACAGAGGAAGCACATCTCCTCTTTCCCCCCGAGTTCGGGAGTGGCCCGTCCCTCGAAAAACCGTTCGCTGACAGTTGTGAGCGCGTCGCTGTCGGGCTCGAGGTCGTCGTGGAGTTGCGGACGAACCTTTTGTGCGAACGACTCGAGGAAGTCGGCGTACTTTTCGTGGTGTTCGGCGAGATGCGCGACGAAGTGGAGTTTGACCTTCTGGACGCCCTGCTCGTCTTCGATTCGGTCGTACGCGGCTTGCACGTCGGGGTCGTCGAACTCCGAACGACCGTCGACGTAGATTGCTTTCGCCAGTATGGGGAAGTACTGGTCGAACGCCTCGGGGATGTACTCGAACGGTTCGACGCCAGCCGATCCACGTTCAAGGAGATCGCGAAACTCCTCGGCGATGATCTCCTCCTTCGTATCGACGTCCATCTCGACCTCCGCGAGAATGTCGTAGTCGAAGGAGTTCCAGTTGAGTTTGCACGAGAACGAGAACTCCGGCCCGCCGATTTTCTCGGGTAGACGAGCTTCAACGTCGTCTCGAAGGGCTGCCCTGTCAGTAGCATCTCCGAGGTAGAGAATCGAGTCCGGTGAGCTTCCGACTATTACCCCACACGCCTCGCGGTCTGTCTCACCAGCGATAATCTCTTTCGTCGTCCCCAGAAGCAGGTCGTTCAGGACCGGCTGTTCGAGTTCCGTGAACTCGACGAGATGGACGTCCGCCTCACCGAAGTGCGTCGTAAGTTTGTCGTACACGCCGTCGATGCCGTCTCGAAGCGCGACGGAGGCCGCTTGATCGCCGATACGGCAGTAGCGCTCCAACCCCCGGAACTCCGTATCGATACCGCGAGTCTCGCGGCTATCCTCGCGCGTCTCGGTGCGTTGCACCAGATAGTGGAGATCCTCACGGTAACCGTCGCCGAGGAATTCCTCGACGCCGAAGTCGTCACCGCTCCTTTCGTCCGGGTCGAAGTAATACTCGAACGCTTCGGCGGTGTTTCCGTCGGCATCGAACCCGTACGCCTCTCGGACGTACTTGTTCGTGTCGTGTAACGCGAGTGCGGCCGCGAGGACCTTGATGTCCTCCTCGTAGTCGACGACGTCTTCATCGCGGCCGACCGCGTTGAACACGAACGCGTTGACGCCGACGGTCACGGCGTTCAGCACGTGTGCTGCGAGCGAGCAGTTGGCCGACGAGTCGACTTTCGCGTCGTACTCGCCCGCCGCATCGATGATGTTCTCGTACAGGTCTGTGTCCTTTACGAGCCATTCGTGAGCTTTGCGAGCAGCGTCTGGGTTCATTATTTAGTCACCTCCACAGCCACGTTCCCACATCCCCGAGCCACGGCACTCCCGACGCCGCTGTACTCGCCGAACAGCGCGAGCGCGGTCACCGCGTTCCGAACGCTCTCGCTCGCACCCTTGAAGCTGTACGCGCAGTCGCCGGTGAACCCCTGCCGGAAGATGGGCTTGCTGTTGCCGTCGTCGCCGGTCACGCGGTTCACCAGCACGCTGTGGGTTCCGAACGAGCGCGCGTCGGGCTTCTCCACGACGTGGGCCAGCAGGTCGTCGTCGCCCAGCGCGAACTCCAACTCGTCGGGCGCAGTGCGATTCCACTTGCCGAGCAGCGAGCCGAAGACGGCCCGCCTGTGGGGGACCATCGTCGTCACGTCGCCGGCCTCTTCGATACAGGTCGGCGTGCGAAACGCCACCTCGACGGTCGGGTCCTCGTAGTCGTTCGCGCGCGAGACGAGGTCGGCGTGGTCGGCGTTCTCGCTCTCGAACCGCTCGACGCGGAGCGTCCCGTTCGTCAACTCCAGTTCGTCGCCTTCCAGCACGAGCGCGCTGACGAGTGCCTGAAACACCGCCTCGTCGTCCGAATCGACGACGCCCAGCGACAGTTCGTACGTGCGGTCGCTCCGGACGCGCTTGTGGTAGTCGCGGTCGCTCCCGCCGAACGCGCCGAGCAGGCCGCTGCAGTGGAGGCTCCCCAGCGGGGAGTCGTGAACGCGCTCGCTGACGCTCCCGTCCACGTCGTCGAGCGCGGCCAGCAGTGCGCTGTAGACGCTGTAGCCGTCCGATATCGGGACCGGAAACGACGACTCGGGCCGGACGGTGAGAGTGATGCGTCGCATCTTATCGGGGCGAACGATGGTCGTGCATTCGTTGTCGCGCTCTCCGTCCGCTCGTTCGCAGGCTGATATGATAAACCCGGTGACTGATTGGATCGACGGCGCAACATTCGCATTCGGGAGCGTCGATTGCGTCGCAGTGCAACGGTAGTATTATTCCGGGGTACGCGCTATCTCGAATTGGATGCGAACGTACGTCTCGACGCTCGGGTACCACGAAACCAGGGTCACGCGACCGATTCTCAAGCGCGGAATCGACGGGGGCGACGAGGTCGTGGTCGTCCGGCCGGCGACCAACGACGACGACGAGCGCGCGGCGGAGGCGCTGGCCGACGTCGAGCGCCTCCTGAGCGGGATCGAACCCGACGTCTCGCTGGCGGCCGAAGGCGTTCCCCACGACGACTTCGGCGACGCGGTGCTGGCGTGTAGTGACCTCCTCCGGGCGGCCGACGGGACGGTCGTGGTCAACTTCGGCGGCGGTGCCCGGGAGGTGTTCCTCGCGCTCGCGACGGCGACGCTCGCGCACCTCGACCGGGTCGACGAGACGCTGTTCTTCCGGGACACCGACCACTCGGTCCGCAAGTGGGAGCTGCCGAACCTCGCCGCGAATCCACCGGACGAGACGACGAAGACGTTGCGGACGCTCGCGAACGTCGAGGGCCCGGTGTCGATATCGGAGCTGGCCCGCGACAGCGACGTCGCCACGAGTACTGTCGGTCGACACGTCTCGAAGCTCGCGGACGCCGGAGCCGTCAGAACCACGAACGCGGGCAAATCCAAGCAGGTCGAACTCACGCTGACGGGGCGACTCCTGCTTCGAACCGCGTGACCAGCACGGTCTTCGTGGACCTTTTTAAATTCCCTGTACGGCGCCGGTCCACGAACGCGGCCGTCGCGTAGACGACAGCAGAAACATTTATTGGGGCTGTGGCCGGATTTTCACCCCCTGTCGCAGAACCCAGAAAAGCCGAGAAGGCATTGAAACTCGATGAGACCGGTGGTCAGACCGAGGTCGCGGAACGGTCGCAGAACCCAGAAAAGCCGAGAAGGCATTGAAACACCGACACTGTAGTCGACGCCCTCGCCGACCGGGGGGTCGCGTCGCAGAACCCAGAAAAGCCGAGAAGGCATTGAAACAGGTCGACGGCGTCATCGAGGTCTATGAGTTTCGAAGTCGCAGAACCCAGAAAAGCCGAGAAGGCATTGAAACAAGTCGTTCCGCGACTTTTCCTCGCCGTAGTGCATCGGTCGCAGAACCCAGAAAAGCCGAGAAGGCATTGAAACATTGACGAGAACCGGCCGACGCTCCAGCCCGAGACCGTCGCAGAACCCAGAAAAGCCGAGAAGGCATTGAAACAGGTCCGACGAGAGCGAAAGGCCGCCGTGCGCGCCTGGTCGCAGAACCCAGAAAAGCCGAGAAGGCATTGAAACCGTTCCGCCCACGAATTCGTCTTCCATCGGGTCGAAGTCGCAGAACCCAGAAAAGCCGAGAAGGCATTGAAACGCGGTCGTCGACGACACGCCCGAGCACGTTGTTGAAGTCGCAGAACCCAGAAAAGCCGAGAAGGCATTGAAACTGGGTAGCCGGGTCGGCGTCATCAAGGGGGTTCTGTAAGTCGCAGAACCCAGAAAAGCCGCGAAGGCATTGAAACAGGTCGAGTCCGAGTTCGACACGAGCCGCTTCCAGAGTCGCAGAACCAGAAAAGCCGCGAAGGCAGTGGACGGATGGGATTCGAGTCCGGAACAGTCCGTCCTTCACTCCGGCCGGTCGCTCACTGCGCGGACTGCGTCTAACAGGCGCTCAAATCCATTTGCGTCGAGATTCGCCGCTCGCGGATTTGGCGAGCAGATGAACTGCTCGCCGTAGTGGTCGCAGGAGAAAGCGGGCGGCATGGGATTTGAACCGGAGCCAGACGGTCCTGCTCGTTCGCTCCGCTCACTACGCGGGCTGCGACTGGCAGGCGTTCAAATCCATTTGCGTCGTTGTTTGTCACTCGCGTCTGTTGCGAGCGCACGAGGCGCTCGTAGGGTACTCGTGACAAAAGAGCGGGCGGCATGGGATTTGAACCCATGACCTCTTGGTCCGGAACCAAGCGTTCCGTCCGCTGAACTAGCCGCCCTCACCCGAGCCTACTCCCCTCGCGGGTTTAACCGTTTTGAAAACCGCAACTCAGTCCTCGGCTACCGTCGGCTCGGAGCCGACCGACGAGCGTGCGCCGTCGACGACCGCTTCCTTCCACGTGCCCCGGGTGAACCACGCGGCGGCCGCGAGCGCGCCGACGACGTGGCCGGCCGCGACCCCGATCCAGACGCCCGTCGGGCCCAGCGACGTCCCCAGCCCGAGGTACGCGACCACCGGCACGCGGACGAACCAGAGCGCGAGCATCGAAAACGCTAGCGCGGTCTTGGTGTTGCCCGCACCCCGGTACGCACCCACGAGGACGTGGAACACGCCGATGAACGCGAACTCCACCGTCCGAATCCGGAGGTACTCCACGGAGTAGGCGATGGTCCGGGCGGCGTCCTCGGTGCCCGTGGCCATGAACACCGAGACGACCGGTTCGGGGAACGTCGCGGCCAGCACGCCCAGCGCGACCATCACGCTCGCGCCGACGGCGGCCGCGAGCTTCACCGCGCGCTCGGCCCGGTCGGGCTTGCCCGCGCCAAGGTTCTGGCCGACAATCGTGTTGGTCGCCCTGCCGAACCCGACCGCCGGCAGGAACACCAGCGAGATGAGCCGGTTGCCCAGCCCGTACGCCGCGATGACCGCGGGCTCGAACGTCACGATGACCACCGTGAGCACCACCATCGCCAGCGCGCCAGCCGACTCCTCCAGCGCCGCCGGAACCCCGAGGGTGACGATGTCGCGGACGTGGCTCGCGTCGGGCACGAGGTCGCCGACCCCGACCGACGGACCGAGGCCGGTCCCGAACAGGACGGCCACGCCGACGACGCCGCCGACGGTCCGGGCCACGACGGTCGCCACCGCGGCCCCTTCGATGCCCATCGGGTCGAACGGCCCCATCCCGAACACGAGGATGGGGTCGAGGACGACGTTGAGCGCGACGCTGAGTATCATCACTCGCATCGGCGTCCTTGGGTCGCCGTACCCTCGGAGCAGGGCCGAGAACGCCATGAACGCGAACATGAACGGCAGCCCGAGGACGAACAGCTCCATGTACTGCTGGGCCAGCGGGACCACCGCCTCGGCGGTCGCGGGGTTGCTCGGGTACAGCGACAGCATCGGCCCCGCGCCGTAGTGGCCGACGACGCTCAGGACCGCGCCGGCCGCGACCACCACGCCGAGCGTCTGGCCGGCGACCGTCCCGGCCGACCCCTCGCTGTCCGCGCCCACGTACTGGGCGACCAGCGTGCTGCCCGCGACGTTGAATCCGGTCCCGAACGCGATGAGGAAGAAGATGATGGGAAACGCGAGGCTGATCGCCCCGACCGCGTCGGCCGAGTGGCGGCCCAGCCAGAACGCGTCGGCGACGTTGTAGGTCACCTGTAGCAACTGGGTGACGACGATGGGCCACGCGAGGTGGAACAGCGGGCGGGCCAGCCCACCCTCCGTGATGTCGTCGGCCGAGGTGGTCGTCACTGTCCGGACGGTGTTCACCTTAGGATTTCAATGCTTCGGGTTGAAATTTCGCTTCGGCGAGAAGAAATCAGTCAGGGCGTCTCGTTCGTTTCGAGCGAGAAGTCGGCGGTGGGGTGTGCGGTGCAGGTCAGGACGTAGCCCTTCTCGACCTCGTCCTCGCCGAGCGTCTCGTTGTTGCTGTGGCGCACGTACTCGGTGGCGTCGCCGTCGGTTATCTTGCCGCCACAGGAGAGACACTGGCCCTGCCGGCACGCGTAGGGCAGGTCCCAGTCCTCGTCCTCGCCGGCTTCGAGCAGCGTCTCGTTGTTGGCGACCTCGATGGTCTCGCCCTCGTTGACGTACTCGACGTCGTAGTATTCGACCTCGTCGTCCGGGATGGACGCCGGGTCGAAGCCGGTCTCCTCCTCGTCTTCCTCGCCCGCGAGTTCGCCCTCGGCCCCGCCGCCGACCGCGACCGCGCCGCCACCGCCGCCGATAGAGCGGTTCATCGGCTCGGGGAAGTCGGTCTCCGGCACGGTCTCGGCCCGACGTTCGAGCACCTCCTGGGAGATGTCGTCGGGCGCGCGCCACTCGGTGCCCTTCGAGACGTGGAGGGCGACCGCGATGAACACGAGCGTCAGCCCGAGTCCCAGACCCAGTACGTCTACCATGCTTGGGGGTACGGAAGGGTGGTTTAACAGCATTGTGATTGCCGTCGGGGCCTTCGACGGTCGCTCGCCGGGGAGCGACCCGGCCTCGGCGACTCAGTCACCGGCCGACTCCTCGCCCCACGGGAGCGGCCCGTCGTACTTCTCGGGGACGAACGAGCACAGCGGGTCGCTCCCGAGCGGGTCGCCGGTGGCCGCGTAGGCTCTCGACCGACTGCCGCCACACATCGTCCGGTAGGGGCACGCGCCGCACTTGCCGTTCAGGCGGTCGGGGTCCCGGAGCGACTCGAACAGCGCCGAGTTCCGATAGAGCTCGACCACGCTCTCCTCGCGCACGTTCCCGGCCGACTCGGGCAGGAATCCCGAGGGGTACACGTCGCCGACGTGGCTCACGAACGCGAAGCCGTCGCCCGCCGTGATGCCCATCTGGCGGCCCGGCGGCTCGTCGGCCCGCTGGACCGCGACCCGCCGGTAGTGGGGCGCTTCCGTGGTCTTCACGCCGAAGGGCCACTCGTCGCTCCGGTCGACGAGCCACTCCATCACGCGCTCGGCCCGGTGGGGCGAGAGGGGGTCGAGCGCCGCGCCCCGCCCGACGGGCACGAGGAAGAACACGCTCCACAGCACCGCGCCGAGGTCGGCCACGAGGTCGGCGATCTCGGGCAGGTCGGGCACGGTCCGTCGACAGACGGTGGTGTTGACCTGGAGCGGGACGCCCTCGTCGCGGGCGGCCTGCGCGGCCCGCATCGTGTCGGCGAAGCTGCCGGCCTCGCCCCGGAAGGCGTCGTGGCGCTCGGCGGTCGCCCCGTCGAGGCTGAGCGCCATGCGCCGGAGGCCGGCGTCCGCGAGGTCGGCCACCGCGTCGGGGGTCAGCGAGGTGGTCCCGCTCGGCGTCATGGTGACGTTCAGCCCGAGGTCGGTGCCGTACTCCACGAGGTGGACGGCGTCGTCGCGCTTGAGCGGGTCGCCGCCCGAGAACACGACCAGTTGGCCTTCGCCGAACTCCCGGACGTCCTCGAGCAGGCGCTCGGCCGCCGCCGTCGTGAGCTCGTCCGGATGCCGGTCGGGCTGGGCGTCGGCCCGGCAGTGCTCGCAGGTCAACTCGCAGGCCTGCGTGAGCTCCCAGATCAGCACCAGCGGTCGCTCGTCGGTGTCGACCTGCCGGGGCGGGCCGGCCGAACGACGCGGTGAACTCGCCATGGCGACCTACTCCACGACTATCGCGCCCTTCATCCCCATCGCCTCGTGGGGGACGCAGACGTACTCGTACGTGCCGGTCTCCTCGAACGTGTGCTCGAACGTGAACCCCTCCTCCTGGGTCTGCTCGCTCTCGAACGAGCCGTCCTCGGCTACGACGTTGTGGAGGCTACCCTGTCCGGTCCACTCCCAGACCACGGTCGTCCCGGTCGAGACCGACACCGCGGCCGGGGAGAACGCGTAGTTGCCGCCGTTGCCCTGCGCGCCGACGTCGACCGTGACCTCGTCGGAGCCGGTCTCGTCGACCACGCCGTCGAAGTTGTCGACGTCGTCGAACCAGCCGCCGAAGTCGGTCGAGTCCCCGCCCGAGTCGCCGTTCGACTCGTCGCCCGAGCCGTCGCCGTTCGATTCGTCGTCGCCGCCCGAGCCGCCGCTGCTCGAACAGCCCGCGAGCGCCACGCTCGCCGCGCCCACAGCCATCGCCTTCAGTGCCGTCCGCCGGGTGAGAGTTTCGTCGGTCATCGTCGTTCTCGGCTTCGGGGCGTTCATAAATGGCGCTGTCTTCGATTCCCGGGCGGTGAAAACGGGGTCCGAACCTGTTCGGCCGGCCGAACGACGCCCCGGTGCGAGCGGCGCGTGCCGGTCCCACCCCGCGAACACGTTCGGCAGAATCGACAGGCGAGTCGGTCCCGGACGTACGAACGTGACCACTCGCGAACTCGACGCCCGCGAGGTAGACGGCGGACCGTTCGACCAGATCGTGGACGCGCTGGGCGACCTCGGGGACGACGACACGCTGGTCCTCGTCAACAGCTTCGAGCCCGAACCGCTGTACGCGGTGCTCGACGACCGGGGGTTCGACCACGACGCCGAGCAGGTGGCCGACGACGAGTGGCGGGTCGAGATCGAACCGCGGTGACGCCCAGGCCCGGTGACCGGCGTGGTGGGCGAACACGTTCGGGGAACCGGCGACGGACGCGCCGCCCGTCGTCTCCCACATGGTCGCGACAGACTTCGACGACGAGCGCGAGTACGACGACGAGCGATTCTCGGCCCAGTCGACCTTCCGGAGCGACCGGATGAAGGTGGTACTGGGCTACTTCGAGCCCGGCCAGTTCATCCCGGTCCACGCGCCCGACAGCGACGTCGCCATCACGGTCCGGCGGGGCTCGGGCGTCGTCCGCGACGGCGACGACGAACGCGCGGTCGAACCCGACGACGTGGTGGTCGTCCCGGCGGGCGACGAGCGCGGCGTGAAGGCCGGCGACGAGCGACTCGAAGCCACGCTCGTAACCGCGCCGCCCCCGACCGACGCGGAACACGACCCCGTGCGCGAGGGGCTGAAGAAAGGGGAATTCGACCCGCGCGCGGACGATTGAACGGCCAACCGACAGGATGCCGAACATCTTCGGGACGAATCCGAAGGCCGACCGACGGCTATCCTCGTGTGCATGCCAACCCTAGACGTCCGCGAGATTCCGCCGCCGGAGCGCCACCCGAAGATACACGACACCTTCGCGGAGATGGACAGCGGCGAGGTGCTGGAGATAGTCAACGACCACGAGCCGAAGCCGCTGTTCTACGAGATGCAGGCCGAGGTCGAGTCGTTCGACGCCGACGCGTACGAGGTCGAGCGCGAGGGCGACCAGACGTTCGTCGCGCGATTCCCCAAGAAATGACTTCGAGAAACTCCCCCCAGCGATGACGGTCGAGACCGCCGCGCTCGACGAGTTGACCGTGACGCCCCGCGAGGTGGCGTTCCCCGGGTCGGAGCCCAAGACGGTCCGACTCGCGCTCGAGGCGGGCGAGGAGGTGCCGGCCCATCGACACCCCGAGCGCGAAATCGTGGTGTATCTGGTCTCGGGCCGCCTCGACGTGCGCGTCGACGGCGAGTCGAACGTCCTCGAACCGGGCGACCTGCTCCGGTTCGACGGCCGAGACGAGGTGTCGCCGAAGGCGGAGGCCGACAGCACCGCGCTGCTGGTGTTGGCCCCCCGGTCGGACGGGGAGTGAGTCGAGGCGGAGCGACGCAGCGACGTCTCGTCCCGCGGTACCGTGCGGTCCCAGTGCGGGCTGGCGGTCGCGATTGCTGTCGGGGGTGCGGTACGCCCCGGACCGCCCTGCATCGCAACTTCCCTGCACCCGACCAGCACCGCGCTCCGCCGCGCTGTGGCGCTTCGCTCGTGCGCGCGCGACACGTCCAGTCTGCGCATCGAGCCCGCTGTGGCATCGAGCGTGCTCCGTGGTCTGTGGCATCGAGCTCGTGCGGTCGCCGGCGTCGGTCGCCCCGCTTTCGACGCCGCTGCCGAGCGCACCCGACCACGTTCGCCTCGCCGCCCGTCCGTTCTCGCGGATTGAGAATGCCGCGAACACGTTCGTAAGCCTTCCTACCGCCCGAGAATCGTATTCTCGGTTGAAGGTGGGTGAGGGTCTACCTGTAACCGTGAGGTGACCACCAATGCCCCGAACGAACCGACGGACGGTCCTGCAAGGTATCGGCGTGGGCGGCGCGGCGGCGCTGGCCGGGTGCTCGTCCCAGTCCGCCCCCCAAGCGACCAGCGAGACGGCCCGCAAGACGACCGAGCAAGCCATGAACCAGAGCAAAGAGATCACGGCCGACCGCGTGGCCGCCGACCCGACCGACGTGCCCGACCCCATCGACCGCGACGAGCCGCGGGAGGTCGACGTGACGCTCCGCGCCGAGGAGGTCACGGCCGAGGTCGAGGACGGCGTGACGTTCAACTACATGACGTTCAACGGGCGGGTCCCCGGGCCGATGGTCCGGGTCCGGCGGGGCGACACCGTGAACCTGACCTTCGAGAACCCCGACGGGAACGACCTGCCCCACAACGTCGACTTCCACGCCTGTTACGGTCCGGGCGGCGGCGCGGAGGCGACGACCGTCGCGCCGGGCAACACCGAGCAGTTGTCGTTCAAGGCGACCTACCCCGGCGCGTTCATCTACCACTGTGCGGTCCCGAACATGGACATGCACATCTCGGCGGGGATGTTCGGCACCATCGTCGTCGAGCCCGAGGAGGGCCTGCCCGAGGTCGACCACGAGTTCTACCTCGGCCAGCACGAACTCTACACCGACAAGCGCGCGGGCGAGACGGGCCACCACCAGTTCGACATGAAGGCGATGCCCCGCGAGGAGCCCAGCTACGTCGTGATGAACGGCGAGAAGTACGCGCTCACCCCCGACGGGTACGGTCCGATGACCGTCGAGACGGGCGACACCGCACGGGTGTACTTCGTCACCGGCGGCCCGAACCTCACCAGCAGCTTCCACCCCATCGGGAACGTGTGGAAGGAACTCTACCCGAGGGGGTCGTTCGAATCGGCCACCCAGAAGCACGTCGAGACCACGCCGGTCGCGCCCGGCACCACGACCGTCGCCACGATGGAGTTCCCGGTTCCGGGCGCGGTCAAGCTGGTCGACCACGCGCTCAGCCGGGTCGCCCGGAAGGGCTGTATGGCGGTCATCGCCGCCGAGGGCGAGGAGGACCCCGAGATATTCGACCCCGAACCCGACGCGTGATTCCGGCGACGACAGCCCCCGCCGGGGCACGCCACTCCCGATTACGGCGCGGCGACCGCCCGGACCCCGCGCAGGCCGAGCCGCCGGTAGTTCCAGCCGTCGCCGACCGACAGCAGCAGGGTTCCGTCGTCCGTGACCGCGTACGCACAGCCCGACTCGCCGTGGTCGAGCGCGACGACCTCGCCAGCCACGGGTAGCTCTACCTCGCGCCAGTTACCGTCCGTCGATTTTCCGTCGCCCCCGAACAGCCGACCGTCCGCGCGCGCGGCGTGCGGTCCGGTGCCGGTCGCCTCATCGGCGGCTCGCCCGGCGCTGACCGCCCGGAAATCGCCCGAAAGCTCGTCCAGCCAGCCGTTGCCGAGTCGGTACACGCCGCCGCCGGTCGCGGCCAGCGGCGCGCCCCCGGCCGCCACGTCGTGGGCGTCGTCGAGACCGACGTGCCGGAGGTCGTCGCCGGCCGCGCGGTGGACGCCCGATTCGGCCGCGACGAACTCGCCCTCGACCGCGCGCACGTCGTCGAGGTCGCCGAGGCGGGTCCACTGCTCGCCGTCGCCGCGCAGGACCGCGCCGTCCTCGCGGGCCACGACCAACTCGTCGCCGGCGTCGCCCACCGCCACGGTGGGACCGACCTCCAGCGCCTCGAACGACGCGCTCTCGGCTCCGGCGACTCCGTCGCTGTCTCCGGCACCGTCGTCGCCCCCTGCGGTCGCGACCAGCACGTCCTCGTCGGTGGCGACCGCGATTCGTCCGTCTCGCCCGGCGACGTCGCGGGCCGAACACTGCCGGGCGAGGCCGAACTCGCCCACGAGGTCGTCGGAGGTGTTCGCGCGAGCGACGCCGAACTCGCCGACCACGTACACCGGGGTCGGTCCCTCTCTGGCGTCGTACACCCGCTTCTCGTCGATGCTGATGCCCATGCTTCGACGTGGGTGGTAGAGCGTGGAAAGCGTTCTGGATGGCGCGCTGTCGTGCGAGGGGCAGGGTGCGGTCGCGGCGCGGGTGTGGTCGCGGTGCGGGTGCGGTTCGAGTGTGGTCGCGGTGCGGTCTCTCATAGGTCTCGGTAGAAGCTAGCTCGTACGCGGTCCAGTGCTGGAAGTGACCACAATCACGAAGCTAGCTATTGCCGAGGCCTAGGGGAAACCGCGCCGCGACCGCGCCGCATCCGACCGCCACCGCACCGCGACCACGCCACATCCGCGCCGCAGCCGACCGCCACCGCACCGCGACCACGCCACATCCGCGCCGCGACCGCGCCCCGTACCTCCGCGTCGCGCTCGCGCAGAACTGCGCGAGCGCGGCGCGTCCGGGGGGCGGACGAGTCGAGCGATTGGGTGGATACGGAGTTGCCCGTCGCCGAGGAACCGCCCGCATTCGCGTCGGCGGACTGCGAACGTTCCACGGCATCACGTGCGAAAACAAGTAGGAAATCCGACGAAAGCGCCGTCGCTCCCGGTCGCGCTCCGGAATACCTTTTGCCCGTGGGTCACGACGCTCGGACATGAAGGTCTTCGGGTCGAGCGGCACTCGCGGGGTCGCCAACGAGGGGCTGACCCCCGAGTTCGTACTCACGGTAGCCAAGGCGGCCGGGACGGTGTGGCGGGCCGAGCGGGTCGCGCTCGCCCGCGACACTCGCGCCACGGGGGAGATGCTGGCCGACGCCGCCGCGAGCGGGCTCGCCAGCGTCGGCACCGACGTCGACCGGCTCGGTATCGTCCCTACGCCCGGCGCGCAGACGTACGCCGAGCGCGAGGGCGTCCCGGCGATGATGATAACCGCCTCGCACAACCCGCCCGAGTACAACGGCGTCAAGCTGATCGGTGCCGACGGCGTGGAACTGACCGTCGACGCGCTCGAACGCATCGAACAGCAGTTCCTCGCCGAGAGGTTCGACGTCGCCGAGTGGGGCGCGACCGGCCGGAGCAGGTCCGTCGAGGGCGTTCGCCGGCGGTACGTCGAGGAGCTTCTCGACGCGGTCGACCGCGAGCGCATCGCCGACGCCGACCTCACCGTGGCGCTCGACCCCGGCCACGGCGCGGGGTCGCTCACCAGCCCGGAGTTCTTCCGGAAACTCGGCTGCCGGGTCGTCACCGCCAACAGCCAGCCCGACGGCCACTTCCCCGGCCGCGAACCCGAACCCGTCCCCGAGAACCTCGGCGACCTCGGCCGACTCGTCGAGGCCACCGACGCGGACGTGGGCATCGCTCACGACGGCGACGCGGACCGGGCCATCTTCTACGACGAGACCGGCGCGTACGTCGAGGGCGACGCCACGCTCGCCGCGCTCGCGGCGGCCGAACTCGACCCCGGCGACGCGGTGGTCTCGGCGGTCAACGTCTCCCAGCGGCTGGTGGACGTGGCCGACGAGCGGGGGGCGTCGCTGGAACTCACGCCCATCGGCTCGACCAACCTCATCACCCGCATCCGAGAACTCCGGGCGGAGGGCGAGTCGGTCCCGGTCGCGGGCGAGGGCAACGGTGGCATCTTCTTCCCCGAGTACCTGCTGGCCCGCGACGGGGCGTACACCGCCGCGCGCTTCCTCGAACTGCTGGCCGACCGGCCCGCGAGCGAGGTGGTCGCGCCCTACGACGGGTATCACAACGTCCGCATCAACGTCGCGTACGACGGCGACGCCGAGCGCGACGCGCTGCTGGCGGCGGCCGAAGGCGAGGCCGAGCGGTCCGAGGCCGACACCACGACGCTGGACGGCTACCGCATCGACTACGGCGACGCGTGGGTGCTGGCCCGACCCAGCGGCACCGAGCCGATAGTCCGCATCTACGCCGAGGCCCGCGAGGGGGCCCGGGCCGAGGAACTCGCGACCGAGATGGAAGGGCAGTTGCGGGCGGCGAAAGACGAGGTTTGAGACGCTTTTTCGAGCGAATGGACAGTTTTGGTCGACAACAACCCGTGAGCAGTAGTGATACTCCCAAGTATGATTATTCAGAGTACGATACTCTAGAGTTTGATTATCTCAAGTATGATTATTCGAAGTACGGTAATCGATAGCGTTATGATGCGGGCTCGCCTACGACCGCTATGGCGGATTTCGTGAACCGGACCGAGGAACTCTCC
Organism: Halorussus halobius; assembly: GCF_004765805.1. Classification (GTDB taxonomy): domain Archaea; phylum Halobacteriota; class Halobacteria; order Halobacteriales; family Haladaptataceae; genus Halorussus; species Halorussus halobius. The sequence continues at coordinate 264,187 of NZ_SBIU01000004.1, read as the reverse complement.
CGACTCCGGACGCTCTACGACTCGGCCGACGCCGAACTCGCCGTGATATTCGGTCGCCGTCGCCTCGGCAAGACCGAACTCGTCAGGCAGTCGCTCGAATCGTCCGACGACGCGGTCGTCTATCAGGCCAAGCAGAAGACCAGCGCGTTACAGCTCCATCAGTTCGTCGAGAAAGCGGCCGAATCGTACCCCGGCGTGACCCGGATTCGAGCCGAGTGGGAGGCGGTTCTGAGCTATCTCGCCGAACAGGACGCAATCGTCGTCCTCGACGAGTTCCCGTATCTCGTCGAAGAGGAGCCGAGCCTTCCCTCCGTGCTACAGGCGATGTTCGACCACGACCTCGACGATTCGGCGGCGACGTTCGTCCTCGTCGGCTCCTCTATCAGCATGATGGAGGAGGCTGCACTGCTCGGGAATAGCCCGCTCTACGGTCGCTCGTCGCTGAAACTGGACATCAGACAGCTCCCGTTCGACGCCGCGATGGGGTTCTTCGACGACGCCTACACCCCCGACGAGCAGGTTTTTACGTGGGGCGTCTTCGGCGGTATCCCGTACTATCTCGAAGAAGTGTCGCCCGACGCGACGCTCGGGGAGAACGTTCGGCGGACGATTCTCTCGCGCCACGGCTCGCTCCACGATGAACCCGACTACGTGTTGCGCATGGAACTCACGGAACCGACGCGGTATTTCTCGATTCTGGAGGCTATCGCTGGCGGCAACACGAGCCGAAACGAGATTTCGGGAACGACCGGCGTCGACTACAATCAACTCTCGAAGTATCTCGACCGGCTCTCGCGGTTGCGACTGATAGAGCGCCACGTCCCCGTCACCGAACGAACGGAACGGAGCAAACGGGGCCGATATCGCATCCGCGACCCGTTCTTCCGCTTCTGGTTTCGCTTCGTCTACGGCACCGGCGACCGGTACGACGAACTCGGGGACGAAGCCTACGACGCACTGATTCGACCGGAGCTAGCGGACTTCGTGAGCGGTTCGTTCGAGGAACTGTGTCGCTCCGCGCTCCGAACGCTCTATCCGGAGTACACGGTCGCCGACACCGGCAGCTGGTGGTACGACGACCACGAAATCGACGTCGTCGGTCTGACGACCGGAGAGACGCTACTCGTCGGCGAGTGCAAGTTCCAGCGGTCCCCGCTGGGGTACGACGCGTTCTCGAAGCTCCAGCGTCACGTCGAGGAACTCCGGTGGACGCCCGACAGCGGAGCGGAGAGAGTCGAGCGATACGCGCTGTTCTCCCGCAGCGGATTCAAACCGTCCGTCGAGGAGGCTGCCGAGGAACGCGAGGACCTTCGGCTGTTTACCGTCGGGGACGTAATCGAGGCGCTGAACGCCTGACTCGCTTCGGTCCTGCCGCCGTTGACGCGCTCACCGCTCGGGATACTCGTCCAGTGCCGCCTCCAACTCCGCCTTGCGCTCGCGCAACCCAGCCAACTCGTCGGCGACCGCGCCGCTCTCGACTTTCTCGCGCTCGGCGTCCGAGAGTTCGGTCCGGGCCTCGGCGGCGGTCCGCAGATGCTCGAATCGCTCCTCGTCGCGGACGGCCGACTGGACCGCCCGCAGGGTCGCCACCACGTCCTCGTCGGCGAAGCGGCCGACGACCGACACCAGTTCGTCGACTCGCCACCGGAGCTGTGCGGCCGACTTGGGCGGCCACTCGATTCGGAGCGGGCCGGCGTCGAGCCGTTCGAGGTAGGTCCGGTTGGTCGCCACCGCGCGCTTGAGCGCGGTCGGGTCGTCGACGTAGTGGTCGAGCTTCGAGTTGGAGTAATCGGCGTACTTCAGCAGGTCCGCGACGGTCTCGGTGCCGGCCTCGTTCGACGCGACGTACTCCCGGAGCGTCTCCGGGGGCGTGCGGTACTCGACCAGCGCGTAGTCGCGGGTCGCGGCCACGAAGTCGAGCAGTTCGCGGGCGCTGGCGTCGGCCTTGAACTCGGCGAACGCCTCCGCGACCGCCTCGTCGTAGCGCTCGATGGGGCGGCGTATCTCCTCGACCGGCGCGTCGAGGTCGGCGTCGCCGAGTTCCACCAGTCGCTCCCGGTCGGCTATCTCGTCGCGCAGGTCGGCGACGGCCTTCCCCACGTCGCGGCGGGCCTCGCGGTAGCGCGCCCGGGCGTCCCGGCGCTCGTCGAGCAGCCCCGCCACTTCGCCGGCCGGGCCGAGGGCGTCGCGGGCGCGCTCGAAGTCGCCCTCGCTGAGGCGGTTCTTGTCTATCTCCTCCTCGGCCGCCTCGAAGGCGTCGCGCTCGGGCAGGTCGTCGTCGAGGTCCTCGACCAGCGAGGCGAAGTTCGACTTGAACTCCATGAACTTCTTGAAGTTCTCGCGCCCCGTGCCGGTGGCCGTCGACTCGTAGCGGTCGAGCAGGTCGGTCGCCCGGTCGTGGGCGTCGGCGACGCGCTCGACGGTACCCTCGCCGTACTCGGCGATTCGGTCGTCGACTCGACCGCAGGCGGCGTCTGCGTCGTCGAGTTCGTCGAGCAGGTCGTCGGTCCGGGTCGCGGTCGTGGGTGGCTCGTTCATCGGTCGGTCACTCGTAGACGTCGTCGGGGTCGAACACCTGTTCGCCCACCGTCTCGCCGTCGAGCGTGCGGTAGAAACAGCTCTCGTAGCCGGTGTGACACGCGCCGCCCTCCTGGTCGACCAGATACAGCAGGGCGTCGCCGTCGCAGTCCGCCCGGACCTCCCGGACGCGCTGGACGTGGCCGCTGGTTCCGCCTTTCTGCCACAACTCCTCGCGGCTCCGCGAGTAGTAGTGGGCGAGGCCGGTCTCGCGGGTCTTCCGGACCGCTTCGGGCGTGACGTACGCGAGCATCAACACCTCGCCGGAGTCGGCGCTCTGGGCGACGGCGGGAATGCGGCCGGTCTCGCCGAAGTCGAGGTCGACTGCGAACTCGCGGTCGGCGTCGTCTGCGTCCACCTCGGCGGTGGGGGCGTCGCTCATGGCGTGTGGGTTCGGTCTTCCGGGCGATATGTCTTGTGTGTCGGTGGGCCGGCCGCGTTCGGATGGGAAGCCCGAACTCGGTCGCGCGCCGCTGGACAGTTCCGGCGCGCGTCGACTCGATTTTCGACAGCAGTACTCACGGACTCGGTTTTCCACGGTCGGCGCGCGCTGGCGCGGTCCTCGTGACCGCGCCAAAGCGCGTGAGGGAGGCGAGCGCGTTCAGGCGCTCGCCGAGGCTGGGGAGGGGTGAGGCCTGCCGTCGCGGTGCGGGTACGGTGCGGGTGCGGGGCGGTGCGGTCGGCCTCGGCGGACTGAAAGGGCGAGGCGGGCTCGCGGCCGAAGGCCGTGGTCGCCTCTGGCGGCTCTATCCGCGCCGATGCGGTGCGGTGCTGTGAGGCGCGGATATCCGCCAGAGCGACCGCGAGCGGGCCGAGGGCGTTCGAGGCTGTAGTTGCGGTTCAAGCGTTTGTGCAGTGCGGGCCGAGGGCGTTCGAGGCTGTAGTTGCGGTTCAAGCGTTTGTGCAGAGCGGGCCGAGGGCTTTCGAGGCTGTAGTTGCGGTTCAAGCGTTTGTGCAGTGCGGGCCGAGGGCTTTCGAGGCTGTAGTTGTGGTTACGGTGCTGCTGTCAGAGAGCGCACCGAGGCTGTTCGCAGCGTCCCACGCGACCGAACAGGCTCCGTGTAGAATCTTTCAACGCACTCGTCTACGCGGATTCGAGGGTACATGAGGCTCCGCGTCGTGTCCGTGACCCATGACACGTGGGCGGACGCTCGCCGGGACGGCGCTGGTCGTGGCGCTGGTCTTGGCACTGGTCGCGGTGCCGGTCGCGCCGGCGCTCGCACAGGACGCGGCCGGGGGAGATTCCGGAGCCGAGGGGAGCAACGAAGCCGAAGAAGGCGAGGGCGGCGTCGAGGGCGCGCTCGAAGGCTTCGTCGAGGGACAGGGACTCCTCGGCGCGGTGCTGGTCCTCGTCGCGGGCGCGCTCTTGCTGACCGCCTGCGCCGAGAAACTCATCAGCTACCTCACGCGGGCCGCGCTCGGACTGAAGGTGTCGCTGTTCTCGCTGGCCATCCTGTTCACCGGGTTCGAGTTCGACGACACCGTCCTCGCGGTGGTCCTCTCGGCGGGCGACCTCGAAGGGGCCGCGCTCGGGACGGCGCTCGGCACTGGACTCGCCATAATCGGCGTCACGCTCGCGCTGGCCGCCGTCGTCCGCCCGTTTCCGGTCGACCTGCCGACCGACTACGTCGCGCTGTTCGCGCTCGGACCTCTGATACTCGTCCCGTTCGTCCTCGTCGGGACGCTGACCGCCGTCCACGGACTCGCGCTCATCGGCTTCTTCGCGCTGACGTTCGGCTACGTTCTGGTCCGCGAGCGACGCCGGGACGTGCCCGTGTTCCGGAACACCGAACTCGGGAAGCGACTCCGCTCGGACGGCGGCGCGGTCGTCGGGGGCGACTCGACCGCGAGGGAGACCGACGGCGGGACGGCCTCGGCTCCGGTTGCCGACATCCCCGAGGACCGCGTCGTCGCCGGCAGGCCCGCGTCGGGGTGGCTCTGGCTCGTGCTGGCCGTCCTCGCGCTCGTCGGCGTCGTCGTCGCGTCGATGCTGCTGGAGGCCGGGTCGGAGGTGGTCGTCGAGGGGTTCGGCGTCGACGGAACCGTCTTCGGCGCGACCGTCCTGACCCTGATACTCACGTTCGAGGACGTGATGCTCACGCTCGAACCGGTTCGCCGGGGCGTCCCCGAAATCGGGGTCGGAAACGTCGTCGGGAGCGTGCTGTTCTCGGTCACCGGGAACGTGGGCGTCATCACGCTGCTGAGCGACCTCGAAATCTCCAACTCGGTGCTGACGTTTCACCTCCCGGCGGTCGTCGTCGTGACCGCGCTGGCGGCGTACTTCTTTTACGAGGGCCGCGTGAAGCGGTGGCACGGCCTGCTGTTGGGCGGCCTCTACGTGGCCTACTGGGTCGTCGCGCTGGTCATCTTCGGCGGGGTTCCGCTGGGCGGGTGAGGCAGTTGTCACCCACCACAAGTTTTCCCGCCCCGGCGAGTAGGGCCGACCATGGTCTGGGTACTTCACGGAGCCGACCCCGAGTTCTGTCCGCGATGCGGCGACGCGCTCGACGTGCGCGAGACCGACGAGGGGCCGCGCCCTCGGTGTGAGGACTGCGACGTGACGCTCTATCACAACGCGGGCGTGATGGCCCGAACCGCCGTGGTCGACGCGGACCGCGTGCTCCTCATCGAGCGCGGCGCTGCGGGCGACGTCGGCGCGTGGGCGACCGCCGGCGGCTACGTCGAGGCCGGCGAGCGTCCGAGCGAGGCCGCCGCCCGCGAACTCGAAGAGGAGACCGGACTCGCGGTCGCCCCCGACGACTTGACGCTCGTGAACGACGGCTTCCTCGACTTCGGGGGCGGCGAGACCGACGTGGCGTTCAACTACGCCGTCCACCGCTCGAAAACCGCCGGCTCCGTCGACGCGGCGAGCGACGCGGCCGACACCCGCTGGTGGACCCGCGAGGAACTCCGGACCGACCTCCCCGACGACAAGAACAATCTCCGCGCTATCGGTCTCGACGCGCTCCTCGACGTGCTGGACGACGTTTCGTGACGGGCCCCCGAGGCCCAGCTCGCACTGGGCCGCGAGCCTAGCTTCCGCCGTCGATTTCGGCCCGCCCGCTGGTCGCGCTCCGGATGCGCTCTCTGAGCGCGTCGCCCTCGGCGGTCGGTACCCGCACGTCGAAGTCGACCTGCGCTTCGTACGTCGCGTCGAACTCCACTCCGCCGCCTCCGCTTTCGCTCTCCAGAATCCCGCGCACGGTGCCCGAGTCGTCGTACTCGACCGTCACGGAGAACGTCTCGTGCGGGCGCTCGGTCACGACGCCGGCGTCCGCGACCGCCTCCTTGACCGCTCGGGAGTAGGCCCGCGCGAGGCCGCCGACCCCGAGGTTGGTCCCGCCGTAGTAGCGGGTCACCACCGCGACCACGTTCTCGATTTCCTGCTGCTGGAGGACGTTGAGCGCGGGCTTGCCGGCCGACCCCGAGGGCTCGCCGTCGTCGTCGCCGTACTCCCGGAGCAGGTCGCCGCCCGCGGCGCGGACGCGATACGCCGGGACGTTGTGGGTCGCGTCGGCGTACTCGGCGCGAACCTCGGCCACGAACGCCTCGGCGGCCTCGCGGTCGGTCGCCGGGGCGGCCCGGCCGACGAACTCCGAGCCTCGAATCTCGAAGGCGGCCCGGCCGCGCTCGGCGAGCGTCGCGTAGGTCTCGTCGGTCATCGTTCGCTTCGTCGCGCTCGGGTTACTCAGGAGTTGCGCCCTGCTCTCGTCGCGTCCCGAACCGCCTACTCTCGTATTTGCGTGAGCCATCCAAAGATATAATTGATAGAATCGCCTACCTGTTCGCATGACCGAGCGCGGCATCGACTCGTGGGCCGAGGGGTTGTCGGCCCGCGAACGCGTGCGGGAGATCGCCACGACGCTCACTCGACCGAGGTCGGTCGAGTGGGTGCGGACGGAGGCCGGAATCTCCTCCTGGCAGACCGCGAAAGACGAGTTGGAGATGCTGGTGGAGTTCGGACAGGTGCACGCGGTCGAGGGCGACGACGGAAACACGAAGTACGCACCGAACTACCAGCTTCGGTACGTCAAAGAAGTCACCGAGATGATAAACGAGTCCACCCGCGAGGAACTCCGCGAGCAGATCGCGGACGTGCAGGCGGAAATCGACGAGTGGAAGGCCGAGTTCGGCGTCGAATCGCGGACTGACCTCGAATCGACGCTCGCCGACGAGGAACTCTCCAGCGAGGCGATTCGGGACCGCAACGCGGTTCTGCGCCGGTGGGAGAAACGCGAGGACGACAAGCGACTGCTGAAACACGCGCTTGAACTGTACGACGACGCTCGCTCGCTCCGGCCCGGTCGAGACGACCCGTCGGATTCGACGCTCTCGCTGTCACCGTAGCTCCCGATGATATTCCTTGCGAACCGCGCGAACCTCGACGAGCGGACGCTTCTCGGGCGTCTCCACAAGCGTCTCGCCACGCAGGTCGACGCCGGGGAGTCGCCCATCGAGCAGGTCCGGTACCACACCTCGTCGGGCACCAAGGTAGGCGTGCGAGCGACGGTCGACGCGCCGGCGTTCGTCGGCGAACCGTACGCGGTCGACGAGGCCGAACTGCAGGTCGGGTTCGAGTTACCACCGAACCGCGAGTACGACCACTACCGGATTCAGTGGGTCGAGCGAGCGCGCGAACTCATGGTCGGCTGGCACCAGGACCCGACGCATCCGAGCCTCGGCGAGTGTCATTTCCAACTCGACTATCGCGGCGAGACGGTCCAGCGAGACGAAGCGACCTTCCTCGACGCGCACCCGCTGAACGTCTTCGACCGGCGAGCCGACCACTTGGTCGCGGTTCTCGACGCGATGACGTGGGACGACGGCCTCCCGTTCGTTCCAAAATCGTCGGTGCGGTAGGAACGTCGGTGTTGGCTCATTCGGCGGGTACGATTCGATGGACGCCGCCGCCCTCGCTCCCGGACGCGAGGACGTACACCTCGCCGTCGGCGTCGCGGCCGAACGCGTAGACCTGTCCGAGTTTGCCGGCGTCCGCGTCGGCGACGTCCAGTACCGCCGTCGACCACAGTTCGTCCGCCCCGTCGCCCGCGCGCTCCCCGTCGCTCGCGCCCTCTTCGCGGCTTTCCGGCGGCGTCGCCACGAACAGCCGGCCGTCTGCGGCCAGGTCCGCGAAGACGTAGCGCCCCGCCAGTCCGGGCAGGGCCGACCCCCGGTACACCTGGCCGCCGATGACCGACGCGCCCGAGAGGTCCCCGCCCGAGTGGGCGTACTCGACGACGGGGTCGAGCAGGGGTTCGCCGCCACGGACGGCTTCCGGAGTGGCGCCCGGGCAGTCGTCGGCCCCGAAGCAGTGGGTCCCCTCCTTGACGTTCCAGCCGTAGTTGCCCCCGCGCTCGACCAGGTTCACCTCCTCGTAGTCGCTCTGGCCCACGTCGGCGACCAGGAGGTCGCCCCGGTCGAACGCCATCCCCCACGGGTTCCGGAAGCCCCACGCGTAGTGTTCGTCGCGGCCGTCCCGCCCGACCAGCGGGTTGTCCTCGGGAATCGCGTAGTTCCGGCCGTCCCCCGAATTGTCAACATCGATGCGCAGGACGCTCCCCAGCAGGTTCTCGGTCACGTCCTGTCCGTTGCCGCCGGCCACGGCGTCGTACCAGTCGTCGACGTGACCCGAACCCTGGTCGCCGCCACCGCCGCCGTCGCCGACCGCGACGTAGAGGTAGCCGTCCGGCCCGAAGACGATGGGGCCGGCGTTGTGGTTGGCCTGCGGTTCCGGGATTTCGAGGACGGTCCGCTCGGAATCGCGGCTCGCTCGGGTGCCGTCGTCGGTCGCCTCGAACTCCGCGAGGACGAAGGTGTGGTCGTAGCCGTCGGGGGTCCCCTCGCGGGGCGGCGCGCTGTAGCGGACGAACGCACGGCGGTTCTCGGCGAAGTTCGGGTGGAGCGCGATACCGAGCAGCCCCGCCTCGTAGCCCGTCGCGATGGCGTCGCGCAGGTCGAGGAAGGGTTCGTCGCGCAGGCCGCCCGACTCGTGGACGAACACCCGCCCCTGCTGGTCGGCGACGTAGCGCCGGTCGGCGTCGGGCGCGAACGCCACGTCGAGGGGCACCTCGAAGCCCGTCGCCAGCGTTTCGAGGCCGACCGCGTCGGGGAGGTTCCCGGTCGCGGTCTCGGTCGCGTCGGTTCCGCCCGACGTCGTTCCGGTCGTCGAGTCCTGCGGGTTCTCCGGCGGGTCGGCTCCTGCACAGCCAGCCAACCCGAGCGTCACGCTCGCGCTCGCGGCTCCGAGGAACTGTCGCCGACTGGTGGTGAACTCCATGCCCGCACTTCGACCCGGAGACTGAAAGACCCGTGGCGCGTCTCGACGGGGGTCGAGAGGCGCGGTGGAATCGATCGCGCGACCGCACTGCTGGTTCTGGTTCCACGTCGGCGCGCGCCTGGACTCGATTTTCCACGGTCGGCGCGCGCTGGCGCGACCCGCAAGTGGTCGCGCCGAAGCGCGCGAGGGAGGGGCGCGCTCGTGCGCCCCGAGGCTGGGGAGGGGTGAGGCTCCCGCTGGGCGGTCGCGGTGCGGATGCGGGGCGGTGCGGGTGCGGTGCAGTTCCTTGGTGGACTGAAAGGGCGAGGCGCGCTCCGGGAACCCCGACGACGTAAGCACCGCAGGAGCGAAGCGACGAGGAGCGCAGCGAGTCGCGGGACCGGAGCGGGCCGAGGGCTTTCGGGGAGACCTGTGCATCGTAGTTACTGTCCGAGAGCGGGCCGAGGGCTTTCGGGGAGACCTGTGCATCGTAGTTACTGTCCGAGAGCGGGCCGAGGGCTTTCGGAGATATGATTGGGATTCCAGCGTCGTCCCGGAGCCACCAGCACCCGGCCCTCCACTCTCGAATTTGACCGAACTTGATTCTGATACGTCTGGCACTTGGTTCCTATTTTCCACGTCGTAAAAGTGGAAAGATATTTGCCCGCTCGCGTCGCACGTCGTGGTAGTTGTGAGCGACCTACTGTCGGTCTCGGACCTGCGGACGCAGTTCAACACCGAGCGCGGCGTGGTCGAGGCCGTCGACGACTTCGACCTCACGATTCGCGAGGGCGAGACCGTGGGGCTGGTCGGCGAGTCCGGGTCGGGCAAGAGCGTCAGCGCGCTCTCGTTGCTCCAGTTGGTCGACGACCCCGGCGAAGTCGTGAGCGGACAGGCCCGGTTCGCCCACGGGGAGCTGGCCGCCGACTTCGCCGAGCGGTATCCCGAGGGCGTCGGGGAGTTCGTCTTCCCCGACGAGGGGACCGTCGACCTGCTCGCCGCGCCCGAGGAGGCGATGCGGGCGGTCCGTGGCGGCGAGGTCAGCATGATATTCCAGGACCCGATGACCTCGCTCAACCCGGCGCTGACCGTGGGCGAGCAGGTGGCCGAGAGCCTGCGACTCCACCAGTACGGCGGGCGTCGCAGGGACTCGTGGTGGAACGCGGTCCGGGAGGTACTGCCGAGCCTCGGCGGCAAGGAGGTCGACGAGAGCGTCCTCCGGGACACCGTCGACATGCTCGAACAGGTCGGCATCCCCGAACCCACCGAGCGCGTCGACGAGTACCCCCACGAGTTCTCGGGCGGGATGCGCCAGCGCGTGCTCATCGCCATCGCCCTGGCCTGCCAGCCGAAACTGCTCGTGGCCGACGAACCCACCACCGCGCTCGACGTGACGATTCAGGCCCAGATTCTCGACCTGATAAACGACCTGCAGGACGACCTCGGCATGTCGGTCTTCTTCATCACCCACGACCTCGGCGTGGTGGCCGAGACCTGCGACCGCGTGGCGGTGATGTACGCCGGCGACGTCGTGGAGGTCGGGCCGGTCGACGAGATATTCCACGACCCGAGCCACCCCTACACCTACGCCCTGCTCGAATCCATCCCCCGCGAGGACAAAGAACGGCTCACGCCCATCGAGGGCAACGTCCCGGACCTCATCGACATGCCCGAGGGGTGTCACTTCGCCGGCCGGTGTCCGTGGGAACAGCCCGAGTGTACCGGGGGTGCGATTCCGCACCTCCAGCACGGGCCCGACGACGTGGACCACCGCGCGAAGTGCGTGCTGGAGGACTTCGACGAGAGCCGGTACGGCGCGGACCGCGAGGGGGTCACGAGCCGCGACCACGAGGTCGGCGACCGCCTGCTCGAAGTCGACGGGCTGAAGAAACACTTCTCGCGGGCCGACGGGCTGCTCGACGAGTGGCTCGCCGACGAGATAGAGAGCGTCAAGGCGGTCGACGGCGTGAGCTTCGACGTCTACGAGGGCGAGACGCTGGGTCTCGTCGGCGAGTCGGGGTGTGGCAAGTCCACGGCGGGCCGGACGCTGCTCCACCTCGAAGCGCCGATCGACGGGACCGTGGTGTTTCAGGGCACCGACCTCTCGACGCTCGACCGCGAGGAACTCCGCGAGAAGCGCAAGGACATGCAGATGATATTCCAGGACCCGCTGTCGAGCCTCGACCCCCGGATGACGGTGGGTGCGATAATCGCCGAACCCCTCAAGATTCACGACCTGCCCGAGGAATCGCCGGCCGGCGACACCTCCCGCAAGCAACAGCGCCGCGAGCGCGTCCTCGAACTCATGGACGAGGTGGGGTTAGAGCGGGGCCAGTACGACCGCTATCCCCACGAGATATCGGGCGGCCAGCGCCAGCGCGTCGGCGTCGCGCGGGCGCTGGCGGTCGACCCAGACTTCATCGTGGCCGACGAACCCGTCTCCGCGCTGGACGTGTCCGTGCAGGCCCAGATTCTCAACCTGCTCGAGGACCTCCAGGACGAGTTCGGGCTGACCTACCTGTTCATCGCCCACGACCTGAGCGTGGTCCGGCACATCTCCGACCGGGTCGCGGTGATGTATCTGGGCGAACTCGTCGAGATAGCCGACACCGACGAACTGTTCGCCGACCCCAAGCACCCCTACACGCGGGCGCTGCTGTCGGCCATCCCCGAACCCGACCCCCGGGCCGACACCGACGACCGCGTCATCCTCGAAGGCGACGTGCCCTCGCCCATCGACCCGCCCTCTGGCTGTCACTTCCGGACGCGATGTCCGCGAGTCATCCCACCCGGGGACTTCGATATTGCCCAACCGGCCTACCGCGAGGTGATGAACTACCGCGAGCGCGTCGAGGACCGGCGCATCGACCTCGACTCGGCGCGGGAGGAGGCGGCCGGGCGGGGCCGCGCCGAGGCCGAGACCGTGACCGCCACGGACGGTGGCGAGCGAACCGACGGAAGCCCGCAAGCGTCGTCGGAGGCGTTCCGGGCGGTCCTGTGGGACCGGCTGTTCGACGCCGAGCCGACCGGCCGCCCGCGAGAGGTCGTGGTCGAGTCGTTCGACCACCTCGCCGAGGGCGAGTGGGCGGCGGCCGAGTCGCTGCTGGCCGACCACTTCGGGAGCGTCTGCGAGCGCACGAACCCGGTCCTGCAGGAGGCGGCCCATCCGGCGGCGTGTCACCTCTACGACCAGCCCGAGTAGGGTTCGAAGACGCCGCCGGTGGACCCGCAGGGCCGCGGTCGAGGCCGACTACTCCGCCGAGAGGCTTGTCGCCGAGTCCGGCTACCGTTGTCCGTCCCGGTCGTCGTGGAGCGGCTCCAGGGGCGTGACCTGCAGGCCGTGTTCGGACGGCGAAACTGCCGCCTCGATGTCGAAGACGTCGGCGAGAAGCTCCTCGGTGACGACCGATTCGGGCGGGCCGCGAGCGTACACCGACCCGTGCTTGAGTGCGACCACGTGGTCGGCGTACCGCGCCGCCTGGGCGATGTCGTGGAGCACGACGACGACGGTGGTCTCGCGCTCGTGGCGGAGCGTCTCCACGATGTCCATCACTTCCAGTTGGTGGTGGGGGTCGAGGAACGTCGTGGGTTCGTCGAGCAACAGCACGTCGGCGTCCTGGGCGAGCGCCATCGCGATCCACACGAGCTGTTTCTGGCCGCCGCTGAGGCTCCCGACCTCGCGCTCGCGCAGGTGTTCGACGCCGGCCAGCGAGATGGCCTCGTCGACGGCCGCGTGGTCCTGTTCGCCCGGCGACTCGAAGAAGCCGTGGTGGGGGTAGCGGCCGCGCTCGACGAGGTCCTCGACCGAGATGCCGTCCGGAGAGGTGTTCTCCTGGGAGAGCAGGCCGAGCCGGCGCGCGAGTGCCTTCGACTCGAACGACTCGACGGGCGTGCCGTCGAGCAGCACGCTCCCGCTCTCGGGGGTCAGCTGGCGCGCGAGCCCCTTGAGGAGGGTGCTCTTGCCGCTCCCGTTCGGGCCGATGAGCGCGGTCACCTCGCCGGGCGGGACCCGGAGCGTCTCGCCCGGGATGACGGGGTCGTCGGGACCGGGGTAGCCGACGACGAGCTCCTCGGCGGCGAACTCCGAGACCGGGTCGGTCGACTCGCCCCCGGCGGCGGCCGGCCGGGCCGCGTCGGTCTGCCGGTCGTCGGGGTCCGACGTTTGCTCGGACATCAGACCTCACCCATGTCTTCGGTCTGGCGCATCAGATACAGGAAGTACGGCCCGCCGACGAGCCCGGTGATGATGCCGACCGGCAGCTGTATCGGGCTCAGCGCGAGGCGCGCGCCGACGTCGGCCCCGACGAGCAGCGCCGGGCCGAGGAACAGACAGCCGACCAGGAGCCGGTGGGAGTCGCTGCCGACGACGTTGCGGACCATGTGTGGCACGATGAGGCCGACGAAGCCGATGAGGCCCGCGACCGCGATGGCCGCGGCCGTCGAGAGCACCGCGATGCCCGCGACCGCGAAGCGGACCTTCTCGACCGGCATCCCGAGCGACTTGGCGGTCTCCTCGCCCAGCACCAGCACGTCGAGTTCGCGGGTCACGAGGAACGCGAGGGCCATCGCCAGCAGGGTGAACGGTAACGCGATGCGGACCTGTGCCCAGTCGGTGTTGAGCAGCGACCCGGAGAGCCACGCCTGCGCGGACATCACCGTCCCGAGGTCGTCGATGAAGAAAAACAGCGCCCGCTGGACCGAGCCGAAGACGGTCCCGACGATGACGCCGGCCAGCACGAGGCGGACGGGACTGGTCCCGTTCTTCCACGCGATGACGTACACCAGCAGGAACGCGATGCCGCCGCCGAGCGCCGCCAGCACCGGCACGAGCGGGACCAGCCCCGAGAAGAACGTCAGGACGACGAGCACGACGAGGCCCGCCCCGTCGCTGACGCCGAGGATGTAGGGGCTCGCGAGCTCGTTCCGGGTGATGATCTGGAAGATAGCGCCCGAGACCGCGAGGTTCGCGCCGACGAGGACGCCGACGAGGATGCGCGGTAGCCGGATGTTCCAGACGATGTGCTGTTGCTGGGTGAACCACTCGGGGATGTCGCCGCCGAGCAGGAACGCCCGCCAGGCCTCCGCGCTGAACACGACCGCGGGGTTGAAGACCGCGCCCCAGGCTTCGCCGAGGGTCAGCGGGTACGCGCCGAAGCTCACCTGCAGGAGTGTCGCGCCGAACAACACCGCGATACTCCCGAGCGCGACGCCCGCGAGCTTCGAGTTGGCGTACCAGTCGCTGCCCGCGGCTCGTCGGTCCGCGAGTTGGTCGAGAAATCCTGACATCGTCCCTATATGTCGCCGGCGACGACGTCGAGGAGGCGCTGGCGGTCGAAGAGCTGCTCGCCCTCCGGAACGTCACCGACGGGACCGGGCCACTCGCCGAACTCGTCGGGATAGACCTGCTTGGCGACGGCCTCGGTCGAGAACATGTCGACGATGGGACCCATGTACTGGCCGCCGCTCCGGATGACGTTGCCGTTCTGGACGGCGCTGAGCTGCTGGCCGTTCTCGTTGGCCTCGAACGGCTCGACAGTAGTGTTCACGAACTCCTCGTGGGTGGTCGAGGTGAGCGCGCCGACCGCGCCGATGTAATCCGGGTCCACGCGGAGCAGTTCCTCGTAGCCGACCGGGCCGTCCGGGTACTGGCCCTCGAAGGCGTCCTGCATGCCGAGGCGGTAGTACGACTTCGTGTTGTTGCCGAGGCGGTGCAGGGGCGCGATGCGGAACTGGCCGGAGTCGGGGCTGACGCCCCGCCAGATGGCGGCGACAGTGGGGCGTTCGTCCTCCGGCGGGAGCCCGTCCTCGATGGTGTTCATGAGGTCGTCGTGGAGCGACTTCCAGGCTTGGAACTGTTGTTGGCGCTGGAAGATTTTCGCGACCTTCTCGAAGGCCTCGTACATCGTGTACGGGTTCGGCTCGTCCTGGACGGCCGACTGGGGGGCGAATCGGAGAGTCGTCCCGAGGAACGGGCCGGTCTGTGATTCGACGTCCTCGAAGTCGGCGTCGTCCCAGCTGACGTAGCGACTGATGTTGTCCCGGGAGATGAGCCAGACGTCGGCGTCGGCGGCGTAGAAGTTCTCCTTGTCGTAGCCGGACTCGGCGTCGCTGGCGATCTTGGTGATTCGGCTCTCGTCGAACCCGAGGTCGAGGAGGTCGTAGAACTTGAGCGGGGCGCGCTCGAGGCCGGTGGTCGCCGTCGGGTGGATGCCGAGCGCCATCCCCATGTCGATGAAGGGGCTCGTGCCCACGCCGTACGTCTCCGGGACCTCCTCGAACGTGTACGGGTCGTTGGGCTCCATCTCGACCGTGTACGGCGTGGGCTCGTCCGTGGTCGTCTCGGTTTCGGACGCCTCGTCCGTGGTCGTCTCGGCGTCGGTCGTCTCCGGCGCGGCCGTGTCGGTGGCCGTCTCCGTGGTCGCTTCGGTCGTACTCGTCGAACTCCCGTCACTACCGGTACAGCCGGCGAGTCCGGCCGCGACGATACCTGCGGTACCCGCGAGCAACTGGCGTCTGCGTACCATATGATTTAGGCATGCCTAAAAAGACTTAGTGATTCCCGGCTTTCGGAACGACGCGACGGATTGGCTGTTCAGGGTACGTCGTCGACGACGCACCGTGAACGCGGGGCCGGGTCCTCACGCGCCCTCGTCGGGGGCCCGGCGTTCGAGCGGCGTCGCACTCGCTCGGTACTGCTCGACCGTCTCGTCGGCCCACTCGACGACCTCGGGGTGGGTACACCGGATGATGTCGAAGCCCTTCTCGCGCTCGCGGTCGACCGTCAGGAACACGGTCTCGTCGTCGACGAGGTCGATGCTGCAGGGCACGCGCTCGTCGGTGCCGTAGTAGACGGTCGAGCCGGCGGTCGCCTCGATCTCCCGCCACCGGTCCAGAAGCGTCGGGTCCTCGAGCATCGTCTCGGTGACGCTCGGGTCGAAGACGACTGTTGCGTCCGGCTCGGTTCCGCTCCGCACGGTCTCCTCGAACGAGTACATCGGCAGCGAGATGAACGTTCCCAGAAGCGACCGAAACGACGACGCGTCCCGGACCGCGTTGGCGACGATGCGGGCACCGGCCAGCGGGTCCGAACTCTCGTCCCCGACGAGTTCGCCGTCGGCGAGACACCGGACGTCGAAGCCGAACCACTCCGTCGGCAGTCGCTCGACTATCCCGGGATAGTCCTGTCCGACCGAGACTGTCGCGAGCAGCCGGTCGACGTCCCGGTAGACCAGTTCGCCGAACGTGGTCGGCGCGTACCTGTTCTCGGACCCGCGTCTCGTGATCCACTCCCGGTCCTCCAGGTCGCGCAGGATGCGGCTCAGCGTCACCCGCGTCACCCCGACCGCGTCGCTCAGTTCGTTTCGCGTCCGGGGGCGGTCGTTCAACAGCGCGAGTACGTGGACGCGGTGTTCCGAGCGAGCGAGGAACGCCACCGACTCGACCGCGCTCGAAGGCAACCGCTCGGCCGTTTCTGCCGCCGTCCGACCGTCGGATTCCGTGGTCATCATCGATTGCAGGTCAATTGTTTAGGCTGGCCTAAATCAGTTTCTACTCGCGCTCGTGCGCTCGGACGGGACTCACAGCGCCCGTCCCGGGGGACTCCCCCGCGATGGTTGCGACAGAAGCGCGGAATTGAACCAACCGCACCCGCGACCAAACCCCTCCCGTAGGCTTTTATCTGAAATGATTGATTGGTAGGGTTGGATGACTTCAAACGACACATCCGTTTCAAGGCGAAGCCTGCTGAAGGCGGCCGGCGGCGCGGCGGCGTCGGCCTCGGTCGCGGGGTACGTCGACGCGGGCGCGACCGCGGACGTCCAGCAGGAAGGGGGGACCGTCACCTACGCCCGGGGGAACGACTCGGGGACGCTCGACCCGCAGAACACCACGAGCGGCGAGGACGTGAAGGTCATCAACCAGCTGTACGACACGCTCATCGACTTCGAGCCGAACCAGACCAGCCTCCAGGCCGGGCTGGCGACCGAGTACTCGCTGGAGGGCACCACGGCCACGCTCACGCTCCGGGAGGGCGTGCAGTTCCACAACGGCGAGGAGTTCACCGCCGACGACTTCGTGGCGACCTACCAGCGGTTCACTAACCCGGACTCGGAGTACTACCCGGGCGACGACTACGTCTCGGCGTACGGGCCGTTCACGCTGGGCAACTGGGTCGAGAGCGTCAGTCCGGGCGGGGCGGGCGACGCCGGAACGACGGCCGCGGCCGACGGCGGTGCGACCACGACGGAGGGTGCGCTGGCCGACCAAGGGACCACGACCGAAGGGACCGAGACGGCGGCCGGCACCGAGACGCAGGCTGGCGGGGCGGGCGGCGACCAGTACAGTCTCACCATCGAACTCAGCCAGCAGTACGCGCCGTTCCTGCGGAACCTGGCGATGTTCGCGTCCAGCGTGCTGTCCGAGCAGGCGATACAGGAGTACGGCACCGACCTCAGCCAGAACCCGGTCGGCACGGGCGCGTTCGCGTTCGAGAACTGGGACCAGGGCAACCAGCGCATCCGGCTGTCGGCCACCGACGACTACTGGGGCGAGGGACCGGCCGTCGACGAGGCGTTGTTCACGGCGGTCAGCGAGAACACGTCGCGCGCCCAGACGCTCGTGTCCGGCGGCGCGGACATAATCGACGGGCTCGGCGCGCAGTCGTCCCAGATAGTGGCGAACTCCGACGCGGCCGAACTGGTCGAGACCCAGGGCATCAACGTCGGCTACATGGCGTTCAACATGGCGCGGTTCGAGCCGTTCCGCGAGCGGGCGGTTCGGCAGGCCATCAGCTACGCCATCGACACGGAAGCCATCGTCAACAACATCTTCCAGGGCATCGCGGTGCAGGCGAGTCAACCGATTCCCGAGCAGGTGTTAGGTTACAACGAGGAGCTGGACCCGTACCCGCACGACCCCGAGCAGGCCCAGTCGCTGCTCGAAGAGGCAGGGTACGGCGACGGGTTCGAGTTCGAGCTGGCGACGTTCCAGAACCCCCGGACGTACAACCCCTCGCCCGTCCAGGCGGCCCAGACCGTCCGGTCGAACCTGAACGAGGTCGGCATCTCGGTGTCGGTCAACCAGCAGCCGTTCAACCCCTTCCTCGAATACACCAATCAGGGCCAACACGACGCGTGTTTCCTCGGGTGGATGACCGACAACGCGGACCCGGACAACTTCTACTACGCGCTGTTGCACCCCGGCATCTCGGTCGAGGACGTGCCCGACGGACAGGACTGGGTGAGCTTCGACACGGAGGGGTACAACACGACCAACAGCGCGGCGTGGGCCAACACGGAGTTCATGGAACTCGTCGAGGACGCCCAGTCGACCCTCGACGAGGACCGGCGGGCCGAACTGTACCGGCAGGCCGGCCAGCTCGCCCACGACGAAGCGCCGTGGGTGTTCATCGACCACGCCCAGGAGCTCCGGGGTGTGGCCGGCAGGGTCGACGGGTTCCAGATAGCGCCCATCTCCGGGCCGCTCCTGAACCTCGTCAGCCTACAGGGCTGACCCGCCCCCACAAATTTCACAGATAGTATTAATAGTATTTCTATACTAGATTTCTTATTGCTCTATCTATCTCCAAAATAGTTATACGATACGTAGTAGAAATATATTCTATGCCAGGAGACGACAGTTTCGAGCGGCGTAGCTTCCTGCAGGCGGCTGGCGGTGCGGCGGCCGCCGTCACGCTGGCCGGTTGTGCCGGCGGCGGGCAGGACGAGGCGACGACCGAGACGACGAGCGGTGGCGAAGCGACCACCGAGACGACGGCCGGTAGCGAGGGGACCTCCGGGGAGAGCGACGACGAGTCCGGGAGCGGCGGAACCCTGACCTACGCTCGCGGGAGTTCGTCGGGGTCGCTCGACTTCCAGGCGACCACCAGCGGGGAGGTGGCGAAGGTCACCAACCAGATATACGACGGCCTGGTCCGGTTCGAGCCGGGCACGACGTCCATCGTGGCCGGACTGGCGACCGAGTACGAGGTCGACGGCGACACGGTGACCATGACCCTCCGGGAGGGCGTGCAGTTCCACGACGGCGAGGAGTTCACCGCCGACGACTTCGTGGCCACGTACCGGCGATTCCTCGACAGCGAGTACGAGTACTACCCCGGCGACGACTACCTCTCGGTCTACGGGTCGTACTCGCTGGGCGTCGTCGACGAGGTCGTCAAGAACGGCGACTACGAGCTGGAACTCCAGCTCGCCAGTCCGTACGCGCCCATCGTCCCCAACCTCGCGATGTTCGCCATGCGGGTCCACTCGGAAGCGGCCATCGAGGAGTACGGCGCGGACCTCAACGAGAACCCGGTCGGGACGGGACCGTTCCAGTTCGAGAACTGGGACCAGGGCAACCAGCGCGTCCGGCTGTCGGCCAACGACGACTACTGGGGCCAGACGCCCACCGTCGACGAGGTCGTGTTCACGGTCGTCGGCGAGAACACCTCGCGCGCCCAGACGCTGCTCTCGGGCGGTGCGGACGTCATCGACGGACTCGGCGCGCAGTCGTCCCAGCTCGTCGAGAACTCCGATTCGGCCGAACTCGTCTCGATGCCCGGCATCAACGTCGGCTACATGGCGTTCAACATGGCGCGGTTCGAGCCGTTCCGCGAGAAGGCGGTCCGCCAAGCGGTCAACTACGCTATCGACACCGAGGCCATCGTCGACAGCATCTTCCAGGGCATCGCCTCGCAGGCCAGCCAGCCCATCCCGGAGGGCGTGATGGGGTACAACGACGACCTCGACCCGTATCCCCACGACCCCGAGCAGGCCCAGTCGCTGTTGGAGGAGGCGGGGTACGGCGACGGGTTCGAGTTCGAGCTGGCGACGTTCCAGAATCCCCGGACGTACAACCCCTCGCCCGTCCAGGCCGCCCAGACGGTCAAGTCCAACCTGAACGAGGTCGGCATCACGGTCACCATCGACCAGCAGACGTTCGACCCGTTCCTCGAATACACGAACACGTACAAGCACGACGCCTGCTTCCTCGGGTGGATGACCGACAACGCGGACCCGGACAACTTCTACTACGCGCTGCTCCACCCGCAGGTCGAGAACCCGCCCGAGGACAGGGACTGGATAAACCCCGACGACCACGACAACCCCAACACGTCGAACGCGGCGGCGTGGGCCAACTCGGAGTTCATGCAACTCGTCGAGGAGGCACAGACCACCTACGAGGAGAGCGAGCGCGCCCCCAGCTACGAGCAGGCCGCCGAGATATTCCACGAGGAGGCTCCGTGGGTCGCCATGGACCACGCGATGGAGCTTCGAGGGGTCGCGGGCCACGTCGAGGGGTTCGAAATCGCGCCCATCGCGGGGCCGTTCCTCAACCTCGTCGAGCTACGGAACTGACGCCCCGGCCGTACCTTTGACCTTGATGAAAACCGTATTCCGGTGGCAGGAGACCGAGCGATGATATCCAAGCGGTTCCTCGTCAAGCGCCTGCTGTTGCTCGTTCCGGTGCTGTTCGGCGTGGCGACGTTCGTGTTCGCCATCCTCCACCTCTCGCCGGGCGACCCCGCGCGGGTCATCGCGGGCCAGCGGGCGTCCGAGGAGTTCGTCCAACAGATTCGCACGGAACTCGGCCTGAACGACCCTATCTGGGTACAGTACGGCCGATTCCTCGTCGAGGCGGTCCAGCTCGACTTCGGGCAGTCCTACCAGATTCAGCAGGGCCAGCCGGTCACCGAGGTACTTCGGTTCAAACTCCCGGTCACGCTCGAGATGGCCATCTACGGCCAGTTGTTCGGCATCCTGCTGGGCATCCCGGCCGGACTGCTCGGCGCGATAAAGCAGGACGCAATCAGCGACCACCTGACCCGAATCGGCGCGCTGACCGGCATCAGCGTCCCCATCTACTGGAGCGGTCCGCTGGTCATTCTGCTGTTCGCGCAGGTGCTGGGCTGGTTCCCCGCGAGCGGTCGCATCGCCTCGGAGTTCAGCATCCGGCCGATAACCGGGGTGATAACCTTCGACACGCTGATTCAGGGCAACTTCGCGGCGTTCCAGTCGGCGGCGACGCACCTGCTGTTGCCGTCGCTGGTCATCGGCATCTACTCGATGGCGCTCATCTCCCGGATGATGCGGTCGTCGATGCTGGAGGTCATCAGGCAGGACTACATGCGGACCGCCCGCGCCAAGGGGCAGGGCTCGAAGATTACCGTGCTGAAACACGGGTTCCGGAACGCGCTCATCCCGGTCATCACCGTCGTCGGCATCCAGTTCGGCACGCTGCTGGGCGGCGCGGTCCTGACCGAGACCGTGTTCGGCATCCCCGGCATCGGCGTCATGCTGGTCGAGGCCATCCAGGTCGGCGACTACCCCATCGTGCAGGGCACCGTGCTGACGTTCGCGTTCCTGTTTACCATGGTGAACCTCGTGGTGGACATCACCTACTCGTACCTCGACCCGAGAATCCAACAATGAGCACGCAAACCGAGACCGAGGACGTGGGGAATCGCGGCGCGCTCGAACGGCTCCGGGCCTCGCCGTTCCTCTCGGAACTGCTGTCGAACCGCCTCGCCGTCGCCGGGCTGGCGATGATATTCGGCGTACTGGTCGTCGGCCTGTACGCCCGGCTGTTCATCGACCTCCAGTCGGTCACGGCCAGCCAGATCGGCACGAACCCCAACGTCGCGCCGCCGAGCTGGCTGGGCCCGAAGGAGGGGCAGGTCGTGACCGACTACGGGACGTGGGCCTACCCGTTCGGGACCGACATCCAGTCGCGGGACATCTTCACCCGCGTCCTCTACGGCGCGTGGATCGCGCTCAAGTACGGCACCATCACGGTCGGGGCCTCGACCGTGCTGGGCGTGGGCCTCGGGATTCTGGCGGCCTACTACGGCGACGTCACCGACAACGTCATCATGCGGACGATGGACGTGTTGCTGTCGTTCCCGAGCCTCCTGCTGGCGCTCGCGCTGGTCGCCATCTTCGGCACCGGGCTCTGGAAGGTGGTCATCGCGCTGACGCTGGTGTACACGCCTCGGTTCGCCCGCGTCGTTCGCGGGGCGGCGCTGAAGGTGCTCGAGGACGAGTACATCGAGGCCACCGAGGCGCTCGGCGCGAAAGACCCACGCATCATCGTTCGGCACATCCTGCCCAACTGCCTCGCGCCCATCACGGTCCAGTCGACGCTCAACTTCGGGCTGGCCATCATCGACATCGCGGCGCTGTCGTTCCTCGGCTTCGGGGCGGAGGCCGGGACGCCATCGTGGGGTCTGATGCTCGCCAACGGCGTGGACACGGGGCTGCTCACCGGCGACTGGTGGTGGTCCGTTTTCCCCGGCCTGTTCCTCGCCATCACCGTCCTCGGGTTCAACCTGCTGGGCGACGGGATGCGCGACGCGCTCGACCCCCGGATGCGCGAGACGGTCGACTGACCCATGGAGCGCCGCGAACGCGGTCGCCTCGTCGGGCGCGCGCTCCTCGTCGGCGCACTCGCGGCCGGCGTCGCGGTCCCGGTAATCGTGGTCGCCGGCGAGTCGGTCGGATTCGCCAGCGAGACGGTGTTCGCGGTCGCGGCGCTGGTGTTCGGTTTCTCGCTGCTCGGCTGGTCGGGGTCGGTGTTCGCCGGCGACGGCGTCGAGAACGTCCAGAAGCATCTCGGCGGCGGGTCGGATTGGTCCGAGGCCGACTCCCGGCAGGCGATGGTCGTTCTGGGGAGCATCGGCGCTGGCGGCATGGTAGGCGCGAGCGTCGCGACCGTGGCGGTCGGCGGACTCGTCTGAGCCAGCACCGCACCGTCGGCCGGTCGTCGGCCTCGAAAGCGCGAGGAATGTGGGTAAGTGACCTCGCGGTTACGGACGAGTACCCGGTTCTGGCCGGTGGCCAGGTGCGTTCGGCGGACGATACCACAGTCGGCGGCGGTTCGCCGACGATACTTCGTATGGGATGTTCACACATAACTGCCGCTCTTCGGGCAATATATTCAATTCCGCTCTAGAGAACGCCACGACCGTCTTTCTATCCTTCAGAAAGCAGTTCAAACGGCCAGAAAGTCGGCACGTCGGCGGGCGTTCGCTTGGCGAGTGTCGGATTCGCTCGATAGCCGACCGTCTCTCGGGGTCCGAACGCCCTCAGCCCCGCACGTTCTGGCCGACCGGCTCCCCGAAGCGCTCGCCGTCCTCGCCGCGCTCGTAGACGACACGCCCGCGAACTATCGTGCGTTCGGGGAACACGCCCTGCATGCCCTCGAAGGGCGTCCAGTCACAGTTCGAGTGGCGGTCCTCGCCGCGAATCTCGCGGGACTCGTCGGGGTCGACCAGCACGAGGTCGGCCATCAGCCCCTGCTCGACCCGGCCCTTGCGGGTCAGGCCGAACACGTCGGCTGGGTTAGCGGCCGTGAGGTCCCGGACGCGCTCGTAGCTCAGCGCGCCCTGTCGGGCCTGCTCGAGCAGTAGGGGCAGGGCGGTCTCGACGCCCGGAACGCCGCTCGGTGCGTCCCAGATGCCGGCGTCTTTCTCCTCGCGAGTGTGAGGGGCGTGGTCGGTCGCGACCACGTCGACCGTGCCGTCGGCCACGCGCTCGAAGAGGGCCTCGCGGCGCGCCTCGCTCCGGAGCGGCGGGTTCATCCGCCCGAAGGTGCCCAGGTCGTCGTAGTCCTCCCGGGACAGGAACAGGTGGTGGGGCGTCACCTCGCAGGTCGCGCCGCCCTCGGCCGCGGCGTCGACGCCCTCGGGCGTGCTGGTGTGGGCGACGTGGATTCGCGCGTCGAGGTCCGCGCCGATCTCGACCGCGCGCTCGACCGCCGCGACCTCGGCCTCGGCGGTCCGGTAGGCGCTCCACGCGTCGTAGTCGTCTCCGGCCCGGTCCGTGGCGGCTTCGTCGAACAGGTCGGCGTCCTCGGCGTGGACCGTCACGACCCGGTAGTTGTCCGAGGCGGCCGCGACCGCCTCGCGGAACAGCCCCTCGTCGATGCCCATGTCGCCGGTCGAGTCCGCGAGGAACACCTCGCCGAGCGCGAGTATCGGGCGGTCGAACAGTTCCTCGGGCTCCCAGTCGGACGTGACCCCGCCGTTGATGCCGTAGTCGACGTACGAGTCGGCCGCGAGGTCGGCCTTCCGGTCGAAGCTGTCGCCGTCGACGGTCGGCGGGTCGGTGTTGGGCTGGTCGACGACGGTGGTGACGCCGCCGGCGACCGCCGACTTGCTCCCCGACGCCCACGTCTCCTTGTGGGCGAAGCCGGGCTCGCGGAAGTGGACGTGGGCGTCTATCATCCCCGGCAGGAGGAGCTTTCCCGTGGCGTCTATCGAGTCGCCCGAGTGGGTGAGCGTCGAGCCGACGGCCGCGATGCGCCCGGCGGACGTGTCCACGCGCACGTCCACGGTTCGGCCGTCGGCCAGCGTCGCGTTCCGGATGGTGAGCATCTCTGGTCCGGTGGTTCGGGGGTCGGCGTGCTAAGCCTCCCGGTTCGTCGCCACCGGTTCTCGCTCGTCGCGTTCGTCCCGAACGCCGGGTTTGCGCCCGGATTCCGAATCCGGCGCGCGAACGAACGTGAGCGAGGAGGCTGGGAGGCGTGCGGCTCGCGGTCGCGGTTCTCATCAGTCGAGGCAGTAGCTAGCTTCCCCCGACGCGTTCACCGCCGTCGCGAACGAGCTCGCTTCGCTCTCTACAGAGGAGAAACCGCACCGCGCCCGCACTCGTCCAGCCGCCTCGCCACGCTGGTCGTCGGTGCGCTACGCAGAGACGTCCTGACGGGGATTTGAACTCGTGAAGCCGGTCCGGGCGTGCGGCCTTCGGCCGGGCTGCGACTTCCTGCTCAAATCTCCGTAGTGGCGTTTCCGCGACGCAGGGGTGCGAGAGCCACAGAGGGTTCTCGCGGACGAACTCCGTGAAAACGGCCGGACGGAGTCCCCGCGAACGAAGTGAGCGGGGGCACGGCAGGACGTGAACGACGCAGCGACGGCTGAGCGAAGCGGAGCCGTCGAAAGGAATGAACGTCCTGACGGAGATTTGAACTCCGGTCCCTGGCTCCGCAAGCCAAGAGGATAGTCCACTACCCTATCAGGACTCGACTCACCCTTGGCCGGTTCCACTAATAGGGGTTACGGTCTGCGTACCGGCGTGGGATAGCGACTCAAACTCAAACGACTATTTTTCTCTCCGTGACTGTTTTGAAAGAGGGCGTCGTGAGTCCCGGTATGGACCGACGCGAACTGCTCGCGTCCGCGGGTGTCGCGATGGGAACCGCCGCGTTCGCGGGCTGTCTGGGCGAGTACCGGGACGCCGCCGACGAGGTGGGGGAGACGACGGCCGGGGACTCGACCGAGACGGAGCGAGCGTCCGGGACGACCGGCGAATCGACCACCGCGGCGACCGGGGCCGCGACGCTGACCGACGCGTCGCTCGACGTCGTCGACTCGGACTGTGGTCAGCCCGCCAACGAGGCCGAGGTCGCGTTCCGCGCGGCCGACCTCGCGGTCGACGTCGCGGGAACCATCGCGGGCTCGGACGCCTGTTACGTCGCGGAACTCGAAGACGCGAGCTACGACGCCGAGGCCGACGCGCTCGCTTTGACCGTCGTCTCGACCAGGGCGGAGGGGTCGGAGGCGTGTGCCGAGTGCGTCACGGAGATCGACTACGAGGTCACCGCCACCTTCGAGGGACGCCTGCCCGGGACCGTCGAGGTGGTCCACGAGGCGATGGACGCCACGACCACGGTCGCGACCGTCGAGTCGGACTGACTCACCCGCTCGCATCCACTTCGTTCCGGTCGCGCTCACGCCCGTCATCGCCGTACAGCAGTTCGCCGCGGACGAACTGTCGGGTCCGCGGGTCCGCGGGGTCCTCGAACAGTTGCTCGGGCGGGCCGCGCTCGACCGTCTCGCCGTCGAGCAGGAACACCACTCGGTCGGCGACGCGCTCGGCCTGGTGCATGTCGTGGGTAGCGATAACGACCCCCACGCCGTCGGCGGCCGCCTCGCCGATAGCGTCCTCGAGGACCGCCGTGTTCCGCGGGTCGAGGTTCGACGTGGGCTCGTCGAGCAACAGGACGTCGGGCTCGACCGCCAGCGCCCGCGCGAACGCGACCCGCTGGGCCTCGCCGCCCGACAGCGACAGCGCGTTCTGGTCGCGCCTGTCCGCGAGGCCCACCTGCTCCAGGGCGGCCGCGACGGCCTCGGGCGGGTCGGCGTCCGGCGCGATTCGCCGAAAGCCACGGTCGAGCCAGTCGAATCGATTGCGGTGGACCGGCACCGCGTCCGCCGTCGCTCCGACGACCCGATGCAGGTTCCGGGTCGCCGCCCCGGCAGCCCCACGCAGCTCCCGAGCCAGCCGGTCGCGCCACGGCTGGCGGACCCGTAGCCCGTACGCGACGTTCCGAGCCACCGGCGCGTTGAACAGGCTCGGCTCCTGGAACACCATGCCGAGACGCCGCCGGACCGCGAGCCGGTCGTCGTCGGACAGGTCCCACACGTCCGCGCCGTCCCACGAGACGGTTCCCGAATCCGGGCGCTCGAACAGCGCGAGCAGGCGGAGCAACGTGGTCTTGCCCGTCCCGGACGGGCCGACCAGCGTCACGATTTCGCCCGGTTCGGCTTCGATAGAGACCGCTTCCAGCACTTCGTCGGCGTCGAACGCCATCGACGCGTCGGTCGCGCGCAGGGTCACGCCGACCCCTCCGTGGGGCGTCCCGTGGCGACCGCCCGGTGGGGACTCACGCCGACCCCTCCCCGCGGCCCTTGTCCCGGAGCCACGATCCGAACGCGTTCACGCCCAGTACGACCGCGAGCAACACCGCGCCGAGCACCAGCCCGACCTCGTACCGGCCCTGTCGGGCCTCCACCGTGATGGCGGTCGTGAGCGTCCGGGTGTACGACGAGCCGTCGCTGAACACGATGTTGCCCCCGACGATGAGGATGGACCCCACCTCGCTGATGGCCCGGCCGAATCCCGCCAGAATCGCGGTCACGATGCCGTACCGGGCCTCCTTGACCACGACGAGGCCGACGTCGCGGCTCGTCCCGCCCATCGCGTAGGCGGCGTCCCGGACCGACTGGTCGACGCCCTCGACCGCCGAGAGGCTGATGCTGGTGACCACCGGCGTCGCCAGCACGAACTGCGAGAGTATCATCGCCTCCGGGGTGAACGCCAGCCCGAGGTCGCCGAACGGCCCGCTGTTCGACACCGCCAGCAACACGAGCAGGCCGACCACGACGCTGGGAAACCCCATGCCGGTGTTGATGACGGCGGTCACGAGCCGCTTGCCCGGGAAGTCGGTGAACCCGACCGCGAGCGCGACCGGGAGGCTGACCAGCGCGCTGAGCGCCACCGCCGTCAGGCTCACCTGCAGCGACACCACCACGACGCTGACGACGTAGGTCCAGCCGCCCTCGGGGAGCCGGGCCTGTAGCGGGACCGCGGGGTCGAACTGGAGCGGAACCGCGGGGTCGAGCTGGAGCGCGACCGGCGCGAGCGGCGACGCGAGACTGGGGTCGAGCATCCGGTCAGTCGTCGTTCGGAACCCGCGTTTCGACCCAGTGCAGGTAGCGCTCGTCGGCCTCCGACAGCGACTCGGCCTGCTCGGCGGAGTAGCCCTCGGGCACGTACTGGCCGAAGTCGGGGTCCTCGGCGAGCGCGTTCGGGAAGAACAACTGCGAACCGTTCGCGGTGTAGTTCCCTATCGTCGACTGGGTCTCGGGGCTCGTGAGGAAGCCGACGTACGCCATCGCGGCCTCGTAGTTGACGTTCGAGTGGACCGCGGGGTTGACCGCCATCACGCCGTAGGGGTTCTTGAGGACGACCGGCCCGCCTTCGAGCGGTCCCTGCACGTGGACGGTCAGGCCGATTTCGTCCTGCATCGAGAGGTAGGTCCCCCGGTCGGCCAGGGTGTACGCCCCGGTCTGGTCGGCCTGTACCAGCGTGTCGCCCATGCCCTTGCCGATCTCGCGGTACCACCGGCCGCCGGGGTCGGTGCCCGACTCCTCCCAGACGACCAGTTCCTTCTTGTTGGTGCCCGAGTCGTCGCCCCGGGAGACGAAGGTCGCGCCCTCCTCGGCGATAGTGGTGAACGCCTCCGTCGCGCTGTCCATCCCGTTTATTCCGGCCGGGTCGTCGTCCGGCCCGACGACGACGAAGTCGTTGAACATCACGTCCCGCCGGTTGACGCCGATTCCGTCCCGCATGAACTCGTCCTCCGCGCCCCGGGCGTGGACCAGGATGACGTCGGCGTCGCCGTCGCGCGCGGTCCGGATGGACGCGCCGGTCCCCTTCGGGACCGTCTTGACGGCGATCCCGTACTCCTCCTCGAAGGTGGGGTGAAGTGCGTCGAGGAGGCCGGTGTCGTACGTGCTGGTCGTGGTCGCCAGCACGAGCTCGCCGTCGCCGACCTGTCCCGACCCCTGACCCGCGGTCCCGTCCTGCGTGGTGGCGGTCGCGTCCGTGGTCGCGGCCCCGCTCTGCGAGTCGTTCCGGCCGGTACAGCCGGCCAGCCCGAGAACAGCACCGGTCCCGACCGCTCGAACGAATCTCCGGCGTTGCATCGTATAGGGAACAACGACCGGCGAGAGAGCCATAACTGTTTCCCTCCGGACGTAACCGGTGGAGGTTACGAGCTCCCGGAATCGGCTACGGACGGGCGACAGAGTGACTGGATTCGGTTACGCGCGGGGTGGTCCCGGAGGCCGGACCGCCGACGGCCGGCGGACGCCTCGCGGACCCGAAAGCCGGCCGTCCCGCGGCCTCGGACGCGAGAAAGTTACTTAGGGGTGGCATCGAAACCCCGGCACATGGCACGCGAACACGGATTCGGGGTGGAACGATGAGCGTCCTCGGCTCGACCGCCGGCAAGGTCGCGGCCGTCCTCGTGGCGGGACTGGTGGTCACGACCGCAGGCATCGGCGCGGCGCTCGCGACCGGAGCCGTAAATCCGGAGCCGCCCACCGTCGAGTCCATCGACAACGAGTGGGGCGAGGTGACCGACGACCGCACCGGCATCCGGACGACCGTCGTCGTCGACAATCCGAGCGGCGTGGGCGTCCCCGGCGTGGCGGGCGTCTCCTACGACGTGGCGATGAACGACGTCACCGTCGCGTCCGGGTCCAGCGGCGGACTCAGCCTCTCGCCCGGGCGGAACGAGGTGACGATCGAGACCGACATCGACAACCGGAAGATTCCGGCGTGGTGGGCCAGCCACATCAACGCCGGCGAGCGCACGACCGTCTCGGTCCGGCCCACGGTCGACGCCGGGTTCCTCTCGCGGGCGATTCCCGCCCAGAACCGGACGTTCGAGACCGACATGCTCTCCTCGTTCGAGAGCGACGACAACCAGTCGGTCGCGGTCGGGAACAGCACGCTGCTGACCGTGACCGGCACCGACGCCTCGTGGGGCGAGGCGACCGAGAACCGGACGCCGCTGTCGTTCTCCGCGTCTGTCCGCAACCCCAACGACGCGCCGGTGTCGTTCTCGACGCTGGGCTACCGCGTGTCGATGAACGACGTCGTCGTGGCCGAGGACACCACCGACGGGGGCGTCGAGGTCGGGGCCGGCTCGACCGGGACCATCCGCATCGACTCGGCGCTCGACAACCGGAAGCTCGACGAGTGGTGGGTCAGCCACCTCCGGAACGGCGAGAACACCACCCTCGACGTGGAGGTGTTCGCGGTCGCCGAGACCGACGCGGGGACCGAGCGCGTCCCGCTCCCGTTCATGAGCCAGCGCGTCGCGTTCCAGACCGACGTTCTCGGTGGCGGCGCGGCCGACACCCGGTCGCTCGGGACGTCCGAGGGCGTCGACTTCGAGCCGCCGACGGTCGGGTCGGTCGAGCGCGACTGGACCGCCACCGACGCTGGCACGCGGTTCTCCAACCGGGTCACGGTGACCAACCCCAACGACGCCGACTCGGCGCTCGGCGAGATTCCGCTAAACGCCAGCTATCGGGTGAACGCCAACGACGCGACGCTGCTCGACGCCGAGTCGGAAGCCACCCTCGGCCCGGGCGAGAACGAACTGGCGTTCGCGGGCGAGGTCGGCGACGACACCATCGTCGAGTGGTGGACGAGCCACGTCGAGAACGACGAGCAGACCGACCTGACCACCGACGCGGACGTGCGCGCCGACCTCGGGTTCGCCGAGGTCCCGGTCGCGCTCCCCGCCGACGACACGACCTTCGAGACCGACCTGCTCGCGGGCTTCTCGGGGTCGAGCGAGGAGGTCGCCGTGCGGGGTCGCACGGTCGCCACGCTCGACGGGATGGACGCCCGGTGGGGCGAACCCACGACCGACCGGACGCCGATGCTTGTCGGCGGCGAGGTCCACAACGAGCGCTCGCGGCCGCTGACCGTCGAGTCGTTCGGCTACGAGGTCCGGGCGGGCGGCGTGGTGCTGGCCGACGACGAGGCCTCGGTGGGCGAGACCGTCCCCGGCGGGGAGTCCCGGAGCGTGAACGCCACGGGGTACCTCGACAACGACCGCATCCCCGACTGGTGGGTCGGCCACCTCGAAAACGGCGAGCGCTCGGAGCTGTCGGTGTCCTACTACGCCGTCGTCGAGTACCGCGGCCAGCAGTACACGGTCGACCTCGACTCGATGAGCTACACGCAGACGGTCGAGACGAACGCGTTCGGCGGGTCGTAATCGG
Organism: Halorussus halobius; assembly: GCF_004765805.1. GTDB lineage: Archaea > Halobacteriota > Halobacteria > Halobacteriales > Haladaptataceae > Halorussus > Halorussus halobius. The sequence continues at coordinate 233,771 of NZ_SBIU01000004.1, read as the reverse complement.
GGACGGTTTTCGCAGTTATCGTCGGTCCGGGCCGGTCACGCGTAGATAATCTCGTTCGGGAGGGCCTGACCGGCGGGGCGTTCCAGCGCGGGGTGTTCCGCGTCCGAGTAGCCCAATGTCTCCTCGTCGAGTGCGGTCGCAACGTTCCAGCCCCGTCGTCGGAGTCCGTCGGCGACGGGTTGCCAGACGTTCTCGTCGGCGTATATCATGCGGGCGTCTCGGTATCGCGGTCCACGTCGGGGTCGACGCCCCGAAACTCCTCGATGTGTCCGTAGTAGTACGCAATCGCGGAGTGGATGTCTTCCAGCGAGAGGGCCGGATAGAACTCGGCGATCTCGTCGGGAGAGTAGCCGTTGTGTTCGTAGGCACAGGCGACGTTGACGACCCGGATGCCGGTTCCCTCGATGGTGGGCGCGCCGTCGCTGTGCGCTCGGTCCTTCACGATGTTCGTCATGTGTCCATCTTATGCGTAATTGTATTTAAACGTCCGGTGGTCCGGTCGTCCCTTCGCCTCAAGCCGGGAGACCTTTCCTCGCCCGACCCCGAGTATCGCGCATGACCTGGGCCGACCTCTTCGAGCGGGCCGACTCCCACCGGACCGACCCGGAGACGATTCGCGAGCGCCTCGACGCGCGCCGCGGCGGCGAGACGACCGACGGGGAGGCCGACGATGCCTGAGACGCCCGAGACCGACCCCGCGCGAATCGTCGCCGACGCCGACGTGCTGGTCGCGGACCTGCTCGCCGGCGAGACCACCGGCAACCCCGCCCGCGAGGCCATGGACGAGATTCGGAGCCACTCGTGGCTCGAACTGGTCGCCAGCGATTCGTTGCTCGACGACGCCGAGGCCGTCGTCGCCGACCTCGCGGACGCCGACCTCGCGGCCGCGTGGCGCGAGCGAATCGAGGACCTGCGCGTCGCGGTCGAGCATCCGCCGGGCGACCACCCGGCGCTGGCGAGCGCGTACCGCGGGCGGGCCGCCCACGTCCTCAGCGGCGACGAGGGGTTGCGAGGCGCACAGGTCGGCGCGGCGCTGGGCTCGCGGCTGAACGTGAGCGTGAAGACGCCCGAGGGGTTCGTGGCGCTGTTCGACGCCGAATCGCTGTACGAGGCGGTCGAGGGCGGCGAGTATCCGGGACCGGACCGCGACCCGCGCGCCTGACCGAAACTGACGAGAGAGCTACAGAAGCCGATTCCGGTAACGCGGGCTACAGAAATATTATTCAGATTACACTTTTGGGGTCGGGTCGCCTACCGACGAGTGAGGACAGGCCGATGAAGCACGCAATCCGACTCCGGCGGACCCCGCCTGCGGTCCGCGCTCGGCACGGTCGACGCACCGACTCGACGCTCGTGGGCGTCGCACTCCCCATAACCGCCGCGCTGTCGCTGGTGGGCTCGGCGCTGGTCGTCGGCGCGGCGTTCGCGGCGGCGGCAGTGCTCGTCCCGGTGACGGTGCCCGCGCTGCTGGCGGGCTGGGCCGCCGCCATCGGGCTGACGTTCGCGCTCCCGCTGGTCGTCGTCCGCGCGGTGGTCGCGGCGCTCGAACGAACGCGGTGAATCGCTCGCGCCCGACGCAAGCGGGTCGGGCGCGCTCGCCGAATCGAGCGCGACGCTTTTTTGCGCTCGGTCCGGAGGAACGGCCGTGCGCGAGTATCCATTCGAGTTGGCGCTGTGCGCGCACCTCGAAGCCCGCGAGGAGGCCGTGGTGGCCCGCCAGATCGGCGGCGGCGTCCGCGCGCCGGCCAACCGGGTCCTCGACGTGCTGGTAGTCGACCCCGGGCCGGAGATGGCCGAGCGCGCGGCGCTGACGCCCGAGACCATCCCGCACGCCGCCGTCGAGAGCGACGTCGGGGTCGGGCGGGCGCGCGACCCCACGACCGCCATCGACGCGCCGCCCGAGCGCGCCCGCCGGGTGGCCGAGCGCGCGGTGGAACTGGGCTTCTTCGAGCGCGCGGTCGGCGGCGGCGTCCGACAGGTCGCACGCTACCCCGACGACTGGTTCGGGCGACTCGTCGGCGTCGAGAACAAGCCCGACCTCGGCAGTCCGGGCGACCTCGAACTTCAGCTCCGGAAGGACGTCAGCCTCGCGCTGGTCGACGAGGTGGTCCTCGCCACCGAGAGCTACGTCACCGGCGCGCACCGCAACCGCATCCCCGAGCAGGTCGGCATCTGGCGGTTCGACCCCGAGACGGGCGAGCGGGAGGTCGTCCGGGCGGCCGAACCGCTGGCGAGCGACGAGGCGGGCGTGGAACTGCGCGACCGCCACCCGCTGCGGACCGACGTGGCGGTCGCCTCGCCCGAGGCGAAAGCTCGCCGACGCCGCCGGATGGCCGAGCGCGCCTACGGCAAGGGGTGGCGGCCGGACGACTTTCCGGCCTGCGCCGAAGCCGAGCGCGTCGCGCGCGAGGGGAGCGAGGGCCTGCCCTACTGCGCGTGGAAGGACCGACTCGTGAACCCCGCGAACTGCGGGCCGTCGTGTCCGGGCCACGACCCCGCCGACCCGCCCGAGGTCGACGTTGCCGGGGCGCGAGACGGCCGGACGCCGTGGGTCGCCGAGCCGGAGGGCAAAGCGAGGCGACAGTCGGGACTGGACCGATTTGAATAGCGGGCGACGAGAACGAGAGCGTTACAGGGCGTCGTACTTCTGTCGCACTCTGGTTCCAGCATCCTACCTCCAGGAATACGAACGGCCGCCTCGTAGAAGGTATCCGAGGCGACGGATTTGGAACGGAGCAAGTGGCGGCGTCCTGACGAAACTTGGCGGAAGTCCGAGCTATTCCTATATCGAATCTAGCCAAAATAATTAAGTTACTATATTATAATAATGAATCTGTATGAGTAGAGAAAATAACCTAGGCGAGCAGAAGGAGAAAACGAGTAGTTCAAATATCAATAGGCGTGATTTCGTCAAATCCCTTGGGGCAACGGGAGCGGTTGGTGCCTTTGGTGCTAGCAAAGTACAGGCACACCCAGAAGAGAGTGAACAGTTCGTTACGAAGCTTGAGGGCGACGAGGCACAACGGGTATTTGAAGACCTCTCGAAAGAACCGAAATACGACCAGCTCAAGAAGAAGGTAATCCAGCGCGGGGAAACGTTGCTCCCCGAGGAAGCACTGATCGCTCGCGTCGACGGTGAACAGAACGTCGTCCTCGCCGACGTTCCGCTCGCCGACACCGACGCCGACGACGGGCATCTCGCCATCGTGCGGAACGCGGAAACTGGCGAGATTACGGCTGCAGCGCTCGAATACGAGAACGAGCAAGACGGGGAACGGACACGGACGACGCTCGAATTGACGGACGGCTCCTCGTTTGAAGAAAAGACAGAGAAAATTAATATAGAAGATGTGTATAATGCGGATAATAGTGATAGTGTTCACACTCAAGATAGTCTCACATGCAGTGCTTGCAAGACTGCGATAAGTACGATCCTGAAACTTGGATGTAACGCAACTTCCTTTGTACTCTGTAATGCAATTTCGGCAGCCGGAATCGACTTCATGGGCCAAAGCTGTAGTGAGTTCGTTGACGCTGCCTGTAAAGTGATTCAAGGACAAAATGAAGGTGGGGCATCCCCTCAACTAATCTGCGCCGCTCCGGGGCTTGGTTTCTGTCCGATACCCAATCCGTAGGTTCCTATTTCACCGCAAATAACTCACAGACAGTTATTTATAGTATCTGTATATTAAATAAAGTATTTAATAGGTTCTTGCAGAGGTATTAAGTCCGACCATAGAAATAGTGATTTACAGCGAAACCTTTCCACCGAAGTCGAGAGGTTTCCAGTTAACATCCTTGTAGGAGGAGGAACAATGCCATCGGATTTACCAACAGATGACGACCAACTCGTCACGAGACTCGAAGGTGATGAGGCACAACGGATACTCGAAGCCCTCTCGAAAGAACCGGAATACGGCCAACTGAAGGAGGAAGTACTCCGGCGCGGCGAAGCGTTGCGCCCCGAGGAAGCAATGGTTGCTCGTGTCGATGGTGCGGAAAACGTCGTCCTCGCCGACGTTCCGCTCGCCGACACCGACGCCGACGAGGGCCATCTCGCCATCGTGCGGAACGTGGAGACCGGCGAGATTACGGCTGCGGCGCTCGAATACGAGAACGACCGCGAGGGGAAGACCGAACAGACGACGCTCGAATTGACGGACGGTTCCTCGTTCGAGGAAACGACGCGGATGTTCGACCCGGATACCCCGAACGACATCGCGTTCGACCTTTCCGAGGACTCCGAAAACGAATCGTAGGCGTCCGTCGGTGGTCGCGGGACGACGTTTCGTCCCGTGAGTCGGCGGCCTCCCGCTCGCGCGCGGAATCGGCGACCCCGAACGACGGCCGGGCGCACAGCGACGGGACTTTTGACCGTCGGGGTCGAACCCCGTTCCATGTACGACCGCATCCTCGTCCCGACCGACGGGAGCGACCAGTCGGCAGTCGTCTCGCAGGCGTTCGACCTCGCGGAACTGGCCGGCGCGACCGTCCACGCGCTGTACGTCGTCGACGAGAAGGCGCTGAACTACCAGCCGTCCGAGTCCGGCCGCGAGGAGACCCGGAGCGCGCGCCGCGAGGAGGGCGAGGACGCGACCCGGCGCATCGTCGAGGCGGGCGACGACCGGGGCGTCGAGGTAGTCACCGCCATCGAGGAGGGGTCGCCCGCCGAGACCATCGTGTCCTACGCCGACGAGGCGGACGCCGACGTACTCGTGATGGGGACCCACGGGCGCTCGGGCGTCGACCGGTACGTCCTCGGGAGCGTGACCGAGCAGGTCGTCCGCACCAGCGAGGTGCCCGTGCTGACGGTCAACCTCGCGCGCCAGCGCCGGGCGGTCCGCGACGACGAGACCGCCGTCGAGCGCGCCCGCGAGGCCGTCCGGGAGGAGGGCCACGACGTCGCCGGGATACCCGAGGACCCCTACCGGGAGAGCAACACGTGGATAGTTCGGGTCCGGACCGACGACGGCGGAGCCTTCAACGTCCACATCGACGCCGCCTCCGGCGAGGCCCGGGTCGCGCGAATCGGCGGCGACTGAGCGCGGCGGCGACCGAACGCCTCGGCGGCACCCGAGCGCGTCGCGAACATCTGCGCGGCGTTCCCGTCGGCTGGGACCGGCAGGAAACACGTTCGGGGGAAGAGCCACTGTCGCGTTCGGACGAGTTTCGAGCGTGATGACCGCGACACCGACCGACGAATCGAGCCCGGAGTCCGTACCGTGGCCCCAGCAACTGTACGACAGCATCTGGCTGTTGGCGGGTGCCGCCCTGCTGTTTTTCACGCTGTCGTACATCGTCTGGGGGCTGATCGACCTGCTGACCGTGGGGATGGGGTGAGCCATGCGCTCGCCGCTCGACTCCCCCGACGGCGACTGGTGGTCCGAGAAGGTCAATCGTCGGGAGACCATCTGGCTCGGCATCAGCGGCGGCTGGGCCGCCGTGCTGTTCGGCTGGATGGCCGGCTGGACCCAGCTCGGCGACCAGAACCCCACCGGGCCGACCGAGCGCGTCACCCCCGAGGACTACCGCGAGAAGGTCGCGGCCTACAAGGAGGAGGCCGAGGAGACCGACGACGGGCTGGTGCCCCCGAGCGAGGACGTGTTCGTCGGCGCGATGCGCTACGGCTGGGACGGCCTCCCGGCGGTGCTGGAGGCCGGCGAGAGCTACAAGTTCCACATCGGCTCGTACGACGTCCAGCACGGGTTCTCGGTCCGGAAGGGCGACACCCTGAGCAAGCAGATGTCGCTGCAGGTGCTGCCCGAGTACGAGTGGGTCGTCGAGATGGAGTTCGACGACCCCGGCACGTACCACGTCGTCTGCAACGAGTTCTGCGGCGTCGGCCACCGAACAATGCACGGCGCGTTCACGGTGCGGGAGTGATTTCATGTTGGGACGCTTCCGCGGCGACTACGACGCCGACGGCTTCCGGACCTGCTCGGTGACCGGGCTGAACATCCACCGGTCGGCCGAGAACATGGTGAAACTCTACGGCCTCACGAGCGTCGTGGCGCTGCTCGTGGGCGGCATCTTCGCCTTCTTCGTGGCGATGACCCGGTGGGAGGCGGTCGGCCTCCTCGGGGCCGAGGACTTCTACACGTACACCAGCATCCACGCGTGGAACCTGCTCATCTTCTGGATGATATTCATGGAGGTCGCCATCCTCTACGTGGCCGGCCCGTTCGTCCTCGGCCGGAAGCTGGCGATGAAGTCGGTGGCGAAGGTCGCCTACGCCGTGATGGTGGTCGGCGCGCTGGTGATAAACTACGCCATCTGGACCACCGACCAGCCGAATCAGGCTCCGCTTCTGACCTCCTACGTGCCGCTCCCGTCGTCGGCCGACTTCTACCTCGGCGTGGTCGTGTTCCTCGTGGGCGCGCTCGTGGCGGCCGTCCCCTTCCTCGCGACGATATGGAAGGAGAAGCGCGCGAAGCCGAACGCGACCCTCCCGCTGGTCACCTTCGGCGGGTTCATCGCGGCCATCGTCGCGGCCGAGGCCATCGTGGGCGGACTCATCACGTTCGTCCCGACGTACTTCTGGCGCATCGGGGTCGTGGAGTTCCTCGACCCGGCGTGGTACCGCCAGATGTACTGGATTCTGGGCCACGGCACACAGCAGATAAACCTGCTGGCGATGATAACGGTGTGGTACTTCATGACTCACGTCGTCGGCGGCGCGGTCGTCGCCAGCGAGAAGGTGTCCCGGACCGCGTTCGTCCTCTACCTGTTTTTCATCAACATGGGCGCGGCCCACCACCTGATGTCCGACCCCGGCCTCTCGTCGGCGTGGCGCGTGTGGAACACCTCCTACGCGGCGTACGGCGCGGTCATCGCGTCCATGATTCACGCGTTCGCCATCCCGGCCGGCCTCGAAGTCGGCCGCCGGGCCAGAAACGAGGGCGGCGGCACCTTCGGCTGGCTCTGGTCGTCGCCGTGGAAGGACCCCGGCTTCTCCGCGACCATCCTGAGCATCGTGATGTTCGGGTTCCTCGGCGGCATCACCGGCGTCATGATGGGCCAGATGCAGCTCAACGTGACGTGGCACAACACGCTCGCCACGCCCGGCCACTTCCACGCGACGGTGGTGCTGGGCACGACGCTGGCGTTCATGGGCCTGCTGTACTACGTGATACGCCTCGTCTTCCGCAGGGAGTGGGTCGCCAAGCCGCTGGCGACGATTCAGCCGTACCTCTACGGCGGCGCGATGGGCGTCGTCTGCCTGATGATGATGTACCTGGGCGTCCTCTACGGCGTCCCCCGACGCCACCCGTCGGTCACCGACATCCCCGGCACGGAGTTCGACTTCGCGGCGGCCGAGCCGCTGTTCGCCATCTTCGGGGTCGCCGCCGTCCTCGCCGTCGCCGGCGGCGGGCTGTTCCTCGCGCTCGCGGTCGGCTCGCTGCTGTTCGGCGACGACTACGAGGGCGAGCCGGCCCCGACCGGAGCCGGCCCCATCGTCGCGGCCGACGGCGGTGGCGACGCCGACGGGGAGCCGGCAGGCGAGGACGCGAGCCGCGAGGACGACGAACCGGCGGCCGACGACGGGGAAGCGACGAGCGAGGACGCCGCCGATGGCGACGAACCGGCGACCGACGACGGGACCGCGACCGGCGACGGGAGTGCGACGGACGGCGACGCCGGCGGCCTCGCGGTCCACGCGATGAGCATGCGGGGCACCTTCCTGCTCACGCTGGTCTTTTTCGCCACGTTCGTCGTCACCTACGCGCTCAACTGGTACCTGCTCAGCCAACTGTGGAGCATCGGGGGCTGATTCGCGAGTGACGCGCACACTCCTCGCCCGGCTGCTCTCGCTGTTGAAGCCCCGCATCGCCGCGCTCCTCTGCCTGACCGGCGCGTCCGGCGCGCTGGCGGCCGGCGGACTCGGCCCGGTCGCGTTCGCCGGATTCGTCCTCGCGGGCCTGTGCATGGCCGGCGGCGCGGCCGCGCTCAACTGCTGGTACGACCGGGACGTCGACCGGCGGATGGAGCGGACCGCCGACCGACCCCTGCCGCGGGGGGAGCTATCGCCCCGCGTCGCGCTCGGCTTCGCGACGGCCATGCTGGTCGCGGGCACGGCCGTCGGCCTGCTCGCGGTCTCGCCGACCTCGGTGGCCTACATGTGGCTCGGCGTGGCCGCCTACGTCGGCCTCTACACGATCGCGCTCAAGCGCCGCCACTGGGTCGCCACCGTGCTGGGCGGCTCTGCCGGCTCGTTCCCGGTGCTGGCCGGCTGGTCGGCGGTCCGGCCGCTCGAACCCGCCGCGCTGGTCGCGGCCGCGCTGGTGTTCGTCTGGACGCCGGCCCACGCGTGGGCGCTGGCGCAGGTGTACCGCGACGACTTCGAGGCGGCGGGCATCCCGAAGCTTCCCGTGGTCGCGCCCGACGCCGTGGTCCGCAGGCGGGCCGGCGCGTCGGCGCTCGCCACCGTGGCGGTCGCGGCGCTCCTGCTCCCGCTGGCCGGCGTCGCCTACGCGACGGCGTTCGTCGGCGCGGTGCCCGCGTACCTGCTGGCGTACCGCCAGTACCACCGCTCGGGCAGCGACGCGACCGCAGTCCGTGCGTTCTTCACCTCGAACCTGTTCCTGACCGTGCTGTTCGCAGCGTGGGGCGTCGACGGCGTGGTCGACGGCCTCACCTCCGGTACGGCGGTGCTGGCTCCGGTGACGTTCTGGCTGTTCGTGCGGCTGTGGACCGCCCGGCCGTCGCTCCGGGGCGTGTCCGGCGCGGTCGGCGGCGAGTGGCGGTCGGTCCGGACGTGGCTCCCCGCGCCGGACGAGTCGCCCGCCGAGGCGACGCCGACGCCCGGCGACGCGGCCTCGGCGTCGGGCGACGCGACCCCGACCGGCGAGCCGGCTGGACGGGGCGAGTCCGCGCCCGCCGAGTCGGTCGGCGACCCCGGCGACGACTGAGCGCCCACCGGACGAACGGATTCGGGGGAAACCCCTCCGGTTCCGGGCGACAAGCGTCGACCGGGAGGGCCGTCCTTGACGGCGAACGACCGACCATGACCGAACGAACTGGAGCGACGCGACACGATGAGTGACCGAACCGTAACGACGCCGTCACCGGTCGAGTGGACCCGGAGCGTCGTCTCGAACGCGTGGCACACGCTGCGGACCGTCTACTACGCCAACAGCGTCTCGTGGCGCGCGCTCAAGAGCGGCGCGCTCGTGTTCTTCGGGTTCTTCCTCTGGTCGGCGTCGAACATACTGCTGTCGTACCAGCCGTCGTGGACGTTCCTCCACTACCCGATGGCGTACGGCTTCGTCGTCCTGCTCTACGGGCCGATTCACCACAGCGTCGTCATCCCGCTCGCCGTCAGGTTGCGCAAGCGGGGCGGGCTGAAGACCCGAATCGGCCGCCGACTGCCGAACGTCGGGCTCGGGGCGTTCCTCGCGGTCGTGGTGATACTCGGGACGTTCCCGACCGGACCCATGGTGTTCGACTTCGGGGCCGCGTTGGACGACGCGGGGGCCGACGTGAACCCAGACCTGCTGTGTACCAAGTCGGGGCCGACCGACGAGCGGGCGGTCCACTGCCACCTCTCGGAGTCGGCGGGCGTCGACTCGGTGGCCGTCGAGAGCGGCGGGAAGACCATCCACACCGACGACTCGCCGCCGTTCGAGTTCACGGTCGGCGAGGACGAACTCGCCGCCGTCACCGACCAGAAGCAGTTCCAGGTGGTGCTTCGCGACGAGAACGGCGAGACGCTCCGCCGGTACACCCGGACGCTCGGGATGGTCTCGGAGGGGTAGTCGCGTCCGAACCGCCGTCGCTCGACCGGCGACGACACCGAGTCGAGCGCGGGCCAACCGGTAACTAAAAACCGACCAGCGTCGATAGCTGGGACCATGTTCGCGCCCGCTCGGCGACGGCTCGCCGTCGCAGTGGCTCTGGCGTGTTGTCTCTCGATGGTGGCCTCCGTGGCGGCCGTGCCGGCCGGTTCCGCGCAGAGTTCGGCCGACCGACCGAACCCGTGTGCGGGGACCGTCACCGAACCAGCGACCGGCACGACCGTCGTCAGCGTGCAGGGGTTCGAGTTCGGCGAGGACGGCGGCAAGCGCCCCGCGAAACTGGTCGGGGTCGGTCCTTCTGGCGAGATTCGCTGGGTCCACGGGATGGCCGAGAAGTACGACGTGACGTGGGGGTACGACGTCGACCCGCTGGCGAACGGCAACGTCTTCGTGACCGCGACGCTGCCCGACGAGCGGACGCTGGTCTACGAGTTCGACCCCCGGACGCAGGAGCGCGTCTGGAGCCAGACGTTCGACCTGGCCGACACCCACGACGCCGACCTCATCGGCGGCGGCGAGGAGATTCTGATAGCCAACATGCGAAACTACGACGAGGAGACGGGGGAGAACGACGACAGCCTGCGGGTGTACAACCGCACGACCGGTGAGTTCGAGTGGGTCTGGCGGTTCGACGACCACTACGACCCCGACCAACTGGAGGAGAACTACACCGACGACTGGACCCACGTCAACGACGTGGACCGAATCGGCGACGGTCTCTACCTCGCCTCGCCCCGGAACTTCGACCAGGCCATCGTGGTGAACCGCTCGACCGACGAGATAGCGATGAAACTCGGCGCGGACGGCGAGAAAGACGTGCTGAACGAGCAGCACAACCCCGACTACCTCGAAAGCGAGAACGGCACGCCCACCATCCTCGTCGGCGACAGCGAGAACGACCGCATCGCGGAGTACGAACTCGCGGGCGACCCGACCGACGGCACCGACGGCTGGAACCGGACGTGGACGCTCGACGGCGACCTCGACTGGCCCCGCGACGCCGACCGACTCCCCGACGGCGACACGCTGGTCACCGACTCCAGGAACCACCGCGTGGCCGAGGTAACCCCCGAGGGCGAGGTGGTCTGGGAGGTCTACGCGCCGTGGCTGATATACGACGCCGCCCGGCTCCAGACGGGCGAACACGGCGGCCCGACCGCCGAGGACCTGAACGCCACGGGAACCTACGAAATCGACGGCGGCGCGAACCTCCACGCCAACGAGAGCCGACTGACGGCCTGCCACCGGACGCTCGAAAACGTCAGCGGGTGGGCCGAGGGTCAGGCTCCGGAGACGACCGACGGCGCGACCGGCGACGACACCACGGAGGGCGCGCTGGCCGGGAACGGCGACGACGGACGCGCCACCGACCTTCCGGAGAGCGGTGCCGACGTCGACGCGGGCGACGAGACGACCGACGCCGACAATTCGACCGGCGTTCCCGGATTCGCCCCGCTCGCGGCGCTCGCTGGCCTGTTCGTCGCGCTCGTCGGAATCCGGCGACGGGCCGCGTAGCGGCTCCAGAATTCCGTTTCCTCATCGGTGATACGGCCACCACCTCGGCGTCTGCGCGAACGGAGGTGAGTGCAGGCTCGCCATGAACGACGCGACGTGACCTCAGGTTCCACGCTAGCGTACGCTAACTTCACTTTCCACGGTCGGCGCGCGCTGGCGCGACCTCCGTGTCGCGCCAATATGCGCGAGGGAGGGGCGCGTTCATGCGCCCCGAGGCTGGGGAGGCGTGAGGCCTGCCGTCGCGGTGCGGTGGCGGTGCGGTTTCCTCGGCGGACTGAACGGGCGAGGCGGGCTCGCGTTCACGTGGTCGCCTCAGCGACCCCTCTCCGTCGCAACTACGTCCGTCGGAGATGTCGCTGAGCGACCGCGAGCGCGCCGAGGGCGTTCGAGGCTGTGGTTTCGGTCGAAGCGTCGTCACAGTGCGGGCCGAGGGCGTTCGAGGCGTTGTTTGCGGTTCCAGCATTGTCACAGAGCGTGCCGAAGGCGTCCGAGGAGTTGGTTGCGGTTTCTGTGCCGGAGAGTACGCGGAGGGCTTTCGAAACGTCGTTTCCACTCGTGTCCGCGCGTCCAGAAACGACGTTTCTCAGAGCCGGTATCGCTCGCCGTCGACCGCCAGCGGCTCCTCGAACGCCTCCTCGGCCGGGTAGAAGTGCGAGAGGTGGACCAGTCGCGTCTCGTCGGCGTTCAGTTCGTCGGCCAGCGAGAGCGCGCCTTCGCGGGTCATGTGCTTGGTGCCGAACGTCCGGGGCACGCCCGACGAATCGTGGTGGTCGCCGCCGAGCGGGTGGTGGTCGCAGAGGTGTGCGGGCACGATGGCGTCGGCCAGCAGCAGGTCCGCGTCGGCCAGCACGTCGCGACTCTCCTCGGGGACCGCGTAGCTGGTGTCGCCGGTCAGCGCCAACTTCGCCCCCGACTCGGGGTTCTCGATTGCGAGGCCGTAGCAGACCAGCGGCGGATGGTCGACCGGCACCAGCCGCACCTCGAAGCCGCAGGTCTCGAACGGCTCGAACGGTGCGCGGTCGTGGACCGTCACTCGGTCGAGGTAGTCGTACTTCGAGCGAATCGTGTCGGCGACGCTCTCGTCGGTCGCGGGGTCGCGTTCGCTCGCGGCGTGGACCGGCAGGTCATCGAACAGCCGGTAGGCGTTGCCCAGCCCGTCGAGGTGGTCGAAGTGAACGTGGGTGACGATGGCCTCGTCGGGCAGCGCGACGTCGCGGTGGAGGAACTGGTGGCGGAAGTCCGGGCTGAGGTCGACCAGCAGACACTCGTCGGTGCGCTCGTTGCGGACGTGGACCGAAAACCGCGAGCGCTCGATGCCACGTTCTTCGGCCGCCGCGCAGGTGTCACAGTCGCAGCCGGGCGTAGGCGTGCCGGTCGTGTCGCCGGTTCCGAGGAGCGTGACCTGCATTCGCGCGGAGGTAGTCGCTTGGGACACAAAGCTTTCGGGGGACCTGCGTGGAGTGGTGTTCGGATGCGTGGACGTGACCGCAACTAACTCCGCGAACGTCCTCGGAGCGCTCTCAAACCATAGGACAGCAATCACAGCCTCGAACGCCCTCGGCGCGCTCGCCACCGTCGGAGGCAAGCTCCGACGAGCCCTCGTTCGCTTCGCTCACGAGGAGGCCGCTCAGCGACATATCTCGCCCTCTCCGCACCGCCCGGCCGAGATAGGGGTCGCTGAGGCAACTGAACTGCACGCGAGCGCGCCTCGCCCGTTCAGTCCGTCGGCAGACAAACCGCGTCTGCCGAGCCTGCGCGCGCTTCGCTTGCGCAGACGCCAAGGCCAACCGCACCGCACAGCCCCGCACCGCGACGGCGGGCCTCACTCCTCCCCAGCCTCGGGGCGCACGAGCGCGCCCCTCCCTCGCGCATGTCGGCGCGAGATGAACTCGCGCCAGCGCGCGCCAACGTGGAAAATCGAGTCAGCGTACGCCCGTCGCGTTCGAGTTGCATCCGAGGTCCCACTGCGCGTCTGCACACTGCCCTGCGTCGGGGTCACGGGGAGCGACGACGCGTCCCGGTCCGCGACCGGCTGGAACCAAACCTACTTGACACGAGGGGCACAATCCGACGTCATGAACGCGGTCGCAGTCCTCGGCGCGGTCTTCGCACTCATGGGCGTCGGCTTCGGCTGGTACGGACTCCGACCGCTCGCGGTCCTCCCGCGCCTTCTCCGTGCGGAGGTCGTCGACCCGCCGAACGTGTCCGCGGACGACTCGTTCGCGGTCTGTCGCGGTCTGGCCGAGTCGACCGGCGAGTCGGTCGACGCGCCGTTTTCGGGCGAGTCGTGTCTGGGCGTCGAGTACGAGGTCTCCGAGCGCGCGCTCATCCCGTCCGAGATTCCGCTCACGTGGACTCGCATCGACGACGGCGTCGCCGCGGTCGCCTTCGAGTTGCGCGGCAGTGGGGCCAGCGTCGGAATCGACCCCGAGTCGCGGCGGTTCTCGCTCGACACCGCGAGCGAGACGATTACCGTACCGGCGGGCCAGCGCCCGCCCGACAGAGTGGCGTCGTTCGTCGCGGTTCGAGACGGCCTCGACCCCGCATCGACGGGCCCGTTCGCGCGCCTCGGCGTCGGCGCGCGCCGGTACACCGAACGCCGGGTCGACCCCGACGAGCGCCACGTCGTCGCGGGCCGCCCCGAGCGCCGCGACGGACGGACAGTTCTGGCGGGACCGCTCGTGATAGCCGACCGGTCGCCGCGCGCGGTCGCTCGTCGTCGCCTCCGGACGGCGGCGTTCCCGCTCGTCACGGCCGTCCTGTGTCTGGCGTTCGGGGCCGGACTGCTCGCGCTCGCGTAGTTCGGCGACGCGAAACAGGGAATCGTTCGGGGTCGAACGCGGCCCTCACGCCGTCTCGTACTCGGTCTCGTAGATGTCGCCGATTTCGTCGGCGAAGCGGTCGAGGATTTTGCGGCGTTTCTTCTTCATCGTCGGGGTCAGCAGGTCGTTGGCCTCGGTGAACTCCTCGCCCACGAGTCGGAACTGCTTGATTCGCTCGTGGGACTCGAACTGCTCGTTGATGCGCTCGACCTCCTCGTCTATCCACGCCCGCACCCGGTCGTCCCGTCGGAGGTCGGCGTCGTCGTCGGGCAGGTCGACGCCCTCGGCGTCGGCGCGCTTGCGGACGCCCTCGACGTTGGGCACCACCAGCGCGGAGACGAACTTCTGGCCGTCGCCGACCACTATGCACTGCTCGACCACGTCGCTGGCGGCGAACGCGTCCTCGATGGGGCCGGGCGCGACGTTCTTGCCGGTCGAGAGCACCAGCAGTTGCTTGGCGCGCTCGCGGAACTCGACGTAGTCGTCCGGCCGTATCTCCATGATGTCGCCGGTCCGGAACCACGGGTCCCCGCCGTCGTCGGCCTCGGTGAACGCGCGCTCGGTCTCCTCGGGCATCTCCCAGTAGCCGTCGGTGACGTTCGGGCCCCGCACCAGCAACTCGCCGACATCGCCGTCGGTGTCCTCGAAGACCCCCCCGGCGACCACCGACTCGTCCACCCGGACCTCCTGGTCGACCACGGGCGGACCGACGGTACCGACCTTCGGCTCCTCGGGCGGGGTGACCGCGATGACCGGCGAGGTCTCGGTCAGACCGTACCCCTCCAGAATCGGCAGCCCCATCCCGTGGTACAGCGCACACAGCTCGGCCGACAGGCTCCCGCCGCCGCTGATGAAGAAGTCGATGTTCCCCCCGAGCCCGTTCTGGACCGTCCGGAAGACGAGCCGGTCGGCCACCGCGCGCTTGGCCCGCAGGACGGGTCCCGGGTCGTCGGTCTCGAAGTACTCCCGGCCGACGTCGGTCGCCCACGAGAACAGTCGCGCCGAGATCGGCGAGGACTCGGCCTGCTCGCGGATGGCGTCGTACATCCGCTCGTACACGCGCGGGACGCTGGTCGCCGTGGTGGGTTCGACCTGCTGGAAGTCCTCCTGCAGGGTCTCGGGGCTCTCGGCGTAGGCCACGCACGCCCCGCTGGCGAACATGAGGAAGTGGCCCGCCAGCCGCTCGAACACGTGGGCCAGCGGGAGGTACGAGACGGTTCTCGACTCCTCGTCGATGACCGGGACGCCGTTGTCGGCCTTGTCGGGCCGTGGACCGAATCGGCGTCGACACTGGTTGACGTTCGCCCGGAAGTTCCGGTGGGTCAGCTTCACGCCCTTGGGCCGGCCGGTGGTTCCGGAGGTGTATATCAGCGTCGCGAGGTCTTCGGGGTCGCGGGCGTCGACCCACGACTCGTACTCGTCGCGGTCGAAGGCCTCGCGGCCGGTCTCGTAGAGGTCGCCCAGCGTCAGCACCTCGAAGTCGGCCGCTTCGGCGAGGGATTCGCCCCCGGCGTCTGCCCCGCCGAGTTCGTCCATCGTCACCGCAAATTCGAGGTCGAGCGCGTCCTGCACCTCGACCACGCGGTCGAGCAACTCGGCGTTCTCGACCACCACGCCGTCGGCGTCGGGGTCGTCGAGCAGGTACTCGACCTGTCTCGACGAGGACCCGCTGTACACCGTGGTCACGACCGCGCCCGCCGCCAGCAGCGCGAAGTCGGTCTGGGCCCACTCCATCCGGGTGTTGGCGAAGAGGGCCACGCGGTCGTCGGCCCCGACGCCCAACTCCCGGAAGCCGGCCGCGAGCGACCGCACGACGTCGCGCATCTCGTCGTACGCGAGCGTCCGGAACTGCCCGTCGGCCGCCTCCCGGATGGCGGTCCCGACGAGCGACCGGTCGTAGATGCCGCCCTTGTACTGCTGGGCCGGGCGGTTCTCGTGCCGGGCCGCGCTCTCCTCGAACAGCCGAGGGATGGTCGACTCCCCGAGCACCTCGTCGTCGTACGCCCGTTCCGCGTCACGCCAGGCCATACCCCTCCATGAGGGCTCCGCGACAATAAACTCCGCCCGAACGTTGAGCGCGTTCAACCGGGTTTATCCCCGTGGCGTTCGCGTCGGACGCGACGACCGCGACGGACTTTCGGGCCGACGCCACGGGAGTCGACCCTGCGCCGACCGAGACCGCCGAACCGGAGGTCCACATTTATCCGTCATCGGTCCGACGACCGCCTGTGAGCGAGGAGCGCTGGAGTTCGCGCGAGGGCGTCCTCGTCGTCGACGCGACGACCGGTCAGATACAGGCGACCAGCGCCGGGTGTGCCACGCTGCTCGGCTATTCGGCGTCGGAGTTGCGCGGGGCGAACCTCGACGACCTCGCGGTCACCGGGGACCCGCCCGTCGTCGGCGACCGGGGGCGACTCGACCGCGCCCGCGACGACGGTGCCGTCGCGTTCGACTGGCGGGTCGAAACCGGCGGCGGCGACGACGTGGCCGTCGGGGCTCGGGCGAGGCCGCTCGGGCGCGACCGGGACTTGGCGCTGGTCACGCTCCGGGAGCGAGCGGGTCCCGCCCACCCGGCGGGCGTCGGCGACCGGTACCGGACGCTGTTCGAGAACGACGACCTCGTCCTCTGGGAACAGGACTTCTCGGAGGCCAGAGCGTACGCCGAGCGGCTCGCGGACACCGGCGACGAACTCCGCGCGGTCGTCGACCAGAACCCGGCGGAACTGCTGAACATCTTCGAACGCGTCGACGTACACATGGTCAACGACGCCGCTCTCGATTTCTACGGCGCGGACTCGAAGGGCCAACTCGTCTCGAACCTCGGGGAGCTGATGACGCCGGCCACCCGCGAGGGGCTGACCGAGATGTGGCAGGCGGTCCTCGACGGCGAACGGTACGTCCGCAAGGAGTGTCAGTTCGTCCCCCTGGACGGCGAGGAGGTCAGACACGAACTGATGGAGCTGTACGTCCCCGAGCGCCACGCTGACGACTACTCGCTCGTGTTCACCACGGGGACTGACATCACCGAACGGAAGGAGCGCGAACAGCAGTTGGCCGACGCGAAGGCCCGATATCGGCGGATTCTGGACCGCTCCTCGGACTACGTCCTCATCTGCACCCAGGGCGGGACCATCGACTACGTGTCGCCGGGCATCGAATCGACGCTGGGGTACGAACCGTCGGACCTGATCGGCTCGGACGCGTTCGCGCACGTCCATCCCGCCGACAGGGACGACGTTCGCGGAACGTTCGAGGAGATGCTGGCCGCGCCGGAGCCCGACGCCACCGTCGAGTATCGCGTCCGGGCGAAAGACGGCTCCTACCGCTGGGTCGAAGCGCGCGGCGGCAACTACCTCGACGACCCGCTGATCGGGGGCGTCATGGTCACGATTCGGGACATCGTGCGACGCAAACGGCGCGAGCAGGAACTGGCGGCCGAGCGGACCGCACGCAGCACGCTCCAGAAGGAACTGGCGAACGTGGCGTCTGTCGAGCGGTTCGCCAGCGCCGCGTGTGCGGAGCTGGTCGCGATGGACACCATCGCGTTCGCGCAGATCGGGCGAGTGACGCCGACCGACGACGTCGAGCGACTGGCCTCGGCCGGCGACGGTGATCACGGGGACGAACTCGCCGTTCCCGACACACCGGCCGGACGGGACCCGGTACGCGCCGCGCTCCGGGACGACGAGCCCCAGGTTACGCGACGACCGGCCGAGGCCGACAGCGACGACCGTGACGACGGGCTCGGGTCGACGGTCGTGACTGCCCCGGTCACGCACGACGGCGTCGCGCGCGGCGTCCTCGTCGCGTACCGCTCGGCCACCCCCGTCATCGGCGAGGAGCGCCTGTTGGACCTCCTCGAAGAGTCGGCCGACGTCCTCGGCTACGCGATGGCCAGCGACGCCCGCCGTCAGGCGCTGGCGGCCGACGAGTGGGTCCGGCTCACGATCACCGTCGAAACCGCCGGCACGCCGCTCTCACAAGCGGTCGCCGCGACCGGGGCCACCCCGAGAGTGGTCGCCGCGATTCCGCGACGCGACGACGCGGTGTTGTGTTTCCTCGACGTGGCGGACGCCCCCGAGAGCTTCGTCGGCGCGGCACGGGCTACCGAGGGCGTCGACCGCGTCGAACGCGTCGCCGACGACGGGACGCGAGTGCAGGTCGTCGCGTCCGGGACGGTCCCGAGCGCCGTCGTCGCCGACCACGGCGGCAGCGTCGACGAGGCGCGGGTGGCCGAGGAGTCGACGACCCTTTCCGTCCGGTTCCCGCGCGGGACCGCCTTCGATTCGGTGCTCGACGCACTGACCGAGCGGTTCGACGGCGTGACGACGAGCGAGTTCACGACGGCACCGCCCGACGCGGCGAGCAGCGATCCGCTCTCGGCGCTGACCGACCGCCAGCGGGAGGTGATAACGGCCGCGTACCGCGCGGGCTACTTCGAGCAACCGCGTTCCCAGAACGCGAGCGAACTCGCCGAGCAACTCGGCGTCGCCCGCCAGACCTACGGTGAGATACTCCGGGCCGCCCAGCGGAATCTGCTCGCCGGCCTACTCGAGGAGTCGGGATGAGGGGAGTCCCTGCGAGTGCAGGGACGGAATACTCGGTGTCGCCCTCCAAACGGTCCCGGTGAATGAGGCACGTAGAAGCGAACGTGACCGCTGGACGGCGCGGACAGGTATTTCTGGAGACCGACGACGGTCGACCCGTTGCGGCGGCGGGCGCTCTAACGCGGGGTCGATAGCGTGAGTGACGGGACCGCCGAGCGGCTCGACCGCCTGGAATCGCTCGTCGCCGAGCAGCGGGCACTCATCGAGCGACAGCGCGACCGCATCGGGAGCCTGGAAGCCGACACCGACGGCATCGACGCGCCCCTGCTGGCGAACCGCCGGAACGCGCTGAAAGCCGGCGGCCTGCTCGCCCTGCTGTTCGGCGGCGTCGGCACGGCCAGTGCGGACGCGCAGGGACGGGTCGGAACGAGTGGTGATCCGCTGGACGCACTGTACGCCGAGGAGCTGAACGGCGGCGTCACCGATGACAGTGCGATGACGAATCTACTGGGGAACGGACTCGCGCTTTCCGGTAATGCTCTGACCGCCGACTTGGGTAACGGGCTGGGCTTCGACGGCTCGAACCGGGTCACCGTCGAACTCAGCCGACAGGGGTCGGGAACGGCGCTGTTGTCGGACGTTACGACCGACGGCGTCGAACACCGATCAGTGTCGGGCGCGGACGGCATCTCCGTCACCGAGAGCGACGGGACCGTCTCCATCGGGTCGACCCCGACGACCACCGAGACCATCAGTAGCTTCACCAGCGGCGATCTCGCCTCCTCGTCCAACGTGATCATCTCCGACGGCAATCTCGAAGGTGGGAGCGGTCAATCGTCGACAGCGGACAGGCTCCCGGACGGCGGTACATTCAGCAACCAAAACGGGCTTCGGTCCGGAATCGAGATCGAACCGCAGACCGATCTCACCCGCATCTCGGTGATGATCAGTACCAATACCAGTGGCGAAAGTACCGTCTACCTCGTGGATACCGACCTCGACACGATCACACAGGAGCCGTCCCCTGGTGCGGGAAACTCGGTTACGCTCACCGCAGACCTCTCCGCAGGGACGAAATACGGCATACTCGTCGACGCACAGGACGGTGGCGACCGGAGCGACGCGTCGTTCCCGTTTACGTCACAGTACGTCGATATCACCAACGGTGCATACGACCAAGCCGGAACCTACGCGAATATAGAGGACGCGATTTGTGTTAGAAAAGTGACTGGATTTCCCCCGCCGGGTGGAGAGGCGACCATCGAGTGGCCCGACGTGACGCCGGTGAGTTGCTGGGAGACGGCAACGTTTCAGACGGTACAGACCGGCGGGAGCGTCGAGGTCTACGTCGAGACCGACGACGGAAGCGGCTGGTCGACCTGGGGGTCCCATCCGGTCGGTCCCGGAACGGACCTGTCGTCGATACCGGGCGACAGCCGCGTCCGGTTTCGCGTGGAGTTCACCGGGTCCCAGGAGTCCGGCACGCCCAAGCTGACGCTCGCCAGTCGACAGTACCGGCCATGACCGACGACGGGCCGGACGAACGGGCGCGCCGGAACGCTGCTCTCCCGACAGCCACGGACGCGGACGTCGGGAGAAAACGAATCGGGGACGACAGCATGAGCGAGACCCTTCACCATCGACTGGAAACGCTGGTCGAACGGCAACAGTCGACCGCCGAAACGCGACGGTCGGGTATCGCACAACAGCACGGCCGCGTCGACGCGGTGACCGACGCGCGCCTGACCGTCTCGAACCGCGAGACGACCGTCGAGACCGTCCCCTTCGAGAGCGGGGTTTCCGTCGCCGAGAACGGAGCGGGGGTGACGGTCGAGGGATGACCGACGCCTCGCGCAAACTCGCGGCGCTGTACGCCGTGACCGTCCTCGTGGGTGGGACGCTGGCCGGCGCGACGGTCGGCGGTCTCACTGCCGCCGGGGCCACCGCCGGCAACCAGGGCGTCGCGCTGTCCTGCGTCGACAGTTCAGGGGGTGGGGCGTACGTCGCCGCTTCCGGGCTGACCGTCTACGAGAACGCCGCCGACGTCCACTACGCGACGTTCGACGACGGTGGCGGGACCGTCACGCTCCACCGGGCGGGGAACGCGGGGACGGTCGCGCTCTCGGCCGCCGGCAACGCGGCGGCTCGCGTCGACGTGGCGACCGACGCCCGGACGTGTCTCGGGAACGTCGACGGCGGGGACGCCCCCGTCACTGTCGACCCGGTCGGAACGCCCGCGATAGTGGTCGAGTCCGACGTCTCGAAGCTCGCCTACCGCGACCCCGTCTACGACCCGAGCGACGACGGCGCGGACGTGGCGCTGGACGCGACCGGACGGGTCACCCTCTCGGTCGCGTCAACGGGCCTCGACGACGGAACGACCGTCGTCGCCGACACCCCGTCGGGGGTCGAACTCGCCCGGAAGTCGGTCCCGGCAGACGGGTCGGTCGAGTTGACGGTGTCGGCCGGAACCTACCGCATCGACCTCCACACAGCAAGCACTCCGTCAACCACGACGCCGGACGCGGGACCGTCCCAGCCGTCGTCGGGAGGGTCGAACGCAGCCTCGGCGGCGTCCTCGACGACCGCGCCGTCGGAGTCGACGCGGACGGCGGCCTCGACGGTGACGTCACCGTCTACCGAAACCGCTTCCGGGGCGACGACGTCCGGCAGTGACGCGCCTTCGACCGTCGCCGCGACGGCCACGAGCGCCGACTCGGCCACGGCGACGCGAGCCACGTCGGCGCTATCGTCGCCCACGCCCAGTCCGGAGAGTGGCGTTCCGGGGTTCGGCCCGCTCGTCACGGGCCTCGCACTCGCCGCGCTGGTTCTGGCGACCGCGCGTCGCGGCCGCTGAGTCAGCCCTCGCGACGCTCGAGCGCGGTCACCACGCCCCGAACGTTCAGCTTTTCCTCCTCGCGGGCCTTCCGCTCGTTCCACACCTCGCCCATGTCGGTGGCGTCCGCGAAGTGCTCCTCGACCGCGCTCTGGTCGCCCAACTCCTCGTACTCGGCTTCGACCGACTCGACCCACTCCCGGAGGGTCGCGGCGTACTCGTCCAGCAGGTCGGAGTCGTACGCGACCGGGCCGAAGTGCGGGTACAACAGCGCCTTCGGATGGAGGTCCCTGATGGTGTCGAGGTCGGCGAGACACTGGTCGAGGTCGAAGTTCGGCGGCGGCGAGGTCTGGCGGACCGTCTCGCGGTCGGGCACCCAGATGCCCGCCGCGTCGGCGACGAACACCGAATCGTCGTCGCGGTCGTGGTAGACGCACTGGTGGGGCGCGTGGCCCGGCGCGTGGTACACGTCGAGGCGGTGGTCGCCCAGGTCGACGGTGTCGCCCGCGACGAGTTCGACCACGCGGTCCTCCGAGACCGGCTTCGGGTCGACGTAGAACTCCCACTGGTCGCCGACCGCCGCCTTCGTCCCCTCGACGAGTCGGGAGGGGTCGACGAGGTGTGGCGCGCCGATTTCGTGGACCATCACCTCGGCGTTCGGGCACGCCGCCGCGAGGAAGCCAGCGCCGCCCGCGTGGTCGAGGTGGACGTGGGTAGGGAGAATTACCGCCACGTCCTCCCGGGCGATGGAGAGTTCGTCGAGCGCGTCGAGAATCAGGTCGTGGTGGGTGCCGATGCCGGTGTCGACGATGGCGGGCCGCGCGGCGTCGTAGACGTACACCGCGCCGTAGCCGTCGGTGTCGTACATCCCGGTGTCGAGGTAGTACAGATCCGAGCAGTTGCCGGTCGTGACCTCCCGGAGGTCGCCTCTCGTCATGGTCGAGTGTGGGACCGGACGGGGTAAAAGGAGTTCGTCCGCGGAAGTTCAGTCGGCGAGTTCCTCGCCGGCTTCGACCGCGCGGCGATAGAGGCTCGCACTCATCCGGAATCCCTCGCCGGTTAGCGCGTCGAGTTCGTCGACGTACGCCTCGAACGAGAGCCGTTCGCGGTCGAGTGCTTCGAGCAGGACGTAGATGGTCCCGCCGACCGCGACCCCGAGCGACTCCGCCGTCGTCCGCGCGGCGTGGTCGTCGGTGAGACAGCGCGCGTCTTCGGCTTCGGCGAGTGCGATTGCCGTACATTCGCCGCGTTCGAGCCCGGACGACCGCTGAATCTCGTCGGCCCTGTCCTCGATTTCGTCGGGGAGTTCGTGAACGTCGAGGAATCGGTCGGCGGCCGTTTCCACCTGCAGTGCGTCGGCGTACTGCTCCTCGCGGCCTCGGGTGACGACCTCCTCGTAGACCGCGTCGGGTACGAACGCGCTGTCGAACAACGCCTCCAGATACGAGAGGCCATCGAGTTTGGCGAGGTAGATGAGGACCGTCGAGTCGGTGACGACGACCTCACTCATCGTCGCGCACTGCCGCGATATCGGCTTCGAGGTCGCTCTCGTCGTAGTTCGTCTCGACGCCGCGCTCGTCCAGCACGTCGAGGAACCGCCAGACGGAAACGTCCGCGAGTTCCGCTGCGCGACCGAGCGAGACTGTCCCTTCCCGGTAGCGCCTGACCGCCGTCTCGATCTGCCAGTCGCCGACGCCGCGTTCGAGCAGTCTGTTGATGGTCGTCGAACGGTCGGTCTGCTCCTCGTCTTTGATTCGTTCTATCTTCTCGTAGAGGTCCTCGGAGACGCGAGCGGTGACGTGCTTCTGGCTCATGCGTACACATTTGGGGCTATCGTGTATCAACGTTTGGCTCGGTGCCCTCGAAGTTACTAACTCTGCCGGGTAGGTGATTTGACTGTCTAATATACTTCTCTACCGTCTCTCCGTTAACAACCTATACATATTATATATCACAAGGGCGTACATATAGTAGGTTGTGAGGAATGCTGGGCCAAGGGAGGGGATATAATACAGGACATATAAATATGGCTCGGAGACGCTCTGCACGATTCCGGAAAAATTAAAATTAATAAATAAGATTATAATATTTGCCACGTATAGAGATAGCATGGTGGCGAGTATGTATCTATTTATAAGATATTTTGACAATATTCTATAAACTCGCTCCTTTCCCATAGCTGCATTATCACTATTCGACTCATACGGTCTTTCTGAATATAATTTCTACTATTAATATAGTATTAAATATTTATTTATTGGATTTGTATTTCTAGTGGTTTAGGGAAGTGTGGTCGGCTCATCGTACTGGAACGAACACACCAACTTCGTCACCCCTTGCCAACCCCTCTCCCACGAACGATACGGTTTTTTGCCGGGAGCGGGATGTGACACGTAGGAATGCTCGACCGGAACTACGTACGCGAGAACCCCGACGAGGTCCGCGCGGCGCTCGACGACAAGGGCGTCGAGGGCGTGGACTTCGACCGAATCCTCGAACTCGACGCCGAGTGGCGCGACCTGAAGGCGCGGGGCGACGAGCTCCGTCACGAGCGCAACGAGGTCAGCGACCGCATCGGCGAGTTGAAGCAGGCCGGCAAGCACGACGAGGCCGACGAGGCCATCGCGACCTCGCAGGAACTCAAGGCCGAACTCGAAGAGGTCGAGGACCGCGCCGACGAGTTGAAAGCCGACCTCGACGAGGCGATGCTCGAACTCCCGAACGTGCCCCACGAGTCGGTGCCCGTCGGCGACGACGAGGCCGACAACGTCGAGCGGTATCGTGAGGGCTTCGACGACCTCCGGGACCTCCCGGACGACGTGACCCCGCACTACGAACTCGGCGAGGACCTCGACATCCTGGACTTCGAGCGGGGCGCGAAGGTCAGCGGCGGCGGGTTCCAGTTCGTGAAAGGCGACGGCGCGCGCCTCGAACACGCGCTCGTGCAGTTCATGCTCGACGTCCACCGCGAGCAGGGGTACGTCGACGTCCTCCCGCCGATTCCGGTCAACAGCGCCTCGATGCGCGGCACGGGCCAACTGCCGAAGTTCGCCGACGACGCCTACCGCGTGAGCGCCCGGCAGGACGACGAGTACGACGATGACGACCTCTGGTTGTTGCCGACCGCCGAGGTGCCCGTCACCAACATGTACCGCGACGAGATTCTGCTCGACGAGGACCTGCCGGTCAAGCATCAGGCGTTCTCGCCCAACTTCCGGCGCGAGGCGGGCGAACACGGCACCGAGACGCGGGGCTACGTCCGCGTCCACCAGTTCAACAAGGTCGAACTCGTCAACTTCGTCCGCCCCGAGGAGAGTGACGACCGGCTCGAAGGCCTGCTGAGCGAGGCCGAGGAGGTCCTCCAGCGCCTCGACCTCCCGTACCGCGTGCTCACGATGTGTACCGGCGACATGGGGTTCCAGCAGGCCAAGAAGTACGACGTCGAGGTGTGGGCTCCCGGCGACGACATGGACGACGGCCCCGAGGAGGGCGGCCGGTGGCTCGAAGTGTCGTCGGTCTCGAACTTCGAGGACTTCCAGGCCCGGCGCGCCGGACTCAGATATCGGCCCGAGCGCCACGAGTCGGCCGAGTACCTCCACACGCTCAACGGGTCGGGCGTCGCGCTGCCTCGGGTGATGGTCGCCATCCTCGAATACTACCAGAACGACGACGGCACCGTCACGGTACCCGAACCCCTCCGGCCGTACATGGGCGGCCAGGCGGTCATCGAGGGCCACGAGAAGGTCGGCGAGAGCGCGGTCGGCGCGGGCGAGGCGGAGTAGTTCGGTCGCCCGAGACGCTCCGTCACCCCGTCACTGCAACCACGTCGCCACCGCACTCGGGACACGCCTCGCGGTCGGTGAACAGCCGCTCGCCGCAGTCCCGACACTCGTAGTCGGCTTCCTCCGAGGCGGCCGACTGCGAGGCCTGCTTGAACTCCTCGACCTTCTTCCCGAGGTCCCTGAAGAGGCTCATGGGTTCCTAGAGCGAGGGCCGACGGCGTGTTAAAACTTCGCAGTGCCGGCGGAGTCGCGGTACGGTACCCGGAATCGGCCGACGCGGGCCGCCTTTCGCGATCTCGCTCTGTCAGCGTCACACGCGAGCTGTGCCGTCGTGTCCCACGATTGCACGACCTCGCTCACGCTCCTCCCGCACCACGGCCTCCTGGCTCCGGACGGTGCAGGCCCGAACGCCGCCTTCCGGTCGAGAGCCGACGTCACGTCCGGCTCTGGTACAGGAGGACGACGCTGGCGAACCCGACGAAGAGGTCGGGAAGGAACCCCGAAGACACCGATTTCCGGGCGGGGATGGAACCCGAAGACGACCTGCACGAGGGGGTTGGACGTGAACGCGTACAGCAGCAACGCGAGGCTCAACACGAGCAGGCTGCGCGTGTACTTGTTCGGGAGGTCGCGGTAGAGCCGCACGTAGATGCCCGCGAGCGCGACCAGCAGGAGGCGGTTCAGCGTCGTGAAAAACACTTTCGCCACGACGGGGACGGCTTCGACCCCGAGAACGGTTCCGCGCCGCCGAACGGCTCGCCTCCGGACGACGCTGACAGTAACAGCTCACAGTAGCGGCGACGGCCGGCCGTGCTCGGAGACGGCTGACGGATGGGGAGGTTGCGATTCGTGGCGCGCTGTGCCCGGTTTACCCGGCTCACAGGTCGTCTTCGTCGAGTCGCGCGACGTCACCCTCGACGCCGCGGAACTCGAAGCGCGCGCCGCCAGCGTCGCTTTCGGCGAGTCCGAGATTCCAGCCGTGTGCCGACGCGATATCGTCCACGATGTTCAACCCGAACCCGGTCCCCTCGTCGTGAGTCGTGTATCCGACGTCGAACACCTGTTCGCGCTCCGCTTCGGGAATCCCTGGTCCGTCGTCGGCGACGTAGAACCCCGTGTCGTCGAGGACGCCGACTGTCACCGTCACGTCCGCGCCACCGTGCTGTCTCGCGTTCCGGAAGAGGTTCTCGAAGAGCTGGCGGAGCCGACTCGGGTCACAGGCCACCGTCCCGAGGTCGTCGGGGGTGTGGAGCGTCGCCGACTCCGCGCCTGCGACCTCCCAGGCGTCGGCGACGACGGCGGCGAGGTCTACGGTCTCGAACTCGTCGACGGCCTCGCCCTGGCGCGCGAGCGTCAACAGGTCCTCGATGAGGGAGTCCATCCGGTCGAGCGCGTCGCGCACGCGCTCGAAGTCGGCCTCGTCGCCGCTCTCCTGGGCGATGTCGAGGAAGCCATCTGCGACGTTCAGCGGGTTGCGGAGGTCGTGAGAGACGACCGTAGCGAATTCCGCCAGTCGTTCGTTCTGTCGCGCGAGTTCGCGCTCGCGGGTCGCCAGGAGGTCGACCATCTCGATCGACGCGATGGCGTGGCCGAGCGACTCGCCGACCTCGGAGAGGACCTCCGTCTCGCGTTCGTCGAACACGTTCTGGCGGTCCGCGTAGATGCTGAGGAAGCCGTAGACGGTATCAGCGTGGACGATGGGAACGACGGCGAGCGACTCGAAACCGTGTCGCTCGAGGAGCTCCCACCACGGCTCCATCGACGGGTCGGCGTAAACGTCCGGAACCGTCTGGACCTCCCCCGTCCGAATCGCTCGCCCGCCAGCGCCGTCGCCGGTTTCGCTCTCGTCAACCGTGACAACGATAGACTCGACGTAGTCGTCAGGAAGGCCTGCCCACGCCGCCGGTTGGACGACGTCGTCCGCCTCGTGGTAGCGTCCGACCCAGACGCCCTCGTACGGGTCGGACTCCGCAAGACGGTCGCAGACTACCTGCTCGAGCGTCTCCCGGTCGTCCAGCTCGACCATCTCCTGTGTCGCGATGCGCAGCGTCTCGTTGATACGGCTCAACTGCGCGATCGACCGCTGCTGGGCGAGCCGTCGGACGTCGTAGACGCCGACGAAGAACCCGGTAAGCACGCCGAAGGGAATCACGTCGAAGAGCGGCGCGAACACGCCGGGCACTGCGACGCCGAAGAGAGAGACCGTCGTCGGCAACGTGGAGGCGCGCGCGAGGACGCCCGCAAAAATCCACGCGTCGAACGCTGCAATAGCAACGCCGCCGCCCATCGTCCACGCGAGTACGCGACCGACGAACTCGGGCGGTACGAGGCGTTCGTCGGCGACAGCGACGCCGACCGTGACCACGAGGAGCGAAGCGGCGAGCGGGGCGGCGCTGATCGCGGTGCGGGCCGGCGTCTGTTGCAAGCCGAACACGTCGTTGAGGTGGACGGCGACGAATAGAGCCCCAATTGCGGCGATGAACGCACCGACGACGCGGGACGAGAGCCTGAGCATTGTCGGACCGTAAGAGGGGAACCGGCGTATCATATCTGTTACGGACGCTTCGAACGCTCGGTCCGAGAACGCGACGGGAGGTCGAGTCGGACGGTCCCGCGTTCGCACGACTGCACCGGCGACGCTCCCGCCGGACCACGGGGTGGGGTCCGCTCGACGTCTCACCGGGTGTAGGTTCGAATCCGCTCGATTCGGCCGTCTTCGACCTCGAACGCGTCGACGAACTCGAACATGAGGTCGCCGTCGGCGTCGAACAGCCGGCCGCGGGCGGCGTAGCTCCCCTCGCCGTTCCGGTAGGTCGCCCCGACCTCGTGGGCAGTTCCGGTCTGGGGTCGACCGCCGCGCATGAACTCCACCAGCGTCTCGCGGCCCTCGATGGTCCGGTCGGGGCGCTCGTGGACGACGCCGGGCGCGAGCAGGTCGGCGAACCCCTCGTAGTCGCCGGCGTCGATGGCGTCGTAGTAGGCCCGAACCGCGTCCTCGGACGAGTCGGTCATGGCCGGACAGAGACACGGCGACCCCTCAAAGCCTGCGGTGGCGTCGGGGGCCTGCCGAGGGACCGTCGCGTTTATCGGGGTCGCCCGAATTGAGGCGAGTATGGACGCCGTCCACGCCAACTACCCGTTTCTCGACGCCTCGCGCGAGGCGGTCCGGGAGGCGGACCTGGGCCTGGCCGAGCTCGTCACGGCCGGCGGCTCCGGCGACGCCCGCCATCCGGCGGTCGAGCGCGGCGTCCAGCGGGTCGAGCGCGCGCTCCTCGACGGGAGCGTCGACCTGCCCGAGGGCCAGCGTCACCCCGGCGTGCAGGCCGAACTCCTCTCGTACCCGGTCGCGCGGGTGCTGGTCTCGCTGCTCGACGCGCCCGGCGCGATAGACAAGTACGCGACCGCCGAGGCCCGGACGGCCCACGAGCGATTCGTGGCCGACTTCGAGACGCTCGACGACGACGCCCGCGCCCCCGACGACGGGAAGGTCCCGCTCCGGTACGTCCTCCGCGAGTTCGACCTCGCCGACCGGGTCGACCTCTCGGGTCGGGGCGGGGACGGGCGCGACGACCGGACCGAACGCGACGACGGGGTCGCGATGGCGGTGACGGCGTACCTCCGGCTCGCGTCGGGCTTCGAGGGCGAGCGCTGGCGGCTGGTTACCCGAGCGCTCGCGGACGGCTGGGTGTCGCTCGCCCGCGAGGAGCTCCACGAACTCCTCCGGGAGGCAGTCCGCCAGCGGGTCGCCGACGGGCTGCCGACCCGGGTGCCCGAGCAGATCGCGGCGGGACTGACCGACGAGGTGGCCGAACTCGAGGACGCCTTCTCGGAAATCGACGTGACCCGCGACATCGACGTGCTCGCGCCCGAGCGGTTCCCGCCCTGCGCGTCCGGGCTGGTCGAGCGCGCGCAGAGCGGGGCGGACCTCCCGCCCCACGCCGAGTTCGCGCTGGTGTCGTTCCTCGCGAGCGCCAACGCCGACGACGAGCAACTGGCGGCACTCACCGGCGCGGAGACCGAGGCCGAGTTGCGGGCGCTCCGCTATCGCGCCGAGCGCGTGAGCGACGAGTCGGGAGCCCAGTACGCGCCGCCGTCGTGCGCGACGATGCAGGCGTACGGCGAGTGCCCGGTGGCGGACGAGGACAGCAGTATCGAGGACCCTCGTTGC
This sequence comes from Halorussus halobius, assembly GCF_004765805.1. Lineage (GTDB taxonomy): Archaea > Halobacteriota > Halobacteria > Halobacteriales > Haladaptataceae > Halorussus > Halorussus halobius. Next base: position 204,307 of record NZ_SBIU01000004.1, on the reverse strand, counting down.
GAGACGATCTCGCACCCGCTGACCTACTACGAGGACGCGCTGGCCGACGCGGAGTAGAGCGACTTCGCAGTTCGTGCGCCCGCCAGACGGTCTTGTTCGCTCGCCAGACGGTCTTGTGCGTCCGCCTACCGGTTTTGCGTCCGGCGCGCGCGAGTAACGTGCGCGAGGGACGAGCGAACGTAGTGAGCGAGGAGGCTGGGGAGGTGTGAGGGTGCGGCTCTCATAGGTTCCGGCAGAAGCTAGCTTGGTCGACTTCGCGTAATTCCGTAGAAGCTAGCTTGGTCGACTTCGCGTAATTCCGTAGAAGCTAGCTTGGTCGACTTCTCGTAAACGTGGACGCAGGTACGACGCTAGCTTCTGCTGATGCCTCTGAGAAGCCACATGGCACCGCAACCACACGCTACCGCAACCGTACAGCACAGCACCGCAACCACACGCTACCGCAACCGTACAGCACAGCACCGCAACCACACGCTACCGCAATCGCGCCGGGCGAGTGCCCGCCGGCTACGCCGGTCGTTTGTCTCGGGGCTACGCCTCGACGCCCAGCACGCGCTCTGCCGCCGCGCCGACCTCGGGAACCCGCTCTTCGGGCGCGTACACGCCCAGTCGCCACTGGGCGCGCCCCGCCGCGCGCAGCCCCTCGACTACCGGCGATTCGTCGGCCAGCCGTCGGACCTCGCCGTCGACGACCACGCGGGTCGAGGTCTCGGGCATCCCTGGGTCGTCGGGCGCGTCGACCAGCACGGCCTCCGGGGCGACGTCGGCCACGTCCGCGATCTCGCGCTCGAACGCCCGGACCTCCTCGTGGTCGGCGGCCACGACCGCGTCGGGCACCGCCTCGCGCTTGGCCCACATCGCGCGCTTGTAGAGGTCGCGGCGTTCGAGCCGCCGGGCGGCGTCGGCGGTGGCGTCGCAGTCCCGGAGCGCGCCCAGCAGGCGGTCGTCGGTCATCCGGGCGAACGTCTCGGCGTCGAGGCCGGTCGAATCCAGCAGGCGCTCGCCGGCGCGTTCGAGCATCGCGCCCGCGATGCGCGAGACGTGATGGCGATACACCGTGGCGTTCATCAGCGCGCGGGCGACCAGCGTCCCCTCGGCGGTCCGGACGTTTCCTTCCGAGAGCACGAGGTCGCCGTCGCGGAACCGGAGCGCCGCCAGCAGCCGCGAGTAGTCGATGGTGCCGTAGGGAACGCCGGTGTGGTGGGCGTCGCGCACGAGGTAGTCCATCCGGTCGACGTCGAGCTCGCCCGCGACGAGCTGGCCCAGCTTCCCCTCGCCCGACACCAGCGCGGCGACCTCGCCGGGGTCGAGGCCGTGCGACGCGAGCACCGCCGCGAGGCGGTCGTCCGCGGGCCGGTCGTCGGCCCGCTGGTCGCCCGCGAGCAGGTCGCCCACCTCGTCGTGGTGGCGGCCCAGCCGGCGCTGGATGATGCCCTCGGTCTGGTGGCCGTACGGCCCGTGGCCGACGTCGTGGAGCAGGGCGGCCGCCCGGACGGTCTTGGCGCGCTCGCCGTCGACGCCGAGGCTGTCGAGCGCGCGCCGGGCGAGGTGGTAGACGCCGAGGCTGTGCTCGAACCGGGTGTGGTTGGCCGAGGGGTAGACCAGCCGGACCGTGCTGAGCTGCTTGACGTGTCGGAGCCGCTGGAGGGCGGGCGTGTCGAGCAGGTCGGCCGCGAGGTCGCAGACGGGGACGTGGTCGTGAACGCTGTCCTTGATGGCCTTCATGGGTCCCGGGTTGACGGACCGGTGGCAAAAAGCCCCGGATACGGGCGGCCCCCGCGACCGGTCACTCCGGGTCGACCACCCAGGTCGTAATCGGTAACGCCACGACGACGAGAAGTAACACGACCAGCGTCGGAACGCGTCCGATTTCGCATACTGTGTGATGGGGCCCCCGACTCAGACAGGACGCCTCGGGGAAGACGAGTGCCGGGACGACGAGGAGGACGCCGACCGCGACGGAAAGGACCAACACCGCCGTTTTGAGGTCGTGCCCGCCCACGAATCGTGACGGTACTTTCCGAACCGGACGCAAAAATCCAGCGGAAGACGAGTTCGACGCCGTCTCTGCGGGTCGAACGAAACGATTGAAGCGCCGGCCGCCCGAACACGCGTGCATGCCCTACGCGGACGCCGACGGCGTCGCGATTCACTACGAGGTCGACGGGGACGGCGCGACCGGGGAGACGGTCGTCCTGCTCGCCGACGCGGGGTACGGCGCGTGGCAGTGGAGCTGGCAGTACCCCGCGCTGGCCGGCCCCTTCGAGGTGGTGATTCCCGACCTGCGGGGTGCGGGCGATTCGGACGCCCCCGACCGGACCGGCGCGTACGGCGTCGCCGCGATGGCCGACGACCTCGACGCGGTGCTGGCCGACTGCGGGACGCGGACGGCCCACCTCGTCGGCGCGGGACTGGGCGGGATGGTCGCACTCCAGTACGCCCGCGAGTACTCGCGGGCCGACTCGCTCGCACTCCTCGGCACCTCGGCCGGCGGTCCGCGGGCCGCCCCGATTCGCCCGGAACTGCGAGAGCGACTGGCTCCGGACCCGGGCGACCCCGACGCCGTCCGGCGGTCGCTCGACCCGGTCGCGGGCGAGGAACTGCTGGCGAGCGACGACCTCGTCGAGCGAATCGTGACGTGGCGGCGCGCCGAGGACGCCGACCGCGAGGCGGCGCGGGCCCGCCTCGACGCGATGGCCGACTTCGACGCCAGCGACTGGCTCTACGAGGTCACGCAACCCGCGCTCGTCCTCCACGGCGCGAGCGACGGGGTGGTCCCGCCCGAGGACGGCCGCCTGCTCGCAGAGGGACTGCCCAAGGGCGAGTTCCGCGAGTTCCCCGGCGAACGCCTCTTCTTCGTGGAACGGTCGAAGGCGGTCAACGACGCGCTGGTCGGATTTCTGGAGGCACAGCGGGCGGACTGAGTGGAGCGCGACGATGGTCCACTCGGCTTCCGACCCCGCGTTCGTCGTCGGTTCGTCGCGGTCCGGTCAGCTACGCAACCCCAACTCCTGTACGGTCGGGACGTGCCAATCGTACGACACCGCGACCAACCGGACCAGGACGGTCGTGCCCGCACACACGGCCGCGGCGACGCCGTCGACGCCCGCGACGCTCGATAGAAGGACGTAGGCGGTCCCGCCCAGCACCGAACAGCTCGCGTAGAAATCCTCGAAGAGGATGAACGGGGACCGATTCAGGAGGACGTCCGCGACCGCACCGCCGCCGACGGCGTTGATGGTCCCGATCGCGACGACGCCGAACGCCGAGACGCCCGCCTCGGTCGCGACGATAGCGCCGGTCGTCGTGAAGGCGGCCAGCCCGATAGCGTCCGAGACGAGCGTAATCGGGTGGGTGTCCGGCGTCGACAGGACCACGTTGAGCCCCATCGCCAACCCGACGCCGAGGAGCCCCAACCAGATTTCTATCGGGGTCTGAAGCGCCAGCGGCACTCGCGTCACGAGGAGGTCCCGGGTCGCCCCGCCGGCGAACGCCATCATCAGCCCGACGATAGCGATTCCGAACAGGTCGAACTCCTCGCGAATCGCCTTCGACGCGCCCACGAGCGCGAACGCGACCAAGCCGACCGTGTTCATGGCGGCGAACGGGTCCCCGAACAGCGCCGTGAGGACGTCTTGACTCACTGGCCGTGGTTACGTGAGCGGGCGTCTTGAGCGCTCCGTCTCCGGACGTCGTCGCCCTCACGCCCTGCCCCGTCCCGCTCGCACCCAGCGGTTACTGTCGCTTGGCGGGGCGACCGGTCGTCCGCTTTCGAGGCGGCGATAGCAGTCGCTCGCGAGCGTTAGAGAGACGGGGTAGGTCGGCAGCGAAACGCACGTGGAGACCACGCGCGTCGAAAGGTCGCTGTTCGACCGTGCCGCCTACCGTCCCTCTCTCCCGCCGGTACAAAACACCTCCGCTCCGAAGCCGCAACAACGCCTACGGTCGCCCGCGTCGAACCGCTGGGCATGACGCTCTCGCTCTCGCGGCGCGCCGACCTCTGGGGGAATCGGACCGCGCTGGTCGACGCCTCGGCCGACCGCCGGGTGAGCTACGCCGACCTCGACGCCGAGGCCGACGCGATGGTCCGGCGGCTGGCCACACTGGGGGTCGAACCGGGCGACGCGGTCGCAGTCCTCTCGCGCAACCGGGTCGAGACGCTGGCGCTTCTGTTCGCGGTCCGCCGTCTCGGTGGCGCGTTCGCGCCCGTCTCCCACCGGCTCACGCCCGCGACCGTCGCGGGGCCGCTGGCGGCCGTCGACCCCGAACTCGTCGTCCACGAGGCGGCCCAGCGCGACCTCGTCCGGGAGGTGGCCGACGACGTGTCGGTCTCGTTCGAGGAACTCGCCCGCGAGGACGCCACCGAGTACGAGCGCGCCGACCCGGCCCCCGCGGACTCGCTGTTGGCCCTCCACGGGACGGCCGACGCCGACCGGCCTGCGGTTGGCGAGGGCGCGCGGAGCAATCGGCCGGGCGAGTCGCTGGACGAGGACCCCCGGACCGCCTCGCGCGTCGCGGACCTCCCGGCCCGCGCGGTCGAGTGGAACTGCGTCACGGCGGTCGCGGCGTGGGGGCTCGGCCGCGACGACTGCGCGCCCGCGCTCCTGCCGTTCTCGGACGCCGACGGGCTGCTGGGGCTGGCGCTCCCGCTGCTGTACGTCGGCGGGCGGGTCGTCGTCCTGCGGGCGTTCGACCCGGAGTCCACCCTCGCGGCCGTCGCCGAGGAGGACGTGACCGCACTGGTCGCCGGCGCGACCGAGTACCGCGAACTGGTCGAGTCCGACGGGTTCGAGGCGACCGACTTCGGGCGCGTGGCGTGGGCCGCCACTCGGTCGGCGCTCCCGGGAGACGTCCGCGCGGCGCTGGCCCGGGAAGTCCCCGTGTGTCGGACCTACGGCCGCGCCGAGACCGGGCCGAACAACCTCCTCGTCCCGCCGGGCCGAGCCGAGGGGGCCCACGACGTCACCGGCCCGGCTCCCGACCGCGTCGGGCGGCCGTTCCCCGACTGCGAGGTTCGACTGGTCGACCCCGAGAGCGGTGACACCGTCGCGGAGGGCGGGATCGGCGAACTCCAGTTCCGCGGGCCCGTGACCGCACGGGGGTACGTACCAGTCGACGGCGAACTGCAAGCGACCGACGAGTTCCCGGAGTGGGTGTCGACGGGCGACCTCGCATCCCGGGAGGACGGCGACTACTACCTGCTCGGCCACGCGAACGAGACCATCGGGGAAGCGAGCCAGCGCGTCCATCCATGCGAAATCGAGCGCGCGCTGGCGGGCCGCGAGGACGTGAGCGCGGCCGGCGTCGTCCCCGACTCGGCGGGCGTGCTGGCGGCGTTCGTCGGCGAGGCGACCCCGGGCGAACTCCGGTCGGTCGTAGCCGACGCGCTCCCCGAGGACGCGACCGTCCGGCGGGTCGAGCGCGCGGCGTCGCTCCCACGGCGGCCGACCGGCGAACTCGACCGGGCGGCGCTTCGCCGGCAGTTCGAGGGCGAGGAGCGATTCGACGAGGGGTGAGGCGTCGGAGACGGAGTCGTCCCGGATACCGGCAGAACTCCCCACTGCGGAACGCCTTTTGGCCTCGGAGCCTCTTGTTCGGGGCAATGAGTCGATTGCGAATCGCGTTCATCAACGCCGCCCACGAGGGCGACGACACCCGGCGGAACTTCCGGCGGGAGCTCGACGCCGACCTCGCGGAGTTCGACGCGACCGGGGGCGACCTCCCCGCTACCCTCGACTTCGACGGCGTGGTCGTCTCCGGGTCGCGGTCGTCGGTGTACTGGGACGAGGAGTGGATTCAGCCCACGAAGGCGTGGGTTCGCGACGCCGTCGAGGCCGGACTACCGTGTCTGGGCGTCTGCTGGGGCCACCAGCTTCTGGCCGACGTCCTCGGCGGCGAGGTGGCCGACATGGGCGAGTACGAAATCGGCTACCGAGAGGTCGAGCACACCGGCGACGCCCGGCTGTTCGAGGGCGTCGACCGGCGGTTCACCGCCTTCACGACCCACTCGGACGCGGTGGTCGACCTGCCGCCGGGCGCGACCGAGATCGCGACCAACGACTATTCGAACCACGGCTTCCGGAAGGGGAACGTCTTCGGCGTCCAGTTCCACCCCGAGTACGACGCCGAGACCGCCGAGACGGTCACGAGGGGCAAGGACCTCCCCGAGGAGCGGCTCGAGGCCGTCCTCGACGGCATCACCGAGGAGAACTACCGCGCGGCCTGCGAGGCCAAACTCGTCTTCGAGAACTTCTGTGCGTTCGCCCGCGAGGTCCGCGAGTCCGACGCCGACCCCGAGGCGACCCTGGCCTGACCGTCGCTCCCGCCTCGTCCCGCTCCTGTCGCGCGGTTCGACCGAGAGCGTACTTGAGTGGTGTGACCTGTGAGCCAGCAGCCACACCCCCGTCGGAGATGTACCTGAGGGTAATGAAAGACGGGTTAGTCGACGGTCACGGAGACGAGTCCCGGAACGCCCCCGGGCCGCGCGACGCCGCCGCGCCCCCACTGACCCAGGACAACGTCTTCGACGCGCTGTCCTCGAAGCGGAGCCGGTACGTCCTCACGTACCTCCGGGGGGTCGAGTCCCCGGCGGAGATTCCGGCGGTGGTCGAGGCGGTCGCGGAGTGGGAGACCGGCAAGCCCATCGGCCTCGTGTCCGAGGAGCACTGCGACCGCGTGCGGACCTCGCTGCGCCACTCCCAGCTACCGAAGCTGTCGATGATGGGGCTGGTCGAGTACGACGAGACCGCCGGCGTGGTCGAGCGCGGCCCGCACGCCGAGCAGGCCGACGCGTACCTGGACGTCGCCACGGACAGGGACGAGAACGTGGCGCTGTAGCCGCGCGTCGGCACCGCCGGGCCGGCAGAGTTCGGCCCGGACCAGATTAATGAAGTATCTGGTACTCCGAAGTGGTCGCATGGGCGACAGTAGCTCCACCCGCAGACGGTCCGGAACCGCAACCCATCGGGACACCGCGCTGACGCTCCTGGAACTGGACTTCGTCGTCGCGACCGTCCTCGTCGCCGGCGTCGCGTTCGTCGCGACCACTCGGACCTCGACCGAGCTCGACCCGTTCCTGAACGCTGCGAGCGTACTCGGCTCTGCGTCGATAGTCGTCTCGACGGCGCTGGCGCTCCTGCTCGTCGTCGAGACCACGTTCGTCGAGGTGACCGAGGAGACCGGCTGGCTGCACGACCACCTCACGGGTCTGGTCGGCGTCACGGTCGTCGTCACGGGGTGGAGCCTCCCGCTGTTCGCCACCGGCGCTATCGTCGGCCACTACGGCGGGTGGGACCTGCCGTCGGCAGCGTCGTGGTTCGTCGCTCTGCTGGCCCTCCTCTACGCCGTGCCGACGGTGTACCTCTTCCGGCGGAGCTACTTCGCGCGGTTCGGCTACCCCTCGAACTCGCCACAGAGCGAGTAGGAGCGTTTTTCACGCTCCCCGCCGGACCTCCCGGCATGCTCGATTACGTTTCACTGGAGTCGGACCTCGAGGAGGAAGAGCGCCTGATTCGGGACACCGCCCGCGAGTTCGTCGACGAGCAGGTCAAGCCCGACATCGGCGACCACTTCGAGGCGGGCACCTTCCCCACCGACCTCATCCCCGAGATGGGCGAGATGGGCTTTTACGCGCCCAACCTGGAGGGGTACGGCTCGCCCAACGTCAGCGAGACGGCGTACGGACTGCTGATGCAGGAGTTGGAGGCCGGCGACTCGGGCATCCGGTCGATGGCGAGCGTGCAGGGCGCGCTCGTGATGTATCCCATCCACGCCTACGGCTCCGAAGAGCAGAAGGAGCGCTGGCTGCCGGGCCTCGGCGAGGGCGAACTGGTCGGCTGTTTCGGCCTCACGGAACCCGAACACGGCTCGAACCCCGCCGGGATGGAGACGCACGCCCAAAAGGACGCCGGCGAGTACGTCCTCAACGGCTCGAAGACGTGGATAACCAACTCGCCCATCGCCGACGTGGCGGTGGTGTGGGCCCGGGACCGCTCGGCCGACGAGAACCCGGTCCGGGGCTTTCTGGTGGAGACCGACCGCGACGGCGTGACCACGAACAAAATCGACGACAAGCTCTCGATGCGCGCGTCGGTGACCGGCGAAATCGGGCTCGACGACGTGTACGTCCCCGAGGACGCCGTCCTGCCCGGCGTCGAGGGGATGAAGGGGCCGCTGTCGTGTCTCACGCAGGCCCGGTACGGCATCGCGTGGGGCGCGGTCGGCGCGGCCCGCGACAGCTTCGAGACCGCTCGGGAGTACGCCACCGACCGCGACCAGTTCGGCGGTCCCATCGCGCGCTTCCAGATGCAACAGGACAAGCTCGCCGAGATGGCGACCCAGATAACGACGAGCCAACTGCTGGCCCACCGGCTCGCGGACCTGAAGGAGCGGGGCGACCTGCGGCCCCAGCACGTCTCGATGGCGAAGCGAAACAACGTCCGGATGGCCCGCGACCAGTCCAGAGTCGCCCGCGAGATGCTGGGCGGCAACGGCATCACCACCGACTACTCGCCGATGCGCCACATGGCGAACATGGAGACGGTGTACACCTACGAGGGCACCCACGACATCCACACGCTGATTCTCGGGGAGGACCTGACAGGGATTCCGGCGTACGAGTGAGCCGATAGGCTCCGAGTAAAACCGGAATGCCTGTCAGCGCCGGGCGTTTCCGGCTGACGAGTGACGCGGTAGAATCCGCGCGAAGCGAGGATTACGCGGCTCCGACGGCCTCGAGTAGTTCGTCGTAGTCGGGCTCGTTCGTGGGGTCGTCGGCGACCCAGCGGTACGCGACCGTCCCGTCCGCGTCGAGGACGAACACCGCGCGATTCGCGACGCCGTGGAGGCCGAGGTCCGCGATGTCGATTTCGAGGTCGTACGCCCGGATGGCGTCGCCCGCCGTGTCGCTGACGAGGTCGAAGTCGAGGCCGTGTTCCGCGCGGAACGCGCCCTGCGCGAACGGCGAGTCCGCGCTCACGCCGAAGACGGTCGCGCCGGCGTCGCGGAGTTCGTCGAGGCGGTCCTGAAGCGCGACCATCTCGTTCGTGCACGGCGGCGTGAACGCGCCGGGGAAGAACGCGAGGACGACGGGGCCCTCGCCGAGATGGTCGTCGAGTTCGAACGTCTCGTGGTCGCTGCCGCGATACGTCGCCGAGAACGTGGGTGCGGTATCGCCGGTCGATGGCATACGTGACGTCGCTTCCGACCCGACCTAATCCCTGGGCCGAACGTGTTGGGCCGTCGAACGCCCGGGCCGGAACGCTGACCCCGCCGTCGCGGACCTCTGGGCCCTTCCTCACCGCTACACTGTAGTTTCGTCGGCGTCACGACCTCGTATGGTACGCCGCGAGACCAAGCTCGTCGGCACGTTCGCCCCGCTCGCGTTCGGTCTCTTTCTCGTCGTCAGCGACTACACGGACCTCGGGGCGGAAGCCGCCATGTTCGTCCTGTTAGTGGTCGGCGTCGTCGTGCCACAGGTGCTGTTGCGGTACACGGAGGTCGGCGGCGGGCGGTAGGTACCCGACCACCGGCTCCGCCGCGCTACCGCACTCGCGCCAGCGCCACGGCCGCGACGACGGCGGCGAGCAGTCCGGCGACGGCGATAGCGGGCGTGAATCCGGGGACGGGGCCGCCGTTCTCGCTGTCGGTGTCGCTCCCGCGAGCGGTCGCTCCGTCGTCGCTCGCGGGGCCGCCAGTCGTCGCGCCGTCGCTCGGCGTCTCTCCACCCGTCGTTTCGGCGCTGGTGGGTTCCGGGTCGGCCGCCTCCGGCGAGGTCACCGCCACGATGCGCTCCGAGAAGTGACTCACGCCGACGCCGACCTCGGCGCTGGCGTTCGCGCCCTCGGCGACCACGTATCGGGACTGCTGGCTGCCGACCGCGCCCGCCAGTTGGCTGTAGGTCGCGGCTTCGGCGGCGGCCTCGCCGTCGACCGTCACGGTCGCCTGGTCGGCGTCCAGCAGGGCCGGCGAGACGCTGGCCAGCAGAATCGTCCCCTCGCGGGTCGTTCGGTTCACCGCGAGCGAGACGTCGCCCTCCCGCACTCGGTCGGCCGTGACGGTGGTGTTGTCGTCGTACGTCACGGCGTCGACGACCGCCCGCGGAGCGTCGCTTGCGCTCTCACCATCGCTCGCGTTTCGGGGGTCGGTCACGCTTCCGGGGTCGTCCGCGTTTCCGGCGTTGCTCGCGTTCCCGGTTCCGTTTGCAGTCCCGCGCTCGGTCGTCACGTACACCTCGGCGCTGGCCGCGCCGTCCGCGAGGAGTCGCTCGCGCTCGTCGTCGGCGGCGTCCTTCCCGGCGGGGTACGACCGGACGGCGAGCCGGGCGTCCTCGCCGAGTCTGGCGGTCACGTCGCCCGCGTCGGTGACGCCGACCGCGCCCTCGCCCACGACGAAGACGGTCGCCTCGGTGCCGTTCTCGGTCGTCACCGCCACCGCCGCGTCGCCGTCGGCCGCCGCGCTCGCGCCCGGCGGGAGGTCCGCGACCGCGTAGTCGGTCCCCTCGCCCGACGCCACCACGAGGACGCCGTGCCGGTTGTCGTGGGCCGCGAGCGTCGCGCCGGTCTCGGCCGCGATGCGGGCCTCGGTCCCGGTGGTCGCGGTCAGGTTCAGTCCGGCACCGTCGACGTGAGTCGCGGCCGACAGCGACGCGTTCGCGTCGACCGGGTCGGACTCCTCGACGCGCTCGCGGGACGCGACGCGGAGCGAGTCGAGAATCGTCTCGCCGTCGACCGCGTAGTCGGTCACGGCCCGGTCGTCCACGTCGAACGAGACGTGCGTGCCCGCGTAGCTGTGGACGCCAGTTCGGTCGGGCGCGCCCGCCGCGCTCGCGGCGGGCGCGACGCTCGCAACGAGGAGGAGTACCAGTAGGTCGGTCGCGAGTCGCTGCATGACGGTCGGGCGTGGACGGCAGTTCAATATAAAATTAGGGTATTCTTTGAATAGTAGGCGTTCGGATAAGCGCGACCGACGGTCGATTGCGCTGGGTGACCCAATCGGCATTCCTGGCGGACTGAAAGGGCGAGGCGCGCTCCGGGAACCCCGACGACGTAAGCACCGCAGGAGCGACGCGACGAGGAGCGCAGCGAGGCGCGGGACCGGAGCGCGCCGAGGGCTTTCGAGGTCACAACCCTACTTTAGCGCGATATCTCCCGGTCGTCCTCGGCCAGCACGCGCTCGACCTCCTCGCGGGTGACCACCGCCACGTCGCCCGGAATCGTGCGCTTGAGCGCGGCCGTGGCCGCGCCGTACGCCAGCGCGGTCGGCACGTCCGCGCCCGCGAGCCGGCGGGCGAGAAACGCCCCGACGAAGGCGTCGCCGGTCCCGATGGGGTCGAGCGTCTCGGTCTCGACGGCGGGTTGCTCGTAGGTCTCGCCGGCGTGGCGGGCGAGCGCGCCGTCCTCGCCGCGAGTCAGTAGCACCGTCTCGAAGTCGAACTCGTCGGCGAGTCCGCCCGCTATCCCGGCGGCGTCGCCATTTCGGGCCAGCACCTCGCGGGCGTCGCGCTCGGCCACGACGAGCCGGTCGACCGCCGGGAACAGGTCGGTCAGCGTCTCGCGGGCTTCCTCGGGACTCCAGAGCTTCGACCGGTAGTTCACGTCGAGCGAGGTGGTCGTCCCGGCCGCGCTGGCCGCTTCGAGCAGGTCGGCGGTCGTCGCTTCGAGCGTCGCCGAGAGCGCGGGCGTGATGCCGGAGGTGTGGAACGCCTCGGCCTCGCGGACGCGCCCGACCGCCAGTTCCTCCGGCTCGGCGGTGGTGACCGCCGCGTCGCGCCGGTCGTAGACGACGTTGGTGCCGCGCGGCTCGCCGCCGTCCTCCAGATAGTAGGTGCCCTGTCGCCCCTCGTCGCTCCACGCCACGTCGGTCTCGACGCCGTGGCGCGCGAGCCCCGAGACCACGCGCCGGCCGAGCGGCGACTCGGGGAGCTTGGAGGTCCACGCGGCGTCCGCGCCGAGGCGGGCCGCCGCGACCGCGACGTTGCTCTCCGCGCCGGCCGCGCGGAGTTCGAGCCGGTCGGCCGCCTCCAGTCGCTCGCTGTCGGGCGGCGAGAGCCGGAGCATCGTCTCGCCGAAGGTCACGAGGTCGGTCATACCTCGTGGGTCGGGGGCGCGCGGCATAATGTACTCGGTCGCGAGTGTCCCGACGTCGCCGGAAGCGTCGCGTCGACCGTCCGGCTTCGAATCGTTTAACCGCCGGAGCGGATACGCGTCGGTCGGGAAACGATGGGTCGCGAGGACGACGAGACGACGTTCGAGGACGACGCGTTGGACGACGAGGACGTCGCCGACGACGAGCGCGAGGCACTGTTGACGATAGCCCACGGTGCGGTCGTGACTTCGGGCGGCGTGTCGGCCCAGCGCGCGCTCGTCTCCGCCACGGAGTTCGTCGTCGCGCGCGGGCTCGGTCCCGTCGCGTACGGCGTGTACGCGCTGGCGTGGCGCATCGCGCAGTTGCTCGTCCGACTGGTCACCTTCGGCAGCGTGCCGACCCTCCAGCGATATCTGCCGGCCTACGACGGGGACCCGGCGCGGCGCTCGCGCGTCGCGGGGCTGGCGTTCGCCACCACGCTCGGGGTCGGCCTGCTCGTCGTGGCGGGCGCGTGGACGCTCGCCCCGTGGATAGACGCCGCGACCGTCGACGACCCGGCGTTTCCGACCGCGATGGGGCTGTTCGGGACGCTCGTCCCGCTGCTCGGACTCGTGATGGTGTGTGCGGCGGTCTTCCGCGCGGTCGGGTCCGCTCGCGGCGAGGTGCTGTTCAACAAGCTCCTCCGACCGGCGGTGCGGCTGGTCGGCGCGAGCGCGGCGGTGGCGCTGGGCTACTCGGTGGTCGGCGTCGCGGGCGCGATACTCGCCTGTACGGTCGTCCTCGTCGCGGTCGGGGTCCCCGCGACGGTTCGGGCGACGGGCGTTCGGCCGTCGCTGCGCGGCGTCGGGAGCGAGGCCCGCCGGTTCTACGACCACGCGGCACCGGTGGCGATGAGCAGCCTCGGCAAGGTGTTCCAGAACCGGGTCGACGTGTTGCTCGTGGGCGCGCTCCTGACGGCGGTGGCGACGGGCATCTACAACGTGGTCCTCGTGTTGGTGTCGATAGCGTGGATACCGCTGCTGTCGTTCAACCAGTTGCTCCCGCCGGTCGCCTCGGACCTCTACGCCGACGACCGGATGGAGACGCTCGGCGCGGTCTACTCGTCGGTGACGCGGCTCATCGTCACCGCGGTCGTGCCGATTCTGGCGGTCCAGTTCGTCTTCGGCCGGGAACTGCTCGCGCTGTTCGGCCCGACGTACGCGCGGGGGTACGTCCCGCTCGCGGTCTACCTCGGCGGCGTGTTCGTCGGGAGCGCGGTCGGCGCGACCGGCTGGCTGCTCATGATGACCGACCACCAGTACGCCCGGATGGCGCTCGACTGGCTGCTCGCCGCGTCGAACGTCGCGCTGACATACCTGTTCGTGCGCGAACTCGGGCTCGCGGGCGCGGCGCTGGGCACCTCGCTGGCCATCGCGGTCCAGAACTCGATTCAGGTCCTGCTGCTCCGGCGCTTCGAGGGGCTGTGGCCGTTCGACGCCGCCTTCGGCAAGCCGGTCGCGGCCGGGGCAATCGCGGGCGCGGTGATGCTGGGCGTCCGCGCGATGGTCGGCGGCCGCCCCGCAGTCGTCTTGGGCACGATTGTCGGACTGGCCGCCTACGTCCTCAGCCTGCACCTGCTGGGAGTCGACCCGCGCGACCGGCTCGTCGTTCGGGAACTCGCGGGCCGGTACCGCGACGACGTGGCCGAGGCGGTGCCGTTCTGAGCGTCGCGCTACCTCGTCCCGTTCCGAATCGCGTCCCGGATGCGCTCGGCCTCGGCCTCGTCGCTGGCCGAGACGACGAACGTGGGGTCGTCGAGGTACGCGCCGGACTCGACGCTCGACGCGAGCCCACGGCTCAGCCCGGCCCCGTACGCGACCTCGCCGTCGAGGACGGTGAGCAGACACCAGCCGGGGTCGTCGTCGTCGGAGTTCCACCGGCAGTTCGCCACGCCCTCGTCGGTGAACCCGTTGTCGGTCAGCACGTCGACGAATCGCCGCGCGGCCGCCTCGGTAGGTTCGACCCGCACCGAGGGCGGCAGGCTCTCGCCTCCGCCTTCCACGGAGCCGACCTCGGCGAAGTCGTCGGACGTGAACACGGTCTCGCGCCGGTAGTCGGGGTCGCTCTCGGACTCTACGGGGTAGCCGGCGACGACCGCGAACGCCGTCTCGTCTTCCCGAGCGGTCGTTCCGTCTTCGCTCGTCGGATCGGCTCTCGGGCGGGTCGACGGCCGCCGAGCAGCCCGCCGTCCACGCCGACAGCGCCGTGCCACTGCACGCCAGAAGGGCCCGTCGTTTCATATCGTCTAAAAATGATTTTTTGGCTACGTCTTCGTTACGATTCCCGGTGCCGTCACTCCGCCCGCCGCCCTCCGTGACCCGGATAGTCGCGCTCGAACCGCTCGCCGATCTCGTCCTCGCTGAACTCGATGATGACGGGCCGGCCGTGCGGGCAGGCGTAGGGGTTCTCGCAGTCGTCCAGCGCCGACAGGAGGTCCACGACCGACCCCTCCCGGAGCGAGGTGTTGCCCGTAATCGAGGGGTAGCACGCGAGGTCCGCGAGCAGGTCGTCGGCCACGGCCTCCACGGTGTCGGCCCGGTCGTCGGGGTCGGTCGAGACGAACTCCGCCAGCGCGTCCCGGAGGCGTTCGGGGTCGAGCGTCTCGTCGAGGACGGTCGGGGCGGTCCGGACGACGACGGTTCGAGTACCCTCACCTTGCTTTGTGGCCCGAAATCCGAGCCGTTCCAGCGGCTCGCGGTACTCGTCGAACACGGCGGCCTCGCCCGCCGTGAGTTCGAGCGTCACTGGCTCGGCCAACATCTGGGCGGTCGCGTCGTCGGCGAACGCTTCGCGGAGCCGCTCGTAGTTGACCCGCTCGTCGGCGGCGTGCTGGTCGACCAGCACGAGGCCGTCCGGCGTCTCGGCCACGAGGTAGGTGTCGTGGAGCTGACCCAGCACGCGCATCCGGGGCAGGCGCTCGAACGCGGGCGTCTCGGTCGTGCCGCCCGACAGCGACGCCGACTCGGTGGCCGGGTCGAACTTCCGGTCCGTGGGTGTCGTCCGGTCGGCGCGGCCCGTCCGGTCGTCCGCCGGCGAGCCGCCGGCGGGCGCGTCCGCACTTGCGAGTGCGGACGCGCCCGCAGACGAGTTCTCGTCCGCACCCGGGTCCGGTTCCGCGTGCGACCGCTCGCCTGCGTCCGGTCCCGCACCCTCGTCCGCGCTCGCGTCCGCTCTCGCGCTCGCGGCCGGGCCTGCGGACGAGTCCGCAGGCCCGGCCGCATCCGATCCCGATGGCGGGTCCGAATCCCCGCGCGAGTCCGACGGGGCGTCCGCGCTGGCGTCGAGCGTGGCCTGCTCGCGCGACTCCGAGGGGACGAGTCTCGCCTGCTCGTCGCCGGAATCGCGGCCGCCGGCGTCGGCCGTCGGGTCGCGCTCGGGAGCGTCGCCGCGCCCAGCCTCGTCGTCCGGGTCGTCGCGCTCGGGTTCGATTCGCGTCTCGTCGGGGCTACTCCGGCCGCGCGGGGCCGACGACCTGACGAGGCCGTGGTCGAGCAGCGCGTCCTCGACCGCCGACTCGACCGCCGCGCGCACGGCGGCCTCGTCGCCCCACCTGACCTCCATCTTGCGCGGGTGGACGTTGACGTCCACCGCCTCGCCCGGCACGTCGACGAACAGGACCGCGAAGGGGTAGCGGTCGGCCGCGAGTTGCTCCCCGTAGGCCGACAGCACCGCCTCGCGGACGACCGACGACCGCACGTACCGGCCGCCGACGAAGGTCGAGAGGTATTCGCGGCTACTTCGGGTCGTCTCGGGGTCGCTGACGTAGCCCGAGACGGCCACCTCGCCGGCCCCGTCGGCCGCCGCCTCGCCCTCGATCGGTATCATCGAGGTGGCGACCTCGCGGCCGTACACCGACAGTAGCGCCGACTGGCGGTCGCCCCGGCCCGCGGTGGCGAACACCTCCCGGCCGTCGTGGGTCAGCGACACCGCCACGTCGGGGTTGGCGAGCGCGTACCGGGTGACGACCGCGTTGACGTGCGAGAACTCCGTGGTCGTGGTCTTGAGGTACTTCCGGCGCGCGGGGGTGTTGTAGAACAGGTCAGTGACCTCGACGGTGGTCCCCGCCGGGCGGCCCGCGGGACCGACCGACTCGACCTCGCCGCCGGCCATCCGGAGTTCGGTCGCGGCCCCGCCCGACGCGGTCGCGGCCCCGCCGTCTCGCGGCTTGGTGGTGATGGTCGTCCGCGAGACCCCGCCGATGGTGTACAGCGCCTCGCCACGGAAGCCGAGGGTCCCGACGCCGGATTCGAGGTCGTCGATGCCCCCGATTTTGCTGGTGGTGTGTTCGCGCACCGCCGCGCGCACGTCGGCCTCGCTCATCCCGACGCCATCGTCGCTGACCGCGATGCGCTCGGTGCCGCCGTCCGCGACGGTCACGTCGATTCGGTCGGCGTCGGCGTCGAGGCTGTTCTCGACCAGTTCCTTGACCACGGACGCCGGGCGCTCGACCACCTCGCCCGCCGCTATCTGTCGGACCGTGTCGTCGTCGAGCCGCCGGATGTTCGTGTCCCCGGTCATTCGGCAAGTCGTCGCGGGCTACGGACCCGGCCCTGATAAAGACCGCGAGCGAACGCCGGGCGCGACGTCCGAGGTAGTTTCGATAACGAACACTGTGATATTTATCCGTGCGTGAATAATGTCGGCTCATGAACCGATTGACCCGCAGGCGGTTGTGCGCCGCCCTCCCCGCGACCGCCGCGCTGGCAGGCTGTCTCGGCGGCGGCGGTCGGCGACACCTGCTCGCCGCGACGTCGGGGACGATAGACGACCGCTTCCTGGTAGACCCGACCCGGAGCGCGCGCCACGTGGCCCGACACGCCGACGAACTCCTCGACGACCTGTTCGCGGACGGCCGACTCGTCACCCTCGACGCGAGCCTCGACGGCGGACTCCGCCACCCGGAGACGCCCGCAGGGGTCCGGCGACGTCGGCCGACCTACGTCGAGCGCGAGGGCACGTACTACCGGCTCCGAGTGACCGACGCCGAATCGACCGACGTCGAGGCGTGGGTGGTGTGGTTCGAGCCGGTCGAAGACGCCTCGGGCGTCGACCCGGTCGACGCCGACACCTTCAGTTCGGACCGGTACGGCGCGCTCGACGCGAACGTCCTGTCGGCCGCGCGCCGGATGGCGATGAACTCGGTCGCGGCCGACGAGGACCACGCCGAGACGCCGCTCCGGGACCGGGGCGTCGTCTTCTTCGACCCGCTCGACCCGGCGGACAGCGACGTGGTTCCCGACCCGCCGTTCGAGTACGGCCGGGTCACCGACGGCCGACCCGGCCTGCCCGACGAGCAGTTGCTCCGGTTGCACGTCGAGCGGGCGAGGATACCCACGACCCGGTACGTCCACGAAATCGAGCGCGTGACCGACGACCCGGCGGCGTTCCGCGAGCGCGTCGAGACGACCCACCTCGACGCGACGTTCGACCGGGACGAGCTCGACGAGGGCGTCCGGGAGATTCTCGACGGACTCGGCGAGGCTCCCTACGAGGAGGACGGCAACGCCTCGAAGTCGCTGGCGACGCTCCTCGAGCGACTCGACCTCTCGTCGGTCGAAGTCGCCGACGGGGAGACGAGAGCGCGGCGCGAGCGCTACTACGCCTACGACGGCTCGTACTACGACGCGACGTACACCCTCGTCGTGGAGTGAACCGGCGCGCTCGCGAAGCCGGGCGCTCCCGGCCCGGCGGGGCGCGAGAGACGGCCGTCAGTACTCGAAGTCGTAGAACTCGTCGAGCAGTCCCCGGACGTAGCCGCCGGTCGACTGCATGCAGTTGTGGGTCTGCTGGTAGACCGTCTCGTCCCACAGCGAGGGGAAGTCGGTGCCGTGGGCCATGAGTTCCTCGAAGATGGACGTCGAGTACTGGGTCGAGGTGTTCGCGAGGTCCTTACACTCCTCCTCGACGCTGGAGATGTAGTAGGGGTAGCTCGCGTCGTCGAACGACTCCTCGAAGGACTCGTCGAGATACGACGCCTCCTCGCCTTCCGGGAAGTTGTCGTAGATGAACCCTTCGTAGCCGTAGTGCAACTGGAAGCGCGGGTCGAGGTACTGGTCGCACCCGGTCGCGCCACAGCCCTCCGGCGACGGGTTGAGCTGCTCCCAGATAGCTCCGGTGTGGAGCGGGACGCCCATGTCCTGCAGGTAGTGAACCGTGTACCCGATGTACTCCCGGGAGCTGTACGAGTCCTCGGCGTTGTCCATCATGTACTGGCCCTCCTGGGGAGCGCCGCCGAACGCCGACGGGCCGATTTCCCACTCCCAGACGTCGAGCGACGGCGGGTCGGGCCAGTAGAAATGGTAGGGCGGCTGCTTCTTGTCGGGGTCGAGGTCGTCGATGGCGCTCTCCAGCGCGTCCTTGAGGAATCCCGGCACGTAGCCCGCTCCCGGCAGCCAGTCGGCGCTACAGTCCTCGCAGCCGAAGTCGTCGGGCTCCCGGGCGGCCTCGGCGACGTCGTCGACCTTGTAGCTGAACACGTCGAAGTCCTCGGCGGCCGACCGGACCTGTCGCTCGTGGTCGCCGGGATTCCACTGCGGTTCGACGTCGCCCTCGGACTCGGCCGCCAGCCCGTCGAACGCGGAGCCGGCGACCTTGCTGAGCGCGGCGCGCCGCTCCTTGCCGAGCGGGTCGACGCTCCCGTCGACAAGCCGATAGGTCAGCTCGTTGCCGTCGCGCTCCTGTTCGACCGCGTAGGTCGAGCGCACCTCGTCGACCATCTCCGCGCGAAGCCGGGTCTCCTCGCCGTCGACGGGCGACAGTTCGAGCAGTTCCCCGATGCGGTCGCGGTCGATGGTCGCCAGCCAGTACTGTGGCCCCAGCGCCTCCCAGACGTCGTCGCCGACGGTCTTGTAGTCCACGTCGGGGTACGGAAGCTCGTCGTCTTCGGGGTCGATGCGGTGGTCGTCGGCGCTGACGGTCCCGACGCCGCCGACCGCCGAGACGCTCGCGACCGCCGAGCCTGCCGCGATACGCTTCAGTACGGTTCTTCTGGACGTGTTATTTTCAGTCATCGCAAGGGATAGTAGAAACTACGGGGCAATATATTTTTCCAAAAGAAAACTGCAGAAATATATTGTCTGCGGTCGTCGAGCGACGCTCCGGGGCGACTCAGAGTCCGGCGTACGGCCCGCCCTTCGCCTCGGTGAGCCGGTCGACCTGTTCCTCCGTGAGGTCGATTTCGGCGGCGGCGAGGTTCTCTTCGAGTTGGTCGACGGTGCGCGCGCCGACGATGGGAGCGCTGACGCCCTCGCGGTGGGTGAGCCACGCGAGCGCGGTCTGAGCGGGCGTGGCGTCGACCTCGTCGGCCACGGCGTCGAGTTCGTCGTGGAGGTCGAAGTTCTCCTCGGTCAGGTAGGCGTCCTCGAAGCGGCTGGACTCGGCGGCCCGGGACTCGCCGGTCAGGCCGTCCTCGCGGTCGTACTTGCCGGTCAGGAAGCCCTGTCCGAGCGGACTCCACGGACAGACCGCGAGGTCCTCGCTCCGCGCGAACTCCAGATAGTCGCCCTCGATTTCGCGGTCCACGAGGTTGTACCGGGGCTGGAGGACGGTGAACGGCTCCCAGCCCTCGTCGCGGGCGAGTTGGTTGGCCTTCGCGACCTTCCACGCGTTCGGGCGCAGGGTGGAGGCTCCGAGGTAGTGGACCTTGCCCGCCTCGACCAGCGCGTTCAGGGTCTTCATCATCTCGCGGGTGGGCGTCTCGTCGTCCCACCGGTGGATGTACAGCACGTCGACGTAGTCGGTGCCGAGCCGGTCGAGCAGTTCGTCGACGCGGTGGCGGACGTTCTTGCGGTTGGTGCCCCGGCTGTTGGGGTCGCCGTCTCGAATCTGCCAGTATATCTTCGAGGCGATGGTGAACCGCTCGCGGTCGCGGTCGGCCAGCCAGTCGCCGATCCACTCCTCGCTCTTGCCGCCGCCGTACACGTCGGCGGTGTCGATGTACCGCCCGCCGGCGGTCTCGTAGGCGTCGAGGAGGTCGTGAGCGCGGGACTCGCCGATTTCGACGTTGCCCTCCTCGGTCTCCTTGCCGAACCGCCACGTCCCGAACTGGAGTTCGCTCGTCTGGATGCCGGTGCCGCCGAGTCGGACGAAGTCGAGGTCGACGTCTTCGAGGTCGGTCATGCCGACCGAACGTAGGTACGACGCGCCCAAAAGGCTTCAGCATCCGGCAGAGGCGGTGGGCGAGAGGCCGTCTCGCCGACCGAGAAGCCGGGTCCCGCGTCGGGCGGCGGACGCCGTCCAGGGGACTATAACCAACTACCGGCCTCGCTCGGTGAACCATCCGGCGTCCTGGTGGACTGAAAGGGCGAGGCGCGGTCGCGTTTACGTGGTCGTCTCAACGACCCCTATTCGACGCAACTACGTCCGTCGAATATGTCGCTGAGCGACCGCGACCGCGCCGAGGGCTTTCGAGGCCGTGGTTGCAGTTTCAGCGTTGTCGCAGAGCGGGACAGGGATTCTTCGCGCGACGCCCGACTACTCGACCTCGCGCGCGACCGCCAGCGACCCGAAGAAGCCGAAGTAGGCGACGACCCCGCCGAACAGCGCGAGGTGGGTCGCCCACCTCGGCGCGCCGAGATAGCCGAACAGCGCCGAGACGGCCGCGACCCACCCGACCGCGAACGCGAGGTCGACGACCATGTCCGACCGGTGGTCCCGAACGTGGTCCCGGACCGCGTCCGCGACGTCGGCCATCACGTCACTCGGCCTCCCGCTCGTCGACCACCAGCACCGACCGGTGGGTCGACCGGAGCACGCGCTCGGTGACGCTTCCGAGCAGCATCCGCCGGACGCCCGACCGGCCGTGGCTCCCCATGACTATCAGGCCGACGTCGCGGTCGGCCGCGAAGTCGGCGACCACGTCGTGGGGCTGGCCCGCCCGGAAGTGCTCGGACACGTCGAGGCCGCGCTCGCGGCCCCGCTCGGCGACGTACTCGGTCGCCTCCCGGGCCTTGGCTTCGAGTTCGTCCATCTCGCCGAACCGCCCGGCCTTGACGCGCTCGACCTGCTCGGTGCCGAGGCTCAGGTCCATCGCGTCGACGTTGACGACGTAGAGGGTGTGGACCTCCGCGTCGAACCTCTCGGCGACTTCGAGCGCCTCCTCGACCGCGACCTCGGCGGTGTCGCTGCCGTCCGTGGGAATCAGGATGCGTTCGTACATGTTCAGTCACCTCGCTGGGGTTCGTCGCCGTCAGCCGATGCGTCCGCCGAGGGTCGGCTCTCTGGGCTTACCCGCCCTCCATCGGTCGCGACCTCCTCGGCGCTCTCCTGCTGGCCCATCGGCTCGGGGCTGTGACATTGCCGGACGATGCGCTTGATGCGCTCGGGCGGCTCCTCGGTCGCCAGCGACACGCCGATGGTGACCGCGAACACGATGGGCGTGCCCGCGAGCGCGGCCCCGACCGCCGGGAACACGTCTGCGTACAGCGGCACGACCGGCCCGGCGTCGGTCGCGAGGACGAGTTCGTTCAGCACGGCGGCGGTCCAGATGACCAGTCCGGTGGTCATCCCGGCCAGCGCGCCCTGCCGGTTGGCGTTCTCCCACCAGAGCCCGAGGAAGAACATCGGGAACAGCACGAGCCCCGCCAGCGAGAACGCCAGCGCGACGAGTTCGCCGACCAGCGCGGGCGGGTCGAGCGCGGTGACGGTCACGATAGCGCCCAGTCCGATGATGGTCGCGCGACCGATGAGCAACTGCTGGCGCTGGGTCGCGTCGGGGTTGACGATGTTGGTGTAGATGTCGTGTGCGGCCGCCGACGAGGCCGAGATGAACAGCCCCGCCGTGGTCGCGATGGCGGCCGCGACCCCGCCGGCCGCCACGAGGCCGACGAACCACTCGGGCAGGTTGGCCAACTGGCTCGCCAGCACGACGATGACGTCGCCCTCCGCGCCGCTCATGCCGTTCGCGCCGTAGACCGGCCCGACGACGTTCGCGTAGAGGTCGGTCCCGAACGCCGCGAACGCGGGCGCGCTCCAGTACAGCAGGCAGATGAAAAAGAGCCCCCAGACGGTCGACCACCGGGCGGTGCGCTCGCTCTCGACCGTGTAGAACCGCACGAGGACGTGGGGCAGTCCGCAGGTGCCCACGATGAGCGAGAACGCGGTCGCCACCCAGAGGTAGAAGCTGTCGGTGGCGAACGGCTCGGTGAACTGGCTGTCGAGTTCGCTCAGCAGCGCGCCGTACTCGATGTGTGGCAGGAAGGTCGAGTAGCCCTGCGTCCAGCCGACCGCGTACAGCCCCGCGAGGAAGGCGACGATGAGGATGACGTACTGGACGGCCATGTTCTTGGTCGCGCCCAACATTCCCGACAGCGCGAGGTAACCGACCGTAATCGACATCATCAGGATGACCATCGTGGTGTAGTCGCCGCCGAACACGTAGATGCCGACCAGCCCCATGCCACGGGCCTGCCCGACCGAGTAGACGAACCCGATGAGGATGGTCGTGAGCGCGGCGATGGCGCGGGCCGCGTCGGAGTCGAACCGGTCGCCGACGAAGTCGGGCGCGGTGTACTTCCCGAACCGACGCATCTGGGCCGCGAGGAAGATGAGCAGGATGAAGTAGCCCGTCGACCACCCGACCACGTACGCCAGCCCGTAGTAGCCCGACAGCGCGATGAGCGCCGCCATCCCGAGGTACGACGCGGCCGACATCCAGTTCGCGCCGATGGCCATCCCGTTCTCGACGTTGCCGATGGACCGGCCGGCGACCCACAGGTCCTCGGTGTCGGCGACCCGGAAGACGTAGCCGATGCCGAGGAACAACAGCAGCATCGCCGAGACCATCACCGCTGGGATGGCCTTGAACGAGGCGTTGAGCGCGTCCGGCAGCAACTGGAGCGGAATCATTCGCCGCCACCTCCGTCGGTCGCGGTCGCCTCCGCGGAGTCGTCACCGCCGGTCGAGTGGTCGATGCCGTACGCCGAGTCGAGTCGGTCCCGTCGTCGCGCGTACACGTACGAGAGGACGAGCGCGCCGGTCGGCGACACGACCGCCGTCAGCAGGTAGTGCAGCGGGAAGCCGAGCACGGTCACGCTCGTCATCGTGTCGGTCGCGAGGTAGGTCGCGACCACGGGGCCGAACACCAGCAGCGCCCACGCCGCGAACATCGCCCAGATTATCCTGAGGTGGTCGCGCATGAACGGCGTCGAGGGCCTGAAGATGTTGACCTCGGCGTCGAGGTAGTCGGCGGTCTCGCGACCGGCGGCGACGCCGCCGTCGGCCGCGACCTGTGGCTGTGAATCTCTATCGTGCGTGTCGTTTTCTGACACGGCTTCGTGCGTGTTGTCTTCGGTCATGGGTTGTGTCTTGGAATCGAGTCGTTCGAAGGGTGAAAACGGTCGTCAGGCGCTCAGTCGTCGACCTGCTGCTGGATGTCCTCGACCACCTCGGGGTTGCGGAGCGTGGAGGTGTTGCCGAGGCCCTCGCCGTTGGCGATGTCCTCCAAGAGGCGACGCATTATCTTGCCCGAGCGCGTCTTGGGGAGCTCGGGGGTGAAGACGACCTGTTCGGGGCGGGCGATGGGACCGATGGCGTCCTCGACGCCGGCGACGATGCGCTCGCGCAGGTCCTCGCCCTCCTCGTAACCGTCCTCGGTGATGACGTAGGCGTAGACGGCTTCGCCTTTGAGGTCGTGGTCGCCGCCGACGACGGCGGCCTCGGCGACGCCCTCGACGCCGACGATGGCCGACTCGATCTCCATGGTGCCGAGGCGATGGCCCGAGACGTTGATGACGTCGTCGACGCGGCCCAGCACGGTGATGTAGCCGTCGTCGTCGAGCTTCGCGCCGTCCTCGGGGAAGTACACCCAGTCGGACGGGTCGTCGCTGTCGGTGTCGGAGTACTCGGCCCAGTACTCGTCGACGTAGCGCTCGTCGTTCCGGTAGAGCGTGCGCAACATTCCGGGCCACGGTTTCTGGACCGTGAGGTAGCCGGCCTGTCCGGGCTCGACCGCCTCGCCCGCCGCGTCGACTATCTGGACGTCGACGCCGGGGAGCGCGGGGCCGGCGCTCCCGGGTTTCATGGTCTTGACGCCCGGCAGCGTCGTGACCATCATGCCGCCGGTCTCGGTCTGCCACCAGGTGTCGACGACCGGGCACTCCTCGTCGCCGACGTGCTTGTAGTACCACTTCCACGCGCGGGGGTTGATGGGCTCGCCGACCGTCCCGAGCAGGCGGAGCGACGAGAGGTCGTGGCGGTCGGGGTACTGCTCGCCCCACTTCATGAACGCCCGAATCGCGGTCGGGGCGGTGTAGAGCTGGGTGACGTCGTAGTCGTCGATGATCTGCCAGAGGCGGTCGCGGTCGGGGTGGTCGGGCGTGCCCTCGTACATGAGGCTCGTCGTCCCGAGCGCGAGCGGGCCGTAGACGATGTACGAGTGGCCGGTTATCCAGCCGATGTCGGCCGAGCAGAAGTAGGTGTCGTCGGGCTTGACGTCGAGAACCGCCTGGGAGGTCCACGCGGCCCACGACAGGTAGCCGCCGGTCGTGTGCTTGACGCCCTTGGGCTTGCCCGTGGTGCCGGACGTGTACATGAGGAACAGCATGTCCTCGGCGTCCCGCGCGACGGGGTCGACGGTCGCGCCGTCGTGGTCGGCGACGAGGCCGTCGTAGTCGTGCTCGTTCGAGTCGAGCGCGTGGCCGTGGTCGTCGTCGCCGAGGCGGTCGACCACCACCACGTCGCTCACCTCGTGGTCGACCCCCGCCAGCCCCTCGCTGGTCTTCTCGTAGTGGTCGAGCGCGTCGCCGCGCCGGTAGTAGCCGTTGGCCGTCACCAGATACTCGGAGTCGGCGGCGTTCATCCGCGTGGCGAGCGCGTCGGCCGAGAAGCCCGCGAACACGACCGAGTGGGGCGCGCCGAGGCGGGCGCACGCCAGCATCGCGATGGGGAGCTCGGGTATCATCGGCATGTACAGCGTGACGACGTCGTCCTCGCCGACGCCCAGCTCCCGGAGCGCGGCCGCGAACTCGTTGACCTCGCGGTGCAGCTCCTCGTAGGTGTAGGTCCGATTGGCCTCGTCGGTCGGCTCGCCGACCCACTCGATGGCGGGCTCGTCGCCGCGCTCGTCGAGGTGGCGGTCGAGGCAGTTCGCCGACGCGTTCAACTCGCCGCCGGTGAACCACTCGAAAAAGGGCGGGTTCGAGTCGTCGAGCACCTGGTCGTACCCCTCGGTCCAGTCGAGGAGGGCGGCCGCCTGCTCCCAGCAGTCGGGCCACTCCGCTTCGAACTCCTCGTATATCGACTCGTCGGCGACGTTCGCCTGCTCGACGAACGCTTCGGGCGGCTCGAACGCGTCCTGTTCGGCCAGCCGCGCTTCGAGTTGTACGTCTTCGTCCTTGTCCGACATGGATACCATTGACCATATCCTAATACTATATAAACAATAGAACTAACTATCACAATTTGCGGCTAACGGGGTTCTGGCGGCCTCTACTCCGAACTCTCGAACCGCTCGGTCGTCGGGCCGGCCAGTCCGCGCTCGGGGTCGCCGGAGGCGGTTAAACAGTTAGTGTGGTCCGGCGTCCGGCGCGCTCCCCTCGGCTTCGTCGAACACCGCGTCGAGCACCTTCTGCTCGGCCTTCCGGAGGTGGTTGTGGAGCGTCGGCGAGGAGACGTCCATCGACGCCGCGAGCTCCTCGGCCGTGCTGCCCCGGGGCCACTCGAAGTAGCCCGCGAGGTAGGCCGCCCGCAGGACCGACCGCTGGCGCTCGGTCAGCCGGTCCCGGACCGTCTCGCGGACGCCGGCCGCGCTCCGCGTCGGCGTCTCGACCTCCCGCTTCGAGCGCAGGTCGGTGTCCGGGAACGACGCCTCCACGGCCTCGACGACCCGCCGGACGTCGACCTCGCGCGAGAAGACGCCCGAGACGTCGAGCCGTCCGTCCTCGGCGGCGAGTTCCCGGACGGTACCGCCGCGCTCGACGAGGACGGTCGCGACCGACTCGCCCGAGACCGCGAACTCGAACAGGGCGCGCTCGCCGCGGTCGCGGATGAGCCGCGCGTCGTCGACCGCGTCGGCGTCGGCCACCCGGTCGAGCACGTCCCCGACGGCGGCCCCGCTGGCGGTGACGAAGTACAGCAGCGAGCGGTCCTCGACCGGGACGACGCCGTCGAGTTCGAACCGGCAGTCGAGGTCGGCCGAGGCCGCCGCGAGGAACGCGCGCTCGTCGGACGTCCGCAACGAGAGCTCCACGCCCGTATCGGCCAGCAGCAGGCGCTTTCGCGCGATGGCCGTGACCGCGCGGCCCGCGCGCCGGCCCGCGTCGGCGAGCAGCGTCCGGTCGCCCGGGCCGAACGAGTCGTGGGCCACGCAGAGCAGGCCGTGGACCGCGTCGCGCGACCGCACGGGTGCCACGGCGACCGACCGCCGCGACGGCGGGCCGTCGGTTGCGACGTCGTCGACGACCGTCACCCCCAAGTCGTCGCTCCCGTCGGACGGGTCCACCGCGTCGACGGCCGCGGTCGGCACCGCGCGGCCGGTCGCAGTGGCGTCGCCCGTCCGACCGCCGTCGTCGGTCGAGGCGGCGCTCGCCCGGACCGTCCCGTCCTCGTCGCAGACCCAGACGGCCCGGTAGACGTCGGCCAGCCGGTCGCAGAGCGCCCGCTCGACCTCCTCGGCGCTGGCGGCGTCGGCGAGCGCCTCGCCCAGCGACGCCGCGCAGTCGAGGCGCGGGTCGTCGCCGTCGCGGCGTGGCTCCCGGCCGCGCCGCCGGTCCTCGGTCGCGGGGAGCGCGTCGCCGGCCGCCCCGTCCGCGAAGGCGTCGACGACCGTGGCCCGACTCGGCGCGTCGAGGTACGGCGCGAGGCTCTCCAGGCTCGCCCAGCCGCCGACCGCCTGGACGACGCGCGGGTCGACGCCCTCCTCGACGAGGTGGCGGTGCGCGAAGTGCTTGCGGAGGTCCCGGCAGGTGACGTCGCCGAGGTCGTCGGTCCGGTCGGTGACCGCCCGGACCAGCATCTGGACCCGTCGGGTCGAGACGTCCACGAGGGGGTCGTCGTCGGCCACGCCGTTGGCGTTGGCGAACTGCCGGAGGGCGTGGGCGACCTCCCGGGGCGCGTAGGCGGTGCGCGTCCCGCCGTCGCCCTCCGGAACGTCGAGCAGGTAGTGGGTCTCGCCGCCGCGCTCGCGCTCGCGCAGGTCGCCGGGCCGGACGCGGACGAGCTCCGAGGCCCGGAGGCCGACCCGCCCCGCGAGCAACACCACCAGCTCCTCCCTGTAGGTCTCGGTCCGTCGCCGGAGGCGCTCGAACTCGTCGGCGGTGAGGTAGTCGTCGTCCGCCATCTCTGTTCGTTCTTTCCACGGAAGACGAATAAAACTTGCTACGGTAGCGCCCATATTGGGCCGTCTCCATTCGAAACCGGCATAAAAAGCGGATACGGTCTGGAAAGCCGTTTCGCTATCTAGAAAGATGGCGAAACGCTATCGGTCGAGCAGCGACTCGAGTTCGCCCACGACCTCCGGGTTGCGGAGCGCGCTGGTGTCCCCGAGGTCCTCGCCGTTGGCGATGGCGGCCAGATAGCGCCGGACCACCTTGCCCGACCGGGTCTTGGGGAGCGAGGGCGCGAACGTCACCACGTCTGGCACCGCGACGGTGCCGATGGTCTCCGCGACCGCCGCCCGGACCCGCTCGCGGAGCGCCCCGTCGCCCGCGACGTTGGCCTCGGGGCTGACGAACGCGTGTATCTCCGACTCCCGCCTCGCGTCGTCCGACCCGACGACCACGGCGGCCTCGGCGACGCCCTCGACGCCCACGATGGTCGACTCGATCTCGGTGGTGCTGAGCCGCCGCCCCGACAGGGTCAACACGTCGTCGGCCCGGCCGAGCAGATGGAGGTAGCCGTCCTCGTCGCGGACCGCGTTGTCGCCGGTGTCGTAGCGCCACTCGCCGTCGACCGTCCGGGTCCGGCGCGCGCCCCAGTCGCTGGCCTCGCACAGCGACCGGGCCATCCCCGGCCACGGGCGCGTGAGGACCAGTCGCCCGGACTCGCCGGCGGGGAGGCGCTCGCCGCCCGGGCCGACCACGGCGGCCTCGATTCCGGGCAGGCTCTTGCCCACCGCGCCGGGCCGCATCCGGTCGACGCCCGGCAGCGTCGAGAGCACGATGCCGCCGGTCTCGGTCTGCCACCACGTGTCGACGACCGGACACTCGCCGTCGCCGACGTGGTCGCGGTACCAGTGCCACGCGGTCTCGTCGATGGGTTCGCCGACCGACCCGAGCAGGCGGAGCGACGAGAGGTCGTGGCGCTCGGGGTGCTCCTCGCCCCACTTCATGAACGCCCGGATGGACGCCGGCGCGGTGTAGAACACGTCGACGTCGTTGCGCTCGATGATGCGCCAGATGCGGTCGGTCTCGGGGTGGTCGGGCGTGCCCTCGTACAGCACCGTGGTCGCGCCCAGCGCGAGCGGGCCGTACACCGCGTACGAGTGGCCGGTTATCCACCCCACGTCGGCCGAACACCAGTGGGTGTCGTCGGGGCCGAGGTCGAGGACCGCGTGGGAGGTCCACGCGACGTGGGCGAGGTAGCCGCCGGTGGTGTGACGCACCAGCGTCGGCTCGCCGGTCGTGCCCGAGGTGTAGATGAGAAAGAGCAGGTCGGTGGCGTCCCGGGACGCGGGCTCGACCGCCGCGCCCTCGTGGTCGGCGACGAGGTCGGCGTACGCGCGGCCGTCGCCCGCCGGTCGCTCGTCGCCGAGCCGGTTCACCACGACCTGCTCGACCGCGTGGTCGACCGACGCGCAGGCGTTGTCGGCCCGTCGCTTCAGGTCCAGTGCGGTCCCGCGCCGGTAGTAGCCGTCGGCGGTCACTAGGAATCCCGAGTCCGCGCCGTCGAGCCGCGTGGCGAGCGCGTCGGCCGAGAAGCCCGCGAACACGACGCTGTGTGGCGCGCCGATGCGGGCACACGCCAGCATCGCTATCGGGAGTTCGGGGAGCATCGGCAGGTAGAGGGTCACCACGTCGCCCTCGCCGACGCCCAGCTCCCGGAGCGCGGCTGCGAACGCGTTCACCTCCTCGGCGAGCTCCCGGTAGGTGTGGGTCCGGGTCTCGTCGAGTTTCCCCTCCCACCGGATAGCGACCTCCTCGCCCCGACCGGCCTCGACGTGGCGGTCGACGCAGTTGTACGCCGCGTTGAGTCGCCCGCCGGGGAACCACCTGACGGTCCCCGCGTCGTCGTACACCGCGTCGTAGGGGTCGTCCCACGCCAGCATCTCGGCGGCGCGCTCCCAGCACCCGGGCCAGCCGGCCCGCTCGAACGCCTCGCGGTCGGCGGCGGTGACGTTGGCCGCCTCGGCGAACCGCTCGGGCGGGTCGACCCACTCGCGCTCGCGGCGGGGTCCGTCCTCGCTGCTGTCGGCCATCGTTCCGGACTTGGCGCAAACACGGGAAAAACGTTCGGCTCGCGTCGGGCGGGTTCGCCGGGCCGCGAGGAGTCAGTCCTCCAGTTCCGACTGCCACTCCTGAATCCTCGTCAGCGCCTCCACCGGCGTCAGGTCGTTGATGGTCGCGTCCTCGACCGCCGACAGCACGCGCTCTTGCTCGGGCGTCAACCCGTCGCCGTCCCCGCCGTCCGACCCGTCGCTCTCGCCCGTCTCGAACTGGCCCGACCCGAGGTCGAACACGACCTGCTTCGTCTCGCCGGCGTCTCCGTCGCTCTCGGCCGCGCTCCCGCGCACGTCGATGGCCTCGTCCTCGCGGAGGCGGGCGAGGACGTCGCGCGAGCGCTCGACCACCGGGTCTGGCACGCCCGCGAGGTCCGCGACGTGGACGCCGTACGAGCGGTCGGTCGGGCCGTCCTCGACGGTCCGGAGGAAGGTCACGCTCTCGTCCGATTCGCCCGCCGAGCGGGACCCCGTCTCCCCGGACGACGGCGGTTCGCCGTCGACTGCGACGTGGACGTTCCGGACGCCGTCGAGTCGGTCGGCCAGGCTCGTGAGTTCGTGGTAGTGGGTCGCAAAGAGGGTCCGCGCTTCGATGCGGTTGGCCAGATACTCCGTGGCGGCCCACGCGATGGAGATGCCGTCGTAGGTCGCGGTGCCCCGGCCCACCTCGTCGAGAATCACCAGCGAGTCCTCGCTCGCCGAGTGGAGGATGTTGCTCAACTCCTGCATCTCGACCATGAACGTCGAGCGGCCCTGCGCGAGTTCGTCGAGCGCGCCGACGCGGGTGTAGATGCCGTCGACCACGCCGACCTCGGCGGCGTCTGCGGGCACGAAGCTCCCGATCTGGGCGAGCAGGGTTATCAGCGCGGCCTGTCGCATGTAGGTCGACTTCCCCGACATGTTCGGCCCCGTGACCACCAGAAAGCGGCGGTCGTCGGTCGCGTGCCCGCCGGCACGCTCCCCGTCCGGCGGCGAAGCCGTCCCGCCCAGTCGGAGGTCGTTGGGCACGAACTCGGTGGTCTGCTCCACGACGGGGTGGCGGCCCGCCTCGATTCGGAGGTCGCCGTGTTCGCGCAACTCGGGGCGGACCCAGTCGTTGTCGACCGCGTGGACCGCGAGGCCGGCGAGCGCGTCGACCGTCGCCAGCGCCCGGCCCGCCGACCGGAGCAGGGC
The DNA here is from genome assembly GCF_004765805.1 of Halorussus halobius. Classification (GTDB taxonomy): domain Archaea; phylum Halobacteriota; class Halobacteria; order Halobacteriales; family Haladaptataceae; genus Halorussus; species Halorussus halobius. The sequence continues at coordinate 173,640 of NZ_SBIU01000004.1, read as the reverse complement.
CGCGCGGTCGGCGACCCGCTCGCGCAGGTCGGCGAACAGCTCGTACTCCAGTTGCCCGCGGCGCTCCTCCAGTCGCATGATTTCGCGCTCGCGCTCGTCCAACTCGTCGGTGGTGTACCGCTCGGAGTTCTTCAGGCTCTTGAGCCGGTCGTAGCGGTCGGGCACCTCGTCGGTCTCGCTGTTGCCGACCTGAATGTAGTAGCCGTCGGTCTTGTTGCGGTCGACCTGCAGGTGGGTGATGCCGGTCTCGCGCTTCTCGCGGTCGGGCAGCGCGTCGAGCCACGACTCGACTTCCCGGTGGCGGTCGAGCAACTCGTCGAGGTCGTCGTCGTGGCCCCGGCGAAACAGGCCGCCCTCCGTGACGGTGCCGGGCGGGTCCTCGACGATGGCGTCGAGTTCCTCGCGGAGGCGCTGGGCCGCCTCGCGGTCGGGGCGGTCCAGCACGTCGGCCAGCGGCGAGGCCGCGAGCGTGGGGTCCGAGGCCACCGCGTCGGCGACTTCGGGGACGAGTGCGAGGGTCTCGCGCACCCGCAGGAGGTCGCGGGCGTCGGCGCTCCCGTGGGCGGCCTTGCTGGCGAGTCGTTCGAGGTCGTAGGCTCCGCCGAGCAGGTCGCGTATCGTCTCGCGGGCCAGCGCCGAGTCGGCGAACGCCGCGACCGCGTCCCCGCGCTCGCGGAGCGTCGGGAGGTCCTGTCGGGGCCGCTGGAGCCACTCCCGGAACAACCGTTCGCCCGCGCTGGTCTCGGTGTGGTCGAGGACGTCGAACAGCGACCCCTCGCGGTCGCCCTGCATCGTCTCGGTGAGTTCGAGGTTGCGCTGGGTCGTGGCGTCCAACTCGACGTGGTCGTCGCCCGCGTAGGTCCGCAAGCGCGTCATCGAGGACAGGACGCCCGTGCCGGTCTCCTCGACGTACGACAGCAGCGCGCCCGCCGCCCGAATCCGGGGGTCGTCGCTTCCGTTGGCGTCTCCGTCCGCCAGTCCGACGCTGGCGAGGGTCTCCGCGCCGAACTGGGCCTTCGTCTCGTGGGTCGCCCGGCCGGGCGCGAACGCCTCGGCGCGGTGGTGGGTGACCGTCGCGTCGGTGCGCTCGGCGAGTCGGTCGCGGACCGCGTCGTCCTCCCGGACCGCCGGGCCGGGCAGCACCTCCACGGGGTCGAACCGGTAGAGCTCGGTGAACGCGCGATCGGTCGCCTCGGCGGCGTCCTCGCCGGTGGCGTCGGTCACGAGAAATCGCCCGGTGGTCACGTCCGCGAGCGCCAGCCCGTAGCGGTCGGGCGCGGTTCGGGCGACGGCGGCGAGGTATCGCGCCTCGGCGTCGGTGGCCTCCAGCAGGGTTCCGGGCGTCACGACTCGCGTGAGTTCGCGGGCGTGGCCGTCGTCGGTCTCGTGCTGGTCGGCGACGGCGACCCGGTAGCCCCGCTCGACCAGCCCCTTGAGGTGCGGGGTGAGTTTGTCCACCGGGACGCCAGCCATGGGGTAGCTGGAGCCGTGCGAGGACTTCTCGGAGACCTTCAGGTCGAGGAGGTCGGCGACCCGCCGGGCGTCCTCGCCGAAGAACTCGTAGAAGTCACCGACCTGCATCACGAGGAAGTCGGCGTCGGTCTCGGCCTTCAACTCGAGGAACTCCCCGACGATGCCGCCGACCTCGGCGTCGCCCTCAGCGTCGGCCACGCCGACACCCTCCGCGATAGCGAGACGAAATCATACTCGGTGACAGGTGCGAACCGGACTAAACGGTGGTGGTTCGGCGACCGAGCGCCCCCGCGTCTCCGGGAGCAAGCGGTCGCACACTCGGAATCCCACGTTCGAAATCCTTTTACAGCGCTCGCGGCCAAGTAGTGAGTAACTGAGCGATACACATGGAAGTCGAAATCCTCTCCGAGGAGCAAAATCCCATGCTCCACCGGTCCGAAGTGCGGTTCCAGATCGTCCACGACGACGCCACGCCGTCCCGGCTCTCGGTTCGGGACAGCCTCGCGGCCAAGCTCGACAAGGACTCCAGCGAGGTCGTCGTCCACGAGATGAACACCAAGTTCGGCATGCGCAAGACCGTCGGGTACGCCAAGGTGTACGACAGCGCCGAGGCGGCCCGCGACGTCGAGCAGGACCACATGCTCGACCGCAACAAGATCACGGCCGACGCCGAGGGCGAGGCCGAGGCCGAGGCCGAGGAGGCCGAGTGATGGCGCGAAACGAACTGTACGACGACGACGGCACGACCGACAAGGAGCAGTGCACCCGGTGTGGCGACGCGTTCCTCGCCGACCACGGCGACCGCCTCCACTGCGGTCGGTGTGGCTACACCGAGTGGAAGTAAGGCGATGCGCCGAGCGGACGCGAGGGGCATCGTAAAACCGCGAACGGGGACCGAGGGGCGCGGAGCGCCCCGAAGGGAGCCGTGAGCGAGCCACTGCGCGTCCTCGGCATCGAGGGCACCGCGTGGGCGGCCAGCGCGGCCGTCTACGACGAGGATGCGGACGCCGACCCCGTTTTCATCGAGACCGACGCCTACCAACCGGAGAGCGGCGGCATCCATCCGCGAGAGGCCGCCGAACACATGAGCGACGCGATTCCGCGCGTCGTCGAAACCGCGCTCGCGGACGCCGACGGCCCAATCGACGCGGTCGCGTTCTCGCAGGGGCCGGGGCTTGGTCCCTGCCTGCGGACCGCCGGGACCGCCGCGCGCGCGCTGGCCGGGACCCTCGACGTGCCGCTGGTGGGCGTCAACCACATGGTGGCCCACCTCGAAATCGGCCGCCAACGGTCGGGCTTTTCCTCGCCGGTGTGTCTGAACGCCTCGGGCGCGAACGCTCACGTGCTGGGCTACCGCAACGGCCGGTATCGCGTCCTCGGCGAGACGATGGACACCGGCGTCGGCAACGCCATCGACAAGTTCACCCGCCACCTCGGCTGGTCCCACCCCGGCGGCCCGAAGGTCGAGGAGGCGGCGACCGACGGCGAGTACCTCGACCTCCCGTACGTCGTCAAGGGGATGGACTTCTCGTTTTCGGGCATCATGAGCGCGGCGAAAGACGCCACCGACGACGGGCGGGCAGTCGAGGACGTCTGTTACGCGCTCCAGGAGAACGTCTTCGCCATGCTGGCCGAGGTGGCCGAGCGCGCGCTGTCGCTGACCGGCAGCGACGAACTCGTGCTGGGCGGCGGCGTGGGCCAGAACGCTCGACTCCGGGAGATGCTGGCGACGATGTGCGACCAGCGCGGGGCCGACTTCTTCGCGCCCGAACCCCGATTCCTCCGCGACAACGCCGGGATGATAGCGGTGTTGGGCGCGGAGATGCTCCGGGCGGGCGACACGCTCGAAATCGAGGACTCGGCGGTGGACCCGAACTTCCGGCCCGACGAGGTCGCGGTCGCGTGGCGGGACCCCGACGAGTCGGTCGCCCGGTGGCGCGAGCCGGGCGAGCGCGTGCAGGGCGCGGAGGCGACGGTCGACGTCGGCGCGGAGACGGTCACCAAGCGCCGCCTGCCCAAGCGCTATCGGCATCCCGAACTCGACGCGCGGCTCCGGCGCGAGCGGACGGTCCTCGAAGCCAGACTCACGAGCGAGGCCCGCCGGCACGGCGTGCCCACGCCCGTCGTCTACGACGTGGACCCCCAGGAGGGCACGCTCGTCTTCGAGCGCGTGGGCGAGGCCGACCTCCGGGACGCCCTCGCGGTCGAACGCGTGCGCGCGGTCGCCCGACACCTCGCCGCCGTCCACGGCGCGGGGTTCGTCCACGGCGACCCCACGACCCGGAACGTCCGGGTCGGCGACCGCACCTACCTCATCGACTTCGGACTCGGCTACTACACCGACGACGCCGAGGACTACGCGATGGACCTCCACGTCTTCGGCCGGAGCCTCGCCGGCACGTCCGACGACGCCGACCGACTCGGCCTCGAGTTCGAGGACGCCTACGCGGCGGCCGGCGACGACCCGGCGGGCGTGGACGCCGACGCCGTGCTGGACCGCCTCCGCGAGGTCGAGGGCCGGGGTCGCTATCAGTGAGTTCGCGTGCGTACGGACTCGCACCCGGCGCGGTCGCGATGTGGGTGCGGTCTCTCATCGGCTCAAGCAGTAGCTGGCTTCGTGATTCGGCGAGCATAATATTCCTGTCATTACTCGGGTATCCGACGCTCATCGGACGTCAGAGACGCCGCGCGTCCGTCCGCATCCGACGAGCGACGGTTTCGAGCGTTCACCGGCGCGAAGGTCACACACGAAACACGATTCTCCAGCGACCGTAGCCAAAGCACTTTATTCCTCTCCGCCGTACACCTCTCACATGGCAGACAAGCCCACCACCGGCGAGCTGTTCGGCGTCCCGTACAACTTCGACCGACCCAGCCTCGGACGGATGCTGTCGGCGTACTGGCAGCCCGACGAGGGGATGCTGACCGAGAAGCCGTTCGGCGTCGGCTACACGCTCAACCTCGCCAACTGGCGGTCGTGGATCGTGCTGGCGGTCGCCGGCGCGCTGCTCTGGCGCGAGCGACAGGGCGAGCGCGAGCGCGCGGCGGCCGAGGAGGGCCCGGTCGAGGTCATCGTCGACGACGACTGAACGAAGTCGACTTCGAGGGTTCGGGTTTTGGCTACGTTTCGTGTGAGCCGAGGACTGTGGAGTAGCGTCGGGACCGTGCGGTAGAAAGCCCCCGCCCGCTCTCCGAACCGCAACTGACAGCACCGCGAGGTCGGCCCGGAAAGCCCCCGCCTGCTCTCCGAATCACAACTGACAGCACCCCGAGGTCGCCCAGAAAGCCCCCGCCCGCTCGCGGTCGCTCAGCGACATATCCGACGGACGTAGTTGCGTCGGATAGTGGTCGCTGAGACGACCACGGGCCTGCGGCCCGCGAGCGGGCGGCCCCTTTCAGTCCCGCCACGGCGGCCGCGTCGCGGGGCGCAACTCGGTGGTCCGTGTCACCGAGCGCGGCGGCTCCGAACGTGGCGCGAATCGTCGAAAACCTGCGGTAGTGCCGGATTTCAGTACGCGTAGCTCGGGAGCGAGCCGGGCGTGACGATGCCGGCGTGGTCGTCGTCGGCGTCGAGCTTGTCGAGCGCGGCCTCGAAGTCGGCGTGGCGGACCTCGGTCCGGCCGTCGCGGATGGCGAACATCCCCGCTTCGGTCGTCAGGCTCTCTATGTCCGCGCCGCTCTTGCCCTCGGTCCGGCCCGCGAGCTCCTCGAAGCCGACGTCGTCGGCGACCTGCATGTCGCGGGTGTGGATGTCGAGTATCTTCCGCCGGGCCTCGGCGTCGGGCGCGGGCACCTCGATGAGGCGGTCGAAGCGGCCGGGCCGGAGGATGGCCCGGTCGAGCATGTCGAAGCGATTCGTGGCGGCGATGATGCGAATCTCGCCGCGGTCCTCGAACCCGTCCATCTCGCTGAGCAGTTGCATCATCGTGCGCTGGACCTCCGCGTCGCCCGACGTCTTCGAGTCCGTGCGCTTGGAGGCGACGGCGTCTATCTCGTCGATGAAGACGATGGCCGGCTCGCGCTCGGCCGCGAGTTCGAAGAGGTCCCGGACCAGCTTCGCGCCCTCGCCGATGAACTTCTGGACGAGCTCGGAGCCGGCCATCCGGATGAACGTCGCGTCGGTCCGATTGGCGACCGCCTTCGCCAGCATCGTCTTGCCCGTGCCGGGCGGGCCGTGGAGCAGGACGCCGCTGGGCGGCTCGATGCCCACCGTCTCGAACTGCGCCGGATTTTCGAGGGGCTGCTCGACCGCCTCGCGGACCTCCCGAATCTGGTCGTCGAGGCCGCCGATGTCCCCGTAGGTCACCTCGGGCGAGTCGTCGACCTCCATCGCCTGCGCGCGGGCGTCCTTCTCGGACTCCAGGCGGGTCTGGACGGTAAAGGAGTCGTTGACCGCGACCCGGTCGCCGGACTCTATCCGCTCGCGGAGCTTCGGCGAGACCTCGGTCAGCACCTCCTGGTTGTTGCCGTGTTGCTTGATGACGATGCCGTCGTCGGTCAGCTCTTCGGCGGTGGCGACGTACAGCGAGGTGGTCTTGAGCGTCTCGTTCTCGCGTTCGAGGCGGTCGACCTCCTCGCGGAGGTCCGACCGGCGCTCCCGCGCGGCGTCGAGCCGGTCTTCGAGCGTGGCGTTCACGTCGACGATCTCGCCGTAGTGGTCACGCAGGGCCGCGAGCCGTTCCCTGTCGGTCATTTCGGGGTCGAGTTCGAGTGTGGGTTGGTCTGGAAGAGTCGGGCTACGCGACATGGTCGTTGTTGGTCCCTATGCCACCAGCTTAAAAGTGCCTTTGGGTCCCGGTCGTTCTCCCGCAAAAAAGCGTTCCGGTCGGGCGGCTCGCGCCCGGGCGGTCGGGCTCAGAGCAGCGATTCCATCTCGTCGAGGTGGTCGTCGTAGGCGTCGAGCGCGCGCTGGATGGGCTCGGGCGAGGACATGTCCACGCCCGCAGTCCGAAGCAGGTCGAGCGGGTACTCGGTCGACCCGCTTTGGAGGAACTCGCGGTAGCGCTCGGCGGCGGGCTCGCCCTCCTCGCGGATGTCCTCGGCGAGCGCGACCGCCGCGCTGATGCCCGTGCTGTACTGGTAGACGTAGTACGCCCGGTAGAAGTGGGGGATTCGGGCCCACTCGCGGGCGATGCGGTCGTCGACGACCGCCGGCTCGTAGAACTCCGCTTTGAGGTCGCCGTATATCTCGTCGGCCTTGCCGGGCGTGAGCGCCTCGCCGTCCTCGACCAGTTCGTGGGTCCGGTGTTCGAACTCGGCGAACATGGTCTGGCGGTACAGCGTCGACCGGAAGCGTTCGAGGTACTCGTTGAGGACGTGGCGTCGGAACGTGGGGTCGTCGACGGCGTCGAGCAGGTGGTGGGTCAGCAGCGACTCGTTGACCGTGCTGGCGACCTCCGCGACGAATATCTCGTAGTCGCCGTAGACGTACGGCTGGTTCTCGCTGGTGAGCTGGGAGTGGAGCGAGTGGCCGAGTTCGTGGGCCAGCGTGAACATCGAGGAGATGTCGTCCTGCCAGTTCAGCAGGATAAAGGGCTGGGTGTCGTAGGTGCCGCCGCTGTACGCGCCCGAGCGCTTGTTCTGGGTCTCGTACACGTCGACCCACCGGGAGTCGAGCCCCTCCTCGACGCGGCGCTGGTAGTCGTCGCCGAGCGCGCCCAGCGCCTCCACGACGTGCTCGCGGGCCTCCTCGTACTCGACGTCGGGCGTCTCGGTCTCGGTCATGGGCATGTAGAGGTCCCACATCCGGAGGTCGTCGACGCCCAGACTCTCGCGCTTGAGTTCGGCGTGGCGGTGGAGCTTGTCGAGGTTGTCGTGGACCGTGTCGACGAGGTTGTCGTACACCTCGACGGGGATGTTGGGGCCGTCCATCGCGGCCTCCCGGGCGGTGTCGTAGTTGCGGATTCGGGCGAGGCGCACGTCGGCCTTCACGCTGTTCTTGTACGCGGTGCCGATGGTGTTGTGGACGTCCTCGATGGTGTCGAAAAAGCCCTCGTAGACCGTCCGGCGGAACTCGCGGTCGGGGTCTTTCAGCAGCGTGGTGAGGTTGTTGGTCGTTATCTCGACCGCCTCGCCGTCGGGGTCCTCGACCGTGGGGAACTCCACGTCGGAGTTCATCAGCATGTTGTATATCTCGCCCGACGCGCCCGTGACCTCGCCGAGCTCGGCCAGCACGTTCTCGACCTCGGCCGACCGGGTGTGTTCGGCCTGCCGGAGCACGTCGTGGAGGTAGTGGTCGTAGGTCTCCAGCCCGTCGGTGGTCGCTATCATCTCGTCGAGTTCGTCGCGGTCGAGCGTCTGTACCTCGGGTTCGAAGTAGCTCCCCGCGCTGTTGGCCTCCGACGCCAGCGTGGACGCGCGGCTCGACAGCGCCTGATACTGCTGGTCGGCGGTGTTCTCGTGCTTGCGCATCCGGGCGTAGGACGCGATGGTCTCGACCTGTCGGAACAGCTCCTCGCGGAGTTCGAGCACCTCGAGCAGCGTCTCGCCGTCCTCGGTGGCCCGCCCCTCGTACGCGGACAGTTCGTCGAGGCGCTCCTCGACCGACTCGTAGGCGGCCTCCCACTCGTCGTCGGTGGCGTAGATGCTTTCGAGGTCCCACTTGTACTCGGCGTCTATCTCCGACCGTTCGGGAACCGAACTCATACACATCCGTATGGAAAGCCGCGCCGTAAGCCTTTGTCATTCGGAATCGGGGTTCCGGAACTCGTCCGCGTCCCACAGCAGGGACCGTCACGGAGTCGTGCGACGAGTCGAACCGGAATCCCTTACAGCGCCGGCCCGCTTGACCCGACCATGAGCACGATTCGGGTGGCGCGGGGAACCGGAACCGGCCCCACGGAACTGGCCGCCTACGACGCGGCGCTCGCGGACGCCAACCTCCACGACTACAACCTCGTGACGGTCTCGTCGGTCGTCCCGGCCGACGCCGAGGTGGCGTCGGTCGGCACGGCCCCGGACCTCGGACCGGCGGGCCAGCGCCTCACGGTCGTACAGGCCCGAGCGACTCGCGCGGGTCCCGGCCGCGTCTCGGCCGCGCTCGGGTGGGCGACCGGCGACGGCGACCCGGGGCTGTTCTACGAGGCGGCGGGCGAGACCGACCCCGGGGACGTCGCCGAGCGCGTCCGAGTGGGACTCGAAGCGGGCCTGGACCTCCGGGAGTGGTCGGCGGCCGACGAGCGGGTCGAGACCGCCAGCGTCGACGTCGAGTCGGGCACCTACGGCGGGGCGGTCGTGGTGGCGGCCTACGGCGAGAGCGAGCCGATTCTGTAGCCAGTTCGTTATTCGGCCGTTCCCGCGGCCGGCGACGTTTCCGCGCGGCGCGCGCTGCCGTCACCGCGCCCGTGGCGCGATTTCGCGGTTACTCGTCCGTCCCGACAGATGCTACTTCTTCGACACGGCCATCGGGGACCGGCGGGCCGGGAAGGCTAGCTGTTGTCTCGACCCGTGAGACACCGCAATCCCACGATTGGAGCGCGTCTCACATCTCCCTCGCGTCGCTCGCGCGCCGGCGGTCGGACACAGTCGGAGAGCGGATAACGAGCCAAAGAGCAGGTGCCGGGCTCCGGTGCTGAGAGCAGATTCCAGGGGTCCGAGTGCATCGCGCTCGGAATCCCGCGCCGTCCTCCTCACCTGCCGCAGGCAAGAGCTTTTATCCCCTCGGGCCACTATGGACGTGCGTTAGATGAACGGGAACAACCCCTACGGCGGCGTCCCGGGCGTGACCGACGCCGGCCAGCGCGCGAACGCCGACGTGCCCGACCTCTCGCCCGAACAGAAGGAGTCGCTCCGGACCAGCATCACGACCATCGCCACGCAGACCCGCGAGTTCCTCCCCGACGAGTACGTCGTCGGTTCGACCGTCTCGGACGACGGCAACGGCCCGCAGGCCCAGGTGTCGGTCCAGCCGCCGGTCGGCCACCCGGTCAGCGCGGGCTTCCAGCCCGACGGCGACGACTTCGACGGCGACGAGCTCGACACCCACGAGGAGGGCGAGGTCGCGCGCGGCCTCGCCGCGAGCGCGGCGCTGCAGGTCAAGCAGATGCTGGGCGACGACGTCCCCCCGACCGCGCGGTGACGGGCCCGGGACGGCGTCGGTCCCACTCTACGCTGCCAGCTCGGGGGTCGTCCCGTCGACCGGCACGCTCGCTTCGCTCTTTTCCGACGAGTCTCGGGCCCACGGCGGGTCGCCGGGCGGCCCTCGAGAACAGCGCTCGGCGATAGGACCCGCGGTCGTCGACCGACTGCCGGACCGGACGGCTCGCCCGTCGCTGGCGACGCGGACCGCGGCTATCGTTCGAGGACCGTGCCGCCGGCTCCGACCGCGACGTCGGTCGAGCCCCGGACCACGGCCTGGAGGTTCTCGCCGGTCGGCGTGGCGTCCTGGGTCCACGTGGCGTCGGTCAGGTCGAACACCTTCCCGCCGCCCCCGACGGCGAGTCCGTCCTCGCCGTCGCCCGCGACCGCGAGGTCCCGGAGTCCGGCGTCGCCGAGGCTCTCGGGCGTCCAGTTCGCGCCGTCCCAGTGGAAGACCATGCCGCCACCGCCCGAGACCCACACGTCGTCGGCGGCGTGGCTGTCCACGCCGTAGAAGTTGACGTTCGCGTCGGCGATGCCGATGCCGTTCCACGTCGTGCCGTCGTCGGTCGCGTAGGCGCGCTGGTTCGTGTCCACGACGTGGCCGGAGCGCGCGCCGTGGAAGTCGACGGCCGACAGCGCCGAGCCGCTGCCGGGCGTGAGGTAGTCCCACGTCTGGGACGCGCCGTTCTCGAAGCTGTAGTACAGTTTGCCCGAGTCGCCCGCCACGTAGACGTCGGCCTCGCCGGCCTCGCCCGTCACGGCCACGTCGTTGAAGTTGTTCGTGCTGCCCGTGGGCGCGGAGTGGTCGTAGAGCACGCCGGTCTCGACGTCGTACTCGCCGACCGCGCCGCTCGCCCCGACCAGCCAGAGGCGCTCGCCGTCGTCGGTCACGTCCGCGCCGAACAGCGAGTTGCCGTTGCCGGTGACCCCGCCGTCGAACGCCTTCCGCCAGCCCTTCGCGGTGCGTTCGAGGGCGACGCCGCCCCCGCCGATCGCGTACGCGCCGCCGTCGGTGTGTTTCACGTCGTGGAGGGTGTTACCGGTCGGCGTCTCGGCGATTGTCCAGTCCGTCTCGGCCGCGGCCGCCGTCCCGGTCGCGGGGAGGGCGGTCGCGCCGACCGTTGCGAGCGATGCCGTCAGGAACCGTCGTCGCGTCGTTCGAGTCATGTCCAGTCGGCGGTGAGCCACGGCTCTCACTTCAAGGACCGTTTTCGTTTGTGACGTTTACTCGGTTTAAATCCGGGCGAGAACGCACGAAACCGTATATTTCTAGCGGTAGTGGCGGTTGGTTTCTCCCCGAAAGTTCACGCAGGAAGTTGGATAAACAATGACGAAAACGAGCCGAACTTTCAAGTGCGGAATCCCGCCGGCGGGAATTCACCGCGGTCGGCGGGTCGTCCTTGCCCCTCGCTCACTTGCCCCAGAACGGGTCGCGCTTGCGCCGCTTGTCCAGATACGCGTTGAGCGTCTCCAGCTCGTCGACCGGGATGTCCTCGGACAACTCCTGTTCGAGAATCTTGGCGTGCTTCTCGGGAATTTCGGTCCAGAGTTCGTCGCCCTCCTCTATCTGGCGGCCGACCGTCGGGCCGTCGATGGCGACGGACACGCGGTCGCCCCGCCGGGCCTCGTCGACGTCCTCGCCCTGCTCCTGGATGCCCTTGAGCTGGCCGACCCGGTCGGGTTCGTTGCCCTCGAACAGCGCCACGTTGGAGTTCTTCCGGACGGTGCCCGACAGCACCTCGACGCCGACCACGGCGGGGTCGTTCTGGCGGAAGGTGTGGTCGGGCAGAATCTGGAACCGGGCGGGCCGGGTGATGTTCTCGAGGACGGTCTCCTGCTGGGCGCGTTCGAGTTCCGCGACGTGGTCCTCGTACTCCTCGACCAGTCGGTAGATGACGTCGCTCTCGAAGAGGTTCACGGCGTCGCGCTCGGCCTGCTCGGCCGCGTCGCTCAGCACGTCGACGTTGAACGCGAGGATGGTCCGGTGTTTGTCCTCCTCGGCGGTCGAGGCCACGCTCACGTCCCGCGGGGCGACGTCGCCGACCTCCGCGCGCATGACCGGAATCTCGGCCTCCTCGAGCGCGCTCGCGATGGCCTCCAGACTTCCGAGGGTGTCGGCTTTGACGACGATGCCCTGCTCTTCGGTCGCGACCTCTATCTCGGAGAGTTCCGCCCGGACCTCGGCGACGACGTCGTCGAGGTCGCGGTCCCGAACGACTCGGACGGGTGCGCCCGCCATCGCGTCGTCGAGGTCGGGCGCGGCGATTTTCACCCCCGAGGCGGCCGCGATTTCCCTGACCTTCTCGAACCGGTCCTCGGTGCGTATCTCCTCGAGGTCGCGGGGCTTGAGGAGCGCGCGCACCTCGGTCACGATGGGGTCGTTTTTCGCGCCGACGACGATGGTCTCGTCCTCCTGGACGGTCCCGTCGTACAGCACCACGTCGAGGGTCTTGCCGAACCCCTTCTCGTCTTTGACTTCGAGGACGGTGCCCGCGCCCGGCCCCGAGACGTCGATGGCCATGTCCTCCTTGAGGTAGCGCTGGGCCAGCCCCATCAGGACGGTCAGCACGTCCGGGACGCCCTCGCCGGTCTCGGCGCTGACCGGCACCACGCCGATGTTGCCCCGGAAGTCCTGGACGCGCCAGTACATGTCGGCCGAGAAGCCCTCGTCGCTCAACTCGCCGATTATCTCGTACAGTTGCTCGTCGAGTTTCGAGCGCGCCCGGTCGCTCTGGGCGTCGTACGTCTGCTGGATGGGCGCGTCCTCGTTGGGCTTCCACCCCGGTACGGTGTCGATCTTGTTGGCGGCCACCACGAACGGCGTCTCGGTCCGCTTGAGGATGTCGATGGCTTCGAGCGTCTGGGGCTGGAAGCCGTCGTTGACGTCCACCACGAGGATGGCGATGTCCGCGAGCGCGCCCCCGCGCGAGCGCAGCGTGGTGAACGAGTGGTGGCCGGGCGTGTCGATAAACAGCAGCCCCGGCAGGTCGAAGTCGTCGGGGTTCACCAGGCTGCCCGCGACTTTCGACACCACGTCGAGCGGGATGGCGGTCGCGCCGATGTGCTGGGTGATGGCTCCCGCCTCGCCCTCGATGACGGTCGAGCCGCGAATCTCGTCGAGTAGACTGGTCTTGCCGTGGTCCACGTGTCCCAGGACGGCGACGATGGGCGTGCGTAGACCCGTTTCGTTCTGGCGTGTATCGGTGTCTGACATAGCTACCACCGGGGAGAGAAGGTCTCTTACTAATGCGGTACTTCGCGCGGCATTTAACTGTTGCGAGGCTCGGCCCGCCGTCACGCGGCCGTCGACGCCCTCGCCGCGGGCGAACTGTCTCCCCGGCGGGGCCCGTCGACGCGCCGGCTCGGCGCGGACCGCGTCCGACCGCTCGCCGCGCCCCGTGTCCTTTATATAGAAGCGCTCAGTATCCTCCCGTATGTCAGAAATCCTCGCCGAGAACCTCTCGGGGAAAGCCGTCATGGGGTCGGACGGGACGGAGCTCGGCATGCTGTACAACATCACGATGGACCTCAAGACGGGCGAACTCGCCGACCTGCTCGTCGAGCCCGACGAGCGGTTGAACGCCGACGCGGTGGAGTTCGACTCCGACGAGGAGGGTCGGTTCCAGGTGCCCGTCAAGCGCGTGCAGGCGGTCAAGGATTACATCGTCGTCCAGCGATAACACTCGTTTTCAGGTTCATGTACGTTCTAGACGCCTCCGCGTTCATCGAGGAGTACCACACCACCGACGACATCGCCACCATCCCGATGGTGCGCGAGGAACTCGAGGACGAGAGCGCCTACCGCTTCGACGCCATGGAGGGGTCGGGGATGCACATCCACATTCCCCAGGACGGCGCGGTCGAACGCGTCCGCCGGGCCGCCGAGGAGGTCGGCGACCTCGCGACGCTGTCGACCACCGACGTCCGGCTCGTGGCGGCCGCCTTCGAACTCGACGCCACGCTCGTCACCGACGACTACGCGATGCAGAACGTCGCCGAACACCTCGACGTGAGCGTCGACGTCATCGCCCAGGAGGGCATCGAGGAGCAGCGCGACTGGCTGTTCCAGTGTCAGGGCTGTGGCCGCGAGTTCGACGAGAACAAGGACCGGTGTCCCATCTGCGGGAGCGAACTCACGCGCAAGAATCCCTCGAACGCCTGACGGCGAGACGCCCGGCCCGCCCGAAAGACGGGACGCCCGACCGAGTCGAGCGCCCCGCCCGACCGGACTCCCGGGCCTGAAACGCCGGTCAGACGTCTTCGCCGTCTATCTCCTCGAGGCCCAGCGCGACGAGCTGGTGGAGTACCTCCTGGGTGGTGAGGTCGTACTCGCGGGCCAGCGCCTCGATGCGTCTGGCGAGGTCCTCGTCGCAGTCGATCGCGTAGCGACGCTCCATGCGACTTTCGAAAGTATTTGAAGCTGTTAAATCTACGTCAGACGCGGAGCCGACGCGAGACCGACGTCCGGCACACCTCCGATTCCAAACTGTTCGTCCGACGGCGCGAGTTCCCCGCCTCACGCTCCGCCGGTCACCTGGAGGTACAGCACGAGGAAGGTGATGGCGTCGTACGCGCCGTGGACGAGTATCGGGACCGTCAGGTTCCCCGTCTGCAGGTAGGTCGCCCCGAGGACGACCGAGAGGCCGAGGATGACCACGAGCGTCGTCGCCAGCCCCGACAGGCTGGCTCCGGCCGCGTAGGCCGGGATGTGAGCCAGCGCGAACACCGCGCTGCCGACCGCCACAGCGCCCCACTCGCCGAAGGCGTCGTACAGGTCCTTCTGGACGACGTTTCGGTACAGCAGTTCCTCGCCGGGACCGACCAACAGGAACGCCGCCGGGACGAGCAACAGCAGGAACGTCGGGTTCCCGTTGGCGGCCGACTGCTGGACGCTGTGGTCGGCGGTCGCCACTCCGAGCCGGGCGAACAGCGCCGAGACGCCGAACTGGAAGCCGACCAGTGCGACCGTGCCGCCGACCGCGTAGCCCGCGTCGCGGCGGCTCGGCCACTCGACGTCGAGGAACGACCGCGACTTGCCGGTCCACCGGAAGTACGCCAGCGCGACCGTCCCGGTGCCCAGTCCCAGCGCGACCGAACTCACCACTTGCTGGAGCGCGGTCCCCGGCTCGCCGCCGGCGACGCCCGACACCGCACCGAGGAGGAGGCTGGTCCACGCCGCGATGGCGAACAGCCCGAGATAGCCGACCGCCAGTCCCCACGACGCGGCCTTGACCGCCGGCCCGAGCGACGCGGGGAATCCCCGGAGGTCGCCGTACGCCGCGATTGCGCCGCCGACGCCGCCGGCGAGCCCGAACGCCACGGCCCACCACGAGGGGACGGTCGCTCCGCCCGCCAGCGCGCCGGCGGCGGACAGTCCGAGAAGGCCCACCGCGCCGACGCTCGCGAGTCCGGCGACGACCGAGCCGGGGCCCCGGGCCAACACGCCGTGGCGTCGCAGCGAGAACGCGACGAACGCGACCCCGGCGAGCGCCGCGAGCGGGACGTTCTCGACGGGACCGGCGGCCGGGGCGTCCCACGGCAGCGCGGCCGCAACGAGCGCGAGTCCCGCCAGCGCCACGCCCACGCCGGCCGAAGACGAACGGTCGTCCATGCCAGATTCGAGGGACGGCCGGGCTAAAGGCCCTGCGCTTGCGGGCGCGGCCACGGTCGCACGGGCCCGCCGCGCCCGCGTGGTCTCACTCCACCGTCAGCGTGGTCTTGTCGGCCACCGCGTCGGCCTCCTCGAAGTCGCCGCCGCCGAGCAGCCCGCGCGCCGCCTTCTTGCCCCACTCGACTGCGGGCTGGGTGAACGTCGAGACCTCGGCGAGTTCGCCGTACAGCACGCAGGCGGCCTCCATGCCGTAGAGGAGTTCGCCCAGCCCGCGCTCGTCGACGCGGTCGACCTCGACCCGGACGGTGGGCCGGCCCGCCTCGGCGAGGCTGGCCTCGGTCGCCTCGAACTCCGCGTCGAGCAGGTCCCCGAGGGTCGAGCCGCCGAGGTACGACAGGCCCTCCAGTTCGGTCTCGGGAATCGCGCGGTCGCGACGCTCCTCGGGCCGGACGAGCGTGACCAGTTTGTCCCGAGGCCCCGCGCGATAGAGCTGGAGCTGGGAGTGCTGGTCGGTCGCGCCCAGCGCGCGGGCCGGGGTCTGGCCCCGACCGTCCTTGCCCAGGCTCTCGGCCCACAGTTGCGCGAACCACTCGGCGAACGTCTCCAGCGACTCGGCGTAGGGCATCATCGCGTTCACGCCCGCGCCGCGCTCTTCGAGGGCGTAGGCGGTCGCGCCGTAGGCGTACGCCGGGCTCTCGTACAGCGAGCCCGCGAGCCGGTCGCCCTCGTCGCTCGCGCCCGCCAGAATCGCGTCGAGGTCGTGCCCCTGAATCGCGGCACACGCCAGTCCCACGGTCGAGAGCGCCGAGAACCGCCCCGGGACGCCCTCGGGCACGTCGAGCGCGGGCAGGTCCTCGCGCTCGGCCAGCCGGCGCAGGTTGCCCTCCTCCCCGGTGGTGACGAAGGTGCGGTCGGTCCAGTCGACGCCCGCGTCGGCCATCGCTTCGCGGACCGCGAGGAAGTTCGCGAGCGTCTCGGCGGTCGTGCCCGACCGCGAGACCACGTTCACGGCGGTCGCGTCCAGCGGCAGGTCGTCGAGCAACCGGGAGACGTGTTCGGGGTCGACGTTGTCGAGGAAGTACGCGGGCGTCTCGGCGGGCAACGCACTCGCGAGAGTGGCCGCGCCCAGCGCCGACCCGCCGATGCCGACGGTCACTATCGCCTCCGCGTCGGCGAACGGCTCGACCGCGCGGCGTATCTCGTCGGGGTCGACCGTCTCGGGCAGGTTCAGCGCGGCGTACCCGCGTTCGGCGTCGGCGCGACCGCGCTCGATTCGCTCGTGGGCGTCCGCGACCCGCTCGTCGAGGTCGTCGAGCGCCGCCCGGGAGACGCCGGGCTCCGCGACGCCGGCGAGTGCGTTACCGAGGTCTACGCGCATGGTTGTCGTCTGCATCCGCGGCCGGACGAGACAAAAAGTACGGTGGTCGGCATCGCGCTCGCGAAATCATCAGCGGGCTGTCACTCGGGACGGCGTTTGATAAGTGATGGCGGCGTAACTCGGAGCGTGACCGACGACGCGCCGCGGTTCGACATCCCGCGCCACCCCGAGCGGACCTACCCGCGGGGCGGTGGCGTGGAGTACGAGGGCGGCACGGTGTTCCGGCTCTCGCCCGACGACGGGGCGACCGAGGCGGAACTGGCCGGGGTCGTCGAGCGCGTGCTGGCGGGCGACCGCTACACCTACGGCGACTGGTTCGAGCTCCCGGCCCCGGTGTACCTCGTCCACGACCGCCGCCACGCCACCGCGCTCCGTGTCGTCGTCCGGGACGGGACCGTGGAGTTCCACGTCCTGCCCGACACGGCTCAGGCGGCGCTCCGGGGGCTGTACGCCGGACTCCGCGAGGCGGCCGACTGCTCGTGGCGCGTCGAGTGCGAGACATCGGGCCCGGACTGACGCCGCGCCGACCTGCGGGTGGCGGTCCGCGAGGACCGGAGCGTCCGTCCGCGCGGTATCTTTTTGCCGCACCCGCGTCATCGGGACCGTAATGAGTCTCCCCACGACCGACGACGTGACCCTTCGGACCACCAGCACCGCCGAGGAGATGTGGGACCTCGTAGAGGGCGGCGACCCCGCGACCGCCCGGCGGTCGTACCCGAGCGGCTGGCTGTGGGCGACCGGCGACGAGGCGGTCCGGTCGCTGCTCGACGCGGTCCTCCGGATGGACGCGGGCGACCGCTACGGGCGCGACGACCTCGCGTCGCGCTCGGGGCTGGACGAGGAGGCGGTCGAGCGCGGCGTGGACGCGCTCATCTCGCTGGGCGTGCTGGTGGCCGACGAGGGTGCCTATCGGGTCAACGACCGCTCGATAGTCCGGCACGCGGCCGGGGAGCTGTCGGCGGCGGTCGCGGAGACCGACGCGCCCGACGGCGAGTCGGGCATCCAGTACCTCGCGCGCCACGAGTCGGTGCGGCTCATGGTCGACGCGCTGCTGGAGGTCGACCCCGGGCGCTCGCTCGACCAGGAGGCGGTCCACCGACTCACGGGCGTCTCGCGCAAGCGCGTCTGGCATCACGTCGAGAAACTGGTGGCGCTGGGCGTGCTCGCGGAGTCGGGCGACGAGTACGAGGTCGTTGGCGACGGCCCCGTCCTCCGGACCGTCCAGGCGCTCGACGCGGCGGTCGTCGGGGCGGCGCTCGCGCCGTCGCACCCCTGAGCAGCCGCCGGGTTCCGCTCGCGCGGGGCTACGCGGTGGCTTCCTGTGACAGGTCGACGTACTGGGACTCCCACTCGCGGCGGGCCTCGATCTCGCGGTCGCCCCTGTCGGTCAGCGTGTAGTAGTTGGTGCGGCGGTCGCGCTGGCCCTTCTCGACGAACCCCTTGTCGACGAGGGTGTCGAGGTTGGGGTAGAGACGGCCGTGGTGTATCTCCTTCTCGTAGTAGGTCTCCAGTTCGTCCTTGATGGCCAGCCCGTGCGGTTCGTCCAGCCCGGCGATGACGTACAGCAGGTCTCGTTGAAATCCGGTCAGGTCGTACATCGTTCCCCCTATAGTCTGAAACCTTTGTATCGGCAAAAGGATGATGGCCGGTCGTCCCCGTCGTACCTGTCACGGGGCCGTGACGCCGAAATCCGACGACGGAATCGGGACGACGGCGTTAATCATCCCATACTCGCGGAGTGTCCCCGCCGCCGGACGACGCGGGTCGACCTACTCCACGCTCACCGACTCGAGCCACACGTCGGCGACCGCCGACCCGCCGGTCCTGCTGGCTCGCGGGATGGCGACCAGCCGAATCGACTCGCCGGTCGACGCTGCGTCGACGAGGTCGTGTTCGAGCAGCGCCGTGACGGTCCCCCGGCGGTCGTCGCTCGACTCCCGGCGTTCGCCGCCGGCGTCCCCGCGCCCGCCGTCGGGGTCGCGGAGTTCGACCTCGCGGGCGTCGACGTACTCGCTGGCCGCCGGCGCGAACGAGAGGTAGCCCACCGAGTTGCAGTCGGGGCACTTGGCGTGGCTCCGGAACCGGCGGCCGCGCTGGACGACCTGGCGGGTCACGGCGTCGCACTTCGCACACCGGAACCCCGCGCGGACGACCTTGGGGCGGACCGGTCCCTTTTCGGCGACCGTGCCTCGAACCGTGTAGAGCCGGTTGAGGTGGTCGGCCCGGAGCTCGCCGACCGTCACCTCGCTGTCGCCCGGCAGGTCGGTCACGCGCAGGTACGCATCGCCGAAGTCGCGGTCGCCGACGTCGCGGTCGGTCTCGTCGGCGCAGAACTGCCGAAGCGCAGCCCTGCCCGCCCGCAGCGCCTCGTCGGGGCGGGCCAGCAGCGGCCGCACGAACCGATAGTCGTGACCGACCCGGTCGCAGCTCACCGACAGCGCGCGCTCGTCGGGGTACTGCTCGACGAACCGGCGAACCGACTCCGCGCGGTCGCGGTACACGTACTCGTACCACTTCTCCGTCAGGTCCCCGCTTCGGAGCGACATTGCCGGCCCTTCCCGCGCGTCGGGCTTTGTTACACGCCTCCTGCCGCGAGCCCGGACCGGTTAGCGTCGACCTGCGGGGCCGGCCGCTGAGGACGGAAACGGCCGACTGCGCCACGATTCGCGGGGTCGAGGGTCCCAGCGAGCCCACGTCGTTCTCGCCGCCGACGCCCCGGACCGCGAATCGTCCCGAGACGCCGTCGGGCCGTCCCCCGACCCCCGGCCCGCGCCGCGCTCGCGGCAGGACGGTCGTCGCGGCGCTCGGGCGTCACCGCGCCTGCGCTGGGGAAACCGCCTTCGAAACGCCCTCGTCGATTATTTCTCGTGATACCGACCGGGTGGGTTTAAATTGCTGGAATGCGTTCCCCGAAGCAGTAGCGAAATGCAACCGATGGAAGCCGTGTACGTCGCTCTCAGCGTCGCTCTCGTGGTGGTCGGTCTCGTTCTCGTGGGCATGGCAGCGCGCGCCTACATCCAGACGGACAACCGGGCGATGCTCCTGCTGATGGTCGGGTTCTCGCTCGTCGTCGGGGCGGCGGTCGCCACCACGTTCAGCGCGTTCCTCACGGACTTCTCGGCGAGCCGCATCCTGCTGACGGTCAACTACGCCGTCACGACGGTCGGCTACCTGTTCATCGTCGCGAGCGTCAGGGCGCAGTGAGACGGGCGGGATGCTGTGCGGTGCCGTGGCGGTGGTGAAGTGGCGGCGGTGCCGTGGCGGTGGTGTACGGCGTTTCATCGGTTCAAGCAACAGCTAGCGTCTGTCGTCGCCGATTTCTGCCGTGAATGACTGTCGCCGACTTCTGCCGTGAACGACGGTCGCCGACCTCTGACGTTGACGCCCGTACGTCCGACCCACGAGTGTCCAGGCTAGCTCCGGCTTGAACCACTGCGAAACCGCAGCCCACGGTTCCGGACCCGACGACCCGATTCGGTCGGTCCGACGCCGCGCTCGCCCTGCCGCGTCGCAAACCTACTTGCCCGTGGCCCGCCACGCGTTCGGCATGACCGACGCCGACGAGACGAGCGACTTCCAGCAGCGACTCCGCGACCGCGAGCCCGTGATCGGCCACTGGCTCTCCATCGGCCATCCGGCGGTCGCGGAGGTCTGCGCCCGCGACGCCGACTTCGCGGTGGTCGACACCGAGCACGCGCCGACCGACCTCGAATCGGTGGCGAACGCCGCCCGCGCGGTCGAGGCCGCCGGCGACGCCGTCGCGCTGGCCCGCGTGGCGGACAACGATTCGGTCCGCATCAAGCGCGCGCTCGACACCGGCGTCGGGGGCGTCGTCGTCCCGATGGTCGAGTCCGCCGAGCAGGCCCGAGAGGCGGTCCGGGCCGCGCGCTACCCGCCCGAGGGCGTCCGGGGCATCGCGGGCTCGCGGGCCAACGACTACGGCCGGGACCTCGCCGGGCAGGTCGACGGCGACGCCGACCCCGTGGTCGTCGTGCAGGTCGAGACCGAGCGCGCGGTCGCGGACGCCGCCGACATCGCCGCCGTCTCGGGCGTCGACGCCCTGCTGGTCGGCCCCGCCGACCTCTCGGGGTCGCTCGGTATCTTCGGCGAGTACGACGCCGACGCCTTCCGCGAGGCGGTCGAGACCGTCCTCGACGCGGCCCACGAGTCGGACGTGCCGGTCGGCACGCTGGCGACCAGCGACGAGGACATCCGGCGGTGGGCCGACTACGGCTACGACTACCAGATAGTCGGCGTCGACGCGGGCTACCTCGCGGCCGGGGCCGAGCGCGCCCGGCGCGCCTACGAGGACGCCACGCGATGACTCGACTGACGTGCTACCGGTGTGGCGCGACCGAAGCCGACCTCGACCGCAAGCGGTGTGATTGTGGCGAACCGCTCTGGTTCGACGCCGCCGACGCGGCCGCCGGGTTCGAGTGGCCCGAGTCGACCCCACCCGCCGACGGTTCCGCGCCCGACGCGCCAGCCGAACGCGGCGTCTGGCGCTACCGCGACCTCCTGCCGGTCGACTCGCCCGGACCGAACGCGGGCGTCGTCGCGGCGGCGGGCGACACGCCGCTCGTGCGCGCCGCGCGACTCGACGAGGACGCCGGGTGCCGAGTCTGGCTGAAAGACGAGCGCGCCAACCCCACGGGGAGTTTCAAGGACCGGGGCAGCGCGGTCGGCGCGGCGCGGGTCGCCGGCGCGGACGCGGCGTGGCTCGGCACCGTCTCGCACGGCAACATGGCGGTCAGCGTGGCCGCCACCGCCGCCGGCGTCGGCGCGAGCGCGGTCGTGCTGGTGCCCGCCGACGTGGCCCCGGCGCGACTCGCCGCCATCGCCGAGTACGACCCCGAAATCCTCCGCGTCGCGGGCGACTACGGCGCGCTCTACCGCCGGACCCACGAGGTCGACGCGCCCGTGACCTTCCTCAACTCCGACGCCCCGCTCCGGGTCGCCGGCCAGAAGACCACCGCGCTCGAAATCTGCGAGGCGTTCGTCCGCGGCGCGGCCGGGGACGGGACGAGCGCGCCCGACGCAATCGTCCTGCCGGTCAGCAGCGGCGGCCACGCCAGCGGGGCGTGGAAGGCGCTCCGGGAACTCCGGCGCGCGGACCTGCTCGGCGACGACGCGCCGCGGCTCTACCTCGTGCAGGCCGGGGCCTGCGACCCCATCGCGGCGGCGTTTCGGGCGGACGCCGACGAGGTGACGCCGCTCGCGGATCCCGGCGAGACGGTCGCCTACTCCATCGCCAACCCGGACCCGCCGAGCGGGACGCGGGCGCTCGCGGCGGCCCGAGCCACCGGCGGCGCGGTCGTGTCGGTCCCCGACGACGAGATTCTGGACGCGAGGAGCCGACTGGCTCGCGACGCGGGCTTCGCGGTCGAACCGTCCTCCGCGACGACGCTCGCGGGACTCCGCCGGCTCTCGGCGTCGGGCGAACTCGGGGCCGAGGAGGAGGTCGTCGCGGTGCTGACGGGCCGGGGATTCGGCGCGGCGAGCGACGGGGCGTCGCCGCCCGACCCCGAGACGGTCGACCTCGCGGCCGTCCGCGACCGAATCGAGTCGCTGGTCGCCGGGACGTGACTCGCAGATGACGACTCGCGCTGAGATGACGACTCGCGCTGAGACCTCGAAAATCGCGGTGTGGTTTCGGACGCTGGGACTGTAACTGTATCTTCGAACGCCCTCGGCGCGCTCTCAGACAGCAGAATCGCAACCATATTCTCGAAAGCCCTCGGCGCGGTCGCGGTCGCTCAGCGACATCTCCGACGGACGTAGTTGCGACGGAGAGGGGTCGCTGAGGCGACTGAACTGCACGCGACCGCGCCTCGCCCTTTCAGTCCGCCAAGGTGACCGCGAAGCACCGCACAGCCCCGCACCGCGACGGCGGGCCTCACGCCTCCCCAGCCTCGGCGAGCGCCTGAACGCGCTCGCCTCCCTCGCGCGCGTCGGTGCGGTCACGAGGACCGCACCAGCGCGCGCCGACCGTGGAAAATAACGTCAGCGCGCGGCGAGGGAGAACGATTGCGTATCCGAACACGGCCCTGGAAAGCCGGGCAAACGCTTTAGCGGAAACGCGCCGAAATCGAGCTACGTGCCCGCACTCGAAGACCCCCTCGAAATCGGCGGCGTCGAGCTTCCGAACCGGCTCTACCGCGCGCCGCTGCTGGAGTGTGCCGGCGAGGGACCCGACGCCGCCGAGGCGCTGGCGCGCGAACTCGAACCGGCGGCCGCCGCCGGGGCCGGACTCGTCTTTCAGGGCGCGGCCCCCGTCCGGTCGTCGGGCGGCCGGGTCGCGCCCTCGATGACCGGGTTCGCCGACGGGGAGTTCGTCGCGGGCCTCTCGACGCTGACCGGTGCGATTCACGACCACGGCGGGCGCATCTTCGTCCAGCTCGACCACGGCGGCCTCCGGAGTCTGGAGGCGTGGCACGCCGAGTACCGCCGGGCTAACCCCGACCGCCGGCAACTGGCGGTATCGCGCCCGCCGTGGCCGCTCCGGTTGCTCGACCGGCTCGGCTTCCTCGATGTGGACGCCCGCGTCCTCTCGACCGACGAGGTGTACGACCTCGCAGCCGACTTCGGCCGGTGTGCGGCCTGCGCCGCCGACGCGGGCTACGACGGCATCCACCTCGCGGGAGCGAACATGGGCATCCTCCAGCAGTTCCTCTCGCCGTTCTACAACCGCCGGGACGACGAGTTCGCCGACGGCGTGCGCTTTTTCGAGGTCGTCCGCGAGGAGATACGCGACCGGGCGGGCGACCTCCCGGTGGTCGTCAAGGTGCCCGCCGAGACCGAGGCCCCGCCGTTCGTCCGCCGAGCCATCGGGACCGACGACGCCGTCGGAATCTGCGAGCGACTCGACGAGGCGGGCTACGACGCGCTCGTCCCGGTTCGGGTGTCGACGTTCTGGGACATGAGCATCGTTCGGGGCGAGTTCCCGGCCCGAGCGTGGCGCGACGAGCGCTTCCGCTCGGGGTACGAAGCGGCGTTCGGCAGTCGGTGGCGGGCCGCGCTCGTGGCGGCGGCAAATCGGGCGGAAGCGGTCGTCTACGACTTCGAGCCGGCGTGGAACGCCGACCTCGCGCGCCGGGTCCGCGAGCGCGTGTCGGTGCCGGTCCTGCTGGAGGGCGGCGTCCGGACCCGCGAGCAAATCGACGCGCTCCTCGGGGACCGCCAGCGAGCCGGCGGCGGCGCACGAGCCGCTGACGGCGGGCGAACCGGCGGCGACGGCCGACTCGGGGCCGACTCCGCGCCGGCCTGCGACGCGGTCGGGATGGGCCGACCCTTCTACGCCGAACCCCGGCTGCCGGCCCGGTTGCTCGACGCCGACCGAGACGGCGGGGACGGCCCCACGGCGGTCGTCTGCGAGGACTGCAACAACTGCACCGTCCCGCAGGCGACCGGCGCGGACGGCGTGTGTCGGACGCCAGACGTGCTGGCCGAGCGCGGGCGGCTGGCGCGGGCGGGCGCGTACGAGCGCTCGCCCGACGACGACCGCTAGCCCGACCGACGCCGACCGGTGGTGGGTGCGGGCGGCGTGGGCGACGTCTCGTTCGTCACCGACGACGACGGCAACTACGTCGGAGCCGAGATAGCCGTCGACCGACGGGACGGGCGGCTCGACGTGTTCGTCCGGGACGGGTAGGCGCGGGCGAATCCGGGGGCCGTGCGCTCGACCGGCCAGTAGCGTGCCCTCGGACGCCACGGCCAGGCTCGTCACAAGCGGGGTGCGAAGAGGGCGAGGCTGCCGTGGACGGGGCCGCCGGGGCGTTCGCGGTCACTCGGCTCCGGTCGCTTTTCCGAACACGACCACCCGAGCGGGGCGTACTTCTTTGCACCGGGCGGCCGTAGTCGCCCGACATGGCCGACGATTCCGACGAGTCGCGGTCGCGCGACCCCCACGACGACGAGGCGTCGGCCGGCCTGTCGTTCTCGCTGCCGCCGATCACGCTTCCGGAGGTTCACCTGCCCGAGCGCGTCCGACTCGTCTTTCCGGTGCCCGAGCCCCCCGAGAAGGTCTCGAAGCCGATTCGGGTCGACGCGTCGTGGGGACTGGTCGCGGTGGCGGTCGCGGACGCCCTCGACGCGGTCGCGGTCGTCTGGGCCGGGCCGGAGGCGCTGGCGTGGGCCCGCGCGGCGGTCGGACTCGCCGTCGGCGTCGCGCTGGTCGGCGCGCCCGGCCTGCTCTACGTCTGGGAACTGCTCGCCACCGTCGGTGGGATGGGTTGGCTCGCGCTCGCGCCGACCCTGACCGCGCTGGTCGTGGTCCGGCTGTTCGCCGACGCGGAGTGACTGCGACCGACGACGAGGGCGTGCGGATGCGCCCTCCCGTAGTTTTCGGCAGTAGCTAGCTCCGCCGTCCCCGGCGATTCGTTCCGACGGTCAGTAGCGTCTCCCCGACGGACTCCACGCTCCAAGCCCCGAAACCGACCCACTTTTGGCCCCGCACTCTCGCCAAACCAGCATGGACCGGTCCGCGCTCGTCGCCGTCGTCGCCGGAGCCCTGCAGGGCATCTTCGAGTGGCTGCCCATCTCCAGCGAGGGCAACCTCACCGTCCTCCTGACCGCGCTGGGCGAGTCTCCCGCGGTCGCAGTCCAGTTCTCGCTGTTCCTCCACGTCGGGACCGCGCTCTCGGCCACGGTGTACTACCGCGAGGAACTCGCCGACGTGCTGGCCGCGCTCCCCGACTGGCGGCCGAGGTCGGCGTTCGCATCCTCGACCGACCCGCACGCCGACGAGACGGTCACGCTCTCGTTTCTGGGCGTCGCCACGCTGGCGTCCGGCACGGTCGGCATCGCGGCCTACGCCACGCTCGACCACGTCGTCTCGGCGCTCACGGGCGGGGCGTTCGTCGCGCTCGTGGGCGTCCTGCTGGTGCTGACCGGCGTCCTGTTGCGGGTCGCCGACGACGCCGAGTCGGCGGGCTGGGGCGCTTGGCTCCGCCCCGCCGGCGTGGGCTTCGGCGGCCGGGACGCGCCCGACCTCGTCGACGCCGTGGTGGTGGGCGCGCTGCAGGGACTCGCCATCCTGCCGGGCGTCTCGCGGTCGGGCACCACGGCGTCGGCCCTGCTGTTCCGGGGCCACGACGGCCCCTCGTCGTTCCGGCTCTCGTTTCTGCTGTCGATTCCGGCCGCGCTGGCCGCGGGCGTCCTCGTCGTCGTCGACGAGGGCGTGCCGGCGGTCGCGCCCGTGCCGGCCCTGCTCGCGCTCGGGACCGCCGCGCTCGTGGGCTATCTCACCATCGACGCGCTGATGCGGGTGGTCGAGCGCGTCCCCTTCTGGGGGGTCTGTGTCGGCCTCGGCGCGCTGGCGGTGGCCGGCGGCGCGGGACTGGCGGTGTAGTCGGCGCGCGACTCGCGGCCCACGCCGCAGGTCACCACGTCAGCCCTTCGTAGGTGATGCCCTCGCGGGGCTCGACGATTCGGCGACCGTCCACCACGACCGGGGTCGCCATCCGGTCGAACTCGTCGTCGAGGGCGGCGAACTCGTCCCAGTCGGTGACCACCAGCGCGGCGCTCGCGCCGTCGAGGGCCTCCCCGGCGGCGTCGGCGTACTCGATTTCGGGGAAGCGCTCGCGCATGGTCTCGGTCGCCACCGGGTCGTAGGCCGCGACCGTGGCACCGCGCTCGCGCAGGCCCTCGACGACCGGAATCGCCCGGGAGTTGCGCACGTCGTCAGTGCCGGGCTTGAACGCGAGGCCGAGGACGGCCACGCGCTCGCCGGCGGGGTCGACGTGGTCGTCGAGCAGGTCCAGCATGCGCTCGGGCTGGCGGTCGTTGACCTCGATTGCGGCCGCCAGCATCGCCGGCTCGTAGTCCGCCTCGCGGGCGGCGGCGACCAGCGCGGCCACGTCCTTCGGGAAGCAACTGCCGCCCCAGCCGACGCCGCTCCGGAGGAAGCGCTCGCCGATGCGGTCGTCGAGCCCGATGGCCTCGGCCACCTCGTAGGCGTCGACGCCGTACTCCTTGCAGACGTTCCCGATGTCGTTGACGAGGCTGACCTTCGACGCGAGGAAGGCGTTGTTGGCGTACTTTATCATCTCGGCCTCCCGGATGCCGGTCTCGACCAGCGCGGCCTCGGAATCGGCGAGCAGGTGCTCGAACACGTCCCGGAGGCGCTCGCGCGCGAGGTCGGTGTACGCGCCGAACACTACCTTGTCGGGGTCCCGGAAGTCGGCGACGGCGCTGCCCTCGCGCAGGAACTCGGGGTTCATCGCCACGTGGAGGTCCTCGCCGAGCGTCTTGCCCGAGGTCTCGGCCAGCAGCGGCGCGACCGTCTCCTCGGTGGTTCCCGGAATCACGGTCGACTTGACCACCACGAGGTGTGGGTCGTCCTTGCCGGCGAGCGCCTCGCCGAGCGATCGGACGCCCGCCTCGACCGCGCCGAGGTCGATGCTGCCGTCCTCGCGGGCGGGCGTCGGGAGCGCGAGGAAGGTGACGTCGGTGTCGACGACCGCGCCGTAGTCGGTGGTCGCGTGCAGCCGGTCGCCGCCGTGTTCGGCGAGCAGGTCGTCGAGGCCGGGTTCGTGAATCGGCGCGTCGCCCCCGTTGATGGCGGCGACGACGCCCTCGTCGATGTCGACGTTGGTCACCTCGTGGCCGTCCTCGGCGAGGCAGGCCGCGACCGTGGTGCCGACGTAGCCGCTGCCGACGATGCTGACGTTCATCGTTCGTTCGGTCTTCGGGTATTTCCTTGAGGTTTCGGGTCGATTGACGACGTAGTGTCCCGTTACGGACGAGGCCAGCGGCTCGGTTCCGGCCTCTCGGCGTCTCCGGGAGAACGCCCTCGGACTCGCGGCTCGCGGTTCCGGACTGGCCCCGCTCTCGAACCAAACCCTTACGTGGAGGGTCCAGTGTGGTACGGTAATGGGAACGTCTCACGAACCGGTGGGCGGAGGCGGGGACGAGACGAGCCAACTCACGCTCGAAGTCTGGCATCCCGAGTGCTGGACGCTGGAGACGACGGCGGCGGTCGACGCGGGCCTGCTCGCCCACAGCGTCCACGAGGTCGAGGACCTGATTAACGCCCGGCTCACGGCGTACGCCGACACCCACGACGAGATCGATGCGCTGGTCGAGGCAATCGCCGAGTCCGAACTGACCCAGCGCGTCGAGCGGATTCACCACTTCTTCAATCCGAACCTCCGGACCGACGCCGCGGGTAACGTCACCGAGGAACTGCTTGTGCGCTACGACTCGGCCAACAGCATCCACGACGCGTTCCTCTCTCGGGGGTTCATCCCGGACGAGGAGATACGCATCTCCGACGGCTACGAGTACTGGACCGTGGTCGTCACGGCGTCCCGCCAGACCGTCCGGACTCGCCTCGACGAGATTCGCCGGGAGATGGACGCCGAGATCACCGTTCGGGGGATGAAGTCGCCCGAGACGACTGCGAGCGCGTCCGAGACCGGGAATCGACTCTCCGAGCGCCAGCTGGAGGTGTTCGAACTCGCCCGGCGCGAGGGCTACTACTCGTGGCCCCGCGAGACGTCGGCGACGGAACTCGCCGAACAGTTGGACGTGGCGAAACCGACCGTGCTCGAACACCTCCGGAAGGCCGAGGCGAAGCTCCTCGACCCCGACGGCTGACGCCCTCGACCGGCTCCGAATCGGGGGCCAGTCGACTCCGAGCCGACGAGACCCGGAACGTCCCTTCCATGATAGGTCGTGGCTATATGCTGGTTGATTAGCATTCATCTCGTCGTATGTCAACGAGCGACAGGGGAGCTGACGAGGGACTGTTCGAGCGGCTCACCGAGGGGCCGTTCGGGAAGATACTCCTGCCGGCTATCATCCTCCAGTCGGTGCTCATCGGCGGCGGGTACGCGACGGGGCGGGAGATAGTCACCTACGGCGCACAGTACGGCGCTGCGGGCTGGCTCGCGGTGGTCGGCATCTGGGTCGGGTTCACCGTGATGGCGGTGTTGACCTTCGAGGTCGCACGGACGTTCGGCGTCTACGACTACAAGAGCTTCATCGAGCAGCTCATCGGGCGGCTCTGGCCGGCGTTCGACGTGGTGTTCCTGGTGATGGCGGTGCTGGTCATCGCCATCATGGCGTCGGCGGCGGGCAACATCATGGAACAGACCATCGGCATCCCGTATCTGGTCGGCGTCAGCCTGGTCGTCGTCGTGGTCGGCGTGCTCAGCTACGCCGGCGAGTCGTTCATCGAGCGGTTCAAGACCGGCGGGACGACCTTCCTCTACCTCGCGTACGTCCTGTTCGGCGTCGTGGTGCTCACCCAGACGTGGGGCGACGTCACCGCGGTCTTCGCGTCGGGCGACACGTCGTACGTCGGCGACGCGAGCGCGCTGTCGGTCCTCCAGTCGGGCGTCCTCTACGTCGGGTACAACCTCGTGGTGTTCCCGGCCGTGTTCTTCGCGCTCGACCGCCAGACGTCCCGGCGCGAGTCGGTCGTCTCGGGACTGCTCGCGGGCGCGCTGATGACCATCCCGTTCGCGCTGACGTACGTCTCGTTCATGGGCTTTTACCCGTCCGAGGAGGTCATGGGCGCGTCGGTGCCGTGGCTCCCCGTGTTAGAGAGCGTGGGCGGTCCCGCGCTCATCGCGTTCTACGGCGTCGTGATGGGCTGGACGCTCATCGAGACCAGCGTCGGCCTCATCCACGCGCTGGTCGACCGGGTCGACGAGAACATCGCCGACGTCGGCGTCGGCCCGCTTGAGGGCCAGACCAACCTGTCGAGTCTCCAGGCCGGACTGCTGTCGGTCGGCGTGCTGGTGGGCGCGCTCGTGCTCTCGCGGGTGGGCATCATCGCGCTGGTCTCGCAGGGGTACACGATGATGGCGTACGTCCTCATCGCGCTGTTCGCGGTCCCGCTGCTCACGGTTGGCGTGGTCCGCATCCGCAACCCCGACTGGGGCTCGGGCTTTTTCGGCTCCGACGGGTCGAGCGCCGCGACCGCTCGCTCCGACGACTGACGCTATCGGTCGCTCCTTCCCTCCGTACCTTCTATGAGAGGGGGTGACGTTTAGAAGCGGGCGTCCGAACCCCCGACGCCATGAACCTCCGAGAGCAGTTCGACGTCCCGGTGCCCGCGATCGTCCTCGCGGAGGGCGAGTTCGGCGAGACCGGGGGCAAGACCGCCAACGGAGTCGTCACGCACAGCGAACTCTTCGACGCCCGCGCGGTCGTCGACGCCGAGACCGCCGGCCGGACTCCGGCGGACGTGCTCGGGACCGACGACGCGCCCGACGTTCCCATCGTCGAGTCGGTCGAGGCGGCCCTCGACGCGGCCCCCGATGCGCGGGCGCTGGTGATCGGCGTCGCGCCGGCGGGCGGCGACCTGCCCGACGCCTGGGTCGCCGACATCGAGGACGCGATTCGCGCGGGCTGTGACGTCGTCTCCGGGCTCCACGTCTTCCTCTCGGAGGACGAGCGCTGGACGGAACTGGCCGACGAGCACGGCGCGCGGCTGTTCGACGTCCGGAAACCGCCCGGCGGCGACGAGCTGCGCGTCGGCGACGGCTCGGTCGACGAGGTGGCCGCCGACGTCGTGCTCACGCTGGGCACGGACTGTGCGGTCGGCAAGCGAACGACCACCTTCGAGCTGTATCGGGCCGCCCGCGAGGCGGGCCTGGACGCCGGGTGGGTCGCGACCGGCCAGACCGGCATCATGGTCGGCGCACACGAGGGCGTCGTCGTCGACCGCGTGCCCGCCGACTTCGCGGCGGGCGTCGTCGAGGACGCGGTCGCGGCGGTCGGCGCGGACCACGACCTGGTGTTCGTGGAGGGGCAGGCGTCGCTGACCCACCGCGCCTACTCCGGGGTCACGCTGTCGATACTCCACGGGTCGTGGCCGGACGCGGTCGTGCTCGCCGACGAGCCCGGCCGCACCGCCCGGACCCACTTCGAGTCGTTCGCCGTCGAGGGCGTCGACGCCGAGCGCCGACTGGTCGAGGACCTCTCGGACGCCGACGTGGTCGCCGTCTCGACGTGGGGCGATTCCGCGGTCGAGGGTGAGCGCCACGACCTCCCGGTGGCGAACGTCTACGAGGACGGCGGCCCGGCGGCGCTGCTGTCCGCAGTCCGGGCGGGGCTCGCGGACGGACGCGGGACGGCCGAGGACGCAGGGAGCGTGACCGGCGAATGAGCGAGATCGCCTCCCTGTCGGTCCGGCGGCTGGACCTGCCGCTGGAAGCGCCGTTCGAGATATCGCTGGGCACCCAGCGCGAGGCGTCGAACCTCCTCGCGACCGTCGAGACCGAGTCGGGGACGACGGGCTACGGCGAGGGGTCGCCCCTCCCGCCGGTGACGGGCGAGACCCAGTCGGCGGCCATCGAGACCGCTCGGGCGGCGGCCGACGTGGTCGAGGGCCGCGACGTCGGCGACTACCGCGCGCTGGTCGCGGACCTCCGGTCGACGTTCCCGGGGATGGTCTCGGCGCTGTTCGCGGTCGAGACGGCCGTGCTCGACGCGTACTGTCGGGAGCGCGGACTGGCGCTCTCGGAGCTGTTCGGCGGCCGCCCCGAGCCCGTCGAGACCGACCTGACGATTCCCATCGTCGACCCCGAGACCGCCAGCGAGCGCGCGACCCGCGCGGCCGAATCGGGGTACAGCCACCTCAAGATAAAGACCGGCTCCGAGGTGGCGTCGGACGTCGAGCGGGTCGTCGCGGTGGCCGACGCCGCGCCCGGGGCCGCGCTGAAGGTCGACGCCAATCAGGGCTGGTCGCCCGCGGAGACGGCCCGGTTCGCCGACGCGGTCCGCGAGCGCGGCGTCGACCTCGACCTGATAGAGCAGCCCGTGCCGGCGGCCGACGTCGCCGGGCTCGCGCGAGCCCGCGACCTCGTCCGGGTCCCGATCGCGGCCGACGAGGCGGTGTTCACGCCCGAGGACGCGGTCCGAATCGTCCGCGAGGAGGCCGCCGACGTGCTCAACGCGAAGCTGGGCAAGTCGGGGCCGCTCGCGGTCGCGGACATCGCGGCCGTCGCGCAGGCGGCCAACCTCGATTTGATGGTCGGCTGCATGCTCGAGAGCGCAGTCGGCATCCACACCAGCGCTCACGTCGTCGCCGGGACGGGCGCGTTCTCCTACGTCGACCTCGACGGGAACCGCCTGCTCGCCGAGGACGTCGTCGACAGCGGCGGCGGGCCCACCCATCGCATCTCGGGGCCGGGCCACGGCGTCACGCCCCGCGAGTAGGCGGTCGCCGGCAGGACGCCGAGCGCGCCGCCGGGTCGAGCCGAACCGCGCAGGGGAGCGCTTTTGAGGCCCCCGTCTGAACGTCCTGACATGCGCGTTGTAGCCATCGGCGTCGGCGGTGCGGGCGGGCGCATCGTCGACGCGCTCCGTCGGGACGACGAGTCCCGGTCGGCGTCGTACCTCGCCGGCGTTCGCGCCCTGGACACCGACCGCGCCGCCCTCTCGGACCTCGAGGCCGTCCCCGAGGAGGCACGACACCTCTTCGGACAGGTCGAGACCGGCGGGAACGGAACTGCGGGGAATCGAGCGCGGGCCGCCGCCGCGGTCGAGGCCGACCTCGTCGAGACGCGCCGCGCGGTCGACCCGGCCGTCTCCTCGGACGCGGCCGCCATCGTGCTCGTGGCCGGACTCGGCGGCGGGACCGGCGGGGTCGCGACGCCCGAACTCGCCGAGTCGCTCCGGGAGGTGTACGACCGGCCGGTGTACGCGGTCTCCGTTCTGCCGGCCGCCCACGAGGAGGTCCCGGCCGAGAACGCGGCCCGGGGCCTCCAGTCGCTCCACGGCGCGGTCGACGCCCAGCTCGTCTTCGACAACGACGCGTGGCTCGGCTCCGACGAGTCCATCGCGGACGCGGCCGCCGAGTTGAACCGGACGCTCGCCGAGCGACTCGGCGCGCTGTTCGGCGCGGGCGAGGCCGCGACCGCGGACTCGGTCGGCCAGCGCGTCGTCGACGCCAGCGAGGTCATCGCGACCCTCGAAGCGGGCGGGCTGGCGACCATCGGTTACGCGCGTCAGGCGGTCGGCGACGAGGGGGCGTCGGACGACGACTCGCTACTCGGCCGCGTCCGCGGGCTGGTCTCCTCGACCGAGGAGTCGGTCGACGAGGTGACGGCCATCAAGGCCGTCGAGACGACGCTTCGCCGGGCCGCGAACGGCCGATTGACGTTCGACTGCCCGCTCGACGCGGCGACCAGCGGCCTGCTGGTGGTCGCCGGGCCGCCCGACTGGCTCAACCAGTCGGCCATCTCGGACGGGCAGAACTGGCTGTCCGAGGAGATGGGGTCGGTCCAGTTGCGCACCGGCGATGACCCCGTTCCGGGCGGGGACGAACTCGCCGTGCTGGTCGTGCTGGCCGGGATTCGGGACGCGCCCCGCATCGACGAGTTGCGGACGACCGACGTCTGAGTGGTTGGGCGTCAACGGTTCGCCGTCGGATCGCGGCGAATCCGTGAGCCGGTCGACTCGCCCGAAAACCGAATTGAGGACCTCGAAGACTACCGAGAGCTGTACGACTCCCTTTGGAACACGCCGACCAAGGCGTTCGATGTATCTCCCCCGCGCGAATCGACCCAGGAGGACCTCGGAACAGATGCCGTCACCAGCACGGCACGGCGCTCGCCTGCGAACCTGACGCCTGTCACGCCGCGCTGGTCCCAACTGGACACCCGCATCTCGGGGAGTCCCGTCGGCGTCGACAAGCTAAACGAGACCATGGACACGACGACGCCGATGTTGAGCGGCGCGGTCGGCGCGATGTTCCCGTTCGTCTCGGGCGCGTTCGCCGAGCCCGCAATCGAGTACGGGACGTACGCGCTCAACGAGAGTCCGCTGATTCTCGATCGGTTCAATCGAGAAACGGGCTACTGCATGATGGTCATCGGAACGCTCGGCGCGGGCAAGTCTTTCTCGACGAAACTCCACCACACGCGGCGGGCGATGTACGACGAGGAATCGATTATCGTGATGCTCGACCCCCTGGCGGGATTCGCCGGCGTGAACGACACGCTCGGAGGCGAGCGCGTGACCGTCGGTGGGACGCGAGGATTCAATCCACTCGAATTGAAAGCAACCCCGGCTTCGGTGCTCGCGGACGTCTCCGACTTGGACCCGTGGGGCGAGCAGATAGGGTGGGTACTCACCTTCTTCGAGATGTTCTTCGCCCACGTCGCTACCAACCCGCTCGGCGAACGGAAACAGACGCTACGCCGAGCGGTTCAGGAGGCCTACGAGTGTCGGGGGATTACTCGGGACCCGTCGACGCATGGCAATACGTCGCCGACGGTCCGGGACGTGATTGCAGTCCTCGAAGACTTACTGGACGACCCCGAATCGTTCGGGTACGCGACTGCCGGCGAACAGGAGAGCGTCCAGAGCGACGCCCAGTCGCTGTTGAAGGATCTCCGCCCGTCGTTTCGCATCGACGGTGATCTCGCCAATCTCGCACGGCAGACCGAGTTCGACCTCGACTCGAAAGTCCTCTATCTGGACCTCCACCAAGAGGAGGGAACGCGGGGGCGAACGGAGACGAGTCTGATGATGCAGGTGCTGTTCAACGCGGTGTACGAGCGAGCGAAACAGATCGACAAGCGCGTCGTGTTCGTCATTGACGAAGCTCACTACCTGATGAACGACGCGACCTCGATGGAGTTCCTGGAGACGGCAGTACGGCACAGTCGCCACTACGACCTCTCGATTCAGTTCATCACCCAGACTGGCGGGGAGTTCTCGCTGACACCCGAGGCGCGAACGATTGCGAACCTGTGTTCCGTGACGTTGATTCATCGCGTGAAAGAAGAGGCCGAGAAGCTCGCCGAGTGGTTCGACCTGAACGACCGCGAGGTGAACTGGGTCCGGACCACGAAGGCGGGCAACGAGGACGACGGGTTTTCGGAGGCGTTGCTCGGCATCGACGAAGAGGGGTGGTTCCCGCTTCGGGTTCGAGCGAGTGATTTCGAGACGAAGGTCATTGATGGAGCTAACTAATAAAAATAATAATATATGATTATTTGAATGGTTAAGACGCGCGGCTTAATCTAGCGATTCGTCTGCATTTTCTGCGTTTTCTAGAGAACACACAAAAATCTGGCCACAGCGGTCCGCGATATATTGATAGATTCGTTCACTGATTCTAGAAACCGGTTTGACACGCATCAGCATGACAATGAGCGCAAAAATTCGAAACTGGCGTAATAATTCCCTGAAAGCCCAATATCCTTCATAGGAGTTCTTTTGCTCATCAAAAGCATACATTGCGCCAGTGAAATCCACCTCACCGTAGTCAGACTCTTCAGCGGCTGTGTTTGGTGTGAATTTAATCGACTGATTTATATCTAAATATTTAAATAGGTACAGCGAGCGGACGCAGAAATAACAGTGGTCGTCATACACGATCTCAAGCTGTCGGTCCAGTACGATTTTCTCGTATACTTTATCATAGCTGAAAAAGAGGAAGAGGAAAAGAGGCAGATCGAGAAAGATTAATCCCAAAGACAGGGCGATACCGGTATGCAGGAGACAGAGCCCTATCACGAGTGGTGTGATGGAGAGCCCTGCAATGATAGCGATGATAAACCCAATCTCACTAACGACCGTGAGCCATGCCAATAGTTCAAGTACGTGATGGTTATCGAGCAGGAGTTCTCCGATAACGAATTCTCGATGTAGATCGGTTTTATACTGTAGCAGATATCTACCTTGATTCGCAGCATCTGTCCAAGTCCAAATAGAACCATTAAGGATTTTCGTCAATCCTGCACCAAAGTAAATAACCCCTATCACGAGCAATCCCCACTTTAAGGGAGTAGCAGAGAAGTCTCGGAGAGTTGGTGTTTGGAGATGCGAATTCAGTTCTTGGAGGGTTTTTTGACGAGTGCCTCGAACACTGTCGACCGACAGATAGTCTTGCTCACTATATAATGCGAAGAATATGAGAAAATAGATGGCTATAAATAGCATTTCTGTTTCGCCAGAAATGTTCCATAGGAACTGGATTCCCCCCAGATATGCGATGAAGATGGAACTTATGAACGCAGTCCCCGGGGTTCGATACCCTACGGTGAATAACGTCGCAGTGATGACAAGCGCGTATTTTGCGAGTGGTGCGAGCTGTATAGGATCAGAAATGAGTAACCAGCGGTATCGTTCGTACCCGAGGATGTAGGGCCACTCGTAGAATGCAGTTGTCTCTATTGAGAGCGCACGCCAGACGATATACATTCCGAGAATAATTCGTGCAACAGCAAGGTTGACTGGTGACCCCCGTGTGTCATCCTGGAAATAATTGATGAATATATCTCTAATCATGGTTTTCGAAGTCAAATTCCAACACTAATTCTGTTTCGTGTGTCCTAATTTCGCTCCCGTCTTCTGTATATACAATGCGTTCATCATATACTCGTAATTTCACGAATTCTCCGTATTCCTCTAACTTACTTTCATTCCATCTGTACGCGAGTGCGTGTTGTGGATACGAAAACCGCTCAAGCCGGATAATCGAATCAGATTTGAACTCGTTTCGATATTCGACTGCTTCTTCGAAGAGATAGGCTGCAGCCTGTTGTCGTTTTGCTTCAGTCATCCCGGCCAGCATCTGGTCTCCGATGACGCTTACATAGTTGTCAGCTAGCGGGGGGACTGCTCGTGCGTCATAGGGGAGTTCGTTCCCTTGAGCGTCTACCAGGCGAATATCAGATGTGGCCCGCTCCTCAGGCGCGGAATTCGGGAATTTGTGCATGGATACCGCTGGAAGTACTGGTATTCCAACGATGTTCACGACGATTAAGCACGTGAAGAAAAAGGCAAAGAATGACGGTTTTACGTATGGTTTCTGCCGAAGCCAAATTGCGATACCAGCGATAATGAAGAATCCGAAGAAAAAGCCAACAACGATGTAATCACCGATTGGTGAGAGGAACCGAATCAGTATTTGTATCATTAAAGGTGTCCCGTGAGATAATAAGGACAGCAGTACCATACTCAGTTTCGTTCTAATCGACTGATTTAATTATTTCGATATGCCGATATCAGTTCGGTTAGCGACACCCTGCTGAACTTGGTTCTGACACGCTAAGTCCTATAACACACAGAGAGAGAAGAATGCTAAATTGGTCAACGCGTCCCCCGTCAGATGTGAAGTTGGCCAGCAAACTACGCGATGTCGCCAACCGTATTGTCTATCGTATTCCTGTCACTAGATTCCTAATCAGCGCATTGACAATTTCCCTAGTGGCACTGCTGTCGAACGGGATTTCCCGTACGCCAGTCCGTATCCACGGAAGCTATTCTCATTAACAGTAACAGTAGTTTCGAATATATTTCGGCCTCCCTTCAGAGATATGGAGGCTCCATTCACGGCAACGGTACTTGACCCGATTGCCACGTCCATGAGGTCCGCCGGGCGTTTAACTTGAGCGTCATGTTCTCGAAATTCGTCTCTGGAAGACTCACAGAGACTGTCGATGACCCACGCAGACAACACCTCGTCTCAATAGTCACGTCGCTCGACGCGCTGAACCTGTTCGGTAATTGGATGAGGTCGCCATCCGTAATCTCGCCAAGGACGTTCTGTAGCCCTACCTCAGAACTGACGAGGAATAGCCGTCTCCGAGTTCCAGCCAGCCGTCGGTATTTGTATCCTCTATACATGTCAGTTCAATATCCTGGGTTATAGGTTTGACTTTGAATTGTCTACGGTTGTCGTAGCGTTTAAGCACCCGTCACGAGATTCGACCACCATGACCGACGTGCGCGAGGCGACCGACGACCTCCTCGCGGAGAAACCCCATCTGGAATCGGAGCTCCGCGAGGTCCTCGCGGTCGACGCCGACGCCGAGGGCTGGACCTTCGACGAGGTCCCCGTCGACTCGGGGACCTTCGGCGAACTCGTCTCCCGAGGCGTGGTCGTCGACGACGGCGACGAGTACGAGGTCGCCGACCCTCGCGCTGTCCAAGCGAGTCTCGACGGCGAGACCGACGACGAGGCCGGAGCCGTCCCCGACGACGGACTGCCGTCGCCGTCTCTCTCTGGGGTCTCCGCGTGGCTGCCGTCGGTCTCGCGCGTCGAGGCTGGCGCGCTCGCCGGCGCGCTGGCGTTCGTCGCTCTGATGCGGACGTACATCTTCCCGAGCGTGTTCCGGGGCGAGTACGTCGTCCTCCCGTCGAACGACCCCTACTACTACCGCTATTGGGTCGAACAGCTCGCGTCGGAGGCGACAGGCGTCTTCGACTTTAGTGTCCTCTCCGGACTTCCAAATGCCGTCGCGCAGGGCGAACCCCTGATGGTCGGTACGCTGTGGTGGGTGACGAATCTGCTCGGCGGGGCCGACGTGGCTGGCGCAGTGCTGGCGTGGTATCCCGCCGTCGCGGCCGTCGTCACCGCCGCGCTCGTGTACGTACTCGCGGTCCGCGTCACGGGCGACCCTCGCGTCGGAGTCGCGTCCGTCCTCCTGCTCGCGGTCGTCCCGTCGTTCGCATACCGGACCGGTTTGGGGTTCGCCGACCACCACGCGTTCGACTACCCGTGGCTCGTGCTGACCGCCGTCGCGCTCGCCGGACTGGCGCGCGTGGACCGCGACGACCTCTCGACGCTCGGGCCGTGGCTCGCTGCGGGCGTTCTCGGGTTTGCGGTCACGGGACAGGTGCTAGCGTGGGAGGCAGGTCCGCTCCTCGTCGGCGCAATCGGTGTATACGTCGCAGTTCGGGCCGTAGCCGACGTTCGGGCCGACCGCTCGCCGCTGACGGCGGCCGCTCCGATACTCGCCGGACTGGCGCTCGCGGCGGTCTTCACGCATCTCGCTCACGTCCGATTCGGATGGCATGCCGACGTCGTCGCGTACGCGCCGGTCCTCCTGCTGGTCGGCGTCGCGGGTGTCGCGTTGCTCGGCGAACTCGTTCGCCGTGCCAGGATGCCCGCATTCGTTCTCGGAGCGGCCGAAGTCGCGGGCGGGTTGGGTGGTCTCGCGCTGATATTCACCTTCTTGCCGTCGTACGCGTCGGTGCTGAACGACCGTCTGGATTTCCTCCTGTTCCGGGGTGGCATCGCGGAGAACCAGTCTATCTTCGCGGGCGGCCCGCAGGGGTTCTTCCTCGGGCCGATTCTCGAACTCGGGTTGGTGTGGTTTCTCGGGCTTCCAGTGCTGGCGTTTGCGACGTTGCGGGTCTACCGCCGCGACCACCCGACGTGGCTGGTGTTGGTGACTTACGGCTGGTACTTCCTGCTGCTGGCGTCCCTCCAGCGGCGATTCGTCGGCGAGTTCTCGGCTTTCGTCGCCGTGGCTGCCGGATGGGGGTTCGTCGCGCTCGCGGCCAAACTCGACGTGGCCAGACCCCTCCCGTTCGGCCAAACCGGCGAGGGGCGAGCGCCGGGCGGGCGACCGAGGACGGATGGACGCCCGACGGCCGACGGCGGTCCGGGGCAGGACGGTGGGTCGGCGACGGGAACGGACCGCTCACTCCGGTTGCCGAGCCGAAGCACCGCCAGCGCGCTGGCCGTCATGTTCCTGCTGGTCGCCAGCGTGGGCGGCGTCCAGACGGCGGTCCGCAACGAGCAGGTGAAGATAGACGACGAGCGTTTCCAGGCGGCGACGTGGATGGACGGCGACGCCGACGACCGCGCGCTGGAGTATCCCGACGACTACGTGTTCAGCCAGTGGGGCCGCAACCGGATGTACAACTACTTCGTGAACGGCGAGTCGCGAACGTACGGGTTTGCAGAGGCGAACTACGAGGCGTTCCTAAGCGATACGGACACAGAGACGTGGTACGAGCGACTCCGCGACCGACCGACCGGGTTCGTCGTCACGAAGAACGTCGAAACCGAGGGCGAGGTGTCGCCGGTGACCAACTACGCCACGCTCCACCAGCGCTACGGGAGTAGCGGGCCGAACGACGCCGACGGCGCGGCCCACTTCCGAGCGGTGTACGCCAGCGACGACGAGTCGGTGAAGGCGTTCACCCCCGTTCCGGGTGCGACCATCACCGGGAAAGCCCAACCGAATACGAATCTGACGACGAGTACCGAAGTCGACATCGAGGGCGGGTCGTTCACCTACGAGCGCGCGGTGTCGACGAACGAGTTCGGCATCTACGAGTTCACAGTCCCCTATTCGGGTAGCTACGATATCGGTGACAGAACGGTCGAAGTGTCCGAGGACGACGTTTCGTCGGGCGAGCAAGTGAACTTCCTCGGCGACTCGGGCGCGTACTGGCCCTTCGAGAGTTCTGATGACGACACGGCCTACGACATCTGGTCCGGGAACCACATGAACGTTGGCAGTGGCGAGTGGGTCGAGGGCCACAACCGGAGTGCGATTGCACTGAATCAGAGTGACAGCCTTCGTGCGGACGCCTCGCCGAGTATCGACGGCAACGAGAGCGCAACGCTGTCCACATGGTTCCGGGCCGAGGAGGGCGTCGACTACGAGAACGACGTGAAGTATCCGCGCATCGCGCTCAAGGGTGAACCGACGGCGTTCGAGAACACGACGGGCTACCAGATCTCCATGTCACGCGGCACGTTATTGGGTGGGCTCGGTGACGGTCCCGGCGCAGCGATAGTTCGCGGACCCCGAGTCGACGACGGGGAGTGGCACCACGCGGTGCTGACGTGGAACGGGTCGACGGTGACGCTGTATCTAGACGGTACAGTCGTGGGTCGAGCCCAGTGGAGCGGCGATGTGGGTAACGACGATCCGTTTTCGGTCGGTCAGAGCTTCCCCGGGGCGATAGACGACTTGCGGATCTACGAGCGGCCGCTCTCGACGGACGAGGTTACTGATCTCTACTCCAATAATGGGAACGTAACCAAGACGGATCAGTAGTAGCCAATCGACGATCTAGCTGTCGACTATCCAGACCGAATAGCTGGCCGCCTACGCAAACGTTGCCGCCTGAATAGTTGTCCACAGCTTTTAAGAAAACCCCCTGCGGCGAATAGCGTGATGGTCTCCGGATACCGGTACCGGGTGGCGAGCGTCGTCGGTACCGTCCTCGCGTCGGTCATCGCCGTCGTCGTCGCGAACCTTCCCACAGTCCAATCGGCGGTGTCTACTATGATTCCAGTAGTGCGACGTCTCCCGACGTCTGTCATCAGCGGTAACGCGCTCGTCCTCGGAGTGGTGACGACCGTCGTCGTCGTCCTCGGTTGTCTCCTCCCGTTATTCAAGCCGCGTCCTCGCGCCGCGTTCGACACGGTCCTTCTCACTCAGAAGCGCGTGGTCGTCGCTGGCTTCGCGATGGCGACTGCCGGGTACTTCGACTACACCTACCCGCTTCCCCGGCTGACGCTAGCCCTGACCGTGACGATCCTACTCGTGGTGCTTCCGGCGTGGTTCGTCGCCATCCGACGCCAACCTACCGGTCGTGAGCGGGTGATAGTCGTCGGCGACGATCCCGGCGAGATCCACGACGTGCTCGAAGCGACCGACCTTCCAGTCGTGGGCTACGTCGCACCGCCGAGCCCGTACTATCTCGACGATGAGTCCGAAGACGCTCGAACGATCGTCGCCGACGGAAGTGGAGAGTCGCGGTTGAACGACCTCGAGTACCTCGGTGGTCTCTCGCGCCTCGACGAGGTGCTCGTCGAGTACGACGTCGACACGGCGGTCCTGGCGTTCAAGCAGGCCGACCGGGCGGAGTTCTTCGGCGCACTTCACGCCTGCCACGAGTTCGGGATTCAGGCGCTCGCGCCCCGAAAGCACTCCGAAACCCTATTGACGTCTCTCGACACGGATGACAGTATCGTCGAGATCGATCTCGACCCGTGGGACTGGCAAGACCGACTGTTCAAGCGACTGTTCGACGTGGCGTTCGCCGGAGCGGCGCTGCTCGCCGTCTCCCCGCTCGTCCTCCTGATCGCGTTGGCGATCAAGATCGAGGGACACGGCCCTGTATTCTTCACGCAGGAACGCACCTACCGGTTCGGAGATACGTTCCGTATCTACAAGTTCCGGACATTGAAGCCTGAACCGGATGGTGACGTCGACCTCGACATCGAAACCGACCGGAAGACGCCGCTCGGGGAGTTCCTTCGGAAGACGCACTTCGACGAAATCCCGCAGCTCTGGTCAATTCTCATCGGCGACATGAGCGTCGTCGGTCCCCGTCCGGCGATCACCGAACTCGAGCCGGACTACCTCTCGGAGGTGAACGTCTGGAAGCAACGGTGGTTCGTGAAGCCGGGCCTGACGGGGCTAGCACAGATCAACGACGCGACCGGAAAGGAGCCCGCTCGGAAGATTGAGTACGACCTCGAGTACATCCGCCAGCAGTCGTTCTGGTTCGACGTGACGATCATCGCCCGCCAGTTCTGGCAGGTGTTCCGCGACATCGCTCGCGTCGGACGAAACAATTGAGCGGGCGGCGCGTCGATACGCCAGCAAGCGAAAAGACGAGAGACGAACGCTGCGGATTCTCCCTATTCCCTATCGATTGGGCTTCGAATCGATCTCCTGTTCACGAGCCGCGTCCTCGAATCGGTCGGCCCCTCTGGCTTCGTCGCCGAGGGTGACGACCTCCGCGTCGCCGTCGGTTGGAACCGCGTCGCGCGCGTCGAAGACGAGCGACGCCTGAGACGTGACTTCGTCGAAATCGAAGACGTCGTGATCGACGAGCAGCGCGACAACGTCGGCGTCTTCGAGCGGCACTTCCGAAATCGAGTTGGCGATCACGACGTCGCCCTCATCCGGATGGACGTGCGGGTCGACTGCGACAACCCCCGCGTCCTCGTTCAGTCGCTCCGAGATTTCGAGCGCGGGCGACCGCCGAGTGTCGCCCACGTCCGGCTTGTACGCCACGCCGAGCGTCACGATGGACGCCTCGGCCGGTTCGACGCCCCGTTCGGCGAGCAGTTGCTCGATGCGGTCGACCACGACCGAGGGCATCCACTCGTTGATTCGCTGGGCGTTCTCCACTAACGAGAGTTCGGTCTCGAGTTCCGAGGCCCGCCACGTCAGGAACTGCGGGTCGATAGGGATGCAGTGGCCGCCCACGCCCGGGCCGGGGTAGAACGCCTGGAAGCCGAACGGCTTGGTCGAGGCGGCCTCGATGGCGTCCCACACGTCGGCGTCGAACCGCTCGGCGAACGCGGTGAGTTCGTTGACGAGCGCGATGTTCACCATCCGGTAGGTGTTCTCCAGCGTCTTGGTCAGCTCCGCTGTGGTCGTGGAGTCGACCGGATGGGTGTCGGTCACGAACGACTCGAACAACGTGCGGGCGGCACAGCGTGCGATCTCGTCGTTCGCACCGACGACGAGCGGGATGTCCTCGACTGCGTGGTCAGTACCCGGGTTGAGTCGCTCGGGGACCATCGCGACGTAGGTCTTATCGGGGTCGCGATACTCGCTCAGCAGCGGTGTGACGACCTCGTCGGTCGCACCGGGATAGACGGTGCTGCTGACGACGACGAGCGTGTCCCGGTCGTCCGACTGCTCGCCGACGGTT
Source organism: Halorussus halobius (assembly GCF_004765805.1). Taxonomy (GTDB): domain Archaea; phylum Halobacteriota; class Halobacteria; order Halobacteriales; family Haladaptataceae; genus Halorussus; species Halorussus halobius. Next base: position 130,711 of record NZ_SBIU01000004.1, on the reverse strand, counting down.
TCGGTCGCCGCGCGGACCGCACCCATGTCCGGCTCGCCGGCGGAGACGCCGGTGGGGACGGCGACAACGTAGGCGTCACAGTCCGCGACGACTGCGGGGTCGTCGTCGGGCGTGAATCCCGCGTCGAGAGCGCTCGCGAGTTCGGAGTCGCTCACGTCGTCGACGTAGCTCAGGCCGTCCTGCAGGTCCGCGACGCGGTCGGCATCGATGTCGAAGCCCGCGACGGTGTAGCCCGCACGCGTGAGTTCGAGGCTCAGCGGGAGCCCGACGTAACCGAGTCCGATGACGCCGACTTTGGCGGCTCTGTCTTCGAGTCGTGATTGGAGGTTCGTCATTCGGACACGACCGCCTCGTTCGTCCGTTCGTCGATGATGTCGTGCAGGATTCGGTCGAGATTCGATTCCGGAACCCTGCCGAGCGTTTTGCGGAGTTTACTCACGTCGGCCCTGCGGTGATCAGGCTCCTCGAAGTCCTTGCCGTACACTTCCTCGAAGGGAACGTGAGTAATCTCCGAATCGGTGCCCGTGACCTCAATCACTCGCTCGGCGAGGTCGTTTATCGAGGTCGGCTCGGTCGAGCCCACGTTGAACACCTCGCCGTGTGCTACCTCCGCGTCCAGTAGTTCGTGCGTGATTTCGACCGCGTCGGAGACGTGCGTGAAACATCGGGTCTGGGTTCCGTCGCCGTAGACCGTGAGGTCCTCGCCCGCCAGCGCTTGCTCGACGAACGTCGGAACGACCATCCCGTACTGTCCGGTCTGGCGCGGGCCGACGACGTTGAAGAACCGAGCGACCGCGACCGGCAGATCCCGTTCGTCGTGGTAGGCGAGCGCGAGGAACTCGTCGGTCGCCTTTGCGGCCGCGTAGCTCCAGCGCGGGGTCGACGTAGGACCCAACACTCGGTCGTCGTCCTCGCTGAAGGGGAAATCCTCGGACTTGCCGTACACTTCCGACGAGGAGGCGAGGAACACGGGCGTTCGGTCTTCGGCCGCGGCTTCGAGGACGTTCTCGGTACCCTGAAGATTTGTTTGTAAAGACGTCAGGGGCTTCTCGACGATGTTCTTCACGCCGACCGCGGCCGCGAGATGGTAAATAGCGTCCGCGTCGGCGACCGCATCGACGACGGCATCTGCGTCTCGTACGTCGCCATCGCGGATATCGACGCGGTCGGTGTCGAGATGTGCGAGGTTGTCGGCAGTCCCGGTCGAGAGGTCGTCGAAGACGACAACGTCGTCGTTGGTCTCGGAGAGCAGGTGGTCGACGAGGTGCGAGCCGATGAAGCCGCTGCCGCCCGTCACGAGGATAGTCATCTAGGTCCCTCCATCTGTCGTGACTGTGGCGCACTTCGGACAGAAAGCAGTTCCGGAAGTGTGTTGGTACTCCGGTCGCAGATGGGCAGCGAGCGATTTCTTCGAAAGTCACGGAGCGAGATTTCTCGGTGAGTCATTCGCTCCGTAGTTCAGACGTGCGGTTGTACTTGAGCAACTATCGATTTTCCCGAAGTCAATGCTCCATTTCCATCACGAAATAGCGTAGCCAAAATCGGCGGGGAAGTTTGACGAGTAGCACGTTATAATCCTATCATTACTAGAAAATCGCCGTGAATATATTCTAATGGTTTATCTTCTCAAAGATGACGAACCTTGACGAGGAACGTCCGAGAGGAATCAAAAGGCAATTAGTGCTTTTCGGGAACTACCTTCTATGGACGAGTCGAATGAGCCATTCTCGATACTGTTTCTCTCGCAGTACTTCCCGCCCGAAACAGGTGCGCCGCCAACTCGGGTAGACGCCCTGACGAAACGCTGGGCGGACGCTGGCCACGACGTCACGGTCCTGACGTCGGCACCGGACTATCCGGAGGGCGAGATATACGACGGTTACGAGAACGCGTGGCTCCAGCGCGAGGAGCGCGACGGCGTAACCGTCTACATGACGAAGACGCTTCCCGCCTCAACGGAGGGATTCGTTCGGCGCGCTATGAAGTTCCTCTGGTTTATGATTGTTAGCGTAGTGGTCGGGTTGCGAGTTTCCAAACCGGATGTGGTAATTGCTACGTCCCCACAACCATTTACGGGTATTTCAGGATGGCTGATTGCCCGCATACGCCGTGCTAAATTTGTATTTGAAATCCGTGACTTATGGCCCGAATCTATCGAGGAACTGAGTAGTTTAGACGATCCTGTTCTACTCAGTAGCCTTAATATAATTGTCAAATTTATTTATAGCCAAGCGGATAAAATTGCCGCTGTCTCGAGAGGATTCGAATCAGCGTTAACAGCGAAGGGTGTTGAATATAAAGACATTTGGTTTCATCCGAATGGAGTAGAACCCACTTTCTTTGAACACGGGGGCGATCAGTGGAAAATTGATAGGGAGCTCCGTCAGACTCTCGAAAACCACTTCGTCATTTCCCACGTCGGTACGATTGGGAGATCACATGGTTTAGAGGTCGTTATAGATGCTGCAGAGAGACTCCAAAATAAATCGGGATACGATGACGTACTGTTCGTTCTCGTTGGCTACGGTGCAAAGAAAGAGAAGTTAGAGCGATTGGTTGAAACACGGGGAATAAACAACGTGTTATTTGTTGATCGCCGTCCGATGTCAGAGGTTCCGGATTTCCTCGAGCTAACGGACGTATCCCTGGTTCACGTCAAAGACAAGGGGTTAACGAGAGCATCAATGCCTTTCAAAATGTTCGAAGCGATGGCGAGTGGAAATCCGATTGCTCTTGGGGTGTACGGTGAATCAGAACGAATCATCGAAGAAGCAACGGCCGGAATCGTCTTCGAACCTGAGAACGCCGTTCAGTTCGTAGAGAGTATTCAACAACTCTACGATGAACCCGACCGACGCGAACGACTCGGTGAGAACGGAGCGACATACGTCAGAGAACACTTCTCGTGGGACAGCATCGCGGACGACTATCGCCGGAATCTCGAATCGCTCGCCAGGGAGTGACCGACCGCTCGGCGAATCAATGGCTTTAAGCTACCGTCATGGCACCAATGACGTATGCCTTCAGTGGCACTTTTTGGAAGTCGCCCACTCAGTCGGGCCTGCCTCGAACTCCTCCACGACCATCCCGAGATAACCGTCGAAGCGGTCGTGACGTATCCCGAGGACCACGAAGGTTGGTGGGACGGGTCACTTCGAACCGCAGCTGAGGAGAAAGGATATCCAGTCGTCGAGGAAGCAGACGTGTTCGAGTACGACATCGACTACATCATCAGCGTTCTCTACTTCGACATCCTCGGCGAGGACCTGCTCCAGCACCCGACGTACGGCGGCCTCAACCTCCATCAGGCCGAACTCCCGCGGTATCGTGGTAGTAACACCTTCAGCCACGCGATCATGAACGCCCGCGACGACGACTACTGGAAGTACGGCACCACGCTCCACTTCATGTCCGAGGAAGTCGACGAGGGGGACATCGTCGCACGCAAGTTCGTGGACATCACGGAGGACGACACCTCGAAGTCCCTCTACAAGAAGACCGAACGGGCCTCTACCGAGCTGTTCGAGGAACAGCTACCCAACATCGTCTCCGGGAAGGTACGGGCCATGCGGACGCCACAGTCGGAGTTCGACGGGAAGACGTACTTCTACAACAAGACCAGTCTCGACGGCGAGAAGGAGATTCCCCTCGAACGGCTAACCGGCGACGAGTCGCTGGCGGTGTACGACAAGATTCGGGCGCTCGACTTTCCGCCCTTCGAGCCCGCATATACGAGAATCGGCAACCGGAAGGTGTACCTCACCAGGACCTCCTACGAGAACCTTCCGGTGACCGCCCCGGAGCAGACGGACGACGAACACCCGGTCTCCGTAGAACAATGATTTCGATAGCCGCTCCCGAGATGGACCACGAAGAGAAGCAGCGAGTCCAGGAGGTTCTCGATTCGGGGATGCTGGCGGACGGCCCCGAAGTCCGCGAGTTCGAGCGGGAGTTCGCCGACTTCTGTGACACCGACCACGGCGTCGCTACCTCGAACGGGACGACCGCGCTCCACACCGCGCTCGAAGCGCTCGACATCGGTGACGGCGACAAAGTGGTAACGTCGCCGTTCTCGTTCGTCGCGAGCGCGAACGCGATTCGACTCGCGGGCGCGGAACCAATCTTCGCCGACATCGAGCCTGAGACGTTCAACCTCGACCCGAATGCGGTCGAGGAGATCGTCCGCGAGCGGGACGTGGACGCCATCCTCGCGGTCCACCTCTACGGCCTCCCGGCGGACCTGAGCGCACTCCAAGATATTGCGAACGACTACGACCTCGCGTTCGTTGAGGACGCTGCGCAGGCCCACGGCGCGGAGTACGACGGACAGACGGTCGGCTCGTTCGGCGACGTGGGATGTTTCTCCTTTTACCCGACGAAGAACATGACCACGGGCGAGGGCGGGATGATTACCACCGACCGCGAAGACGTCGCCGAGAAAGCTGCGAGCTTCGCCAACCACGGCCGGTCGGCAGACGGCGGGTACGAACACATTCGACTCGGTCACAACTACCGACTCACGAGCGTCGCCGCCGCCATCGGCCGCGCGCAACTGGAGAAACTTCCCGAGTACGTCGAGGCGCGGCGGGCGAACGCCTCGCTCCTCGACCGAGCGCTCGCGAACGTGAACGTCACCACGCCGACTGAACCCGACGACCGAACGCACGCATACCACCAGTACACGATTCGAGCGGACGACCGCGACGGCCTCGCGGAGTTCCTGGAGGACGCCGGTGTCGGTACTGGAATCTACTACCCGACGCCCATCCACGAGCAGCCGGCGTACAGTCACGTCGAGTGCGGCGCGCCGGTCGCGGAACGACTCGCCGACGAAGTGCTGTCGCTCCCCGTCCATCCCGGACTCTCGACGGCCGACGTCGAAACGATAACACAAGCGATGCTCGACTACGAGGCACACCGATGACGGACGAATCCAACGAGACGGACGCTGGCGTGATCGGCGTCGGCAGCATGGGCCAACACCACGCTCGCGTCTACAACGAACTCCCCGAGGCGAACCTCGTGGGCGTGTACGACGTCGACGACGAACAGGCCCGGAAGGTCGCCGAGAAGAACGGGACGAAAGCCCGCGAACTCGACGAACTGCTCGACCGCGCCGACGTGGTCTCCATCGCGGTTCCGACCGCGTACCACTACGAGATGGCCGAGCAAGCCATCGGGCAGGGCGTCGACGTCCTCGTCGAGAAGCCGTTCGTGGACGACCGCGACAAGGGCGAAGAGTTGCTCGCGATGGCCGACCGGAACGACGTCATCGTTCAGGTCGGTCACATAGAGCGGTTCAACCCTGCGGTCATGGCACTTCGAGACATCGTGCCCGACCTCGACATCATCAGCGTCGACGCGAGACGCCTCGGTCCGCCCATCGAACGCCATCTCGGCGATACCGTGGTGCGGGACCTGATGATCCACGATATCGACATCCTGCTCTGGCTCATCGACGGGCGGGTGTCCTCGGTCGCGGCATTCGACACCGACGAGGCGTACACTACCGCCAACTTCGAGTTCGCGGACGGTACTGTCGGGAGTCTGACCGCGAGTCGAGTCACTCAGCGGAAGGTCCGCGAGCTGACAATCACGGCTCACTCCTGCCAGATCGCGGTGGACTACATCGACCAGACGGTCGAGATCTATCGGCACTCGCTGCCCGAGTACATCGAAGAGAACGGCGACATCCGCTACCGCCACGAGAGCATCGTCGAGCGCCCGATGGTCGAGAACGCCGAACCGCTGAAGAGCGAACTTCTGGCGTTCGTCGAAGCGGCTCGCACCGGAAGTACGCCAGTCGTATCTGGCGAGGACGGGCTTCGGGCGGTCGAGTACGTCGACGAAATCGAGCAACTGGCCGGTGAAAGGTCCGGTCGATAGAAAGACCGATGAACGAAACAGAGACGCTACAGTCGATCTATAGCGTAGACGCCACCGAGGAGCAGCGACGCGACGCCCTCACGTCGGGACGGATACCGGTCGCGGTGTACGGTCTCGGCAAGATGGGCCTGCCACTCGCGGCGGTGTACGGCGACGTGACCGGAAACGTCGTCGGTGCAGACATCGATTCGGAGGTCGTCGCTTCTATCGAGCGCGGAGAGAGTCACGTCGACGGAGAGCCGGGACTAGACGACCTCGTCGCGGGTCTCGTAGAGGACGACGCACTTCGAGTAGTCGAAGCCCCCCAGGACGCGGCGTCGGACGCCTCGATACACGTCGTCATCGTCCCGACGCTCATCGACGAGGACAACAGGCCGGACCTCTCGGTCGTTCGCGCAGTAAGCGAGGACATCGGTTCGGGGCTGGACGAGGGTGATCTCGTCATCGTGGAATCGACTGTTCCGCCCCAGACGTGCCGGAACGTCGTCCTCCCGATACTCGAGGAGGAGAGCGGTATGTCGCTCGGCGAGTTCGGGCTGGCGTTCTGTCCTGAGCGAACGGCAAGCGGCCGCGCCCTGAAGGACATCCGGGGCGCGTACCCCAAGGTCGTCGGTGGAGCCGACGAGGAGAGTACGTCCGCGGCGAAAGCCATCTACGAGGAGATAAACAGCGCGGGTGTAATCCCGACCTCGGACGTCACGGTCGCGGAGGCGGTGAAGCTGTTCGAGGGTCTGTACCGCGACGTGAACATCGCACTCGCGAACGAGCTGGCGCGATTCACCGACGAACTCGGCATCGACGTGAACGAAGCCCTCGAAACGGCGAACACCGCACCCTACGTCGACCTACACACGCCTGGCCCGGGCGTGGGCGGCCACTGCATCCCGTACTACCCGTACTTCCTCATCCACCCGTTCGAGACCGACGCTCCCATGTTGCGGACCGCTCGCGAGATCAACGACGGAATGCCCGAGTTCACCGTGGGGAAACTCCGAGAGGAGTTCGCGGCGGAGGGCCGAGATATCGACGGAGCGACGGTACTGGTGCTGGGGCTCACGTATCGGCCCGGCGTGAAGGAGATCCGGGCGACGCCCGCGCTTCCCATCGCGGAGCAACTGGCGGATCTCGGCGCGGACGTACGAATCGTGGATCCGATTCTGGACGACTTTGACGCGTTCGCCGGGACGCCGACCGCACTGGAGGATGTCTACGATTGCGACCCTGACGCCGCGGTGATGGTCACGCCACAGGACGAGTTTGAGGCCATCGAGTGGGAGCGGTTCGACCCGATGGTGGTCGTCGACGGTCGGCAGTCGCTGGACCTCGCCGACACGGACCATCGCGTGTACACCATCGGGAGCGGACTGCAGTAGAACGAACGGCCTTCCGTCAGGTCATTTCGGCGGCCGCTATCGAATAGTATAAGGTGCTTTTTCGTCTGGTCGTCTACCATGCGAATCCTCTCCGTCGTGGGTGCCCGACCGCAGTTCATCAAAGCGTTCTCGGTCTCGCGCGAACTCCGTCCGAAGCACGACGAGATTCTGGTCCACACCGGCCAGCACTACGACGAGGAGATGTCGGACGTGTTCTTCGATGAGCTGGGTATCCCAGAGCCGGACTACAACCTCGGTGTGGGGTCCGATTCACACGCTGAACAGACCGCGGCGATGATGACCGGGCTGGAGGAACTGGTCGACGAGCACGAACCAGACGTCGTTCTCTGTTACGGCGACACCAACTCGACGCTCGCGGCCGGCATCGTCGCGTCGAAGATGGACCCCGAGCTGGCCCACGTCGAGGCAGGGCTCCGGAGCTTCAACCGCGACATGCCCGAGGAGGTAAATCGCGTGCTGACCGACCACGCGTCGGACTACCTGTTCGTCCCGAGCGGGCGCGCGGCGGCGAATCTCCGCGAGGAGGGCGTCGAGGACCGAGTGTACAATACGGGCGACGTGATGTACGACTCCATCCTCTGGGCTCGCGAGCGCGCTGCGGACGCGTCCTCGATTCTAGACGACCTCTCACTTTCGGAAGGCGAGTACGCGCTGGCGACTGTCCACCGGCCGCGGAACACGGACGAACCGGAGCGCCTCGCGACGATTGTCGACGTGCTCGGCGAGGTCTCGCGCGAAGTCGTGCTTCCCGCCCATCCGCGGACCGTCTCCCGGCTGGAGGAACACGGGTTACGTGAGGACGCCGAGAGGGCTGTGACGCTTATCGACCCAGTCGGCTACCTCGACTTCGTCCGACTGCTCGACGGTGCGTGGCGTGTCGTCACCGACTCGGGCGGCGTCCAGAAGGAGGCGTTCTTCCTGGATACGCCCTGTGTGACGCTTCGCGAAGAGACCGAGTGGGACGAGACGGTCGAGAGTGGCTGGAACGTCCTCGTCGGTGCCGACCGGGACGCGATACGGTCGGCGCTGGATCGGGGGTTCGACCTCGACCGGGAGAAGCCCGAGCCCTACGGCGACGGGAACGCAGCGGAGAAGGTCCGTTTGGCGCTCGAAGGACGTTACGAGAGCGAGTCGTAGAGGTCGAGGAGGCGTTCTTTCTCGACTTCCCAGCTGAACTCCGAGCGGACGTACTCCGGACCGTTTTCGCCGAGTGCTTCGCGGCGTTGGTCGTCGATCAGCAGACTCTCGATAGCGTCGGCGTAGTTCTCGGTGGTTGGGTGTTGGACGACAATGCCACAGTCGTCGGGAAAGTACTGGTCAGTGGCGTCGATCTCGGTCACGACAACTGGGAGTTCTGCATACATGTATTCGAACAGTTTCGTCGGGATTCCCCCGCGATAGTGGTCGCGGTCGACGAGTGCGAGACCAACGTCTGCACGTGAGAGGTAGCCGAGAACGTCCTCGTACGCCACGTAGCCGAACAGACGGACGTGGTCGTCGAGATTATTCTCAGCGATGTAGGCTTTGACTTTTCGTTCCGTCTCGTCGGTCATGAACGGCCCGAGCAACCACAGTCCAACGTCGTATCCCTCGTCTCGGAGGCATTTGGTGACTCGGAGCATCCTGTGGACGCCTCGTACCTCCGAGAGCCCGCCGACGTAAGTGAGGACGTACTCGTGGTCGCGTTCGACCGACACGTCGGAGATTGTCATCTGCTCGATTGCTGGGAAGTTGTGGAGGGTAACTACCGGTGAGTGGCCTCTCTGTTTTAACGGTTCAGCTATCCACTCGGTTGCGGCGACTAATGCGTCGAAGCGCCGAGCGATTCGGGACTGTATCCAGGGGTACGTCTTCGATAGAACCGGTCGAATCGGCTTCGGAATCCACTCGCGGGTGGAGATGATGTTCCCGAAGTTCTCGTGTACGTCGTAGACGATGCGGGCGTCTGTTGTTCGCTTCAGCGCAAGACCGACTGGAAGGAGTTCTGGATCGTGGAAGTGATAGATGTCCCCGCTCGCGTTCTTTGCTTTCCGATAAGCTTTCGGTATACTTTGCCATCGCTCGATCCGGCTGTCGGCAGTTCCCAGTGACTGAATTTGGACGCCGTCGACGGTTTCGTCGGCGTCGTAGTGGACGATAAGCGAAACGTCGTAGCCTACCCGATCTAGTGATTTTGCTTCCTTGTGCAAAATTCGGGTGTCGAAAGGTCCATGGGCCGTAGTGAGATGAACAACGTTAGTCACTGGTGAAATCACGCTCGACTGCGACATTAAATATGTCGGATCGTTCTACCCAAACAATTTTCACACATTACTATGTGGTTTGAGTCTCCTCCGCTGTCCTCACAAGCGACAGAACTGTAGACGAATAAATAAACAGTTTTGCGTTTCCTGGAATATCAGAGGAGACGAATGCGTTAAGTAAGAAAAAGACGAATAATGATAGAATTACACCCGACTGGATTGGGTCTCTTCTACCGTACCTAGCAATAATTAACAGTATATATGTGATATAACATATAAACAGAGAAAGTCCTATCACTCCTGACTCTACTAGGAGCTCAAAAAATATATTGTGGGGGTACTGAAAGGGTTTTGAGTAGAGTGTTTGAAATGCGCCCGCACCATGTCCTAATAGAGGGCTTTGAGCGAACATGCCTATACTAGCTACTATCATATCTATCCTTACCATTACGCTACCTCCTGGTTCGTGAACTAACCTTGTTAATCGAATAATGGTTTTGCCTCCATCAAATAGCGCAAAAAGGAAAAAGATAACACATAAAATACTTCCCATTAGAATAATTCCGTTCTTTATCATTTCTTTCGCATTGTTGTTTTTTAGGAAACTCATCCAGATACCGTATATCGAAGTGGCTCCGATTACTGCGATCAGTGGACCTCTTCCACCGGTCTGCGTCATAAGGTATAGATTAATTAATGATGTAACCGTAATGATGGCTCGGAGAGACAGTCGTTTGTACTTCAGTGCAACGAAAATAGAAAGAATTATGCCGAGTCCAAGGATTCTATTTATATTAATATAGTGATTGGAAAACTCCTCAGATACTATTTCTCCAACTACGAGGTATTCGTGTAGTAAAAGTCCTGTGACGAGGAGAGATGAAGCAAGCGTAATTAGATAAAAAATTTTTGTTCTCTTCTCATTGCTTGAAACTACTATCGTACAGAACAGGAATAACACTAGGAGTCTTATTGAGACTAAGTACGACTTACGAATAGCATACGTTGACAATGGAGACCAAATTGCTGTTACTCCGTAGTAAACTACTAGTAACGAAAATAATCCCGCTAAAGACACCGCGACCTTTGGCAGATAGAGGCGAGGGTAAACATATAGCCCACTCGCTAAAATAAAAATTGGTAGTAACGTATAATTCGATAACAGGATGGGCGGAAGAGGTAAGAACCTACTGAACGTATATCTAAAAAAGTAAATAGAAAAAGTAGCTATTGTAAGAAGTATTCCAAATTTCTTTAATTTATCTACGTATTCTGAGAAATTTTCTTTCCTGGTGGGCAGGTCACCGCTTGCGTTCATTATTTGTCACCAAACCTTGTCGGCATATAGTCTCTTTCATATTTCGCTTCAGCATTGAGGATAGAACCGCTCTGGATTTAATAAATTGAGTTACACTGTGGCAGAACTATACTGAGTAGTTAGAAAACCGATGGTAGGACCATTATTGGCTTAATACGGTACTGATCCAAGAAGTCACTTCCAAGCATTTTATTTAAGAGACACAGGTACCAGTGATAGTAATGAGTGGGCGAATCCTGTTCCATACTCCAACAAAGCTCACGGGCAAAGCAGATAGCGGATCAAAAGTTCGGCCTGCGAAGATGTATCAATCTTTTCAAGAATTAGGGTATACTGTGGATCTTATATCCGGTCCAGCAGAGAATCGGCTTCGAGATTTTAAAACGGTCATGGAAAACGACAGAGAATATGTCTTTTGTTACTCAGAACCCAGCACATGGCCAACCAACCCCTTCGTAGATTATCGTATCTACTACTACCTATACAGAAACCGGATTCCGACGGGTATCTTTTACCGAGATATATATTGGAAATTCCCTGAATTGTTCGGTCCAACTGGTCTCAAGAAGTGGGAACTCCAACTTCGCTATCGAAGTGATCTCAAAGTATTCGACACCGTTGCAGATGTCTTGTATTGTCCCTCTACGTCATTTTCTGACTTCTTGGAGGTCTCTACTCAAGTTGAACCACTACCTCCGGCTGGAGTAGATAAAACTCACAATCAACCAGATAACGAAACACCTGATCGCGCTATCTACGTTGGCGGTGTCTCCAAGAGGTACGGAACCGATTTGCTTGCCAAGTCCTTTAAAAAAGTGAACGAGGAATCAGACTTCCAGCTTGAACTTGTCTGTAGAGAAGAGGAGTATTATTCGCTGCCATCAGCTGTTCGTGAGGATTTTGCGGAGGATTGGGTAACTGTTCATCACGTCTCTGGAGAAGAACTTGACGACTTGTATGAAGATGTAGACGTTGGGATTTCACCAATTCGACCGACAGAGTACAATAACGCAGCAATGGCTGTGAAGTTATTTGAATACCTATCTTATGGTCTCCCTATTGTAACTACCAACTGTGATGAGATGGCCTCGTTTGTAAGCGACAACAATTGCGGATTCATCTGTGACGATTCCGCAGAGGCGATGGCGAGTACTCTCCTCTACCTTCAGGCAGATACAGAACGCTTTGTAAAAGCGAAAGAAGAGTCAGTTACAACACTAAAACAAGGAAATTTGTGGATCGATAGAGCAAGATCAGTTGCATCATTTCTCCAGGATTAATTAGAACGAGAAAGCATATAACAACCTCAGAGGGAAGACTATATAAGCGTGCTGCCTCTTGTAGGGCTTAATGGTTATTAACCAAGTTACTGATTTTGCTCAGAACAAAATATTTAAGCCACGTACTATACTCTTCACAACTAGAGAAAAATATGAAAAAGTAGATTTAGATAAGGAAATTAATATTATAACTATATCGAGTAAAGGGGGGCTAAAAGAGGTAGATAACCGTCTCAGGAAGGGGCTTCGACAATTATCCTCCGTTGAAAATATCGAAAGTCGACTTGGCACGCAAGGTTGCTTCTTGTATCTTGCAACAGATGGGGATATATTGATCGGTTATTATTGGTCGATTATCCCTCAAGAGCCAGTATCTCATGATAGCTTCTTCATAAGTCCAGGGGAAGCGTTATTATTTAATGCTTATGTACGTCCACAATTTCGGAGGCAAGGAATCTATACCCAATTACTTGCAAAAGCTCATAATCATGTATTGATTAATTCTAACGCATATATGTCATATACTATTGTTGAGGATAGGAATAAACCCTCCTTACGCGCAAACAATGAATTTGGATTAGATAAATACGGTAAAAATTACCTCATTAAATTATGGGGAAGAAATGTGTTGTCTATCGTATCTTATCCTGATTTTATATCAATTCTCAAAGTATGGAGGGGAGAAAAGATAGGGCACGTTGAGGTGCATTGAACTAAGTTATGGAATGTTCCGAAGAGGGGTCTTGTTTGACCATTTGCTGCCGATATCTTGCAGCGAACCGATCCATATGTCTTGCTCACTTAGATAATTTAAGGTCTTTGAAAATAGCCTCCACCAGGGCTCTTTATGAATATATGAGGGATGCCAAAGCAAAGTTAGGACTCCTCCTACTTCTCTCACATTTTCAATCAGTCTCAACATGTAATCGTACGCTAACTCTTCGTTTAACCGAAGGCCCCTATTCGACCTCAACATTGCTCCATCTTGAATAATTAACGGGATTTCTAAAATCTGGAGTTTTTCATTATTTTCTAAGTCATATATATTCCATGGATAGGAGGTACCGAACCGGAACCCAATGTTATCGTTGAATCCCAATGTTGAGTCGTATTTAAATCCAGCTTTAGCGTGGACTCGAGGTGTCTTGGTGACATCGTAATGTAAATAGTGCTGACGGACACTGACGATTTTGTGACCTACAACGTCCTCCAACTGTCCCTTTTGGAACTTCAGTTCTTCTACGTCGTCGTACGTGTTCCACGTGGGATGTAGTCCGATCTCCCATCCTCTTGCATCGATCTCTCGTATCATTTCTGCTACGGTGTACTGCTCGCCATCAAAAATCACTGTATCCGAGAATCGATAGTCAGAATCTGTTTCATGAGGTTTGTTTGTTTGCTCCGGCATGAAGAAGAACGTCGATTTCGCGTCAACCTTCTCTTCTGCTTCTAACCATCGTTCGTAGCAATGAATCGGGTCCTGTCGCTTTCTAGTTTTCCGTATCGTTCTCATCCCTCCCTTTATCAGGTCTTTCATTGCCTGTCCAGTTGACCGTCGGTGTCTTATTTTCGATACCGTGTTACGTACTTCCTGCCGAGCGGAATACAGAGAAACCTCGTCGACATCGTGAGTCAAACACACGGCAAAGTCTGCGTCATTCGGCCAGTTCGGTTTCTCACCACCTGACGAGAGATGTTCTCTGTCGACTATCGGTTCGTAGAGCAACCCTTCACGGTTCAATACGTTGTATCCAAAATCGGGGACTCTACCGCCGACCTCGTTTTCCGAAGGTCGGTTTTCGGCTTCATACTGTCCGCGAACGAGTTTCTCGAGGTCGATATCGTGATCACAATTGCTTTCCGACATTAGGTTTCACCCAAATACTTCCGTTTTAGTTGACCACCGTTAGACCGCATGAACTTGTACACGGAGTAGAGCCCGGGGGCAGGATCCCTTATATCGAATTCTGCGGTCACTGTTTTGCTCGCCCTTATTGACTGACACCATTCTGCGAATGTCATATCCCACTCCGGATAGCCCGCACGCTCGTTCTTATACAAACAGTTAATCGAATCCTCGAGTAAACGTACCCATTTCACTTCCCCCGTAGAAACCGTGTTCTCTGTGTACGAAATGTCACCGATACCTTTCAAATCAGCGTAAGCAATCCATGGTAGGCTGACGCCACAGGACGGCGTGATTCCCACCCACGACCAGCTTCGCGGGTTTATTTCGATCAGCTTGAATTTCCCCGTAACCTCGTCCCGTTTGAACTCGAATTCGGCGATTCCCGTGTAGCCGAGATCTCTACAGAGTTCTTTTACCATCGTTTTGAGTGACGACGGTAGGTTCTCGGCTTGCCCAAGTTTACAGTCCCCTATATCCGGCGGAAACCCTCGGAGTTTGCGACCGGTAAACATTCCTAGCACCTCGGAGTTTTCATCAGCATAGATCCCTATAGTGTACATCCGATTAGACAATCCCCGAACGTACTCCTGGAAGATGAAATACTGGAGTACGTTTTCATTTTCGTCCTTGAACTCCTGCACCTCGTGACGGTCCTCCAGAATCTCTAACCGCATCTCGTCGAATTTTTGGGACAGTGTTTCCGTGCTTGGTTTGTCACTGGAAACTCGTCTATACTCCGGTTTCGCTGCTACTGGGAACGCGTCGTCCGGAATACGTTCTTCGGTGTCCCAAGAGCGGGGAACGGGGTACTCTCTTTTCGTTGCCCAGTCGTAGAACTGCTGTTTATGTATGAGTTTATTTACCACTGGCCAGTCCGCAACACACAGACGATAGTGTTTGGACAAATCTTCCTTGTGTTTTGAAACCGCCATAGCCCATTGATCGTTAGTGGGGAACAGAACTGGCTTATCTTCTTGGAACTCTCCGATTTCCAAGAGGTATTGTATAAAATCGTCTTCTGCCGTCATCGGATTTGGACACTTTTTGTAGTCTGCATATTTACTAAAAGTTCCCACGGCTCTTGAGGAGTCGAGCGCAAGAACATCTACGCCTTTATGCCCGAGTTCTTGGATGATTCCTAAACCGTTATAATGACAGTTGAAAATAAATGCGGTCATATTCTATAATATGCCTATATCGCAACCAATTCCATACGTAGTTTTCGGTACTAGTTGGGGTTGTAGAGTCAATGGATTACATCACGTGACATCTCTATAAATGGATTCAATCTGGTCAGCGTTCGCTTCCCAAGTGTAATCCTGTTTCACGACTTCTCGGGCACGCTTACCGACCGCTGCCATTTCGTCCGGATCGTCAACCAGATCTGCCAACAATTCGGCTAACTCTGTCTCACCTTCGTCTTCACCGATGAAATATCCGGTTTCACCATCCCTCACGAAATCTTCTGGGCCTTCACTAACACGAGCAACGACTGGAAGTTCGCACGCCATTGCTTCGATGAACGCTACGCCAAACGCTTCGTCTCGACTTGGTAGCACGAATGCGTCCGCGTTCCAAAGATACGCATAGACCCTCTGATGTGAATCTACATATCCGAGGAACGATACCTGGTCAGAAATATCGAGATCGGAGGCGAGTTGTTCAAGGTCATCGCGTTTGGGGCCGCTTCCAACGACGAGATAGTGAATATCGTCGCGGTCAAGAACACTGAGTGCCCTAATCACTGTCTCTTGTTGTTTTCGTTCAATCAAATTACCAACAGAGATGATTACGCGACTACTCTCTGTATTGGGAATAGTAACGTCAAGAGCTCGGGCCTCCTCAATCTCATCAAGTGGGACTCCATTTGGTACGACAACGGGATTATATTCAAAATAGGCCATACCTACATCGCGTAATGTAGTGCTGTTAACCGTTACCACCGAAGACGAATCAAGGACAGTTTGAATCTGCGGTTGACAGCCCGGGGAATCAACTGATTGATAGAAATCAGCACCGTGAATTGTAGTGATGAGGGGGATATCCCAGCGATCAGCTAATGCAGTCGCAGCGTATCCGTTCGGGAGCGCAACATGAGCATGGATGATATCCGGCGTGAACTCCTGCAAAATCTGGGTTTTAGAAAGTGTCCAACGAGCACTACAAGAGCTTATGGCAAGCGTTCGCAGACCAGGGGGTGACAAATAGCGTGGAGTAGTTACTTCGATTCCATTGATGGCATAGCTTTTCGGAATTGACCGGTACTTTGCCCATTTGTTTGGAAGCCAGGGGAGTGGCGGTGCCCATGGACATGGAGAAACAACGCGGACATTGTGGCCCCGATCAGCAAGTGCCCGTGCCTGATAGTGAACGAAAGGACCGGTAGATTTGTCCTCTGGAGAGGGATAGAGTTGCGAAATGACAAGGACGTTCATATTGACTGTAACTGTCTCCTAAAAGTTAATCTACTGGTTTCCAGTTTTCCGGTATACAGTACATCAACATTCACCATTCGACATCATGAGGCCTGTAACGAGTACATCTCTGAATACGTTTCACTATCAGATATAAGGGTACTGTGTGGTCCAGATTCGATTATTTCTCCGTCTTCCATAACATGAATCCGATCCGCATTCGTCACCGTCGACAACCGATGAGCAATAACCACCATGGCGTAGTTGCGTTCCATCGATTCGATCCCGTCGTGGACCTCTTTTTCCAGTCCCGTGTCAAGGTCGCTCGTAGCCTCGTCGAGTACGAGCAGATCCGAGTCCTTGAGTATCGCTCTCGCAATCGCTACGCGCTGGCGTTGTCCCCCCGATAATTTCACGCCCTGATCTCCGAGTTCCGTGTCGTACCCGTTAGGTAGGTTATTGAGGAACTCCGTCACTTGAGCGATTTCACAGGCGTCTTCGATCTCCGCTTGTGACGCATCTCGATTTCCGATGGTGATGTTCCGGCGTAGGGTGTCATTGAAGATGTGCGGGTCTTGGCGAACGACAGACACCCTCGATCGCCAGTCCTCGATGTCCAGACTGCCGAGTGGTGTACCGTCTGCATGGATTTCGCCATCGTCAGGGGTGTACATTCTGCTCAGGAGGGAGACGATGGTCGACTTTCCAGCACCTGATGGCCCGACGAATCCGACGAACTCATTGCGGTCGACGTCAAATGACACTCCTTCAAGGACGGTTTCCTCTTCTTCATCGTAACTAAACCACACGTCTGCAAAAGATACTTTATCAACTCTGTCCGGTACGGATCTCGAAGGTGAATTGGGTTCTCGATTCTGATGTAAATCTTGAACGAACTTCTGTGTTCGAATTAGATGTGGGAGCGAACCCTCTATACGATAGACCAGTTGATTAAGACTGCTCACTTTAGGACCGAGACGGAACATCGCAAACAGAAAAACTCCAAGTGCGCTAAGTGAAAGAGACAAAAACGTCAATGCAGCGTAGATTAGTACGAACACTGTTACCGCGGTTGTAAGTTGATAGAAGTTCGAAATCGCAGACTCGTTTCGACGTAACTGTATTTGGGTTCGTTCGAACTTCTCCACCGCGTCGGAGAATCCTGATCGGAGTTCGTTGGCAACACCGAACAGTTTCACGTCTCGTATACCCTGCGTTCCCGCTTGAGCGTTCTCTTGGATTCCTTCCTTTGCGTCCGCGACCTCATCACCCAGTGAGTATCCACCCTGAAACACATTCCTGAACACCAACGTCACGAATCCTAGAAACGCAGCTGTAGCCACCGTCAGGACTGGTGCAAAATATATCGCGATTACGAGGTACATGAGCGAGAGCAACGCCTGTTCGACTGTCTGTAAGGCGTATCGAATCACCCGTCCGGCGTATTCGGCCTGAGTCACGATAACGTTCAGAATGTCGTCGGACCCCTCTTTGTCGAAGTATCCGATTTTTGCGTCCAGTGCGTGATCGAACGACTCTTCCTGTAGATATCGCACGTACTGTGTCTCGATTGCGCCCCGGAGCCATCCAACGAGGAAACTTGCAGTAAATCGCACTGTCATGGTTCCGGCAACCCCCACTACGAGATATCCCATCGTGAAGGGAATCCCAAGAGTGTCGTACGCGAGCACAAAGAACGCGAGTAGTCCGTCGGCGTTCTCGGGTTGAGTACCGCTCTCTTGCGCGAGTTCGATGATTGGAAGGATAAAGCTCAGCCCGAATCCTTCCAACATCGCTGCCAAGACACTTAATACGACTATACCGGTCGCGTATCGTGGCCGAAACTTCGCAACTCGATATAGAGCATGTCCCTTCTCTCGCCACGAAAGATCTATGTCAATGTCGTCGTTCTCGGTCATAGTAGTAGACGAACCGCTTTCCGGTTGTTGTCCCCTTTCTCAAGTCGAGGTATAAATGCCCGTCGTTTATCAAACGCGTATAGCTGGTTGTATCCAGTCTGCAATGGAAGCTATTAGCGGTCATAATATATCCGCAGGGAGAAGTTACATACTGTGACTCTGCTACTTCAACAGAAATTTATAATATACTAGGTTTACTAATCTTGTGGCTTCAAAACCCGATTCAGAATCTTGTGGCTTCAAAACTCGATTCAGAAACCAGTACCTCATCATCCCATCTCGAAAAACGACTCAGAGTGAGTTCGAGATGTGGAATCAAACAGATTGGTCCTCAAAGTATACGATTCATTCTTCGCCCTCGTTAGAAGTAACATCAGCTACAGACAGTACGATTTCGGCAATACTACTCGGTTACGCCGTTGACCCCAAAACTCCGACGGAGTCCAATCAAGACGTTCTCGACAGACTCACAAAGAACTGCAGTTCTAAAGAGGAACTGTTCGAGTTCGTCCAGCAGCTTTCTGGCCGGTACGTTTTGGTTTATAAAAACGAAACGGAACAGATCGTTCTCCCTGATGCGTGTGCTCTTCGACCGGTCTTCTATGGAACGATAGATTCTACACCCGTCGTAACTTCGAATCTCCGACTGGCACTCGACTGGTTAGACGTAGCGCATTCGATGAGCCCCGAAGTCAGGGAGTTTTGTTCCAAGACGGAGACGATGATCGGCACCGCAACTAGGGACGAACGATTCAGTCGAGTTCTCGCAAATCATTATCTCGACCATAAAAAACTAGAGTCGAAACGTATTCCATATGGACTCCCTCTTCTAGGGGGAGACTCGCCGATTCAGCAAGCAAGTACACTTCTTCGCGGTACCTTGGAGGCGCTAAACAACAGGTACGATCTTACGATTTGGGTTTCCGGTGGACTGGATTCACGAATGCTAATCGCCGCGTCCAGACCGATCCGCGACGACGTGAGGTACGTCGTCTTCGATCGTCCGGAGGTGCCGGATTACGACACTACGATACCGAAACGTCTGGCGTCGGACCTCGGACTATCGGTTGACGTAATCGAAACAAACAATATCTCAACGGACTTTCGAGAAGCCCTAAACGAGGTTTTCCTTATGCCACGAACCAACTCGACTCTCAGAAACGTCCAGTATCATTTTAATCAAGGCACACAGGAAGATTCGGTTATCGCTACTGGAGTCGGCGCAGAGATATTCGAATCGTTTTACGGCCATCCTTTCGAGAACCAATCCACAAGACTTCTCCTTAGATTATCGTCCCTACCGAACACGACCTACAGTAGAAATCAGATTAAAGGATGGTTACGTGATAGCCAACCGTTTGCAAAGAACGCAGGGATCGACTTGCTCGACCTCTATTACTGGGAGCAGAAGATGAGCACGTGGGGGGCACGCGCTGCTCAGGAGATCGACCTCGCTGCCGAGTTCTGTCCACCATTCTCGAATAGAGCCTTGACGTTCTCCATGTTATCAATTCCCAAATCAAAGCGAAGCCCACCGCAGTACGAAGCTTGTCGCTTGCTCATCGAGGAACTCTGGCCCGAATGCCTTAGCGAGCCTATCAACCCGGCCGAGAGCCTCCGCGATAGTTTAGAACGAAAACTCAAACAGAAATCCCGGACCAGTATTCCATTCTTCCTATTGAAAGAAGGATTGAAAGAGGCTCAGGACCGCGTTTCATAGGTGTACTTCTCACTCCTTATATAGTCTCCCCAACACGATACGAAACACAACTGTTTAGCCTTCTATCGCCTACAGCCGAACCAAGTAGACGGAGTCACGCACCTATGAATCTGATCGACGACAAGGGCCACCTCTTCGGCACCATCAATATCATCGACGCGCTCGTCGTCCTACTCGTCCTCGCGGTCGTCGCAGCGGGCGCGGCGTTCGTCCTCCAGTCCAGCGACAGCGGCGACACTCCCACCGAAGCAACCCCCGAAAACGCGACTCGCTACGCCACGCTCGACCTCGGAACGCACCCGGGCTACGTCGCCGACCGGGTCACGGAGAACGACACGACCCCGAACGCCGACCTCGCGATAACCGACGTCTACCGGACGCCCACGGACGACGGCGTCCGCGTCTGGACCCAAGTACGACTCGACGGGCAACTCGTCGAGCGCGAGAACGCCTCCGAGTTCACCTTCGCCGACGCGCCGGTCACCCCCGGCCGAGCACTCCCAATCGCCACGTCCGAGTACGCAGTCAACGGGACCGTCCACGAAGTCTCCGACGAAAACGCCTCGCTCGCCCGCGATACCGCCGAGGTCGCCGTTCGCACCGCAATGACCGCCGAGAAAGCCAGCGCCATCCGGGCGAACGACACCTATACTGTCGCCGGCGAGACCGTCGCCACCGTCGAGTCCGTCGAGTTCTACCCCAGCCAGAACCAGAACCGCACACTGGTCAGCCAGAACCAGAACCGCACACTGGTCAGCCAGAACCAGAACCGCAAACTGGTCACCCTCGGACTGACCCTCGACACGCTCCGGACGACCGGCCACGAGCAGTTCCTCGGCCGGTCGCTCCGAATCGGCGACTCGGTCCCGTTCCGGACCGACGACTACGCCATCGAGACCGAAGTGGTCCATCGCGGCAGCCACGACCTTCCCGGCGAATCGACGACCGTGACCGCGACGGTCGAACTCGCCAACGCCACGCCCGCAGTCGCCGACGCCATCGAGTCCGGGATGACCGAGCGAGGGAGCGACGGCGTCCGCGCTCGCGTCACCGACAAGCACGTCGAGAACGCCACGGTCGTCCTCAAAAGCGAGAGCGGGACCATCCACGAGCGCGAACACCCGCGCAAGCAGAACGTGACGCTCACCGTCGAACTCGACGCCCGGCGGACCGACGCAGGCCTGCACTTCCACGGTCGCCAGCTTCGGATGGGTGACGACCTCGTGCTCGACCTCGACTCGCTTACCGTCCGGGGCCAGGTCGTCGACCTCCAGCAGACACGGCCATAATACCGACATGCCAGAACGCGACTCCACGCCCACCGACACCTCGGTCGTCGTCGCGGTCGCCCGCGACCTGCGGGACCTGAGCCGCTGGCTCGAATCCTCGTCGGTCGCTCGACTCTACCGACGAGCGAGCACCGGAGCCGCCACCGCAGCCACAAACTCGACGCTCGCGTATCTGCTGGGACTGCTCGTCACCTGGACCCGCGAGTCGTTCCTGTACCGCTGGCTCACGAAGGAACCCGACCCGGAGGTGGTCGTCATCGACCTCCGCGAGACGTATACGGTCGGACCGTTCATTGCGATTCTGGACCGCGTCGTCCCGAGCATCCAACGCTGGTGGTCGAACGCCGACACCCGTAACGCGTTCGACAGAACCGTCTCGACCCTTCGGAATGGGCCGATTCGAGCCCTCGGCGTCGTCGTCACCGCCGCCGTCCTGACCGACCTGCTTGCCGTCGCGGTCACGGGGTCGCTCTCGCCGACCGGACTCCTCGCTCGCGCGGTGGCGCTGGCCTGCGCGCTCGCCGCCACGCGCGTCCGGGCGTCGTGGGACGCGCTCGCTCGCGCAAGAACTGTCCAATTACTCGCGTCCGCGCTCGAACCGCCGGAGCCACCCAGGGACGCTTCCAGGGAGTCGCCGGACGATGACGGTCGAAGGTAGGACTCGAACTCGGAACGCAGTCCACGACCCCGTAGATTAACTCCGATGTGGTGATAGTTCACTCGCAGAGGCAATCCTGCGTCCGAGTCAATTCGACGATTTCCTCGTGGAGTGTCGTTGCGAGCCGGTGAATCTGTTCGGCCCGGTACTCTCCTGCAACTCCCGTTCGATAGTACGATTCTGATCGGTTTTCGATCCAGAGTGCTTCGAGTCGGTCAGCGACGTCCCGTCCAAGTCCCGCCCGGACGCCCAGACCGTACACCTCCGTCGTGTCGTTGACCGGGCACGCCGTATCCCTTCTCCTCCACGCAGATCCGATCAGAAAGTCATAGCTCTACGCCGGTTCCGTTCGGAACCGGGTGATTGGAACGTCGTCGACGGCGTCGTAGTCGTCGTCGGCACCGGCGAGGAGCACGCCGTCGACGTGGGCCGCCGTTGCGAGCGCGAACGCGTCGCCCAGTGCTGGCGAATACTCGAACTTGAAGTCGGCCGCGCGCGTCCACGTTTCGTCGGTGTCGACCTGTCGGATACCGGTTTCTTCGAGTATGTCGACGATAGCGTCCGCGCGCTCCTCGCCGTCGATGGCCCGAACGACGTAGTGGACCTCCGCGAGGTTAATCGCCGAAATGAACCCGGTGGTTGCCCCTTCGACGGCATCGAGATACGTCTCGACGGTGTCGCTTCCCGGCTCGTCACAGAAGTAGGCAATGAGCGGTTCGGCGTCGAAGACGACCGCCTCGGGATGGTCAGCTTCCGTCGCCATTCTCGTCACCAGCGTATCGTCGTCGCAACGTCTCCTCGCTGCTCTGGTCACCGTCGCGTTCCGCTCGAAGACGTTCGACCGCCGAGCGTCCCTGCTCGTCAGTTTCGCCAGCTAAGATCCCGCGTAAATCCGTGACCGACTGAATCGGGCGCACCACGATCTCCCCGTCGTCGGTGCGAGCGAACTTGACGCGTCCGGGTGTCTCGATTCCCAACTCTTCCCGGAACTCCTTCGGAATAGTCGCCTGCCCGCGAGAGGACACGGACACCACCTTTTCAGACTCCGATTTACTCATACTATCTCTAGTCATTACTCCGATCTATTCATACAAAAGGCCGTCGGTGGGATGAACTGATCAAACGGCGGACCTCGCGTCCGAGGTGACCGGTCGCGAGAGTGAACTTGCTCCCGCCGAAACCCCTCGACTACTCCACCGTCACGCTCTTGGCCAGGTTCCGGGGCTTGTCGATACTCCGTCCCAGCCGGTTCGCCACGTGATACGCCACCAGTTGCAACTGGACGTTCGCCAGCACCGGAGCCACCCGGGGATGGGTCTCGGGCACCCGCAGCACCTCGTCGGCGTACCGGCCCACGTCCGAGACGCCGTCGGTCACCGCCACCACGGGAGCGTCCCGGGCCTCGACCTCCTTGACGTTCCCGACGGTCTTGGTCGCCTGCTCGTCGTCGCCCGTCGCCAGCGCGAACACCGGGGTCTCGTCGGTCACGAGCGCGAGCGGGCCGTGCTTCAACTCGCCCGCCGGGAACCCCTCGGCGTGCTTGTACGTAATCTCCTTCAGCTTGAGCGCCCCCTCCAGCGCCACCGGATGATGATAGCCCCGACCGATGAAGAAGTAGCCCGCGCCGTCGACGAACCGGTCGGCCACCTGCTCGGCGCGCGAGTCGTCCAGGAGCTCCTGGACCTGTCCCGGCAGGTCCCGGAGCGCCCCGACCACCTCGCGGGCGTCCTCGCCCCTGGCCACCGTCGACGCGAGCAGATTGCACGCCACCACCTGCGAGGAGAACGTCTTGGTCGCGGCCACGCCGATCTCCGGGCCGGCCCGGATCAACAGCGTTCGGTCGCACTCCCGGGTGGCGGTCGAGCCCACGACGTTGGTCATCGCCAGCGTCTCGACGTCCCGGCGGTGGGCCTCCCGGAGCGCCGAGAGGGTGTCGGCGGTCTCGCCGCTCTGGGTCACGCCGACCACGAGCGCGTCGTCGTCGACCGGCGCGGGCGCGGTGGCGTACTCGCTGGCGAGGAACGCCTGTGCTGGGACGCCCTCCTCGCGGAGGAGCTGCGCGCCGTACAGCGCGGCGTGGTAGCTGGTGCCACAGGCCACGAACTGGACCGACGACGGCGACAGCCCGGCCAGCGATTCGACGTCGACCGACCCGGTCATCTCGTCGACCCGGCCCCGGAGCGCCTTCCGGAGCGCGCGCGGTTGCTCGTGAATCTCCTTGAGCATGTAGTGGTCGTAGCCGCTCTTGGCGGTCTCCTCGGCGTCCCACTCGACCCGCGATATCGACTTGTCGAGCAGCCGGCCCTCGGCGTCGGTGACGGTCCACGAGCCGGATTCCAGCCGGGCGAACTCGCCGTCCTCCAGGTACACCACGCGGTCGGTGTACTCGAGGAACGCGGGCACGTCGCTGGCCAGATACGCGGCGTCGTCGCCGACGCCGACCACCAGCGGCGAGTCGTGGCGCGTCGCGAGTATCGCCTCGGAGTCGGCCGTCACGGCGGCCAGCGCGTAGCTGCCCTCCAGCCGGGCGACCGCCGCGCGGAACGCGTCCTCGAAGCTCGCGCCCTCGGCCAGTCGTTCCTCGACGAGGTGGGGGACGACCTCCGAGTCGGTGTCGCTGGTGAACTCGTGGCCGCGTTCTCGCAGTTCGGTCTTCAGTTCCTCGTAGTTCTCGATGATGCCGTTGTGGACGACAGCGACGTCGCCGGTGCAGTCGGTGTGGGGGTGGGCGTTGGCGTCGGTCGGCGGCCCGTGCGTGCTCCACCGCGTGTGCCCGATGCCGACCGGTCCCCGCAGGCCGCCGACCGCCTGCTGGAGGCGCGCTATCTCGCCCTGCTTCTTGCAGACGTCGAGCGAGCCGTTGGCGAGCGCGACGCCAGCCGAGTCGTACCCCCGGTACTCCAGGCCCTCCAGTCCCGAGAGGAGCACGTCGAGGGTGTCCTCGCTCCGGCCCGCGCAGCCGATGATGCCACACATCAGCGGACGACCTCCGCGTGCTCCCGGACGTTCTCCGAGACGGTCACGCCCGCGTGGAGGGTCGCGCTCGGCCCGACCAGCACGCCGGGCGCGAAGCTCACGTCGCCCGCCGCCGAGACGCGGTCGGCCAGTACGGCGCCGAGCCGCTGGTCCTCGTACACGCGGTCGTCGACCCGGACGTCGCCCGGTCCGCCCGGGACGGTCGCCCCCGCCCCGAGCGAGACCCCCTGTCCGGTCACGCAGTCGACCAGCGTGGCGCTCGGGCCGACCCGGGCGTCGGTGTCGAGCACCGACTCGGTCACCACCGCGTTCGCGCCCACGGTGACGTTGCGCCCGAGCGCGGCGTACGGTCCCACGACCGCGCCCGGCCGGACCTCGGTGTCGGGCCCGACCACGGCCGGCCCCTGCAGGGTCGCGTCCTCGTGGACGGTCGCGCTGTCGGCGACCCACACCGACGCCTCGCGCTCGGGTTCGGTCACCCGGCCGTTGAGCAGCAGTTCCCGCGAGACGTCGAGCAGGTCCCACGGGTAGGTGGCGTCGACCCACAGCCCCTCGGTGGTGACGCCGCGAACGGCGGTCCGTGTGGCCGACTCCTCGCCGTCCGCGCTCGCGTCGATGAGCCGGACCAGCGTGTCGGTCAGCGCGAGCTCGCCCCGCACGCGCGGGGTCTCCTCGATTGCGTCGAAGATGGTCTGGTCGAAGGCGTACACGCCGGCGTTGAGCAGGCGGTAGTCGTCGGTGTCGGGCTTCTCGACCAGTTCGACCACGCGGTCGCCCTCGGTCACGACGCCGCCGTAGTGGGAGACGTCGGCCTGCTCGGTGACCGCCAGCGTGGCGCTGGCGTCGTCGTCCTCGAACGCCGCCAGCACGTCGGCGACCATCCGGCGCTCGACCACCTGGTCGCCGTTGACCACGAGGAAGCCGTCCTCGTCGGCGACCGCGTCGCGGGCCTGGAGCAGGGCGTGGCCGCTCCCGAGTTGCTTGTCCTGGTGGACGTAGTCGACCGGTACGTTCCGGTAGGTCGGCCCGAAGTGGTTCTGCACGCGGTCGCGCTTGTAGCCGACGACCACGTGGAGGCGGTCGATGCCGGCCGCGATGAGCGCGTCGAAGACGTGTTCGAGAATCGGGCGGTCGGCGGCGGGGAGCATCGGTTTGGGTCTGTTGCGCGTCAGCGGTCGTAGCCGGGTGCCTTCCCCGGCCGCCAGCACGACGGCGGCGCGTACGGTCATGCGTACAGCAACGGTCACCGGAGGTATCAACGTTCGGCTTGCTCCATCCGACGCGGTGTCGAGCTCGGACCGTCCGCCGGCGATTTTACGATAGTTCAGTAGATATTTACCAATGCGATAGAGACACGGAATATGGGCGTCACAGAGTTCGTCCTCGACCCCTGGTCGTTTCTCGAACATCGGGACGAATCCCGCGTCTCGGTACTGGTACTTCTGCTGGTCGCCGTCGTTCCGGGCGTCGTCTCGGACCTCTACAGCACGTGGTGGTCGCTCAAGGAGGTCCCGGTAGCCGCTGGCGTGGCCACGTACGGCCTCACGGCCATCGTCTCGCTCGTCGTGCCCCTGGCCATCTGGGCCGGGATGGCGATCGCGATCCGTGTCGTCTCCCTGGCCGTGACGATGGACGGGCAGTTCACCAAACTCCTCAAACTCTCGGCGTACGGGATGATTCCGTACGCCATCAGCGGCGTCGTCGGGCTGGTCGCGACCGCCCTCGTCCTCAACGACCTCCAGTCGCCCCAGACGGTCGAAGCGCTCCAGCAAGCCGGCACCCGGATTCAGAACGACCCCCGGGTCAGGACCGCGAATCTGGTCCACCTGGAGTTCCTGCTCTGGAGCGGACTCCTCTGGAGTGCGGCGACCGCGGTCTCGCTCGACGTGACGAAACGGAAGGCGGCACTCCTCGTCGCCGGGCCACTCGCCGCCCTCCTCGGGGTTCAGGCGTTCCTCGTACTGTAGTCACTCGACGGTCGGCGTCGGACTCGCCCGCGCTGGCTCCGAGACTGTTGCCCGACACATACCTGTTCATACAAGTATTCTACTCCCAAGTATACTACTGTGGTAACATAATATTTTAGTACTACCACCGTAATGAGTAAACTGCATGGACGCCGTAAAAGCAGCGGCCGAGATCGATCACAGCAAGAGCGTAGCGTACGACGAGAGCCTGCAGGCGGACTTCGACCCCGGCCTCATCGACGTGGCCAACACCATGTTGTACATGGACGGGGTCGTCTCCCCCGAGATGGTCGACGAGTACGACCTCGTCCCCGAAGACGAGCGTGACGAGGTCATGGGAGACCTGCAGGGCTCGCTGCTGACCCAGGAGCACCTGCCGTTCCTGAGCGAGTCCGAACTCGAGACGTTGCGCGAACAGTCCGACGAATACACGCTCTCCGAGGAACAGGCCGAGACGATGTTCGAGATCGTCTCGTGGTACCAGAACGAGGAGATGCAGTACAACGCCGGTCGGGAGATGGCCGACGAGATGCCCCACGTCGCCTGTACGGCCGTGGCGGTGTGCGCTGCGGCCGCCGCCGTTGGCGTCGCGGTCGTCGCGGGTGCCGCCGTCGCGGCGGTTACCAAGGTCTCGGTCGAGGACGTGACGTAATCCCGACCGCGCGTAGCGAAACCGCCATTCCATCATTATCGTAACCATGAAACCACAGACAGTTTCGGTATTCCTCGATTACAAGTGCAACTTCTCGTGTGGGCACTGTAGCGTCGGGAGCAGCCCGGAAGCGAAGTTCAAGATGGACGACTCGTACCTCGACCAGGTCTTCGAACAGGTCCAGTCGATGCCGTCCGTCGAGGTCATCGTGTTCACCGGTGGCGAGGTCACGCTCCACTGGGAGACGCTGCTCGAAGGCATCGCGCGTGCGAAAGAACTGGGCTACATGACGCGAATCGTCACGAACAGCTGGTGGGCCCACGACATCGAGCGCGCCCGCGACGGCCTCGAAGAGCTGCTCGACGCCGGCCTCGACGAGATCAGCACGAGCTACGACGACTTCCACACCGACTTCACCGACCCCGAGCCGATACTCAACCTGATCGAGGCCGGGATGGAGACCGACCGGCTCAAGAACCTCTCGGTCGCGACCGTCATCGGCCACGAGGACCCCGAGTACGACAAGGCCCGGATGGAAGAACTGCTGTCCGAGCGGTTCGACTGTCCGCCCGAGGAGTTCGACGACCGGCTCGTCCTGATCGAGGACAAGGCCTCGCCGCTGGGTCACGGCGCGCAACTGGACGTGAGCGACCTGGAGCCCGCCGACACGCTGCTGGCGGGTTGCAAAGACGTGATAAACACCGTCTCGGTCCATCCCGACGGGAGCGTGAAGGCGTGTTGTGGCCACGCGCAGTGGTACGTCCCGGACCTGACGCTCGGCTCGCTCGACGAGGAGACGCTCCCCGAAATCGTCGACCGGTCGGGCCAGAACCTCGTCTACTGGCTCATCCACAAGCTCGGGCCCAAGCAGTTGCTCGAGGAGCTCGGCGTCGACAACCACCACAGCGGCATCTGTCACGCGTGTCACGACCTCCTCGGGAACCACCGGGAGGAGTTCCTCGAGTACATCCGCGAGGAGACCGACGACGTCCGCACCATGCTCATCCAGAACGGCAGCTTCAAGACGGACGCACAGGCCATCGTCGAGAAGCGCGAAGAGATCATGGACGCCCTCGAGGACACCGACGACGTCGGTCCCGGTGCTTTACCGAAAATTGTAAGTTGATATCTTCGGAGAGACGAACGCATGAAGACATCGAAGACGAGCATTGATTTTTCGAGTGTCACGGCCGGTTACGGCGACATCGACGTGCTCTCGGACGTCGACCTCGACCTGGAAACCGGCTTTACGGTTCTTCTCGGTCCCAACGGGTGTGGGAAGACGACCCTGTTCCGGGTGGGAGCCGGGATTCTGGAACCCGACCGCGGCGAGGTGTCCATCGGCGGGCGGAACCCCCATCGGGACCCGTCGGTCAAGCGGTCGGTGAGCTACCTGCCCCACCGTCCGGTTCTGCAGTCGTCGATGACGGTTCGACAGAACCTCCAGTTCTGGGGGCGAGTACACGACCTCGACTCGGCGCAGGTCGGCGAGCGCATCGAGACGCTGGCCGAGCGCTTCGAGTTCACCGACCTGCTCGATCGCAACGGCAACAAGCTCAGTCGGGGGCAGGGCCAGCGCGTGTCCATCGGCCAGGCACTGCTTTCGGACCCGTCCGTACTCTTCCTCGACGAGGCGACCACCGGTCTGGACCCGATGATCGCGGGCGACATCCGGTCGTACCTGCGCACGCTGGGGGACGAGCGGACCGTGGTGTACTCCACGCACAATCTGACCGAGGCGGACGAACTCGCCGACCGTCTCGTCATCATGCAGGACGGACGAATCGGGCTGGACAGTTCGATGGAGGAGGTCCGCAACCGCCACCTCTCGACCTCTCGAATCGGCGTCAAGACGAGCAGCGACCCGCAAGACGTCCTCGAAGAACTGGGCTACGACGCACAACGGGACGGCCAGTACTGGGTCGTCGACAAACGCCCCGACCAGGACACGGGCGAGCTGGCGATGGAACTCACGCAGCGCGGACTCAACGTCAAGGAAGTGCGCATGATGGACAACACCGTCGAATCCGTCTACGAGGAGGTCGAGCTCCGCTCATGAGCGATACGCGCCCGGTCGTCAGGTTGCTGGAGGCGCTGCTCTGGCAGCGGTTCCGAGCGCGCGGGTGGAAGATGTTTCTAGTCCCGGTCGGGTTCGGCGTGTTCTTCGTTGGGATAACCATCCTCACATCCCAGTCGCCCGAGACCCTCACTCCCTCGACGCGGGCGGCCGTCGAGCGACAGATCGAACTGTACTTCACGAACGTCGAGAACGTCACCGGGGACATCTTCGGTCTGGCGCTGTTCTTGCTCCAGGGGCCGTACCTCCTCGGCGTCTTCGGTGGCATCCTCGGCGTCCGCGTCGGGCAACGCGTCGCGTCCGCGCTGGTCGACAGCGGACAGTTCGAACTGCTGCTCAGCGCCCCGTACGGCCCGAAGGACGTCTTCCTGGCGCTTTTGGGGACCACGATGTTGCTGACGGGGCTGCACGTCGTCGTCTTCGCCGCTATCAGCATCGGCGGGCCGCTCGCGTATCTGCTGGCCAACGACATCCTGCTCACGAGCAACGTCAACGACCTCGCTCTAGTCGGCTTTCTGCTTCCGATTCCGCTCGCGCTGTGGGCCAACGTCGTCGTCATCCTCAACTCGATGGGCATCGGCGGTGACCGGCTCCAGGGCGCGGAGGACGTGATCACGCTGCTCGGTATCATCCCCGGGGTGATACTGATACTCACGATTAACATCTGGCCGGGAGTGAACGTCCTCTATCTCTCCGGCGGAGCGTTGGGCATCGCCATCCTGGCGGTCATTTCGTGCCTGTACTGGGTGACGAACAACTTCACGGTCGAACGCATCCTGCCCGAATGACGAGCGTGCGACCGTCCGTACCGAACGCGTTCACCGACGACCGATTCAAACGAGACAATGACACGAGAAAGCGCGGTCGAGAACCGAGAATCGACACCGACCGAGGTGCTGGAGAAGCGTGCGATCGACATCACCGAGTCGCTCGCCGACGAGCGATACGACGACCTCGAGTACTTCCCGGATAGGTCCCAGCCGAATATCGTCGACGCGTGGGAGCGAATCACGGGGATACACGGCGAGTTCGACGGCATCGTCGCGACGGACACCGACCCGGACGTCACCACCGACGGGGACAGGCGGGCGATCGTCGTCCACTTCGACCTCGACGGAAGCAAGTTCAAGACCCAGACGGAGTTCCATCCCGACGGTAGCGTGGCCGGGTTCTGGATTCTCCGGGGTCGGGACACGACGGTACTCGACCTGGTCTCGGACACCGGGCTGGTCGCCAAGCAGGAGGCACTCTCGAAGGTCAGTTCGGTGTTCTCGCTGCTGAGCATCACCGACGACGACGACGAGCCCGAACCGGTAGGCGACGAGAAGCGTCAGGTCGTCGAGGAGATTCTGACCGAGTTCGAGGACGAGCGGTTCGACCGAATCCACGACCGGCTGACCCCCGACCTGAAGGACGAAATCACGGCGTCGGAGCTGGGTACCATCTGGAACGACACCGTGACCGATTATCGGGGAATCGACGCGATAGCCCGGCGTGACGAAGTGATCGAGGTCGCGGTCCGGGACGCGGACGGGACGAAGGGCGTCCTGGTTTCGCTGACCGACGACGGAACCGTCGACGCGCTCAGGATCGACACCGCCGAGTGAC
This sequence comes from Halorussus halobius, assembly GCF_004765805.1. Classification (GTDB taxonomy): domain Archaea; phylum Halobacteriota; class Halobacteria; order Halobacteriales; family Haladaptataceae; genus Halorussus; species Halorussus halobius. The sequence goes on along the minus strand of NZ_SBIU01000004.1, from coordinate 99,401 downwards.
TCGCGGTCGCGCCCGACTCGGCTCGGGACGCCCGGGTCGGACCGCTCGGCTCCCGTTCCTGTATCGACACGTTCTTGGTCCGCTGCCGTTCGTTTCCGAACGATGCAACGCGTATCATCCGATGACGCGGGCGAACCGCTGCTCGTCGCGCTCGGCGGTGAGGACTGTCCCTGGTGCGAGGCGGGAACGCTGAGACGCGAGACGTTCAAGGGCGACGACGCGGTGGTCTGCGAGGACTGCGGGACGCCCGCGGTTCGGGTCTGGTAGGCGCGACGGCCGACCGGCGGACGTCCTCGGCCGACAGCGACGGGAGCCCCGATGGACGCGAGCCGTCCGGCCGACGCGAACCACCCGTAGCGGCGTCGCCGCGGGTCGTCTCGGGGGCGAACCTTTTGACGGTCGCTCTCGAAGCGCCTCGCATGAGTCAACCGCCCTCGACCGCCAACTCCCGGACGGTCTTCGGCTACCCCCGGTCGGCGGTCGTCGCCGACCTCGCGGGCGTCGCGGCGGTCGGCGTCCTCCTCGTCGCGGTCCACCTCCTCCTCCCGGCGTCGACCAACGACCGGCTGGCGTTCGACCACGCCGCGTTCGCTCCGGTCGCCTCGCTAGCCTCGGACGGGCTGGCCGCGCTCGCGCTCGGGCGGACCCAACTCGACAACCTGCTCACCGCCGCGTACGTCCACGCCGGCCCGGCCCACCTGCTCAGCAACCTGGGCGGATACGCCTCGCTGGCGGCCGTGACCTACCTCGTCTGCCTCCACGCGGGCCGCCGGGCGTGGTTCCGGCGGACCGTCCCCGTCCTCCTGGTGGTCCTGCCCGTGACCGTCAATCTCACCAGTTACGCGCTGCTTGCCGCGCGATTCCCGGACACGTCGCCGATATCCCGGGGGTTCTCGGGCGTGGTCGCGGGCTTCGGCGGCTTCCTGGTCGTTGCGGTCGCGGTCCACCTCCGCCGGACCTACGCCCGCGAGACGGTCTCGCTCGTCGGCCTGTTCGCGACGGCGCTCCTCGTCGGCGAACTCCGCTGGATATACGCGTCCCGGGTCGGCCTCCTCGAAGGCGGGACGGTCGCGGTCGGGCTCGCGCTGTCGGTCTCGGGCATCCTCGCGCGCGGCTACGAGGCCACGTACGCCGACGCCCACTACCGCCGGGTCGGGCAGGACCTGCTGTACGTCGGACTCGTGCTCGCGTTGCTGGTCTGGCTGGTGTATGGCCTCTTCCCGGCCGACCCGCTGGCCGACGGGGCGTTCACCAACGTCTTCGCCCACGGTGCGGGCTTCCTGGAGGGGGGCGCGTTCGCGGCGCTGACCTACGTCGGCGTGCGGTAGCGCGCTCCACGGCCGGAAATCGCCCTACCGCGCATCGAAGGGTTTATCCGCCGCGTGACCCTCAGATTTCGGTAATAACCATGTCCGAGAAGCCCGCCTCGATGTACCGGAACATCAGCAAGCCGTCGTACACCCGACGGGAGTACATCACCGGCATCCCCGGTTCGAAGATCGCACAGCACAACATGGGCAACCTCGAAGCCGACCAGGACGACTACCCCGTCCAGATCAGCCTCATCACCGAGGAGGAGGTCCAGCTCCGCCACGGTGCGCTGGAGGCCTCCCGACTGTCGGCCAACCGCCACCTCATCAAGGAACTCGGCGAGGGCAACTACAAGATGATCCTCCGGAAGTTCCCCCATCAAGTCATCCGAGAGAACAAGCAGGCGACCGGCGCGGGCGCGGACCGCGTCTCCGACGGGATGCGCCAGGCGTTCGGCAAGATCGTCGGCACGGCCGCCCGGATGGGCGCGGGCGAGCGCATCTTTACCGCGTGGTGCCAGCCCGAGCAGGCCGCCGTGGTCAAGGAGGCGCTGCGGCGCTCGTACAACAAGATTTCCCCGCCCTGCCGCATCAAGGTCGAGCGCGGCGAGGAACTGCTGGTCTCGTAAGTCGGCGTCTTCTCTCGATTCGTTCGGCCGGCGTCGATGGTGGAGGGGCGGCTCGTGAGCCGCCAGGCGTTCGGCACGTCGACGGCGGCCTTTCTCTCCTGTTAGTTTACTCCGGCGGTCGAAACGTCGTCGAGCGGATTCTGAAACGTCGCTAATTATATTTCGGACGTCGAAATGTTCCTACTGCCATCTCACTCGGTGTGGGACCACGTCTGAAAGAATCCCGTGGCGATTCCTCGTCGACCCCGCCTGCGAGACGCACCTTTTTACCCCGCCCGCTCCCACCTGTCGCCTATGCTCGACCTCGCGGTCGCTTACCGAGAGGAGACGTTCGAGCGCATCCGCGACCCGCTGGCCGAGCGCGGCGTCCGCGTCCACCACGTCCCCAGCGAGGGCCGCACCGTCGCGCTCGCGGACCCGCCGTGGTCGCCCGACGAGTTCGACGCGGGGTTCGTCTATCCCTCGCGAGCGATGGAGGGCGGCGTCCTCGACGCCGTCCTCGACGTGCCGTGGGTCAACGACCGCGAGGCCGTCCTCCGGTCGCGCAACAAGGCCGGGGTCGTGGCGCGACTGGAGCGGGCCGGCATCCCGGTCCCCGAGACCGTGGTGGTCTCGAACCCCGCCGACGAGGCCGACCTGCTCGACGCCTACGACCGGTTCGACCCGCCGGTGGTCCTCAAGCCCAACTCCACCACTCGGGGCGTCGGCGTGGCGAAGGTCGGCGACGCCGACTCGTTTCTGGGCGTGACCGACTACCTCGACCTGGTCCACGACTACCGAGCGACCGGCGACAAGTCGTTTCTCGTGCAAGAGTACGTCGCCGACGCCACCGACTACCGCGCGATGGTCGTGGACGGCGAGTGCGTCGGCGGCGTCGAGCGCAGCATTTCGGACGAAGCGAGCGAGAACCGCTGGAAGCACAACGTCCATCGCGGTGCGGAAGCGACGGGCGTCGACCTCCCCGCAGAACTCCGGGACCTCGCCGAGCGGACGGCCGACGCGCTCGGCATCGACTTCCTCGGCGTGGACCTGCTGGTTTCCGGGGAGCGCGCGGTCGTCAACGAGACCAACGCCCGGCCGACCGTCGACGCCGAGACGAAGTACGACGAGGGGTTCTACGACCGACTGGCGGCGTTGGTCCGGGCGACGGCGTCGCGTTGAGAGGCTGACTGTCGAGGTGGTTGTGACTGTCGAGAGTGGTTGCAGCGTCGTGCGGTGGCAGTGGTGGTGGCGCTGTGCGGTCGCAGTGGTGTGCAGTTTCCCCGAGGCTTCGGTAGTAGCTAGCTCGCTTCGTCTCGGAACGGCCGTGAACGGTAACACGAAGCGAGCTACTGCCTCGACCGATGAGACCGCGGCCGCACCGCGACCGCACCTCGTCCTCCCCAACCGCTTGCGTTTCTCGGTCGCTGCGCTCCCTGCGATACGCAGCCCTCGCGCGCGTTGCTCGCGCGCGCCGGCCCTGGAATTCAGAAGCGCGACGACTCTGGAACTCGGCAGCGCGACGACCACGAAACTCGGGCGTCGGAACGAAAGCTGGACGGGGAGTCGGGCGGTGACGCGAACACCGGGTCGAAGCCACACGTCCTGTCCGTCGGAACATCCAAATAGACCCCCCGTAGAAACGGACCCCTTTCGCCGAGCTACTGCACGTCGATGTCGGCCGATTCGTCGGACTGCTCGAAGGTCACTTCCAGCACGCCGTTGTTGTACGTCGCGGTCGCGGAGTGTTCGTCGACCTGCGCGGGCAGCCGGACCCGCTCGTCGTACTCGCGGTGGTCGCTGGCCGCGCTGATGGTCAGCACCTCGCCGTCGCACTTGAGGTCGATGTCCTCTTTCACGACGCCCGGGAGGTCCGCGACGACTCGGACCTCGTCGTCGGTCTCGTGGACGTCGACGTGGGTCTCGGTCCCGAAGCCCGTCGAACCACCGCCGGTCCCGCGCTCGACGCGCATGTCGAAGTCCTCGCCCATCATCTCGTTCATCATGCGCTCTATCTCCCGAAAGAGGTCGTCGAAGGGGTCGTCGCGGTCGTCTCGTCGCATGTGCCGAGGTAGGGGGCATGCAAGCAAAAGCCTTTGGCACCCGGGAGTGGTTGCCGCTCGGCGACCAGCGCCAGTCACGTGACCGCCGACGAACGCCTGTCGCGAGACTGCCGACGAACGCCTGTCGCGGAACCGCCGACCAGTCCCGGTCGCGGAACTGCCGACGAGTGTCACCGAGCGCGAGCGGCGTCGGCCGCGAGTGGTTGCGCGAGTCGGGGACGCCGCACGCCACGAAACCGAATATAGTTTCTAAATCCACGAAAAGACACCGTTACTAGTTACTTTATGTGGCTGGAGAACGAGACGTAGCGCATGCGGCGCGTCGGCCGAATCGTCGCTCGCTCGCCCCAGCAGGCGCGACTCCGCGCGGTCGTGAAGACGCTGTGCTACCGCTTGCTGATGGTCGCGGTCACGGTGGCCGTCGCGTGGCTGGTCGTCGGCGACGCGACCGACGCGCTCAACATCGGCGTCGCGGCGAACGTCGTGAAGACCGGGACGTACTACGGCTACGAGCGGCTCTGGGACCGAATCGAGTGGGGGCTGGCGGACAGACGGGACGACGGGAGCGTTTCGGAGGAGTAGGTCGCGACCGTCGCTCAGATTCCCATCCCGAGCGCCTCGTTGGTCGTCGCGACGCTCTCGGCGGCGTCCGCGCTGTTGGTCACGGCGCGAATCGCGTCGACGTTCTCGGGCACCACGTCGCTCTCCTGGTGGATGGCCTGGAACAGGTAGAGGTCCTCGCCCTCCGTCGTGACGGACTCGCCCCAGAGGCAGTTCTCCCAGATGTCGCCGCGGGGGCGACCGACGTCCTGGGCGTACTCCTTCAACTTGCCCGCGCCGTCGATGTCGAAGTGCTCCGGAATGACGAAGACGCGCGACTCGTCTTCGAGCAGATTCCGGACCTCGTCGGCGTCGGCTTCCTCGTCGAGCGTCACGTTGACGCTGTGGACGTGCATCAGCGTCGCGGGCACCTTCAACCCGAGCGTGTCGATGTCGAGGTCCGGGAAGATGGTGTTGACGTCCGGCCCGTGGTGGGACGGCAGCGTGATCGGGTTCGGCAGGATGTCGTTGATGGGCCCCCGACCGGTCTGGGCCGGGTCGCCGCCCCGCCGGACCAGCGTCGTCCGGGCCTTCTCGACGCCGTATTCCTCGCGGAGGGGCGCGAGGAGCCGCGAGAGGCCGGTCGTGTTACAGGAGACCACGCGGACGTGGTCGGCTCCCACCGCCTCCGAGAAGTTCGACCGGGCGTTGAAGCTGGCGTCCACGAAGTCGGCCGACTCCCCGCCCTGGTACAGCGCCGGGGTGTCGTACGCCTCGTACAGTTCGCTGTTCTGCTCGCCGACGCCGGAGGGGCAGGCGTCGACCACCACGTCGCTGGCCTCGACCAGTTGTTCGACCATCCCCGCGAGTTCGACGCCCGCGTCGTCGAACAGCTCCACCCGGTCCTCGACGGCGGCGTAGAGCGGATACCCCTTCGCGACGGCCTGCTCGGCCTCGAAGTTGGGCCGCGTCTTGGCGACGCCGACGACTTCCATGTCCGGTTGGGCGCGCACGGCGTCAGCCACGCGCTTCCCGATGGTTCCGTAGCCGTTGATTCCGACCCGTAGCATGTGGTTGGCGTTGCGACGCCGACGCGCATAACGGTTTCGAGGGCCGACGACGCGAAACAACTCTCGGACGAGTAAGAATACGGGCCCCGAGGGGACGCCCCGTCGATTCCGCGAAGGGAAAACCTAACCCCGACCCGACCCACCACCCGACCATGAGCCTCGAAGACGCGGCCGAGACCGCCATCGAGCAGTGTCTCGCGCTCGACGCGGGCGAGTCGTGTTGCATCGTGACCGACGACGAGCGCCAGCCGATTGGCGAGGCGCTCTACGCGGTCGCCAGCGACGTCACCGACGACGCCAGCGTCGTCCGGTTCCCGCCGGGCGAGAGCCACGGGTCGGAGCCGCCCGAACCCGTCGCGGCCGCGATGGCCGCCGGCGACGTGTTCCTCGCGCCGACCACCAAGAGCCTGAGTCACACCCGCGCCCGCGACGAGGCCAACGCGGCCGGGGCGCGCGGCGCGACCCTGCCCGGCATCACCGAGGAGGTGTTCACGACCGGGCTGGACGCCGACTACGAGTCCATCGCCGACCACTGTCACGACGTGCTCGAACAGGTCGCGGGGGCCGACGAGATTCGGGTCACCTCGCCGCAGGGCACCGACGTCACCTTCGAACCGGGCGACCGCGAGTGGCACGAGGACACCGGCATCGTCCACGAGTCGGGCGACTTCTCGAACCTGCCGGCGGGCGAGGTGTTCGTCAGCCCCGAGGACGCCAACGGTACGTACGTCGTCGACGGGACGATGATGCCCCACGGGCTGCTCGACGAGGGCCAGACGCTCGAATTCGACGTCGAGGACGGGCGGGTCACGCGCATCTCCGACGACGAGGTCCGCGCCGAGTTCGAGGCGGCCGCCGAGGAGGTCGGCGACGCGGCGTACAACCTCGCGGAACTGGGCATCGGCACCAACGTCGCGGTCACCGACCTCGTGGGGTCGGTCCTGCTCGACGAGAAGGCCGGCGGGACGGTCCACGTCGCCATCGGCGACGACGCCAGCATCGGCGGCGACACCGAGGCCCCCATCCACTCGGACGGCATCCTCCGCGAGCCGACCGTCTACGCGGACGGGGAGGTCGTGGACCTCCCCGAACCCTGAATCCGAATGGAGCGCGAAGTCGCCGGAACCCCGGTCCGTGGCGTCGAGGTTGACCCCGAGACGCGGTGTGCCCACTACCACGCCGACCGCGACGTGGTTGCCCTCCGATTCGCCTGCTGTGAGGCCTACTACCCCTGCTTCCGGTGTCACGAGGCCGTCGCGGACCACGACGCCGAGCGCCTGCCGGTCGAGACGCCGGAGCCTGCGGTGCTGTGTGGCGCGTGCGGTGCGGAACTGACCCCGAGGGAGTTCGTGGGCGAGGGAGACGACCACGAGTGTCCCGACTGCGGCGCGGCGTTCAACCCCGGGTGTGCGGACCACTACGAGCGATACTTCGCGTTCGAGGAGTGAGTTCGCCCGAACCGCGACTCCACGCCCTTTTACCCTCCCGGTGCGTATTCGAGTGCATATGAGCGAGACAGCGGAGCGCGTGCCGGCGACCTGCCCCTCGTGTTCACCCGACGTGGAGACGGTCCACGAGGTGCTCTCGGAGGGGAGCGGTCAGGTCACCGTGCGCTGCACGGAGTGCAGTCACGTCCACAAGACGACCATCGAGCGCGAGGAGGAGGTCGAGCGCGACGTGGTGGTCTCGCAGGACGGCGAGTCGTTCACCGCCACCGTCGAGGCCCCGCCCGAGGAGACGGTCGCGGTCGGCGAGGAGTTCGTCCTCGAAACGCCCGAGGCCATCATGGTCGTGCGCATCACCGACCTCCAGCTCGACGACGAGGTCCGGCGCGAAGAGGCGACCGTCGCGGACGTCGAGACGTTCTGGACCCGCGCGGTCGACAACGTCCGGGTGAGCGTCACCGTCAACCCGACCGACGGTCGGCGCGACGAGTCCCGGAGCCTGAAGGTCGACGTGCCCGGCGACTACGAGTTCGAGGTGGGCGAGGTCGAGGAGTTCGGCGACGAGGCGTTCACTGTCAAGTCCATCGCGCTCCGCGACGACGCCGCGGGGTACGACTTCAATCCCCTGGGCGAGGAAGGCGACGCGGCGGTCGCCAAGGACGTCAAGCGACTCTACGGCGACGACGAGACGTCGTCGGCGTGGTCGGCGTGGTGACGTAGCATGGTTCGGGGGGACCGAGGTGACTCCGGTTCGGGGGACCGGAACGATTCGCGAGACGGTGAGGGGAATCGGGACGCTCCGAATGACAACTACCAGCGCGCTCGCGAGCGAATGGTCGACCAGCTAGCGCGCCGCGAGGAGTTCGACGAGTCGACCCTCGATGCCCTGCGGGCGGTCCCGCGCCACGAGTTCGTCCCGCCGAACCGCCGGGACCGCGCCTACGAGGACCGTCCGCTGCCAATCGGGAGCGACCAGACCATCAGCGCGCCCCACATGGTGGCGATGATGGTCGACCTGCTCGACCTCGACCCCGGCGAGCGCGTCCTCGAAGTCGGGACGGGATGCGGCTACCACGCCGCCGCCACGGCCGAGGTGGTTGGGGCGGAGAACGTCTACAGCGTGGAGTACCACGATTCGCTGGCGGCGTCGGCCCGCGAGCGACTCGCCGACCTCGGCTACGGCGACGTGTCGGTCCGGGTCGGCGACGGCCGCGAGGGCTGGCCCGAGCCAGCGCCCTACGACGCCGCCTACCTGACCTGCGCCGCGCGGGCGTTCCCCGAGGCGGTGGTCGAGCAGGTCCGCCCGGCGGGTCGTCTGCTCGCGCCCCTCGAAACCGGCGACCGCCCGAGGAGCCAGCGGCTCGTGTTCGCCCGCCGGCGCGCCGACGGGTCGCTCGACCGCGAACCCCACGGCCGGGTGCGGTTCGTCCCGATGCAGGGGGATTAAGCGCCGGCCGGCCGCACCTCCCGTATGGACTACCGCGAAGCGCTCCTCCTGCGCGCGGCCCGCGAGACGGGACTGCTCGACGCGGTCACGACCGACGCCGGCACTCCCGAGGAGGTCGCCGAGGCGACCGGCGTGACCGAGCGCGCGGCCCGCGTCGTCCTCGACGCGATGGCGGAACTCGGCTACCTCCAGCCGGTCGACGGCGAGTACGAGCCGACCAACCGAGCGCTCGGGTTCCTCGCGACGGCCGACGTGCGCTCTATCGGTCACGCACCCCTCACCCTCGACAGCGTGGAGTTCTGGCTCCAGCTCCCCGAGACCATGCGGACCGGCGACCCGCCCGACCTCCACGACGACTGGACCGACCACTACGTCGGCGGGATGGCGGCCCGGGACGAGGCCGACGTGCGAGCGGTCGTGACCGCCGCCGTCCGCCGGAACCCCGACGCCGAGCGCGTCCTCGACGTGGGCGGCGGGCCGGGGCTCACCAGCACGGAGTTCGCCCGACGCGGGTTGGACGTGACGCTGCTCGACCGCCCCGACGTCGTCGATATCGACCGGGACCTCCTCGCGGGCGAACCCGTCGAACTCGTTGCGGGCGACGCGACCGACGACCTCCCCGGCGGGTTCGACCTCGTGTTCTGCTCGCGGGTCGCCCACGCGCTCGGTCCCGGGGGGACCCGAGCGTTGGTCGCGAACGCGTACGACGCGTTGAACCCCGGCGGCTCGCTCGTCCTCACGGACTTCGTTCGGGGCCGCGCCGAGGACGCCGCCCTGTTCGGCGCGCACGTGTTCGCCATGAACGGGCAGGGCGAGACGTACACCGAGGCCCAGTTCACCGACTGGCTCGCCGACGCCGGATTCGAGGACGTCGAGATACGCGACGTTCCGGGTGTCAGCGACCAGATAATCGCCGGACGGCGGCCGCGCAATTGAAGTTGCTCGGCTGCCACGGTGGCGGTATGGACCTCGCGGTGTTGCGCGACGACATGGTCGACAGCCTCCAGCACCCATCGAAGGGGTGTCTGTCGAGCGAGAGCGTCAGCGCCGCGATGCGGGCGGTCCCGCGCCACGAGTTCGTCGAGGACGACCGACTGGCCTACGCCGACCGGTCGTTCGAACACCGGGGGACGCGCGTGCTCGCGCCCAGCGCGGCGGCCCGCCTGCTGGAGGCCCTCGACGCCGACGCGGGCGACTCGGTGCTGGTCGTCGGTGCCGGCGTGGGCTACACGCCGGCGGTGCTCGCGGAGATCGTCGGCGAGCGAAACGTCCACGCCGTCGACATCACCCGGCCCGTGGTGCTGGCGGCCCGGCGCAACCTCGCGGACGCCGGCTACGAGGGCGTGTTCGTGGACTGCCGGGACGGCGCGGACGGCCTGCCCGAGTACGCCCCGTTCGACCGCATCCTCGTGGAGGCCGCCGTGGCCGAACCGCCGCGAGCGCTGGTCGACCAGCTCGCGCCCGACGGCCGACTGGTCGTCCCGCTCGGCCCCGGCGAGCAGTCGCTGACCGTCCTCCGGGGCGCGGACGCCGGCGAACCCGAGCGCCGCCCGCACGGGACCGTGGCGTTCGCGCCGCTGCTCGTCGAGGGCGAGCAGGTCGGTGCCATCGAGCGCAACCGGACCCGCCGCGAGGACCGCGAGCGGGCCGAGCGCGCTCGCGAGTCCCGGACCGGCTGGGAGCACGACTGGATCGACTGGGACGGGTAGGGGCGCTTTGTCCCTCGTCGGGCTGCCGGGCGACCGCGTCCGTGGTGGTCGTCGGGACGCTGCTGGCGCTGTTCGGGGTCGTCGTCGGCCCACTCGCGGGGCGACTCCGGCGTCGACGCCGGCTCAGGCTCCGCCCTCCAGGACCAGTATCGCGGTGTTCTCGCGGTCGTCGGCGTAGTCGCTCCCGGCGGGTGGTTTGATGGATATCGACAGCGTCCCCTCCCGTTGGTTGGGGCCGAGTTCCGGGTCGACCGAGACGGTCGCGGTCCCGTCGTCGCCGGTGGTCGCGGTCGCGGTCCCGTCGATGGTGGCGGTGTCGCTGGTCACGACGACGGTCGCGTCCGAGACGGGCGCGCCGTCCGGGTCGACGACCGCGACGTCGACGTCCTGCTGGTCGGGGCCGACCACGTCCGGCGAGGGTCGGGCGTCGAGTTCCGTGACGGTGAGGCCGTTCAGTCCCGAGAGCATGTTCATCATCACGCCGAGGCTGGCGACGCCGACCACGAGCGCGATGACGAGCCGGATGGGCAGCCCCTCGATGGCGCGGTCGTCGGACTCAAATCGGTCGAGCGCGTCCGAGCGATCGAGGAGGTCGGGGCGCGGACAGTCGACGTCGTCGTAGTTGCCGAGTACAACGGGCATGAGGCAGTTTCGTCCCGTCCTCGTATTTAAAATTTGAGTTGGTGGGGGGAGGGGGAATAAACTGATTCGGCTCCGCGGCCGATTTCAGGCCCTCGGGCGGGCTTCAGCTCCCCCGAGCGTGATTCTCGGCGGTCCGGCCGTCGCGTCCGTCGTCCGCCAGTCCGACGCGGGCTCTCTGCGTGGGCTACCTGCACGCCATCGCCTCCGGGGCTGGCCTCGTATCGGGGGTAAGCGGAGCTTATGGTGGCGTAAGCGGTCCCTGACGGCAGATGTGCGATTCGGGAGCGACTCGAACGTTCGTGAACGGACCTGAACGGCCGACTACATTATCCGGTCGCGCGGTCAACGTGCTGTAGCGACACACCGACGGCGGACCGTCCGCCGGGGGAGATGGGACTTTCAGGATGACCTCGAACGAGACAGGGGCGACCGCCGAATCGGCAGCCGAAGCTGTCGCCGACCTCTGTGGCGACCGCGAACTCGTCGTGGTATCGAACCGCGAACCGTACAGTCACGACCGCGAGGACGGGGCGGTCGTCGTCGACCGACCGGCCGGCGGGCTCACGGCCGCGCTCGACCCCGTGATGCAGCGCGTCGCGGGGACGTGGGTGGCCTGGGGCGACGGCGACGCCGACCGCGAGATGGTCGGCCCCGACGACGCCGTGGCCGTCCCGCCCGAGGACCCGGCCTACGACCTCCGGCGGGTGTGGCTCTCCGACGAGCAGGTCGAGGGCTACTACCGCGGGTACAGCAATCAGGTGCTGTGGCCGCTCTGTCACCTCGACACGGCCAAGGTCGAGGCCGACCCCGCGTTCTGGGCGGCGTACCGCGACGTCAACCGCGAGTTCGCCGATGCGGTGCTGGACTCGGTCGAGGCCGACCCCGTCGTGTGGTTCCAGGACTACCACCTCGGGCTGGCACCCCGCCGGGTTCGGACCGAGCGCCCCGACGCCTTCCTGGCGCACTTCTGGCACGTCCCGTGGCCGTCGTGGGACGTGTTCCGGGCCGGCCCGCAGTACGAGCAACTGCTCGACGGCCTGCTCGCCAACGACCTCGTGGGCTTTCACACCGACGAGTACTGCCGGAACTTCCTCGACTGCGTCGCGGCGGCGACCGACGCCCGCGTCGACCGGTCGAGTCGGAGCGTCTCCTACCGGGGACGCCGGACCTTCGTGCGGGCGTTCCCGCTGGGCATCGACGCGCGCCGGCAGGCCGAACTCGCCGAGAGCGACGCCGCCGACGAGTGGTGGTCGTCGTTCCGCGAGGAGTACGACGTCGACCCCGACGCCGCGCTCGCGGTGGGGGTCGAGCGCCTCGACTACACCAAGGGCATCGAGGAGCGGCTCGCGGCGCTCGAACGCCTCTGGGAGGCGTCCCCCGAGTGGCGCGGCGATTTGACCTACGTCCAGAAGGGGACCGAGAGCCGGTCGGGCATCGACGCCTACGACCGGCTGCAGGACCGCGTGGCCGCCGAAATAGAGCGCATCAACGACCGGTTCGGCACCGACGACTGGACCCCGATACTCGCGCTCACCGACCACCTGCCGGAGGCGGGCATCACGGCCCTCTACCGGGAGGCCGACGTCGGGCTCGTCACGCCGGTCCGGGACGGGATGAACCTCGTCGCCAAGGAGTTCGTGGCGGCCCAGACCCGCGACCCCGGCGCGCTCGTCCTGAGCGAACTCGCGGGCGCGAGCGAGCAACTTGGCGACGAGGCCGTGCTCGTCCACCCCCGCGACCCCGTGGGCGTCGCCGACCTCCAGCGCGCGGTCCACGCCGAGGACGTGTTCGCGTGGCTCGAATCCACCTTCGAGACCGCTACCGCCATCGAACGCGGGCGACGCTCCGTCCGGGAGCCCGACCCGCGCGCGACCGACGACTGACGGCCGAAGACGACGGACGCGATAGGACAGCCATGACGATGGACGACGCGACGACCGACGCCGAATCGGACCGTCCGGACCCGCTCCGCGAACACCTCTACGCCCTCGTCTCGGCGCTCGCCGCCCACGACGGCCTGCTGGTCGCGCTCGACTTCGACGGCACGCTGGCCGCCATCGCCGACGACCCCGACGCCGCCCGCATTCCCGACGCGACCCGGCAGGCCGTGGCCGCGCTGGCGGCCGAACCGAGCGTCGAGGTCGCGGTCGTCAGCGGGCGGGAACTGGCCGACGTGCGCGAGCGCGTCGGCGTCCCCGACCTCTCCTACGCGGGCAATCACGGCCTCGAACTCCACACCGACGAGTACGTCGCCCACCCCGAGGCGCGGGCCGCCCAGCGGACGGTCGCCGCGGCCGTCGACGACCTCGCGGCCGACCTCGCCGACGTGGCGGGCGCGGCCGTCGAGGACAAGGGCCTGACCGCCACGGTCCACTTTCGGCGGGTGGCCGACGAGCACGTACCGGCCGTCACCGACGCGGTGGAGTCGCTGGTGGGGGCCCGCGAGGACCTGCGGCTCACGACCGGCAAGGCGGTGCTCGAACTCCGCCCGGACGTCGAGTGGGACAAGGGCGCGGCGGTCCGCCGACTCGAAGCCGACCTCGTCCCGGCCGGCGAGGACTGGCTCCCGATGTACGTCGGCGACGACACCACCGACGAGGCGGCGTTCGCGGTGCTGGCCGACCGCGGCATCGCGGTCAAGGTCGGCGCGGACCCCGCGACCGAGGCCCCGTACCGGGTCGCCGACCCCGAGGCGGTCCGGGCACTGCTCGACTGGCTGGGAACCTACGGCCCTGCGTTCCTCTCGGGCGAGCCCGGGGACGCGCCCACGGACCCGCCGTGAGATGCTCTCGACGCACTTTTGCCGGGTAACGCCGCGTTGAACTGCCCCGTCGACCTCGAACGATGTGAACGGTCGGACCGGTTTATTCGCCGAATCGGCCAAGGTCCCGACGACACATGGCTTCCCACGACCGCGACACTGACGGCGAATCGACCGGGGCGGACGAGTCAGAACGCCACGTCTACGCCAACGGCGGCCGGGAGCGAAGCGGTCGGGGTCGACAGGAGCCACCCCGTCGCGGCGACTCCGGCCGTCGAGCGGGCGGGCGCGGTTCGGAAGTGCAGCCGACCGGTCGGCGATACGGCTCCCGACCGTCGGATGGCTCCGGGGGACCGGGCCGCCCGGGCGACGCCCCCGGAGCGCGACGCGAGGGCCGCCCGGACGGGTCGGAGCTCCGACGGCCGTCCTCGGGGAGTCGCGAGTCGAGTTCCGACGACCGCCCGCCGGTCGGCGAGCCGCGCGACTCCTCGGGCCCGGCCGAGCGCCAGCCTAGGCGCACCCGGCCGCCCCGGGAGCCGTCGGACCTCTCGGCGACTGCGGGCGGCGAGCGCGGGAGCGACGTCCCGAAGAGCCAGCGCGGCGAATCGAGCGACCGGGACGACCCCTCCGGCTCCGAAAGCGACGAGGCGTCCGGACCCCAGAAGTACGGCGGCCCGCTCGGTCGAACGCGGGCCCGGGGAGCGAGCGAGCGCGAGCGCGCTCAGCGCGACCACGAGCGGCGGTTCGACCGGCGGCTCGACCGTCAGCGGGACTTCCAGCGGGACAAGAGCGGCGACAGGTACAGACGCAAGTAGATGTCGGGACCGGTGGGGCGGTTCGGGCGAAGCGCTCGGCCGAGTCGCGAGCCGGGGTCGACCGTCAGGGGTGTGGCGGCCGGTTCAGTCGTCGGTGTCGGTCCGGGCGGTCCGCTGGGCCGCGCGCTCGACGAACTCCTCGGGGAGTTCGTCTATCTCGCCGGCCTGCACGCCCCAGAGGTGGGCGTAGAGGCCGTCCTCGTCGAGCAGTTCCCCGTGGGTGCCCCGCTCGACGATGCGGCCGCCTTCGAGGACGACGATCTGGTCGGCGTCCTTGATGGTCGAGAGCCGGTGGGCGATGGCGAACGTGGTCCGGTCCTCGGTGAGGTCGTCGAGGCTGCGCTGGATGAGCATCTCGGTCTCGGTGTCGACGTCACTGGTGGCCTCGTCGAGCACCAGAATCTCGGGGTCCTTGAGCACCGCGCGGGCGATGGAGATGCGCTGGCGCTGACCGCCCGAGAGTTTGACCCCGCGCTCGCCGACCTCGGTGTCGTAGCCCTCCGGCAGGTTCTGGATGAAGTCGTGTGCCTCGGCGGCTTTCGCGGCCTCGACTATCTCCTCGTGGTCGGCGTCGAACGTGCCGTACGCGATGTTCTCGGCGACCGTGCCGTAGAACATGAACGTGTCCTGGCTCACGTAGCCGATGGACTGGCGGAGGCTCGGGATGGTGACGTTGCGCAGGTCCTGGTCGTCGATTTCGATGGCCCCCTCGTCGACGTCGTACATCCGGAGCAGCAGCTTGAGGACCGTGGACTTGCCCGCGCCGGTCGGCCCGACCAGCGCGAGCGTCTCGCCGCCCTCGACCTCGAAGGAGACGTCCTCGACGATGGTCTCGTCGTCGTCGTAGCCGAAGGTGACGTCGTCGTACACCACGTCGCCGTCGTCGACGACGAGTTCGTCGGCGCTGGGGTCTTCCACGATGCGGCTGGGCTCGTCCATCAGCCCGAAGATGCGGGAACTGGACGCGCGAGCGCGCTGGTACATGTTGATGATGGAGCCGAACTGCGCCATCGGCCAGATGAACCGCTGGGTCAGCAGGATGAACACGACGAACTCGCCGCGACTGAGTTCGCCCGTGAAGAACCACGGCGCTTCGCCGTTGAACACCCACAGGCCGCCGACGATGAACGTCAGCGCGAAGCCGAGTCCCGACAGAATCTGGAGCGACGGGAAGAACTTGATGCGCGTGATGATAGCGCCCCAGTTCGCGCCGAAGTACTCGCTCGAGACGTCCTCGACGCGGTCGGACTCGTAGCCCTCGGTGTTGCTCGTCTTGATGACCTGGATGCCGCCGAGGTTGTTCTCCAGCCGCGAGTTGACCTTCCCGACCGTCGAGCGCACGTCGGCGTACTTGGGCTGGATTATCTCCACGAACTTGTACGTGAAGAAGGCGATGAGCGGCACTGGCACCATCGAGACGAGCGCGAGTTGCCAGTTCATGCTGAACAGGATGACCGCGATGGCGACCACCATCACGCCGAGTCGGAACCCGGAGTTCATCCCGTCGTTGAGGAACCGCTCCAGTCGGTTCACGTCGTTCGAGAGGATGGACATCATCTCGCCGGTCTGCTTGTCGGCGAAAAAGTCCATGTTGAGCCGCTGCATCTTGTCGTACGTGTCGGTCCGGACGTCGTGCTGGATGTTCTGGGCGAACGAGTTCCAGCCCCAGTTGCGCGCCCAGTGGAACGCCGCACCGAAGCCGAACGCACCGGCGATGACCGCGACCGAGAACCAAAACTGGTCGGTCCTCCCGACCGGTGCCAGACGTGTCGCGAGGTCCACCGATAGAATCGGAATCTGATTCGAGAGCGCGACCGCGTACTCGACTCCCTCGCCTTCGGCGAAGAGGGCGTCGATAGCGACGCCGAGTATGATGGGCGGCAGGAGGTTGAGTACCCGCGCGAAGATACTCGCCACCACGCCGGTAACGAACGCAAGCCTGTTGTCGCTCCCGTATTCGAGGAACAGCCGCTTCATGGCATTCTCGGCGTTCTCCCGTTGTTCCTCGAACGGGTCGTCGTCTTCGTCAATGAAACTCATTGTGTCTGTGGAGTGGGTCGCCAGTTGAAAAACTTTCCTTCGAATCGAAACATCCGGTTCGCGGGTCAACGCGAGTGCATGGAGTCCGAAGTGACGGAAACCCCGACCTTATCGGTGACGGTCCCTTGGGTGGTCGTCGCACGGACTCGCCTCGCAGAACTGCCGCCCCGCTACAGCGACCGCGCTTCGACTTCGGGGGCCACCCCGGCCGCGTCGAGGTCCTCCCGCACGCGCTCGCGCAGGGGTTCGGGCACCGTGTCTCGGCCCACGGGGACCGCCGTCTCGCCGTCGCCTTTCACCTTCCAGTAGAGCACGCAGTCGCTCGGCGCGTAGTACTCGATGCTGTAGTGGTCGTCCGCGCCCCGATAGTGGACGCGAGCCGCGAACCCCTCGGTCTGCCAGCCGTCCCGTTCGGCGAGTGCTTCGACGCGTTCGTCCATGGGCGGAGGTGGCCTGCAGTCGTGGTAGTGGTTACGGATGCCGACCGAGAGGGTAACAGTTATTTCCGCCGAGGGGCTTGCTTCCGATGCAGGGTTCGTGGTCTAGTTGGTCATGACGCGGCCTTTACAAGGCCGAAGTCGGTGGTTCGAATCCGCCCGAACCCACTGGATTCTGCGACGAGCAGCGCGGCGAGCGCCTCGTACGCTCGCACTTCGCGAGTCGCAAATCGTGTCTGAGGGCGATTCGAACCCAGCAAGTCGTACGCCCGCGCAGCGAAGCGAGCACGTCTTGCTCCGGTTCGAATCCGCCCGAACCCATCGATTCTGCCCGTGAACGGAGTGAGCAGTCGAATCTATTCCGTAAAGAGACTCGAACCAGACGAGACGCACGCCCGGACCGGCGCGAAGCGACCCTCGGTGGACGACCGCTCAGTCGTCGGCCGACGCCACCGACGCGTCGACCTCGGACGCGTCGCCGTACAGCGTCCGGGCGGCCAGCACGCACGCGACCGCGACGAGGCCGACGCAGGCCAGATACGCGACCGTGAACCCGACGGCGTTGGCGACCGGGAGCGCGACCAGCGGGCCGAGCGTCGAGCCCAGGTCGCCGAACACGTTGTACGCGCCGCCGAGCTTGCCCACGTCGTCGTCGGGGCTGATGTCGCCCAGATACGCCAGCAGCGGCGGATTCGTGCCGCCGACGCCGACGCCGATGAGCGCGACCCCGAGCAGCGTGGTTTCGAGCGTCTGGACCAGCGCGAGGAGCGCGAACCCCGACCCGAACACCACGAGTCCGGGGACGGTGAGCGCGGCCCGGTTGGTCAGGCCGTCGGAGTAGCGCCCGACCAGCAGGGTCGTCAGGCTCGACCCGAGCACGCTGACGGCCATCACGAGCCCGCTCGCGCCGACGCCCGACAGCGTGCCGATGCCGATGCCGTACGTCTCGGCGTACAGCACCACGGTCGACAGCAGGACGCCCGCGAACAGGAACCGGATCACGAAGTTGACGGCTCCAACCGCGAAGATGCGGGCGTCGGCCCCGACCAGCGCGGGGAGGTCGCGCAGGCTGGTGGTCTCGCCGATGTCGGCGTTGACGTTCGGCAACACCAGCGCCGCCACGGCGGCCGCGCACAGCCCCGCCGCCCCGGCGACGACGAACGCCGTGGCGTAGCCGAACGCGTCGGTGACGAGCCCGCCCATCACCAGCCCCGCCGGGAAACCGAGGCTCTGGCCGCCGCGCATGTAGCCGACCCACCGGCCGCGGTTCGCGGGCGTCGTGATGTGGGTGATGGTGCTGAACGCGCCGACGAAGACGAACGCCGAACCCAGGCCCCAGCACGCCCGCGAGAGCAGGAAGATGGTCGCGGAGTCGAGCGGAATCGGTCCGGGGTCGAGGCCGAGTACGTAGCCGAACGGGACCAGCCCCTGCACCACGAACCCGGCAATCATCGGGCGGCGCGTGCCGACGGTGTCCAGAATCTGGCCGGCCGGCGTGTTCATCAACAGTCGGGTGAACCGGTTGACCGAGAGGATGACTCCGACGAACAGCGGCGAGATGCCCAACAGCGGGCCGAGCGTCGGCAGCGTGGGGAAGGCCACGCCGCCGCCGACGCCGCCGAGGAACACGCCCGCGACGAGGCTCCCGACGACGTAGGGAACGCTCGGGTCCTCGCCGCCGAACAGCCGACTCATTCGGCGTCGGGCCTCCCGAGCCACGCCAGCCAGCCCTCGACCAGCGCGTCCCGGACGTCCTCGGCCACGTCGACCCCGAGTGTGACCTGATGGAGTCGCGCGCCGTTGATGGTGGCCAGCAGCCACGCCGCCGTCCGGTCGGGGTCGACCGCGCGCAACGCGCCCGACTCGACGCCGTCCGCGACGATCGCGGCGATGGCGGCGGCGACGTACTCGTAGTTGGTCGTGAGCTGTTCGCGGAACGCGTCGTTGTGGGGGGCTTGCGCCCGGACCTCGAGCAGGGCGGTGTGGTACTCCCAGTGGTCGACCTCGGACATCGCGCCGTGCTTGCCGAGCAACAGCGCGTCCACGAGCGCGACGAGTTGGTCCGTGGGCTCGATCGCCTCCCCGGCGTCGTCGGCCGGGTCGGCGTCGACCGTGTCGAGGAACTGGTCGAGCAGGTGGTCGAGGAAGGCGACCAGCAGGTCCTCCTTGGTGTCGTAGTGGTAGTGGAGGACGGCTTTGGTCATGTCGAACTCGTCGGCGATGGCCTGCATCGTGAGGTCGGCGTAGCCGTGTTCGCAGAGCGCGGCGTACGTCGCCTCCATGATGGCGGTGCGGGTGTCCGGGGGTACGCCGTCGGCGTCGTCGCTCATACTGACCAGTTAGTTAACGCGGGTTGAAAGGGTTCGCGGTTCGGTCGGGCGGCCGAAGTCAGTATGGACGCCCTTTTAATCCCGCGAGACCTATCGACGCCCATGATTTTCGAGCACCTCCCGACGACCCCAACGTCGGAGGAGCTGATAGACACCGCCTTCTCGCGGGCCGCGCGGGCGGGTCGGGCCAAGAGCGGCGCGGAGGCCCAGCAGTCGATGCTCCAGACCGCGTCCAACGTCCTGAGCGACAACCTGGGGAACGTCGCCACCGAGTGGCCGGACTTCCGGGAGGTCGACCCCTTCTACTACGAACTCGCCGACGCCATCGTGGACGTCTCCGAGCCACGCTCGGACGGCTCGCCGGACCACCCGTCCGGCGGCGTCGACGAACTCCGCCAGAGCCTCTCCGAAATCCAGTGGGCCAGCCGGAAGACCAAGGAAATCGGCCGCGAGTACCAGGGGAAGCTCACCGGCGACGCCGACACCGACCGCAAGTTCCGCAAGCAGGGGTTCGCCCGGCTGGCGGACGTGGTCGAGGAGGTCGACGAGGACCTCGCGCGCGTCGGGCAGGCGCGAAACGACCTCCGGGACCTGCCCGACATCGACGCCGCCGAGCCGACCATCGTGGTCGCGGGCTACCCCAACGTGGGCAAGTCGTCGTTCGTCAACGCGGTCACCAACGCCAGCAACGAGATCGCCGAGTACCCCTTCACCACCAAGGGCGTTCGCGTGGGCCACTTCGAGCGCGAGCGGATTCGCTATCAGATCGTCGACACGCCCGGCCTGCTCGACCGCCCGGCCGACGAGCGCAACGACATCGAGAATCAGGCGGTGTCGGCGCTCACCCACCTCGCGGACGCCATCCTGTTCGTCGTCGACGCCAGCGGGTACTGTGGCTACCCCCTCGACGCCCAACTCGAATTGCGGGACGACATCGCCGAGCAGTTCGACGACGTGCCCGTGCTGACGGTGGCCAACAAGTCGGACCTCTCGACCGACGTGGACGCCGACGCCTACATGAGCGTCGAGAACGGCGAGAACGTCGACGAGGTGCTGGACGCGGCCGTCGAGGCCGTGGGGTACGAGCCGGAACTGCCGTTCGACGGGGAATAGAACGACCTGTATCGGCGTGTCCGTCCCCCGCTGTACGTGGCGGTCGCCGTGCGGGTTCCTGTGTCTGGAACTACCGAGATTCGTGCGTTCCTCCACAGAAACGGATGGTCCTGCGAAGTCGGCCGTCGCCTCGACCACCGGGGTTCGGAAACGTCCGCCGTACTGCACCAGCAACCACACCGGAGCCGCGAGCCACTACAGCCGAGACCGCCGTGGCGTGTGCCGCCCGTCGACTGCCTGCGGAAGAGGCCCGGCCACCGGAACGTCGGTCATCGACGCCGACCCGGTCGAAGTGCCCGCGACCTCGTAGTCGACGAAGCGGACGCGGACCGAAGGATTCCGGTCCGTGACTCCAGTTATCCGGCGCTGGAGCCGATTCGGGAGGGCCGGGTACTCGCGGTCGGTGGTACGGCTGATGGTGACGGTCACGCCTTCTCTCCCGAGGAGTCCGCTGGTCGACCCGTACTCGACGCTCGACTCGACGAAGGTGAGATTCGCGTACTCGGAGTCGTCAAGCACGTCGTCGACCGCCCGGTTCACGCTGCGCTCGTAGGTGACCTGCTGGTACGTGGCGGCTACCGCTCCGCCGACGACGAGCGCGAGCGCCAGCACCGACACCGCGAACACGGCGGTCGCCGTCGAGTCGCGGGGGTTCCACAGCTTCCGGTCGAACCCGTCGGTCCCGTAGCCGAGATACCGGAGCGTGGCGTAGGCCGCGACGTTGATGGTGAGAAGGGATATCACCAGCAGTATCAGCGACCCCAGCGCGACCAGCGGGAACCCCCACACGACCGCGATACCGGCGGTCGCTGCGGCGGGAATCAGCGCCGCCGCGATCATCACGCCGATGAGCGAGGTCGGCCCCTTGGTCGACAGCCCGAACGCCGACGCGCTCCCGGCGGCGAGTCCGACCGCGAGGGTGAGGACGCTCGGCGCGACGCGGGAACTGATCTGGCCGAGCGCGGTTATCTCCAGTTGCTGGGGGACGAGCGAGAGCGCCCGGAGCGCGTAGCCGAACGCCAGCGAACTGACGACGGCGACGACGATGCCCAGCGCCTGCAACCGGACGCTGTCCCGGAGCATCTCCCGGTCGCCCGTGACCCCGCCGACCGCCGCGGTGAGGACCGGCCCGACGAACGGCGCGATGACCATCGACCCCACCACCACCGCCGGGGAGTCGACCAGCAGCCCGGCGGTGGCGATGAGCGCACTCAGGAGTATCATCCAGACGAACGAGTTCCGGTCGTGGGCCATGTCCCGGGCCTTCGACCGGAGTTCCTGCACTCTGAGCGGGTCGAAGTCGTCGGCGTAGCGGTTCTCCAGGGCCTCCATGGTCGGCGTGGAGGCGGTCTCCGCCGTCCCGATGACCGAGTAGGCGGCGTCGTCGAGTCCGGCGTCGTCGAGCGCGTCCAGCACGTCGCCGACGCCGTCGGACGGGAGCGGGAACTCGACCAGCACCGTCTCCTCGTCGCCGGAGTCGGTCTCGACCACGACGTACTCGACGTCCCTGTCGTCGAGGACGCCGAGCACCGCGTCGCGCCGGTCGCCGGCCACGAGGACGTGTATCAGGCGCACACGGGAGGAACGCCGCATCGACGCAAAAGCGTTCAGGCCGGTGCGAGCCGCCGCGAGGCCGGGTCAGTTCCGTTCGCGCTCGCGTGCCCGGCCGGTCGACCGCCGCGACGAGTCGAGCGCGGCGTCGGCGTCGAGCAGGTCGTCGACCCGCCGCTCGAACTCCTCCTCGGTGATGTCCCCGGCGGCGTACCGGCGCTTGAGCAGTTCGACGGCGTCGTCGGAGTCGTCGGCGTCGCCCCCGGCCGTCGAATCCGTGGCGTCGACCCCGAAGACCGAATCGGCGTCGGTCGCGGTCCGACTCGCGCCGCCGACCGGGTACGCGCTTGCCGACTCCACGTTGCCGATGAGCGAGAGGTACACCGGCCAGAGGGCGACCAGCGCCAGTCCGACGCCCGCGAGTCCGACCGCCGCCGCGAGGGGCGCGAGTATCGGCCAGACGAAGAACGCCAGAAACAGCGCCGTTCCGCCGACCGTCCCGGTGGCGGCGGCGAGCAGGAGGCGACCGAGCCACCCGTCGGGCGTGTAGTGCTCGACGAGTTCGTGCCACGACTGTCGGTTCGACTTGCCGAGTGGAGGGCCGTCCATGGTTCGACGTGTCCGCAGACGACAAAATCAATTCCGGAACCAATTCAGTCCGGGGCTGTCGGTCCCGCCCGGCGCTCCGGCCCTGCTCTTTACCCCGTCGCGTTGTACGTCACGTCGACTTGCGCGGTGACCGTCACCGGGCCGGACTCGACGCTGGTCCGAGCCCCGGCGTTGGGCCCGGCATCGTCGGTCTCGAGCGCCTGCGCGCGAATCGGCTCGAAGTTCAGGTCGCCCGTCGAGGCCGAGTGGACCCCGGTGACGGTGAGGTTCGCGCTCTCGGCGACGACGTCG
The DNA here is from genome assembly GCF_004765805.1 of Halorussus halobius. Lineage (GTDB taxonomy): Archaea > Halobacteriota > Halobacteria > Halobacteriales > Haladaptataceae > Halorussus > Halorussus halobius. The sequence goes on along the minus strand of NZ_SBIU01000004.1, from coordinate 76,620 downwards.
GCGTTGCCCCGCGCGTTGGCCATCGCGTCGCGGAGCGCGTCGGCCCGGACCGCGCGCCGGCGCTCCTCCGAGAGGGTGAGTTCGACGCGCTCGACCCTGTCGGCTCCGTTCGACACGGCGGCGTCGACGACCGCCCCGACCGCGTCGACGTCCGACAGCGTCAGCTCGAAGGCGTGGCGGCCCTCGACGCCCTCGGCGACGCGGTCGCCGCCGCGCTCGACGTACCGCTGGTCGATGCTGTAGGAGGCGGTGCGGATGGCGTCGTCGCCGACGCCGGCCGCCGCGAGCGCCTCGCGCATCCGGGAGGCGTTCGCCGCGAGCGACTCGCGGACGGTCTCGGCGTCGTCGGCGCTGGCGACGACCGCCACCTGCACGAGTGCCTGGTCGGGTTCGGCCGCCGCCTGTCCGGTCGCCGCGACGCTGACGGTACCGGCGTCGCTCGATTGCTGTGCCCCTGCCTCGTCGGTCGGCCCGATGGTGCCGACGCAGCCGGCGGTCACCACCAGTAGTGCGAGTCCCACGGTCGCGAGCGTTCCCCGTCGCATGGAGCGAGATACGACGAGGGTCGTCAAAAAGGCGCGCTTGGGTGAAACGTCGGTTTGAGTCACGCGTCCGTCGCCCCGTGCGGTGTCCGCCGTGCGCTGGGCGCGTCGGGCGCGCCCCGCCGCGCTACGCCGAGTCGATCTCCACGAACCTGACCTGCACGTCCACCCGGTCGGCGGTGTCGCGGTTGATGCGCTGGCTCAACCGTTCGGCGAGTCCGGGATACTCCTCGTCGGGCGCGCGCCCGACCGTGACGACCACCTCCTGGGACCGTTCGAACGGCAGGGTCCCGCTCCCCTGGAAGCTAACGTCGAGCAGTTCCGGCGTGCCGGGCTGGTCGAGGACGGCCTCGACCTCGCCCTGGGCCCGGTTCTGGAACTCGGAGTTCTGGATGGTCGCGTAAGTCACCCCGCCCAGAAACACCGACAGCACCGCGATGGCGGCCACGAGGACTGCCGCGCGCTTGAACGTGGTCGACCGGGTCTCGTTCGCCTGGAACCAGTTTTTGGGCTTGTAGCCCAGATACCACAGCACGACCAACCCAGCGAGGTTGATGGAGAGGACGTTGACCAGCACGAGGACGAGCGAACTCGCGGCCGCCATCGGGTAGCCCCACGCCAGCGAGATGCCGACGGCGGCTGCGGGCGGCACCAGCGCGGCCGCTATCATCACGCCCACCAGCGCGGCCGACACCCCCGACGCGAGGCTGAACACGCCGGCCGCGCCCGCGGCGAGCGCGACGACCAGCGAGAGGAAGTCCGGGGTCAATCGGCCGCTTATCTGCGGGATGGTCGTCACGTCGGCCCACGGCGGGACGAGGTAGCCGTAGCGTACGCCCAGCGCGAACAGCGCCGACGCCACGATGGTCGCGGCGACGCCGACGAACTGGAACGTCACGCCCTCGCGGAACAGGTCCCGGTCGCTCAGCACGGTGCCCACGCTCGCGCTCATCGCGGGCCCGATGAGCGGCGCGATGACCATCGACCCGACCACGACCGCCGGGGAGTCCAGCAGGAGTCCCGACGTGGCGACCACCGCGCTGAGTATCGTCATCGCCATGAACGTCCGGGTGTCGGGCACCATCTCGTGGGCCTTGGTGATTATCTCCTCCCGGGCGATCTGGTCGGAGGACTCGCTGTCCTCGCTGTAGCGTTTCTCCAACTCCTCGAACCGGCGGGAGGTGTCGGTCTCGGCGTCGATGATGACCGCGTGGTAGTCGTCGCCGAGGCCGGCCTCCTGTAGCTTGTCCAACACGGGCTGGACCGCGCTGGTGGGCAGCGGGAAGTAGGCGATGGCGGTGAACTCCCGGCCGCTGGTCTCGTCGGTCAGCATGTAGTCGATGCCCTCGGATTCGAGGACATCGCTGACCGTCTCCCGCTTGCCCGCCGGAATCGAGACCTGTACGAGCCGCATACGTGCGGGCAAGGGACGGGTGCGGTAAATAAGCCGTGTTGTGGGTCCGGTGCGTGTGAATCGGTGGGTGGGTGACGCGTCGAGTACTTTTCCGGGTCAGTCGAGTTACGGGGCCGCTATCTGACGGGGCGCGCGCTATCTCGACGCTCGGACAGAGGCGTGCTGGCGTGGTTCGATGGCTGACCAGGCGTATGCTGGCGCGGCTCGATGGCCGAACAGGCGCGTGCTGGCGCGACCTCGTGTCGCGCCACGACGCGCGAGGGAGGCGAGCGCGTTCAGGCGCTCGCCGAGGCTGGGGAGGTGTGAGGCTCGCCGTCGCGGTGCGGTTGCGGTGCTGTGCTGTGGAGTCGCGGTCACTCATAGGCTCAAGCAGTAGCTAGCTTCCTCGTCGCTCTCGTCGTCCGATGTCGCTCCGGAGGAAGCTACCTGTTGCCTCGACCGACGAGTGACCGCACAGCACCGCGACCGCACCTCGTCCTCCCCACCCGCCTGCGGTCCTCGCTTCGCTGCGGTCCTCGGCCCTCGCGCGCGTTGCTCGCGCGCGCCAGACACTGCCGTATCTACCATTCGACCTCGACGAATCCGCCGAACGAACGCCACGAACCAAAACCCACTCGTTAAACCCCGTGCCGACCAACCCGGGGTATGTTCGAGAGTCGTCCGGACCGCGCGGACGAGGTCGTCTTCGTCGGGCGGTCGAACGTGGGCAAGTCCACGCTGATGCGCGAGTTGACGGGCCACACCTTCGAGACGGGGGCCAAGCCGGGCGTCACGCGCTCGCCCAACCACTACGACTGGGCCAGCGAGGACTTCGTGCTCACCGACCTGCCGGGGTTCGGGTTCATGTCCGGGGTCAGCGAGGACCGCCGCGAGCAGATCAAGACCGACGTGGTGCAGTACATCGAGGAGTACGCCGACGGGATTCTCGTCGGGGTCCTGGTGGTCGACGCCAAGAGCGCGGTCGACATCATCGACCGCCACTCGGGCGACGACGAGGTGCCCTACGACGTCGAGATGTTCTACTTCCTCCGGGACGTGGGCATCCCGGTCGTCGTGGCCGCGAACAAGATGGACAAGGTCGAGGACCGCGACGACCGCCTTGACGCGCTCGCCGACCGGCTCGGCCTCCACCCGCCGTGGCAGCAGTGGCGCGACACTATCGCGCCCATCTCGGCCAAGCGCGGCAACGTCGGGGCGCTGAAGGAGGCCGTGAGCGACCACCTCCACGACCAGAAGCGCGACGACCTGCTGCAGTTCTTCTCGTAGTGTGGCGGTCGAGGACGTCGGTCTGCCGGCCGGGTCCGGGACGGATTCGCGGTCGACTCCTCCGAGCGCTGACTGGAATCCGCCGGTCCGAGTTCGCCTCCACGACGCCCGTTCACCGCCGCAGCGCGGCGTCAACGACCCGTTACTTTCGGCGACGTGTTCCCGGCCGTAGAGAACGACGTTCAAGCGGAACTTGTCCCGCGCCGAAAACGCACGTGAGACGGTTTACCACGGCCGATTCGGGGTTAGGATAACACAAAGTATTTACCGAACCCACCAGTTGCTTACGACTGTACCCCTACCCATGGTGGCAGAATCGAGTACAGGTGGCCCACATCCGGTGCGGTACCGGGTTCCCCCGAGGGTCAGCGGAAAGATGCTGTCGCCGACCGAATAAACAAACCAAACCATGACAAGCAAATCAGACAAGATTCGCGGACTGTTCCTGTCCGCGATGCTGGTGATGTCTGTGTTCGCGATGGTCCCGATGTCTGCAACCGCGGACTCGGCGGCCAACGATGCGAGCATAAGCGGAGACACCACCATCGACCTGACCAACGTTGACGCGGCAACTCAGACGATTGAGTTGTCCGAGGTCACCGGTGAAACGGACGACGAAATAACCATCGACATCAGCGAAACGACTGACGCTGGCATCACCGTTTCCAGCCCCAGCGTCGAGACGGGTGACGCTGGTGTTGAGCAAGACGGTGATTCTCTCATCGTCACGCTCAACTCGGAGTTCACCAGTGAGGACCTCGATGTTCAGTTCGACCTTGACGTCGAGGATGCCGATGCGGACAACCGCATCCGTCACACCGTCAGCACTGACGAAGACGAGTACACTGTCGCCTACAAGACGTACGAGCGGCAGAGCGTCGTTCTTGGAGCGGATTCCAGCGAGGACACGCTCGGCCCGAACAACCCCGTGACTGTGTACTCCGGTGAAACCATCACCTTCGACAACAATACCCAGGATGCTGTCATTTCGCTCTACGAGAGCGACGGTGACAGCGGCTGGGATCGGGTTGCCCGTATCTCCACTTCGCCTGGTGACGCAGTCAACTACGAGTCTTCCGACCTAGAGGGTGACTACGTCGTCACGTACGACGGAGCAGCCCCTGAAAACGATCCTGGTTCGGACATTGCTGGTAGTGAAACCGAACTCACTGTTGAGGCTCTTGACCTGACCGCTGAGGCTCAGGAGATCAACGTCACGACTGCGGAAGACATCGTGGTTGACGTGTCGTCCGCGGCATTCAACGACGACTTTACCGCAGAGCTCTACGAGGAAGGCGCTGACTTCGAGGACGACGACGCCATCGATACCATCAACGAGCAGTTCGATGGTACCGGTGAGGCGACCGTCAACTTCGGTAACGTCTCGGAGATTGAAGACTACGGTGCCGGTGACTACGTGGTCCGTGCGGTTCACGACAACTCCGGCGTCGACGCGACCACCGACACGCTGAACGTCACCGAAGCCGGTGACGCAGAAGTCGACCTCCCCGGTTCGACGATTACGCAGGAGCGCGGTGACATCGCGGAGATCACCGTCGAGATGTCGAACACCGACGAGGCCTACGTGCAGCTCGGTAGTGCTGACAGCAACTTCATGACGAACTTCACCGCCGTCGACGGTGACAGTGACGGTGAAGTCGTCGTGGAGGTCAACACCTACCAGACTGCTGGTGCGGACGGCGGCCCCGCTGTTACTGACCCCCACCAGTTCGTGAGTGCGTCCGACAGTGACGACAGCATCGAGCGTAGCTCCGTCGGTGAGGGCGGCAACCACAATTCGAGTCAGGGCGTCTTCGTCGGTGGCGACCTCGAACGCGCCACTGACGCCGACAGTGACCTTGGCTCGCCCATCGCCGCGGGGACGTACGACGTGATCGCTGGTATCTCCGACAACACCCGTGACGTCAAGACGGTGCTGAGCGTCTCGGAGCCCGGAGTCGACAGCGTCAACACGTGGGTCCACCCCGACGTGAGCGCGAACAACCTGCCGGACAGCGACGAGCTGGACGAGTTCCTCAGTAGCGTCTCCGAGTCCGACGAGATCGCTAACGAGGACCTCGCTGTGGTCGAGGCCCAGGTCTCGGGTGTCCACGGCTACATCACCGAGGACAACCACTTCGGTAACGGTCAAGACCTCCCTGCTGGTGCAGGTGCCGACTTCGTCTGGATGAACGTCACTCAGACGAACGAGGGTCCGAACGCCAACCCGAACATCGTCTACGGTGACAACGCCGACAACTACTACTTCGACGCCACCAACGACACGATCTACTTCGTGCTCGACACCGACCAGCACAACATCGACGCTGGCGATGAGTACGAGGCTGACTTCCACGTTGGCGAGAACAACTGGGTCTACAGCGACTCGGACAACGAGTCCGCGACCTTCGACGTTGCCGAGCAGAACGTCGAGTTCTCGAACCTGAACGAGAGCGACGTGCTCGAAGTCGAGCAGTCCGAGAACGCGAGCGTCTCCGGCACGAGTAACCTCGCGCCCGGGACGAGCGTCGACGTCGAACTCGAAACCTCGAACACGCTCCTGACCCAGTCCGTCGAAGTCGACGGTGAGGGCGAGTTCAGCACCGAATTTGACACCAGCGACTGGGACACCGGTACTGAACTGAGCGCCACCGCTAGTGCTGCTGACGCCGAGCACAACGTTGACGCCGTGATCGTCGAATCCGTCGACGACGGCGAAGACGAGACGACGACTGAGGAGACGACCGAGGAGACGACCGAGGAAACGACCGAGGAAACGACCGAGGAAACGACCGAGGAAACGACCGAGGAGACCACCACCGAGGAGACCACCGAGGAATCCAGTGGTGAGGACACCACCGAAGAGTCCGAGGAGACCACCACCGACGACGGCGGTAACGGTGCTGGCATCCCCGGCTTCGGCATGGCCGTCTCGCTGGTCGCCCTCGTGGCTGCCGCGCTGCTGGCACTCCGCCGCAGCAACTGAATAGCTGACTAACCACGAACCCTCGCGGGTTCGCTTCGATTCGCGGTTCCATTCTTTCGGACGCCACGCCCGATAGCGACGGCTTCGTGGGCGGCGACGCTACAGAGCAATAGTGTTCAGAGACGCCAGTTCGAGCGACGACGGGTCCGCGAACGCTCTCGACGCGCACTGCGACACTGGAACCGCAAACAACTCTTCGAAAGCCCTCGGCTCGCTCGCGGTCGCTCTGCGGGATATTCTCGCGGCTCGCTTCGCTCGCCGCTTCGAATAGTTGCCCGCAGAGACGACCACGCAAACGCGAGTCCTGTCGGAAGCAAGTTCCGACAACGTCACACTCGCTTCGCTCGCGTGACCCCGCCTCGCCCTTTCAGTCCGCCAGGATGGTGGTTGATTCGCCGAGCGCGAGCAGTCGTTGGCGACGCGTATCTGAACACGACCGGCGAAGCGAGGCAAACGCTATCTGCTGTCCGGCGCAACCCGTACGTAATGGCAAGCAGAGCTACAGACGACGGTCCGGACGGCGTGGAGTTCGTGCAGGAGCCCGATGGCCGCGTCACGGCGACGGACCGCCGGACCGGCGTCGCCTCGTTCGGAGAGACGCGCGTCGAGGCGTTGCGCATGCTCGCCGACGCGCTCGAATCACACGAGGCGGCCGAGGCGTATCCGGATGACGAGGTTCCGGAGAGCGACGCGCCGTGGCTGTAGACGGTGGCGTCGGAGAACATCACCGGCGGACGGGTTCTCGAATCGCCGGCCTATAGCCCGGACAGCCAGAGCGGGTCGACCTTCGCGGGGTCGAACGGGAGCGACTCGATGCGCGTGACGGCCGCTCGGACGTCACCGCCGTCCATGTCCTGTGGAGCCACGAACACGGGAACCGTCGCTTCGAGATGTCCGAAGTCCTTCACGTCGGTCGATAGAATCGCGAACTCGCCTGCTTCGGCGTGTTCGGTGATGGCACTGTCGGCCGCCTCGGGACCGAGCCGGTCCACGTCGCGGCTGTAAACGACCTCGTGGCCGTCACCGCGAAGCGCCGAGACGTACTCTTCCGGAACGTTCGTGTCGGCGAGAATCCGCATCGATAGTCAGTCAGCCTGTTCGCCGGTTTCGCGACGGCCGCTCTCAACCCGTTCGAGAGTCTCGCGCGTTCGCCGTTCGCCGTCGCGACGCGCGGTTTCGGCCTCGCGCTCGCACCGGGCAAACTCGTCACGGTGGTCGTAGTAGTAGGCAAGGGCGTGAAAGACGTCGGCCATCGAGAGGTCGTATTCACCGGCGACGATGTGTGCGTCCTCGTCGTTGTCGATGACGCGCCGCTTGACGTCGAGGACCGTCACCCGGCTGCCCTCGATTCGAAGGCGTCCCGACCGAACGTCGTCGTCCCGAACGATGGCAGTCATGCGAAAAAATAGTGCCGACTCCCTGATAAACCTTCGGAGGACCCGCCCGTTTGGGGCCGCAGTTACTAGATCGCGGACGACTTGAAACTCCATTGGCTCGCTCCGCTTCGCGGTTCCATTCTTTCGGACGCCACGCCCGATAGCGACGGCTTCGTGGGCGGCGACGCTACGGAGCAATAGTTTCAGAGACGCCAGTTCGAGCGACGACGGGTCCGCGAACGCCCTCTGTGCGCACTGCTACGATTCGTACGTCGCCTCGCTCAACCGCCCTGCTTTACGGAGGATGTCTCTTTTCAAGGCGGTGGCACCGTCGCGGGAGTATTTCGACCGCGCCGGCGACCGCGGTCTTGCATACACGGTATCTCTCCGGCTATGCAGAACTAGGGGTCGATTTCCGAGCGCGTGTGTCCTCGTCGCGCTCGGAACCGGCTTCACGGCCCCGGAGAATCAAATCATCCTGTCTATTTCGTCGAGGAACTTCCGAAAGTCGTCTGCACCGGCCTGGTTGGCGATGCTGCGGAGCGTGTCGGTAGACACCTCGTCGTGGAGCGGGACGCTCACGTTCCGCTTCTCGCCCGTGTTCGGGTCGATGTACCGGAGTTTCACGTGGCTCCCTTCCCGATCGACCTTCCGGAAGCCCAGTTGCCGAGCGCTTTGATGATGTCCCGGCCGGAATACGTCCCTCGTGGCACTATCAGTTTATACCGATTGTTGGCATTTAAAGACACCCGTTCGCGGGCGTGCGAGGGCCGCTACAGCCACGGGGCCGTAGACGCTTCCACGACGTCGTCCTCTTCCGGGACCGGACGCTCGTGGAGTGCAAGCGCTTCGGCGAGGTTCGCAAGCGCTTCGGCCTTTGTTTCTCCTTGGCTCGCAACCCCCGTATCCTCGTCTTTGGCGACGTACCACCCGTCGCTTCGAGTGATGACAACGGTGTCGCCATCGGGATTGCGAGATTGGACACCCATACGTCAATGTTAGATTGGTCCCTTCAAAGGTTTTCCGACTGAGCGAGTCTTACGGAGTGTGGTATCATCTCCGGCGTCCGACGAATCTCGAATTTAATGGCAAGCAGAGCTACAGACGACGACCCGGACGGCGTGACGTTCGTCCGGGAGCCGGACGGTAGCACTCATAGAGCAGAATACCGATGAGTACCCGACAGTCCTTCGGCAGACAACGGGGTCCAACTGCGCGACGCGAACTCTCCGATACGCGCCCCACGAATGGGTCTCAGTAACCCGGATGACCCGACGACGAGTCAGGACTGGAGGAAGCTCGGAACGGCCGGGCGGAGCGCGTAGCCAACTCGCTTGCTCGCGCCCCTGAGGTAGTGGCGCGTGCTCCGGCGGAGCGGCTGCCGACGCCCGTGAATCTCCGCGTCGCCGTCGCGGAGGGCGGCGACCAGCGCGTCGCTGTCGAGGTCCGCGACTGACCCGACTCCCTCGACCGTGAGTTCGGTGTAGGCCCGGCCGAGGTACGCGGCCGAGTGGGCGTCGCTGGCGGCGACGCCGGGGTAGTCGTTCCGGGCGGCGAACGCCCGCGCCCGCCGGTTCCGATACCCCGTGAACAGCCACGCGTTGTACACCTCCACCGCGTCGCAGTCGCCGATGCGTCGCTTGCGGACGCCGTGGCGGGTGCGCTGGAACGGGTGGGGAACCACTGCCACCCCGCCGTCCTCGCGCACGGCCTCGACCGTCTCGTCGAACGGCCGCCCCGGCTCGGGGCGCTCGTCGACGCCGATGGCGAGCAGGTGGCCGGCCGCTGTCGACACCTCGACGCCGGGGATGCCGACGAGCCCGTACGCCGGCGCGAGTTCGGCCGCCCGGAGCGACTCCGCGATGGCGTCGTGGTCCGTGACGACGATGCCGTCGAGGCCGATGTCGCTCGCCTGTTCGAGCAGGAGCTCGACCGGTTCGTTGGCGTCGTACGACCCCTCCGAGTGGACGTGCGGGTCGATGGTGACGGTGACCTCCGAGTCCATCCGATTGGCTCGACTTACGCCCGAACCGACAAAAGCGTCCCGACCCGCCCCGCGCCGATTCGGCCGACGTCAGTCGGCGTCCGCGGGGTCGACGACCGACCCGGTCTCGGCGTCGACGCCCACGCGGTCGCAGACGTCCGACAGCGGGCACTCGTCGAGCCCGTCCAGACAGGCGGGCTTGCGGGCCGAACAGTACTCCCGGCCGAACTGGATGCTCGCGGTGTGGCCGAACCCGCACTTTTCGGGCGGGACGTCGCGTTCCAGCACCGCGCGGACCGCTTCGTGGTCGGCGTCCGGGGGTGCGACGCCCAGCCGTCGATAGATGCGGTGGACGTGAGTGTCGACCGGGAACACGCCCGACTGGCCGCCGGCGAACAGCAGCACGCAGTCGGCGGTCTTGGGACCGACGCCCGTCATGTCGAGCAGAGCCTCGCGGACCGCGCTCGGCTCGCCCTCGCGGACGAACTCGTCGAACCCGTCCGCGCCGCCGTACGTCTCGCGCACGCGGCCGGCGAGCCGAATCAGCGTCTCGGATTTCTGGTTGTACAGCCCCGCCGGCCGGATGACGTCGGCGAGTTCCTCGCGGTCGGCGTCGGCGAGCGCGACCGCGAGGTCGGCGTCCTCGCGCTCCGTCTCGTCGGACTGCGGGCCGTATCGCTCGACCAGCGCGTCGTGGGCGGGCTGGCTCGCAACGTCGCTGGTGTTCTGGCTCAGGACGGTCCGGACCAGACACTCGAAGGCGTCCCGGCCGCCGTAGGTCTTCTGCCAGTACAGTTCGCCGAGTCGGTCGACCACCGTCTCGGCGCGAGTGTCGCCGTCTCCGGGGTCGAACTCGGCGAACGCGCTCGCCGCCGGGTCGCCACCGCTGATGTTCTCGGCGGGTTCGGGGTCCGAGGAATCAGCCTCGTCGCTCATGCTCGAAACTGGGGTCTCGTCCCGAGTAAAAGCCTCGCTCCGGAAGCGGGTTCGGGACCCGCACCCTATTCGACCGAGAGCGTCACCGTCAGCTCCGCGCCGTCGGCCAGCGCCGCCACCAGTTCGCGGTCGAACCCCTCGGCAGCGAACTCGGCACCGACCAGAATCGTGCGGTCGTCGACGTAGTCGCTGGTCCGGCCCACGGCGCTCCGGTCGCTCTCGAACGAAAGCTCCGGGTCGCCCCGCCCCGTCAGGGTCTCGACGTGGCCCGCCGCCTCGAATCGTGCGGTGATGGTCGCCTCTGCGTCCCGACAGGCCGCGACGAACGCCGGGTCGAAGTCGGCCGGCGCGCGGTCGGCCTCGACCCCGAGGATGCAGTCGCCCGCCGGCGTGAGGTAGTCGTCGGTCGTCACCTCGAAGGTGCTGGCGTGTTCGCCCGAGACGTTCTCGTGGCCGCGCGCGTGGAGGACCTCCCGCAGCTGTTCTCCGTCCATGTGCCCGAGCGTTCGCGCGGCGGCCACTTCAGCGTCGCCGTTCGGACCGGAGCGTCGTCCGCTCGGCGAACCGGCCCCGGAACCTCACTGCTCGGACTCGGGGCCGGCGGAGTACGCCAGTTCGAGTCTGAGTACCGCCGAACAGGAGACGTTCTCCACGTCGAAGTCGATGCCCTCGACCTGCTCGTTCAGGTAGCCGTTGCACCGCCGCTCCTCGATGATGTTGTCGATGGTCGCCGGGGAGCCACACTCCGGACAGTCGAAGTAGTAGCCGTCGCGGGACTCGTGGATGGCGTCGGGTTCGAGTTCCATCCGCACGGCCTCCTCCCAGTCGACTTCGGCGGGGTCGTCGTCCACCATGGAGTCGGTGACGCGGGGCGGACGGGTAACGGCTACGGCCGGCTTCCGAAACCCACAAGCGCGGCTCGCGCCAACCACGTCCCGATGGAGACACTGGAGCGGTACGAGCCGCTAATCGAGGCGTTCGACGCCTTCCGGGCGGCCTGCGAGCGCCCGCTTCCCTCGGTGGTCCGGGTCAACACCGTCGAGGCGACCCCCGAGCGGGCGAGGCGCGCGCTCGACGAGGAGGGCGTGGGCTGGACCGGCCGGGAGTGGTCGGACGCCGTGCTGGAACTGGACACCGACTCGCCCGGCAGCACGTGGGCTTCCTACCACGGCTGGATTCACGGCCAGGAGGAGGTCTCGGCCATCCCGGCCGAGGTGCTCGCGCCCGAACCCGGCGAGCGCGTCTGGGACGCCTGCGCCGCGCCGGGGTCGAAGACCACGCAACTCGCGGCGCTGATGGACGACGAGGGGCTGGTCGTGGCCAACGACAACAACCTCGGCCGGCTGTCGGCCCTGCGGTTCAACACCGAGCGGCTCGGCGTGACGAACGCGGTCGTCACGAACAGCGACGCCCGGAACTTCTCGCTCGAGCCGTTCGCGTTCGACGCCTTCGACAAGGCGCTCGTGGACGTGCCCTGCTCGTGTGAGGGCACCATCCGGAAGAACCCCACCACGCTCGACGACTGGTCGCTCGACCACGTCCACAGCGTCGCGGGCGTCCAGAAGGGCATCCTCCGGCGCGCGGTCCAGGCCACGAAGCCGGGCGGTACCGTGGTCTACTCCACCTGCACGTTCGCGCCCGAGGAGAACGAGGCCGTCCTCGACCACGTTCTCGGGGCGGAGGACTGCCGACTCGTCGCGTTCGAGTTCCCGCTCGAATCCCGGCCGGGCGTCACCGAGTGGCAGGGCGAGACCTACGACGCGAGCGTCCGGAAGGCCAAGCGGTTCTACCCGCACCACAACGACACCGGCGGGTTCTTCTGCGCGAAACTGGAGGTGGGCGGATGAGCGACGAGTCGAACGACGGCCAGCGGTTCGACCGCCTGCCCGCGACCGACGGCGACCGGGCGGTCGAGGGCCGCGCGACGCGACGGGCGGTCGTCGACTGGTGGGACGAGCGGTTCGGCGTCCCGCCCGAGACGTTCGACGGCTACACGTTCTGGGAGAAGGGCAAGGGCAAAATCTGGATTCTCCACGGCGAGGTCGACTCGCCGATTCGCGTCGAGGCGCTGGGCATGAAGTTCCTCCGCACTCGACAGGAACACTGGAAGCCCACCACGAACGCGGTCCAGCGGTTCGGCGACCGCGCCACGCGGAACGTCCTCGAACTCACCCGCGAGCAGGCCCGGCGGTTCGTCCGGGGCGAGACCCAAGCCCCCGACTGGGACGGCGACTGGGGATATCTGGTCGTGACCCACGACCTCGCCGGCGAGGCCGCGCCGCTCGGCGTGGGGCTGTACGTCCACGACGAACTCCGGAGTCCCGTGCCGAAGGGGCGTCAGCGCGACCTCTAACCTTTCTCCCGCACCGTCCCGCCGCTCAACCCCTCCCACGCCACGGCGAACCCCAGTTCCGACAGGACGGCGCTGGCGTCCTCGATTCCGCGCTCGGTCAGCGCCGTCTCGGCCGCCGAGAAGGCCATCCCGGCCTCGATTTCCTCGCGCAGGTCGTCCAGCACCGCCGGGCGAACGAGCGTTCGCCCCACGCGCTCGTGGTCGGGAAACGACTTGCCCTCGATTGCGTCCTCGCTGACGCCGTACTCGGCCGCGAGGTCGGCCAGCGAAACCACCTCGGCGTCGGGGGTCAGTTCGTCGGGGAGGGCGGCCGCGCTCGCGGCGACCAACTCGTCCTCGTAGCGCCGGAGGGCGTCGCGGACGTCCTTGAGCCGGACGGTCCCCGAGTACGGAATCGCGCGGTGGTCGCGGGCCGCGACTCGCTCGCCCACGCCGAGGCTCTCGTCGACCGCGACCAGCAGTTCCACGTCCTCGACGCTCTCTAACTGGCCGAGCTTCTTCTCGACGTACTCGGGCGTCCAGAAGCCCATTATCTCGAAGAAGACTCGAAAGTCGCCGAACCGGTAGTCGAACGCGAAGTCCGGAATCATCACCCGCGCGCCGGTTTCGAGCGGTTCGGGCTCGCGCACGAGGTCCCAGTCGAGGTCGAGCGACTCGAACCGCGCGGCGAAGTCGGCCTCCACGCCGCTGTCGAAGGTCACGTCCGCGACCGGCTCGGTGCCCGGCACGTCGACCGGGTCGTCGGCCGACAGCGAGAGCGTGCGCTCGGTGCCGTAGTCGTCGACGGTCGCGGTCAGCGTCCACGCGTCGGCCTTTGCGACCGTGCGGAGCAGGCGCGCGAACCGGGTGCCGTACCGCCGGGTCGAGCGAAAGAGGGCGTCCGGCCCGGTCACCACGACCTCGCGGTCCGAGACGCCGGGGTCGCTTTCGTCCGTCTTGCGAATCTCGTACAGCAGTCGGAGGCGCTTGACCGCCGAGACCAGCGCCTTCGGGTCGGCGGTCCGGACCCGGAGTTCGGTCGCGTCGAACAGCGCGGTCTGGGCCAGCGAGAGGTTGTACTGGGCCAGCAACTCGTCGGGGTCCCATCGCGCGTCGAACGACGCCAGCACCTGCCGCTCGTCGAGGTCGGCGTACAGCGCGTCGGCGACCGCCTCGGCGTCCACGCCGAGGCGGTCGCCCGCCCGTCGGAGCGCCGTCTCGCGTTCGGTCTCCGAGACGACGCCGACCGCCTCGCGCTCCTCGAACGCGACCCGGCGGGCGCGCTCGGGGGCGACCGGCGCGCGGGTCTCGAAGACGGCCTCGCGGTCGAGCAGTTTGGCGAACCCGCGGACGAGCTTGAAGTGGTCGGCCTCGGGTTCGAGCGCGGCCAGCGCGTCGTCGAGGTCGCCCCGTGGCTCGCCGACGTGGCCCTGATAGGTTCCGAGGACCCGCGCGGCCAGCGGGCGGTGTTCGCGGCCCGCGAACACCGGCTGGTAGCCGCCGCCGGCTCGGGACACCCTGAGCAGGTCCTTGGTCAGCACGTCCGTTGCTCGGGCGCGAGTCCACAAAAACGGTCGGAAGGCAGAAGACTCATTCCGCTGGACTGGGACCCTCGCCTATGCGCAGACGTGAGGCGCTTTACAGGACCGGGGTTCTCGCGGCGACCGGCGGACTCGCCGCGCTCGCGGGCTGTTCGGGCGGCGGGGACGCCGACACCGAGAGGACGACGTCGGCGTCGCTGTCCCGCGAGGGGTTCGACTACCGGGAGGGCGAGGACGGCAACCTGGTCGTCACGGTCACCATGACCAACTCCGGGTCGAGCGAGGGGACGGGCTACCTCTACGTCACCGCGACCGCAGCTACCCCCACCGCTTCGGAGGCGACCTCCGACGAGGAAACCGTCGACGAGACCGACGCTCCGGTCGACGGGGACGGCGACGGCAGGGTCGCGTCCCGGAAGTCCCGCGAGGTGAGCGTGCCCGCCGGCGAGACGCTGACGGTCGAGGTCCCGTTCGAGATCACCTACGAGCAGTTCACGCGCGCGGGCGGAATCGACGTTGACCTCCGGACGTGAGCGCCCGCCCGACTCGACCGCGGGCCGGCCCGACGACGGGCTACCGACGGCGCTGAGCCACGCGCTCCTCGGCGGTCTCGGCCGTGACTACCTCGTACAGCAGCGCGGCCCGGCCGTCGTCGTTCGGGCGCAAAATTCGGCCGAGTCGCTGGGTGAACTCGCGCTCGCTCCCGCTGCCCGAGAGGACGACCGCGACGTTGGCGTCGGGTACGTCGACGCCCTCGTCGAGCACGTTCGAGGTGACGACCCGCGAGTAGGTCCCCTCGCGGAACCGCTCCAGAATCTCGCGGCGCTCGGCGTCGGGCGTCCGGTGGGTCACGGCGGGGAGGAGGAATCGCTCCGAAAGCCGGTAGACGAGGTCGTTGTGGGCGGTGAACACGATGACCCGGTCGTCGCGGTGGCGGTCGAGCAGGTCGGCCAGCGCGTCGACCTTCCGCTCGCCGTTCATCATCACCTCGCGGGCGCGCTGTTTGGCCAGCAGCGCCTCGCGGGCCTCGGGGTCCCGTCCCGACCGCTTGACGAGCTCCTGGTAGTCGCTCCCGCTCTGCATCCGGATGCCCGACTTCGCGAGGTAGTTCGTGAACACCTCGTTGGCTTTCTCGTAGCGCTCGCGCTCCTCGGGCGTGAGCTCGACCTCGATGCGCTTGAGGTCGTAGGGCGCGAGGTGCTCGCCCGCGAGGTCGTCGGGGTCGATGGCGTAGACGCGCTCGCCCACGAGGTCGGCGACCACCTCGTGTGCGCCGTCGGGGCGCTCGAACGTCGCGGTCAGCCCCATCCGGGCCGGGGCGGCGAGCAGTCGGGCAATGTCCCGATACCCCTCGCCGCCGAGGTGGTGGACCTCGTCGAATATCGCGAGTCCGAACCGGTCGCCCAGCTCGCCCGCCCGGAGGTACGCCGAGTCGTACGTCGAGACGGTCAGGGGTTCGACGGTCTGCTCGCCGCCGCCCAGCTGGCCCACGGGGACGCCGAACTCCGCTTCCAGCTCGCGTCGCCACTGGGCCAGCAGGTCGATGGTCGGCACCACGACGAGGGTCGCGGTGCCGAGCGCCTCGATGGCTTTCAGCCCGATGACGGTCTTGCCGCTCCCGGTCGGGAGCTCGAGGACGCCGCGCCGGTCGGCCGACTCCCACGCGTCGAGGGCGTCGCGCTGGTACTCGCGGAGTTCGTACGCCGACGCGACCGCCGGGAGGGCGGGCGCGTCGAGGACCCCGTCGTCACAATCTACGCCGCGGTCGTCGAGCCACGCCCGGAGCGGGCCGTACCGGACGGCGGGCGCTCGGAGCGTCTTCGACCGGGCGTCGGCCTCGACGAAGGGGCGGCTCGCGAGCGCGTCGGCGACGCCCTCCGCGTCCGGGTCGACCTCGATGCGGACCGTTCCGTCCTCGAAGCGCAGGGTCGCGTCGGCCACTGTTCGGTCGCTCCTCGGTTCTCCGTCGCCTTAAGGGGTGGGTCGCCCCCGGCGCGGGGCGGAGGCGGCGTCGCGGGCGACCGCCATCCCATCGCGGGCGACCGTCACTCGACCCGGCCGGCTGTGAGCCGCACGATTCCGGCGGCGTACTCGCCGTGTGTCGTCTCGGTCGCGCGCTCGCGGAGCGCGGTCCGGGCCGTCGCCACCCGGTCGTCCAGTACGGTCCACGGCGCGGCCGCGTACCCATCAGTTCCGGTCGGCGAGGAAGCGACCACCAGCCCGCGAAACGCCCGATTCACCGGCCAGCCGAACCACCGCCGGCTCTGGGCGGCGTCGAGCAGCGCGAGGCGGCCGCCGGGCGCGAGCGCGTCGGCCCACCGGTCGACGGTCGCGGCGGGGTCGGCCAGCATGCCGACGACGAACGTCGCCAGAATCGCGTCGGGCGGCTCGCGGAACCCGACGCTCGCGGCGTCGGCTTGCACCAGGTGGACGTTCCGCCAGCCCTCGCGGTCGACGCGCTCCCGCGCTCGGTCGAGCATCCCGCGCGTGAAGTCGACGCCGACGACCCGGCCGTCCGGGCCGACGCGCTCGCGGAGGTGCGGGAGGTTCGCGCCGGTGCCACAGCCCATCTCGACCACGGCGTCGCCGGGTGCGAGCGCGAGCGCGTCGGCCGCGCGAGCGCGGAGGCGTCCGAGTCCGGGCGTCGCGCTCGCGAGCAGGTCGTAGAGGTCGGCCCACCGGCCGTAGAACTGCTGTGCGGCGGCGGTCGCGTCGGTGGCCATGGACCCACGTTACGTCGCCGACCGACAAAACGGTGGGGCCGAGCGAGGGCGGCGGTCCGATGCGCGCGACCGTCGCGAGATTTTAAATACGAGCGGGCGGCCAAACCGGCCCGGACGCTTCGCGCGGTTGCGGGCAGGCCGCCGGCGACTCGCCCGGCCCAGCCGACTCGGCGATTTCGCCGCCCGGGCGGCGAAATCGCCCATACCCCGTAACCGCCAGTCCGACTACCCCGAGAGGGCTGAGCCAAGCCGAATCGAGCGCATCGAACCGACGCCGACGGCGTTCCGGTTCGCTTTTCGCCGGGGAGCGACACTGACGGGTATGCGCGTCAGCGAGGGCGAGGTCGAACTCGAAGTGCCCGAACAGGACGGCGAGGGCGTCGGCGACGAGGTGTTCTTCAACCCGGTGCAGGAGCTGAATCGCGACCTCACGGTGGCGACGCTCCGGGCCTACCGCGACCGCGAGCCGCGCGCGGAGACGTACCTCGACGCGATGGCCGCCAGCGGAATCCGGGGCGTGCGCGCGGCCGCCGAGGGCTGGGACGTCACGCTCGCCGACGTCGACGAGGCGGCGGTCGACCTCTGTCGCCGGAATCTGGAGCGCAACGGCCTCGACGCCGAGGTGGCCCACCGCGACGCCAACGCCGTCCTCCACGAGTCGGTGTTCGACGTGGTCGACGTCGACCCCTTCGGGACGCCGATGCCGTTCGCGGACGCCGCGTTCGCGAACACGCGCGACCTCGTGTGCGTCACCGCGACCGACACCGCGCCGCTGTGTGGCGCGCACTTCCACAGCGGGGTCCGCAAGTACAGCGCGGTCCCGCGGAACACCGACTACCACGCCGAGATGGGCGTCCGGATTCTGGTGTCGGCGCTGGCCCGCACGGCCGCGCGCTACGACGTGGGCGTGCGGCCCGTGCTGACCCACGCGACCAACCACTACGTCCGGACCTACCTCGAACTCGACCACGGCGCGAGCGACGCCAACGCCGCGATCGAGGAACTGGGTCACGTCTCCCACTGCGAGGACTGCCTCTACCGCGAGGCCGACGAGGGGCTCATCGCCGACCCCCTCGACGCCTGCCCCGAGTGCGGGAGCGAGCGCGTTCTCGTCGCCGGACCGCTGTGGCTCGGGCCGACCCACGACGCCGAGTTCGTGGCGGCGGTCCGCGAGCAGGTCGACGACGCGATGGGGACGGCGACTCGCGCGCGGCGGCTCCTCGACGACCTCGAAGCCGAACTCCACGAGCCGACCCACTACGACCAGCACCGACTCTGCAAGGAGTGGAGCCGGGCGGCCTCGGGGATGGAGGAGTTCCTCGACGGACTCCGGGACGCCGGCTTCGCGGCCTCGCGGACCCACTACGGCGGCACCACGTTCAAGACCACCGCCGACGTCTCGGAAATCCGAGAGGCGACGCGTCCCGAGTAACTCCCGCGCCGCGACGCGAGACGCCCGAGGCCGACGCCAATGCATATTTGTATCTCGTTGGCGAAACGAGTGGCGTGCCCAGTCGACTCGGAACCGCCGTGGACGTCGGCCGCTCCGTGCTGGCGGAGGCCAGCGAGCAGCAGGTCACGTTCCTCGCCGCGAGCATCGCCTACTACGCGTTCGTCTCGCTCATCCCGGTGCTGGTGCTCGCGTTCGTCGTGGTCTCGTTCGTGGCCGGCGAGGCGTTCGCCGAGCAGGTCGTCCGGCGCGCGTCGAGCCTCCTGACCGCGACCGGCGAGCAGCAGCTCCGGGCGTTCATCCTTGACCCCTCGGGGCGGGGCGGCACGACGGCGGTCGGACTGGTCGTGCTCGCGTGGAGCGCCCTCAAGGTGTTCCGCGGGCTGGACCAGGCGTTCTCGGACATCTACGCCACCGCGAGCGAGGCCAGCATCGTCGACCAACTCCGGGACGCGGCGCTGGTGCTGGCCGCCATCGGGCTGGCGGTGGTGGTCTTCGTGGCGACCGGTGCGGTGACCGCGCTGTTCCCGGACGTCCCGTTCGCGGGCCCCGCGGCGACGCTGGTCCAACTGGTCGCGCTCGTCCCCGTGTTCCTCCCGCTGTACGTCGTCTTCCCCGACGCCGACGTGGGGATTCGGGAGGCGCTCCCGGGGGCCGTGGTCGCCACCGTCGGCTGGACCGTCCTGCAGGTGCTGTTCCAGGTATACGCCGGCATCAGTTCGACCGGCCCGTCCCAGTTCCTCGGAACCGCGCTGTTGCTGGTGACGTGGCTGTACTTCGCGGGCATCCTCCTGTTGCTCG
The DNA here is from genome assembly GCF_004765805.1 of Halorussus halobius. GTDB lineage: Archaea > Halobacteriota > Halobacteria > Halobacteriales > Haladaptataceae > Halorussus > Halorussus halobius. The sequence goes on along the minus strand of NZ_SBIU01000004.1, from coordinate 57,269 downwards.
GCGCGGTCGTCAACGTGGTCGTCGCCGAGCGGGGCAACTACGCCGAGCGGACGGCCGAGCCGGCGGAGACGCGGGTCGAGCGCAAGCGAGAACTACTCTCACGATACATGACCGACGACGAATCCGCTCCCGACATCGTGGAACTCCGCGACGAGGTCCGGGAGTTGCGAGCCGAAGTGGAATCGTTCGAGGAGGACATCGAGGACCGGACCGTCGAGAAGCCCGAGGTCGAGTCCGAGTTGAAGGGGTACGTCCGAAAGCGGATGCGCCGGGGCCACGCCCGGGGCTGGGGTCCGTACCTCGTGTTGCTGTACGGCACCGTGATGACCCTCGGCGCGTTCTACTGGCTCCGGAGCTGGTGGGCCATCTTCGCGATGGTCGTGGTCTGGCTCGCCACGCTGGGCCTGTACGCCCTGATGGTGATGCTCGGCTTCGGCGTCGGCCTCGTGAGCCTGCCGGGCCGGGTCACCGACCGCATCGGCAACTTCCGGTCGTAGCGGGGTCGTCACTGCGCTGGACCGGCGTCGTCCGTGGCGATTCCGGCCGCGACGCTGATGGTCGAGCGCGAGAGGAAAGGGGGAAGCCGTGACCTGACTGGGAGTCGCCGTCCGACTGCGCTTCAGAACTTCTCGAGGTACTTCTCTTTCTCCCACTCGGAGACGAAGGCCTTGTAGTCGGCGAAGTCCGCGCGCTTGGCCTCGGCGAACTTGTCGGTGACGTGCTCGCCCAGCGCCTCCGTGATGACCTCGTCGTCTTCGAGCGCGTCGACGGCCTGTCCGAGACTGCCGGGCAGCGTCGTGATGCCGTACTCCTCGCGTTCCTCCTCGCCGAACTCGTAGATGTCCTCGCTGACGGCCTCGCCGGGGTCGGCGTCGTTCTCGATGCCGTCGAGTCCGGCCGCGATGACCGCCGCGTACGCGAGGTAGGGGTTACAGGACGGGTCGGGGCTGCGAATCTCGAACCGGGCGCTCGTGCCCGCCGCGTCGGGCACGCGGATGAGCGCCGAGCGGTTCACGTCGCTCCACGCGACGTACACCGGGGCCTCGTAGCCCGGCACCAGGCGCTTGTAGGAGTTGACGGTCGGGTTCGTGACGGCCGTGAACGCCTGGGCGTGGTCGAGGACGCCGCCCATGAACTTGTAGGCGGTCTCGCTCAGGTTGTAGTCGTCCTCGTCGTCGGCGAAGGCGTTGCCGTCCTCGTCGAAGAGGCTGATGTGGCTGTGCATGCCCGAGCCGTTGATCTCGCCGATGGGCTTGGGCATGAACGTGGCGTGGAGGTCGTTTTGCTCGGCCACGGCGCGGACGACCGCGCGGAACGTCGAGATGTTGTCGGCTGTGCCCAGCGCGTCGTCGTACTTGAAGTTGATCTCGTGTTGTCCCTCGGCGACCTCGTGGTGGCTGGCTTCGATCTCGAAGCCCATCTGTTCGAGCGTGAAGATGATCTCGCGGCGCACGTCCGACGCGAGGTCCTTGGGGGCGAGGTCGAAGTAGCCGCCCGCGTCGTGGGGGTCGGTCGTCGCCTTCCCGTCCTCGTCTTTCTCGAACAGGAAGAACTCGGGCTCGGGACCGATGGAGACCTCGTAGCCCATCTCCTCGGCCTCCGCGAGGACGGTCTTGAGCACCTGCCGGGGGCCGCCCTCGAACGGGGTGCCGTCGGTGTTGACCACGTCGCAGATGAGCCGCGCGCTTGCGGTGTCGCCGTCCGAGCGCCACGGCAGGATGGCGAACGTCTCCGGGTCGGGTTCGAGCCGCATGTCGCTCTCCTGGATGCGAACGAACCCTTCGATGGAAGAGCCGTCGAACCAGATGCCCTCCTCGAAGGCCTTCTCGACCTGCGAGGCGGGGACGCTGACGTTCTTGACGGTGCCGGTGATGTCGGTGAACTGGAGGCGAACGAAGTCGACGTTCTCCTCCTCGATGCGGTCGAGTACGTCCTGTTCGGCGTCGGTCAGTCCGGGGTCTGCTTCGGCTGCGATTTGTCCGTCCGTCATCTTTGTAGACGGTCTATACCACTATACAGAGTATTAAAACGTTACCGGTACGTACAATTCTGTCGCACTCGGCTGAGAATTGGGTATTCGTAAAATTCTAAAGGTGGGGGGACGTCAGTGAACGTAATGACGTACGAAAATCTCGACGCGAAGTTGGTGAACGAACTGCTGGGCGACGGACGGGCGAGCCTCCGGAGTCTGGCCGAAGACCTCGACGTGTCGGTCACGACCGTCTCGAACCACCTCAAGGACCTCGAAGACGACGGCGTCATCGACGGGTACACGCCCAGAGTCGACTACGGCGCGCTCGGCTACGACGTGACCGCCATCGTCCAACTCAAGGTCGAAGGCGACGCCCTCCAGGAAGTGACCGAGAACCTCCGGAGCCACGACCAGATGATAAGCGTCTACGAGGTCACCGGCGACTACGACATCATCGCGGTCGGCAAGTTCGCCGACACCGACGGGATGAATCGGGGCATCAAGACCCTGCTCAACGACCCCGACGTCAAGGAGAGCAACACCAGCGTCGTGCTGAACGCCGCCAGCGAGCACGAGCAGTTCACGCTCGAAGTCGACGACTGATTTTCCGCCGCTCTCATAATGTTTTTGACTATCATCGATAGATTTTCAAACAACCCGGAGAAGTTGTTTCCAATGAGTCTCATCGCCGAGTTCTCCCTGCGGTCCCCGGACCTCGTGCTCTCGGCCGCGCTCGAGGCCGCGCCGGACGTGACGGTCGAACTCGACACGCAGATGGCGGCCGGCGTGGACCCGCCGACGTTTGTCTTCTGGGCGGTCGGCGGCGACGTCGAGGCGCTGGAGGCGGGGCTGGACCGCGACCCGACGGTCCGGTCGGCCACCTGCGTCGAGCGACGCGACGGCAGGCGGCTCTACCGGAGCCGACTCGACGGCGACGAGGCGCTGAGCGTCTACCCGGTGTACCAGCGCCTCGGGGCCGCGCCGATGGCCGCCACGGGGACGGCCGACGGGTGGCGACGCCGGGTCCGGTTCCCCGACCGGGACTCGGTCGTCGAGATGCGGGAGTTTTGCGCCGACCGCGACGTCACCTTCCGGCTCCACCGGCTGTACACGCCGGGCGATTCCGAGGTGGTCGACGAGTTCGGGCTGAGTGCCGAGCAGCGACGGGCGCTGGTCGCGGCCGAGCGCGCGGGCTACTTCGACGTCCCGCGCGGGACCTCGCTCGACGAACTCGGCGACGAACTCGGGGTCAGCGGCCAGTCGGCCTCCGAGCGACTCCGGCGGGGCGTCTCGGAACTCGTGACCCACACGCTGCTCAGCGATTTCTGACAGCCAGTTCGGGTCCGGAAAAGAACGCGACGTTCGAAGCGAGTCGACCCGGCTCGGCGACGAGCCGGGCGGTCGAATCGCGGGGCACCGAGAATGGGCTCGGTCACTCGCCGCGAGCGGGACGCGGCGGCTGGCGGAGTCGGGTGTCGGCCTGCTTCACATCGCGCCGCCCATGCCGCCCATGCCGCCCATGCCACCCATGCCGCCGCCCATGCCGCCGGCACCGCCGGGGCCGCCAGCGCCGCCGTCGCCGCCGTCGTCGCCGTCGACCTGACCGCCCTTCAGGTCGCCGGCGGCGATGACGTCGTCGATGCGCAGCAGCATCACGGCCGCCTCGGTGGCGGACTCGATGGCCTGGGTCTTCACGCGGAGGGGCTCGACCACGCCGTCGTCCTCCATGTTCACGATGTCGCCGGTGTAGGCGTCCAGCCCGGAGCCGAAGTCGCCGGCGTCGTGCTGGCTGCGGAGGTCGACCAGGGAGTCGATGGGGTCGAGACCCGCGTTCTCCGCGAGGGTGCGCGGGATGACTTCGAGGGTGTCGGCGAACGCCTCGACCGCGAGCTGTTCGCGGCCGCCCACGGAGTCGGCGTAGTTGCGGAGTTCGAGCGCGAGCTCGGTCTCGGGCGCGCCGCCGCCGGGGACGACCTGGCCGTCCTCCAGCGTGACCCGCACCACGCCGAGGCTGTCCTCGATGGCGCGCTCGACCTCATCGACGACGTGTTCGGTGCCGCCCCGCAGGATGAGGCTGACCGACTTGGCTTCCTCGACGTCCTCGACGAAGATGCGCTGGTCGCCGCCGACGTCCTTCTGGGCGACCGAGCCCGCGAAGCCGAGGTCGTCCTCGGTGACGTCGTCGACGCTACTCACGACGTTCGCGCCGGTCGAGCGGGCCAGCTTGCTCAGGTCGTCGGACTTGGCGCGCCGGACCGCGATGATGCCCGCTTCCGCGAGGAAGTGCTGGGCCATGTCGTCGATGCCGCCGTCGACGAAGACGACGTCGGTGTCGACCGCTTCGAGCTGGTCGACCATCTCGCGGAGCTGTTCTTCCTCCTGGTCGAGGAAGCTCTGGAGCTGGTCGGGGTCGGTGACGTTGACCTCGGCGTCGATCTCGGTCTCCTGGATTTCGAGGGCGGTGTCGAGCAGCGCGACGTTGGCGTCCTCGACGAAGTAGGGCATGTTCTCGTGGACGCGCTCCTTGTCCACGATGACGCCCTCGACCAGCTCGGACTGGTCGATGGAACCGCCGACGACCGTCTCGACCTTGATGTTGTCGGTGTCGACGCCCTCGTCGTCGGCCACGCTCTGGACCGCGCGCACGACGAGTTCCGCGAGGTAGTCCTTGGAGTTCTCCGCGCCCTTGCCGGTCATCGCGGTCGCGGCGAGGGTTTCGAGGGTCTCGGTGTCGTCGGCGTCGACGTCGATGGCCTTCTCCTCGAGGATGTCCTTGGCTTCCTCGGCGGCCTGCCGGTACCCCTGCGCGAGGGTCGTCGCGTGGATGTCCTGTTCGAGGAGCTCCTCGGCCTTCTCGAGGAGCTCGCCCGCGACGACGACCGCCGTGGTCGTGCCGTCGCCGACCTCGTTCTCCTGTGTCTCCGAGACCTCGACGACCATGTTGGCCGCCGGGTGCTCGATGTCCATCTCCTTGAGGATGGTGACGCCGTCGTTGGTCACGACGACCTCGCCGGTCGAGTCGACGAGCATCTTGTCCATGCCTTTGGGACCGAGCGTGGTCCGGACGGCCTCGGCGACCGCCGTTCCGGCGGTGATGTTCATCGACTGCGCGTCCTCACCGGAGGTGCGCTGGCTGTCCTCGGAGAGTACGATCATCGGCTGGTTGCCCATTCGTTGTGCCATAGTCACTCGATAGATTGATTGGCATTCTATATAAAGGTTCCCCTAACGGCCGGGGAACGGCTGGTAGGGGGCCGGAAACGTGATATGGTATTCCGTGTCACGGGTACTTTTATAAGTGGGTATGGGGGCGAACGCGGGACCCGCGCGATACCCTGGCTACTCGCGGAACGTCTCGGCCGAGTCCCCGCTGAACCCGTCGACGTCCATCTCGCGGGTGACGGCGTACTGCCCGGACGACGCCAGCGTCCCGGTGTTGACCCACAGGCCGGCGTCGTGGGCGACCTCGAGCGCGTTGGTCTCCACGAGGAACTGGTAGGCGAAGTATATCCGGTCGCAGTTCATCGAGACGGCCGTCTCGATGGCGCGGCTCGGGTCGCTCACGCCCACGAGCGCGACGTCCACCTCGTCGGACTCGCGCGCCTCGTCGGCCTGCATCACGACGGTCGGCTGAATCGCCGAGAGGATGGTCTCGTGGTCGTACGCCGAAACCACTTCGAGGACGTCGGCCGCGATGTCGTGCTGTTTGAGTTCGATGTTGACCGCGACGTCGGACGGGACGACGTCGAGCATCTCGGTCAACAGGGGAATCCGCTCGTCGGAGTCCAGCACGCGCAGTTCCCTGAGGTCGTCCCACGACATCTCCGAGACGGTGCCGGTGCCGTCGGTCTTCCCGTCGACCGTCTCGTCGTGGAAGACCACGAGTTCGCCCGAGCCACACCGCTGTACGTCGAATTCGAGCTGGTCGGCGACGTCGACCGCCTCCCGGGCCGCGAGGCGCGTGTTCTCGGGGTGGTCGGCCGCGAAACACCGATGGGCCTGAATCGGCCGGTCGGCGTCGTCGTCCGCGTCTTCGTCGCCGGCCTCGTCGGTGACGGCCGAGCAGCCGGCCATCGACCCCGTGAGACCCGCTACCCCCGACAGCAGGAGCCGCCGCCTCGCGTTCATTCGGCCACCGCCTCCGCGCGGGCCTGCCGGTCTTCCGAGTGATACACCGTCTCGCCGTCGTCCGGGTCGAAGAGGTGGACCCGCCGGTCGTCGACGTCCACGCCGATGGGGTCGCCGATCTCGTACGACGCCCGCGAGTCGGTGAGGACCCGCATCGTGTCGGTTCCGACCCGGCAGTGGACCAGCAAGGCGTCGCCCTGCGGTTCCGTGACCTCGACCGTGCCGTCGATGTGGGCGTTCCCCCGGTCCTCGACGACGTCGAGATCCTCGGGCCGGACGCCCATCGCGAACTGGCGTTCGGTCAGTCCCTCGCCCGACGGGAGCGGCACCTGGAACTGCTCGTGGGACGCGGTCCAGCGGTCGCCGGCCCGCTCGACCAGCACCGGGACGACGTTCATCGCGGGGCTCCCGACGAACTCCGCGGCGAACCGGGTTTCCGGGAAGTCGTACAGCGTTCGGGGCTCGTCGACCTGCTGGATTTCGCCGTCGTTCATCACCGCGACGCGCTCCCCGAGGGTCATCGCTTCGGTCTGGTCGTGGGTGACGTACACGGTCGTCGTGCCGAGCTCCTTGTGGAGTTGCTGTAGCTCCGCTCGCATCTGGTCGCGGAGCTTGGCGTCGAGGTTCGACAGCGGTTCGTCGAGCAGGAAGACGTCGGGGTCGCGCAACAGCGCCCGCCCCATCGCGACCCGCTGTTGCTCGCCGCCCGACAGCGCCGCCGGCTTGCGGTCGAGCAGGTCGGCGATGTCGAGAATCTCGGCGGTCTCCGCCACTCGGGCGTCGATCTCCTCGTCGGTGAACGACCCGACCGAGTTCATCCCGAAGGTCATGTTCCGGCGCGCGGTCATGTGGGGGTACAGCGCGTAGTTCTGGAACACCATCGCCACGTTGCGGTCCTTGGGCTCCCAGTCGGTTACGACGGTGTCGTCCAGCAGGACGTCGCCGTCGGTGGGCGTTTCGAGGCCCGCGATGGTGCGCATGAGCGTGCTCTTGCCACAGCCGCTGGGTCCCACCAGCACGAGGAACTCGCCGTCCTCGATGGTCAGCGAGACGTCGTCGACTGCGGTCAGCGAGTCGAACTCCTTGACCAGTCCGTCTAGTTCGATGCGTGTCATTTTCGTTGGATTCCGTTCGCGTTCTCTCGTCGGTCAGTTCGCTTGGATGCCGAGCGTCCGGACGATGGGCCTGTGGAAGACGACCAGGATGACCAGCGGCGGCAGCAGCGCCAGGACGGACCCGGCCATGATGATGCCCCACTGCGTGAGGCCCGCGTCGGCGGTCCCCTGGATGTAGGAGATGCCGACCTGCACGACCTGCTTTTGCCTGTCGCTCACGATTATCAGCGGCCAGAGGTACTTGTTCCACGCGCTGATGAAGTTGATGACGACGACCCCCGACAGGATGCCCTTCGACATCGGAATCAGCACGTGGACGAGGAACGTGAGCGGGCCGACGCCGTCGAGTTTGGCCGTCTCCAGTATCGAGTCGGGAATCGCCCGGAAGTGCTGGCGCAACAGGAACACCGACGTCGCGCTGGCGACGTAGGGTCCCGACAGGCCCAGCATCGAGTTGCCCCAGCCGAGGTCGGTGACGAGGCTGTAGAGGGGGACGATTCGCACCGGAAACGGGAGCATGAGCGTCAGCAGGATGACGACGAAGACCACGTTCTTGTAGGGGAAGTCGTAGTACACGAGCGCCAGCGCGGCCAGCAGCGAGAACGTGACCTCCCCGACGACGATTATCGTGGCCATTACGACCGTGTTCGGGATGTAGGTCAGGAAGTCGTACTCGGTGAGGACGGTGAGGTAGTTCGACGCGCCCTCGGTCCCCGGAGCGAGGTTGAACACCTGGTATATCTCGACCGTCGACTGCGTGCTCATCAGCACCGCCAGGACGACGGGCGACAGCGACAGCGCCACCAGGACGACCAGCGGAACGTGGACGCTCGCCCACGACGGGATCGACAGGCGGTCGCGGACGGTGGTTCGGTCGGCTCGTTCCGAGTCTCGCGTGATAGTGGGTTTCGACATCCTGGACTCACCCGTAGTAGGCGAACTTCTCGACCTTCCTGAGCTGGACGTACATCAGGACGCTCACGACCAGAAACAGCACGATGGACTGGGCCGACCCCAGGCCGAACTGGTTGTACGTGAACGAGTCCTGATAGAGGTTGAAGATGAGGAGGTTGGTCGCGTCGTTGGGGCCGCCGCCGGTCATGATGTCGACCAGCGAGAACCCGCCGAAGAACGACTGAATGCTGTTGATTATCAGGAGGAAGACGAGCGTCGGCGATATCAGCGGCAGGTAGATGCTGACGAGCCGCCGGGTCCGGCCGATGCCGTCGAGTTCGGCGGCCTCGTCGAGGCTCTCGGGTACCAGCCCGAGCGCGGCCACCAGGAAGATGACGTTGTACCCGACGCTCTTCCAGATGGCCGCCCCGCAGACGAGCAAGAACGCCTGCGTGCCGTCGACGTGCCAGTTGAGCGAGAGTCCGAGCACCACCTCGAGGGCGTTGGTGAAGATGCCCAGCTCGGGGTGGAAGATGAAGTTCAGGATCGACCCGGCCACCGCCATCGGGAGCGCGTACGGCCAGATGGCGGCCACGAGGTACCACGACGACCCGCGAACCGTCTCGTGGATGAGAAACGCCATGTACGTCGAGACCACCAGCGAGCCGACCACGGTGAGCACGGCGAACCACGTGGTGACCCAGAGGCTGTTGCGGTACCTGTCGGAGCCGAACAGCTGTTCGAAGTTCGACAGCCCGACGTACTCGGCGTTGCCGAGCAGCTCCGTCTCCTGGAGCGCGAGGTCGATGGTCTGGGCGAACGGGTAGTAGAGGAACACCCCAAGCACCGCGAGTGTCGGGAGCAACAGGAGCGCCGCCTGCCACTTGGATTCGAATATCTCCTTCCGCTGAATCGTGCTCATAGTTGACGGAGGTGAGGGGAAGAATTACGCCGAGCGTGCGAGGAGGTCGTCGACTTCGGTCTTGACGTCCGAGAGAACCGTGGAGACGTCCTCACCGTCGAACATCCGGTCGGCACCGTTGCTCAGGAGGTCCCTGACCTGTCCGTGGTCCTCGATGAGCGCGCCCCTGGTGGCCGGCGTGTCCTCCGAGTCGAGCAACTGGTCCATGGCGAGTCGCATGCCGTCCTGTTCCTCGAACCAGCCGTCCTCCTCGAGCAGTTCGATGCTGTCCTTGTGGACCGGGTAGTAACCGGTGCCCTTGTGCCAGCGGGCCTGCTGTTCGGGGCTCGCGATCCACTTCGCGAACTCCCCGGCCGCGGTCGCGGTCTGCTCGTCGATGCCCCGCGGCACGAACATCGCGCCGCCGCCGATGAGCGCGCCGGCCCACGTGTTCTCCGCGGAGGGGACCTCCAACAGCCCCATCTCGTAGCCCGCCTCCTCGGCGGCCTGACGCTGCGCGACGATGTTCGACGAGGAGTCGATGAGCATCGCGGCGTCCTGGTTGACGAACGCCTGCCGGGCGTCGCCCCACCCGCTCGAAAGCTGGTAGAGGTCGTCGGCGTAGAGGTCCATCCACCACGTGTAGAACCGCTCGGCGGCCTCGGAGTCGAGGTTGACCTCGGTCGGGGCCTCGGCGCGACCGTTCTCGTTGTTGACGAACGGCTGGTTCTGGAGGGCGAACCAGTTCTCGACGAACCACGTGATGTTGCCCCACGTGGCTCCGGCGTCGAACCCGGCGTCGTCCACGATGGCCTCGCAGACGTTCCGGAACGCCGAGAAGGTCGGCTCGTAGTCCTCGCCTTCGGGGTCGAGTCCGGCGTCCGCGAAGGCGTCCTTGTTGTACATCAGCACGGGCGAGGAGGCGTTGAACGGCAGCGCCATGAACTGGTCGTCGTCGCCGACCCGGTAGTAGTCCAGCGCGGCCCCGATGTAGTCGTCCGGGTTCACGTCGTCGATTATCGACTGGATGGGCTGGAACGACCCGGAGTTGTACGTCGGGACGGTGTGGACCGCGTTGAGGTGCGCGAGCGCGGGCGGGTCGTTGTTCCGGATGCCTCGGAGTGCGGCGTCGAATGTCTCGCCGTAGGACCCCTCGTGGGAGGCACTGAGGGTCACTCCGTCGGTCTCCTCGCCGTACTCCTCCGCCAGCGTCGCGACGAGGTCGCCCTTGTCACCGCCGATAGAGTACCAGACCGACAGCGCGGTGTCGCCGCCCGCGCCGCTGTCGCCGTCCGTGCCACTGTCGCCGTCGCTCCCGTCGCCGCCGGTATCGCTTCCGTCGGCGCTGTCTCCGCCGTCGTCCGCGGTGGTCGCAGCCCCGCCGTCGCCGCCCGACGAACAACCGGCCAGTCCGACTGCTCCCGCCGCGCCCGACGCCACGAGGAACTTGCGACGCGATAGCAGGTCTGACAGACGCTCTGAGTCGTGTGCCATCGGTTGTTCTCGGGGGAAGTGATAATAAACGTCTTAATATGAATGATACGTGGGGGTTCGGACGGGACCGGAGCGATGGATACTCGACATAACCGCGTGATTGATATATAGATTTAAATATATTGAGGGTGTTTAGAGATGGTACTAAGTTATTCTCGGACTAAATATTATAGTTTATGATTCGGGGCGTGGCCCGAGCGGAGGTCGCGGCCGGGTATCGCAGGGGAACCGCTATCGCTGGCGATGACCGCTTTTGGGTCACCACGGCGGGTGGGCGGCGGCAAGCTGGCGGGGCGGGCCGGTCACCCCGGGAACTGGTGGAACTCCATGCCCTGGCGCTTCATCTCGTTGCGCTTGCGTTCGAGGAACGAGTACACCGAGCCGTGGGGCGCGCCGTCGAGAATCATCTCGGCCGCGCTGCGGACCACGTCGACCTGCTTGGGCGTGCCGATGATGCCCATCGTGGTGCCGTAGATGACGACGCTCGCGCCCGTCAACTCCTCCATGAGTTCGCGCGTCCGGCCGTTCTCGCCGATGAGCCGGCCCTTCTGGCGCTCGAGGTCGTTCTTGTTCCGGGCGGCGGCGTCGACGTCGATGAGGTCGAACATCATCATGTCGTCGTCGAGCAGCGAGAGGGCTTCCTCGGGCGGGAACCCGCGACCGATGGCCTTCACGATTTCGGGCCCCTTCAGGCCGCGAACGGGGTCGCCGGTCTGCTCGACCTCGACCTTCCCGTTCTCGGAGTCGACGTCGAGTCGCACCTCCGCGCGACTCTCTATCTCGCGCAACGTCTCACCGCCCTCGCCGATGAGAACGCCGATGCGGTCCTGCGGAATCTTCACGTGTTGCATGGCCGAGCCTACTCGCTCGGAGCGTTTCAAGGCTTCGTCCCGAGGGGACGCGTTCGAGTTTCCGCGTTGGAACCGGGTCAGACGAATCCACCTGCTCCTTGTGGTCGCGCTCGCGCCCGTTCGTCCTCGGTCAGCCGGTACGGCTCCAGTTCGGCTTCGAGGTCGCCGAGCGCCTCGCGTCGCCGCTGGTGGGCGTCGAGGAAGTCGGAGATTCTCTCGGCGGCGTAGGCCTTGAGCTCCCCGCTGAGAAGGTCGCCCGACCGATACTCCCGGGCGAGCCTGTCGAGGGTCGCGTCGTCGTCCTCGAAGAGAAAGGCGAGTAGCTGGTAGGCCACGTCCGCCTCGGGGTCGCCGCCGTGCTCGCGGTGCGCCTCGACGCTCGACCGCCCGCCGGAGTAGGCGTACTGCTGGACCTTCCGCTCGACCGTCTCGCGGTCGTCGGTGAGGTTGATGGCGGGCACGTCGTCGGAACTGCTCATCTTGCCCGGTCCGCCGAGCGTCGGGAGGAACTTGCTCAGTAGCGCGGCGGGCTTGTCCACGTCGAATGCCTCCTTGGCGGCCACGTCGCGGGCGAGCCTGACGTGGGGGTCCTGGTCGACCGCGATGGGGACCACGCTGGCGTGTCGCCCGTGGACCACCTGCGGGAGCAGGAGGTGAGCGATCTGGACGGCCGGGTAGAACGACAGCCCGACGTTGTCCGGGCGGCCATATATCGCCTCCACCGTCGACTGAGTGACCCGTTCGGCGAACTGGACCGCGAGGGGGTACACCACGTCCGCGTCGGCGGTGTCGAGCATGATTCGGGTTCGCTCGGGGTCGAACCCCACCGCGAGGAGGTCCCGGAGATTGTCGCGGGCGTGCTCGCCGACCGCCGCGAACGGGAGTTCTTTGGAGAGGTACTTCTCGTCGTCCGACAGGGGGACGTAGACGTGCGCGCCGGTTCGGTCCTGCAATCGCTTGGCGAAGTAGAACTGCGGGAGGTGACCGAGATGCATCGGTCCCGAGGGACCGATTCCGGTCACGAGCGAGACGGTCCCGCCGTCCTCGACCGCCGACAGGAACCGGTCTACGTCCCGGCCCGCGTAGTACGCCCGCCGCCGGACCATCGGGTGGTCGGGGAGGCGAGCGAGCTGGTCGTCGGTCAGTTCCGCCGCACCGAAGCGGTCGAGGAGTTCGCGGTAGTCGACCTCGCCCTCGACCGCGTAAGGGGTGACGGTGAAGTTCGATTCGTCGGTCGCTGCGTCGGTGTCGCCGGGGGTAGTGCGTTCTGGCATGGCGTCGTGTGAGTTCGTCGTGGTGGCTGTCGCTCGGACGTCGGTGCGCGAAAAAGCGAGTGAGCGCCGCCACCTCGACCGCCCGGTGAAGCCGGTGGGCCTCGGTCACGACACTGTCCGCTCTCCGGGCGACCGCCAGTGCCAGCTTCGGAGAGCGGACTGCATCACGCACTCGTACTGCCCGCACGGATTTGAGCGTTTCGACGACCGCCGACGGCTCACCCGACGTACTCCAGCAGGAATCGCGGAATCACCACGAACGCGTAGACGTCGTTGAGCGCGTGGGCGAGGATGCACGCGCCGAGGTTCCGCCGCCAGACGTACAGCAGCGTGAGCAACAGTGCGTCCACGCCGATCTGTATCGCGCCGCCGAGCCCCCAGAACGGGACGTGGAGCAGCGAGAACAGCAGGAAGGTGAGACCGGCACCGGCCCAGACGGTGCCGGTCAGTTCGGTCAGGCGCTCTATCGGATACGCTCGGTAGAACACCTCCTCGGTCACGGCGGCCGTGAGCGACAGCGCGACCACCAGCTCCAGCGAGAGGCCCGCAAGCGTCTCGATGCCCGTCACGGTCGACTCTAACCCCAGCGACTCGACCAGCGGCGTCGTGACGACGAAACTGAACGCACCGAGCACGAAGACCAGTATCGCCCCTGCGACGTCACGCCAGCCCATCCGCGCGACGCCCAGCGACGCCAGCCCCCGGCGCTCCCAGTAGCAGACGACGCCCAACAGCGCCGCGAACACGGCCCACTTCGCGGCGATTTCGCGGACGACCCCGGCCGCGAATCCGGTCCCGAGTCCGAGCGGTTCGGCGAGCGCGCCCAGCGACAGCGCCAGCAGTGTCGAACCGACGAGTGCGACTGCCAGTCCCACGGCCGTCGGCAATTCGGGCGCGACCGTTCCGAGCGAGGTCCGAGACTCCTTGCGAGCCATGACGGACGCGTCACGCTTCGCGGAGGTAAACCCGGACGCGCAGTCGCTGGAGGCTCGACTCGGCGGAACATTCAAGTACGGTTGCTTCGCTCACCTGTCGGGGTCCGCACGGTCGCGAATCCACGCTTCCAGGTCGTCGCCGCGCACGTCCATCCCCTGTCGACCGAAGAAGGCCGCGACGTTGGCGCAGTCGCGGGTCAGGAACTCGTCGCTGTTGGGGTGGTGAATCGTGACCGCCTGGCCGAGGTCGATGATGCAGAGTTCGCCGTCGTGGACCACGATGTTGTACTCGCTGAGGTCGCCGTGAACGAGTCCGGCGTCGTAGAGCCGGCGCATGTACTCCCGTACCACCTCGAACGCCGTCTCGGGGTTTTCGAGGTGGGCGTCGTCGAGCGTGGGCGCGCGGTCGCCGTCGGTGCCGAGAAACTCCATGACCAGCACGTTGCGCTCGACCGCGACGGGGTCGGGTACCCGGACGCCGGCCTTCTGGGCGCGCTTGAGGTTGGCGAACTCCTTGCGGGTCCACGCGAGGACGACGCGCTTCTTGTCGCCCGACAGCTCCTCGAAGCGGGGGTCGCCGACGAGGTACTCGCGCATGTCCCGGAAGTCCGAGGCGTTGATGCGGTACACCTTCACCGCGACCTCGCCGTGGCCGTCGTCGCGGGACTCCTCGCCGCCGAGCGCGAGATACACGTTCGCTTCCTTGCCCGAGGAGATGGGGCCGCCGAACGCCTCCACGTAGCCGTCCTGGACCAGCTTGTACAGCGCCGCCAGCGTAGCGTCGTCGAACACCGACTGCTCGACCTTGAACTGCTCGGTGTTCTTGAGTCGCTCGCGGAACTCGTCGAACTCCCGGTCGCGCTGGCGCTGGACCTCGTCGGCCGCCGTGTCGGAGACGTCTATCTCCTCCCACTCGTCGCCGACGCCCTCCACGTTGTCGGGTTCGAGCAGGTCGTACTCCTCGGTCATCTACCCCGGCCTAGCGCGGCCAGCGATAAAAGGATGGGCCTCGGAGGTCGGAGTCGCCGAGGCGTTCCGATGGGGGAGGGCCTCGGGAGGCGTTTTCGATATCTTGCTCGCGCGCTCGCGGTCGCACGCGACCGCGAGCGCGCCCGCGAGGCGGATTTCGTGCCGGTGAACCGTTCCACCGGAAAGCGCTCGGTGAACCGTTCCACCGGAAAGCGCCCACCGACACCGTCCACGTAGCGCACCGGCAGTCGTCCACGTAGCGCACCGGCAGTCGTCCACGTAGCGCACCGGCAGTCGTCCCGCGAGCGACGACCGAAGGGAGGAGTGAGCGGCCCAAGGAACCCTCGACGGAGGAGCGACGCGGCTTCGCCGCGTCGCCTCCGACGGAGGGGGTGACGCCGTGGTTTTCATGAACGTTTTGCAAGGGCGGCGCTCTCGTGCGCCGCCGCAGCAAAAGGTTCTATTGAATGTGGCCTTCCTCGCGCAACTGGTCGGCCTCCTGCTTGTCGTAGCGCCACTTGACGTCGGCCTTCTCGTCCTGCCAGTCCCACGGTTCGACCAGCACGACGTCGTCCTCGCGTATCCAGATGCGCTTTTGCATCTTGCCGGGAATCCGGGCCGTGCGTTCCGTGCCGTCGGCGCATCGCACCTTCACCCGGTTCGCACCGAGCATGTTAGTGACGGTGGCGAACACCTCGTCGTCGTCGGGCATGCGGAGGTTCTTCCGCCGTCCGCCGTCGTTGTCACTCATACCTCCGGTTTGGAATCGGGGACGTTTAATTCCTGCGAGGCTCCGTCTCGGTCCCGCGGAGCGAGGCGGTCCGACGCCGCCAGTGACCGACGCCGGCGGAGCAGCGGCCTTTAAGTTCCCGCCGGGCGGACCGCGTGATATGATAGACAAACTCGGCGCGAAAGGCATCGTCGGGATACTCGTGTTGCTCGGCGGTATCGCGGTCATCGCACTTCAGAACCTGCTCATCGCGGCCGGCATCGGACTGGTCGTGCTCGGAGTCGTCCTCGTGGCGTGGGGACTGGTCTCGGGACTGCTGGCGAGTTTCGGCATGGGCGGGATGATGGGCGGCGGCTTCGAGTGAGCCACGACGTTTCTGGGGCCGCGGAAGAGCCGCCGGCCCGTTGAGGACCGACGACCGACCCGCGTCGAGACCGTCGGTCGTCGAGAGCGACGGGGAGCGCGCTATGCTTCCAGTTCCTGCAACTTCTCGCGGCCCGGCGCTATCAACCGGTCGAGGTAGTCGGCCAGCGCCGACTTGGCGTCGGCGGGGTGGAGTTCACCGCTTTCGAGGTCGGTCGCGAGCGACTCGTAGTCGTCGTATTCGAGGTCGCCGCCGTACTCGTCGGGGCGCTCGACCACGACCGTCTCGAACCGCGGGAACACGTGGTACTGGAAGATTTCGAGGACCGGGTTCTCGCGCTCGTTGCCCTCGTCGTCGGGGTCGGGGTCGCGAGTCGGCGGGCAGAACGCCGAATTGACCTTCTCCTCGATGTCCTCGGTGGTGTCCTCCATCGAGATGGTGACGCCCGAACTGCTCGACATCTTGCCAGCGCCCGTGCCGAGGTCCGCGATGATGGGCGTGTGCAGCACCGGCCGGGCGTCGTAGCCGATCTCCGGAAGCTCCTCGCGCATGAGCATGTGGACCTTCCGCTGGTCCATCCCGCCGACCGCCAGGTCGAGGTCGAGGTACTCGATGTCGAGCGCCTGCATCAGGGGGTAGACCACGTGGCTGACCTTCGCGGTCTCGTCGCCCTGAATCTCGGCCATCGCGCGCTGGGCGCGGTTGAGCGTGGTGTCGAGCTCCAGTTCGTGGAGGTCGAGCGCGTAGTCGTCGTCGAGCTGGTACGACGACCCGTAGACGAACTCGGTCCTGTCCTCGTCGAGGCCGTACGCGAGGAACTGCTGGCGCATCTTCTCGGCGGTCTCCTCTATCTCCTCGAACGTCCCCTTCCCGTTGAGGTAGGCGTGGACGTCCGCGAGCAGGACGACGACCTCCATGCCCGCCTCCTGCAGGTCGATGAGTTTGTTCGCGGCGAGCATGTGGCCGACGTGGAGCACGCCCGAGGGCTCGTAGCCGACGTAGACGCGCTTGCCCGCCGGGTCCTCGGCGAGGGCCTGCACCTCCTCGTCGGTGACGACCTCCTCGGCGTTCCGCGTGATGCGTTCGTAGGCGTCCATACGCCAGACGTGGCCCGCGCCCGGCTTTAGCGTTCCGGGACCGTGCCAGCGTGTCGAAAACGCCCGTCCGCGGCGCTGGCTCTGTTCGTCCGGACGCGAACGCGCGAACACCCTACGGGCTCTGCCCGCTGGCCTCCGACCCGTACGTGCGCTCGGCGCGGTGCTCGCTGATGAGTCGGTCGAGTTCCTCGGCCTTCCGCTCCTTGCGGCGCTCCGCCGCCCGGTCGGCCCAGTCGTCGACGACGGCCTCGACCTCGCGCTCGCGGGTCACCGCGAGTTCGTCGACCTCCTGGATGGTCACGTCGTCGGCGGGACCGACCGGGACCTCCTCTTCGAACAGCACTCGGTCGGCGGCGTCCGAGAGGCCGCCGTCCCCGGTCAGCACCACCTTGGGGTCGACCTCGGCGAGCCGCTCGGCGGTCGACCGGCCCGCGCCCGAGGCGTCCCGGAGGTACACCACGTCGTCGGCCGCGAGGCCGAACCGGTCGTGAGCGGACTCGATGGCCCCCTTGGTGAACTTCTCGACGGGCTTGACCGGGACGAGCCCGGCCTTCTTCTCGGCCACGTCGGCGAAGTTCGAGTGGTCGAGCTTCCACAACTCCTTGAGGCGTTCGAGCTTGCCTTCCAACTCCTCGATGCGCTCGTCGCGCTCGTCGAGTTCGCGTTCGAGCCGGCCGTTCTCGCGTTCGAGTCGGGAGACCTCCCGGCGCTCGCGCACGTCCTTGCGCTCCTCGCTGCGGGCGGCGTCGAGGTCGCCCTCCAGTTGGCCGATGCGGCCCTCCTTGCGCTCGATGGTGTCTTCGAGGTCCGCGACGTGGTCCTCCAGTCGCTCGACCTGGGACTCCAGTTGCTTGATGCGCTTCTCCTCGGCGGTGAGTTCCCGCGGCGTATGCTCGGTCTCCTCGTCGTCGGACTCGTCGTCCTCGGCGAGTGCCGCGAGCGCGGTCTCGACGCTGTCGCCGCCCGCGACCACGCGCGCGATGACCTCCCCGAGGTCGACGTTCGGCGGCACCTTCTCGGCGATGCGGTCGAACTGGTCGGCGTGGTCGTCGAACGCGTAGAGGGCGGCCGCCATCGCGTCGCGCTCGTGGTCGTTGTCGTCGTCGTACTCTCGGGTCCGGTGGAGCTTCTCGTCGACCGGCAGGTCCGACGCCGGCGTCCAGCCGGCGGCGTCGAAGCTCCGGCGTATCTTCTCGACGGTCTCGGGCATCGGTTCGACGTCGGCGGCCACGACGACGGGTCGCCCGCGCTCGATTATCCACTCGATGACCTCGGCGGTGTCGGCGGTCCGGGTGCTGAGCACGTCGAGGACCTCGCCGTCGAGGTCGGCCACCGCGACCGCGGTGGTCGTGCCGGGGTCGATGCCGACGAGGACGTGGTCGCGACGCTTCGCGAGCGGTTCGAACTCGATGCCGTCCCGGCGGTCGCGCTCGACCTCGACTCGGACGTCGCCAGAACGTTCGTTCGACACCGGGAGGTCCTCCGGGCGGGCCTCGACCTCGAAGACGGCGTTCGAGAGCCCGCCGTACTTCTCGGTGGCCTCTCTCTCGTAGTCGAGGTTCGCGCCGTCGAGTTCGGACTCGACCTCGCGGGCGCGCTTGCGGACCGCGCCGTGGATGCGCCGGGTGTAGCGGTCCTCGCTCCACCCGCCCTTACCGGTCGAGCGCCCCCGAGAGACCTTGATTTCGGTGGTGTCGGTGAACGCCGACACCTCGTAGCCGACGTTGGCGGCCGCGAGTCGCGCCGCGGCCTCCGCTTCCTTCATCGGCTTCTTGCCGTAGGGGACGCCGTGGCGCGAGGCGACCCGCGAGAGGGGTTCGGGCTGTTCGGCTCCCGTCACTTGCACCAGTCGGGTCCCGTCGGGGAGGTCGCCCAAGAATCCGACGAGCGCGTCCTTGTCGGGCGCGAGTTCGTACATGTTGTCGGTCGCCACCAGCGCGGGCTCCTCGCGTTCGACGAGCCGACGGAGCTTCCGGTGGGAGACCACGTCCCGGTCGAGGTTCTCGCCGTCGAAGGCGACGAGCGCGTAGGAAGGTGCGTCGCCGCGAACGTCCCCGCTCTGGACGTCCACGCCGAAGACGAGCGTGTCGAGCGCACTCGTGCGGGCGTTCACGCGCTGGCGTAGGGTTCGGGCGGATATAAATCCGGCGCGGGTCGACGCTCGACGTCGGCGTCGTCGCGCGATTCTCCCTCGTCCCGTCGTGGGGATCGGCGTCGGACGCGCCGTCACACCGACGTTCGGGCCCTCTCGGCCAGTCGAGCTCGCGCCGGCGAGGTGTTTCAAAGCGTAGCCGTAAATCATTGCTTCTATACTACCCCGTGGGGAACGCCACGCCATGTATCGACCCGCGCCTCCCGGAGGGAACCGGTGACCGGTCGTCGCTCGCGGGCGAGGGCGCTCGTCGTCCTCGCCGCAGTCGCCGGGCTCGTGCTCGTCGGTGGACCCGCCGCTGGGGACTTCCTCTCGGGGCTCGCCGACCGCGATTCGGCTTCCGGCGCGGCCGATTCGACGCCGACGGCCGGCCGGAGCGACGCGACGACCGACGGCCGCGCGGGTGCCGGGACCGACGGCACGGGGACCGCGGACGACGCGCCGGCGGGCGACGCCGAGACGCGGACGCCCGGGTCGGACTCGCGGTACGACTTCGCCATCCAGCGCGTCGAGTCCTGTGGCACCACCTGCCGGAACGTGACGGCTCGACTGTCGAACGAGGGCTCCGAGCCCCGCGAGGACGTCCGGGTAACGACGGCTATCTACGCTGAGGACGACTTGCTCTGGCGGGGCAACGAGACGGTGAGTCGACTCGCCGGGGGCGAGACCTACACCTCCACGCGGCAGGTGACTCTCGGACTCGGCGAGGCGGCGACGATTCAGGGCAACGACGGCTACGTCACCATCGTCACGCTGGTCCGGTCGCCCGACGGCGTCGTCCGGTTCGAGGACCGCCGGCAGGTCGCGTAGCCAGCGATTCCGCCGCGTCGGTCGGCGGGACGCCGAATCAGCCCAGCGACGCGCCGCAGTCCGGACACTCCTCGTCGGCGACGGTCACCTGCGCGTCGCACTCCGAACAGAACTCCAGATAACACGCGGGGTCGCCCATGGATTGTGGTCCGTTGCCGAGGACCAAAGAAATTGCCCCGCGCCGTGGTGGACTTCGAAACGCTTTTCTCTATCTTGGGCCACGTTCCGAGTGCGCCGCCTTAGCTCAGACTGGGAGAGCACTCGACTGAAGATCGAGCTGTCCCCGGTTCAAATCCGGGAGGCGGCATCATACTCACGGTTCAAATGCCCACGGAGCGGTGCGTGGGCGACCCCCTCGGATTCCCTCACGACCAATTCGTTAAACTCGACTCGGTACTCTTCGCGTCCCGCGCGGATTCTCGTCTGTGTTCCAACTGAGAAGAGGCTGGAAGTCACAATCCTTCACCCGGGGGATTCCGACGGTATAGAGGCTGGTTGTAAACTAAAATGCGGAAACTCTTTTAACTGTTAAGACAATATAGTTTACAAGGATGCTTACGAAGGCCGGGCTCGCTATTCTAGACGTGCTGAGTTCCGGGGCGGACGCAACCGCACAAGAGCTGGCCGCAGAAACCGGGTATAGTCGCAAGCAGGTCTACCGCGTCGTTGACGACTTACTCGACAAAGGGGTACTGGACGAGTCCCGAGCGCAGCACAACCAGCGTGTCCTGCGCGCCTCTGACGACCCGATTGTCGAAGCGTACCGGGACCTAACATCGAACCTCGGGCACGTGGACTGGGCGGACCTCCTCTCACCGGCCACGATACAGGTCTGCTGGTACCTTGATGAACCACGCCGCATCACCACGATCGCTGACCGATTAGGAATTACGCGACAGGCTGTCCACAAGGCGTTATCCCCGTTGAAGAACCGAGCGATGCTCGCTCCCGCCGGCCCAGAGTACGCACTCGCCGACGACCTTCACCCCTTACTCGAATTCGCCAACACCGTCGTCAGGCATGGCCACCGCAACCGTGTTCGGCGACTCGCGCCCAGTGCCACAATTGCGTGGTGTGACCCGAAACGCGCGCTCGTCCAAGTACAAACCTCCGAAGACGCGGAGAAACTCCAGAACGCCGACGACTGGGACGTGACTGGATTAGCGGAATTCCAGGCGTACGGCCTGCAGTTCTTCCTTGCAGGAGAACCCGCCTTCTGGTACGCGCCAGACGACGATCTCACCCTTGCAGACATCGTTTGCCATACGCTCGTCCTCAACACTGACTCCCGACGCGTGAGCTACGCGATGCTGCTCATCGAACAGGAACGAATCGAACAGGAAACACTCACCGAGACTGCGACTTGGTACGGTCTGGACTCAATGATACCCCGGATGTATCGTCTTATAGACGAAGGCACTGACGCCGCCGATGAGATGGAGGCGGGAAGTCCCTTGCCGAGTGCTCAAGAATATGCGGCGCTGAAAGATCAGTATGGTGTCGTATAAATGACCGTCTTTAGTGGCGAGGAGGCCATCAAGACGTTTCTTGCCGAGTTTGACGAGTGGCTCTCAGAATCGGTGGACGTGTACCTCCTTGGCGGGTCTGCAATGACAGTTCGCGGGCTGAAAGACCAAACCGAAGATATCGACTTGGCTCTCGGCGTGCCAACCGAATTCGAACACGTCTATCACGCCCTTCGAGAACAAGGGTTTCAGGTGACGGGTGAGCCGACCGCGTCATTCGAAGGGGTTGGAAAAACGGTTGAGCTCTACCATCCTGGCCGCGGGTTTCGGGTTGACTTGTTCGAGCAACAGGTTGTCGGGAAAGTCTGGATCACAGAGAGCATGCACGACCGGGCGGACGAGTTCTGGACAGGGGAGTATGCAACGGCGTACGTGCTCGCTGATGAGGATTTGTTCTTGTTGAAGGCAGTGTCCGGTGGCGACTTAGGGGCTGGCAGACGACGCGACATTGAGGATATGCGGACGTACGCGCAGCGTGGACTCGCCTACGAGGAGATCCTCAACGAGATTGAGGAACAGCGCCCGTTCAATACGGGGTCAATTGAAGCGACGCATATCCGTAATCAATCTCACCCGTTATTTACTATCGAGGTGGCTGTACAGTCGCTTTCCGGGCTGCCATCCTCGTTTACGGATCGCGTGTCGGAGTTCGCAACCGAATTCGAAGTTGAGTACGGTATCTTGGAAGCGGTCGATGAGGGTCTTCGGAGTCCACGCGCGATCAGCGAACGTGTTCTTTCGAACATCCGAGAGCTCTCCGTTGGCGACGAGGAGGCGGTGTCTGCTGGGATCGATCGTCTCGTCGAAAAGGAAATTCTTGACCGAGAAGGGGATACTGTTCACCCCTCGTCCAACTAACTCGGTGCTTTCGAATCTCTCAGTGACGGCACTGGGATGAGGATGGCAAGCGTTCGGCAGTACGTCTCTGGGTACGTACTTGTGTACATCCATGTGTACGTCCACAAGTACGTGTGTACGTACATTCTGCCGAACGTTAGTACTCCCAGCGGAGATCCGATATCGAGGTACTGATAGCGATCATGGACGGAACGCGACCAGAACCAACCTACGTATTAACAATCCAATCCAGCGGTGTAGTGCCGTGGGATTTCCTCGTCTCCGGGCGGGGGAATATGTCCGTCTCGTTCATCGCTGTCGAAGTGTCACCAAGTGTCGGCTACGTATATTCTACTACCGCCCTGCGGCACGGTTTTATTCGTTTCAGACTGCTGCCGTGTGTATGGACGAACTGACAGCGAATATCTCGTTCGACCGATTCGCAGATATGCCGGAATTCTACGGCTCCGGTGCTGCAGAATACCGTCTGGCGATGGTGAAAGAGCGCGCTGACTTTCTTGATCTGTTCGCAGGCGCTCGTCACGTGGATGCCGTGACGTACGCGGAAACGCCCGATCTGATGGTGAAGATGCTGACCGAGTACGACATTGGTTCACTGGACGTACTCATCGGGAACGCCGAAGACTACGCTGACCAGGTGAGCGAAGTATCGACAGCGAGGTCGCTCGTGCGACTGCGACAGGACGACCGACTCACGATTCGATTGAAGAACCGGAAGACAGTCCACTCGAAGATTTACCGAATCGTGATGCCGGACGACACGGTGAAGCTCGTCCAAGGGTCAGCGAACCTCTCACGGAACTCTTGGGAGTACCACACGAACCAGATCTCCGTCATTACGACCGATGTCGGGACCGAACTGGACGAGGAGTTCGAGCGGTTCATCGACGAGTACCGTGACGGGTACAGCGACCAGACACTCCTCGAAGGGCTTGTCGAAGCACTGGAGGAGGCCGATTCAGCGGAAGAGCGGGAGAACCGTATCGAGTACTGGGTTGGTGCGGGTGACCTTGACGTGAGCGACACTGCTGCCCTGAATCAGGACGCCGTCGAGGACCTGAAAGACGTCGCTGATCAGGTTACCGCCGTCGTTGACGACCCTGAGGAGGCCGAGGAGACAGTCGCGTTTGTCGAAGACCCCGAGAACGCCGACCGCAACGTCATCGAACCAGAGGACTCCTCGGACGAGGACGACTCACCCAATGCTCCGGACGAGGACGAGTCTCCGGATATCGGACTCGTTGAGTCAGATCACGAGACGGGGTTGACGGATGGACTCGACCGGCCGCGGGTTCGTGCGCCCGACGAGAAGATACGGATGGGAACCAGCAAGGTGGACAAAGACACTGCAGACGAGTTCGGGGCCGGGCTCCGCGACCGTGGCGCGACCGTTGAGGACCACAGCATCACCGCGCCGCTGAGCGCGTACAACAACCAGGTCAAGGAATCGACGTCCATCCCGACGATGTCCGTCCTTCCAGAGGCCGAGCAGGTTGTGATCGGTGAGGACGATGAAATGATTCTCGTCGCCACTGACGAGCCGACCTCCGAAGTTCTGGATCATTGCCTCAAAACCATCGAAGACTACATCGAGACCGTCCAGAACCACGGTCACACGCAATCCGAGACCGCAGTGATGGCGCAGATGTACGAGGCGTTCCTCTACGGGTTCTGGGCCCCGTTCGCCAACCAGTACGCCGAGGCACTGTCGTCACCGTCACGGACGCTGGACAACGTCCTGCAGCACCTCTATATCGAAGGGAAGAGCGACGCGGGGAAGGACAAACTCACCGAGTACATCCTGCGACTCGTCTCCGACAACACGGTCATCTCCGGGGTAGACGCAGACGACGTCGGCGTCAAGGAAGTCCGCGGCGTCCGCGAGTGGGACACGTGCTTCCCGTACGCCATCATCGACGCGGAGAAAGAGAAGATCCAGCGGTGGAGCCCGATCCGAAACTACTGGGGGGACTGGACGCCCACCAGCGTCGATCAGCCGTGCCTTATCTTCACGACCAACGACGCGCTCCCGAAATCCGAGTTCCGGAACCGAATGAAGATCCTGAGCATGGACGTCTCCTTCCCCTCCAACCCGGAAGACCCGGGCTTCCGCGAAGCGCAACAAGACCTGTCAAGCGTACTGGAACGGCAGAACCCGATCTTCAGTTACGTGGCTCGCCGAATGCTTACCGAACAACCGTGGACCGACGGGAACGGCACTATCGAAGACGTCCGCCGTATTGTCCGCGAATTCTACGACGAAGCCGGTCGAGAGCAACCCGAGTACTTCCCCGCTGACGAGCCGGCCGAGAAGACGTACGACACGGGGCGGTTGAAGTGGCAGCGGGACATCCAAGGCGGCCGTGTCACGTTCGAACCAGAACCGAACGCCATCACGGCCGACTTCGACCGCGAAGAATACGAGGTGTACGACTACGAGAAGCGTCTCCCCAAGCGGTTCATGTCCGAGAAGTCTTCTACTAGTGTCTACATCGGCGCGCCAGAGGAATTCGCTGAGTGGATCGGGTACTCGGTTGATGAGCTACTGAATGGTGCTGCTGAAACAGGATCTGAGATTTCTCAGCAGAATAGAGGTCCAGAAGACAACGGGAACGATAGTGAATCAACTGGCTTCATCGCGCGATTGCTTGGTAGGTAACTGACCTCTCAGTTAGCGACATCACAGAGATTGTTACTCGAAAGTACCAGCCCTGTTCTTGGTCAAGTCAGAGTTCTTGCTGAAGAACTACATTGATACGATCCAGTACTGGGTTGCAGTCGTCGTTCTTTCGTGTTGTCTGCCGCAGTTCGTCGAACAGGCCAGCCAGCGTATTCACCGTTTCACCGCTCATCTTCGGTGGATCAATCGCCGGAACCTGTTCCAATTGATCCGGCTCGATTTTGTCGAACCCCCCATCCCGCGTTTGCTTGTACTCACGAACAACCTCTTCGAAGACGTGGCTATTGAGGTACGCCAGTAACGCTTTCAGTTCGGTCTCAGAAAGCGTGATGTCGTAGAAGCCGTAGCAAGCGCTCGTGTGTCGAATATCTGTTTCGTTCAGGATGAACTTGAACTGATCCCGGCTCGCATTTTGAACAAGGACGCGAGTTGGGTCTTTTCGTCGAGGTCGGTACCAGTACGGACGGTTCGAGAACGTGCTCGTGTCACTAAGCCCGTACTCAATTACACCCTCTCGAAGATACTCTCGCACTTCCGAGTACCCATCCCTAATGACGGATCCCTCACGCGCTTCCCTTCTTGCCGCTTTCGAGACCTCCTGTTTGAACTCCGCAATCGTATTCGGCACTTCGGGTATCCGGTCTGGGTCTAGGAGCCAGACTTCTTCTCCCTTCTCGCGTGCTTCCTTCCAGTCGGCTTCCTGATAGTCGTATCCATCTATCTGACTCGGCTTACGGACGATCCGCGACAGGTGGCGTTCGTCGAGATTGTTCTCATCGACTTCCTGCTGTGACAAGCAGAAGAGATTGACTTCGCCTGTTGTTGGCCCGCGGTGGATGGTGAGGAGTGTCCCAAGAGTCGGGAGGTGACTCGTATCGATCTCGACAGGGTCGAACAGGGCCTGCCAGTTCTTCTCAGGGCAAAGTTCGGATTGTGGGACACGGTTGATGATTCCCCACTCAGTTTCCCCCGGTTCGCCGTTCTCGACTGCGTCACGGATCGTCTTCGACTCGATCTTCTCGTCAACACGAATGAAGCGGGTCTCGCCACCTGTCTCACTATCCGGCTTCGCTTCTAAGAACGTGAGCAGAGCGGTCGTGTCGGCGTTATCGAAGACACAGTAGCTCTCCGGGTTGAATTGTACGAAGGCTTTGATTGCGTAGTTGTCGAGGAGGAACTGTTTGAGTGACTCTCCGTATCGGTTGCTGAGGAAGCTTTGCGGGGTGATGAAGGCCGCACGATCGCTCGGCGACAGGAAAGCGCGTGAGTGGTATATAAAGTAGGCATAGAGCGGTGACCGAGCACTGATTTCGAGTCCTGTGGTCTTCTCCAGTTGCGTGTTAATCCGTTCTTTGTACCAATCCGGGAG
Organism: Halorussus halobius; assembly: GCF_004765805.1. Lineage (GTDB taxonomy): Archaea > Halobacteriota > Halobacteria > Halobacteriales > Haladaptataceae > Halorussus > Halorussus halobius. The sequence continues at coordinate 31,150 of NZ_SBIU01000004.1, read as the reverse complement.
TGAATCTCCCTTCGTGTACGGTGGGTTACAGACGATCCCATCCAGATCTTGCTGCAGATCCGAAGGTGGGATATTGAGGAAATCTGTTTCAAGCAGTTCGTGTGGTTGCCCGTACAAGGTCAGCGCAGTGCTTCCCATAAGGAGGGCGAGCTGGCTCTGATCAATCCCGATTACGCGTGCTGAATCGGTACTCAATCGCCAGTCCGGATGAAGCGGGCTCGATAGGACGCCAGCGCCCATCCCAGGATCGACGACGGTGTTGTCGCTTTCCCCTGCCCATAACCGCATCAACTGACCGATGTCAGGTGGTGTCCTGAACTGACTGAGCGATTGTCGGTATTTTTTCGGAATTACTGCCTCGTAGAGGCGACCGATGTCTTCCGCGGGTTGCGTGGACGCAAGCAACCGATCTCGATTCTCGTCGATGACCTCCATCTCCGATTCATCGACATGGAGAAGAAAGTAATCCAACACGCACTCTCCGAAACCTGGATTCGCCCCAACCTCTGCAACACTTTGTGTTATCTCCCACGTATCGGCAGGGAACTCCGGCAACTCACCACGTCGATGATGCCACTCATACACGGTGGCCTTTAGCAACCGGTTGAGGACGGCCTGGCGGGCGACGAGGCGTCTCCTGGTACTGGTAGTCGCATCATTGTATCCGTGAGACAGACACCACGTATCGACTCGTTCGTGGAGTGAGTCTGGGATCTCAGCGAGAGCTGGTGCGAGTCGATCAGCTACCGTTGTGATGATCTCGGCGAGGTGGTCGGTGTCAACTGACCGGCTGAACTCGGGTATCCCGTGATCCTTGTTTATCCACAGGGGATCTGGCGCAGTCGGAGTTATCGGCGATACATTTGCTATGTCCGGCTCAGTCACGGCTAATTCCGGATCTACCGAGGTTTCAGTCCGGCAGCGTCGAAGGTTCGTTTCATTCAACATCGGGGTAGCCTGCCATCATGAACCACCCCTATATAAAGCCTCGTCCGCTGAGTCCGAGGTTTCAACGCTACAGGCCGTTAGAAGCCAAATTCGCATTCACAGCGTAGACATCCTACTGACAGCACGACTATACCGCCGATAATAACAATTGCATGATCAGAACGCCGAGAGTCAGTGGCAAAATAGAGCCCAGACTACCGCGCGCGCGAACCGATCTGCGAGGATCTGTCGACGAAATTTTTGTAATCCCAGCACCGCGCGAGGACCTTCCGTCGACAAGACAGAAACAATCCGAAAGTCACTCTCAGATTGATCACCCGACGACCAACGGGATTTTTAGAGTTTTCGTCGAACTCCGAACCTCGTCAGCAGAGTGCCACACGAATACGTACGACCGACGACGCTGAATCGCTGAACAAAGAAATGGCAAACAGCTCTCGACCCGCACTTTCGAAAACAGTCGTGAACAGCGAACTACGTCGTGTCCCATCGAGGTCCATCAACGACTTCGTCCATGAGGATGTCGCGTCCTTCGTCAGCGGTTCGTTCTGCTTGTTTGACGTTCTCTAGGGTTGGTGTCAGAGTGCTCAAGACGGTGTGAGTAGGTCATCGATGTCCGATACGGTGAACAAGGACCACGAGTTATCGAGTTGTGCTTCGAGGCCGTCGACGAATCCGTTTTTCGAGAACAGGGCGAATTGCTCGTCTCGATCCGGCGGTCCCCATCGGACGTGCTCCGCCTTCGCTCGCAGGCTCTCGACGAGGCTTTCCCCAACTGGCTCAGTCGTCCACTTACATTCGGCAAGGAGGACTCGGTCGTCGTTCGGTGCCAGCCCGACGATATCGATCTCTTCCTCGGCGTACCACCAGCGACCGACTTCCGAGTACGGGTCGAATGTCCCGCGTCGAATCCCTTCCCAGACGGTTTCTTGACACACGTCCTCGAACGTGGTTGCGACGTGCGTTGGGAGGTCCGGCTCAATCGTCCCGTCGTACACGATCTCTGGTGCTTCCTCGATACTGGATCGATTCGGCTCGACGTACCGAAACCAGAACCGAAGGAACTCATCGGCAACCTGGTACCGCGACCGCTTGGATTTCTTCCCCGAGGCCGTGACTGGAACATTTCGTTCGATGAGCCGTAGTCGGCGAAGTGTCTGGAGATACTTCGAGAGCGGTCCCGAATCGATCCCTGTTGCGCCGGAGATTTCGTTCGGCGTCGTATGGCCCAGTGCGACTGCTTCGAGGATGCTCATGTACCGAGCTGGGTTTCGAAGTTCAGTTCGCAGGAGGAACTCGGGTTCGTTATACAGCACCGCAGACGGTGACAGTACGTGCGACTGAATATTCGCCGCGAGCGACTGCGAGTAGTCGAACAGTGTGAGATACATCGGGGTACCACCCGTGACGGCATACGACCGAATCGTATCCTGGATGTCGTACGAGATGACTTCTCGGGCCTGGTGAAACGAAAACGGCGTCACGTCAAGTTGCGCCGTTCGTCGCCCGTAGAGTGGGCTCTCGTGTCCCAGGATCTCTGACTCCATCGTACTCACGCTCGACCCACAGAGTACGAGCATCGAATCCGTCCCATCGAGTTCCTGGTCGACGAACCCTTGCACGTACGATGGGAGCGAGTCGTTCTCTTCGACGAGATACGGGAACTCGTCAATGACGACGATAAGATCCTCACGCTGGAGTTGCTCCCCGAGGTACTCGAACGCCTCGTCCCACCCGTCGATTCTCGGGACGCGCTCGTCGAAGTGGTCTGCGATTTGGTCGAGGAACTTCTCTCGCTGTCGATGTTCGGCCTCCTGCGCAGCGAGGAAATAAATGTGGGGACGATTGGCGCAGAACTCTTTGAGGAGTTCCGTCTTCCCAACTCGACGTCGCCCGTAAACAACGATGAAGTCCGCACCTGGGGACTCCACCGCGTCGGTGAGGGTATCGAGTTCCGCCTCCCGGTCGTAGAAGGTCATACTCTGGGTAATGATTACTACGATAATGACTTAAACATTCGGTCAACCGGGCCCAACCGAGAGTTGCTCGGACTGCGAACAAAGTACCGAACCAAGCCTGGTGAAAGATCCAAGCGAAACAGGGCTGAAGAGACGGGAATACCGGCCGTCAGTTCAATCGCGCGGTTCCGACTGGTCACTCCTCAAATCCTGGACCGACAGTGAACGAATCTGGCGCGCAGGCTAGTTGGTTGTGTTGACACCACTGACAGTGCTCACCAGCAGTGTACCGACCGAACGAGAACTCAGCAATGCGGTTCATCGACGCCGTCACGTCGTCCCTGACCGCCGCCAGGTCACCGTCGCTGAACGCTCGGGATTCGACTTTTGGACCGATGTCTCCGACATAGGCGTATCCCGCACGTGCGACAGGCTCATCGTACAGGTCACGGCACGCTAACAGGTAGATTGGGAGTTGTTTGTCGTCCTGTAGGTCGCGGTGGCGTTCGGTTGCCTTGTAGTCGATGACGACCAGTTCGTCGTCAGGCGTCCGGTAGACGGCGTCAATATAGCCGACGAGTTCGTGCCCATCGATATTGAGTTCGAACTCTCGCTCCGCGTCAATGACCTCGTAGCTGGGAAGATCTAACTCGAAATACCGGTCGATGCACTGTTTTGCCGCCGGGAGCGCGTCCTCAGCGCGGCGCTGACTGGCAAGTCGTCCGCAAATCTCGTACCATTCCTCACGGCGTTCCACGTCTTGATTCGCAGCTTGCTCAGCGGTGTCGTGGAACAACAACCCGATTGTACGTTGCGACACGCCACCCCCGGCGTCACTTGTGGTTTCCTGGTAATCGGGAAATGCGTTGACTACGTAGTCCAAGTAGTGACTTCGCGGGCATTCCTCGTAGGCCGCCAGTGACGTGTAGCTGTGGGAAAGCGACGGCGACGGTGTCGACGGGCCAGTCAGCGACGTAACCCGGAGTATCTCCCGCTCGGCTCTCGGTGAGAGATTCCCGTCGAGGGTGGCCGTTGCCAGGTTTAGCACGCGATCGCGCGCAATCTTAACCGCTAGCTCTTCCCCATCGTGCCTGACGGTACCGCCGATATTTCCGACAGTCTCGCTGGCCAGCGTGTTCGTCCAGTCTACTGCGTCGTCCGGGAGACACTCTTGGACATCGGTCCAGAGCGGGAGATGTCCTCGCTCTGGCTGCCAAGTGATTCGAGATGGGAGAATCTCGCCGACCACTTCCGAAACCGAATCCTCGTCCGCAGCATCGTCTCCTTCCTCGCTGCCACCCTGCAGGACAAGGATGTCCTCGGCACGCGTGATCCCGACGTGGAACACGCGACGGGTCTCACGAGCATCCCGCTCGACGAAGTCCTGCGCGAACGCTGCTTCCGCACCATCCGAGAGGCTGGTTTCGAGCGCGTCGTACGTACGTGAGCTCGGGGCCCATTCATCAGCCGTGATTTGCGGGATGAGGACAACCGGGAAGTCCAGGCCCTTGCTTTTGTGGATGGTCATCACGTTGACCGCGTCGTCAGCGACGTCCGGCTGACTCGTGGGTGTGGTGCCACTCTCGTCGAACAGGGAGTCGTAGTGTTCCAGCGAGTCGATGAACTCCGGGGTGAGCGGTGGTTGGACAGCACTGTCCCCGTACTGTTCGATGACGTCCTCCAGCTGGGCAAGATCCCGGCGCTCCTGTTCGCTGAGGTACCACTCGATGTTCGTGATGTCCATGAGTTCGCGGTACAGGTGACTGAGCGACGCCGAATCACGGATGGCGAGGAGCTCTGTGACGTGTTCGCGGGCTTCTGCGACGCGGTCGGGTTCCGCGAACTCGTTGAGCGGAGTCTCGCGGAGCGTGTCCACGAGCGGGTCGTCGCCCACGTTGAGCGTACGGAGATCCGCATCGCAGAGCCGGTACCGCATCAGGAGGACGCGATTCCAACTCACCTCGTCTTCCGGTCGGGCCAGCGCCTTCAGGTAGGCAGTGACGGTTCCGACGCCGACTGATTCCGTGGCCAGATCGCCAGCAACCTGGTACGGGATGCCAGCATCTTCGAATTCCTCGATGACAGGTGTCGCGTGGGCGTGCTTCCGAACGAGTAACGCGATGTCGCCTGGATCGTACGTCTCATCGAGGTTGTCTGCTACACCGGTCAGTAAATTCTGTACGACAGTACGAAGTTGGGCTGCACCGTCCGAGTCGTCGTCTTCGTCCGGTAGTTCGACGGTAACGACGGTATCTCCGTCGTATGCGGGTTCATCGACGCGAGTGAGCGTCTTGTGCTGTTCACGGTGGTCGAGTTTCTGAATCGCCTCGTTCGCTAGGTTGAGAATCGGCTGACGGGAACGGAAGTTCTCCTCCAGCGGTTCGTCCGTGAGCGCCGCAAACGCTTGGTCCAGTTCGTCGGTGATATTAGCGACGTTCGCGCCGCGCCATTCGTAGATCGCCTGATCGTCGTCCCCGACGACGAACAGATTATCGTCGGTGACGAGTGACGTGACGAGGTCGAACTGAAGGCGATCCGTGTCTTGGAACTCGTCGCAGAATACGTAGTCCCAGCGCTCGGCGATTTCCTCACCAACCGGCGAGTCCATCAGCGCAGCCGTCTCGACCACCAGGCCGTCGAAGTCAATGAGATTGCGCTCGTCCAGTTCTCGCTCGTACGCAGCGTACCCGGCAGTGAGATCTCGGGCAGCAAGACAGTCGGAAACGAACGAGTCGAGGTGGTCCGTGAGTTCAAGATCCAAATCGTCCGGGATCCCTTTCGGAGCACCGCTTGCGTACCCTCCAAACAGGTACTTCGGGAGTTTATACGCGTTGTCTGGCAGATCACGCTCGCCATTCTGGTGGGCCTCGAACGCGGTTTCAAGCGCATCACACAAATCGACGAGCCGGTCGAGGAAATCCCGAGCACTGGCTTCGATCCCGTCCGTACCCAATGCATCGCGTTCCGCGGCGAGCTCATCGCGCACATCGGGGAGTGAATCCAGCACGCTCGACACGGACCGGCCGCCGAGATGATCGCTGGCAATCGTTTCGATGCGTTCCGGCAGGTCGGCGAGATCGTAGACGCGGTCGGCGGGCCCGAGGAACGCGTCGATGTCGTCTGGCGAGATGCCGCTGCGCTTCATCGACCCGATAAAGCTGAGCAGCTTCGACGCAGCTCCGGACGCGTACCCGTCGCTGCCGTACACGTTGGGTTTGACCGACCGGTACTCGATGTCGTCCAGAACATCCAGCACAATAGCGTACTTCTCGGCGTCCGTGGCGACCTCGAAGTCCGGGTCGATCCCGGCTTCGTAGGCGTAGTCAGTGAGAATCTCGTTACAGATCGAGTGGTACGTGTACGCGTCGATGTCGTACCCCGCTGTCCCGAGTTTCGCGTTAAGCTTCTCCCGCATCGAGTCCGCCGCGTTGTTCGTGAACGTCAACGCGAGAATCCGGTCTGGCGAAACGTCTTCCTCGTCGATGAGGTGCTCGATCTTCCGCACCATCGTGAACGTCTTGCCCGTTCCTGCTCCTGCGAGCACACGCATCGGGTACGCATCGGAGTTGATGATTGTCCGCTGTTGCGGCTCTGGGGACACGTCTTCTTCCGGCACCGGGAACCAAGACGGGTACTCGGACTCGTCGCTCATCGTTGCACCTCCGTGGACAGTCGGTCAGCACACATCTCTCGATAGTCGCAGTCCGGGCACGCCTCCTCAGTAATAAGGTCGAGCGGTTCCGGCTCGTACGTCTCACCCGTGATGCCATCGTGGGCATCCCGGATGAGCGCCCAGATCGTGTCGTAGTGGTTCTCGTAGATTTCCGTGGTTTCCCGAGGCCAGCCACGCGCGGACACGTCGTATCCGTTCGGGGTGCTCTCGAACGACGTGCTGTTGAGGATCCCGTAGAAACTGAATCGAACCTCCATCCCGTCCTCGTAGAACGGTTCGTTCTTCACGCCTTCGACGTATGTCGCCGTTTGGAACGCGTTCCGGACTCGCTTCGGTTCGTGGGCTTCTCCGTCGAAATGGTCGCCAAGGTACTCGGCCGTCCCCGACGAAAGAACCCCGTCCGTGTTCCGCTTGTAGTCGAAAATGTGCAGCCCGTCATCAGTCCGGACGACGTTGTCAGCTTTCCCGTGGAGTTCTCGACCATCCACTTCGCACTCCACCCAACATTCCGTGGCGACCGAGTAGCGAGCGTGCTCGATCCCGTCACCGCCGTCCGGATCGAAGAATGACGCGATGGCAGCGCGGTTCTCAGCTCGCTGGTATTCCTGATGCGCAGCGGATTCGTAGTCGTCCGGGGTACTGTGTTCGTCCCATTTTGCATCGAAGACCTGCATCGCCCGGTTGTGTATCGTCTCCGGGTCGTCATCGCGGTCAGTCGCATCACACACGTCCTCGATAGTCTCGTGGTAGATCGTTCCTTGGTTGAGATACAGTTCTGTACGGTCCGGCGCGTTCACGTCTTGCGCGTAGCGGTAGTCGTACAGCCGCGGACACGTCGCGTAGTTCGCTAACCGCGACGGGGAGAGCGACGAACTCATCGCCGCACCTCCCCGTTAGCGAATTCGACACGTGCACGCAACGCTTCTCGGAGCTCGTCTCCTCGGGAGCCGCTTTGTTCGAGCAGGTCCTGAATCTCACCGAGTTCCGCTTCGACCTCGTCAAGCGACACCGCCACGTCCTGACTGTTCGCGCGGCGCACCTCCGCGAGCGCGTCGTCGACCCGCGACAGCAGGTACTGCTCCGCCGCTTTCTCACTCGTAATGTGTGGCTCATCGGCCTCGGTCACCCACGGAAGATCAGCATACGCTGCTGTGAGGAACCGCGATGCCTGCGTACGCTCTTCGAGCGCCGTGTCTTCGTACTCGTAGAGACAACAGTAGAGCCGCTCTGTCGCCGCGCCAGCACCGACAGCCAGCCGTCGCCGCGCGTGCTCCGTGTGGTACTGCGCGAACGGTCGTCCTGACGCTGTCGACGTCGTCGGGAACGTCGCATCCACGTCCGCTCCATCCAGTTCCGTTACGCCAGGGTAGTCTGGCATCGACGCGACTCGCTCGCTCGGGAACAACCGTGTTAGGAACGGGTCGCCGGGGTACTCGCTGTCGACGAGATTCACGAGGAACACCGCGCGGAACGACTCGTTCTTGATCGCTTGCAAGTGATCGACGCGGACGCCGCCGTTGAGATCCGTCGCACTCGTCTGATTCTGCTGCGGTGCGTACTCGTGAGCGCGTTCCAGCATCTCCTTGAACGACTCCCACGTCGCATCCACGAACTCGGTCTCTTCGAGGAACTCGGCCATGCGGAACGCCCGCCGGACGTTCCCGAACTGCGCCCGTGCATCCAACGGGGCCGCCCGCTCCGCGATCCGCTCTTTTAACCCGGAGTCCGTTGCCCACCAGCGAATCGCGTCTTCGAGGCTCTCCGTCTCGCTGACACGGTCTAAGCGGTCCGTGTCGAGCTCTGGACCGTGCTCGGGAACATCATCTTCCTCGTCAGCGAGATGCCGAACGGCCGCCAGGAGTTCCCGAATCGCGGGGTCGTCACCGAACCCCGTGACAGTTGTCGATTCCGTCGGAATCCCGGTGCCTTCGAACGCTTCGATAATGTCCGTCACAGCACTACCACTTTGCTTCGTGGCGACAGCGATGTCGTCGTACCCCCAGTCCGGCTGCACGACGAGCTCTTCAATCTCGTTCGCAATCTCAGCGAGTTGTTCGTCGCTGGAGTCTGTAGCGAGGACGGACACCGACCCGTTTTCCGGATCTTCCGGGACCGTTTCGTCGGCGAAATAAGCTGCCGTCGCAGCTGGTCGCGTCGACGGCGTCCCCGATGCCCCGAGTCGGGACTCGCTGAACGAGACGTAGTCCGTGACTGGCCCTGTCTCGACCCACGTCCGGCGCACACTCGCGTTCTCTTCGGCGACACAGACAAGCTCGCAGTCTCCCGCGAGCGCGTCGAGATACGCGCGATCAAGCGGGAAGAACTCTTCAAACTCGACCGCGAGCACCGCGTCGAAATCAACGACCTCGTCGCGGGCATCCCCGGTGAGGACATCGAGCGCTTCCGAGATGAGTTGCCCGCGTTCCATGTGCCCGTGATCGGCGAGCCACTCGTGGAACGCGTCGAGCGCAGCCGTGATGTCACGGAGTTCTGGAGTATCGTCAGGCGTGACCGTCTGCCAGGAGATCGTGCCCATCACGGCATCCACGTCCTCTATGAACGACGGTTGCGCAGACGCCCGTTGGAGGTACTCCGTTTCCCACTCGTAGTCTGCGAGGAACCGGTACAGGAGTTCCCGCCGTAGGGCGTCGGAGAGAATGACGCGGTCATCGGTCTGGTTGAGGACATCGGTCGCGTGCACCACCGACGACGTCACGTACGGCGTCGCCGCGCCCGGCAGTTCCTCACCTAACGCTTCACGGAACGTGTCTGCGCTCGTCGGCGCACCGGTGATGACGAGCACATCCTCAGAATCGTGCTCGTTGAGAAGCATCCGGTATTCGTTTCGCGCTGTCCGTTCGACGTTTTCGCCCCCGAACGGTACTGTAACTAACGTTCCGGTGAACTGCTGGTAAACAGATGATAGTGACACGGAATCGAACCTCGGATAATTAGAAACGTTGGTTGATTCTGTCATAAGAGTACCCCTACTTCCGCTAGTTCTCTCCATCTGGTCGGGCAGTTTGTTGGCAAAGCGTCTATACCTCCGCGTTGAGTTGTCCGGAGATGATGGTATGACTGAGACAGATGACTTGCGGCGGGAGTTGAAGACGTTCACACGCCGATGGGAGCAACTCACCGCGGTTCCCGAGACACCTCGGTCACTGATGGATGTGATCGAGTACTCGTTAGGAACACAACGGAAGGCCGAGGTGTACATCAACCGCCTCTTCGCATATTTCCTCGACCAGGAGCAGCCACACCGGATGAACTCGGAATTTCTCCGCGTATTTCTCAATGGCCTACCCGACACGTGTGGGTTCGAGGAGGATATCCACGATCTCTCAGACGTCGTTGTCGACGATCAAGTACGGCTCACTGAGCAGGCCGACGGAGAAACAGTATCGTCAGGATTCGTCGACCTGGCAATTCAAGTCCCGAACGAATGGTTCCTTCTGGTCGAACTCAAATTCTCTGCTGAGGACACGCAAACGGAGTTCTATCGACAGGACGTTACGCACATCGACGGTGTTCCGAAGGACGACTACGAGTCTGGCGCGTACTATCTCTATCTACATCAAGGGGACCGACCAGACGCGAACGATCCAGAATTCAGTAACTGGACGTGGACAGCCTTCGTCGAAACCGTCCTGACCGACTTTATTGTCGATAACGCACCACGGTACCCACAACGAACAGTCGTACAACTTCACGAATTCGCTGACGATATTCGATCCATCACAGGTATGTCAGACCCCACCGACAACGTTGACGAGAAGATCGAACTGTATCTCGACCACTACGAGGCCATCGCTGACGTAACGGCCACATTCGAGAACCAGTGGGAGACGTTCTCTCATAACTGGCCCTCTCGCCTTTCTGACCGTCTCGTCACCGCCGATCACGGATCGATCCGCTCGGAGAGCGACTACCACGTATTATTCGAGTGTCCGAACGACGCTGTCGGGGACTGGTGGTTCCGCTCAACGAGTTCCGATTGGGGGATGATCTTCAAACACGGCTGGTGGCGACACACCGATGACCTCTCAGACGTGCTCCACGAGCGACCCGACAATCGGAACGATGCCAGAATCGGATTCCACCACCGCCTCGAAAACGACCGTGAGCAAGCCCTCCGAGACAACACGCTCACACTGTATTTCCGAAACATGGGGGCCAACGATCAATCCTTCATCGATGCTGTTTCTGACCACTTCGATGCGCAAACCGATGCTATCGAAGCCACACTGCCGGATACTGCCAGCCTCACCGGAAACAAACGCAATATGATCTCAGCAGAGTACGATATCGCCCCCGACAAGTATGATGACTTTTTGGCGGCCTATATCGCGGCACTCGAAGAAGGATTCACTGACCTCGTTGTTGACAACCCCAAACTAATCGCTCTCCTCGACGACATCTACACTGACGCCGTCGCGGAGGTCTACGACACCCAGATCACAATGAGCCCCCAACAAAACTGAGTTCGAAGCTCGTGTCGTGCAGGCTTACAACACCGCTCCTGGTGACTCCGGATACTGAATGATTTTCACGTCTTCGTCGCGGTTAGCGGGTGTTTCGCGCGCTAATTCGTCGACGAACAGCAGCCCCTTGACATCGACTGACTCCAGTAGGTCTTCTGCGGATTCAACGTACTCGTCAGTCCCCGACTGTTTGACAAACGCCATGTACTCCAGTAGTTCTCGGAGCCCGGTTGCGACATAGTCGGTATTCTGCGTGTACTTCACTTCACCAAGGAACACTTGTTCAAGTTCCGTCCCACCAGCCTCTGTCTCTCGGTATCGTTCCAGGACGATATCAGGACGGCCGCCCCACAGTGAATCACTGCCGCCACGCCCAAGCAGATCCTCAGAGATCGTTTGCCACCGGGAGAGCACCTCGTTCATACGGTACAAGTACCCGCCAGGCTCGATATCTTCAGAGCCGATTGATTCGCTGAATGAAAGCCCTTGACCAGTCGCATCGTGAGACAAGACGAATCGTGACCCGTCCTGCTCCCACGTAGCGATCGTCGACGGACTATCTCGACTGTCAGTCAACACCCGATACTCCACGCCCTCGTACGAATCAAGTACGCGGAACACCCAGTACAGTTCGAACAGCGTGTCCGTGTTCGCTGGCGCAATGAGTGTGTGATTCAATATATCGCGCGCTTCGGTGCTGTCCAACTCGTGGTTCATCAACTGCCGATACCGATCCAGCAAGACCGCTGCATCCTGATAGAACTGCGAGCGCGAGCGCTTGACTGACTCGATGGTCCTGTCTGTGATATCGGTATCAGCGACGTTGATCCGCTGCAGGTAGATGTTCTGCTCGTAAATCCGGTCAAGCATCTCCGATGCTGACTCTACACCCCGACCACTCCCACCTGTGTGCGGCATCACCCATTCGTTCAGCCAGTCATACCCCTCCGAGTTGTCCAGCGCGTACGCAAGGTCATCCGTAACGATCTCGTGAATAATCGTCAGTAACCGTTTCAGCACGAGATTCTCGTCGATGTTATAGTGCTCTTCAGGCTGCGTACACACAAACAGCGGCTCATCCAGCCGACCAGCGCGTGCCCGTGTCTTCACCGTTCCCTGCCAGTCGATCTGTCCGCGGATCTCACCACGGTACTGGAACGACTCCGGAGCGGTTGTCGTCTTCATCTGCCGAATCCGATCTTCCAACTGCCGCATAAAATCCAGGACACCGACTTCCGAGCTGTCGTCTTCAGCATCGGTCAAGACGAAGTGAATCCGAAGCAGCGTTTCGATGTCGTCGATATCCAGGTCCGCGTGCGCCGACCCGATGACTCGATCGAATCGAACGCCTTTCCGGAGATACGTCTGAAAATCGTCGGCAATCTCTCCCAACAACGCCTCTTCAGTCGTCTTCGCCATTTTCAGTTACTCTCCCCCACCCGGCTGCAGGTCAATCTGGAAGAAATCACGTGCGACTGTCCACAACTCACCAGTCTCGTCGTCAACAATCTCGTCAAGCGCCCCGATCAGCTGCTCTAACTCGTTTCGCCGCAGCCCTTCCAACTGCGGAAACACGTACATAATGATCGGCGAAACATAATCCGCAGTCTCCGTTGAGGGAGCGGCTGCAACGTGTTCATAAATGTCTTCAACGATGGCTGGCCCGATGGCTCGCTGTTCATTAACCGCTCGCCAGATACGCCCGACCGTCTCGTAGTGCTGGTCTGCTTCCGGCACTCCACCGTTTGCCGCCCAGACTGCGACATAGTCCGCGACAAGTGATTTGAGTGCAGAATCATCACCATCCTCACGGGCAGGCAGATCAGGAATTCCAACGGGGACGAACGCCCAGCGCCGCATAAACGCGTAACTCATCTCGTACAGCGACGTCTTGTCGAGCGTGTTCATCGTCGCCATCATCCGCCAGTCCTCAGGGATGAAAAACCGGTTCTGCCCGATCTCCTCGTGGCTGCGGGACGCGTCGAGGATTTCAATCGGATCCCCGGCAGTGTCATCGAACGGTAACGTGACGCTCTCTCCCGTCAATGCCGAGAACAACGACCCGAATGCCTTGTCGATATCTGCCCGGTTGAGTTCGTCGATGACCAACCACTCATTCGCTGGTGTCCCGTCGCCATCTGCTTGGAACCGGTCCAACACAACTCCCGGCCCGAATTCAAGCGTGTTCTGCGTGGTCGTTTGATACCCGCCGACCGTGTCGAACGTCGACCAATCAGCCGACGCTGTCACGAGCTCGTATTTGTTTTCCCCGACTGTCGCCTCACACACTTGCCGTGCCAGCTTTGTCTTCCCCGTGCCCGGTGGGCCGAACAACAAAACGTGATTCCCGTTTGCCAACGCTTGTTCCACCCGTGACTGAATTCGATCCCATTCCTCCTCCGGGAAATGCAAGTGCTCCTGCTCAACCGCGATCTCCGAGTCCGGGACCGTAAGCTCCGAAGCGAAGTCATCAAACCGCGTCATCTCGCATAACTCCAGAATCCGGTCGTACTCACCCTCTGTGAGTTGCGTGATGACGAAGCTGTTGTCAGATTCAACGAGTCGGCTTCCATCTAACTCCGCGTCTGACTTCACATCCCGCCAACTTGCTCCATCTAATGACTTCTCCCATTGGAGCGTGATGCCTTCCACGGGTTCAGAATTACCGGACGTGGAAGCCTCCTCGTGTAATCCACGCACAACATGCGCTCGCCCGACAATCTCCTTCACCGGCGCAATCTGATATATTAATACCTGATCCCCTGGCATCGCCTCCTGATACGCCTCCAGATTCCGTCGCGTTTCACCAGCTGAATTTGTCACCTGATAAAACGACTCACCGCCCTCTTGATGCCAGTCAGTTGCCTCAGCATTCACCCAGAAGTACTGCGTTTCCCCTTCCGGCTCCGGCGGTTCTATTCCTGCTGCGTCCAAAAGAAATGCACCAGCATCCGGTGTGAGGTGGCAAAGATACGCCTGCAACACCTTCCCAGCGTCATTCAATGGGTACCTGGTTTTCTCCTGCCGGACCTCCGGATCAAGCAGCCCGTCACGAATCTCGTTTAGCGGCACTGGATCACTTAATCGGTCTGTCGACAGATCGACGAAGAAGTGTTGTTCACCGTCGAATTCATCCTGATACGCTTCCGCCTCAACGACTGAACACGCACGGATCTCCTGATTCGCGTAGTGGAAAACGACATCCCCCGGATCCAAAACTGTGAGATCGCGTTGCCACTTCGTATCCGTTGACCGAAGATACTCCCCATCTAATTCTTCGTCGTGCGTTTGATTCACCCAATAAAAATCGATGTCGTCCGCGACGTCAGGTAATGCATCGGGTTCGACTGCGTCAGGAGCGAGAAGATCGCTCCAACTCCAAATCATCGTTTGGACGTGCAGCATCGACGGGTCCTCCACCCGCCCTTCAAGCCGCGTTAACAGTTGCGCACACGCCTCGTTTAATTCCTGATACTGACGCGCATCGAACCCTTGATTCACCTTGTAGTCCGCGAACTCACCGAAGAAATCCCGCATCTGCGTCCACTTGTAGTGAACATACTGATCCGGATGGACAAACATCAGAAGACACCCACCGAGTCCAAGCAGCGAACCAGGCGCACTCCCAGCTTCCACATCCGCGTAGAACTCCCGAAACCGGTCTAACCGCTCTACGAGATCTTCAGTCGGATCAAAGAAAAACGAAAGCGTATCGGCAGTTGCTTCGACGTCCGCTTCAGAAACCTCTTTGAACTCATGCCACGCTACACCGCCATTCTGCCCACCACCTAACATATACGCTGGAATTTTCGTGTCGATACTCACCTGCTCATCAAGCACTTCAAGCAGCACCGGAACATCACTCTGCGATAACTCCGTCACCTCCGTGTCCGCTAAGAATTCTGCTTCCAAATGCCGCTGATAATCCCATTTCCACGTTTCCCACCCAACAGGCGACGCCGCATCTTCCTCATACCCACCAGCATCCCACACCTCAACAAACCGATCAACAACATCATCGATTCCATCAAACACAATCTCAGAAGACGATTCACTCATTCATCAACACTGTCTCATCTACTCGCTTAAACGTACCCCAACGAAAATACGACGAGGAGTCATTCTGGCCACAGGGACTCTCGTGGGTGGGGTAAGTATCGTCCAACGGGCCCAGTCGTTCGCAAGTTCACCATCTGAGTTACCGGCAGAATTCCAAGATGCCAGTCTATGATCACCACCTCCGCTGCGTATTCTAGGCCTGGGGTTCGGCGGCCGCGGTGCTCGGCAACGACGTTGTATAACGCCTTGAGCGTAGATGTCGTGATGGTCGCTTCGACGTCGTCACTCACATCGCACGTAACATGTTGGTCAATGAACCATGCCGCGGCCCTGTATGCTTCAATGTAGAGGGGGCCTCTTCGTGATCTTGGTAACCTTGGGCATAGAGCACGAAGAGGACGTAATTGGCGTATTTACCAGGACGTAGTGGATTTGCTGGAGGTAGCGCATCTCAGATAAGATATTATTAATGTCATGTGTGGGTGACACAAAAGATGTTCAACAATCCGGGCACCGATACCTACCGGAACATTTTGGAAGCCTGGCTGAGCGAATGATGACGTGATAATAACCACTCATGAATTTAACTAAATTTCAAGTCGAGACATTCAAACCGATAGAAGAGGACGGCTTCGGATCGATTGAAGAACTCTCAGTACTGATCGGAAAAAACGACGCAGGCAAATCGTCGTTTCTGGAAGCGGTTAGGATCTTCCTCAAGGAGAAGGGGAAGCCCGAGCCCAGTCACTTCCACATGCGCGAAGCGGAAGAGATCGTCTTCTCTGGCCGCTTCGCAGGAGTGCCAGATGAACTCTCAGAGCAGCTCACTGATTCTGTCGACACGTCGGATGGGACTCTGAAAATCGTCCGAAAGTACAGCGAGAATGGGGAACGGGCTCCATCCCGAACGACACTATTGGGAGAAGACGAGCAGGAAACGCTAGGTTCCGGGACAATCGTAGAGGATGGCGAAGAACTCAATAAGGTTCCGTCACGTGAGCGAATCTGGTCATACCTTCCCGAACCTATCTACATTCCCGCGGAGCGGAATATCTCCGAGCAGACAAAGTTCAAGTCAGACACCTGGATCGACCGCCTGCTGAGTCCCCTCCTCAACGATAGCGAGTCGCTCAGCGCAAAGCGCGAATCACTGGAGGAGGAACTTCAAGACGAGATGGGGGTTCTCTCCGGTCTAATCGAAGACCGACTAGTGAGCCGACTGGACTCGATCAGTGAAGTGGAAGTTGATCCTGGGGCAATTGACTTGGGAAAAGCGTTCACTCCATCGATTACGGTCAAGGATCACTCGACCGAAACGTCAGTCCCGGTTGGAGAACGAGGCTCGGGAGTGGGGAGCATGTTCGTTCTTTCACTGGTTGAGGCTTACCGAGAACGGCACGTTGACGAGGGGTACTTCCTACTCTTCGAAGAGCCCGGAGTTTGGCTCCACCCAGAAGCGAAACGAGAGATGCTGGGCTCGCTTAAACAGATTGCCCAGTCCGGGGGACAAATAATGCTATCCACACACTCACCTATCTTCATCGATCGTCGAGGTCATGGTGATCTCCATCTTGTGCAACGAGAAGGCGGAAAAACATCGATTCGGATGATCAACGAAGACTATCTCTCCGCAGTAGAGGAACTTGGCGCTCGAAACAGTGACATCCTCCAAAGCGACTTCGTCATCTACACTGAGGGCCCCAGTGACGCGAGTATTCTCAGAACCGTGGCACGAGAGTACGTAGAAGACTGGGAGCGGAAGAACATCACAATTCAGCACCTCGGGGGGACAGGCAACATCCAGAGCTGCAACCCGGAAGACTTGCAAGGGATCAATCACAACTTCTGCTTCTTGCTGGACAGCGACCGCCGGTCCGAAGATACCCGTCCTTCAGATACCGTACAACAGATTCAGGACGACTGTAGAGAACTTCGAGCATTCGTTCATATCCTGGAAAAACGGGAGATCGAGAACTACTTTTCGCCGACTGGAATCAACCAAACGCTCGGTCTCGACGTAGGTCCAGATTTCGTTGGAAGCTACGAGGACATCCCCGAGAAACTCCATTCAGAGATTGCAGAGACACATATTGGGGAGGAGGGAGCACCCGTAGAGGATCGACAGTGTGACGCGTGCGGCAATATCACTGCTCCTGACGCTGGCAGGCAATATGACAAGAAACGGGGCACAGAAATCGTCGAAGCGATGTACAGGGAAGGCGAAGAAATCGAGGAACTTCACGATTTCTTAGATCGCGTCACTGATCAGTTGTCATAGTCATTCTTCGAATAGTTTCTGTTAACTTTTAGTAGCTAAATCTTCGATTATTTCCCGGTTGATCGACTCGACCATCTTATACCGAACACGGTAACGGGGGTACGATTCTCAGTCCACACTCCAACTAAAGAGTTTCCGGACGGCGACACCTGCGGCCTCGGCTCTGCCCGCGCCATCTACGAGAACTTCGAAGCCCTCGCCGAACGCGCCCGCGACCAACTCCGCGACTGCCACTGCGGCCAACCCAACGGCTGCCCCGCCTACACCTTCGACGAAAACTGCGACAACGATAACAAACCCCTCCTCCGCGCCTCCGCCATCGACGTCCTCAACCAACTCCTCGGCGCGGAAGACCGCGACGGCCTCGCCGAACACCTCCCCGACGACGAACACGGCAGCGACCGCCGCCCCGTCGTCTTCTACTCCTAAAACAAGATCCGGATTACGTCGATTCCAAACTAGGATTGAGCTTCAATCGGTATAGATCCACATTATCATCCGCTACTGCACGCTTCACCCGTGTAGAGAAGTCCTCCGCGATCAGGATACCTCGTACCTCCTCCTCAGCCTGAGTCTCACGCTTCAAATCATTCATATATCCCTTGATCTGACCAACTGCACTATCGTCTGCCTCGCCCTTTTTCAGCTCGACAACTACCCAGCCATCCGAATCTTCAGCGAGGACATCGATATCACCAACAGGAATCGGAGATTCATGCTCTGTAACCGTGAGGCCACTATCTATTTTCTGAAGATTCCTCATCGCCCAAACATGCATATCGTCCTCCGATGATCCTAGCGAGATCGTCGATTCAATTTCCTCGGTCGGAATCTCTGGTGCTCGATTCACCGCCGCTTTGAGATCCTCCCGGGAACCACCAAAGTTAGCTAATGTAGCTGGCGTATAGACTTGAGGGCAGTCAGAGGGCAGTTCGTCCTTAGATACTGGAGTGCCCCAGTCATACCATCTGACGGTACGGTGGTATCGATGGTCATCGAATGGCAGGTTGGGGTGCCTAACGTATTCCGGCTCACCGACCTCACCAACGCCCACTACCAGTCCTTTCGGATTCGGTGCATAGACGATCACTGTGTCGCCTTTGCGCATTCCATCTCCGCGTTTTGTCTTCCCCAGAAAACGGGCTACTTGGCGGCCAGCGCCCGCATCCTTGCTTTTATCTACGATCTTCTCTGCGCTTTGATCCCGGAAATCACCAACTGAGCGTGCCCACCCGACCGTGACAATGTCCTGTTCAAGCCAATCGATAGCTAACGACCCACCATGGCCAGCGGTCATCCTCCACCAATTGTTATCTTGATTTACCATAGCACGACGAACTTGTAGAACTCATTTAAATTTGAATGTCCAGACATCGGAAGTAGGAATATTCCAGTATGACTGTGAGAAATTTGGCAATAAATCAGTCCGGGTAAACGTTATACTGTAGCTGGTAGCTATTTTAGTTGTAGTTGGAATATTGCCGTGAGTGAGAAATTCACCGCCGGGGATCAAACTGAGTCAGAAGAGGCAGATAGTTCGCAAGTCGATGAAACCCCGGAGCTCCAGCCCTCCCGTCAACAGGAGCGTGACCATTCCCCGGATGCGTATTCCTCGGGGTATGATCCGTTTGGTGAGACTCGCGTCGGCATTGGTAGTGCTGGCGGAGAGGTAGAGAAACTCATTCGGCACAATGAAGGCCGGCATCGTTCTGACGGTAATCACAGTACCCGTGAGGCAATCCGCGATAAGGTTCGTGTGACCGAGGCTTTCTGCTCTGCGCTCGATATCCCCGCCCATCAGCAACAAGCGGCAGTCACCGCGATGGCGACGATGAATCTTGATCGATTCGGTCGGCAGAAACGCCTGTCAAAAGTTGCCCTCGCCACGATCAAAGTCGTCGTCGAGTGGGACCGGTTTAATCGGATTCCTGATGAGGCCTTGCCGGACCTCGATGCCGACCGACTCCCGCCGCGGATGCTGGAACAAGACGATTTCCAAACTCTGCTGGAGGAACAAGAGGTTTCGAAATCCGATCTCTATAGCGTTTCACAACTCGTCAAACGCGAACTCAAAAAACACGATCACTTCCCACTATGACTGCGTCTTCGTGCCCGCCGAATTCGCCAAAGAAACCTCCTCGGACAACGGTACTCCCCTATTTGTGCCGGTAAATGCTCAATGGTTATTATCTTTGTGCCTAGAATGCTCGAAAATAATATTCTTTTAAGTATTCCCTGCGACAATATGCGAAATGAGGGTCGTCGGTCGTCGGTTCCGCCATAAGGCGGAGCGACGGCCTGGCTGCCAATTATCGCGCGAAGTTCGCCAGCCCTTCGTTAAGCAGGGTACCAAGTTTGGCCCCTTTGCAACACCTATTCCGAAGTGGCCAGTTCACGAGGACTCTGACTCTGCTTCAGCCACGAAGGGGTTACTCCATTACACACGCGAGCTTCGAGGCTTCGACCCAGCCAACCGCTTCGGTGTACATTCCATCGTACGCGCGAGGTTCACGCATCGCTTCTCGTCGTTAGCCAGCGACGTCCCTTAGAGACCCTTCGACACTCCCTCAGAGAGCTCCATCCCTCTCGACGGCTCACCTCGAAGGGTTTCCTCAACAGTCTGTATCACCGCGCCCAGTGGCAACACTGGCCAGCGCAGATACACTCCCTACGCAGCCACTGGCACTCAGACGACGAGACGCATCACCACGCGACTCCTTCGATCAATGTCCAGCTACACCAACCTCGACCAGACGTATCTTCCGCCGATCAAACAGCACGCCCACGACCGCTGGCACGAACGCTTCCCCACGGACCGCCCGCTCGAAGCTGCCTGGCGCGCCGCCAAACCCGTCGATGCACCCGCAGCCCGCTGCAGCCACGCCCGTCTCTACGAACCCGTCGACGCACTCATTCTCGTCCGCGACGGCTGGATCCGAACCGTCCTCATCAACGACGGTCGCCTCGACACGACCGGCCTCGTGATGTGCGACGCCTGCGACGACCTCGTAGACCCGATCACAGACACGCGCTGCCCAACCTGCGGAGAACCACAACCCGCCGTCCAAACCTGCGGACAAGTCACCGTGATCCGGGGAGGTGGTCACCGATGAGCAGCCCACCGTTCCTCCACATCGACGAGTTCGACGGCACGAACGGGTTCATCAAAACGAAAGCATTCGTCAACTACTCCATTGACCTCAACAGCCACACCCCACACCAGAAGGTCATGCTCGGCAACAGCGACCGCGGCGACGTCCAACGCCCCTGCGTCGTCTTCAACGACGACATCACGCTTGACGAAGGCTGTGGTTACGTCTTCGGTGGCTTCGACAACCTCTGGCCAGACGGCGAAGAGATACAGTTGAAGCTTGCCCAAGGCGCGTGGATCCGGAAGATCTACGACCCGAACGACGAGTAGCGCACCTCTCACCGTTCTGCACTCGAATCGGTATCTGTGCTCGGGCGGATTGACGTCCTGCACGGCCCAATTTAATGACGACCGGTTGAGAAGGGCTGTAGCAATGGCAGCTACACTCACCGAACCTGCCGTTCTCGCTGCCGCAAAGGACACTCTCTACCCTGATCTCGATACGAGCTCAGACCATTACGCTGTCACGGAAACCCAATTCACCAAGCCGAACTGGGGCGGGTGGGAAATCCCAGACGAGTTGCGTCGTCGTCTCGCACCGTACAACACGATTCGTCTTGCCGACGGTGAACCTGATCTCCTCGGCGTCGGGATGCCTGCCCTCGAAGTCTTGAACGCCGACGCCACTACAACGCCTGTCGCCGTCATCGAAGCGAAAGGCCACAACAACGACCCGAGCGCTGCTGACGTCAGAACCGGTATCGATCAAGCGCACGGCCACCTGTCCGAAGTCAACATCGGGTACGTCGCCGCCCCCATACAGAGTATCTCTGATCAGGCACGTGCCCTTGCACGCGATCTAAATATTGGTGTCATCGGCGTCGAAAGCCCGTACGACGCAACGCTCATCGAACCCGCTCGCGTCACCGGCGTCGGTGACTTCTCCACCACTATCGACGCAATCCGGTTTCAAGCCACGACGCACCGACTCACCGAAGGCAGCTTCCCAGTCAATCACCCGAAGAACTACCTCGGCTATGCACTCGCCCTCGCTGCAGATGGCGACACCGCTGACATCTACTCCGAGTACGTGATCAATAGCGTCTCTGGTGGTCGTCGCGGCGCTATCCTCCTCGGTCTCGTCGACAATCGACCTGACGGAGAGACACTCACGCACCTCGGCGCAGAAGTCGTCCGCTTCGCCCGCACTCAACACGGAACCGTCGATGCTGCACTCGACGAATTCGCCTCCTGGAAAGGCCGATCCACACCGTTCACCGACCTCGCATCCCGCTGGGCGCAATTCGCCCGCTCAGTCGCCATCCAGTACGACCCAACGCAACTCATCATCGAAGCACTCGAACGCCTCCACCAACGCGGTATCAAACCCGCAACCATCGACGACGTCGCGCGAGAAGCCTGCCGCATCAACCAACCACTCACCGTGGAAGTCTTCTTCACCCAATCCAGGCGCGAAGACATCCTCACCGCCGACGGTGACATCGACGAATCGGTCCTTATCGATCCGACCGTGTACAAATCGGGCATTCACTTTCAATTCAAATACCATCTCCGGCACATCGGACTGCTCACGGAAGGTGGGACCGATGACAAGGACGAAGTCCTATCGAGCGAGTGGACGCTAAATCAAGCGGTCGGACTCTGACTGGCTCACTCTTCGCTTGACTTACTAACTTCGGTGATGAGATTCCCGAACCGTCGGAGCAGGACTTCTGCATTCTCTTTGGTTGTTGTCGGCTGGTACTGTCCCTCTTCGTACTCCGCCAGTTGGATGCTTGGGTGAGCCAATAGGTTGAGCGACTGTTCAATGACGTGCTGGTCCGGAACCCGCTCCTCATTGTACATGCCTTTCAAAATCAAGCGGAGCCGGTCAGCGGTTCCTTCCTCTGGATTTGCTCGTTGAAGCGCTTCCATCACGGCGAGCAAGTCCTCCGTACCACCGAGACGAGTCCGTAGTTCATCATCGATCTGATCTAAGCGGTCATCTTGGAATGCACCCGGTTCAGTGAGATATGTTGCGAGTGCTTCTGGCGGGATTCCATAGGCATCACGCCGTTCTAGGAGCGCCTGGAGGTGATTGGTCGCAAGGAGGACGATTCCTTGCCGGTCCGCATCTTCAATTGCCGCCGGGGTGAAGCCAGGTGCAACCACAATCGCTTGGTCGGCCGAATGTCGCTCTTTATGCCCTTGGATTCGCGTTGCATCTGGCGATGCCAGCGTCCCACTGCTTCGCGCCTTCACTTCAACGACCGCATGAATCGGTGCCGTAACCTCGACATCCGTATCGTCCCCACCTTCAATCCACCGTGCCTCAAACCCCAACCGAGAGAACGCCTTAGCGACAAGCTCTTCCAACTCCTCATACTGGTCACCATCCCGACTCGCCGCAACGATACGCTCTCCTAGATCGAGTTCCTGTTCCTCTTCAGATTCCTCCTGCGACGGCTCCTCATCAAACTCATGAACTCGGACACCGCTCCCTGTCAACTCATTAACCGCGGTTTCAACGGACTCATACGCATCCTCTATGCCGCGGATACGCGAATCCGACACCCGACTGAACCCCTGCGGGATATAATTATCTTGGTACCCAACAAGCTCGTTGAACGACTCGACATCCACATCAATCTCCACCACACCAGTCAAGAACACCAAATACCGCCACGGACTTTCAGGATCCCACGGATTCCCCTCAGTACGCCAGAGATGCTCAGCTAGGTCGAGATCATCATGTGTCCGAACAACCGTGGCCTGCGCAATGTACCTCCCATCCCGGTAGATTAACGCGATGTCCCCACCCTCCACGAACTGCCACTTCGAATCAACTGAGGTTCCCCAAAGGTGCACCTTCTCTGTCTCTGAATCAGTGACGGCCTCAACTTCGGCGTTAGAAAGATGTTCCTCAAACTCAGCAGGGTCATGCCCTCCCTTCACAGACTGCAGATAATCCTGATAGGCGTCCTCGCGTCCAGCTGTAATAATAGCAATCCCCGTCATTCGTAAGTAAATGAATAACTACTCGGTCAGGAGAAAAATCATAGGGGTAGACCGGGATTCTATCGGTTACTCTGCAGTCTGAATTCCGGAGCGGCGTCCACAACAAACAAGCCACTGTCCGACACCCATTACGTCTGGAGGTCTGTTTAGATGGGCACACTTGTCATCGACATCGAAACCGCGAGCCCGTTCGAAGAGCCGCCCGATAACTCGAACGACACCCAGTACTTCGAATTCTTCGCTGTCAGCCTCGCGTACGCCAGCGACCTGAACGACACACCAGATACCGAAGTATTGTTCCGGCGCGGCGATTGGAACGACCAGTATACGATTGACCTCTACGACCGCCTCTTCGAGTGGTGTGATGACCGCAGCGTAGATCGTCTCCTCACGTACAACGGTACCTGGTTCGACGGCACGCACTTGCTGAACTGGGCCCGCGACATCGACGATAGTGCCGACCGAGACTTCTTCCCACGCACAGAAACATTGTTCGAGAACCACGTTGATGTCGCGCTCGCGGCAGCCGACGAGTACGAAGCCGAGCTGTGGGACGACCAGCACATCCTTCCTGACTGGAAAGTCTACGACCTTACTGGGATCGACAACGACAGCGTCTGGTACGACGACTACGACTTCCCAGACAACTACCTCTCTGGAATCGATGGGAAAGCTGTCCAAGGCAAGCACATCGGGCAAGTCCTCGGCGACAAATATGTGCAAAATGTCGAAGCCGGCATCGAACATACCAGGGTCCACCGTGAACTCACACAACTCCTCAAAGACTACTGCCTCAGCGACGTCGCAGACCTCATCGACCTCTACACAGCACTCGGCGGTTCTGATCTCGACGACACCTACCGGCGGACCGTCGCAAATATCAACTAACGTTCTATAGCAATCTGTGATCTAAACCTATTTCTGGGAGGTTTTTTACACGATCCGATCCAAATATACATTCCCACCGTTTTAGCGACCGATCACCAATGTAAAATAACAGAATCCACCGTTCACCCGATGATTATATCACCGTTAGATGTCAGGTTACGTCATAGTGACCGAGAATATCTTGCGAGCGCCTGATCCAGCCGAACCTGTTGAATTCATTTCGAACGGGCACGAGCGGGGATATCTCGTCACAATCCACGCCAATTGCAGTGTTGAATTCACAGGGAACCGAGAAGGCGAGATCGGTCCGGGGGACCGCGTCATTCTGTGCAAACGAGATGGTGCGGTCGCCGTCCACCGGCCCAGTGGTGCACGCGCTGTCGCTCGCCAAGGTATCCGAAGTTCGTTTGAAGTCTTTCTTGAAAGCGATGTTCCCGTTATCTACGCTGCAAAAGGAAGGAACGAGAGTATTCGAGTTGATATCCATGAGCCAGTGCTTGTAATTCAGTACGTGGCCAACGATGATGCCGCACTCGTTGAGAACCGGACTGAAGAGCAAATGCACGCGTACATCGAATCGAATCCAGAGACAATCGAAGACAACCTCGAATCATAAGCCACGAGCGAGGCACGCCGTATGGTCGTATTGACTTCTTTGCTGCCGATTCCGACGGGAATAACGTAGTTCTCGAAATTAAGACAGCAGCTGCAAAGTACGAAGATGTCGATCAACTCCACCGATATGTCTCGCATTTCCAGAAAACAAAAGAGTCTACAATTCGAGGGATCCTCGTCGCCCCTTACATTGGCGAGAAAATCCAAAACTTACTGCGAGAACATGGATTAGAATGGGTTCGGATGGAAGAGTACGAGAAAACCCATTTTGCACCTGGTCAGACGCTAATAGATGAGTGGGAATAATCCACCTGATTCGATCTGGGAATCTCTGCATTTCATCAGTCTAACCCTCCTGTTGAGAGGTTTCCGCGAGATCAATCGTCGTCACACCACCACGAAACGCCCGGACGAAGGCCTCCCCCCGTCCCTGTTGTCGTCCAACTACTGGAGATACTCACCGACTGTCAAAGTCGGAGTCTCTAAACCAGTAACGCGGGCCCGGTCGTCTCCTGGTTTTGTCAGAGGACCCTCTCCTCCGTAGCCGTGTATTCTGCCGAAGATGACCCTCATGATGAAGAAAACCTCACGCCTGATTGAAACACCTCAACCACTATCCGACTTGGACCTCCCACTCACACCCACTCAAGCGCCGTATTGTGCTGGGCGACATACTTCGGCTTCAAGCTATCATCCGGAATCGAGATCCGTTCCCCTTCCCGGTCGATAATTGTCCGTTGGAGCACATCACTCTCGGTCTCGAACCTCGGATTCACGCACAGCCGGTAGTCCTGATCGATAGTGAAGAGCTCCCGGTCGAACGCCGCGTGATGCGTCTTACTGAGTGCCAACACGTTCGAAATGTCTGCCCTGTGTTCCGGGTAGTCGCTCCACGGCAGGACATGTGCCACGTCTAATAGGCCGGGATGATCCACCCCGGAAACCGGACACGTACGGTCGTGCCGGGACAGTACTGTCGCGCGGAATTCCGGATCGACCGACCGTGCGTGGACAGTCGCTTCGTACGTCCCAGCACGCACCCCGGCATCGCTCACCGACGGTGTCCAGTCCGAATCGGCCCACTCCTCCACCGCGCTCTCAACGAACTGCAGGCCATCATCCGTCAACGCATACTCGTCGCCGCGCTTCTCGACGAGTTCCATACTCCGCAGCCAATTCACCCGCTGTTTCGCCATGTCCGTCTCCCCGCGGCTCCACCCTAACTCTGGATGCGTATCGAGCTGCTGCTCACTCACCTCTGCGAGTGTCATCGGACCAGCAACCAACGCATACAGGAGACTCCGTAACCCGACGGTTCGATCACACATGATTCGTAGCAGCGCCGCCACATCACCCTGCTCAACATACTCTCGACCAGCATCACCGAGCTTTTATTGCTCGTTCACTTGGTGAAGAAACCCGACCTGCTGAAGATAACTCACCCGCCGCATAATCGAATCCCGACTCGACACATTCGAAAACGAACCGCGATGCCACCCCACCAGTTCATCCGACGTCGGCTGATGCGCTTCAACGAACGCAAGAATCGCATCCAACGTCTCAACGTACCGTGTCCCACCACCAAACATCGGGACGATACTACGAAGCCGATCCGAAGGCATGAACAAACAGTAACGTGGCCCGATGATGATCCTTTCCCCGGTAAATCAACTTTGCAGGTCACCTATAAGCACTGTCATATCAATTATTTTATTTAATAGGTAAAGGTTGTGAATATAGAGCTGTCGCACCAGGATGAATCGGTTGTAAATTCGCAGTAGTGCCTGAAATAGTGAAAGACTCTCAGGGTCTAATTAATCAGACCATTCTGAGACACTCGTTCGATTAGTGGCGAATCGTTCGGCCCACTTTGATAGCTCATCCACCGAGTCTATTGATTCGATTACACGCCCCTCGTCGGAGAGTGAAACGAGCGAGCCATCATTTTCACCTTCCGTCCAGCCACAAACCAACCACGGTTCTTCCGATAACTCAGCAATATTCTGTTCATTGTCGTATCCAAACGCTCTTGTTGATAGTACTCGCTCGCCACCCTCATTCATCAGCTTCGTCGAAAGCCATGCGAACAGCGGGCTGCCAGGTGCTAAGTACCGAAGTGACGGATACTGATCAGCTATGTCTGGTGAGAATGTTATTCCGATTCCTCCGTGCTGTTCGGCGATGCTTTCTGCCAGGGTACCTTCATCGGTCCTAACACTCAGTGGAAGATCCTCTGAAGATCGTAAGCAATAGACTCCAGCTGCATGGGAGTCATCGTCGAAGGCGAACTCTGTTTCCAACTCAGATAATTGGTCGAACGTGATGCCAAGTTCGGCGAGTCTGTCGTTTTCCGTGAGCACAGATTCAATAGATTCGACCGAATACGCCGGTTCGCGGGCCTCGTCAGGGTGGCCCACTTCTCCGAGGTCTGGGTGCGAGTACGTATTCCACGCATCAAGCCGTGCTTCCCGAATCACCTGGTCACGGAGTGGTGTATCACTATCAAGATGGGCTAGTGAGTCCTTGAGCTCGATTGGATCGTCTTCATGCTGCTGCTCCTCGATATCCTGTTCAATGTCCTGTTCGAGGTCTTCGTACTCTTTTGTGCCTGATTTTGCACCCGCTTGCATTGTAGCCTGGCGAATCTTCGAACCAACACCGGAGAGAATGGGTTGCATGTCCCCGACGACGTATTCGAACAATCCAATCCGGTCGTCTAATCTGTCGTAGATATCTGATTCGACCGTATCTTCGTAACTATAGTTCAGAATGATGACGTCGTCGTACCGCTGTCCAATACGGTCGATACGGCCGATTCGCTGCTCAACGCGCATTGGATTCCACGGCAGATCGTAGTTGATCAGAGCCCCGCATTCCTGGAGGTTCAGGCCCTCTGAAGCTGAATCTGTACATATAAGAATATCTACATTTCCATCGTCGTCTGCGAATTCTCGCTTTACTCTTTCCTTCCCGACGTTCCGCCAAGTGTCTGCATCTTCATCGTACATCTCGCCGCCGTCTCCGGAGTAGCAAGCGATATTCTCTCCGTATCGCCACCGGAGCTCACGGCGGATGAAATGCATCGTATCCTTATACTGTGTGAATACGATGATCCGGTTACGTCCCCGCCGATCCAGCATATCGAGATCCTCATAAAGCTGGTCCATTTTCGGGTCGCTATCAACCTGCTTGACCTCCTGTATGAAGGACTCCAACTCCTCGATTTCTTCTTCCAGTAACTCGATACCTTCATCGGTGAGGCTTGGGGCAAGTTCGGTCAGATCGACGTTCAATACGTCCTCACCGGCATCTTCCATCTCTGCTATCTCCTCCTCGTCAAAGTTACTGAGAGCGTTCAGTGCTGCCTGACGGTCTTCATCCGCCTCGTCCCGAATTCTCTTGCGACGCTGTAAAACATCTCGCTGCTTCCGTAGCTTCTCAAGCCGTGATGAGAGACTCTGAGAAATTGCGTAGACACTGCTGGTTAAGCGTTGGCGATACGTCGTCATCACGAACCCAATCGCTTGAGTCTCAGTTTCGGACGATTGCTGGGCTTTCTTGTAGAACGTCCGGGTGTACTCGTCGATCCGGTCGTAGACCTGCCGTGTCTCGTCGTTGAGCTCAATCCGACGACGCTTGGGCTTTCGTGTTGGCACTGTCTGATCGAGCAATCCGACCTTCCGGTACTTCCGGAGGGTGTCACGGGTGTTCCTATGGATGCAAGCGTCAATTGGAGTCGCCCAGGAGAACACGTCCTCAAGAACTTTCCAGCCATCTTCGCTGAGTTCGTCGAGAGCGTCCAACCGATCCTTACGGGAGGCGATGATCATCTCAGCATCCAGGACCGGTTCGGGATAGAGAAGTCGCTTGAGTTTCGTATCCTCGTCCGCACCGAATGGGTCTATACGTTCGTCTATCGCCTCATCGACCTTCTCTCGATAGTCACTGTACCGTTGGCCGTAGCTCTGAGCTAACGTACAAGCTTGGAGAAGCCGTTGTTTTGCAACACCGCGTCCCTCGTCTTCCAGTCCGAGTTCGTCAACTAGTCCTTCCAGCACGAGGTCAGCATACTCAGGCGATTTGTTGAACCGATCTTGGAACGATCCTTCCAAGGTTGCTTGAGAGGTTTTCGACGACGTCGAGCGTCCAGATAGGTCGATACCTCCTGTGAGGACACTAGAGAGTGCCTGCCGAGTTTCGAAGAACTCCACGAACTTGTCCCGGTTGTCCCACTCTTCGGGGATGTCCAGTAGCGTGAGTAGGTCGTAGAGTTCGCTGTGGTGCAACTGCATCGGCGTCGCCGTGAGGAGGTAGTAGCAGTGCGTGTGGGCACGTAACCGTTCAAGCAGGTTGTAGAAATTGCTTCCTCGGCGGGCGTTGTGTGACTCGTCCACAACGACGGCGTCCCAGACACCCTCGCGTTCCTCCGTTTCCCGACCACGGCATCCCGCTGGAATGTCTCCTCGACGTCGAGGAACGCCACCATCGGCAGGCGCGACTTGGTCCCAGCGGTCGTCGAGACGAGCTGTATGCCACGACATGATGATGACCGTTGGACCGGATTCCTCGCTTCGTGTATGAACGAACCGCCACAGTGGGCTCGATGTCCATGCTTCATCTCTGCGGTCGGCGTCGATATCGAGATCGGCGGCACCCGGAACGGGGTACTCTTCCCCGAACGGGTCGATGAACGCGTAGTCGTAGTCGCTTCCCCGTTCGTATCGGTACGCGTTGATATTGAACTTCTCCCAGAGTTCTTCCTGCCACTGAACAACGAGGCTGGCGGGAGCGAGTACGAGGCTATTTTCGAGTTCACCAGTCAAACCGAGACGAGAGAGGGTGAGCCCCACTTCGATGGTCTTCCCTAGGCCGACCTCGTCGCACAGGAGGAATGAATTCGGATACGTGTTGACCGCTGTATCAGAGACGACACGTTGGTGAGGCCAGGGGTCAATTGTACTCGCTTCTTCGGCGAGCTGGAGTCCACCAGGTGCTTGAGCTCCGTCAGCCAAGATCATTCCTTTGTCAGCCGGGG
Source organism: Halorussus halobius (assembly GCF_004765805.1). Classification (GTDB taxonomy): domain Archaea; phylum Halobacteriota; class Halobacteria; order Halobacteriales; family Haladaptataceae; genus Halorussus; species Halorussus halobius. The sequence continues at coordinate 1,103 of NZ_SBIU01000004.1, read as the reverse complement.
TCGGCTCGTCTGGGCTCTGGAGCTTCTCGACGACGGTGTGAATCTCTGTATCTGTGTCCGGCGCTTTCCAGTCAATAATCTCCTCTCGTAGGGCTTCGGGGAGCTCGTATACGTCTACAAACTCGTGATCGTCTTCCCACAACCGTCTGAAGGAATCCTGATCACCGTCTATGTAGTCTGCTTGACCGTCCTTCCACGAGCGATGAACTTTGAATCGCTCGTAGTTTCGAGTCCATCCACCAGCTGTTTCGTTTATGCTCCCCTCAAACGAGATCGTGTCGTCGCCGTCGTAGAAGATTCCGAGCTTTGGATGGAAGATTCCCCAGTCGCCTTGCTTTGGTACGGCGATTTTGATTTCAAGGCGATCTTCCCGAAGTAGCCAGGCGAGTAACTGTAATCGTGCGTCGAGTTCCTCATCGTCCAGATCCTCCAGTGATTCCTTGAGATCGTCTGCGAGGGCTTCGAGAACTGGACGGTCCTTCGGTTGTAACTGAGCACCGACGACGAGCCGCATCGTTCCGTCATTCTCAACGAATGCTTCAATACCGTTGGCAGCGGCAGCTAGAGAGCCGCTATCAAAATATCCTGCAATCCGGTCGTATCGGTTGCTCCGCTCCAATGCCGGAACATAGAATTCGTCTACGAGGAAGGAGATGTCCTCGCTAGGTTGACTCTCGTATATCGACTGCCAATCGTACTCGCGGAGGGAGGGAGAGTCTGCCATCTGGATATCTGATTATGAATCATAGCGGGATGATAAATGGTCGGGAGCGATTAGTACCTCCTCCCTACAGTTGTCCGATAGCGTTGGTCCTCCTCTCAGCGTCTCCCCCCTCAAGAACATTAATTAATTGGCACTGGGATGTCCTGCGTATGGATGTTAAACCGGATTTCTCTGAAACATCGCTTATCGGAGAGCCGTTAGAGGTAGTTTTGCGGGACCGTGTTGCGTCTTTTCGAGGTCTATACAAATATCGTACGTGTTTAGCCCCGTCTGATTTCGTCACTGTCTCGTAGGTGGTGGCCTGTGACAGATACATGGTCTGTCAGCAGGGAGTCAGTCTACATTCTCAGGGATGGTCTCCGCTGCCCGGAGACCATCC